>NZ_JAGDYP010000003.1 GCF_017565765.1 Capnocytophaga bilenii
GCAAAATAGAAAGTCTAATTTATATAGATTGTATGTATAGTAGTAAATTAATATACTATACAGATATAAATAAAGAGAAGAAAAAAGAGATTTTGTTATAAAGAAAACTAAAAGGAGATAAAGACTTTTGTTATTTCTTATATCAAAGACAATATTATGATATAGAAATAGGGCTTGCTTACAATGGCTTTAGGTATTACTCTCCTGAAACTGGTAGCTATATCTCCCAAGACCCTATTGGGTTATTAGGAGGAATGGCTCTCTATGGTTATGTACACGACTCTAATGGTTGGGCACGAGCTACAAGCTCGCGGCAGCAGGGGAGCAACAAAAATTGAAAAGATATCACTAAATATTCTAATAATATGAAAGAAATTGAATTTTTATTAACATTTGAAGAAATGAATGCTTTACTTAAACTACTTCATTATATAAAATTTACTTGCGAAGATGAAGAAGCAAATATATTTAAGGGCAGTCCTTTTATCAATTCAATATTTAAAAAAAATTTAAAAGAATATCCTATTCCTCTATATCAAAGTAAACAAAGACAAAAAGAGCTTTTAGATAGCATAGAGAAGAGATTAGAAAAGGAAGATTATTATAATGAGCTTTCGGCTGTAGAAAAAAGAGAATACTTATCAATTCTTTTATACCCATATCAATTAGATTAGAAAAAGGGTAATGTTCCAGATGTGTTGTTGTAATCCTCATTGATAAGGCACGAGCTACAAGCTCACGCCAGCAGGGTAAACTTAAAGCTGTATTCCCATTTTAAATAAAACTACAATGAGAACCATAAGAAAAAAAGCAAGTGTTATACGATTAAAATATACTCCATCAGCAGGTTGGTTGGATATCAATTTTGGTGGAGAGATTTTTCGTTTGCTAAAAGGGGAGATTATGCTCGACAAGACCCCTTATAGCGATGAAACTTTAGTACCTATTGAAAATCCAACTATAGAAGGTGATATTTTCTCCTATCAAGTAGGGAAAACCTTATATAAAATGGACTGCTCCACTATGGAAGGAGCTATAGATTTGGCGCTGCTGGTGCAAAAGCTAAAGAATGAAACCAAAATAGTAAAAAACTCTATTGATGAGAATTTTGAAATTATTTTGGAAGAAAAAAAACTTAGTTTTAGTATTGGAAATTTCAATAGAATGATATTGATAGACTATAATAAATATAGGAATCAATTTACAGAACGTTTTCCAGAACCAACGAAGTGTTATACAATGGGAGATTATTATGTAGAAAATGGTATTATCTATATACAAACAGTAGGGAGAAATTTAGATGATGAAAATGACCCTGTTGTAGATTATCAATATCAGTGGCACCTCAAACTAAATAAGGTACTGCAAACTACTCTTGAAAAATTATTGGAAATAGGAAGGGGAAAAAAGAATATTTTTTGTACCTTTGCCTAGTCTATAAGCTGAATATAGAAAATATGAGAATAAAAGAGATAACACTTCACAATTACAAACGCTTTGCAGATAAAAAAATATCTTTTCACAAAAATGGTGATATAAATGATATGACCCTGATTGTAGGGAATAATGGCACTGGAAAAAGTTCACTGCTACAGGCTATTGTAATGATGATAGCCCCCCTTACACGTAATAACTTTAGTGTAGAAAATATTGATTGGAGTGGCTTTGAATATAGGTTTATACAAAGTGGAGGACGTATGCCTTTAAAAATAGAGGCAACTATTCATTTTTCTGAAGAGGAACTCAATGAAACTATTCTTTATGCTGAAAGGCTTAAAGAACTGGAAAAAAAGTTAGTTATTCCTAACAAAAATAAAGAAATCAAAGTTTTCTTTGACTATGAAAACGGAAAGCCTTTCACTAAAAACCCTAAAGATTCCTATCAACTTTCAGGCTATCAGTACGCAAAACAGCTTACAGCCTTTGAAGCTGATAAAAGCAAATTGTTTGAAAAAGTTGGTAATATCTATTGGTATACCGAGCAGCGCACTTCCTATAGCGTGAACAATATGTTTGAAGGTGAAACCTCTCAATTAGACGCTATACGCTCATTTTTAGCCAGTGCTTATAGTTTTCACATCGCCCTTGAAAGAGGACGAGAGCTAAAAGCTGGGGAATTTGATTTTTACAAAAAAATATCAGAATTATATAGCATTGTTTTTACCGACAGAAAATTCGTAGGTTCTACCCCTCGTTTTGATATTTATGAAAAGACTACTGCCCCTGATTTCTTTTTAAACGATGGCAAGAACGATTATGAACTCTCTGAAATGTCGGCTGGTGAGCGTGCTATCTTTCCTATTCTAATGGATTTCGCACGATATAACATCAACAATTCTATCATTATTATTGATGAAATAGAATTGCACCTGCACGCCCCTCTGCAACAGGCTTTTATACGTGCTTTGCCTAAATTAGGACACAATAACCAATTTATACTCACCTCGCATTCTGATTATGTTACCACTATGTTTGAGGAGAACCAAATTATTAAGCTTAACTAATGAAAATTATCAACCTATACTGCGAAGGAAAAAGAGGTAGCCACGACTTTGATATTCTTGAAAAAGTAATCGATGGTTACCTCAACATCACTATCAAACCCATTGGTGGTAAATATGGTGCCAATGCTATTATGGAATACCAAGAGAAAAATGGCAATGTGCGTTCCGATTTCTATCTTCTCTTTAGAGATAGAGATTTTGATAAACCCATTCCTAAAGATGAAAAACTTATTATTGATAGAAAAACTTATTACAGCTATCGCACTACCATTGAAAACTATCTGTTGGATGTGAGTACCTTTTTCCATTTTCTTCAGGAACAAAAAAACAACTACGGACTTAATACTGAAGACACTGTAAAAGCACTTTTTATAAAGGTTGCTAAAGAATTACAATACTACCAAGCCGTAAGACATACTTTAGGAAAAATGCGTTTTGCTAATAGTTTTGATACTACTTGGGTAGTAGGGAGTGGCACCTTACCTAATGTATTAGATTTAAATACCTGCAAAACTAATGCTTGGCAACTGATTGAAAAAGAACTTCATAAAAGTCAACAACAATGGACGAAAGAAATTTTTGAAGCTACTTTGCAAGACTTCTTAACCCTATTTGAGGCAGAATCATTCTTTGATGAACTGAAGTTTTTAGTGTATTACCAAGGAAAAGATTTTGCTAAAGCTCTCACTAAAGAATTGCCTAACTTTCCCATTGATAACTACTATAAATACGCCAAGAAATATTTTGATTACACAAAATACCTCGATCTTGTAGAACTGAGAACTATCATAGAACAACATTTAGTATAGCAAAACTTGTTTTTGGTATAGAAAAAACTACTTTTTACCCTTTGTAATTCCTTTTGCACTACCTTTGCCTCTGTAATACTAAAATCTTCATTACAGTGAAAAATACAATAACCCTTATAGCTCTATTGATTGTGGTGAGTGAGGCTGTCCGAAAAGTTTTGTTTAAACTTTTAAAGACAGCCTTCTTTTTTAAGATTTTATTTTATATTTTCTAAAATATTCAAGATTTTGGATTCTTAAGCAGCTTGTAAAAGGTAAGAAAATAAAAAAGTTGTATTTTGAGAAGATTTTAGTGTGTTTTTATTAGTTTTTGCTTCCAATTGGGCGGTCTTCTTCCTATTAGACAATAATTTTCTAAAATTATGACCAATTGACATTAGTAAAAATTCCATTTCTACTTTTTCCTTACCTCTATGTGTGAACCGATTAAACTTATTATCACTTTTTAGCTGTCCAAATACTGCTTCAACTTCTATCGGACGCTTTCTACGATGATACTGACCTCTTTCACTGGTTAATAATGCTCTCGCTCGTGATTTTAACTGATTTAATCGATAATTAACCTCTATTCTTCGGTTGCCTTTTGATTTATGACATAAACCTCTAAGCGGACACCCCTCACATCTTTGTGCCTGGTAATAAGCAATTTCTGATTTATATCCATTACTCGATATTCGCTTCCCCTTCCCTACATTTCGTAGTTTTTGCCCCATTGGACATACATAATAATCCTCTTTTAGGTTATAGTACATATTTTGAACTAAAAATGGGTCTTCTTTTTGCTTCTTTTTCTGTTCTATATGAAAAAAACTGAACTTTATATATCCCTTAACACCTTTTCTTTCAAGTATTTCGTAGTTTTCTTCACTGCCATACCCTGCATCAGCACAAACTTCTTTGCTTTGTTTCTGATAATTCTTTTCAAACCCATTTAGATGACTTTCTAATGTAGTAGTATCACTTGGCGTTTGATGGATGCTAACGTGAGTAATGAACTGATTTTCAGTAGATATTTGAGCATTATAAGCTGGCTTTAACTGACCATTTTTCATATGATCATCTTTCATTCGCATAAAAGTAGCATCAGTATCTGTTTTACTATAAGAGTTCCTATCTCCCATTATCTCTAAACTTTTTTCGTATTGTTCTAACTTTGGAAGATATTCATTTTGAAGCTTTTGTAACTCTCTTTCTTGTTTTTTAGTAGGTTCTTTTAGCCTTTTATTGATTTGGGATAATTGCTCTTTAAGTGCTTCTGCATTAATTTCTTTAGGAAGTTCCTTTTTGTTAATTTCTTGATTATCAGATTGTATACTATCTTCTATATCAGAAAGTACTTTATTAATTTTTGCTTCTAACCTTTCCTTGTACTTCTCTACAGAACCTCTCCACACAAAAGTATATTTATTGGCAGCTGACTCTATTTTTGTACCATCAATATACTGAATATCAAGGCTAAGATAACCTTCTTTTACTAAGAGTTTTACAATTTCAGCAAAAAGTTTTTGCAGAGAATCTTTCAGAGTTTTGCCTCTAAAATCATTAATAGTTCTAAAATCAGGAGTTGTACCACCTGCCAAATACATAAGAGGAAGATTCTCTTTAACTGCGAGAGCCATTTTACGGCAAGAATAAATATTAGAAAGGTAGCTATAAAAGATTATTTTTATCATCGTACGAGGATGATACGCAGAACATCCTCCCCCCTTATATTTTTGAAGTATATCTTTTATATCTAATTGATTAACAACCATTTCAACTAGTTTAGCAGGATGGTTCTTATCTATTTTATCAAAAATATTTTCGGGAAAAAGTGTTAAAAATTTGTCAGGTTCAGATTTAAATGATATTTTTGTCATAGTGTTTTTTTAGGAGCCACAAAGATACAAAATTTGTGGTAAAACACCAAATAATAAGAGGCTATCCGATAAAAGATAGCCTCTTTTTTATTCATTACTGATAATCAGCCTTTTAAAACTTTTCGGACAGGCTCGGAGTATATAGGCAATTCTAAGTTCTACGATGCCGTAGCCGATACGAATACGGGCGATGGTTCGGCTACTATTTATTCGGTAGGCGCAATGGTACCCCTATGGATACAAGCACCCGCTGAAGAAGACCCCTATAAGCGTGCTACCGTTTGGGGCGTGGCTCTTAGCGGTACTTTTGTAAAGATGGAGAATCAAAACTTTCCTATTGGTAAAGCCCATTGCCCCCGAGCGCTTTAAAAAAGCGGTTGCCAAAGCCGAAAGTTACCACCAACTGCTCACTCAGCAAAAAACGGACTTTGAGTGTACTGACACACAATGTATTAGTATTCGCGCTAACAGACGCAATTACCGCATCGCTCATAGCGATATATTGTATATAGAGGCACTGAAGGACTATGTGATTATCCACACTTTTACCGATAAATACATTACGTGGATTAACCTGAAGAACATTCATAGCCAGCTGCCCGCTGCGTTATTTGTACGCATCAATAAAAGTTGCGTGGTGAATGTACAGCACATCAGTTCGTACACCCACCAATTTATTTACATTGGTGAGACCGAAATTCCTATTGGCAGAGCGTATGAGGTAATTAGCAAATTAGCAAATTAGCAAATTTGGAAATTAGTTGTATTTTTGCTTTGAAAATAAAGCTTAAATACCACTTTATGAAAAAGAATTTTATAACTTTAGTATTAGTATGTATGGCATTGATACATTCAGTAAAAGCACAGCAAACAGAAGACCTTACCCTACAAGGGGCTAAAGGTAAATTAGCAGCCACCCTGCAAATGCCTAAAATCGAGAAAGGCAAAAAGGCGCGAATGGTGATTATCTGTCACGGTTTTGGTGGCGATAAAGACCGTCCCCTATTGCGCACTATCGCCGACAGGCTGCAAGAGGCGGGTATCGCGAGCATCCGTTTTGATTTCAACGGCTGTGGCAAAAGCGAAGGACGTTTTCAAGATATGACCGTACTCAACGAAATTGAAGACGCCAAAAAGGTGATAGATTATGCTCAGAAACTCCCTTGGGTGAGCGGCATCAGTATCGTAGGGCATTCTCAGGGAGGTGTAGTAGCCTCGATGGTAGCCGGTGAGCTGAAGAAAAGCATCAAGAGTGTGGCTCTTTGTGCCCCTGCGGCTGTTTTGCGCGATGATGCCCTGCGCGGCAGCACACAAGGCGCTACTTACGACCCTCATCATATTCCTGAATATGTAGACCTCCCCAGAGGAATTCGTATGGGACGGGACTATGTTGTAACAGCACAAACGCTTCCCATTTACGAAACCGCTAAAGAGTATAAAGGCGCAGTACTCGTTATTCACGGCACTTGGGATGTGATAGTCCCCTACACCTATGGCGAGCGTTACCACCAAGGGTATAAAAATAGTCGATTAATACTTCTCCCCCAAGTAGACCACACCTTCTCCACCGAAGAAGCCCGAACCAAAACCGCCGCTGAAATTACCGAGTTTATAAAAAAACATTAGAAACAAATCCCCGCTGAAAGAAAAATCTATCAGCGGGGATTTTTTTAATTTGCTAATTATTCATTACCTTTGCAAAAAAATCATCTAGAAAGATATTATTGAATATTGGTATATTATAAGATTAAAAATTTAATTATTAAATATATGGAAAATGAACAAACTACACAAAGTGGGTTTAAATATCCTATTACAATAAGTGATGCCATTATAAATATAGAGCAAAGAAAATTTTTATTACCCGCTATACAAAGAAAGTTTGTATGGACAACTGAGCAAATAGAAGTACTTTTTGATAGTATAATGAGGGATTATCCTATAAATTCATTTATGCTATGGAACGTCACATCAGAAAAAACAAAAAATAGTTATAAATTCTATGAATTTTTAAAAGAATATAAAGCTTTTTTTAAAGAAGAAAACCCTTATATAAACACAAAAGGATATCCAGATTTTATGGCAATTATTGATGGGCAACAAAGACTTACCTCTTTATACCTTGGTTTAAAGGGCACGTATGCTTATAAAATGCCTAGAAAAAGATGGAAAGACGATCCAGATTGTATGCCCACAAGAAAATTATACTTAAATCTTTCAGCTCCCTCATTAGATGATGAAAAACAAATGAATTATGACTTTAAGTTTCTTTCATTAGATGATTTTGAAAAATTGAAAAATGAAAAAGACCTTTTTCTTGTTAATGACATTTATTTGTATAAAGATCAAGATAAACTTGAAGACTATATGAATGAGCATTCTTGGAAAGATAAATCTTTTGCAAAGAAGACTTTACGCAAACTTAGAGAAGTGATATTTAAAGATAAATTAATTAATTATTATCAGGAAGAAAATCAAGATATAGACACTGTATTAGATATTTTTATAAGAACAAATAGTGGAGGAGAACCCTTAAGCTTTTCAAATCTTCTTATGTCTATAACTACAGCCAACTGGAATAGGGATACAAGAGAAGAATTTAGATCACTTAGAGATACTATCTATAGCTATAATTTTATTATATCAGATGATTTTATTCTCAAATGTTGTTTAGTATTATTCAATGATAATATAAAATTCCAAGTAGCTAATTTTGATTCAGATAGTGTAGAAAAATTTGATGAAAATTGGGGACGTATAAGAAAATGTATTGAAGTATCATTTGAATTACTAAAAAAATGGGGATTTAATGATGCAAATTTAAGAGCAAAGAATGCTGTAATACCCATTATTTACTATATCTACTATCATAATTTAGAAAATGAAATTCTTGAAGAACATAAATACAAAGATGATAAGAAAACAATAAGAAAATGGCTTTGTATATCTTTATTAAAAGGAGTTTTTGGAGGTCATTCTGATAGTGTGCTTTCTAGTATAAGAAAAGTATTAAAAACTAATCTTTCTCTGAAAAAATTCCCTTTTAAAGAAATTAAGGAAGAATTTTCTACTAATGATGCTAAAAGCTTATCTTTAAGTACTGAAGCAATTGATGATTTATTAAAAACTCAAAAAGAGTCTCCTAATTGTTATACTATTCTTGCTTTACTATATTCACACTTTAACTATGATACTGTTGCATATCACCAAGACCATCTACATCCAAAGAGTAAATTTGAAAAACTAAGCAAAGAAAAAATTGAAAGTGAAGAAAAATATATTTTTTACACTAATAAAGAAAATTGGAATTCTATTCTTAACCTTCAATTATTACAAGGAGGGGTTAATAAATCTAAAAATGATGATGATTTATCAAAATGGGTAAAAGATAACAATATCAATCTTAAAGAACACATTATACCTGAAAATATAAGTCTTGATTTTAGTAACTTTGAAAACTTTATACATCAAAGAAAGAAAATGCTTATGAGTATAATTCAAGAAATAACAAATATTCAAGAATAAATCCATTCCTTTTTTATAATTTGTGTTTCTAAGAAGATATTACAAAAAGAGTGAAAAACTCTCAAAATCACTTTCTCTCAGCTAATAACATCTATATAAAAGGCATCCTTTCTTTCACTACCCTCATTCAACGCTCAACTGCACAAACTTTTGACGAATTAGCAGAATCGTTTTGCTCCTTGATATCCTTTATATAGTTTTCATATAGGTATTAATGAAGTGAATGTTTTGAAGAAGGAAGCGGCGCGTAACCGCTACCTTAGGAGATAAAAAAGCAGTGAAAGTAGGTACTGATTTTCTAAAAATTAAAGACGGGAAAATCACCGACTGCTGGACGATGAACAACAGAGAATAAAGAAAAGCGTTTTTCCTTGCGCCACGCATAGCACAAATGCTTTTTTAGGTAACGGCACAGCGAAAAACAGCAACGCAAGGGGTGTTTTAGGTATTTTTCAAGTGAAAAAATCTTACAAAAACACTTTATGGACTTGTGGCATTTTTCCCAAAGGCTAACTTATCACTTAGGCAACCTTTGGCATTTTGAAAAAAGATAGAAAAACGAATATTTTAGGCTTTTTCCCGTAGGAAAAAGCCTAAAATATTTATAAATACACCATTTTCTCGCGGGCAATGGGTTGTTATGGGAGTTTTTTAGAAAGTTTTATAAAGAATGAAAGTATACACATAAATGAAATATATTTAAAATTATAGTACTTAAATAAAAATATTATTTTTCTTATTCTCAAAAAATAATATTAAAAGTTATATATGATTTTACTCTAAAATCGTATCTTTGCAATCATAAATCAATAAACTATTTTATAGATGATGAATAACATTGTAGGAATTATTAAACAGTCATTAGATAACATATCATATTTATATTATTTATTATTGATATTTTGCTATGCATTTCTTATCGCAGATATTTTAAGTTTATGGTATTTAGATAATCCTATAACCAAAACTATTGGGACATCAATTAACATTATAAATATACTTATATTTATAATTTGTTTTATGTTTTGCTATTTTATAGGTATGTTCATAATTTTAATTAGAAATTTAATTTTTCCTCCAAAAAGCGATTATTATGAAAAAGGAAAAATGTCATTATATGAGATGAGGGAAAGATCTGTTATTGAAGATAATAAAGTAATGTATGAGGAATATAAATTTCTTATAAAAGAAAGAAACATACAAGAAAATGGAGAATGTTTTATATATATGATAATAATTATGGGGGTTATAGATTTTTTTTCTAATAATGGTAGCTTAAGAATATTATGGTACAATAATATATTATTATTTATAGTGCTTATAGGAACATTAATATCATTACTTTATTTCTCGGCAGGTAGAAATAGTAGAGATTACACAGGAATTAGTAGGAAAAAGAATGCTAATACTAAATAATTAACTCACTTGTGACAATAGATGATTATAAAGCTGTTTATAATTGTCATAACTTCCTTTTTCATCTAAACCAAGATTAAACTGATTACTCCAATTTTTAAGAACTAAACATAATATAGCCCAAAAAGGGTGTTCATTATTAGGTTCAAATACATTAATTATATTATTTAAACGGATGTTAATATCAGGATGCCATTTCCCTCCACTAAGATTATTTTTAAAGAATATTAAGGAGGCAACTCCTATTACAATAGATAACTCTGTCTTTTCTTGACTTTCTTTAGATAGAAGTATTCTATCAGCAGCCTTCCTATCAGCTTCAAGTTCTATCTCTTTTACATCATCATCTGTCAAATTGTTTTCTTTTCGTTTTTTAATATGTTCTAATTCTGCGTGTGCTATTTCGTGATATAGAATAAAATTCATAACCTCTACAAATAGATCATTTGTTCTTTCAATATACCATCCTTCTTCATCATTTTTATCATAATATTCAGGATTAGGAAAATACTCTTTATCCCAATCAGAGTAGGTTTTAATTAAAGATATACCATAATCAAATAGTTCTTTTGCTCTTTCACATAATTCTTTATTGTGTTCTTTTCTCGGTTTTTTTCCCATTCTTATAGCATCTGGAATAACTAATATTTCTTCATACAATACAAAAAAATAATAACATATAATCCAAATATAGGAAAGGAATGTTTCGTGAATACTAATAGTTCCATTTTCATCAATAAAAGGAGTTTGTCGTTCAGATAAAGATAGATTTTCTCCACGATATTTTATTTTATCATCCAATTTAGAATTCATTAGTAATTTCTCAATATATTCTTTATCCCTATCTACAAGTCTGCCTGTAATATTATATTTTAACACTCTAATAGGTTGATTTCCATTATGTACATCTTTCTTTACTGAAACTTTCATAGATTAAAAATTTAGAATGCAAAAATACATTTTTTTATTTTAATACAATCTATTATAGTAATAAATTTCACTAACTAATCATAAATCTATAGATTATTTTACAACTTCTTACCTACTTCACCTCTTGTTCTTACAGAAGTAATTTATTAACACAACTAAATCCTCGCTTGTAGCAAACGGGGATTTTCCTAATTCTCTAATTTCCTAATTTCCTCAATGCGTTTGTTGAGTTTTTTCAATTTCTTTTTGATTTGTTTTTCTTGGCGTTTGGCAATCTTTTCTTCATTTTTTGTATGCTTTTATGAAAGGACGCAAAGATAGTGATGATTTGCCGGCAAGTTAAAACGACCGAAAAACGACCGAAAAACGACCATTTCTATATATTATTGTTTAAATTCTTCCTCTCCTTTTTCGGTAATAAACCATTGCTTACCACTTTCTGACTTCCTTAAAAGCCCCTGATTTGCCATATTTACAAGATCTTCCAATCTTTCTAAGTTTTTCATCATAGGTGTTACTTAAACTCAACCCAACCAGATTCATTAGGTTGTTTGCATAATTCTTTTATAAGTAAATCTAAGTTCTCCATTAGCTAAAAAATCTTCTCCGGCAAGTTACCGGCAAGTTAAATTACATAAGTTAAATATATGAAAATCAGATATATATTCAATATCAACAGATAAAAAAAGAGTACTCCGGCAAGTTACAGGCAAGTTAAAACAACCGAAAAACTTGGTAAGACTACACATAAATCTGGCACAAAAGTAATAAAATAAATTGATTATGAAAAACTTTGCTTAGCATAGCTTTTTTATTCACTTCCCAATTTGCTAATTTCCTAATTTCCTAATTATTTGTACTTTTGCCCCGTAAAACAGAGGAATATTACAAATGATATATGGTTTAATTAGCAGCCTATGAAACTTTTCCAATTTATAAAAAGCTGGACGCTCCCTCTCTCAATGGGCATAGGGGCGATGGCGTATTTGCTGTTTTATTACGTGCCCGCCTTAGAGGAGGCATCGCAATGGTTTGCCCCCATATTCAACAGCATACTGCCGCTGTTTATGTTCCTCATTCTCTACGTAACTTTTTGTAAAGTCGATTTCAGGAAAATAGCCATCGTACCTTGGCACTGGTGGATGGTAGCAGTGCAATGCCTATTAGTAGGCATAGGCGTAGGAGCTGTTCTCCTTTGGGGCATCATAGGTAAGGAACTGATACTTTTAGAAAGTGTATTAGCTTGTATTATCAGTCCGTGTGCCGCAGCGGCAGCCGTAGTAACCCTCAAACTCGGTGGTAATTTAGAGCAAATGACCACCTACACCTTTGTTTCCAATCTGCTCTGTGCCCTGCTTATTCCGCTATGCTTCCCGCTGATAGAACCCGCCTCACAAATAACCTTCTGGAGTGCTTTTGTGCTGATAATGCAAAAAGTATGTTTAGTGCTGGTTGTACCAATGCTATTAGCCTTGCTCACCAAGAGCCTTCCCCTACTCCACCGCTTTCACCAATGGCTCATACACATCCCCGACCTATCTTTCTACCTTTGGGGCTGCTCGCTGATGATTGTAACAGGCACTACCCTCAAGAACATCTTCCACGCAGAAAGCAGTATATTTTTTTTACTACTTATTGCACTTTCAGGCTTAGTAATATGCCTATTGCAGTACGCCATAGGCAGGCGTATTGGTAAATATTTCGGCACTTCTATTGAGGCAGGACAAGCCTTAGGACAAAAGAACACCGCCTTTGCTATCTGGATAGCCGCCACCTATCTGCATCCCCTTTCTACGGTAGGTCCCGGTTGTTATATCCTATGGCAAAACATTATCAATTCAATAGAAATCTGGAAACGAGGAAAGTATAATGCATAAAACAATTAACATAAGATTGTCAATTGCTAATTGTTTTGTATTTTTGCAGCGAAAACAAACATACTTCTCTACCAATGAAAATATCATTCAAAAACGATTATGCCGAAGGAGCTCACCCTGCTATCTTAGAGGCACTTATGAAAACTAATCTCACCCAGCAAGCAGGCTACGGACTTGATGACTATTCTTTAGAAGCCAAAGCCCTTATCAGAGAAAAAATAAAGAACCCTAATGCCAAAATACACTTTGTAAGCGGCGGCACACAAGCCAATTTATTAGTAATTGCGGCACTACTGCGCCCTTACGAAAGCGTTATTGCCGACAATACTGCCCATATTGCCGACAGCGAAACAGGTGCCATTGAGGCTGTAGGACATAAAATACACCTCGCCCCCTCTATCAATGGCAAGATAACCCCTGAAGACATCGCTCATTACGCCACTTGTTATACCAACTTTCCTCATCAGGTAAAACCGCGATTGGTATACATTACCAATGCTACCGAAGTGGGCACAATATACACCCTTGCCGAGCTAAAAGCTATCTATGCCTGTTGCCAAGCCCATCAGCTTTTGCTCTTTATGGACGGCGCAAGGCTGGGAGCAGCCCTCAACGCCAAGGACAATGATATACAATGGGAAGACCTTGCTCAATACACCGATGTTTTCTACATAGGGGCAACCAAAAATGGCGGCTTATTAGGAGAGGCAATTGTTATCAACAAGCCTGCCCTACAAGAAGGATTTGAATATCATCTGAAACAAAAAGGCGCCCTCTTAGCCAAAGGAAGGTTATTGGGCTTACAGTTCCTGACGCTCTTTCAAAACGACCTATACAACACATTAGCACGCTATGCCAATGAGCGTATGCAGACCATCAAAGAAGCACTGGCAGCAGCAGGATACCCCTTTTTAGCCGACACCACTACCAATCAGTTATTCCCTATTTTGCCCAACAAAAGCATTGATATATTAGCAGAAAAGTTTGAGTTTTACCGATGGAAAACCATTGATGAGGAACACACTGCTATACGACTGATAACCTCGTGGGCTACCACCCCCGCACAAGTAGCCGCCCTGACAGAAGCAATTGGCTCGCTATAATAACGCACAAAATATCTATCTACATCGCCCCATCCCTGAGCGAAGGATGAGCGAAGGATGAGCGAAGGTTGAGCGAAGGAAAGTCAGCGCAACACAAATTTACTAATTTGCTAATTTACTAATTTGTTAATTTGCTAATTAGTTCTTACCTTTGCGCCAAACTAACGTCATAACGACTAAAAATAACCCATATATGAAATTCAACGAGTACAAACAATTAGACCTTACTAAGGTAGCTGAGGAAATATTGGCTTTTTGGAAAGCCTCAAATATCTTTGAACAGAGTATCTCCGCTCGTGAGGGCGCTGCTCCGTTTGTGTTTTTTGAAGGACCGCCGTCTGCCAACGGAGTGCCTGGTATTCACCACGTGATGGCACGCTCTATTAAAGATATTTTCTGCCGCTACAAAACTCAAAAAGGATTTCAAGTAAAACGCAAGGCAGGTTGGGATACCCACGGATTGCCCGTAGAATTGGGAGTAGAGAAAGAACTCGGCATCACCAAAGAAGATATAGGCAAAAAAATAAGTATAGAAGACTACAACAAAGCCTGCAAGGAAGCCGTGATGCGCTATACCGACATCTGGAACGACCTTACCGAAAAAATAGGCTACTGGGTGGATATGGACGACCCTTACATCACCTACAAACCCAAATATATGGAAAGCGTATGGTGGCTTTTGAAACAGCTCTACAACAAGCAGTTGCTGTACAAAGGCTACACCATTCAGCCCTATTCGCCTAAGGCAGGGACAGGCTTGTCATCGCACGAGCTGAACCAACCAGGTTGCTACCGCGATGTGAGCGATACTACCATTGTGGCACAATTCAAAGTGAAAGCATTAGCAGCAGCGGCAAGCAAAGTATTCGGCAACGCTACCGAACCTATCCATATCCTCGCTTGGACAACTACCCCTTGGACGTTGCCTTCTAATACGGCATTGGCGGTAGGCAAAGAAATTGACTATGTACTCGTAAAAACATTCAATCAATATACTTTTGAGCCGATTACTATCATCATCGGCAAACCGCTTTTGGCAAAACAATTCGGCAAGAAGTTTGTAGAGGGCGCTGCCGAAGCCTTTGCAGCTTACACTCCCGAAAGCAAGACGATTCCTTACCAAATATTAGGCGAATGCAAAGGTGCTGACCTTGTAGGTACTACCTACGAGCAACTCGTTCCTTGGTGCGCTCCTGCCGAAAATGCCGACCAAGCTTTCCGCGTGATTGCAGGCGACTTTGTTACTACCGATGATGGTACAGGTATCGTACATATTGCCCCTACTTTTGGTGCTGATGACGCCCGTGCTGCCAAAGCCTACGATATCCCTCCAATGTTGGTGAAAGATGCCGATGGCAACCTTATTCCGCTAGTAGATTTGCAAGGAAAATTTATCACAGGGCATAATATCCCTGAGCTTTTTGCAGGTAAATACATCAAAAATGAGTATTACGAGGCAGGGCAAGCTCCTGAAAAATCGTGGGATGTGAGCTTGGCGATTCTCCTAAAAGAAGAAAACAAGGCTTTCAAAGTAGAAAAATACGTACACAGCTATCCGCACTGCTGGCGTACCGATAAACCGGTGCTGTACTACCCGCTCGACTCGTGGTTTGTAAAGGTTACCGACTTCAAAGAGCGTATGTTTGCCCTCAACGAAACCATCAATTGGAAACCTAAGGCTACCGGCGAAGGGCGTTTTGGCAACTGGCTAAAAAATGCCAACGACTGGAACCTTTCGCGTTCGCGCTATTGGGGTATCCCGCTACCTATTTGGCGCACTGCCGATAAGCAAGAGGAAATATGCATCGGTTCGGTAGAAGAGCTAAAAGCCGAAATACAAAAAGCTATTGCAGCGGGCGTAATGACTGCCGACCCTTATAAGGATTTTGTAGTGGGCGACAACTCCGAAAGCAATTACAACAAGGTAGATTTGCACAAAAATATCGTTGATAACATAGTGCTCGTATCGCCATCGGGCAAACCAATGCAGCGCGAAACCGACCTGATAGACGTATGGTTCGACTCGGGAGCTATGCCTTATGCACAATGGCACTATCCTTTTGAAAACAAAGAGTATATAGAAAACCATACTGCCTACCCAGCCGACTTTATAGCCGAAGGGGTAGACCAAACACGCGGTTGGTTCTATACGCTACACGCCATTGCTACTTCGGTATTCAATAGCGTGGCTTATAAAAACGTAGTATCTAATGGGTTGGTGCTTGACAAGAACGGACAAAAAATGTCCAAACGCTTGGGCAATGCAGTAGACCCATTCACTACCATTGCCGAGTACGGCGCCGATGCCACTCGCTGGTATATGATTTCCAACGCTAACCCTTGGGATAACCTCAAATTCGACTTGGAAGGGGTAGCCGAAGTGCGCCGTAAGTTCTTCGGTACGCTCTACAACACTTATTCATTCTTTGCGCTCTATGCCAATACCGATAGCTTTACTTATGCCGAAGCCGATATACCACTGGCTGAACGCCCTGAAATAGACCGCTGGATACTTTCGGAACTCAACACACTCATCAAAGAAGTTGATGCCCTCTATGCCGATTATGAGCCTACCCGTGCTACCCGTGCTATCTCGGATTTTGTACAGGAGAATCTCAGCAACTGGTACGTACGCTTATCGCGCCGCCGTTTCTGGAAAGGCGAATACGAAGCTGATAAAATAGCAGCTTACCAAACGCTTTACACCTGCCTGATAACCATTGCTAAACTGATGGCACCTGTAGCACCTTTCTATGCCGACCGCCTCTACAAAGATTTGGCAAGCGTTACCGGCAAAGAAAACAAAGAGAGTGTACACCTCACCGATTTCCCTGTAGCTAACGAAAGCTACATCGATAAATCATTGGAAAGCAAGATGCAGAAAGCACAGACTATCTCGTCTTTAGTACTATCGTTGCGCAAGAAAGAAAGCATCAAGGTGCGTCAGCCGCTGCAAAAAATTATGATACCGATAGCTAACGACACCGAGCGTGCTGAAATAGAAGCGGTAGCAAGCCTCATCAAGCACGAGGTGAATGTGAAGGAAATAGAGCTTTTGGAAGATGCCTCAGGTATATTGGTGAAACAAATCAAGCCAAACTTCAAGACCTTAGGTCCTAAATTTGGCAAGGATATGAAAGCCATTGCCGCTGCAGTACAAGAGTTTGGACAAGCGGAAATTGCACAGTTTGAAAAAGCACAAACTTATTCCCTACAACTGCCCGACAAAACAGTTACTTTGAGTTTGGACGATGTTGAAATCAGCACTCAGGATATAGAAGGTTGGTTGGTAGCCACAGCTGGTAGCCTATTGGTAGCTTTAGATATTCACATCACCCCCGAACTGCGCCAAGAGGGTATTGCTCGCGAGCTAGTGAACCGCATTCAGAATATCCGCAAGGACAACGAATACGACATCACCGACCGCATACAGATACGCCTGCAAGCGCAGCCTGCCCTACAAGCAGCCGTTACAGCCAACGAAGCCTATATCAAGAATGAAACCCTTACTGATAGCATCACTTTTGTAGATAGCCTGCCTGAGGGTGAAGAAATAGTATTCGACGAAGTAACAACAAGAATAGTGGTTAGTCGTTAGTCATCGGTCGTTAATCAAAAAGAATTACTCCCAGAGTTTTTATATAAATTTTGGCAGTTGGTAAGATTTATTTAAAAATATTTTTCAAAAAAACGTGTTAGGCACTATTTTTGAGGTGTAAAGAGTGAGGTGCCCCCTCCTCACTAAACATTAACATTATACATATACAATGAAAATTTTTTTAGTAACTATCACGTTTGCAGCATTATTGTTGGGCTGCGCTTGCCAACATACAACTAATAAAAACAAAACGGAGGCGGTTCCTTCAAATGAAATTATGGAAAATAATAACCAACAAATGATTACGGAGGTAAATGCAGAAAAAGAGGCTGAAAAAACCAATTCGGGGACTGCTAATTTGTATTTTGCAGGAGGGTGCTTCTGGGGTACAGAGCACTTTTTCAAACAGATACGCGGTGTGATAAGCACTGAGGTGGGCTATGCCAATGGCACATTACAACACGCTCCTTCGTATGAAGAGGTGTGCAGTGGAAATACAGGATTTGCAGAAACTGTAAAAATAGTTTATAACCCGCAGGTAGTGGATTTGAAATTGTTATTAGAGCTCTATTTCAAAACTATAGATCCTACTTCGCTAAACAAACAAGGCAATGATGTGGGCGACCAATACCGCACTGGTATTTACTATACAGATGCAGGAGTGAAAACGACCATAGATGAAGCCATAGCTGCATTGGCTAAAAACTATAAAAAACCTATAGTAGTAGAGGTAAGTCCGTTAAAGAATTTTTATCAGGCAGAGGAATATCATCAGGATTATTTGGATAAGAATCCTCGTGGGTATTGTCATATCCCTACAAAGTTGTTTGAGGTAGCGCGAAAGGCAAACCCTGAGCCTATAAAATTCAAGAAACCTACGGAAGCAGAGTTGCGCTCACGACTAACCAAGGAGCAATATGCTGTTACCCAACAGAATGCTACCGAAACGCCTTTTGCCAACGAGTATTGGGATGAGCAACGTGAGGGTATTTATGTGGATATTACTACAGGGGAGCCATTGTTCAGTTCGCTAGACAAGTTTCAGTCGGGGTGTGGATGGCCTTCTTTTGCAAAACCTATAGACAAAAAGCTTATAGAGGAAAAAGAAGATAAATCATACCATATGACACGTACTGAAGTGCGTAGCAAGCTGGGTGATGCTCACTTAGGGCACGTGTTTGACGATGGTCCTAAACAGCTGGGAGGCTTGCGTTATTGCATCAATAGTGCTTCATTGCGTTTTATTCCTAAAGAGGATATGCAGAAAGAAGGCTATGGTGAATATCTTGTTTTATTTAAAAAATAGAACTTTTTCACATCTATAGAAAAGCGACAATGTTGGCTTTCCAAAAAGTTAAAATGCACTTAGTATCTACACTTAAAACCTCTTGATTTTATCTATAAAGAAAAAACAATGATTTTAATGGATTACTGATGATTTTTCAACATTAAACCTATTTATATAAATTATTCTTTTTATAATAGGAGAAATATTGACAATACAACATCTATAAAATAGAGGACTAAAAGTGTTAATGAAAATATAAATATGTTAAATGTGCGCATTTATTCGCTAAAAAAGTAGAGCAACACAAAAAAAAGAAGTATATTTGCTGAAAATTTTGCTGATTGTGTTTATATACTATATAGGAGTATAGGGAGGGCAATTGGCAGTGATTAGCAAGCAAATAGTTAAAGTTAATTTTTTATCAAACAATGAAAAGAATAGTATTGTTACTTTTGGCAGTGTGTGCTTTTGAAGCGAAAACATTTGCACAAGAACTCAACTTACCACAGCAAAATCAATATTTGGCTGACAGTGAATTTTTGATAGCTCCTACTTATGCGGGTATCGGGGACTTTGTGCGTATTCGTCTTTCAGGGATTACGCAATGGGTAGGTATAAAAGGTGCGCCTGATTATCAGTCTATTGGTGGAGATATGCGATTGGGTGAACGAAGTGGAGCAGGTATGACACTTTACAATGACCGCAACGGGCATACTTACCAAAAAGGGGGTAAAGTGAGTTTTGCTCACCACCTTACACTTGACCGTTATGATAATCACTTTGTTTCGTTTGGTATTTCGTATGCACTTAATACTTTTCAGATAAACATTGATAAATTTAATCCATCAATACGAGATCAGGCGGTTACCAATGACAGGTTTACAGTGAATCACAACTTCGATCTTGCAATGCTTTATCGTTACAAAAGTGTGTTTGTAAACATTTCGGCTTTGAACATCTTAAACAAAGATATTGAGCGTTTTTACAGAGAAGAGCCTAAAGCGTTGCGTAACTATATGGTATTTATGGGCTACCGTTACAAACAAGACAAACGCAGCAAATTTGAAATTGAGCCTTCTATTTTGTATCAACTTTACGAAAGTGATAGTCGTTCTACTACCGACTTTAACTTGAAATTCCGTTGGATGGATATAGAGGATTATTATTGGGTGGGTGTGAACTACCGTTCTCTAAACGATCAAATTTTCAAACCTTTAAATATTGGGCCTATGGCGGGGCTTAAAAAGGGATTGTTTTATTTTGCTTACTCATATCAGTTGACACTTAATGAACTTGTAGGATACAACTCTGGTACACACGTAATTACCTTGGGGCTTGACCTTTTCCAAGGGGTTAGTAACTGTAAATGTGCGCAACGATAAGCTGACAATGGAACAGATTATACTTAAGAACATTAGAGTGCGTTCTAACCACGGTTGCCTTGTGGAAGAGGAACAAATAGGCAGTGATTATAGGGTAGACCTAAAAGTTACTGCGGACTTGGGCAAGGCGCGTAGCACAGATGCACTTGAGGATACGGTGGATTATGTGAGCTTGAATAGGATTGTAGTTGAAGAAATGGCAGTGCGAGCGCAATTGCTGGAGGTGGTAGCCGATAGAATTGTGAAGCGGGTGTTTGCAGAGCATCATCAGGTAAAGGGGCTGACATTGAAGGTTGCTAAGATAAATCCGCCTATAGGAGGAGATGTAGCAGAGGTAGTATTGAAAATAAAAGAAAAAAGAGCATAACAACCATACTCTTTTAAAAGTAAAACGATTATTAACCCATAAAAAAGAGCATTATAATGACAAATGTATTAGACAAATTTATTCACGATGTAAAGGCGAATGTACCTGGATACATTGCGGTATCAGTTACTGAAATTCGTTCGGGAGTTTCGTATGCAGCAGACTCTGCAGATCCTAACTTTGATCCGAACCTTGCATCGGCTTACAACCTTGAGGTAATTAAAGCTGCACAAATGGCAATTCAAGCCTTGGGGTTGGGCGGAAAAGAAAGAATACAAGACATTGTAATTACCCTAACCGACCAAATTCACGCGATAGATGTGGCTGGGAATGGTAGTTACTTTATCTACTTGGTAATGGACGCTACGAAGACCAACGTAGGCTTAGCGAGAGCTTTTGTATCTAAATACAAAAGAGATTTAGAATCTGTTTTCTAAAAAAAAGTGGGAAAAATTTGGTTAGTTTGAAAAAAAGCTATATCTTTGCACCCGAAATAAAAAATAAGGCATCGTGGCCGAGGGGCTAGGCGGAGGTCTGCAAAACCTTATACAGCGGTTCAAATCCGCTCGATGCCTCTCTTTTTTTTAAAGGGAGCACTTCATATAATTTTTAAAAACATAAAATAATGACAAATATTTTAGACAAATTTATTCAGGATATGCGTACTAACGTTCCTGGATTCGTAGCTGTTTCAGTTACTGAAGTACGTTCAGGCGTTTCATATGGTTCTGATTCCGTAGATAACAGTTTTGACCCTAACCTTGCTTCAGCTTACAACCTCGAAGTAGTGAAAGCAAAACAAAATGCGCTTCAAGTTTTAGGTCTTGCATCTAAAGAAAGAATTGTGGATATTATCATTACACTTACAGATCAAATCCACGTTATTGATATTTCATCAAATGGTAGCTACTTCATCTACTTGGTAGTAGATTCTACAAAGGCAAACCTTGGTATGACAAGAGCTTTGCTTTCAAAATACAAGAAAGACTTAGCTTCAATCTTCTAAGAGGGTTTGGTGAAAGTATTCATATAAAAATTGTTTATCAGAAAGAAGCTATCTTTGTAGGTAGCTTCTTTTTGTACTTAAATATTTTATGGATAAAGAACATAAGGTATATAGTGTTGAAGAAGCAAAACGGCGCTTAGAGCGTTATTGTGCTTATCAGGAGCGGTCGCATAGGCAAGTGAAGGAAAAGTTGCGAGAGATGGGAATGATTCCGCTGGCTATTGATGAAATTATTGTGCATCTTATCACGCATAATTTCCTGAATGAAGAACGATTTGCACGAAGTTATGCTCGCGGAAAGTTTAGGATAAAAAAATGGGGGCGCTATAAAATTACACAAGGACTAAAACAACACGGACTGAGTGATTATATTATTGAAGCTGGGCTTGAGGAGATTGATGAGGAGGAATATATGGAGGTGTTTGAGGCTGTAGCTGAAAAAAAATATAATGCCATAAATGAGCGCAATGTATATAAAGCGAAGGCTAAACTGGCTAACTATTTATTGTATAGAGGTTGGGAGCCTGAACTCGTATATGAAAAAGTAGAAGAATACTACGATTAAAATACTATGAAAAATGCTTTTTTGTGGCTTTTGCTACTGATGGTTTTTTTTGGTTGGCTTATCCCTTATCGTGAGGATTACAATGCTTATTTTGATTTGGGGGCTTTTATAGACTGGGGGATAGTGATTATCTTCTTGCTGTATGGGCTTAAACTGAACCTTACTGAGGTACTAAAGGATATTAGAAATTGGCGCTTACACGTATTGGTACAGGTGGCTACTTTTGTGATATTTCCTTTGTTGGTATTACCATTTTACAAGTTGGCTGAAGGTAGTGATTTATATGTGTTATGGCTTTCTATTTACTTTTTGGCTTGCTTGCCTTCTACGGTGTCGTCTTCGGTGGTGATGGTTTCGATAGCGCGTGGTAATGTGCCTTCGGCAATTTTTAATGCTTCGGTTTCGGGGCTTATAGGTATCTTGGCTACGCCTTTGCTGATGCGTCCTTTTATGGAGGGGGGTAGTAGTAATGAGGTTGACCAGATGGCAATTGTACAGCAGTTGCTACTAAAGGTACTTTTGCCTATTGTGCTTGGGCTGCTGTTAAACCCTCTTTGCAAAAAACTTATTGCTAAATATGGAAAGCTCATTGGCAAATTTGACAGGCTTATTATTTTGCTGATTGTGTATGAGAGTTTTTCGTTAGCCTTTGTGAATAAGGTTTTTAGTAGTGTGCCTTTGGTAATGTTTGTTGTGATAGCTATAGCTGTGGTAGGACTTTTCTTTATTGTGTATTACCTGCTACAGTGGGTTTGCGCAAAACTGAGCTTTAATCGTGAGGACACAATCACTACTACTTTTTGCGGTTCTAAGAAATCACTGGTACACGGTAGCTTGTTTATGATGGTACTGGGTGTGCCTGATGACAATAAGGTATTGTTTTTGCTGCCTATAATGCTTTATCATAGCTTTCAGCTGTTTTATGTTAGCTTTTTAGCAAATAAGCTGGGAACAAAAGCATAACTGATAACTATTTAACCACTAAAAACTGAAAATTATGAATATTAAAGATTGGGCTGATGATGATAAGCCTCGTGAGAAGCTAATGGTACGTGGTAAAGGGGCTCTCAGTGATGCGGAGCTTTTGGCGATATTGCTGGGGTCGGGTACCACTAATGAGAGTGCGGTGGCACTGAGTAGGCGTATATTGGCTTCGGTAGATAATCGTTTGACGTTGTTGGGAAAGCAATCTCTACAACAATTGCAGCAGTTTAAAGGTATTGGTCAGGCAAAGGCTATTACTATTTTGGCGGCTGCTGAATTGGGTAGGCGTTGTAGTGCTGAAAGTCCTGAGCCTTTGCCTAAAATAGGAAGCTCTTCGGCAGTATTTAGGCTGATGCAACCTCTAATAGGGGATTTGCCTCACGAGGAGTTTTGGGTGCTTTATATGAATAGTGCAAATAAGGTAGTTCATAAAGCTCCTCTTTTTAAAGGTGGAATTGATGAAACTATTGTAGATATACGTTTGCTTTTTAAGATTGCATTGGAATGGTGTGCTGTACAGATTATATTGGTGCATAATCATCCTTCGGGCAATACAACCCCCAGCCGACAGGACTTTGAACTTACTGAAAAGGTGGGGAAAGCGGGTAAAACACTTGATGTGAAACTTATAGACCACGTAATTATTACAGAAAAAGATTACTATAGCTTTATGGATAGTGGTGTTATTATTTATTAAAAAGAAATTACAATGAGAGATATTGTACGTGCAGCTAAATTATTTGCTGAGATTAATGAATTATTGATATCTAGTGGTGCTAACACACGGCGTGTGGAGCGCAATGTAGAGCGTATATCGAACGCATTGAACTATCATTGTGAGAATTTTTATTCGCATTCGGCTATCGTACTCACTGTTACAGATAAGGCTACTAAAGAAAAGGAAACTATAGTGCGTACTATATCGCATCACGGGGTGAATTTTAGTGCTATTTCGGATATTAGTATTCTTTCGTGGGAGACTATAGAAAAGGGATTGCCCATAGAGGAAATAGAGGAGCAAGTAGAGACTATTAAAGCTAAACCGCACTATAATCGTTATTTGATGTGGTTTTTTGTGTCGGTAGCCGGTGGAGCGCTTGCTTATGTATTTGGTCAGCAGCAAGCAAGCTATGGTGAGTTTGCGCTTTCGTTTATAGCTACTTTAGTAGGGCTATGGGGGCGATACTTACTGCAACTTAAGAAATTTAACGTGTATATATGCTGGGCGTGGGCTGCTTTTGTGTCGGTATCAGTAATTAGTGTATTTAAGCATTTGGGGGTAGAAACGTATCATAATGCATTGGCAGCTTGTGTGTTGTGGTTGGTGCCTGGTGTGCCGCTTATCAATGGTTTTATAGATTTGCTTTCGGGAATTGTAGTATCGGGACTGGCTAAACTTACGCACGCTGCGATGCTGGTATTTATGATTTCAGTAGGTTTTTATTTAGCATTACATTTGTGGTTATGAATTTTCTTGATGTATTTATAGGTTTATCGGAGCGTATTTTTTGGTCGATGTGGATATCTATAGGCTTTGCTCTTTTGTTTAACACACCGCGCCGTGCTCTTTGGATTACGGGGGTATTAGGTGGTGTAGGCTGGGGGATAAAGTTTGTACTTTTGGCAACGCTTATGCCCGAACAGATTGTTACTACTTCTTTTTTGGGGGCTTGTGCAGTGGGCTTGCTTGCAGTGTATTTTGCTCATAGGGTGCATACTCCTCCTATTGTATTTACCATTCCTGCGGTTATCAATATGATACCTGGTAAATACGGCTACGAGTTTATGATGAATACTATCAAAATAGTTACGATAAAAACCCCACAGGAGGAAACCCTTACCCTTATCTATGAAACGATAAAATTGGGCTTGCAAACAGGCTTTATAACGATGTGTTTGGCTTTTGGGGTAATTACTCCTCTACTGCTATTCAATACTTATTCGGTAAAAGGAAAGGATTTGAATGCTTTTATCAAGAAGAGATTGCTAAATAAGAACAAGGACAAAAACAATAGCTATTAGAGGTATTTTTTTAGTCGTTTGGTAAATCTATTTACATTCATTTCTTGGGGAATATCAATCTTTTGGAACATTGCATTATATAGAACTTGGGCACATAAGGGGGCGTTGAGCACTCCGCGTGTGCCTAAGCCATTTAATATCCATAGCGGGGTGTGTATTGGGTGCTGCCCCACCAAGGGGCGTCTATCAGCTACCGTAGGGCGTATGCCTGCCTGATGACTAACAACTTCATAATCGCAGCATATCATCTTTTCTAGTTTCTCAATAAGAGCCGTACGACCCGCTTCGGTTATACATTCTGTAAGGTCTTCGGGGTCGTAGGTTGCCCCAACAGTATAAAGGTCGTTACCCAGCGGAATGATAACGCCATCGCTTTTTAGGATATTGTTAAGCTTCAAATCAGGTGCGGAAAAAGTAAGCGTTTCACCTTTGCAAGGGCGCATAGGCACATTTTTAAAGTAAGGATTATTAGCAACACCACAGCCTTCGCAAAATACTATATTGCGAGCTTCTACACCTTTATAAACTACATATTCTTCGCAAAATTGCAATAGTTCATAATCAAATGTTTGCTCATAATATATCCCTTGTTTTTGCCATTGAGCGAGTGCGTTATCAAGATATAGTTTTATATCCAATCTTCCCGTATGTAGTACCTCGCCAAGTCCAAAAGGCGCTGGTATTGCACTATTCCCCGATGACAATATACACCCTCCTAAATAGTGCTGTAGTACAAGATTATCGGCAGCGGCAAACCAATTGTTTTGTTCTTCTACCGAAGCAAATTTGCGCCATACAGGCAATGCTTTTCTGAACGATAAGCCAGCTGCTTTTTCTGTTTCCGTATAAAAACTGTCGGCTACCGAACTCACCTCATCGGCGCGCCATATGGGGGTAAAGCGCTTCAGCACCACAGGGTTATATACCCCTCCTGCAATTCTACTCGTAGGCTGAGAGTGGTCGGAAATTATACAAAAAGTTTTTTTGTTTTTCTCAAGAAAATGACCCAAAGTAACCCCTGCTAATCCAGCCCCAATGATAATACAATCGTACATTTCACCCTCTTTGTTTGTTGTTTTTATAAATCTGATAATAACTTGTAGCCCCCTCTTTTTTTATGCCTTCTGAAAAATAAGGTGCTTTTACCCCCTCTTTAAGTACAGTTTTGCCCGTAGCTATATAAGCCTCATCCCATAGTCCGTTTTTAATAAACTCCTGCAAGGTATAGCTGCCCCCCTCTACTATCAAACTTTGTATCTGTTTTTGGTAGAGCACCTTGCACAGCTGCGGTAAAACATCTGCCGAGAAATCTATCAAAGCTACTTCGGTATTTTTAAGCTCTTTTTCAGCTATAAAAGTACAATGTTGTTTGTCAGCCAAAAACAATGTAGGTTGCGAGTCATTCCATACTTTGAAGTTTTTAGGGCTACGCAAGTAAGGGTCTATAATCACGCGCAACGGATTATGTCCATACCACTCACGAGTGTCCAATGAAGGATTATCAGCAATTACCGTATTCACCCCCACCAAGATAGCCTGTTCACGACTGCGCATCAGGTGAGCGTATTGTCGTGCTTCAGCGCAGCTAATCCAGTGAGGAGCAACTTCATCTTTGTGAGCGGGTGCTATAAAGCCATCACTACTCTGTGCCCATTTCAAAAATATATAAGGGCGTTGCTTGTTGTGATAGGTAAAAAAACGCTTATTTAGTTCCAAGCATTCTGCTTCGCATACACCTACAGTTACAGCTATCCCTGCCGCCCTCAATTGGTCAATACCCTTGCCCGCAACAGCCGCAAAAGGATCAGTAGTACCAATCACCACACGCCCAATGCGATGCTTAATGATAAGCTCCGTACAAGGCGGCGTTTTTCCGTAGTGGCAACAAGGCTCTAAATTCACATATAGCGTACTATAAGGCAGCAAGTTTTTTTCTTTTACCGAAGCTATGGCGCGCACCTCAGCGTGTCCCTCGCCAGAACGCTGATGCCATCCCTCGCCTATAATCCTACCCTCATAAACAACAACACTACCTACCAAAGGGTTGGGGTAGGTAGTGCCTAAACCATTATATGCTAATTCAATACATCTATTTATAAAAGCTTCATCCATAATTAGAAAAGATCGTTTTCGCTGATGCTCTTATCGTGTTTAGTATAAGCTGTAGGTCGTTTTGCAAAAAAATCATCCAGTTCATTACTAAAAACCTCCTCTTCAAACCAAAGCATCGGTTTAGCCTCATCAGCACTGATGTTAAAAGGCTTGCCCAATCCCAACTGGGTAAGCGAATCATCTAAGCGGTAACGCATATAGTTTGACAAGTCCTTTTTGCTAAAGAAATCCAACTCCCCTTGTTCAAAAATCCAATCAAGCATCTTATCTTCCAACAAAATGTAGTTCCTGATAAACTCTGTAGCATCTTTTTCTGCCTTAGCCTTCATTTCTGGCTTTTCTTCAAAAATCTTTTTCAGTATATAAATACCCGCATTAGCGTGAAGTTGCTCATCTATCGATGTCCAAGCAATAATATTCGCTACATTCTTCAAATACCCCTTGAAACGCGTAAATGACAATATAGTAGCAAACTGACTGAAAAGTGAAGCGTTTTCTATGATAAGCGTAAAGAATAAAATACGCTCCATAGCATTCTCGCGGTTTTTAGCAAGATACTCCTTCAGCACCCCACTGCGTTCTTTAAATACAGGCACTTCTAATAAGTTCTCAAACTCATTGTTGTAGCCCAATACCTCCAACAAGCGCGCATAAGCCTCGCTATGGCGAAATTCACATTCAGCAAAAGTAGCCCCCAAACCATTAAATTCTGGCTTTGGGAACAAATCGTAAAGATCTCCCCAAAATGTCTTTACCGATACCTCTACCTGAGCAATACCCAATAAAGCTCGCTTTACCGCTTCCTGCTCACTAAAACTAAGATTCGACTTAAAGTCCTGAATGTCGGCAGTAAATTCCACCTCCGAGTGCACCCAAAACGACTGGTGCATAGCGTTTACAAACTCCATAACCTCTGGATATTCAAAGGGTTTGTAGTTCTCTCGCTTGTCAAAAATACCCATAGTAATTATTATTTTTTTGTTTTTCTTGAGGTGCAAAGATAAGAAAGTATTACCAAAAAAGTACTGCTAACGAAAAGAAAAATCGTTAGCAGTCCCCACTTTTAATCCTTCCTACTTGATATTAAGGCAAATAGATCTGATTGTTCATTAGCCCCTCCTCATCCTTATTATGAGGCTGCTTCTTTTCCATTGTTTTCGCATACAGAAACTCCTCACTGCTCAAGTGAGTCTTATTTCTCTCTGTCGCATTATTACGGGTGTCCAAAGCGCTACCCACTCCAGACATTTCTCCCACATCATCCAAGACAATCTCCTCACGGAGATTCTCTTTCACAAGTTTTTGATTCTCTAATTTCATTTTGTCTGTTTTTTTTAATTATTAAATACGTTATTAAGTTCCTTATTTCGAGGCTTCCTTATAATGCTTTACCCTATCAATAAAATCGCTCAATACGTTCATATAATTGATAAAAGCCTCATAAGGAGAGTCATACGGAAGTACATACTTATGGTAATCAGCCCCCGAAAATAGTTTCGTACGCATAAAGTAAAAATGTTCACTTGCTTGCAACCTACTATAATCGTCTATCAAGTCCGCATCCTTCAATTTCCTCACCAAAGGCTGAACTTTAAAAAGCTCACTAAAAGCCTCTTTTTGCAATTCGTTACCCATCCACGAAGTAATATCACGCTCCTCATCAGTCCACGATATAGGGTAAGGAACAGGCAAAATATCTTTCGCAGGATATTTCTTCGCTACCTCTTTAGGTAATAAAAACTGATAATTAGCACTATCTTCCATTATATGCGCTATAAAATAACGCAAAAATTCAAATATACCACTCTCTTTGCGTTGGTAATGCCCTATTACCTCGTAGTTCATAAACAAGTTCAGCACATCAGTCTCCTTCAAGCTCTCCGATACCCAATGCGCATATTTTTCCGAAGTAAGAGGATATTCACTCCAATTTTTATCCGAAAAACGAATCGCTATATCATCACTCAATTTACTATTCTTAAGCAGCAAGCTCAAGCTGTCGTCTATTGCGTTTTTATATACAAAATTCGGACTCTTCCACCCAAGTACGTGTTTTGCACCATCAGTAAGCATAGTCTTAAAGCCCAATTTCGCCACACGCTCACCTATCTTATCCGAGTATATAAGCGATGTATTTCTGAAGGTAACAGGTTTCTTCCCAAAGAGTTGTTTTATAGCCGTAGCGTGGCGCTTTACTTGTTGTTCAAACTCATCAGTATCTTCCGATAATGAAGCCAATGAATGCGAATACGTCTCAGCCAAAAACTCTACATTACCCGTGTCTGCCAATTCCTTAAAGCTGCGCAACACCTCTGGAGTATGCATCTCAAATTGGTCTATTGCCGAGCCCGAAATCGAAAAAGCTACTTTAAACTTCCCTTCATATTTCTTTATCAGCTCTAGCAGCAACCCATTAGCTGGCAAATAACAATTCTCAGCAAGATCTTCAAGCTCAGAACGATTCATATAGTTGTCAAAGTAATTATGTTTCTTACCTATATCAAAAAATTGATACTTTCTAAGACGTTCAGGATGGTGAATTTGAAAATAAATGCAAATCGACTTTTTCATAGTTCTTCTTTTTGTGTGATTGATTGATAAATTTGTTTAAGTTTCAGTGAGGCATTTTCCCATTTAAGTTCATTCACTTCGTTATAACCCTCACGTTGCATATGATTAGATAAGGCAGGATAAGTCAGTACCCCATAAATAGCGTCAGCAAGCGCATCTATATCCCAATAATCCACTTTTATTGCGTGATCCAATACCTCCGCTACCCCCGATTGTTTCGATATAATAGTAGGAACCCCCGAGCGCATAGCCTCCAATGGCGATATCCCAAAAGGCTCCGATACCGATGGCATCACATACACATCGCTATATCTAAACATTCGTTGCACATCATTTCCGCGCAAAAAGCCCGTAAAGTGAAACCTCGTGCCCAAGCCCAATTGTGCCACACGGCGCACCAAAGGGTTCATCTTTTCACCGCTACCAGCCATCACAAAGCGCACATTAGGCACGCGTTTTAGTACTTTCGCAGCAGCTTCCACAAAGTATTCAGGACCCTTTTGCAAGGTAATACGTCCCAAGAAAGTTACTATCTTATCCTTAATGCCGCGCTCCTCTTTTTCCTCTGTATCAGTCTTAAAGTCCACCGCATTGTGCACTGTGATCACCTTTTCAGGAGCAATGCCATATTTTTCTATTACTATATTACGAGTCCAGTTACTTACCGTTACCACCACATCGGCAGCCTCCATACCCCGCTTTTCAATATCGTATACCAAAGTGTTGCGGTTATATTCGCCACCGCGGTCATATTCAGTAGCGTGCACGTGCACTATCAGCGGTTTGCCCGATAGCTGTTTAGCAATCATCCCTGCGCTATAAGTCAGCCAATCGTGAGCGTGAATCACATCAAAATCGTAATTCTTAGCCACAGTACCCGCCACCAAAGCATAGCGGTATACTTCTTCCATCAGGTTCGCTCCGTATTTACCCGAAAACTGAAACTTGTTGTGGTACGATATGCGTTCCCTGTTTTCACCCGCTTTTAGGTAAGCATCACGCTCACGCGCAAAAGTCTCTGGGTCAAGATAAGGCACCAAGTTAGAGCCTATCTCCATAAAGTTGATATGTTTCCAAAAATCCTCAATCTTCTCGGTATTTTGTAGCATCTCCACATCACTCGCATTGATAATTTTCGCCGCGCTCGCATCTTCATCACCACTGGCTTTTGGCATTACAAATAGTACTTCTACATCATTTTTGGCAAGACCTTGGGCTATCCCCAAGCACGCCGTGCCAAGACCACCACTGATGTGTGGCGGAAATTCCCACCCAAACATTAATACTCTCACATTCTTCATATAATTAACAGTTTTAAACTATTACTAAAACTCATTATTTTTCCCCTTTTGCTTTTTCCAATAGCCACTCGCAGCGCAATATTTCAGCCACATTCTTCGCCTTCGATATGCATCCCCGCGATTGGAAAGGTGGGTTACCATCGTAAATCGCCGAAATACAACTCACTCCGTGTGCGTTCAGCTCATCTTCAAAGTCCTCCAAAATAACATCAGCATCCGCTATATAAGCCTTGCCGTATAGTTTCAAGCTCGCCTCTATGTAAAAACTAATAAGCCAAGGGTGTGCAGCACCATTAAAGGTAGCCTTATCTCGCGCAATCACATTGCCCACACTCTCGCTTTCATAACGCGGGTGGTTAGGCGACAAGCTGCGCAACCCACGTGGCGTAAGCAATTCCTGCTTAATGATAGTCAGTACCTTGTGTTGTCTCTTTTCGTTTAGGGGCGAATAGTCTAGCGCACAAGCAAATAATTGGTTAGGGCGCACATCCGTATTTTGGTAAGTAAAGTTCGCATAGTCAGCAAGATAATCCTTGCCCTCTATCCAAAATACATTGTTAAAGCTATCAGCAATTTGTGCCCCTACGGTAGCCCATTCAGCCAAAAACGCCTTGTCTTTAGCCGCTTCAGCCATTGCTACAGCATAACATACAGCGTTGTACCACAGCGCATTCACCTCCACTACATAGCCATTGCGAGGCACAATAGCCCCGTAATTACCCTCAGCGTCAAACCAAGTTAGTGGGCGGGTAACATCATCTGTCCATAGCAAGCTATTGCTATCCATTCGCATCGTTTTGCGCGTACCCTTGCGGTAAGCCTCAAGTATAGCCTTTAGCACCTCACCATATTCCTTCCACAATTGTTTTTTGTTCTTGCCAGCCTCTTTTTCGTATTGCTGCAAAGTCCAGAAAAACCAAAGTGAAGTATCCGCATCAAATACAGGATTGCTCACGTGCGTGCTGATTTGTCGTGCAAAAAGCCCATTGTAAAAATATTTAAGAGCCGAAGTAATAACCTCACTGAAAATCTTATCCGTCTTCCCCGATAGCGCAATCCCTGGTAAAGCTATAAAAGTATCGCGAGTATTAAATTTATACCAGTGGTACCCCGCTTTGATGCGTGTTTCTCCCGCTTTATTTACTAAAAACTGCGAAGCACTATATCGCAAGCACTCTTCTGCCGTGTTGCGCTCTTGGCGTTCTTTTTGGTATTTCTCAAAATCTTTCGCCAATTTGCTACTATCAGCCTCTTCCAAGCTTGCCGAAAATACGATGCTTTCACCTTTTTTCAAGCTCATTTCAAAGTAGCCTACGCTTAGCAAATCCTCTTGGTAGTCATAACCACGCTCTTTTTCTTTGGTGTAATAAACATTGTAATTCCAATACGCCTGATTTACAAAATCTACCTTTTTACTCGTCTGTAAGTATAAGTGCGGAAGTGCAGCGTATAGTTTTACGCGTACCCCACCCTTTATCGCTTCAGTTTCAGTATTTGCCGCATCGTTAGCTTTGCTTAGCGAATGTATTTCTCTAAATGCCAACAGCGGGTTCAATCGCAATTTAGTAGCCGAATGCGCCTCCAATAGAGTGTACCGAATCAATACCTGCGGAGCGTGGTGCATCATTAGTATTTCTTTCTTTAGCAATACGCCCCCCACTTGGTAGGTTACCGTAAAAGCCTTTTCGTATGAAATATCTACTATATATTTATGCCCTCGTGGCTCATACACACCTTCATATTTATGCACCCCAAAGTTAAACTCTCTCCCGTGTTGTATAATAGTCTCGTCCAATGACGAAAGCATTACATAATTCTCACCCATAAAATTCTCAAGTGGCACTACTAGTAGCCCGTGATATTTACGCGTGTTACAAAACACAAGAGTTGAGGAACAATAACCCCCACCCCTATTCGTACCCAAAAACTCCTTGTTCAGTGAGTATTCAAGGTTGATAAGCTGGTCTTTTTTAAATGATAAATAACTCATAAATAGATACTTTAGTTATTGGTTCGTTTATTACATCTTCATTATATCCGTTCTTATAAAAATACCCCCCACGGCGAAGTTTCTTTTTTACTCCTGCCATTTCAACACCATTCCTACGCGTGAGGGGATATATATTGATATGAGATTTTTCCCTTCTTTATATTGTGTGAAATGTTCTGTATTTTCTTCCAATCGGTTCAAACCACCATAAGTAGGGTTATCGCTATTCAGGGCAATAGTATATTTTCCTGGGCGCACCTCAAATTGGTAGTCGCTATACGAGTTGCTACCGCTAAAGTTGAATACAAATAAGTACCCTCCTCGCTCAAAAGCCAATAGCTGCCGTTCAATATCTCGCACCAGCACCTGTGGCTCATAATTTAGCATACTCGTTTCTCTCACCAAGTGTATCATCGCCTTGTCAAAAGCATTCAAGTGCTTAAATTTCAAATCAGGATTATCTACAAGGCTCCACAAGCGCCTTGCGTGGCTATAGCTCCAGCCGTTACCCTCACGCGGAAAGTCTATCCACTCAGGGTGTCCCCATTCGTTGCCCATAAAAGTAAGGTAACCACCCCCACAAGTGCCTATCGTTACAAGGCGTATCATCTTGTGTAAGGCTATTGCCCGCTCTACGATAAGGCTCTGGTCAACCCCCCCCATTCCAGTGTATATTTCCTTGTCCGTCAGCCTAAAAAAGATAGTCTTATCACCCACTAAGGCTTGGTCGTGGCTTTCCGCATAGCTAATAGTCTTCTCTTCAGCCCGCTTGTTAGTCAGTTCGTAGTAAATATCTCCCACGTGCCATTGTTCATCAGGCACCTCTTTTAGTAATTTTATCCAATAGTCAGGAATGCCCATACTCATTTTGTAGTCAAAGCCCATTCCTTTAGTTCTTATAGGCGATGCCAAACCCGGCATACCACTCATCTCTTCAGCTATTGTAATCGCTTTCGGATAAATCTCGTGTATCAGTTGGTTCGCAAGTGTCAAATACACTATGGCATCATCATCTTCGTTGCCGTCATAGTAAAAACTATAATTGGTAAAAGCCTTCCCCAGTCCGTGGTCGTAGTACAGCATACTCGTTACCCCGTCAAATCTAAAACCATCAAATTGGTATTCTTCCAGCCAATATTTGCAGTTTGATAGCAAAAAGTTCAGCACTTGGGGTTTGCCGTAGTCAAAGCAGCGAGAGTCCCACGCAGGGTGATGTCCCCGTTCCCCACCGTGAAAGTACAAATAGTCCGTACCGTCAAATTTACTAAGCCCTTCAGCCTCGTTACTCACCGAGTGCGAGTGTACTAAATCAAGAATCACACAGATACCCAAGCCGTGAGCAGCATCTATCAGCTCCTTTAGTTCTTCAGGCGTACCAAATCGTGAGCTTACCGCAAAAAAGTTAGCCACTTGGTAGCCAAACGACCCGTAGTAGGGGTGTTCCTGTATCGCCATCAGCTGTATCGTATTGTAGCCCAAGGCAGCAATGCGGGGCAATACATACAACCTAAATTCTATAAATGTACTCACCCGTTGGTGTTCTGTGCTCATCCCTATGTGTGCTTCATATATTAGCGGATGTGCTTCAGGAATAGGGCGTTTATTCCGCCATTTGTAAGGGTAAGGCGGCAACCACACTTGCGCACTGAACACTTTTGTGTAATCATCTTGCACAGCACGAATAGTGTGTGAAGGAATACGCTCGGCAGCACCGCCGTCCCATTCCACTAACAGTTTGTACAATTGGTTGTGTTGTAGCACCTCTTTAGCAAGGCGCAATTCCCAGTCTTGAGAATTAAGTTTTTTAAAAGCGTAGTGATTATTTTTTTGCCAGTCATTGCCGTCAGTCAGAAGGTAAATGGCAGTGGCATTAGGAGCCCATTCGCGCAAAACCCATTCTCGCCCATCAAAATGCAACCCGTAGTACAAGTGCGAGTTGCAATTATCCGATAAGCACGCCGCATCTCCTTGCATTGTTTTCGCAACACTCTGGTAATGCGCATAGCGCCCGTCAATAATATGACGGTATGGGGTTAATAATGGGTCTTTCATAATCAGGTAATTTTGGGCTTAACGGAAAAGTCTACGTAAGTGGCTTTATGGTAAGTCAATTAAATTCGCCGTAAAATTAATATAATTTTTTGACATACACAAAACTTTTTTTCAAAAAAATATATTTAATTTTAACAATCCCTTATTTTTCAATGATTTCCAATATTAATTAGAAAGCAAGCAAATCAATAAATCCCCTATTTATTAATAAGACGATGAGCCAAATTTCACCAGCTCATCGTCTTATTTCATCATTTTAGTACAAAATCCCAACTTTTAAGACTTATATAACACCCATTCCTCGTCCGATAGGTTATATATCTTCTGTATTTTGCTCAAAATACCCTCAAAATCTATATGCAAGTCCTTCAGTTCGCCCGTTTTTATATCAAATACCCAGCCGTGCACCCGCACCGAGCGGTTTGCTAAGTAACTTTCCTGCACCACTGCCATTTTTATGATGTTTACACACTGTTCTTGCACGTTTAGTTCCACTAAGCGCCGATAACGTTCCTCGTTATCTGCAATAGCGTCCAATTCCTCTTGGTGTAGTCTATACACGTCTCGTATTGTCCGAAGCCAAGGGTTCAGCAGCCCGTAGTCTTTAGCCTGCATCGCCGCTTTCACGCCTCCACAACCGTAATGCCCACACACCACTATATGTTTCACCTTCAGGTGCAGCACCGCGTATTGTATCACGGCAGTCGAGTTCATATCCAACCCATTTATCACGTTCCCCACATTGCGATGCACAAAAGCATCACCAGGTTCCAAGCCCATCAACTCTTCCGCTGCCACCCTACTGTCCGAGCAGCCTATGTATAAATAGTCAGGATTGTGAGTGCGCGCCAATTTTTCAAAAAAATGTGGGTCTTCAGCCTTACGCCTGCGTATCCATTCCCGATTGTTCTCAAAAATTTTGTTATACGAAGAGGTCATAATTTTATAGTATTAAATTTTCACTTTTTATTTGTTATTCGCACTTTTCTTCCTCACAATGGCAGTCAGGAGCATCTATTTCAAGAGTCGTATGCGCTATGTGCAATTCCAACAATCTATGCTTCAGTTCGTGTTTTATTTCCATAAAAGCCCGCGTATTCACACACTCTTTCAGTACGATATGAGCCGTCAATGCATTCTTGTCACTACTCAAAGCCCAAATGTGAATGTGATGCACCGCCTGCACCATAGGGTGCGACTCTAGGCAGCGTTTTATCTCCTCACTATCAATCCCCGAAGGCACCCCGTCCAAAATCAACTTCATACTCTCTTTCAGCAAACCCCAAGTAGATACCAAAATCACGATTGCCACTATAAAACTACTGATAGGGTCTGCAATATGCCAACCCGTAAAATACACTATTGCCCCCGATACGATCACACCCACCGATACCAAAGCATCTACCATCAAATGCAAAAAAGCCCCTTTGATGTTGATATCATTATGCTGACCCTTGTAAAATAGAAATGCCGAAGCCGCATTTATTATCACCCCTATAAAAGCAGTAATCATAATCGCACTACCCACCATTTCTGGTGGATTTGCCAGTCGTTCACAAGCCTCAATACATATTCTTACTACGATATACATCAGCAGCAGCGCATTGATGAGCGAAGCAAGTATTGACGATTTTTTATAGCCATAAGTATAAAGCTGAGTAGCAGCCTTTTGCGACAGCTTCATTCCTATAAGCGAAATAAACAAACTCGCCACATCACTCAAGTTATGGGTAGCATCCGAAAGCAATGCCAGCGAGTTTATTCTATACCCCACCGCATATTCTATAAAAGTATACAATAAGTTAAGTCCAATACCTATGTAAAAAGCCCGATTCAAACTCTCAAAATCAACCACGTGATGATGGTGATGCCCGTGTTCGTGCTCGTGATGATGCTCGTGCTCGTGATGATGATGTTCACAACAACATTCTTCTTTATGTGCCTCCATTTTCATAATAGTTTATAAGTTATCATTAATGTAATTCAATAGTCAAAAAAATTGTACAATAGGGCTAACCTTACAACAAGGCAGTTGTTCAGCAACCCACCGCAAAAGTACTTAAAAAAATACAAATAATCACACTCGCAACACTACTTTTTTTTAATCATAATAAATAGAGCAACCGCCACCAACGCCAGCCACCAGCCCTGTCGCTGCCACCAGCCGCCCCCAGCTACAGACTTTTGTTGATGGTTATAAGCCACCCGATGAGCTTTCCCAAAAAGTCGTTGCCCACTTTCTTTTTCAGCAACTTGCCTCTGTAGTGCCCTCTGATTTTGCAATTTCCGCTCACGCCTAATCTTTAGACCACGTTTTTTAATACCATCGTCCCAAGCCGATAGCTCCACCCACACTTCATCTATTTCGCGCCCTATAGCCTCCACCTCCTGCAGTTGCGTTTTTAGCCCACCCCACGCCATACTGTCTACTAACGTTTGTGCTTCAGCCGTTACAGCCATTTGTTGCACCTCCTTTTTAGCCCTGCACGATAGCAGCGCCAACAAGCCCATCAATAAAATACCCCTTTTCATCATTGTTTTTCATCAATTATTGTAATTCTCTTTTTAAGCACCTCAGCGTAATGAGGGTCAGTAGCATAGCCCGCTGCCGCAATCGCATCAGCAAATTTGTACGGGTCGTCCCTTACCAAAAGAGCTTGGGCATAACGTTTATAGCGAAAGAAAAACATAGCGTGGTCAGTAAAACACTCCTCCGCCGACTTATATTTTCTAAACCAATCCTTTACCGTACAATTGTATTTCCCATCGCGCCGCCTCCGTACACTTATGATTTCAGGAAAATCACCCATACGAGGAGGAGCAGACAATACCTCAGTAGTAACCAGCAGCTGCCGAAACTCCTCTTGGCAATTCCTGTCAGCTTTTATGCCAAAAAACATATTATTAGGAGCGTGCAATCCCCATCCACTTTCCAATGACGCCTGTCCCAAGGTAAAAAGATGTGAAATCCCCGTTTTTTGCTCCGTCTCCAGCGCAAAATCCTTATATTTAGCAATAAAATCCCGTTCTATCAATCTCATAATCATTTCTTATTAGTTTTTTTGATGCATCAATCCCCTAATCACCCTTTCAAGTTCCTTAATGCGTTCGTTAGCCTCATTCAGGTCAGCAATAGCTTTAGCATATTTAGCCGAAAGGTCTTCAATCATATCCCGATAAATATGGATAGCCTTATCCACATTATCCAATTCACTACGCTGCAATTCCAATCGTTGTTTAGGTCTGCCAAAAAGCCAACCAGCCAATCCCGATAGTACAAGCCCCACAAACGACAGCAGATGTTCTTTTAGTAATTCCATTTGATTTAGTGGTTTGTAATTAATAAGTGAGTCTTCAGCCGCCAACAAGCAACTCTATGCCAACGACTGAAGACTAATGAACAACGACTAAAGAGTTACTTCCTTAGTAGACACATTACCAGGGCGGTCAGTAGCCGTTACCATTATTTTGCTACCCGAAAGCGTACTATTAGCGCTCGAAGTAGTGTACACCCATTGTCCTTCTTTTTGGGTAGCAGCTCCTTCTTCTATTAAGGCGTCATTACTTCCTGTAATTTTCACCTTCACGCTCACCACTTTCATAAAGTCGTGCACCATTACAACGATTTTCTCGTCCGAGCCCGCGCCCTTATAAGCCGAAGTATCGATGCTGTCAATAACAGGAACGCCCAAAAAGTCAGCCAAAGCCATATTGCGAGCACTTACCCCCGTACGTTTTGCCGCCTCTTCAGTATAGAACTTCTTAAGCGAGCTATTTTCCATAGCAGTTTTAGCGTAGAGCGCCCCTTTGGCGAATTTGTCGTGATGACTTTTTTGTTTTTCAGTGAATCCACTTTTTCTGTTAGGGTATTTGGCAACGATAGTTCTGCCATTCACTTGCCTGAATACAAGCAATTTAGCTACTTGTCCGCTCAAGCCAGCGGTTACGATGTTGTTTTTACTTTCTGCCATTTTTTTTAAAGTTTAAAAAGTTACACAATATTTTCTTTTTTGTAAAACCCAATCTTTTTTTCCACTGATCAATGTTCTTGTTTTTGTTTTACGCTGCAAAGGTGCGGCGAAAATTCAAGCCTCGCAAAAAGTTGTTCCACCCTGTTACAACCCTGTTCCACTATGCTACAACCCTGTCCACAAAATACAAAAAAAAGAGACCGCCCGAAGGCAATCTCTTTCTTATATTACAATATACCACACACTTTGTCAAACTTTCAGATTCCACCACACACTTTGGCAAACTTTCAGAGTTTGACAAAGTTTATATAATCAATTATGCGCTACGCACTTTGGCAAACTTTCAGAGTTTGCCAAAGTTTTTCTACCCCTCAATCCAAAATTCTCCCACCTGTCCCACCCGTCTTACCCGTCCCACACTTGAGCCTGTCCAAAAAGTCTTTAAAGGTACTACTTCGGCATCTCCCCCCCTTTTGAAGGAAGTCCGCGAGCTGGCGCAGCGGAGTATGTGTTAAGGGGGGATGTTAATAATCAATTAGTTACAAAAATATTCTGTTCATTAATAAGCTTGTTTTAAGCTAAAATAAAACTTTTTGGACACCCTCTCACAAACTAAAACGCATCACAATACTACAAAACTTTCATCTTCATAGCGTTTAAATTTATAAACAGCATCATTCATCAATCCCTTATTGAATACCCCCAACGAGGCAAGCAATTCAAATTGTTGCTGAGTAAGCCCTGTAACGCGCTTAAATAGCTCTGGTTCCAAACGCCGCACCACATCGTAAAAAGTCTCTTCGCGATAGGTAGTCAGGTACATAAAGTACGGAATACGCGTAGCGAGTTTGCGCAACTTCTTCTGTATTTCAGTGCGTTTTTTATAATACTCTTTTTCTTCTCCAGTTATTTCCTTATCGGGTTTTTCTCTTTTTTCAGCAGCCTCTTTCTTGGCTTTTTTTATCTTTTCGCTCTTGCTAATCACTGCCGTAAGGTCATCGCGTAGCGAGCGAAAATCTTCTATACTCTCCAAGGCAGCCATTGCTTCGGCGTTGTTTATCAACCGATTTAAAGTAAGGGTATCTACATTCACCAGCAGATTGCTTTCCCAGCGCCGCACCAGCTGGTTGGCTGTCGTACCCACTATAATTTTGTCTAATATATCCTGTGCATTAATAGCGTCTAATCGTCCCCCTTCGTAGTAAAGCACCGGCAAAAAGTGTATAAACTCCGCTACTGCCTGCTCCCTGCTTATCTCGCTATTCATCGTCAGCTGACCGCAGTATTGGTCTATCTGCTTCAGTGCGCGGTCAGGGGCAAAGTCAAATACATAACACAAGGTTTTTAGTATTTCCTCGCGGTTGGGCGAAGTGTTATTCGGGTTTTTTAGTACCCAAGGAGTCTGCACCCTAAAAATCGACTGAAAATAAGTCTCCGGACTGGTAAGGCTCCTAAGCACAAAAATACCCGACCACGCTGGCACCGATACCCCTGTAGTGAGCTTGCCACAAGAGAGCGTAATCGACTCCGATGTAATAGGGTCGCCCATTTGCTGTTCCATACGCTTCAAGGCTTCTTCTCCTATCCCTGCCTTAGTGCCCGAGCAGTTGATAATCTTATAGTTTTTGAAAAACACATTGGCTTTTAGCAGATTTTCCATCGCATCACAAGCCGACACATTAGGCAAAAACCAAAAAGTGTGTTGCAAGTTTCTCAGCAATTCCACATCCGAAAAAGGCATAGGGGCAAAAATATCTGCTTTCAGCTCGGTTTCATTAGCATCTAAAAATTGCCCTTTGATAAAATTCAACCAGCCTTGCACTGCTGTTTGATATTTGAATGTAGCGTGTTTTCCTTTGCCTTCAGCTTTAAAAAAAACATTGAGGTCAAACTCATCTTTATCACCTTTCTCAGCCATTTCTTCTACCTTTTGGGGCAGTTTGTAGAGCATCATCTGCATTTTGGGCAGCGACAGATAAGGGTTGTTATCGCCCTGCCATTGCTCTTTGGCTTGTTGCTCATCGGTATATGTCCAGCTAAAAATCTGGTCTTCTAAGAAGTCGCCGTTTTGTAGCGCACGGAAAGGAGTGCCAGAGAGGTACAAATAATGATTAGTAGTAATGGGCAGGGCTTCCTCATCAAAATCCTCTACAAAGCTAATATCGTTACCCTCTTCTTTTTCTATAGTTTTAGCCTCTGCTTGGTAGTCTTCGTACTCTTTTTTAAGTTGCCTTTCTATCTCTGTCGCTGTTTTAGGATCACCGAAAAGGTCTTGTGCTTTTTCGCGCCACGCCCCAAAGTGGTATTCGTCAAATATCACACAATCCCAATGCGTTTGGTGTATCCATTGGTTTTGCTCTTTAATGCCCTCCGTAGTTCTGTCTTTGCCCAATAGGTCTTGAAACGAACCAAAATACACATACGGGCGCTGCTTATCTATCTGTTCCGGAGAGGTATCAACCTCCGACTGCGATACAAATTGCCAGCCTTTAAAATCAATATGCTTAGTCAGGTCTTCGCGCCACGCATTTACCACAGCAGGCTTAAAGGTAATAACAAGCAAGTGCTTCCAGCCCATTGTTTTAGCCAACTGATAGGCAGCAAAGGTTTTGCCAAAACGCATTTTGGCGTTCCACAAGAAATGCGGTATATGTCCTCCTGCAGGGCGATTTTTGTTAAAATAAGCCGCTGTCATCGTTACCGCTCTTTGTTGTTCAGGGCGCATTGCAAAGCTGTGATAGCGACTCGCATCGGTATCGTATTGCCCCGTCTTTTCATAGGTAATACACGCTTTTAGTAGCTCGACACTACAGCGAAACCACTCGCCTTTTTCACGCACCACCCCCATACGCTGTAAGCCACGGTGAATTTCGTGGTCGGTAAAGAAGGTGCCATCATTGCGAATAGCGAGCTCATCGAGTTCTATACGCCACGTTTGTTTAGGCATTTTCACAGCTTCAGTTTGCTGGCGTACGCGCTCTTCAGCCGTAAGGGTAGTATAACCCACCTTTAGGCAATTAGGAAAACGCTCATCAGAATACGCATAAATACGAGGGATGTTCATAATAATTAGTAATTAGTTAGATTATTTTTCAGATGTTGTTTGGGTACGCTTTTCTTCTTCTATAGCCTCTAAGAGTTCTTTTAAAAGCTTTTCTCTGGCATCAAAAAGCCCTTTGGTTACTTCTTTTCTACAACCATCTCTAATTTTTCTCTCTTCTCTTGCTATAGAGCTAAGTATAAGAACCAAGCTGTTTTTGTAACAACTGTACTCTTGTTAGGTTTGCTTTTTTCATCTTACAAAGGTTTTTATTTTTTAATATTTTTAGGTTATAACATTATCTTTTGATTATCTTCTCGTGGTTTATCTAATTCCAGAATAATATTCTTTTTCTCTTCCGAAGAGAGAATTATATTATACTTTTTTTCCAATACTTCAAAAAGGTCTTCTATCGTGAATACACAATTTAATGCTTTTAAACGTTCTATCAATTCCTTCCATTTAATATTTCTCTCAATCCTACAATTTTCAACCTCTTTCAAATATTCATTCCATTCATTATTGAATTTTTCTTCAAGGTTTTTAATATCATCTTTTTTAGTTAGGGACACAAATATATTAGGAGGAGGAGAGAAATCTAAATTAATTTCTCCGAAAAAGCATACAAAAGGATGTAAAACAACTCCTTTTTTTTCAATAAAAGAGTTTATTTGCTGAGCTCTTTTCTCGAATCTGACATCTATTTCAGTTTTATAGTAATTATGAATACGATCTTCTTTTTCTCCCGTTTCAAGATTTTCTACTTCATCCCAACTATTATGTTGCTTTATAACTCTACAAGGGAAGTATTCCTCTTGACTATTTTTTCTCATAAAGTAATATTCACTTTTTCCCATTTTATTTCTACTTTTATTAATTCTACTCCATTGGTCTTACCATTTTTTCTATATAAGCTATTTCTTCCGCTGTAAGACCATATTTGCGGTATAGCTTTTCATCTGTCCATTCTTCAGTAAAATCTTGTAAGGGTATTAATCCAAATACACTTTTAGTTACGTGCATTGTACCTTTCCCTAAATAAAGAAGAAACTTAAAGAATTTTGTGTTCATATATTTAAGACAGTTTAATTGCTCGTTTTCTGTGTCAAAAGGACCTACTAACAAAAAAGTTTCTGTACAGATTTCATTAGGTTGAGCTTTTATAATCTCTGGGGGATTTATTGCATTGGTTGAATAACTTGTAGTAAAGAATAATTTATATTTATCTATACTATCAAAACCATTAGTTACAATATCTCTTGAAATATAACCAATAATACGCTTAGCCCCTCCCTTAATTCCTTTTACTCCATAAATCTTCAAAGCTTTTTCAAAAGGTTTAAAACTCAGGTTAGAGTTAGGATACCTTTCTGGTGTATTGAATAAAAAACCTCTTATACCATATGGTCTTACTTGTGAAACTATTTTTGAAAAACTCTCTTCGGAAGATGATTCTTCAATAATAGAAAGGACTCTATTGTTACGTATAATATATTCAAAATAGTTGTTTTTCAAAAAACGTTTTGATTTTATCTCTTCTCCATCGTTACTTCTAAAAATATAGTCTGTTTCTCCTTTATATTCTCTATCCAAAAGAAAATAGCAGACTCCTCCATCAAGATTTTGACCTGGGAAGCAATCTTTAGAGTTTTCAAAATCATATAAGATTTTAATTTTCTTATTTTCGACCATATTCTCTCTGAATTTCTTTAAGCCTCTTCCTCCTACCATCCATTTTGAAGGGATAATCATACATAAATAGCGAGGGTTCAACATAATAGCCTGTTCTACAAACTTGTTATAGATAGGCACTGCACTATCAGAACTTCCTCCACTACCATCGCTCATTTGGTAAGGTGGATTGCCGATGATTACATCAAATTGCATTTCTTTATAAGGGTTTTTGTTATGTATAAATAGATAAGCGTGTTGTTCTAGGGCGCTACGTTGCTCAGCACCAAACTCTCTTTCGGTGGCACCGCAATAAGTGCATTTGCCCTTAACGAAGGTATGTTCGCAGGGCTCAAAATAAATATTGCCATCGGGGTTACCTTGCTGGGCAAAAACATCGGTAAGGCAGTGTGCTAACTCCGTAGTGTCTTTATTACAATAAAGGGTACGCCTTGCGGTGAGTGCCGTAAGCTGGGTAATGGCAATGCCGTAGAGCTGCTGCCCCAGTATATGGTCAAGGCGCGCTTGCCGGTCGGGTATGGCTGTAGCCAAACCTTGCATCAGGCGTTTGGCTATCTCGCGCAAGAATACACCACTCTTAGTAAAAGGGTCTAAAAACTTAGCATTGGGGTCGCTCCACAACGTATCAGGCAGGGTGTCGAGCATACGGTTGGCTATTGCTGGCGAAGTAAAAACCTCATCATTACTCAGGTTTGCTAAACAATCTAATATATCCATAATAATTCGTCAATGAGTTAATTTTCTAATTTCCAAATTTGCTAATTTCCAAATAAGGCTTATACGCTGAAGTCTGTGCGTGTATCTCATTGCTTATGCCAAACATATCAAGCTGTTTACCTACATTGCCAGTGGTAGTGGTCTCAAAATCAAAAGTGCGATAAGCTACTTGTGTAAAGTCGGGCGCACTAAAAAGCCATTCGTAGAAAACAATCGGCTGTCCATCAGCAGTTTTATAAGTAAGGGCATCACCACAAATAAGGTTTTTTTGCATTATAAACCGAACGCTATTAGCAAGGGCATCCTCTAAAGGGTGTCCTTGTATTGGCTCATAGGTACTCAAAAGTTCGCTAAAAAGCCGTTCGCGGCATTCGGCTATATTGTCGGGCAATATATCTATCCCATAGATGCTGCCCACAACCTGTAGCAGATGGGTGTCATACGCCAAAGGCTGCTTGCCGTACTGCTCAGCAAGGGTGCAGAGCTTGCGGCGCAAGATTTCAATAAGAAAATTGCCATTGCCGCAGGCAGGTTCTAAAAAAGTAGCACTGAGGCTAAAACTCTGCTCTTTTACCAAATTGAGCATAGCATTTACCTCGCGCGGGTTAGTATACACCTCGCCGTGATCAGCTACTCGCTGTTTCGATTTTACTTGTGGAAGTTCCATAGCAAAGAGCCTTCACCTGTTCCTAAGTGAAGAAATAACGCTTAAAAAGCGTGGAACAGCAGCTCTACTCTTTGCACAGATAAAAAAAAGTAGCTCATAGCAAAGGAAGACACTATCGCGCTTCCTTTGCTCTCATAGGCTAACCTATATTCTGCGTTACTGACAAAAATTTTCCAGATTTTTACGGGTAACAGAATAAAGCTAACGCTTTTTTTTGTAATGTAGACATAAAAAAGCGTGAACTATATTCTACTCTGCTACCCGTAAGCGTCTGGAATCGCTCAATAACACAGAAATAGATAGCTCACGCCTATAATAGGAGGAGCATTATCCTTTTGTTTCTGTGTTATTTTAAAAATTTTCCAGATTTTTACGAGTAACAGAACAAAAGCTAACGCTTTTAATATATCTTTATTTTCAGTGGGCTGTCCAAAAAGTTTTTTTAAGTATGATTGCGCCACACACTTTGGCAAACTTTCAGAGTTTGCCAAAGTTAATCGCTCTGATAATCAATCACTTTTTCTCACATTGTACGGGCGATTGGCAAATCGCCCTCACTTTGGACAGCCTCATTTATTATTTAATCATTATTTTAATATGCTCGTTCTTTATTTCCTTCATAAAAGTTAATAAATGCCCTATTCACTACACGGTTACCACCATTAGTAGGATAGTTGCCCGTAAAGTACCAATCGCCAAGATTTTCCGGACAAGCGCGGTGAAGATTCTCTACCGTTTGGAAAATCACCTCCACCTCCGATGCAAAATCCTTAGGCAGCAACAAATCGCGTATTTTGCCCGAGATTTCCTCATTGCTAAAAGGAGCATATATTTCTTTTACGTAATTCACCACCTTATCATCGGTCAAATCCACTTGCGACAGGCACTTTTTGTATACAGCTTCTATAAGGTCATACGTGCCCCGTTCTTTATGCAATGCCAATGCCGCCTGAAAAGCCACCAAGTCCTCCAAACGAGCCATATCAATACCATAGCAGTCAGGGTAACGTATTTGTGGGGCTGAAGATACGATTACTATCTTCTTAGGCTCCAATCGGCTCAAAATACTCAATATACTCTTTTTCAAGGTCGTACCACGTACGATACTATCGTCTATAATCACCAAAGCATCTCCTTTTTGCACCGAGCCATAAGTGATGTCATACACGTGCGCTACGAGGTCATCGCGGCTGCTATCCTCAGTTATAAAGGTTCGCAACTTCACATCCTTAATAGCCACTTTTTCAGTGCGTACTTTTTGCGAAAGTATCGTTGGGTATTCAGCCTTGTCAGCCACTGCCAATTGTTTTGCTTTTTGCAAATTCAGTTGGTGTTCAGTCTCTTCTATAAGCCCTAAGTAAGCCGTTTCGGCAGTATTAGGAATATAAGCAAAAACCGTATCTTTCAAGTTGTTGCCAATAGCTTGGGCTACGTGCGGATAAAGCAACCTACCCAGCATTTTGCGTTCGCGGTAAATATCTTGGTCGTTGCCACGCGAAAAGTAAATACGTTCAAACGAACAAGCCTTGCGGACTGTAGCAGGTACAATCTCTTTGATAGCTACCGCGCCACTTTTCTTGATGATAATAGCATTCCCTGGTGGCAACTCTCGTATATCTTCGTATTTTACATTGAAAACAGTTTGTATGGCAGGGCGTTCCGATGCCACCACTACCACCTCCTCATCTTGGTAGTAAAACGCCGGACGTATGCCCGCAGGGTCGCGCAACACAAAAGCATCGCCGTGTCCAAACATTCCCTCCATAGCATAGCCGCCGTCCCAATATTTCGAGGCGCGCTTCAGTATCCGTTCTATATCCAATTGCTCGGCTATAAAAGGAGAAGCCTCTCTTTTGCTGTATCCTTGTTCTTTTAGTTTGCGGTACAACTCCTCTACTTCATCGTCCAGAAAATGACCAATCCCTTCCATCACTATCACCGTGTCGGTCTTGTCTTTAGGGTGTTGCCCCAAGCGAACAAGATTTTGGAATAGCTCATTTACGTTGGTCATATTAAAGTTGCCCGCCATTATCAGGTTGCGGTATATCCAATTGTTTTCACGCAAAAAAGGGTGTACATTTTCAATACTATTTTTCCCAAAAGTACCATAGCGCACGTGCCCTATTACCACCTCGCCTATATAAGGAAGCTCCCGTTTTTGCAAAGCAACATCCTCTTTCAGGGCAGGATTAGCCTTAAAACCTTTGTTGATACGCTCATTTATCTGCGAAAAAATATCTTGCACAGGCTGATGAGCGTTAGAGCGTACCCTACTGATGTAGCGCTCACCAGGTTCCATATCCAGCTTAATGCTCGCCAGTCCAGCACCATCTTGCCCCCTATTGTGCTGTTTTTCCAGCATCAAGTACATCTTGTTGATTCCGTAAAATGCAGAACCGTATTTTTCTTTGTAAAACTCAAGCGGTTTCAGTAGGCGGATTAGCGCAATACCGCACTCGTGTTTAATCGTGTCGCTCATTGTTAAAATTGATATACAACCTCTAATTTATGTCCCGCAAGGGAACGTTTTGCCTTTTCCAAATCTTCAGTGAAGCCCAAAATATAGCCACCACCGCCCGAACCACACAATTTCAAGAAATAATCACCCGTATCAATACCCTGTTTCCACAAAGTGTGAAATTCTTGCGGTATCATCGGCTTGAAGTGGTTCAGTACAACGCTCGATAAATTTTTTATATTCCCAAACAACGATTTGAATCGCCCTTTTAGAAAATCATCAATACAAGCATCCGTATATTTTATAAATTCCTCTTTTAGCATTTTCTGGAAAGACTCATTTTTCATATTTTCCATAAAAATACGCACCATAGGGGCAGTTTCGCCAATTACGCCACTGTCCAATAAAAAAACAGCTCCCTTGCCATTAGGGCTTTCTACAGGTATTCCCGTAGGCTCTATATGGTCAAGCGAGTTGATAAGAATCGGCAAACTCAAGTAGCTATTCAGCGGGTCTAACCCCGATGATGTTCCGTGAAAAAACGACTCCATACGTCCAAAGATAGCCCTCAGTTGCAGCAGCTGTTCACGAGTAAGATGCGCCATCGCATCAATAGGGTTTATAGCGTATTCGCTGTAGATAGCCGCTACCAAAGCACCGCTACTGCCCACCCCATAACCCTGAGGGATACTACTATCAAAGTACATCCCAGCAGCAATATCAGCCTTCAAGCGCGCAATGTCAAACTGCACTATAGGAGTTGCCTCCTTGCTCAACGACTCAAGGTGAGAAGCAAAAGCACTAAGAGCCTCATTCGATTTTCGAGCCTCTTCTCTTTTCTGCCCGTCCAAAGCATTCTTCGCTTCCTCTTCAGCAAGCATTTTCAGCGTACCCTTGTAAAAATTATAAGGGATAGCCAACCCTTTCGAGTTTTTAATAATACCATATTCTCCAAAAAGAAGAATTTTAGAATAGAAAAGTTTCATTTTTTAAAAATCACTCCGCAAAAGTACATATTTTTTGTCAATCACAAATATTTTTTAATTAAAAAAATCAACTTGCTAGTCGCTAATTATTTTAAACAACTGTAATCCAAAAATATACATTGTTATCTTTATTAAAAAACCTTTTAAAGTAACAGAATGTATCGTCCTAGGAAACAGCTTTTTAATATCGCTTATAGCTACTTCTATACGTTTTCTCATCTTTAATTTTAGCTTGCTCTGTTTTTCTGTATCGAGTCTTTTGCTATTGCTTTTCCGTTGTGTTCTTAACTCAACATTCTTGTTTTCTAACAGATAATCCTCTGCTTGATAATCTGTATAAGCACTATCCCCATAAAGTTTTGCCTCTGGTGGAAAAATTTCTGTAATCTTATCTAAGGCTTTCACATCTGCCATTTTTCCTACCGTAAAATGAAATGCAATCGGTATACCTTTTTCCGTTGTAACTAACTGAACATTAATTCCGTAAAAATAAGTTCGCATACTTGCTGTATAACCTCTATATTGTTTCCCTTTTGCAATTCTACATCTATTAATACGGATGTTTTGACAAATAGGCACAGGAAACGAATCAATGATATAGTTCATTTCACAAGTAAAATCTTTATAGAGAGAAGCTATCAGATGAAATAATTCATAAAGCATATTTCCCAAACTATGTAAGCGCCTATTAAACCTACTCTCTTCTAACATATTGGGGAATAGGTTATATTGCTTAACAAATTTGATAGCCGAACGATGATTCCCATAGAAATTTGTAGCAGCTATAAATGCTGTTGTAACAATCTCACTATTAGATACTTTTCTGCGAATATCTTCTGAATGATTAATTTCTTTTAAAATATCATCAATAATACAAAAAATTGACGTAATTTTGTCTTTGCAAAGCATTGGAGTTGTTTTTATTTTTTTTGCAATCACAAATATACAAATCTTTTGCTTTGCTTTTTTATTTTCTGAACTTTTCAACTAGCAAGTTGAATTATAATAGCATCTTATCATCAAATAATTATGAAACATTTTTTTTATACAATAGTAACATTAATAGGATTAATAAATCCAACCTTTGCACAAAAAATAGACTTCTTTGAGAAATTAGATTTTTTAGATTTGATTTTTTACCAAAAGGAGGTTAGTTTTACTTTGCAAATAACAGGTAATACACAAGAAACTTATAAAGGGGATTTTAAAATTTCGTCTAATACATACGAGATAGAAGATTGTACGCTTAGTGAACAAAAAGTACCTAACAAAAAAGATATGAATCAGATTAAAGAGCTTATAAAATTTGGGGTTAACACTTCAAACGCTATGTATAGAACTCTTTATGAATATAACGCACACAACAAAGGAAAGTTTAAATCTTCTTATGTATCTAATAATACTTGGAAACTTACTTGTGCTGATAAAGCAACAAGAGAGATGATGCAGTTAAGCAAAGATGACAAATGTTATTTCTTGGTTACCTTAGATGCCAATGGTTATATCACTCAGATTAAATCGGTTATTGAGGGAAAAAGAGAGGATATAGTACATTATACTACTGAAAAATTGTCATCTGAAGACGCAAAGGCTTTGGGAGGAGATGTGGCTAAGCTTTTTGTAGGGAATAACCTTGTTGCCTATTTTAGTGATATAGACGGAAAGGTTTTAAATCCAGATTCTGGCAATACGCTTCATTTTCAGTTTAAAACTAAACAAAATGACAAAATCAATCAACTCAGTTCCTTTTAATTAAGTAGCTTGATAGGAGTTTTTATATTAAGAAATGATAGAGAAAGATTACATAAAACGACAAATAGATTTATTCTTTCAGGAACTAACAGCTCTTTTGAGTAAAAAACCTGCAAAGGAAATAAAATTAAAAGAACTTAATTACTTATCAGAAAAATATACAAATCATACACTTACTTACTTTATAGACACTCCTATTGAAAATATTATCTCTGCCTATAAAGAAGAAGATGATACTTTAGAAATCATATCAGAATTACTTCTTCAAATAGAAAATAATAAAGAGGTTTTGAGTAAAAATATACAACTTATAGAGCATATCAATAAAGTAAGTACTTGCTTTTCATTTCAACGGAGTTCTAATTTACAAAAAATAAAAGCTACATTATCTATCTGTCTATTCTCCTGCTCCTCACAGAAATAGTGGTTGCATTGCCCTTTATCGGTATCGGCACGCGGGGTGATACGTTCCAATTTTGAAGATTCAGAACTTACTGCTCCTGTAAGCGGGAGGGTAGTAAAGTGCTTTCTCTCTCAAAACAACCAAAGCATCCAAAAAGGAGATACCCTACTGGTTATCACTACAGAACTATTAAACACACAGCAACAACTTGTCAATACTCAACAACAAGATTATAACGCACAATTACAAGACCTTACTGCATTAGTCTCTCACAAAAATACACCCCTGCAAACACCACAATACGCTCAAGAAAGAGCTGCTTTTTTGGAAAGAATAGGTCAGTTGCAAGCACAATTATCCTTAGCTAAAATAGAAGAATTTCTTATCAGTTAATGTGTTTTACTTAAAATACTCTATTTTTCGCTCTACGTAAAGTAGAGGAACCCCATTTTCGTAATTAATCATCTTTATCCAATTACCCTGTTTATCATTCGTATAAACGAAAGTAGCAACCTTCTCAGACGATAAAGTCAAGTGCTCTATCAGCCTACCATCAGCCGAAAATTTATTCTGAAAACCATTGTTTTTATTGCCGTTTATCTCAATGTACTCCTCTTTCAGTCTATTGCCCTCATCATAAGTAAATTTAGAATCCCATATCATATTCCCCTCTTCTTTAAATAACGAACCAATCAACAGATTTTCATCATTATACTCATAAAAAGCACGCACTCCTAATACACCATTTCGGTAAGTATCCTTGCCCACAAGCAGCTTGTTTTTATAAGTATAGATTTCCTTAGCACTTGGAAAACCATCTACATCTGTGTAATTACATTCAATCAGCCGTCCGTCAGCATCATATGTATACTTACAAGTTACGCCCCCTTCGCCCCCCAATTGGTTCAGCAAATCCTCCTCTTTTTGTCCGTTAGCTTTGTATTTATAAGTATCTTTTACAGCCAATACGTCGCGCACAAAAGTCGATTTATCTATCAGATGATTTTTTGCATCGTAAGTATATACTATTTTTCGGTGAAGAGTAGTGTCAAACAGCCTTTTTTCTACCAATCTCCCTTTTTGGTTATAAGTAACCACCGAAGGTACAATATCCACTAAAAAAGTAAGAAAAAAAACATTCGCACCCATTTTCTGCATAAGATGAAATTTTTCTATTCGCTCAGAAGGATAAAACCCCATCGAAAAAGGATCCCCTTTACTAATAACCCCATCTTTCTCCTCAGCAAAATAAAACCCCGTCTCTACCAATTTTACCTTGCCTTTTAACCCCATTGCTGCCCAATCATTGCCTGCAGCCTCCCCTTGTGCATAACCATACACACTCACAATCAATAGTAAAACACCGAGTAAAGATTTTATTTTCATCGCATTAGGTTTTAAAATTTAGAAGGTACTACCTAAAAACACTATAAGTAGCCAAAATAATACTAAGTCTTTCGGTATAAGTATCAGGATATTGTTTTATAATATCATCGGCATAGGGTTCAAGATATTTCTTGCCCAAATCTTCTTCTAACCAATAGATTTTCTTCTTTTTTAACCACGTTTCTTTGCTAATTTGGCAGAGCTCAGCAAAATTAGGTGCTTTCTGCAAATCGTGAAATCCTTGTACAACTCTCATATAACGAGTAGCTAATATTTTAGCGGTATTAATACCTTTTGTTGCAATCTCACTGGGGTTGTGCATCTCATTGATTACGGCTTCTTTTAAGCAAACGGCACTAGGCAATAGATTGGTAAGTCTATTGATGTATTTGTCATAAAACCCTGAACCTAACTCAAAGTTTCTATCTAAAGGAATGCCAAAAGCTAAGGAGGTACGTTCCCAAAGATCATCGTTATCACGTGGAGGCGATACGATAAGAAAACCATCTTGGCTATGTTGTTTGTGCTGACCGACGTAAACATACATATAAACCAAGTGTTCGCTATCCAATTCCTTTACCCACGAACGAAGGTTATTGTAATTTATCGGTACAGCCAAAAAACCTTGCTCTTTTAAAAAACTGCTTAGGTTCTTAATATCATTAGCAAAACTCATAGAAATATTTCTTATTTGGTTATTTTACAAAGGGGGTTTAGGTACTAAAGTCTGCTATTTGCTGGTATTGATGATAGTTAATACTATTTTTTAATACTATGGTGTTTATCTTTTTCTTATTTTAATTGCAAAGATTTTTACTACTGCCGCAGTCCGTCTCATATCTATATTTAGAATTTCAAATAAAAATCTCGCGTCAAAGCCTTATACGCTTCAGTATATTCTCCGCGTACCTGCTCTATTACAAGCTCTTCAGCCACTACCTCAGCCAATTCTTTTTTAGCAAAAAGTATCAAACTACGCTTCAAAGGTGCTGTTGCGTTACCTCGTGTGCGCAGCAAGCGTTGCGGGTAAAGCCCCTGTTGCTGTGCCAATTCCATAAAATAAGCCTCCTCACTATAAGGCAGTATCACCGCAAAGTATCCCGTTTCAGCAAGCAGTTTTGCCACACCCTCTACAAGCTCAGCAAAAGAAAGTCCATCAGTAAAACGAGCTCTATCGCGCTGCTCATTCCCCGATTTGTATGCCGCCCTATAAAAAGGCGGATTACTAATAATCAAGTCATAATCACCCGCAGCGCACAGCACAAAGTCCTGAAATGAAATGCAGTGCGCACGTAAGCGCACTGCCCAATTACTATTAGTAAAATTCTCTACACATTCAGCATAAGCTACCCCGTCTATTTCTACAGCATCTATCATTGCCGTAGGGCAACGCTGGGCTAACATCAAGGAAAGCAATCCTGTACCCGCACCTACATCCAATGTTTTATGGTAAGGTGCTATAGGTACCCACGCCCCCAGCAAGACTGCATCGGTGCCCACTTTCATAGCTGTTGCAGCTTGTTTTATGTCAAATTGTTTAAACCGAAAGTACATCTTTATCTGCTCACAGGACGAATTAAAAAGCCAAACCAATAGCTTGTAGGCTTTTCAGCGGTAATAGCGTCAAGGCGTATATAAGTACCATCAGGCTCAGGTAGCTGGTAAGGGTGTGCGGCTGCCTTTAGTTGCGCTTCGCCATAAGGCAATGCCGATACGCTCATCGGTTGCATCGCTACAAACTCAGCTCCTGTACCACGCATATTGGTAATCGATGCCCATTGCGTGTCTTGGTGTTGCCCCATTGTTTGTGGCTGGGCATAAGGTACAAACTCACTGCGCACATCGCCTTCATATACTCCCATAAAAGCAGCTTCTTTGTCCGCTTCGGTATTTTCTTGTCGCCCACGTCCGTAGTATTTAAAATTGTAGAATACTGTAGGCATTTTTATTTCGTAGCCCAATTGGGGTACAGTTATTTGCTCATCATTGCCTGTAATATTAGTAAGCACTTCTATAGTACCATCGGTAAAGACAATAAACTCCTGATAAGTTACCAAAGGAGATACAGTTTCACTTTCCGTAGTTGTAGCCAGAGCCTTATCTTCTATTGATTCCAGCATAAAGCAATAACTATAGCTACCGTCTTCATTCTCAAAAATTTTGTAATCTATTACTCTGTGATGCCATTTCTCATCACTTAGCACATTCAGGTTCAGCCCATTATCGTCTATTACTTTACTATTGTTATAGGTAAGACTTTCTATAGTGCCTCGTTCGTAGTCAAAATGCACCGTGAAGTTTTTGCCTACTACTATTTTTTTATCTACCGTAAGCTGTAGCGCTTCCCCCTGATTTAGAATGCGCTGCTTAGGCTTGTTTGTACCCTTTTGCAAAAGAAACTGCTCACGTGCCTGCACAAAGCCCTTTTCACACCAAGGTCGGTCAGCAGCTTGCTTAAATTCTATAGTAGCGTAATATTCTGCCCCACTATTCATTCGTTTAGGGGTAAGCCTTACCGTACCCTTCAGCTGTGGTTTTAGAGGCGATACATCAAAAGAGCGTTCCTCCACCTTTTGCCCATCGCGATAGAGCGTCCAAACCCCTTCATAACCGTCCATTGGCTCAAAGTACGCTTTATTGATAAGCTGAAAAGTATCGTTTGAGAGTTTTTTCACCTCAATATTTTGATAATCTTTCTGTAGCTGGTAAAATTGTGGTTTAGGTATTCTACTTGCAAAGATAACCCCATCGGTCATCGCTGCTTTTTCTTCTATTCCTTTACCAAAATCCTCACCATAGCCTTCGTAGCGTGTTCCTTTATCGGTATAAAGATAAATTGTCTGGTCTACCCAATGCTTTTTGGGCAATAGAGCTTCTTCAAAATTTATTTCACGAGCCAAGAAAATCCCGTATTTATCACACAAGTAAAACCAATATGGGTCGGGGGGATACGGAATGGAATAAACATAATTCACATTGGCACGTTTCATCAGCATAATTTCGTCTTCCATTTGCTCGTGTGTAAGGGTACGACCCTGCGCAGGGTGTCCCTCTTGTCGTTTTACGCCCTTCAATTCTATGGGTTCTCCATTTACGTAAATCTCTTTATTTTTGCGAACTTCTATTTTTTTGAAGGTAATAGGAGTAGATACCGTTTCGGCTACTCGCCCTTTTCTATCTATGAGTTGTGCAATAAGCGTATAGCGATAAGGCGTTTCATCTGTCCAAACCATAGGCTTTTTCACTTTCATAGTAGTTTCATTCCACACCGATGTTTTACCCCCTATGATTTCTAAAGGCACTTCTTGCTCTACAGGCTCTAAATGACGGCGCAACACATCACTATACAATATGTTTTCACGTAATTTATACTGAATTTTGTAGTTCTGTGCTGCTTTCTTGCGAAGATTACGCACTTGGGCACGCAATTGCAGTTCCCAATTTACAAAATCCTGAGAATCTGTCATTATCTGCAAGTCGTTCAGCTGTAATTCAGGAGTAGCACGCAGCGCTACACTCCTAAATATCCCAGGCAACTGCAGTACGCCCGAACGTTCAGCTATAGAATCATTAGCCGTACTATGCACCTCTACAGCCAACTTATTATCTCCTTTTTTTAGCTGCTTTGTAATGTTAAAAGATACTACCGAAACCGAATGCTCGGCAACATCCACCATTTGCCCGTTTACCCACACGTAAAACGACCCCGCTACGCCTGTGAAATCTAAATAAACTTCACGTTTTTTCCACTCTTTAGGTACTTCAAAAAACCTAACATAGGAGCCCACTTCGTTGTTCGGGCAATACGAAGGCATACCATAGCGGGGCTTGTGATACTTGTTTAGCGCATACACTTTCCAGTCCGAAGGCACTTTTATCATATCCCAAGTACTAATATCGTAATTAGGCATATAAAAGTCCTGCGGACGTTCATCGCTCTGTTGGCTCCATTTAAAACGCCAGTCCCCATCAAGAGAACGCCAATACGATGAATTTTCAGGAAGTGATACCGAAGCCTCTGTCTCGTCTTTAAACGAAAATAGCAATTTGCGCGTAGAAGCCTCTTTCACCAAAGGTTGCGATTGTGCTACAAGCCCATAAGCCAATAGGGCAAACACAACACTTCTTCGCAAATAATTTTTCATATTATAAAAATCAAAACTTTTTAATCGTTAATCATAGAAGCAGGATCTAATATCTTATCCAATTCTTCCTTGCTAAGCAACTGATGCGCCAACACCAAATCATATACCGATTTGCCTGTCTCTAAAGCCTCTTTTGCTATCTTAGTACTATTTTTGTACCCAATATAAGGGTTTAGAGCCGTTACGATACCTATACTGTGCTTCACCATATTTAGCGATACTTCGCGATTAGCCGTAATGCCCTTTACGCACAACTCTCGCAAGGTAACCAATGCATTCTGCAACAAACTAATACTTTCAAATATCGACTCGCAAAGCACAGGCTCCATCACATTCAATTGCAACTGACCTGCCTCTGCTGCAAACGATACCGTAACATCGTTACCTATCACCTTAAAGCACACTTGGTTTACTACCTCCGGAATTACAGGGTTTACTTTACCTGGCATTATAGACGAGCCTGGTTGCATCGCAGGCAAGTTAATTTCGCGTAACCCTGCACGAGGGCCCGAAGCCAACAAGCGCAAGTCGTTACACACTTTAGAAAGTTCTATGGCAAAACGCTTTAAAGCAGATGAGTAGCTCACATAAGCTCCTGTATTGGGAGTTGCGGCAATCAAATCAGTAGAAGGAATAAACGTATCCCCTGTAATTGCCGATAAATTTTCAGCACACAAAGCAGGAAAACCTTTAGGAGCATTAAGCCCCGTGCCTATAGCGGTACCGCCCATATTAATTTCGTGTAACAACTTGGCAGCAGCAGTAAGCCTGTTTTCATTATCTCCTAAAGTAGCTGCAAAAGCATCAAACTCTTGCCCCAAGGTCATAGGTACAGCATCTTGCAGCTGGGTGCGCCCCATCTTTATTATATCGGCAAAAGCCTTCCCTTTTTCGCGCAAAGCATCTACTAAGGCTCTAAGTGCAGTAAGCAGTTGCTTGTTCATATTAATAATTGCAATCTTGATAGCCGTAGGGTAAGCATCATTGGTAGATTGCGAGCAGTTGATATGATCATTAGGCAAACAGTGTTGGTAATCGCCTTTAGAATAGCCCATAATTTCCAATGCCCTATTCGCTATCACCTCGTTGGCGTTCATATTTACAGAGGTACCAGCCCCCCCTTGAAACATATCTACAGGAAATTGGTCATTTAGTTTACCATCAATCACCTCTTGGCAAGCCTGGGTAACGGCAGGCATAATAGCATCAGGAAGCAATCCAAAATGATGATTAGTTTTAGCAGCAGCCAATTTCACATAACCAATAGCCCTCACAAATTCGGGGTAATGGTGCATTACAACCCCCGAGATTTTAAAGTTATCAATCGCACGTTGTGTTTGTACGCCATAATAAACCTCAGCAGGAACTTGTAGTTCCCCTATAAGATCTGATTCTGTTCTAAATGTTGCCATTTTATATATTATTTTAATTATTAGTCATACAATTCATCATCCACCTACCGACTGCAAATATACACCTTTTTTTTGATAATACAACTTTTATAAACCTCATTTATCTGCATTGGCACCATAAATAAGCGCTAATTTTAGCAGTCGTTTGCCTGCCGTATGCACTACATAAGTATTTTCCAAATGATTGGAGGCATCGGCTTCAAACGACAGCGTTTGCTTATCTTTTATAGAACCAAAGTTTTGTATACTGAAATTTACAATCATCTTACATATATTCTAAACAGTTCCCTATTTAATCACCGTGCAAATATACGTTTTTTTTTAATGCCTTGCTATTTTTATGAAGAAAAATATGTGTTGTAAAGAAGAAGATTAGCGCAAAGCTTTTTTAAGCCATTATGCAACAAGTGTGTTTAGCTTAAAAAGGCTTCGCGCCAATACCTAATACGATACCCAAAATTATTTTTGAGTTTAGATTTATCTAATACTGAATAAGCGGGACGTGTTACCTTGCTTGGAAACTCTGCCGAGCGGCAGGGCAGCACCTTACAAGCGTTACCCGAATGCGCCACTATAGTAGTAGCGAAGTCATACCACGAGCATACCCCTTCATTGCTAAAGTGATATACCTCTTGTTTGCCTTTATACCAGCCATTATTAATGGCTTGCACTACAAAATCAGCCAAATCAGCAGCATTGGTAGGAGTACCTACTTGGTCAAAAACTACTTTTAGCTCTGTACGTTCAGCACTTAGCCGCTGAATAGTTTTTACAAAATTATGCCCAAAGCGCAATGAGTAAAGCCACGAGGTGCGGATAATCATATAATCAATACCCGCCGCCTTTATAGCTTCTTCGCCGGCTAATTTTGTACGCCCATACACGCCTAACGGCTGCGTAGCATCCGTTTCATTATAAGGCGTATTGGCACTTCCACCAAACACATAGTCGGTAGAAATATGAATAAGTGGTATGTGAAACTCTTTGCATACAGCAGCCAAGTGGACTGCAGCGTGATGGTTAATAGCCTCTGCCACCACCACATCATCTTCAGCTTTATCCACATTGGTATAAGCCGCACAATTTACGATAATATCTATATTGTTTTGCTGTACAAAAGAGTGTAGGCTGCCTATTTGGGTAATATCCAAGGTAGTAGCATCAGTAAAAAAATAATTACCAATGCGTACCGTGCTGGCTTCTATTTCAGAACCAAGCTGTCCGCCAGCACCTGTTACTAATACATTCATTACTACAATAAACAGCCTTGCAATTAATAGCTAAAAGCGTTTACGTTCACACCTACATATTTGTTTGCCATACGATTTACATCGCTGCGGTATTTTTCTGGTACATTAGCACCATACGCTGCATACAATTGTGCAAACTTTTGCTTTAAATCTGCTGTTACCTCTGTGTTGAAGTTTTCCATATAAAGGATTTGCTCCACTACTTTTACAAATTCTTCCATTTTTTTTGAGTTTTAAAATTATTAATTCCTTTCAATTTTTCGCTGCAAAGATATAAAATATTTTCGAACTACCAAATAATAATTGTTAAATAAATTAAACATCAAACTAACAACGTTACTAACAAGTTATTAACAGCTTGTTTATGGTTATTAACAATTTAGCCAACACACTGTCTTTTAGAGCTCTAACACTACTCTATTGAGTGCTTTAATCGTTTTATCCAAATCGTCATAAGTGATAGCATCATTTAGAAAATAACTCTCAAAACTACTAGGAGGTAGGTAAATTCCCTCGCGTAGCATTCCGTGAAAATAACGCTTAAAGCGTTGGGTATCACTTTTTGAAGAGCTAACAAAGTTGGTTACAGGGCTCTCGGTAAAGAATAAGGTAAACATAGAGCCAAAGCTGTTGATTTGGTGGGGTATTCCTGCTCTTTGCAACACTTCTTCAAAACCTTGATGTAAATAAGCTGTTTTTTTAGCCAAACTTTCATACACTTCGGGGTGTTCATTCAGTGCTGTAAGCATTGCCAAGCCCGCACTCATCGCCAGCGGATTCCCACTAAGGGTTCCTGCCTGATATACAGGCCCCTCAGGAGCTAAATAGCTCATTATTTCTTTATTAGCTGCAAACGCCCCTACAGGTAGCCCGCCGCCTATCACTTTCCCAAAGGTAACAATATCTGCCCTGATACCGAATACTTCTTGCGCTCCTCCTTTGGCTAAACGGAAGCCCGTCATTACTTCGTCAAATATCAGCAAAGAACCATTTTCGGTACAAAGTTGTCGCAAGCCTTCCAAAAATCCTTCTTGTGGCAGTACGCACCCCATATTGCCCGCTACTGGCTCAATGATAACACCTGCTATCTGCTGAGGATTAGCTTCAAAAAGGGCTTTTACCGAAGCTAAATCGTTGTAATTAGCCAAAAGGGTATCTTTTGCAGTGCCTTGTGTTACCCCTGGGCTGTTGGGTGTGCCAAAGGTAGCTCCACCGCTTCCCGCTTCTATCAGGAATGCATCGGAATGCCCGTGATAGCAACCTATAAATTTGATAATCTTTTCGCGCCCTGTGTAGCCACGTGCCAAGCGTATAGCACTCATACAGGCTTCAGTACCACTATTCACAAACCTGATTTTGTCTATATTGGGCACCATTGCAACTGCCAATTCGGCTATTTGTACTTCCACTTCGGTAGGGATACCAAATGAGGTGCCTTTTTTGGCACGCTCTGTTACTGCTTCAATCACAGGGGGATAAGCGTGCCCTAAAATTAGGGGACCCCAAGAGGCTATATAGTCTATATATTTTCGTCCGTCTTCATCGGTAAGATAAGCACCAGCAGCTTCTTTTATAAATATAGGATTTCCTCCTACGGCATTAAAAGCACGTACAGGTGAATTTACCCCCCCTGGTAATACTTGCTGAGCTTTTGCGAAAAGCTCACTACTGCGTTTATACAACATTTTATTATCTTTTTATTCTGGTTTGTCTATTTTTTTATTGGCAATTTAACTGATAATCAACACAATTTGATATCAAATTGTGTAAGGTCTCTGAATTGATACAAGCGGCTATTGATATCCTCTGGGGTAAGCGATAGCATTCGTTCGGCTCCTAAACTTTCTATACAAAACGAAGCTAAATTGGAGCCGTGTATAACAGCATTTTTGATGTTTTCAAAACTAAAATCGTTTGTTTTTGTAAGATAGCCTACAATACCTCCTGCAAACACATCGCCTGCCCCTGTGGGGTCGCACACTTCGGAGAGCGGCAAAGCGGGAGCAAAAAAAGCACTATCTTCGTGAAACAACAACGCCCCGTGTTCGCCTTTTTTGATTACTACATATTTTGTACCCATTGCCAAGATGCGTTTTGCTGCCTTTACCAGTGAATATTCATCGGTAAGCTGGCGCGCCTCTTGCTCGTTGATGGTTATCATATCTACCTTGCTGATAACTTCTTCTAAAAGTTCGTAGGTATGGGTAATCCAATAGTTCATCGTATCGAGTACCACAAAGGGCAAATGCGTCATTTGGGCAAGTACATCTATCTGTATTTGTGGGTGCAAGTTGCCCAGCATTAGCACTTGGGCATCGGTAAAAGCTGCGGGTACCACAGGCTTGAAGTGGGCAAGCACATTCAGCTGGGTATCTAAGGTATCGCGCAGGTTCATATCTTCGTGATAACGAGCACTCCAATAGAATGTCTTATCTTGGGGGTCTATCTCTATCCCCGATATATCTATATGGCGCTGGGTGAGCAATCTCAAAAAACTGGTAGGATAATCACCCCCTATTACAGATACTACTGCTGTAGGAACACCAAACTGTGCTGCCGAGAGGGCAGTGTAATTAGCTGCACCCCCCATAATAATATCACTCTTCTGAAAAGGCGTTTCTATCTTATCAAACGCCATACTTCCTATAATCAATAATTTATGCGACATCTTACGCCTTTTGTTTTCGGGGCAAAGATACAAAAAAATAATTATTAATACCTAATGATTATGATTAATATACCTGCTCGCCTACTTTCGTGCGAGCCACACAGCCTTCACATACTCGGCTGTGCCAGCTCGCCGACTTTCCTTCGGTGCGAGCCGCACAGCCTTTTATCCTTCGTCACATACTCGGCTGCGCCAGCTCGCCGACTTTCCTTCGCTTATCCTTCGCTGAAGGTTCGCTGAAGGTTCGCTGAAGGGATAGTGCTTTAGAAATAAAAAAGAGCTGATGAGTACGGGTGCTCATCAGCTCTTTTTGAATACTTATTTTTATTACATTGATTATATAGCTTGCGCTAATCGGCAATATCTACTCGCAAGTTTACTATATCTGGCTGAGTAGAGGGGCCTGCTCCACCGCTGTAACGACCATAACGTGAAGTTGCATCTAACTTATTCTTGCTTTGGTCTTTGATATAATATACTCCATTTTTTTCATAACTATCGGTACCATTGAGTTTCCAATAACCGAATAGTCCTTCAGAATTAGGATCTACCCCTAAGCGGTTGTTCTTTAGCTGGCTGGCAGTTCTTGCTACGTTCCAAATGCGGCACTCGCTCATTTTGCCTCGCCAAATACGGTTAGGGTCATAGTCGTAAGCATAGCCTATGAAAAATGGCCCTGTAAGGTTGAAACTGCTTACGCTGGCTGTCTTTTCAGCTACTTTTTCTCCATCAACAAATATTTCAGCCAGTTTGCTTGCTCCGTTAAACACAAAAGCTACGTGATACCATTTTCCTGTAACAAATTTCATTGCAGGGTTAAACTGTACATTACCTGCTATCTGTATTTGTTCGGCATCTACCGTAGTATCACCAAAACGCAATATTAGGTTACCTTCAGCCCCCATTACAGTACTAAGAAGTACAAAGTTATCTACGTATATCAGTGCCTCATAAGTAAGTGAATTAAACTTGGCATTGGTAGGCATAGGTATTGAAAGAAATTTACCATTAAAATTCATTACCTTGCTGATAACAGTTGGTTTTGTTATCTCTACAAACATTGTTCTAGCCTCTATTGTTGGCAAGCTCGCATCAGCTATCGTAACAGGTACTACATAAGTACTACCTTCTTGAATTCCCGAAAGATTCTTCAAAATTAGCTTGCAAGGATCAGCGTAAATACTACCACTTTTTATGCTAGCCGAATTACTCGCTAAACTGAAGTTTTCAGCAGGCATCATTTGGTATTTTGTCCCATTTTTAGCATTGTAGTCCGCTACCATTTGCGCATTGCCTACTTGGTAGGTAACATTTACAACCTCATCAGCTATATTTGTCAGCCGCGAAGTGATGTTAAACTCATATGTGTTTACACCCTCACCTACTTTTAGCTTTTGCTGTTCTTTCTCAAAGTATACTTTTGTTTCCAATAGGCTATTTTCCTTGTCTTTACAAGCGTAAAGAGCTAAGAAAGCAACCACTCCTATACAATATTTTATATATTTCATAACTAATTACTTTTTAGGGTTGTGGATTATTTTTTATATATTCCTTATGAGCTTTGTGCATCAAATAGATAGCTTTGCGTGTCCATTTATAGTCGGGCTTGTTGTCATAGTCGTTATCTATACGATAAGCACCTACACCCCCTTTAGGCCCGTTGCTGGAGTTATAGACCGCTTGTTGCAAAAGTACTCCTCCTGATTGTGATGACGATTCGAAGTTATCTGTATAGATATGCTTCTTGGTGTTGTAGTATTCTTCAAAAGCTCTTGCTACACGCGACTCGCGATAGTCAAGATGAGAGTCGCCATAGGCTTGCGAAATAAAGTAGTCAAAATAAGGACCTGACTGTTTGCTCACCGACCAAAGCTCTCCATCTACTAATAAATAGCGTCTTTTTCCTGTATCTACAGTAGCTTTGGGGCCTAAATACTTCCCAAGCTCTTCTACCAAAATATGAAGATACCTTCCGTGATATCCCTTCAAGCTACCATCGCCATCACCAGCAACGTTAGGCTCCCAGTCTATATCCAATCCGTCATAATCATACTTCACAATAGTATCGCAAAGTGCTTTTGCATACTTCTTTATTGCAGCGGTATGGTCGTCCGAACCTTTCACGCCACTTGTATAGCCCCAATAAGCTTCTTGAGCCCTTCTTATCTTCTCGTTGATTTCCGATTCCGAGTCATTAGGGTTATCAGTCTTCACCTTATCGGCTATACTTGATGGTGTAATACCTGTACCTATGTTGTGCAATATAAAGCACGCAAATACTTTGGTACCCTTCACTTTTTGCACATAAGCCTTATCGGCTTTCTTTGCCTCGCTGATGCCAAAAGGCGCACTCCACATCGATACCATATCTATACTATCGGGCAACGCTGCAAGATACCCTTTGCGCACACTGCCTTCGGGCGACCAGTTGCTAAACCAAAAGATACTGGGCGACCGTAGTTCTCGGCTGTTTTTTTCCAAGCGCGCAAAGACGCGTAATAGTTATCGCGTTCGGCTTCGCTAAGGGTATTTTTTCCGCCGTTATGGTCTATTTCTTTAGCTTCTACGTCAGTCCATTTGCTACAAGAGGCTAAGGCAAGCCCCATAGCTATCACAACTGCCGAAATACTTTTTAGTAATATATACTTCATAACTGTATTTATTTTATTTGTTAGTTCTTTTTATCCCACCATAGTTTGGTACCGCCGTTGTTAGGGCCTCCTAATAGGCGAATCGCTCCTGCCAAAACAGCTTTGTCTTCGGTAGAGAGTTTGCTTTCGGGGTAAGGCAAGCGGCGCACTCCTTTATCGGTAGAAATTACACCCCCACTTTTGTTTTGGTCTACAGGGTGTAGTTTGGGGTAGCCTGTACGGCGCCATTCTGTCCAAGCTTCTTGTCCGTTAGGGTATAGGGCTATCCATTTTTGGGTAATAATCTTTTCCAATTTTTGTTCATCGGTACCGCCCCATTGGGTAGTAGCGGCGGTAGGAGCAGGAGCGCTACCAAAATAGTAAGTATCAAACTCGGCAGGCTCATTACCCGATGAAAGATAAGCACTCACTTTTGATATATCAATATTGTTTTCTGCAAATGAAGTTTCTACCCCTTTGCGGTAAAGATTTTCGGCAGTATCACCCATATTCCAACCTGCCAAAGCCCCTTCAGCTCTTAAAAAGTACACCTCCGATGCGCGTAGCCAATAAGTAGGCGTACTTTTTTCTATATTTGGCTTTGAAAAAGTATCAAAATAGGTAGAACCTTCTCCTAATCCTGCCAAGATACCTTGGTATTTAGCCCCTGCAAAAGGCACATTTTGTGCATAAGGACTTGTACTTGGCTTGAAGTACGCCATTAGGCGAGGGTCTTCATAGCCCACCAAGTAAGAATACATAGACGAACCCATACGGCACTCTCCATATTGGTTGACAAAAGTTTCTATATTGTTTATAAAACTAAGTCCTGCCCCTTCTTGCATTTTTGCTTCATCAGCCTTATCGGTCATTACTCCCAATGGCTGATTGATAGCCTGTTCTGCATAACGTTGTGCTTTTGCAGGATCTACAAAGCGAATGCGCATCGCCAAACGCAACATTAGCGAATTGGCGTATTTTACCCACTTGGTTACATTACCTGCATATACAGCATCGTATTCAGCCAATAAAGTACCCCCTTGTGTTACTTTGTTTTGCAATACAGCTATAGCTGCAGTAAGATCGTCAAAAAATGCTTGGTATACAACCTCTTGGCTGTCATAAGGCACTCGGAAAAGCCCCTTCCCAGCTTCTTTGTAAGGAATAGGCCCAAACATATCAGTAGCCTTATGCCAAGCCGAAATTTTTAGTATCTGTGCCAATGCAAAAGCCTCAGGAAAATTAGAGCTTTCAGCATCACTTTTTACACTGCTCCACAATGGCAATACTTTCGTATACGAACTATTGTACGAAGCCGAATACCAGCCTTCCAACAAAAAGTAAGTAGTATTGTTATAACCATTATTCCAACCTTGGTTTTGAGCAAAGTAGCCACTCCAAGTATCAGCAGCCAAGTGGTAAGCTATTTGGTATTCATTCGCCACATTAGTACCATCAGCTTGCGTACCTACAGGTACAACCTGGGTTTGTAGCGAAGTAATCTTAGCACCAATGGTTATACCATCTTTTTTACCCATAGAACCCGTTACCCCAAAAGCATCCGTATTGATATCTTCAAACTTGCCACAAGATACCATTACCAAGCCCAATACTGTACTTATTAATATATTCTTTTTCATAGTATTACAATTTTGCTTTTATGTTAAAACCTACACTGCGCAAGCTGGGTTGCATAAAGTAGTCATTCCCTTGTCCATAAGTAGCTGTCGAAGGTGTTAACTCAGGGTCAAAAGGAGCCTTGTTGTATATCATCCACAAGTTATTACCTATAAGCGACAATGTAAGCTCATCTAAATAGTTTTTAAACCACTTCGCAGGGAATGTATAGCTAAGCGTTAGCTCTTGCAAGCGTACATTCGTAGCATCATAAGTGTAATAGCCTGCGGTTTCGCTCTTGCCTGTTGCTACTGCCTCGTAATATTTTTTGGCGTTGTATTTGCCTTGCCCTGGCAAGTTTACCCCTCCGTTATCACGTGCTATAGCCGAGTTTTTCGATACCCCAAAGCGGTCTAAAATAGCCTCAGTAGACGAATTGACAATACCACCGAAACGACCACTTACCAAAAAGCTCAATCCAAAACCTTTGTATGAAAAACTATTGTTCCAACCCAATAAAAAGTCAGGTGTAGTACGCCCTAAATATACAGGGTTGATAGTCTCCATATCCAGCTCACCACTTTCAGGAATATTGATGTAGCCTTGATTGTCTTTTTTCAAGAATTTAGAAGCGTACACATCACTAATACTACCACCCACTTTTAGGATTGTTCTACCATTGTCTTTGCTCACCTCGTTGATGTTGAAAGGCTGATCGGTAAAGGGGTGACGATAGTTTTGTACCATTTTTTTAATTTCGTTCTTGTTGCGAGTGTATGACACAGACGAGATTACGTTTAGCTCGCCAAATTTATTTTTATAGCTTACGTTTAGCTCGGTACCGCTATTTTGCACATCACCTGCTTGCAAGTAAATATACTTATACCCTGTAGATTCAGGCAAGTTTGCCACAAAGGTTTGGTTGTAAGTATTAGAGCGATACCAAGTAGATTCTATATTGAAGTGTTTGAAAATGCGCAAGCTAAGCCCCAATTCATACGATTTGGTACGCTCTGCCTTAAAGTCAGAATAAGGGTAGATTTCTTCGGGCTTGATGATACCCCCTACAATCTTTTGGGTAATAGTACCAGGCGTACGACCCGACCACGCTATAGGCGAAGCCACCTCTGTGTATGAACTTCTTACCTTGAAGTAATTGATAAACTTCGGCATTTCGCCCATTTCAGATACCACTGCCGACATACCTATAGATGGGTAAAAATAAGACTCTTCAGCCGAGTTTACCAAGCGAGAATCCCACTCGTTACGACCTGATAAGGTAAGGTAAGCAAAACGTTTGTAGCCTATTTCGGCATTTCCAAATACCGCTACATTACGACGGCGAGAGTCTCCAAAACCTTCTGATATTTTACCTTCCGAAGGGGTAATGTTTTGTATAGAAAACAAGTTGGGGGCTAATTGTAAATTGCCTTCATAACCTCTTTCAATAGCACTAAAATCTGAAAAGCTACCCCCTACGTTTAGCACTACATTCCAATCTTCAAAGAAAGTCTTGTTCATATTGGCAATGATATCCGAATAGAATTGGTGGTCGCTGTAGTTAGAATACTTGTAAGCTCCTTTAGGTTTTGCAAATTTTTCGTTGGAAGAAGCGTAAAGTTTGCGTTCAAAATTTACGTATGATTTATCCATACGGGCACGAGCCGCTACGTTTGCCCAATCGTTGATTTTGTAGCTAAGCCCTGTGTTGAACATAAAGCGGTCTTTGTTATTAGAAGCCAAGTTGCGGTAGGCTGTCCAATATGGGTTTTGGTTACCAAATACACTTTCGCTGATAGGCCAATATTGTACAGGGAAATTGCGGTTGGTATCGTAACGTTCAAAGGTTTTTATCTTGTCAAAATCTTCTCCTCTGGGGTATAAATAAGCCGCTACTATAGGGTTCCAGTATTCACCTTGTGATACCATATTCATATCTTTTTGTTTGATATAAGAAGCCCCCAAATCTAACTGTACTTTTTCTTTGAAGAGTGCCGTAGTATTCCTAATGCTGAAGTTGTAGCGGTGGTAGCTGTTGTTGGGTACTACCCCGTTAGCATCGGTAGTGGCTGCCGAAGCAAAAGTTTGATTTGTTTTGTTGCCCGAAGTAAGTGTAAACGAATTGATTATATTCGTACCTGTTACAAAAAAATCTTTAGCGGGGTCATAACTGCTGGGGGTTGCAAGTTTGCTACCCCAGCTAGTAAATTCGCCAGAGCGATTGCCATAGGTATTCTGAAACTTAGGCAAAATAAAAGGTCGGCTAAGCTCAGTTGAGTTGCCCACCGTAATTTGCATTTTACCTTCTTTACCTTTTTTAGTATTGATGAGGATAACCCCATTGGCAGCATTACTACCATAAAGGGCAGCTGCTGAAGGACCGCTAAGTACCGAAATACTTTCAATATCATCAGGGTTGAAATCGGCAATACCCTCACTGGTTACGCGCCCTTCACCTTTGATACCACTATCATCACCCCCTGATTTTGAATTGAATAACGGGATACCATCTATCACATATAGCACGTTGTTGCTACCTTCAATAGATTTTTCACCACGCATTACCACGCGGGTAGCTCCTCCTGCTCCTGAAGCACTTTTGTTGATTGTAATCCCCGCAACTTTACCATTGAGGCTATTTACAAAGTTGGGCGATTTTACTTTCGTAAGTTCTTCCGATTTCACCTGTTGCACGTTGTAGCTCAGTGCTTTTTCTTCTCGCTTAATACCCAAAGCAGTAACTACCACTTCGGTAAGCTGTTGTGCTTCTTCTTTTAGTACAACATCCAGCTTAAGCGTTCCTTTTTGCTTATCAACTTTTTTTGTTTGGGTACTGTAGCCCAGCGAACTAAACTCAAGCAGCTGATTAGCTTCTACCTGAATTTCGTATTTTCCATCAAAGTCGGTTGATACACCGTGTGTAGTGCCTTTCACCACTACACCCACCCCTGGTAAGGGTAAACCATCGTTACCAGTAACAACACCTGTTACTTGCACCTTGTTTTGTGCCATTAGCGAAACACTAAAGAGAGCACAAATGGCTAATAACATCAAATATTTCATCTTCATTATGCGTAGAAAAATAAATTAATCGCCTGCAAAATTAATATTTATTTAACAACCTGCAAGTTTTCATTAATAATTTTTTAACGCTTTGGTTTTTATTTTAAGATTTGATTGGGATATTTGATTGTAAATCAAAACAAAACGAACTATAATAGAAAGGATAAAATTTAGGCGCGAGCCGCATCGGCTTACTTAAACAGCAACTCGCCTCCTTGCATCAGCTGCTTATAGGTAATATAACGCTCCTTTACCAACTTATGATTTAAATATACTTCATTACCTGCCGATTGTTCTTTTTCTTTCTTGATGACAAAGGTTTTCCCATTGTCTAAATTCAGTGTAATTTCCGAAAAGAGTGGCATCCCGAAGTAGAACTTGCCGTCTGCTGGATTTACAGGATAAAAACCTAAGGCTGAAAAGATATACCAAGCCGACATCTGTCCGCAGTCTTCATTACCACAATGCCCTGCGGGATTGTTGTGGTATTGGGTACGCATAATTTGCATAGCGCGGTGGGCTGCCTTTTGCGGTAGCGAACCAAAGTTGTACAAATAGGCTACGTGGTGGCTTGGTTCATTGCCGTGTACGTATTGTCCTATCATTCCTGTACTGAAAATAGGCAACTTTTCATCGGGGTTTACTCGCAAAGAAAACATATCGTCAATAGCATTTTCAAAGGCTTGCGCCCCACCCATAGCCGTTACTAAGCCCGAAACGTTATGCGGCACAAACCAGCGGTAGTGCCAAGCGTTGCTCTCACAAAAATAAGGGGTGTATTCCTTCGGATTGAAAGGAGTAATAAACTTTCCTGCACTATTTTTGGGGCGGAAAAAAAATGTTTCTGTATCAAAAAGATTACGCCAGTTTTCAGCTCGCTTGCCAAAATAGGCTGCATCTTCTTTTTTGCCTAAGGCTGCCGCAAATTGTGCCACACACCAATCGTCATAGGCGTATTCCAAACTTTTTGACACCGACCAGTTTTCGCCCGATTTGTCTAAATCATAAGGTACATAACCATATTTTTTGTACAAGTCTATTTCTCGTTCATCGCTCATTGCACTGGCTTTGCAGGCTTCGTAAGCCAAATTAGCATCTATGGGCAAGCCTTTTAGGTAGGCATCTACTATAATAGGCACTGCGTGGTAGCCTATCATCATATTTGTTTCGCCGCCTTGCATACTCCAAACGGGCAACGTTCCGTTTTCTTTATAATGAGCTAAAAAGCTATTGATAAACTGTACATTGGTTTGTGGGTGCAAGATAGTATACAAAGGGTGGGCTGCCCTGAAAGTATCCCATAGCGAAAAAGTATCGTAACGCACAGGGGCTTTTACATCGGAATAGAGGTTGGGGGCGAGCATCGTTTGGTAAAGCATTGTATAGAAGATAGTACGCGTATCGTCATCGCCGCCTTTTACGATGATTTTCTGTAATTGCTGTTCCCAAAGGTTGTGTGCTTGCTCGCGGTATTCGTCAAAAGAAAAATGGGGGGCTTCAGCTTCCATATTTTGGTAGGCGGCTGCAATGTTATGCATAGAAAGTGCTGTTTTTAGCACTATGGTTTCGCCCTCTTGGGTAGTGCCGTAGTGGAGTACGATTTTAGAATTGTTGGTAGTATTGCTTTCGGTGGTTTGGGTGAGGGTGTAATTTGCAAAAGGTTTTGATAGCTTTGCTACAAAATACACTTTTTGGTCGCGAGCCCAGCCTGTAGAGTAGCGATACCCCTCGATAGTAGTGTCATCTACCACTTTTAGGTAGGTAGCTGTGGGCTTATCCCAGTTGATAGCATAGCCCAAATCTATAGTAATATCACTCTGATTATCTTGTGGGAAGGTGTAGCGTTGCACGCCCACACGTGGGGTAGCGGTAAGCTCTACGCCTATGTTATAGCTTTCGAGTTGCACGCGGTAATAACCTGCGGTAGCCGTTTCGGTGCCGTGCTGAAAATATGAAAAAGGTTTGTAGTTATTAGCCTCAATACGTTTGGTAAACTTGCTATTGGTAGGCATTGTGAGTATATCGTATAGGTCGCCTGCACCAGTACCCGAAAGGTGTGTGTGCGAAAAACCAGTGATGATACTATCGGGGTAGAAATAGCCTGAAATTCTATCCCAACCAGGGATTCCAATATCGGGGCTTAGCTGTACCATTCCAAAGGGGGTTGTAGCACCAGGGTAGGTATTACCAGTGCCGTCAGTGCCTATAAAGGGGTTTACATAGGGCGTAAGGGGTTCGGGGGTATCAGTAGTGGGGGTGGTGTGGCACGCAAATAGCGTTAAGAGGGCTATAGCGGTTGTAACTTTTAGTAATCTCATTATAATATTTTTCAGGTTATAGGGCAAAGTTACAACTTTTTTTGATAATACAACCAAAAAGAGGCTGTCCGAAAAGTTTTGTTTTGTGAGGGCGATTTGCCAATCGCCCCTACAATGTAAATAAAAGTGATTGATTATCAGAGCAATTAACTTTGTCAAACTTTGAAAGTTTGACAAAGTGTGTGGCGCAATCATACTTTTAAAACTCTTCGGACAGCTTCTTTATTTATGTAGTTAATATTTAAGTTTGTAAGTTGTACATTCGGTATCTTACTTATTTTATAAAAACTTTCCAAAAGTAATGGGGATACTGTATTGGTATAAAGCTTGGTCTGTTTCATCTTCTATTTTTTGTTTTAGTTCTTTCAACGTTTCTACAACTACACTTTTACCATAATAGGAAATTATTGCTTTTTTATCGTCTTGAAATCCTCTTTCAAAAATCCTTTTTATAATACTTTTTTTATACCGCTTCCAGTCCAACTTATCAAAATCTGTGTCCCAAAATATGAATCTATTAATTTTAGGAATATTTGCTGCTTGTGCTTCTTTATTTCCTTTCTGTGCTTTTTTAAACTTCTCTTGAACTTCCAAAAAATAGGTAGCATCTACCCCAAACCTATCTCCTAAAATTGCTGATAATTCTGGCGTTATCTCGTCAAACATACCTTCCGAAACTACGATACCTGTTTCTTTCATAAACTGTTCTAAACTACAATTTGTTTTTTTCAATTCATAAAAGATTATTACAGCAGGTGGTGTTTCTTTTATTTTGTGTATTTCGGGCAGCATCATTCATTCTTTTAAAGTTATTATCTGCAAAGTTACTAAAAAAGAGTGATATAAAGACTATTTAAGTCAAAAAAGAGGCTGTCCGAAAAGTTTTGTTTTGTGAGGGCGATTTGCCAATCGCCCCTACAATATGAATAAAAGTGATTGATTATCAAGGCAATTAACTTTGTCAAACTTTGAAAGTTTGACAAAGTGTGGGGCGCAGTCAAAAAAAAATGCGAGCTCATTTATTGGCTCGCATTTCTTATATTGTCGTTTTATTATTTAAGTTTGTAAGTAAGTCCTACGCCTAATACTTCGCGTATTTGGAATGCTTTAGCTGCATTGTCGTCGTAAATAGCTTGGAAAGTGAAGTTTGCACTTAGATATTTATTGATAGACATTACTATATTAGCAGTATAATCTATATCTACATTGAAAGGTTTATCTAAATAGTTGCTATACAAGTTGAGTATGTTCTCAAAACTAACATTATCCATAGGAGCGAATTTGTAGTAAGCATTAAGTGCAAAACCGAGCTCGTAACGCAATGTTTTACCTTTTTCAACGCCATAAAAACTTCCAAACTCTGTCCAGCGTTTAGCTGCTGTAGTAAGTTTTGAGGTTGCAGGTGCTAAGTTCACTTTCAAGTTGTCGTTTTTCTTCCACAACATACCAGGACCAAATTGTATATACCCTGGTGAAAGGAGTGAGTTTATCCAAGTGCGGTCGGTGGTGGTATATTTGTAACCATCAGCCATTTGGGTTTTGAAGTTGAAGAAGAAAGAGGCATACCAAGTGTTGGATAGCTGGTACCCTGCTACTGAGTTGACTTCAAAACGGTCGTTGGTTTTGCGAGTATATTTGTCGCTTTCCAATTTAGTTAAACCATAGTCGATATATAGGTTGTTATCCCACGCCCATTTGTCTTTTTTGTAGTTAAGTGAATAACTTACAGCAAGGTTGGCAGCAAGGTTGTTAGTACCTCCACCTGTCCAATCGTGGTTGAATGCTGATTGCGAAAACATTAGCGATGCGTTACCGCCTTTGCTCCAATAAGGTGCAGGGGCTGCTTCTTCGGCAGGATCCACTGTTGGGTTTTGCGCTACACCGTCTTCTTGTGCAAAAATTGCCATTGTTGATAATAGGCATACTGAAAATAAAAATTTTTTCATAAGTGATATAAGTAAATTATTTATTATTAGTTACAAAAATCCGAGTTCTAATTTTGCCACTTCGCTCATCATATCTTGGTTCCAAGGTGGGTCGAAGGTAAGTTCAACGATAGTTTCGTGTACTTCGTCTATACTTTGTACTTTTTCTTTCACTTCCATTGGCAACGCCTCTGCTACGGGGCAATTGGGCGAGGTGAGTGTCATTAGTATTTTTACATCGTTTTGTTCGTTTACGAACACGTCATATACAAGACCGAGTTCGTAAATATCTACGGGTATTTCGGGGTCGTAAATGCCTTTCAATACTTCTACTATTTTTTCGCCTAAGGCTTCTGTGTCTACCATTGTTTAATTCTGAATTTTGAATTATGAATTTTGAATTATATCAAGTGCATATTTTTTCATTTGTGTAAGCATACTTACCAGTCCGTTGGCACGTGTGGGCGAAAGATGCTCTTTGAGTTGTATTTTATCGATAAACGCTGTATCGGCAGCTGCAATTTCTTGGGGGGTATGCCCTGTGAATACACGCACTAAGAGTGCTACAATGCCTTTGGTAATAATAGCATCGCTATCGGCAGTAAAGTGTATCAGTGTGCCGTCATACTGGGCGTGCAACCACACTTGGCTTTGGCAGCCTTTGATGAGGTATAGGTCGGTTTTGTATTTTTCGTCTATTAGGGGGAGGCTTTTGCCGAGTTCTATGAGGTATTCGTAACGTTGCGACCAATCTTCAAAGAATGAAAATTCGTCAATAAGTTGGTTTTGAATTTCTTGTATCGTCATACAGTTGTGATTTAGGGTGCAAAGGTACGAAATAATTATGAATTATTAATGAATTAGTGAATTAAAATAGTCGGTGCGAGCCGCACTGGCTTCACATACTCGGCTGCGTTATCCTTCGCTCAAGGTTCGCTCATCCTTCGCTCATCCTTCGCTCAACCTTCGTCACATACTCGGCTGCGCCAGCTCGCCGACTTTCCTTCGCTCATCCTTCGCTCAGGGTTCGGTGTAGGAATGTGGGATAAACCGGATAGGGGTATCATTGTTTTTACCAAAATGTATGCCATATTTTGATGACTAATAACTAATTTAAATTTCGTATCTTTGCGGCGTTTATTAAACTTTATTATAATGCGTTTTAAAGAGTATAAAATTCTTTTCTACAGGTTGTTACTTGTATATGTTGCTTATTTTTTAGCTCGATTGGCTTTTTTTGGCTTCAACCATTCGCACCTTATTGTAGATGGTATTAGCGATTTGGCTAGATTGTGCTTTTACGGATTGTTGTTCGACACTACGGCTATTATCTATGTAAATTTGCTTTTTATCTTCCTCAGTATCCTCCCTTTGAAGGTAAATACGCAAGGGTGGTATCAAAAAATATTGTTCTGGTGTTACTTTTTGATGAATATTCCTGCTTTTCTACTTAATTTCATCAATATTGCTTACTTTTCGTACAACAAAACAGGTCTTACTACCAACGATTGGGCTTTGGTACAACACGAAGAAAACGCTTTGGGCTTGCTTATGGGCTTTTTAGTACGCTATTGGCTCATCTTTTTGTGCTTTTTAGTGGTGTGTGTGCTTTGGGTGATGGCTTATAAACGCATAGGTATCGCTCATAGGGCTGTAGTACGCCCTTTGCGCTATTTTACGACTTCTGTTGTGTTTATTTTAGTACTCGCGCCTGTGCTGGTTTTTGGCATCAGGGGGATGAACTTCAGCCCTGGTGTGGTGCCGCTAAGTGTAATTGATGCCGGAAAATATGCTCGCGACATTTCGCAGGTGCATTTACTGCTAAATGCGCCTTTTTCGGTAATACGAACGATGAATAAGAATAAAACTTTTAGAGAATATAACTTTACCGATGAAAAGTATATTGAAGCGAATATCAAACCGATAAAACAATACAAGCGGGTAGTAACCGAAAAACCTAATGTGGTGCTTATCATCTTAGAAGGTATGGGGGCTGAATATTTTGGGTTGCTGAATGAGGGCTTGCCTATTGAGGGATACAAAGGGTATACGCCTTTCTTAGACTCGTTGGCGCGCAAGGGGTTCTATTTCAGTAATATCTACTCGAATAGCGTGCATTCTATTGAAGGGATTTCGGCTGTTACGGCTGGGATGCCTACTTTTCAGAAACCTTTTGTAAATTCGGCTTATGCTCCGCAACGGGGCTTGGCTTCTATAGCGTGGGTAGCGCGCGACTTGGGTTACGAAACGCTGTTTGCGCACGGGGCTACCAATGGCTCGATGAGTATTGATGCTTTTGCTCGCCAAGTGGGGTATGAGCGCTATGTTGGCAGAACTGAGTTCAATGACGACCGCTACTACAACGGAAAGTGGGGAATTGACGATGAGCCTTTTTTGCAGTATTTCGCAAAGGAAATCAACAAAATGAAAGCTCCTTTTTTAGCAACGGTATTTACGCTTTCATCGCACGAACCTTATATAGTACCCGAACCGCACAAAGGGCGATTCAACAAAGGGGCTATGGAAATGCACAATGTGGTAGCCTACACCGATTTTGCTATCAGTCGTTTTTTTGAAACTGTAAAAAAAGAGGCTTGGTATGAGAATACTATTTTTGCCATTATCCCCGACCATACCACTGTGGATTATTACCCTTATTACCAACAAAAAATAACACACCATCGCATTCCTATCATTCTTTATAGCGCCAATAAAACCCTGATTCCGCAAGGGCATTCGGCAGTATTAGGACAACAGATAGACCTCTTCCCTACCCTTGCCGACCTAATGGGGTATCAGAAGCCTTTCCGCTCGTGGGGGCGTAGCCTTATGAGTACTATTGCCGATGAAACCCCTCGTGCTTACGTTACCAATGCTCAATTCTACCAGCTGATGCAAGGCAATTACACTTATGTGTTAGACCCCAATGGCGAGGTGGTGGGCGTATATGCTATTGACGACTACAACTTGAGCAAAAACCTAAAAGATGCACAAGGCAATAATGAAGAAATAAAAAAAGGCATCGCCGATATGCGTGCCTTTATACAAGATTATAACGATAGGATTATCAATGATAAGCTAAAGTAAGATTGCGGAAAAGAATGGGCAAAAAGAACTGAGGTAGCGCACCCATAAGGTAGCTGAGTAGCACCATGCGCATACGCTGTTGGGTAAGGTATATTTGCACTGTTATATCTGCTCCGCTAAGAAATAACAAAAAGGCAATAATATAGGTCATATCTTTCTGAAAGAGAATACTCATCAGCAAAGTGAAGGTAGTGAGTGCCCCCATACCCATTGCCGACATATTACTGCGTATTTTGAAGAACAAAAAAAAGAGTATTGTAATACACCCTACCGTAAGCCCTATGATATAAAAGTGTATAAACGGAAACTTCTCAAAAGGGGTTATCCAAAAGGCTACTGACAGCAATATTACTATATAGCCGTACAGTAGCCATTTTTGTTTTTCATCGGGTATTAAAAAAGGATTTTCTAACCAATTAAATACAAAAAGGATAAGATATACCATTGTAGGTAATGCTACTGTTATAAGAAGTAGCAACAACCACGTAAGCCTTATTTCGCTTATGGTAAGAAAAATAGGGATGTGAAATAACACAATCATAGCCCCATAAATAGGGAACCATATAGGGTGCGCCAAAAACGATATGAGATAGTTATAGTAACGCATTACTCTAAGGTATCTTGTGTGGGGGCAGGGGGTTCGGGCAGCGTGTCGGTAGCTGAAGCAGGGTTCCCTAAAAAGTACTCTTCCAGCTCTTTATCGCGCATATAGAGGCGCACCGAACCTTTGAATATATCCCATTGCTTTTGGAAGAAAGCAGGGTCGTAATCTTTGGTTACAAGCAAGAGCTCGCCATAGCGGTCTACACAATATTGTATTTTGTGAGCGTTATCGTTTAGCTGAGCGGCAGGCAGATGGTTGTAGTAGTTCATTTCCTCTTGATACTTTTGGGCTATCTGTGCTGCAATAGCTTGCGCTTTTTGGGGCTCACCCACTTGGTAATAACCTTTGATGAATGGCTCTAACGAAAAGTAATAACCATATGAGGCTACAGGCATATTTTTCATAGCAATATCCATCACTTCTTTAGCTTTATCGTTTTTGCCTTCTTTGATAAGCTGTTCGGTAAGGCGTGCCAAATTACCCCTAAAGATAATACTATTCTTACGAGTTTCGGGGTCTAAGTAAATATCCTCTCTACCCATATTGCCCCACGTCCATTGTTTTACGATATTGTACATCAGTTCGCTATCAATGCGCCCCATATCGTAAGGATTACTTTTATCAATAGGTGTTTTGATAGGTACCAGCTTATACACTAAGCCGTCCAACTGCAAGTAGTCTTTCATCCAAATATACTCAGCAGCATCCATACTACCGCCTGTAAAGTAGATAGGGCGTTTCCAATCGTTATTAGCAATGATATCAAGCATCAACACACGAGCCTTATCGATAGCGTTAGGCAAGGTAATATCTATATAATCTACTATTTTATCAGCATCTTCAGGTTTTACAATACCACTTTTTAGCACGTTTTCTTTATTTACAGGGATACGTATTTTATTGGTAGGGTAATAAAAGAAAGTTTGCTGATATTCGCCTCGCCCTCTCACCGATTGGGTAGCAGGATCGCCAGAGGTAATCCAATTCACGAAATCTTTGATATTCCAACGATTATCGGTGCGTTTTTGGTAATATACCGCCTCGCGCACGCCGTGAGCGTATTGGCTATGTACAATTTGCGAAGGTATGGGGTTACTTTCGTAAGCCTTGCGCTTCATTTGGTCTATATACCAATCGGTTTGCAAAAGACTTGTATTGATTACGCGTACATCGGTGCGGTAACCTTCAATCTCTTGGGCATACCACAACAAGAAAGTATCGTTATCGCCTATGGTAAATATCATAGCATCTTTATCTTTGGCGATAGATTCTAAGTAAGCATCGGCAATAAACTCAGCCGAATATTTTTGAGATCGGTCGTGGTCGTCCCAGTTTTCGGCAGCCATTAGTAGCGGTACCGATAGCGAAAAAGCTACTGCGCCAATAGCTGTAACGTTAGGAGTCAGGTATTTTTTTATCAAGTCGTAGAGTGCATACACTCCGTAGCCTATCCAAATAGCAAAGGCGTAGAACGACCCCACAAGAGCGTAATCGCGCTCGCGTGGCTCGAACGGACGCTCATTGACGTATATTTTTAGCGCCAAGCCTGTAAAGAGGAGTAAAACGAGTATCACCCACGTTTGGCGTTCACTCTTCACCGACATATAGAACAAGCCCAACAAGCCCAACAACAAAGGCAAAAAGTAATAAGTATTGCGAGCCTTGTTGTTTAGCACATCCGAAGGCAAGTTCTTTTGCGACCCCAAGTGCATCTCATCTACAAAAGGAATCCCCGACAGCCAGTTGCCGTGGTCGGCTTCCATTTTGCCTTGTATATCATCTTGCCTACCAATAAAGTTCCACGCAAAGTAGCGGAAATACATATAACCAAATTGGTAGTTAAAAAGGTACTGCATATTCTTCCAGAAGCTAGGTTTTTCTACTTCTATATAATCGCGGTACTCTGTCAAGAACTGATCATAGCGCTCAGGAGGCATTGGGCGCAATGTATTTTGCTTGTGCAACTCTTGCAGCAGCTGATATAGTTTAGGTTCTTCATAGGCTTCTTGGCTAATTTTGAAATCTAAATTGCCCGTCAGCTTCATATAATTAGCTGCGTGCTGTGGGCTCCACATACGCGGCAAGAAGCCTTTCTGATTTCTATTGGAAGCCACCTGAGCATTTTTATATTGGTTTACAATAATATACCTGCCCGTAGTATAATCGCGCTCGTATTTAGGTTTGGCATCTTCATAAGGGTGTTCCTCATCTATGCCTGCGTATTTATCAGAATACATAGGTCCGTAAAACAAATGCGTTTCAGGATATTGCTCTAAGTTGTAGTACGCCAAAAGCAAACGCGCATCGGTAGGGCTATTTTCGTTGATAACCGTATCGGCATTAGAGCGTATGGGTATCATCAGCCACGATGAAAATCCTACAAATACAAACAACAAACACAAGGTAGCGGTTTGCAATCGCACATTGTTCTTTTTGTTGGCATATTGCAAGGTGAAGAAGAAAAACGCCACCACACTAAGTCCTGCAATAATTGTCCCCGAATTGAACGGCAGCCCAAAGGTATTTACAAAAAACACCTCTAAGTAGCCAAAGTAAGCCAATGTGTAGGGTAATATCAGTTTGAATATCAGCAACAAAATTGCGATAGAAACTACATTGGCAATCACAAAATTGACAAATGTTTTAGGGTATTTACTGTTGAAGAAATACAGCATCCCAATAGCGGGTATCGTAAGCAATGCCATAAAGTGCACCCCAAACGAAAGACCCACTACCAGCGAAATCAGCAGCAACCAGCGGTCGCCACGCTCTTCTTGCAAGCTATCAGTCCATTTAATGCCGAGCCAAAACATCACCGACATAAAGAGCATCGCCATTCCGTACACCTCAGCTTCTACAGCATTGAACCAAAAACTATCCGAAAAAGTGTAAGCCAAGCCACCCACTACCCCACTGCCCATCACAGCGATAACGTGCGAAGGGGTAAGGGTAGTTGTAGTGCGAAGGGCTATTTTTTTAGTAAGATTTACAATGATAAAATACAAGAAAAATACAGTGAAGGCACTCGATAGCACCGACATCATATTTACAAAAAATGCAATCTTATCGGCATTAGGAGCAAAAGCCGCTATAAAAGCCCCTACCATCTGAAAAAAAGGTGCTCCTGGAGGGTGCCCCACCTGCAATTTTGCCGAAGTGGCTATATACTCACCACAATCCCAAAAACTCACCGTAGGCTCTACCGTAAGTGTATAAGTGATTAGGGCAATGGCAAAAACCACCCAACCCATAATAAGATTGTATTTTTTAAAATCTTTCTCGCTCATTGTCGTTCTGTAAGATAATTATTTGTAAAGAGTTTTTCCGTAAAGTTCAGCTACTTTATCCCAGTCAATCACATTGAAAAAATTAGCAATGTAATCGCCTCGTTTGTTTTGATATTTCAAGTAATAAGCGTGTTCCCACACATCCATAGCCAAGATAGGCACTCCGCTTACGCCTATGTTGGGCATCAAAGGGTTATCTTGGTTGGCAGTGCTCACCACGCTTAGTTTTTCGTCATTTACTACCAAGAAAGCCCAGCCCGAACCAAAACGCTTGCTACCCGCTTCAGCAAATGCTTTTTTGAAGTTCTCAAAGCTGCCAAAGTCGCGCTTAATAGCCTCCATCAGTGTGCCTTTAGGCTCACCACCTCCTTTAGGTGATATTACCCCAAAATACATATTGTGGTTGTAGTAGCCCCCCGCATTATTGCGCAAAGCAGCATTATTAGGGTCTAAGTTTTTAAGTACCTCTTCTATGCTTTGTGAAGCGTAAGGAGTACCTGCTACAGCTTTGTTCAGGTTGTGCAAGTAGCCCACATAGTGTTTAGAAAAGTGAATGTACATCGTTTCGGCATCAATATAGTCAGCCACAGCATCGTAATCGTAGGGCAGTGGTATTACTGCAAAAGCCCCTTTGTCGGCTTTTGTTACTACATCTATGGGTTTGCCGTAATCTTGCTTGTGGCAAGATTTTTCAGTCTTTTTGCACTTTTTAGATTTCTTTTCTTGGGCATAAGTAGTTCCCACGCCCATTGCCATTGCCAATGCTATAGCCGCAACAGTGAATGTTCTTTTTAGTAACATATTTCGTTTTTTATTAGTGATTTGTTTTTATTATTTATCATTGCGATGCTCTTTATACACCCCCAGCACTTTCAGCTCTTCAGTCATTACCTGCAGCAAATAAAGTGCCCGCTCATAGTTGCGAAGGTCATCAAAAGAAGCATCTACAAAGAAAGCGTATTTCCAAGGGGTATCAATCACAGGCATTGATTGTATTTTGCTCATATTCAGCTCGCAATCGCGCAATACGTTTAGCACTGTAGCTAGGCTACCACTTTTGTCGTACAACTGAAACTTCAGCGAAACCTTGTTGCAATCGTCAGTAGGCAATACAGCAGCAGCAGTGCTTAGCACTACAAAACGCGTTGCATTGCGCTGTATGGTTTGTATGCTATGTGCCAAAATACCCAAGTTGTAAAGGCTTGCGGCAGCACTCGATGCGATAGCAGCCACTCCCTTTTCGCCTTGCTCAGCTATTTGCTTGGCAGCCGTAGCAGTATCGGGAGCTTCCACCAGCCTAATGTGCGGCTTATCAGCAAAATAGTCTTTACATTGCAGCAAAGCCATATAGTGCGACCGTACTTCAGTAATATCCTCCAAAGTTTGCCCAGCAAGCGCCAACAAATGATGTTGAATATTCATATAGTACTCGCCCCGTATGTGCAAGTTGTGCTTATCTATAAGCGTATAGTTAGGCAGTATCGCACCTGCAATACTATTTTCAATAGCCATTACTCCCCACGCAGCAGCCCCGCTCAAAAGCGTTTGTACTAAGGTGTCAAAGTTTCGGCACTCTACCACCTCTATCGCTTTGCCAAAATAAGCCTCAGCAGCCTGATAGTGAAACGCCCCTTTAGTTCCCTGAATGGCAACTACTGTAGGCTTTCCCATTATATTTGTAGTTCTTGTCCTACATTCAGCAATATCAAGTCTTTGCCTTTAGCTTTAAAACTGCGTACAGCAGCCTCTTTATCATCTACTTTTATAAAGCGGTTCGTATCGTAGTGATAACCCAACACACGGTTGCACTTCACAAAGTCCGAAGCCATAATAGCATCATCCACGTCCATAGTAAAGTTGCCCCCTATAGGTAGTACTGCAAGGTCAAGTTTATAGCGCACCGGAATAAGCTGCATATCAAAATGCAAAGCTGTAGCCCCCGCTATATAGATGCTTCTGTCGTTTGTTTTAATCACAAAGCCACAAGCACAACCACCACCAGCACCACCGTTATCAAAAGTAGAAGAGTGCAAAGCAGGAACCATTTTTACACTTCCAAAGTTGAAGTCAAACGAACCACCCAAATCCATAGGGTGCGCATTTTCTATTCCAAGACCAAAAAAGTGATTTGTAATCTCGTAGTTAGAAATAATTTGCGCTTTGGTACGTTTGGCAATAGCCTCCACATCGTAAGTGTGATCTTGTTGCGCAGTAGTGATGAGAATAAAGTCAGCAGGTACCGAATTGATGTCGATACTGCTTGCCAAAGGGTTATCCGAGATAAAAGGGTCTACCAACAAATGTGTGTTCCCAATTTTGATACCCACGCAGGCGTGTCCGTAGTAAGTTAATTCCATAGTTATTATGATAATTAAAAAGATATATTAAATTCTAACGACTCCCAAGCAATAGCAATACCGAAAGCAAAAATGTACTAAGTGCCACCACTTTCAGTTCCTTATCCAATAGCTTAAGGTCTTTATTTTGTCGTACCCTCAGCAAATGTGCTACCAAAGGCACAAATGCCAATATATAAAGCAGTTCCCATCGCATCTGCAAACGCCATACCGAGTAGCCCAGCATCGAAACCATAGCCAAAACCACCAAGTAATAATGGTAATATTTTGCCAGTTCAATACCCATCTTTACTACCAAAGTATGTTTCCCCGACTGCTTATCATTCTCATAATCGCGCATATTGTTTAGGTTCAGCACAGCTACACTCAGCAAGCCTATAGCAGTAGCAGGCAAAAAAATATAAGCAGGCAATTCTTGCCTATACAAAAAATAACTGCCTACAACACTTACCAAACCAAAAAATACAAACACAAATACATCGCCCAGCCCGCGATAGCCATACGCCGATTTGCCTACCGTATATTTAATAGCGGCTACGATGCACAAAGCCCCAAGAATGAGGAAAATGAGTACATAGCCCAAATTCTCCAAGCCAAAAGCTGCGTATATAAGTGCTATAGCCGAAAGAAACGACAAGGCAGCCGTAATTATCACCACGCGCTTTAGTTCGCTACGCGTGATAGCACCACTTTGCAGAGCCCGTTTAGGACCCAAGCGCTGGTCGTTGTCCGTACCCTTTACCCCATCGCCATAGTCGTTGGCAAAGTTGGAGAGTATTTGGAATAGTATGGTGGTGAGCAATGCTAGCACAAAAATATCAGTTCTGAACCCCTCTACATCTTCACGGCGAGCAATAGCACTCCCTGTAATAATCCCCGCCACCGATAGCGGCAAAGTGCGCAAGCGTGCTGCACTGATAAGCGTTTTTATCGTCATAGCTCAGTATTAATCATCGCCCACAACCTATCTTTAAGCACCTGCAACCCCTTCCCCGATACAGACGAGATAAACAAGAAAGGCACATCGGCTAAACTTGCCTGTAACTCGTGGCGAAGGGCTTCAGTAAGCTCCTCGTCCAATATATCAGCTTTAGAAATTGCTATCAATCGCTGTTTGTCTAATAGTTCAGGGTTATAAGCCTCTAGTTCGTTTAGCAAAATGCGGTATTCAGCAGCAATATCATCGCTATCAGCTGCTATTACAAACAGCAAAGCAGCGTTGCGCTCTATATGACGCAAAAAGTAATGCCCTAAGCCTTTGCCTTCGGCTGCCCCTTCTATAATACCGGGGATATCAGCCATTACAAACGATTGATAGTCGCGATGTTCTACAATTCCTAAGTTGGGTTTTAGGGTCGTAAAAGGATAATCGGCAATTTTAGGCTTTGCCGAAGTAAGTACCGAGAGCAGGGTCGATTTGCCAGCATTGGGGAAACCTACCAAACCTACATCAGCCAATACCTTCAGCTCTAATAACAACTCGCGTTCTTCACCAGGTAACCCTGGTTGTGCATAGCGCGGCGTTTGATTGGTAGCGGTGCGGAAATGCCAATTGCCTAAGCCCCCCTTGCCCCCACGCAAGCAGATGATTTCTTGCGCATCTTCGGTAATTTCAAAGAGGACTTCCTCAGTAAAGGCATCTTTTACAATAGTTCCTAAAGGCACTTCTATATACACATCTTTACCATCAGCACCAAAACTACGGTTAGCACCACCCGCCTCGCCGTGGCTTGCTACAAAATGCTTCTGAAATTTAAAGTGGATAAGCGTCCAGAGGTGCTTATTACCCCTAAAGATAATATGCCCTCCCCTACCGCCATCACCACCATCGGGACCTCCTTTGGGTACAAATTTTTCTCGATGTAGGTGCATAGAGCCTGCGCCTCCTTTTCCTGATGCGGCGTATATCTTTACGTAATCGGTAAAGTTCCCTTCTGTCATTATTTACTTTTTATGAGGTCTATTGCTTGTGATAGACGCTGTGTAATTTCCTCGATACTGCCTATACCATCAATAGGATAATATTTGCCTTGTTGTTGGTAGTAAGCAATCAAAGGAGCTGTTTTTTCGTTGTATTCGGCAAAGCGGTTGCGTATTTTAGTTTCATCTTGGTCATCAGCACGACCACTTACTTTGCCGCGCCCTATGATGCGCTCTACAAGCACTTCGTCATCAGCCTCAAGAGCTAAAGTGCCGTGTATTTTCATATCTTTTGAAGCTAAAAAAGCATCTAAGGCTTCTGCTTGTGCAATAGTACGTGGGAAGCCATCGAATATAAACCCTTTAGCATCAGGATTTTTGGCTACTTCTTCTTGTAGCATTTTTATAGTAACATCATCGGGCACAAGGTCGCCGCGGTCGGTATATGAGCGCACCAAACGTCCTAATTCGGTTTCGTTTTTGATGTGATAACGGAAAATATCACCTGTTGAGATGTGTACTAATCCGTATTTTTCTTTTAAGAATGCGGCTTGTGTGCCTTTGCCAGCTCCTGGCTTGCCAAAAAGTACTATGTTTGTCATTGTTAATGAGGTATTTAGTTGATATACTTCGGGAAGGTTACGCCCCAGTTCGTCATAATCTAAGCCGTAGCCTACTATAAAACGATTAGGGATAGGTTTCCCTACGTAATCTATTTTCAAATCTTTGGTATAGGCATCGGGCTTAAAGAAAAGCGTAGCGATGCGGAAAGAATGTACCTTTTTATCAGCAAAGATACGATAAATTTCTTCAAGTGTATTGCCTGTATCTACAATATCTTCTATCACAACTACATCTTTTCCTTCTAAATCATCGGAAAGACCAATGAGGTGATGTATTTTTCCTGAGCTTTGAGTTCCCTCATAAGAAGCCATTTTTACAAACGACAACTCGCAGAGCCCTTTGTAACGCCTCACAAGGTCGGCAGCAAACATAAATGAGCCGTTTAGTATACATACGAATACGGGGCGGCTATCGCCTAAATCTTGATAGATTTCATCTGCCACTCGCGCTACTATTTCCTGCAATTGTACTGCAGTTACGTAGGGTTCAAAAGTTTTGTCGTGTAATTTAATAAGTGACATTTTATATAATTTTTTGTTGTTAATTTTGTATTAAGGCTGCTCCAGCCCTGCCAGCTTTCCTTCGCTCAAGCTTCGTCACATACTCGGCTGTGCCAGCTCGCCGACTTTCCTTCGCTTATCCTTCGCTTATCCTTCGCTTATCCTTCGCTTATCCTTCGCTCAACCTTCGCTCAGGCTAACGACTAGCGACTAAGGACTAACGACTCATCCCTACGGTAATATTTCGCCTACTGATATGTCGCAGCGGTGCCCTGGTTGCCCGTGCGGAGGGTTAGGTTTGCCCGACCAGCCTGGCTCGGTAGTACCTGTGTGTTGTTGTGCTTGTTGGGGGTCTATAACTACCTGTTGTTGTATGGTTTGTGCTGCGGGCTGTGCTGGGGCTGCTTGTTGTTGTGCTGGGGCACTATTTAGCGGTGCTCCTACAGGGATATCGCAACGATGCCCTGGTTGCCCGTGGGGAGGGTTTAGTTTTTCGCCATTAGCTCCCACATAGCTTTGAGGCTGCTGCACTTGTACTAACTGCTGTGTTTCGTTAGATACAGCTGGTAGTGCCGAAGGGTCTGTAGCGGTAGCGTTTGTTTGTACCTGATTGATTATCTGGCTATCGTTTGGAAGCGGAGCCCCTACAGCTATATCGCAACGGTGCCCTGGCTCGCCGTGTGGAGGGTTCAGCATTACCCCCTGCGCGCCTCCTGCCGAAGCTGTAGGCATTGCCAAGTTCGTATTATTAGCGTTGTCAAAAGGATTGCCCTCTCTTGTTTTACTGCGCTGCGCTTCAGCCATTTGGGTATTGGCAAGTGCTTCTTCATCTACGGCTATTTCGCTTGGAGTATTATTACAAGCAACCAAGCCAAGAAGCGCAAAAGCAAAATATGAGAAACGTATTTTCATTGTTAGATTTTTATATTTGAAACATTCAATGCGCAAAGGTACAAAATTATTTTGAATTTTGAATTTTCCATTTTCATTTTTTTGCCGAAGTGTTTAGTCATTCGTAAATTGAAGCAAATCAGTAAATCGACTAAACGAACTTATCAACTCAAGTTTTTTAGTATAATAGCTAATAACAACTAAAATAGTAAAAGTTATATTGTAAGTTTTATATTTGAATTGTTAAACATTATGTCTGTACACTTCTTCAAACGGCAATCTAAACCTTTCTCCCCAGATACCGCGTTCTTCACGAATCCCACAAGTGACAACCATACTCACTTCAGCCCCATAAGGTAGGTGTAGCAGTTTTTTAATCCGATGGCTATCATACCCCCCTAACGGACAAGTATCGTAGCCTTGCTCAGCCATTGCTAAGATAAAAGTTTGCGCTATAAGTCCGCAGCTTTTATGTACTTCTACGCGTATATCACCTTCAGAGAGTTCTCGCACCATAGGGCGAAACCAACCGATTACCCCAGAGAGTTTGCGGAAAGCTCCTAATAAGCCAAAAAACCGACTATACACAAAGGGGATTAGTTTCTGGTATTGGTTTTCTTTATCTTTAATGCGTTTGGCTTGCCTTTCGGGCGGACTATTGCGCTGTATATTGCCGCGTTCAAATTCCAAAATCATCTTGGCGTGCTGTCGGTGCTTATCTTGACGGGTAACGAACACCACCATCTGTTGTGCCGTGCTGGCTGTAAGCTGGCTGAGGCAGGCGTGAGCTAACTTTTCTAACAAAGCTTTATCAGTAATATGGTACAGCTCGTATAGTTGCATGTTGAAACCTGTAGGAGCTAAGGTAGCGAGCTTAAGGCATTCTTGTACCTTTTCCTCACTGATGGGCGTAGGCGCATAATAGCGTACCGCCCTGCGAAAGTTTAAAATATCTTTTAACATATAGTCGTTAGGTGTTAATAAATTAAGTTAGTAACAATACTTTTAGTTTCAGCGAACAAAAGTACAAAATAATTTCTAAAAACTCACTATCTTACCAAGTGATAACTCTATCTACGATAGCTTGCTGCTCCGAAGCCGTTCTACGCAAATAGATACGAGTAGTCTCAATACTCTCGTGCCCCATAAGGTCTGCCAGAAGCGAAATATCATTAAAAGCCTCCAAGAAATTTTTGGCATATCTATGCCTAAATGAATGCGGATAAACCACTTGAGTATTCATACCATATTTCTCAGCAAAAGATTTAAGTTTTTGAGCAATACCACGCGTAGTAATACGTTCTCCTAAGCGATTAACGAAAAGATAGCCCGATGTTTTCTTTTGTGTTTTAAGCCATTGTGTAGCCTCATTGCGCAGTTGTTCAGGAATAAAAAGCCGCCTCACTTTGCCGCCCTTAGTATAAAGGTCAAAGTAACCAATCTGCACGTGTTCAGCTTTTATTTGGATAAGCTCACTAACCCTTGCACCGGTAGCTGCTAAAAAGCGCACCACGAAGTACCACATAGGGTTCTCTTCCTGTCGCAGTTGCTCTTTCAAGAAAAGGTAATCCGCCTGACTAATCACGTTTTCCAAATAAGTGCGCTGTTGTACTTTTACCGATTTAAGTCGAAGTTTAGGCTTACCGATATGTTCCAGAAATTTATTAAGAGCCTGAATGCGCAAGTTCACCGTTTTAGGTTTAAAATGCTCTATCAGGTAGTTTTTGTAGAACAAAAGGTTTTTCTTGTTGAAGGATTGGTATTTGCAGAGGAAGTCATTCACAGCAAATAGGTAGGCAGTAATTGTATTTTCAGCCATATTGCGCTCTTTAAGAGCCATTTCAAAGGTTGTAACCATATCGTTTTGTTTTTTATATATTAATGGGTACAATATAAGAAAAACTTGTTATAGACACTATTATAGGAAATCCACCCTATCAGGTAACTACAGAAAACACAAGCGATACCCCTGTTTACCACTTATTTATTGATTTAGCCTCAAAGCTTTCTCAGCGGGTATCTCTTATAACACCTGCACGTTATCTATTTAATGCTGGCAAAACCCCAGAAGATTGGAATACTAAAATACTAAATGATAAACATTTCAAAGTAGTTTGGTATAAAGCAAATAGTACAGATGTTTTCCCAAATGTAGATATAGAAGGAGGAATAGCTGTGATGTATAGAGATAGCAAACAGTGTTTTGAAAAAATAGGAACATTTACTGCCTATCCCCAACTTAATGAGATTGTGAACAAAGTTGAAACGCTTAGTAAAAAAGGAGCTTTTGCAAAATTGATATATGCCCCTGAAAGTTATCGTCTTTCTCAACAACTACACAAAGAACATCCTTGGGTAATAGAGCGTTTGAGCAAAGGGCATCCTTATGATATTACTACAAATATCTTTGAAAAGTTGCCTGAAATTTTTACAGAGAACATAAAAGGAGGATATTGTTTTTTTGGAAGATTAAAAAATGAACGTTGTTATCGATGGATTAAAAAAGAATATATTGTCTCTCACCCTAACTTAGAGAAGTTTAAAGTGATTGTACCAAAGAGCAATGGTTCAGGAGCTTTGGGAGGAGGGATAATTACTCCTATAATAGGAGAACCTATAATAGGAGAACCTCTAACTGGGAGTACGCAAACATTCATCAGTATTGGAGCATTTAATACTCGTGAAGAAGCTGAAGCCTGTCTGAAGTATGTGAAAACAAAGTTTGCCCGTACTATGTTAGGTGTCCTTAAGGCTACACAAGATAACAAAAAGAAAACTTGGAATAATGTTCCTCTGCAAGACTTTACTTCTTCAAGCGATATTGATTGGTCGCAAACCATTGAAGAAATTGATAAGCAACTTTATACTAAATATCACCTTTCAGAAGATGAAATCGCTTTTATCGAACGAATGATAAAGCCAATGGTTTAAAAACTAAAAATAGTATAGAGAGGAAAACTGTACGCTATTTTTGGTAATTCATCAATTATTGCTATTTTTGTACCTAAATATCAGTATCTAAAAAAATTATGAAAGATATTATAAATATCACCGACTATAAAGATTGGTTACAAAACCTAAAAGGGAAAATACAACAAAGCCAAATAAAAGCTGCTATTCAAGTAAATAGTGAGTTGTTACGCCTTTATTGGCAAATAGGGAAAGATATTGTAGAAAAACAAGCACAAGCTAAATGGGGAGATGGATTCTTGCAAACTCTTAGTGCTGATTTATGTAAGGAATTTCCTACAATGAAAGGTTTTTCATACAGAAACTTAAAATCAATACGACAATGGTATTTGTTTTATAGTCAGTTAGATATAATTGGGAAACAAGTTGTTTCCCAATTAGAAGTTTCTTTATTTAGCATTCCTTGGGGGCATCATATAATGATTATGCAACGTTGTAAGAATACTCAAGAAGCTCTTTTCTATGTACATAAAACGATAGAAAATCATTGGAGTCGTTCAGTATTAGAGCATCAAATAGCAATAAACTTATATGTTCGGCAAGGTAAAGCAATTACAAACTTTCAACATCAATTACCTCCTGCTATGTCTGATTTAGCTCAAGAACTCACAAAAGACCCTTATATTTTTGATTTTCTGTCGATAACAGAAAATTATACCGAGAAAGAGCTCCAACAATATTTGGAGGATAATGTGACAAAGTTTCTGTTAGAGTTGGGTAAAGGATTCTGTTTCTATGGAAAACAAGTGCATATAAACGTAGGTGGAGATGATTTTTATATTGATTTGCTTTTCTATAATGCTCATTTACATTGTTATGTAGTAGTAGAACTTAAAACTACAAAATTTAAGCCCGAACATATAGGACAACTGAAATTTTACGTTACAGCAGTAAATAAACAATTGTGTACCGAAGGTGATGCTCCCACTATCGGGCTATTAATCTGCAAAGACAAAAATAATGTAATAGCTGAATATACTTTAGAAGATATACACAACCCCATAGGAGTTTCGTCATATAAATTATTTGATGAACTTTCAAAAGATTATCAATCATCTTTACCCAGTATTGAAGAAATTGAAAAACGATTGTTAGATTAGAATAAATAGCGTACAGCAAGGAGCACTATACGCTATTTTTACTATTCCATAGGTCTTATCATTTTCTCAATATAGACTATTTCTTCAGGGGTAAGCCCATATTTCTTATATAGTTTTTCATCTGTCCATTCTTCATCAAAGTTTTGTTGAGGTACAAATTGATAAAACTCTTTGGTTGAGTGTTGGGTATTTTTCTTTAAAGTTAAGCAGAAATGTAGAAATTTAGTCCCTATATATTGCATTACATTCTCACACTGTTTTTTAGTAGCAAAAGGACCTATTACTAAGTAGGTTTCTGTGCAACAAGAATTAGGCTCCGCATAAATAGGATTAACTTTATCAGTCTTGCTATCTCCACTTCCTATGGCATAAGGAACTATTACCTTGTGTTCTTTTATCCAATGTTGATTTTTTAAAACTTCTTCCTTCTTAATATATCCAACTCCTCCATTTACATAGATTTTAATAGCTCCTTCAAATGGTTCACTTTCTCCTTTAAAATAGGTTCTTAATCCAAAAGGCTTTGCAGAACTCATCAATTCACTAAAACTTTTTTCATTAAAAGATTGTATTTTTCTCAGAATAGGAATAGCTTCATTATATCTGATAAAAACATCTGCATTATTTTCTTTAAGAGGGCGCTTCAATGCTGACACACAGACTCCATTTTCATAAGTTCTAATAAGACAATCTCCTTTATATTCCTTATCCCAAAGAAAATAATTAACACCTCCTTTGATTTCTATTGAAGGAAATATCTCTGAAGCATTGGGATAATCGTGTATTGCTTTTATTCGTTTATCTTTAAGCATTGCTTTGCGAAAATCATCTAACCCTTTGCCACCAGCGAACCACCTACTAGGGGTAATCATACTAATGTATTTAGGATTGAGTTTCATAGCTTGTTGAATAAACAACTGATAAATAGGCTTTGCACTAGCTTGTGCCCCTCCGTCCATTACCTGATAAGGTGGATTTCCTATAATAGTGTCTATCTTCATATATTCTTTATCGTTAAAATGCCAAAAGCGTTTGCCATCGTGTAGCATATTTACTACGCTTTCGGGCTGTTTACTAATGTTTTCTATAAGTTCAGGATAGTATTCTGCACGTACGGTAGTCTCTCTAAAGCCTGCCAATGTACGTTTGGTTATACTGCGTGCCATTGGGGTTTTACACACTACTAATATATTCTCTTCAAGGGTTGCATCCCATAATTGCAAGGCTAATTGCCTACCTACTTCCTCTCTGTACTTTTTCTTAGCTTCTTCTATACGAGAGCGATAGATATTATAGGCAGCATATAAAGGGTATAGCCCACTCTTCGAGTTGATTTCTAAAATCACATTCTTAGGGGTAAATACCTCCTCTGTTACCCCTTCTTGGGTTACATAGCGCGGCACATCTAAGGGCTGCTCAAAATTCTTATCCATAAAACAATAGCCTCCTAAGCAATCCGACAGATGCCTATTCACTACCCGCCAAGGAGTAAGTACTGTTTCTTTATCAGGATTGCGAAAAGTAGCAAAGATAGCCGCTATCCTACTAATACGCTCTTCTATGGTAAACTTATCAGCCATACGTGCCATTTCGCGTATACGCTTACCTGCCTCTCGAAAAATATCAGAGTCGTAATAACGCTTAAAGCGTCTAAAAACTTCTTTAGTTACCCCACGTGGCATAAACTCCTCCCACGAGGTGTCGTCTACTAATTTTTCAAAGTTGTCAAGGGTGAGTTCTTCGTCTTCATTAGTGATTTCAGCCCCGTAGAGTAAGAGCGGCATACGGATAGAAATACCGCGTAGTATGGCTATTGCTTCGCGTCTTTGGTCGCCAAGAGCTTTGAGTTGTTCTAAACGTTCGGCTTCTTCAGTAGTAAGGTCTTTTTTCTTTTTTTTCTCCAAACGTTCTTTTTCAGCGTGGAGTTCGTTGTTGAGCCCCTGTTTGTTAATATCAATATCTCCAGGACGGGGCATTGCTTTGGTTTTTCCGATAGTAGCCCTCAAATTGCTAAAATCTTTGAGTTCTACTTCGGTAAGTTTAAGCAGTTCGTCATTGTAGAGAGCTCCATCTTCAAAACCACATTGCACTACTTTTTCTATCTGCGCTCGTTTCAGTTGCCCGAGCATTGTTTTTACATCATAAGGCTTCATTTGGCTACCTTCAATAGCTATTATAGGGCAGAAGTTCAAAAAATCGCCTAATATTTTACGGTCTTCTTCAGTTTGTTTACCTGCTTTAGCCGATACTTTAGCACTTTCAGCTAATACACGTAATGTTCTGTCAGGAGCAAAATCAAAAGCATAACAATCGGTTTTCATTCGTCCATTGTGCGTGTAAGGTGTTTGCACACGGAAGATTGTTTGCATATAGCTCGCCGCTGAGGTACTATAAGCTCCTGCCATCATAAATACCCCCGTCCAAGGCTTGATACTCACCCCTGTAGTGAGTCGCCCACACGAAAGAGTAATAGTATAAGTTTGGTCAGAATCTTTTCCAATAGCTTTTTCTACTAAATCCAATGCATCTCTGCTTTCTTCTTCTTCATCGCCATCGCCTGCTACATTCACTACTTTGAAAGCCCCAAATATAGGATGATTCTGCAACTTAGCACTGAGGGATTTAGCGGCTTTTACCCCTGGCAATATCCAGAGCGTATGACGGAAAATCTTGCGAAAAGTATCATTAGCATAAGGGTAAAAACTCTCACTATCGTCACAAAGCAAAGTTAAAAAGCGGTCAATATCTTTGTCGTGTACAAAAGTACCATCTTCTCGGGTACGGAAGAACTCACGGAAGTTAAACGCTTTTTCATCATCGCTATACTCACTCATCAGCCTGCCCAAATCGTAGGTGTAAATATGAATAGCAGGTAGTGCAGCATAAGGATTAGTATCTCCCAAATGCGTAATTTCCCAATCTATCTTAGCTTTTTGCTCCATTACATAATCCCAGGTAAAGATTTCCTCTTCCTTGTGGTCATCAAGCAGATTGAAAGGAGTACCCGAAAGACGCAATATTTTAGTATTACTACCTCTTAGGTGCGCAATCACGGATTGTCCTAATTCAGTTTGAGTACCTTCGTGTGCCTCATCTACTATCAAAAAGTCCCAAGTAGTAGAGAAAAGTTCATTGTTTTTATCAAATTTACCACCAACTTCTTTAGAGCCCCGCATATCTTGCATCGAGGCAAAATACACATAATTACCCCCTTCGTTTGCAAGTTTTTCCAATGAAGCAAAATCATTTTCTCCTTTAGCTTTAGAACCATAGTAATAATTAGGACTATCATAGAAGATTTTCCTGAAATCTTCATACCAACCCGCATCTACTACTGGTCGGTGGGTTACGATAAGGGTACGCTTCATTTGTAAGTTTTTAGCTACTTGTAGCGCACAGAGTGTTTTCCCAAAGCGCATTTTAGCATTCCATAGCATCTGCGCCCCTTTTTTAAACTGCTTTTCAGTACGTTCTATAGCATCAGCTTGCTCGGGGCGAAAAATGATAGGGTTTTCAGTAGTGCTAATATCCTCCGTTTTTAGACTTTTTCTACCTTGTTTTACAGCAGCAATAGCTTTTATAGCCGTTGCCAGGTCGCAACAGTACCATTCAGTAGCCCCTTTGAAAGCCTTTTTCTTTACTCCAGAACGTTCTAATACAGAGTGAACCTCCTTATCATTAAAGAGACCTATCTTTCCCTCACGAGAAAACAGAGTGAGTTCAGTGTGTAACAATTGGTAACTGATACCGGCGGTTTGGGTATATTGCTTAATACGGTTATGAGCGGCATTATTTAGTTCTTTGCAATTAGCCTCGGGCAATCCATTACCGTTAAAAGTAGTTTCACCTATCTTTACGCAGTCGCTATGAGCTTCATCGGCAATGGTAAAGATATAAATTAAGCGAGGTTTTAGAGAAAGTTCAAATGTAGCCATATTAGGTATAATTTATATTATAGGAAATACCGAATAATGGCTAATGATATAGATATAAGCGAAAATGAACTTCTTCAACAATCAAAAGAAGTTCTTGAGCTTTTGTTAAAAGACCACACTACTCAAAAAAATATTTTTTGGGCAACCAATAGTTATGCAGTTTATGGTGAAGGATATACTTTTTTTGAGGCTATTACCATAGAACGAATTACAGGAGAAAAAGGATTAATGATACGCCCAAGAGCTGCTAAATCTAAAGGAGAACAAACAGAACGTACCAAAGGAATGGCAGAAGTGTTTACCCCCTCGTGGGTGTGCAATGCTCAAAATAATTTAGTAGACGAAGCGTGGTTTGGGCGTAAAGATGTTTTTAATATTGAAGATACCGATAAACATACTTGGAAATCTGTAGAGACTCCTATTGCTTTTCCTGAAGGGAAAACGTGGAAAGATTACGTGCGCGCTACCCGAATAGAGTTAAGTTGCGGAGAGGCACCATACTTGGCAAGTCGTTACGATACTACAACGGGAACATTTATTCCTCTTGAACAACGTATTGGAATGTTAGACCGAAAACTTAGGGTAATTTCTGAAAACACTACCTCTTCAGGCGAATGGCTTGAAATGGCACAAGAGGCTTATAAAAACATTTACGGATTTGAATGGCAAGGTGATAACCTACTATTAGCTCGGGAATCATTATTAGTTTCATTTATAGAGTATTACGAAGCTAAGTTTGGTAAGCGTCCTTTAGAAAAATCTATTAAATATATTGCCTACATTATTTCTTGGAACTTATGGCAAATGGACGGACTTAAAGGAGTTATACCTTGTAGTTGTAAGCATAACATTACAGAAATGGGATTTGACATATACGGACAACAAGAAAAAAGAAGAATTACTTGTAACGGTTGTCAAAAAGAAATATTTAAGGAACATAATGGTATTTACTGCCAGATAAGAGACTGGGGTAACAAAGATCCTGATACTAGTAAAAATAACCGAAAAATAAGATTTGTTGATTTGATTAAATAATATAAATTATCGGTGCAAATATAGTAATAATTAATGAATTACGCCTGCCTTTTACTCGCTTACGGCAAAAGTATTGCTATGTGCACGGAGGATGTGCCTTAGCTGGGGCGAATAGCCTCCGCCCATAGCGCACTGCACGGGCAACTGATGTACCTTGCACTGCTGGAAAACAAACTTGTCGCGCTCGGCACAGCCTTCAACACTAAGGGATAGCTTGCCGAGCTTGTCGGTGGCTAATACATCTACCCCCGACTGGTAGAACACAAACTGCGGCTGATGCTGTGCTATCAGCTGGGGTAAGGTATCTTGCAAAATGCGCAAATATACCTCATCGGTAGTGCCGTTGGGTAGGGGGATATCAAGAGAAGATTGTTCTTTTTGGAAAGGATAATTGTGCTGGGCGTGCATTGAAAAGGTAAACACGCGGGGGTCATTAGCGAAGATTTGGGCAGTGCCATTGCCCTGATGTACATCTAAATCGACTATTAGGATACGCTGCACCGCCGTATGTGCTAACAAATAGCCTGCTGCTACGGCTTGGTCGTTCAGCATACAGAAGCCTTCACCTCTATCAGAAAAAGCGTGGTGTGTGCCTCCGGCTATATTAAAAGCCACTTGCTGGTGTTGCAGTGCCCAAAGTGCCCCATCGATAGTGCCTTGTACGAGAGTGAGTTCGCGCTCTACGAGTTGCTCATTTTGCACAAACCCTATGGGCAGCGCTTCTTGGTGGGTGAGTTGCAGATGAATAAAACGATGTACGTAATCGGGGTAATGTACTAAGCAGAGGCTTTGAGGGCTTGCTTTTTGGGGTGTATGAAAATCCGTAGGCTGGGCAATGCCTTCGTACAGCAATTGTTGCGGCAGGAGGGCGTATTTGAGCATCGGGAAGCGATGGTTATCGGGTACGGGGTGATTGTATATAGGGTGATAAGCAATATACATTACAAAGAAGGCATTTCGAGGTGCATATTTACGACTTCCATACGCTCTTGAAGGTCTCCTTTCAGAACGGTGTAGGGGAAGCCGTATTCGAGTAGTTTTTGTTGGAAGAAATCGAATATTTCGGCGCGGTTGTGAGGGCGGTCGCGCAGGTCATCGGCTACCCAAGGGGTATCTATATACGTAAGAAAAATATGCTGATAGTGTGTAGTTTCCAAAGCACGCTCTATGGGTGCTGGGCATCTGTTGTAATAGTAATGGGCATAGATAGCGAGCTCTATAAGGCAAGTATCGCAAAAGAGGTAATGGTGTGCTTTTGCAGCAGCCTCTGCTTCCAATTGTAGTTGCCCTTTGGCTATAGGCAGCAAATCTGCCCAAGTGCAGGTTTGCTTGAAGATATCCCATTTTTGTTGCAGATAGAGGCGCATATACTCTGGCACCCATTGGGTGTTGTGGTACTGAGCCAGCTGCTCGCTAAGGGTTGTTTTACCGGTACTTTCGGGACCTACAAAAGCTACTTTGATAAGCTCATTAGTTCCTGTTGTAATTTTCGTCTCCATTCTAAATATCCCATTATTGCAATGATTGTAAATAATAAATACTGAAATGAGGTGAATACCATTCCTTTTATGTAGTATAGCGGTATAGAAATGAGGTCGCCTACAATCCAGAAAATCCAGTTTTCAATTTTTCGTTTAGCCATTAACCACATTCCTACAAGGAAGATAGCGGTAGTAAAAACATCTACGTATTCTGTAGGCAAAAAATTGTGAAAGCCGAGTGTAACGCCTTGCAAACTAAAGTCGTTCTTGATAAATGGCTTGAGGTAGTAAATGCTGATAACGAAAGCGAAACTAAAGACGGCGAGTAGAGCAGCTGTTTTCCAATCGGCGGGGGTAGTACGGCTGATAGTGATAATGTTATCTTTTGCATTGCGCGCCCAAAGTACCCAGCCGTAAATACTCATAATAGTATAATACACATTGATGAGCATATCGCCCCAGAGCACATAGTGCCATAGCAGGTATACAAACAGCATTGTGCTGATGATACCTGTGGGATAGACCCATATATTTCCTTTTCTGGCATACCATACACTTAGGAAGCCAAAGATAACGCCTATAATTTCGAGTACTACCAAGTGGGTAGGTACTCCATCGTATTGGTTGAACACAATTAAAGAATTATTTTAGAAAAAAGGCACGTAATCCTGCCTGTTTGATTTTACAATTTTCACGTACAGCAATCCGTTGTCAATAAGCTCAAGAGCTTCTTCCATTTCGGCAGTGAGCAGTTGCATTACTTTGTGGTATTCGCCATATACTTGGGTACTTAGAGGGTTTTCTTTTACTACAAACCCTGATGTGCGTAGTTTTTTGATAAAGCGAATGATGTGCTCTTCAAAGTCGTCCTGTAGCGGACTAAAGGTTAGTTCTACTGATATATCCATTTTTTAGTTGTTAGGTATACGAGCCGTACGGGCACGTTGGTTATTGTTATAATTTTATTGTCTACAATTTTGCAAAGTGAGTAATAAAAAAACCTTAATTCAGTAGTGAATTAAGGTTTTAACAGTGCGGGTGAAGGGACTCGAACCCCCACGCCGTGAAGCACTAGATCCTAAGTCTAGCGTGTCTACCAATTTCACCACACCCGCAGATGATGAACTTTCAATGATTGACGGTGCAAAGGTACAACATTTTTTTAAACTTGCAAGTTTTTTGTCAATTTTTTTTTAATTTAGTCGTTAGTCCGAAGTCGTTAGTCATTAGGTGCGAGCCGCACGTGCAGAGATGCAAAGCGTTGCTTACTAACGACTATAGACTAACAACTATAGACTAACGACTAAATATAGAGTAGTATTTTCTAATATATTTTTTAGTAGTAAAGCGTTTGTGTAGCGGTACGCCCATCTATTGCTTTGATAACTACTTGTGTAGGTTTATTTACCGTATTATACTTGTATTCACTCACTATAGGAGATGTCTTAGGAAGATACTTTTGGGCTACATTTTCAAATCTTTTGTTATAAAATAGCTTTACGTGGTGGAAGCTGGTCATTACTACTGTAGGAGCAATAAATTTGAATGCACCGCGCCCATTGTAGTTTACTCCTTCGGTATAAGTATATTCCTGAATATAGCTATTGTAATTATAGCTTGCCACATTACCTTTAGCATCAAAAGTATACACTTCGGTAGCGGTACCTGTAGGTTTTATCTCGGTAGAAGTAACAGTATTCCCTGCATAAGCATAGGTAACGGTAGCCACTTCGGTAGTACTTGCTTCTACTTGTTGGCTAATTCTGCTCTCAGCATCATAGGTAAAAGTACTTGTAACTACACTTACTCCTCCATAAGAAGAGGTAATGTACAAAGTGCGTTCCACTTGTTTTTTGTCGTTATACGAAAGTTCTAATACAACGGGAGCTGTAGCTCCTGATTTTAGCTCGGATATTTTGGTAAGGTAGTTGTCGGTATTATAGGTGAAAGTAGTGGTTGTAATTCCACCAAAAGGATTTACATAAACCACCTCTCTTAACAAACGATCGGTTACCGAATGGGTAATTGTAGTGGTTCCCCACGATTCTTCAAGGGCTATTGTTTTGGGATAGTCGAAATCTACAATATAAGGGTTTGTTTCCACTTGTGGAGCTGGTGCTGGGGCAGGCTGTTGAGGTTCTTCTTTGTTGTCTTTTTTGCAGGCTACGATAGCAAGCGCAGCTACTGCGATTAATAAAAGCTTCTTCATTGTAATATAAATTAAAAAGTTATCAGTTGTTAGTAGGAAATCGCTAGTATTTATGTTATGTTAGAGTATATTAGTCGTTAGTCTGAAGTCATTAGGTGCGAGCCGCACGTGCAGAGATGCAAAGCGTTGCTTACTAACGACTAATGACTGAAGACTAACGACTAAATATAGAGTAGTATTTTTCTAATATATTTTTTTTAGTAGCTATATTCTACTGTTTGCGTAGCTACTTGAGTTTGAGGGTTACGAGGGTCTCCGTAAGTACTTTTAGATACTTCTACCGTTTTCTTTACATAGTCATTGGCTGTATACTCATAGTTTACAACTGTAGGAGTAAAAGTACCTACTTTAGTAGTAGTACGATAGTTTTTACCATAGTCAGGGCGAGGCAAACCATAGTACCCAGATATCAAACGAGAAAATTCATTATTTTTATAATTTTTCTTGTTGTCATAGGTATGGATGGTCGCTTGATTATTTTTTTTATCGTCCATCCTTACTACATTATTATTGGCATCAAAAGTATATTCATCTTCAGAATACACACTATTATCTTCGTGGTCAATCACTTTTTCAATAACTTTATTGCCGCTGTAAGTAAGGTTGTAAGTCATATCTGACCAAGCATCTTTCCTATGAATGCTTTTTACTTTCCCGTCATCATAGTAAGTGTAAGTGATAGTAGCCACACTGCCGTTATCATATGTTTCTAATATTTTATCCACTTTACCATCTACATAAAGGAACTCCTTTTTGCTAGTTATTTTGTTTTGGAGTAAATCGGTAGTAACGATAGTAGCTACTGCTCCTTTAGCATCGTATGACAAAACAACTTTTTCATTAGTTAATAAGTTAGACTGATTTGTCCATTTAGCAACAGTAGTATACTCAGTAATAAGTTTTTTAGGACTTATGGTATAAGTAACTGTGGTGACTTGATTATTACCTCTATTAGTACTATCTTCTCTTGTAGTTACTATTGTTTTAGGATAGGTAATATCTCCTAATGAGTGTGTGGCTTCAGCTTCAGGTGCTGGTGCTGGCACAGGCTGTTGAGGCTCGTCTTTGTCTTTTTTGCAGGCTACGATAGCAAGCGCAGCTACTGCGATTAATAAAATTCTCTTCATTGTATAGTATTTAATTAATTAAAAAAAAATGATTCTTTTTATTCGTTAGTCATTAGTCGTTAGTAAACTCGTGCCTAACGACTAATATTTATATATTATTTTCTCTCCTGTAGGTTGTTTAACAATTTCAAGTGGTTTGTTTCCGTTTTTAGTAATAACCCGATCAAAGAAAAGATATTTTTTACGTACATTTTTTGACTGATTTGCAAAAATGTTTTCTTCTGCAACGAAACTAATATCACTATCGTGACCACGTACATTTACTTTTGCTAAGTCGGTTAACAAGATATAAGGATTGCTAAGGTCATTCACTACCGTAGTGTCATACTCATAAGTTTGTGTAGCTCCATTGTAATTTACCGCTACTACATTGTCATCTTTATAGCCATAAGCACAAGTGGTTGTAGCATTACCATCGTAATTTTTCACAGTGAGTGTAGTAGTACCATAATCAAAGGTAATAACTGATGGCATCACATTGAAATGATTGCCCACCCCTGGGTTTTCTTTTTTGGTAATACGCCCTTTGTCATCAGTAGTAATAATAAAGGTATCTGGCTGACTGCTACCTGTTTTATAAGTGATTTTGGTAAGCTTATTGTTTTCATATACAAAAGAGTACAATTCATCAAGCCCTCTACTACTATCTTGCAAGCGATAGGTTTTTAGGTTTTTACCGTTATACTCTAATGTGTGAGTAACTGTATTTTGCGAATTTTGTTCTACCCAACTTTTTAATACGTTGTTTTCTACATTATAAGTAGTAGTAGCTACAGCACCTGTAAGACTTGTTCTGATGATTTGCTTTACAAATCCTGCAGGTACGGGGGTAGGTTGTTCGGTTTGGGTACCGCCACCGCCGTTGTTGCCATTACCTCCGTTAGGAGCTACGGGCTCGTTTTTGTCTTTTTTGCAGGCTACGATAGCAAGCGCAGCTACTGCTATTAACAAGAGTTTTTTCATAAGAAAATGAGTATTTAATTATTACGGCGCAAAGATAGTGTTTATCTTTTATACTACCTGTTAAACAAAAGTTAAAATTGTCTTTTTAATAGTTGAGGGGATTTTGAATTTTGAATTGGGGTTTATCCTTCGCTCATCCTTCGCTCATCTTTCGTCACATACTCAGCTGCGCCAGCTCGCTGACTTTCCTTCGCTGAAGCTTCGGTAATTTTGAATTGTGAATTTTGAATTTTGAATTGGGGGGTTCAAAAATTAATCATTAAACATTCAATCAATTAATAATTATTTTGTATCTTTGTGCTTTCAATACTAAAATAATAACATTATGGGTATGGTTATGAACTTCCTCCGCGTACCTAAAGCGGAGTTTGATAAGTATCTAAAAGAACCTGAGGCTCTTGAAGAAGACCTTCAGGCAATTTTTGAGGCTGAAGAGTCTAATGAGCGTTTGTTTGATGTAGACAAGGCGTGGAGCGGCATTATGTATTTGCTTACGGGTTTCGCTTTCGTGTGTGGTTACGAAGAAGACGATGACGATGATGTGTCGCGTGTTTTTTTTAGCGGGCAGCTTTTTGATGAGGAGTCTAACCTCTACGGATATGGTCCTGCTCACTATATTACCCCTGTGCAAGTGGCTGCCCTCAGTAAGCGACTTGGCTCTATTACCGAAGCTAAGCTAAGAGAAAACTACAATCAGGAAGAAATGGCTGCCGATGAGGAACTTTATCCTTCATTGGAATGGGACGAAGATGATTTTGCTTATCTGAAGTCTCATTTTGAGAACCTACAGCATTTCTTTGCCGCAGCTGCCCAAAACGGTGATGCTATAGTTAGTTTTCTATCGTAAAGGGGGTACCTAACATCATTTTCAAATTGAACACTAATGGAAGTTACTAATATCAATCAGTTAGACCTCGTAAATGGACTTTATACGTATGCTGATTATTTCCTTTGGAAAATAGAAGAGCGGATAGAGTTGCTGAAAGGGAAGATTTTTAAGATGAGTCCTGCCCCTGCGATACCTCACCAGAGGGTATCTCGCAAGTTGTCGGGCGAACTTTATAATTTCTTCAAAGGAAAGACTTGCGAACTATTTGCTGCTCCTTTTGATGTGGTACTTCCTAATGCAGAAGGCAAAGAAGATAGTGTTGTACAGCCCGACTTGTGTGTGGTATGCGACCCTGAGAAATTAGCCGATGGCAAACGTTGCTTAGGTGCTCCTGATTTGGTTGTTGAAATACTTTCGGCAGGCAACGCACAGCGCGATTTGAGCGATAAGTTTTGCTTGTATGAAGAAGCAGGAGTAGCGGAATATTGGATAGTGCGCCCTTCTAATAAAGAGGTGAATATCTTTGTATTAGACAATGGCAAATATCGCGGGCTTGCGCCTATTGTAGAGGACGGGGTGATTACCTCTGTAAAATTTCCAACCCTTAGAATAAACACTAATGATATTTTTTAAATACAACATTAGAAATTTCCTATATTTCAAATAGTTAGTGTTTTTTCTGCTAAAAAAAACATATAAAATTTTGTAGTTATAAAAATATATTGTATTTTTGCCCTGATAGTACACACCACGCTTCCTCTTTGATAGCGTACCAGGGTGTGTCTTTTTTTTAATATATATTCAAAATGTTTCAAAAACCAGCTACAACCATTGATTGGCAAATTGAAAAACTCATAGAAAGAGGTTTACAAATAGAAAATAAATTCACAATACAATTAGCAAATTTATTTGAAAAATATCCTAATGTAGATATAAATGCTTTAGGAATAAAACCTAATTGGAAAAACGAACCTCTTTGGTTAGTATAAAATATAAATCGTATGGAAAAAATAGCTTCTCAAATCACTCATTGGATAAAAACCTATGCCGAAAACGCTCGCGTAAAGGGCTTAGTAATAGGTGTATCGGGTGGGGTGGACTCGGCGGTGGTCTCTACTCTCTGTGCGCGTACGGGCTTGCCTACTCTCTGCCTCGAAATGCCTATACACCAAGCGGCGACTCACGTGAGCAGGTCGCAAGAGCATATTAACTTTTTACGGCAACACTTCGCTAATGTAACGGCTCTTTCGGTTGATCTTACGCCTACTTTTGATACCTTAGTAGCTGCCTTGCCGCCTACGGAAGCCTCAACTCGCGAAATGGCTTTGGCTAATACTCGTGCGCGCTTGCGAATGACGACTCTTTACTACTTTGCGGGTTTAGAAGGTAGATTGGTAGTGGGCACGGGCAATAAGATAGAGGATTTTGGGGTAGGGTTCTTTACCAAATACGGTGATGGGGGCGTAGATATCAGTCCTATAGCCGACTTGATGAAGAGTGAGGTTTATCAGCTGGGGGCATATCTTGGCATTCCTGCTTCGATATTGCAAGCTAAACCTTCAGATGGCTTGTTTGGCGATGACCGCAGCGATGAAGACCAGCTAAAAGCTACTTATGACGAGCTGGAATGGGCTATGTTGCAAACCGAACAGGGGCATACCGCTGAAGCCTTCACAGGCAGAGAGCGCGAAGTATTTGAGATATACACCCGCCTAAATCGTGCTAACCAACACAAAATGCAACCGATACCTATTTGTAAAATTAGCCGATAAGAAAATTAGTAAATTTGCTAATTGATAAATTAACAGATTGATAAAATGTATTATAACAACATACGAGAAGAAGAACTTAAAAACAAAGTAGCTGCCGAATGGTTTGGCAACTTTGATACTACACAAATCATCGGAAATATTGACTTTTCAGTTTTTCCTGAAAAGGACAATATCTTCCATTCTATTCCTTTGCTATGGGCAGAGGCAAAAAAAGGTGATTATGATGTAGTAACAATGTTTGTGCAGCTTGTTCTTACTATTGGCAAGGCACGCACCTATACACGTATGTTGCCGCCTGCATTTTTAGGTGCTTTTGATGGCTGCAAGTTTGCTTTTGTACCATACAGCCGTATAGAAGATATTTTTTCTATTAATGATTTCAATTGGAATGTAACCCCTTCTGACCACCAAAGCAAGGAGTTTGACCTTATCAAGCAACGTATAGAAGCCGACCTAAAGCAAAATGCTTATATTTTCAATTTTGAGAAAGACGCTAAAGAGATCCGCTTTTTCATTAGTCATAATCTTGCTAATGCAACTGACAAGGCTAAGCAAACTATCAATAAAAATAATTTTCTCTCTATTTACTTACGATGGTTAGAGGTAATAAAACCTATCATTGATACTGATTGGGAAGCACTCAAGAAAAATAATATTTTAGACTGCGATTTCTATCTTGCCGACCTCTTTGTAGACGACAAAGGTACAGAAACTATTAGCGATGATACAGCTATCTATGAAAATCTCTTTGTACTCTTTGAAAATCAGGGTTATAAAATACCAAAGAAGAATTTAAATAATGTGTTATTTGATGCCACTGTTACCATAAAAGACAAAACTACATATCAGAACTTTTGGAAGCTCTATAAGCGTCCTCCACACTCTGATTACCACGATTATATCATAGAGCGGCGGGAATTATTAGTACCGCAGGACATACGTGAGCGTAAAGGGGCTTTCTTTACACCTCGCCAATGGGTTGCTCTATCCCAACAATATCTTACTGATTATTTAGGAGAAAATTGGCAAGATGAATATTATGTATGGGATTGTGCGGCAGGTACAGGTAACCTATTAGCGGGGCTTACAAACAAATATCACCTTTTTGCTTCAACCCTTGACCAAGCCGATGTAAATGTAATGTATGAACGCATACAACACGGAGCCATTTTAAAAGAAGAACACGTTTTTCAGTTTGACTTTCTCAACGATGAGTTTATACCCAAAAAACAAGGAGGTAAGCTACCCGATGCTCTATTTGATATTATTAGTAATGACGAAAAGCGCAAAAAATTAGTAGTGTATATCAATCCTCCTTATGCGGAGGCTGGAAATGCAAAACAAACTGTAGGAACTGGTAAAAACAAAACAGGAACTTCAACAGATACTGTTATACACAGTAGATATATAAAAGAAATTGGTATGGCAGGGAGAGAACTTTTTGCCCAGTTTCTAATACGAATTTACAAAGAAATCCCTAATTGTAAAATTGCAAATTTTTCAAAGTTGAAAAATTTGCAAGGTACTGCCTTTGAGGATTTCAGAAAACAGTTTCGAGCGAAGCTCGAAAAAATTTTTATCGTTCCAGCCGACACTTTCGACAATGTATCTGGAAAATTCCCAATTAGTTTTCAAATATGGGATAGTGAAAAAAAAGAAGATTTCAAGGATATTATAGTCGATATGTATGATAGAAAAGGACATCTTTTTAGTGAGAAAAAAATTAGTGCTCCAAAAATATCTATTACTAAATGGATTACAGAATTCCCTGTAAACCCTAAGACTCCAAATATACCTACAATAGGTTACACGGGAAATCACGGGCCTGACTATCAAAATAATATTAAACTTTCTATTGAAAGTACACAAGCTATTTCAGAAAAAGGAACTCTTGAAAACAAATCAAAATATTCTATTCATAAAGATACCTTAATTCCTTTGTCTATCTATTTTTCTGTTAGACTTTGTATCCCTGCTGAATGGCATAACGACCGTGATCAGTTTCTCTACCCTAATGACAATTGGAAGCAAGATAAAGAATTTCAAGGTGATTGCCTTACCTTTACACTATTCCACGGACAAAATAGAATAAGCAGTAAGGAGGGCGAAAACCACTGGATACCCTTCACTGAAGAAGAGGTGGATGCTCCTACCCTATTCAGCAGTCATTTTATGACTGATTTTATAAGAGGAGACATTAAACCTACTTCGCCACCCCAAGAAATTAACCTATTTATGGTAGTAATAGCGGAACCCAAAGAAGTGTATGGTTCGCTATTCCGCTTTTCCAATAGAGCAAAAGCTGTATTTGATGCAGGGCGACAGTTATGGAAATACTATTTCAGACAGCCTAATGCCGATGCAAACGCTTCGCTATACGATATACGTGAGTACTTCCAAGGGCGTAATAACAAGGGGAAAATGAATAACAAAAGTACTGATAAAACCTATAACATGCTCATAACACAGTTGCGAGAGGCTCTTAGCCTTTTGGCTAAACAAATAGAACCTAAAGTATACGAATATGGATTTTTACTATAATTTTTTATAAATCGACAAGAATGAACATACTGATTCTTGGCTCTGGCGGTCGCGAACACGCCTTTGCCGTAAAACTACACAGCAGTCCGCTTTGCGACCAGCTTTACATCGCCCCTGGGAATGGGGGTACTCACTCCATAGCTACTAATGTGGCTATCAACGCTACCGACTTTTCGGCTCTGAAAGCCTTTGTACTCGAAAAAGAGATTGCAATGCTGGTAGTAGGTCCTGAAGACCCTTTGGTGAAGGGTGTGTACGATTTCTTCATAAACGACAAAGAACTCGCTCACGTGCAAATAATAGGCCCTTCACAACGTGGGGCTACTCTGGAAGGCAGCAAGGAGTTTGCCAAAGAGTTTATGGTGCGCCATAATATTCCTACGGCTAAATATGCGAGTTTTACTAAGGAAACTGTTGAGGAGGGTTGTGCGTTCCTCAGTACAATGAAAGCTCCTTACGTGCTTAAAGCTGACGGATTGGCTGCAGGCAAAGGGGTAGTAATTCTCGAAGATCTAGAAGAAGCACAAGCCGAACTACGCCGTATGCTTATTGATGCTAAATTTGGGCAAGCCAGCACCAAAGTTGTAATTGAAGAGTTCCTCAAAGGTATAGAGCTTAGCTGCTTTGTACTGACCGATGGGAAAGACTACAAAATATTGCCTACCGCTAAAGATTACAAGCGTATTGGTGAAGGCGACACTGGGCTCAACACCGGTGGTATGGGAGCGGTTTCGCCGGTGCCTTTTGCCGATGCTGCTTTTATGCAGAAGATAGAAGAACGCATCGTAAAACCTACTATCAACGGACTACAAGCAGAGGGCATCGTTTATAAAGGGTTTGTATTTATCGGACTTATAAAAGTGGATGGTGAGCCTTACGTGATAGAATACAACGTGCGTATGGGCGACCCCGAAACGGAAGTGGTATTGCCCCGCATAGAAAGCGACTTAGTACCGCTATTTCAGTCGCTTTACAACGGCACTTTGGCTTCACAAGAACTAAAAGTAACCCCAGAAAGCGCTACTACCGTAGTAATGGTATCGGGGGGGTATCCTGAAGAGTACGAAAAAGGAAAGGTTATCAGTGGTACTGAACTGGTAACTAAAAGTACTGTATATCACGCAGGTACTACGCTGAAAGGCGAGCAACTGCTTACCAATGGCGGTAGGGTACTAGCAATTACCTCATTGGGTAATACTTTCCAAGAGGCTTTGGCTACAAGTTATGAAAGCATCAGCAAGATAGCGTTTCAGGGGGCTTACTTCCGAAGAGATATAGGAAAGGATTTGGCTTAGTAATTAAACCTCAAGTAATAACAAAAAAACTGCCCCGTAAGGCAGTTTTTTATTGCTAACAACTAACAACTTAATCCTTTGTTTTAGCTATTTTATCAATAATAAGAGCAACAGCACCATCACCTGTTACGTTGCAAGCAGTACCAAAGCTATCCATAGCAATGTAAAGAGCAACCATCAGTCCTTGTAGTTTTTCATCAAAACCTAATATAGAATTAAGTATACCCAAAGCTGCCATAATTGCACCTCCTGGTACACCTGGTGCGGCTACCATTATCACACTTAGCATCAGTATAAAGCCTGCAAAGAGTTCAAAGTTATAAGGCATTCCTTGTAGCATCATCAGGGCAAGGGCACAAGCAGTGATTTTCATCGTACTACCCGATAAATGGATAGTAGCGCATAGAGGGATTACAAAGCCTGCGATGCGTTGTGAGATGTTCATCTTTAGGGCTTGGCGTAGCGATACAGGAATAGTAGCTGCCGAAGAGGAAGTACCCAAAGCAGTAGCATAGGCAGGTAGCATTGTAAGCAAAGCCTTGAAAGGATTGCGTCCTGCTACACCTCCTGCGATAACATACTGTATAAGCAATAGCACTATGTGCATTATAAATAATATCACTATGAGCTTGAAGAATACACTGATAATAGATACTACTTGTCCTGAGAAAGTAATTTCGGCAAAGATAGCTAATATATAATAAGGAAGCACAGGGATAATGGCTTTGGTAATGAGCCATTTCACAATGTCTCCAAATTCTTTTACTACAGAATTAAGAGTTGATTCTTCACGGAATGAGAGCCCTATCCCTACGATAAATGAGAATAGCAAAGCGGTCATCACGCTCGTGATAGGGGGCATATCTAAAGAGAAATAGGGGGTGAGAGTAGAGGCTTGTTGCTCTTCGAGTACTTTGAGCTGTTCGCCTTGTAGTAGAGACGGGAATAGTGCATCGCTCACAAAATAGGTAGAGAACCCTGAGAAGAGCGTGAAGGCATAAGCGATAGCTACCGTTATAAGTAGCAATTTACCTGAGTTTTTACCCAAGTCGCTAATAGCAGGCATAATAAGTCCCATCATAATGAGAGGAATTGTAAAGCCTAAAAAATTACCAAAAAGCCCCTTGAAAGTGAGGAGCAATCGGTTGAGCCATTCAATGTTAAAAATACCGATGACGATACCGATGACGATACCACAAAACACTTTGAACAGCAAACTGTTAAGGATTCTTTTCATTAGTTATCTACTTTTTATAGTTAAACAATGGGGCAAAGATACAAAATAATGTTTAATAATCAACGATTAATGATTAATTCTTCACACTTTTACAATAAAATCAGACAAGAAACTTGCCTAATAATAGTACTTATTAGGTATAATGGACAAAAACGTTGTTTTATTTCATCGGGAAATCCCTAATAGGGTAAGCGCAATTATAACCTGTTGATAATAAACGTTGTTTTATTTCATCGGGAAATCCCTGATAGGTAATCAATCACAATAAAAAATACTAACTCATTAGCTCGCGGTATTTAGTGAGTGTCCAGAGTTCGTCATCTACCATCATTTCGAGCTTGTCGCAGTGGTAGCGTATTTCATCAAAGAAAGGTTTTACTTCGTGACAATAGCTATGGGCTTTTTCTTCAAAATTAGGCAAGTGGTTTGCCCGCTTACGCGCTTCTATCATCGCATCGGTTTTGCTGTGAATGACCTTGATGTGTTCAGAAATATGGCGTATAAGCTCCAACTGCTCGGCAGCTACCTCTTGATAGCTTTCTCCAAAAATCTCTTTCAGCCCCTTTACGTTTTCAATAAGCGTATTTTGATAGCGAACCGCTGTTGGTACAATATGATTACGAGCAATATCACCCAACACGCGCGATTCTATCTGCACCGTTTTTACGTATTCTTCTAAAGCTATTTCGTAGCGCGCCATTAGCTCTACACGATTAAGCACGCCCATTTCTTCAAAAAGAGCAATAGCTTTTTCAGTAATGTTTTCTTTGAGAGCTTCGGGAGTTGTTTTATGGTTAGAAAGTCCGCGTTTTGCAGCCTCATCTTCCCATTGCTTGCTATAGCCATCACCCTCAAAGCGTATTTTTTTAGATGTTTTGATATAACTACGCAACACTTTGAAGATGGCATCTTCTTTCTTCATTCCTTTAGCTATGAGCGCATCCACTTCTTTTTTGAAGTTGGTAAGCTGTTTTGCTACGATAGTATTGAGCACCATCATAGGTCTGCCACAATTAGCTTTTGAACCTACTGCACGAAACTCAAATTTATTACCTGTAAAGGCAAAAGGCGAAGTGCGATTGCGGTCAGTAGTATCCAAGAAAAGGTCGGGTATTTTGCCTACCACATTCAGCTTAAGGTCTGTTTTTTCTTCTTGCGAAAGTTCTTCAGAAGCCACTTCTAAGGCATCGAGTACCTTGGTGAGTTGCTCACCTATAAATACAGATACAATAGCAGGAGGAGCCTCGTTAGCGCCCAAGCGATAGTCATTGGTAGCCGAAGCTACTGAGGCACGCAATAGGGGTTCGTATTGGCAAACAGCCTTGATAGTACAAATGAAAAAAGTAAGAAACTGTAGGTTCTTAATAGGGGTACGACTGGGAGCAAGTAGGTTTATACCCGTATCAGTAGCCAACGACCAATTGTTATGCTTACCCGAACCATTAACGCCTGCAAATGGCTTTTCGTGAAATAGCACTACAAAGCTATGGCGGTCGGCAACCTTGCGCATCACGTCCATCAGCAGCGCATTTTGGTCTACCGCAAGGTTAGTTTCTTCAAAAATAGGAGCAAACTCAAATTGGTGAGGTGCTACCTCATTATGGCGTGTTTTCAGAGGAATACCAAGCAGCAAGCACTCGTGTTCCAAATCGCGCATATAGCTAAGCACGCGCTCGGGTATCGAGCCGAAGTAGTGGTCGTCTAACTGTTGCCCTTTAGCTGCCTGATGCCCCAAAAGAGTACGCCCTGCAATCATCAAGTCGGGACGAGAGTAAGCAAGGGTTTTATCTACCAGAAAGTATTCTTGTTCCCAGCCAAGCGTAGCGGTTACCTTATTTACGTTTTTATCGAAATAGCGCGCCACCTCAGTAGCAGCTGTATCTATAGCCGTAAGTGCCTTTAGCAAAGGCGTTTTATTGTCTAAAGCCTCACCCGTATACGAAATGAATATGGTAGGGATACAAAGGGTAGTCCCATACACAAAAGGCGGCGAAGTAGGATCCCAAGCGGTGTAGCCGCGTGCCTCAAAGGTATTGCGAATACCTCCATTAGGGAAGCTTGATGCATCCGATTCTTGTTGCACGAGTTGCCCCCCTCCAAAACGTTCTATAGCTCTATCGCGACTTACTGGCTCAAAAAAAGCATCGTGTTTTTCGGCAGTGCCGCCCGTAAGAGGCTGAAACCAATGCGTATAGTGGGTAGCCCCTTTGCTAATCGCCCAGTCGCGCATCGCCGCCGCCACTTGGTCGGCTACGCGGCGGTCTATCTTTTCGCCATAGCGAATAGCATTCATCACACTTTCAAAAGCCTCTCGCGTCATCGCTTGGCGCATAGCGGCTTCGTTAAATACATTTACGGCAAATAGCTCTGAGCGTTTGCCATTTTCGGCTACCGCTATAGGCTGGCGGCGCTGACTTTCGGTTAGGGCATTGAATCGTAACATATTATTTCTTAGGATCTTTTATACGTTCTATTTCTTTGAGAAGTTGTTGGTAATGAAGCTTGTTTAGGGGCTGAGCCTCTTGTTGCTGTGCTGTTTTCAAATAATCAGCTATCTTGTCCAAATGTTGTAACGCATATAAGCGTACATCCAAATTGCCCACTGCGGTACTCGATACCGAAGCCGCTCCGTTGCTATTAGTAGCAGTTGCAGCCTGCTCTTTAGGATTGATAAGATCATCTATTTTTGCCAAATAAGAGCGTTGTAACCCGCGCCTCAAAGCATTTTGCTGGGCTTCGCTGTTGTTTAATGGTTTCCAAACAGCCGCAAAAACATCAGCGAGATATTCATCTAAAAGGTAAGCCTTGGGCGAAGCTAAACTTTGCGTATAGAGCTTGTAAAGCACCACATTATTGAGCATGACATTTAGAGCATTGTTTTGCATATCAGCAATTTCCTTTTCTACATTACTGCCTATCTTATTAGTGATAGCCTGCGGATAAAGCCACAAGGGGGCTTCAAAAAGTTGTGCATCTACGTAAGCGATTGCTTCTTTTACAACTTCTTTAGGTACAGGCTGATACACCTCAGCACTACCTATCACCCCTATATAGCGACTACCGATGTGCTTAAGTACGTGATTCAAGTATCTATTGTATTGCAACACTGCCGACTTGTGCATACTGCTTAAGTAGTCGTATTTGTCATTAGGTTCTTTCATCCACTGGTGAAGGTTGCTCACTACATAGCGGAGATTTTTCAGCGCATAGGTATTGGCTTTCATTACATTGTCCGACAAGTCTTCCGTTTGCGCTCGTGGGTCTTCGCCACGCCCTTCGCCACCAAACCACAAATGAGGATTAGCCGTAAGGCGCTGGGTAGTAGTAGCCGCTAAGGCTTCTTGCTCGGCAAATTCATTTTTATACCGATTTCCGTAATAGCGATACCCCCATTCTATAGCCCACTTATCGTAGTCGCCTATACGCGGATAAAGTCCTTTAGTACCAATGTTGTCTTCGGGCTGGGCTACGTAGTTGAAGCGAGCATAATCCATTATAGATACGGTATGCCCGTGTGCCTCTACCCATTTTTTATCGCGAAGTTTCTCTACAGGTGTTTGGCTGCTTGCCCCCATATTGTGGCGCAAACCAAGACAATGCCCTATTTCGTGCGATGATACAAACCTAATAAGGTCGCCCATTAGAGCTTCGTCTAGCTTCAAGTTGCGCGCGCGTTTATCTACCGCACCCACTTGTATCAAATACCACTCTTGCAGTAGTTTCATCACATTGTGATACCACCCCACGTGGCACTCTATAATCTCCCCACTGCGTGGGTCGGCAATATTAGGACCATAAGCATTGCTGATTTCAGAAGGAAGATAACGTATTACGTTGAAGCGCGCATCTTCCAAACTCATCGCAGGGTCGTTAGGCCACTCTTTGGCTACAATGGCATTCTTAAAACCAGCCTTTTCAAAGGCTACATTCCAATCATTTACGCCCAGTATAAGGTACTTTTGCCATTGTTTAGGAGTAGCAGGGTCTATATAAAAAATGATTTGTTTTTTAGGTTCTACAAGCTGACCGCTAAGGTATTTATTCACATCTTCTTTGCGTGGTTCTAAGCGGAAACGATGTATATAACTTTCTGTTTGTGTGCGCTGTTGGTCATCGGCAAATTTGATAAAGCGCGTAGCAAAGAAGCCCACTCTGCTGTCAAAAAGGCGTTTTTGCATAGGCACTTTGGGCAAAAGTACTATTGAGGTGTTGAGTTCAAAAGAAATAGCCCCTACCCTATTGGCATCGGGTATGTTACTAGGCGAGGCACCATACGTTTTTAGGGTCTGCACCTCCACATTCATCGGATAGGCACGCAAGTCGTCTACAAACGATTGAGCCGCTACAATAGCACCTATCTTTTTATCAGTTTTAAGTTTTGCGAGCAAGCCCGTAACACTATTATCCTGCTTAAAAAAATCTGTAACCTCTATCAACTGATTTTTGTTCTGCGGATTCCTACCAATTACGTTGAAAGTAGCTACCACAGGATTGCTGCTCGAATTCGTTACTGCGGTGTAGATGTTATTGGTGCTGTCGGCTACTTGCGTATTGAGGTAAGAACGCAAGATAAGAGTTTTTTCGTTTTTTTGCTGAAAGAAGAGAGTTTGCTCGTTAATCTTTTCGCCGGCATACATCCCAAACTGCTGCGGAGCTGTTTTAAGCCTTGTAACGCATAATAAGTAGCGATTTAGCAGACTATCGGCTACCTCAAAGTACCATTTATCGTCTATTTTTCTTACGGTAAACAGCCCATTGCGTTCCAATCCCCCTTTTTTTATCAGTTTAGCGTACTCTTCGGCACGTTTTTCTTCAGGAGTTTTTTCAGGTTTTTCAGTAGTATCAGTTTTAGTTGCACCTTTAGCAATGGTATCTTTCACCGCAGGAGTTTGCTGCGCAAAAGAAAACATCGCAAAAGATAAAAAGAGAGTGGTTAAATATTTTTTCATTTCAAACAAAATAGTTAAATGGTACTGTTTATATAGCATAAGAAGAAAGAGAAATCTCCTTTTGCTTTAAATATTTAAAATTCGTTTCCTGAGCAAACAAGTGAGCTTCTATATTTGTCATCCTTTTTTGAATTACTTTTATCGCTTCTTCCGATTGGTCTATCCCTATCCATTTTCTCCCTAATTGCTGAGCCGCATTTAAGGTAGTGCCAGAACCAGCAAAACAATCCAACACATAGCTGCTTTCATTAGAAGAAGTTTTTATAATGGTTTGCAATAAGTTAGCGTTTTTTTCAGTAGGATAGATTGGGTATTGAGGGTCTTTAAATTCCCAAATATCTTGCATTTTTTTACCTTCTCTATCATCCAGAAAAATCTTTTTACGAGGATTTCCTTTGTCACTCCATTCTATAAGGCCTTCGCTATCCCATTGTTCCAAAACTGATACATCACTTCTCCAGTGCCGCCCTTTGGGAGGAAGTATTCCTTTAAATGGTTTAGAGGTGTTCCCTTTTAGCGTTTCCCCTGGTGCGTGTAGCGGAATAGTAGTGTATCGCTTCCCTTGTTTATCTATCTTAGGAAAAAGTTTTTGTTTATCTTCCTCTGTATAAGGAATTTTCGCCTCATTCCATATTAGGTTATCCGTTTTAGAATAAAAAAGAATCATATCTTTTATATTGCCATAAGCTTTTCGGTTGAAGTTTTTAGGATTACATTTTATACGAGTTATATCATTCCTAAAGTTTTCTATCCCAAAGATTTCGTCCATTATAATTTTCACATAATGCCCTATCTTATAATCTATATGTAAATAGATAGACCCTTTATCCGAAAGGAGCTCTTTAAGGAGTACCAATCGTTCTCTTAGAAACTCTAAAAATTCAAATCCTTTTAGCGTATCTTGGTAAGCTATCGTACCTTTTGAACTATTGCTTATTGTAGCGGCTCTTCCTTCAGAAATTGTAAAAGTGTTATTGGTAGCAAAAGGAGGGTCTATATAAACAAGATCTATTTTCCCTGATAAGTTGTAATTATCTATTAGCTGTTTTAGTGCCAATAGGTTATCTGCTTGTATAAGCATATTGGGGCTCTTAGAGTTTCCTAAAGTCTCTAAGGGAATATCTGGAATACTATCAAAAATTTCTTGTCTTGTTTTTTTATTAGGATATTGTAAATGCATACCGTTAGAGCTGATATAAAAAATCCCGTAGCACTAAACTACTCATTATATTGTAATCCTGATATTTAGTAGTAATATCTTGAAACATTTTATGCTTGCCTCTGATGTAAAGAACACCATCCAAAATAGCAATTTTTACAACCTCTTTGTCTGTCTTAGAAAGAATGGTACTAATAGCATCATTAAATTGTGCATTCTGATGACCTCCGTAATCCGTTAAAAATTTCGCCTCACCTATTACTATTTTCTTGTTGAACCGCGCTACCAAATCCAATCCCTTATTGTGTTGATAATTCAGATGTTCGGCAGCAAATTTCATTAGTTGGGCATCACTACCCTCCAAGATAGCATCTTCTTCTGTGTTTATAAACGCCTCATAAGAAATAGGTTCTATCCCCAACGTTTTGTTTTTATACCAACGCCTGAATAAAGGTCCTATCTGCCTATTTGTTTCTTTAGGTTCAGTACATCTTTCATAAATTTTAGAAAGCCCCATCTCATAAAGACGACCACAAATTCTATTGATAGTTTTAGGATTTCTTTCAATTGCCGAAATATCATTCCTCAGATAAGCAATATAACTATCTTTAATAGGAAAAAGTTCTAATTTCAACAGTTCACGAATAAGTGCCTTATTGTCTTTTTCAGAGAAAGCAACTTCTATCTGTTGCCAATGCGCTTCATCAATATCTCTAATCCCATCAGGAATGGTAGGATATACTTGAAATAAATCATCTAAATACGATTTTTGATTGGCATATGCAATACTCAATTCTGTCCAGTAATTCATTTTATTTTGAATTTTCATAAAGTAATTCTGCTATATCATATACTTTTAACGTCCCTTCTTTATGTTTTACACCATCGCACATCATCGTATTACAAAACGGACAAGCGGTAGCGATAATTTCAGCCTTTGTTTCCATAGCCTGCTCGGTGCGGAGTACATTTATTTCTTTATCACCTTTTTCAGCTTCTTTAAACATCTGCGCACCTCCCGCACCGCAGCACAAAGCACGAGCTCGGTTCTTTTTCATCTCTACCAAATCAACCTCCAAACGCTCTAATATCTCGCGCGGCGCATTGTACACCTTGTTAGCCCTACCAAGGTAGCAAGGGTCGTGAAAGGTAATGCGCTTGCCTCTGAAAGTACCACCTTCTATTGTAAGGCGTCCTTCATCTATCAATTTTTTAAGCAATTGGGTGTGATGCATCACTTCGTAATTACCCCCCAGTGCAGGGTATTCGTTTTTAATCGTATTAAAACAATGCGGACAGGTGGTTACTATTTTAGTAATCTGGTAACTATTGAGCACCTCTATATTCATCATTGCCTGCATCTGAAAAAGAAACTCATTGCCGGCACGCTTGGCAGGGTCGCCAGTGCAGCTCTCTTCGGTGCCAAGCACAGCAAAGCGTACCCCTGCCTTTTCTAACAGGTGAGCAAAAGCCTTGACGATGCGCCTTGCGCGATCATCAAAACTACCAGCACAGCCCACCCAAAAAAGTACTTCGGGAGTTTCGCCCTGTGCCGAAAGTTCCGCCATTGTTTTTATCATACTATTCCAATTTGAAAATTAGCAAATTAGTAAATTAGTAAATTTAGTGTGAGTCGTATAGTTTGTAGCTTATTTTACGATTTGTAAATCGCCATCTACAAAACCTATAGCTATATGTTGTACGTTAAAGAGTTTAATACTATTTTCAGCTACTATTTCTTTAAGAATTTCAGTAATCATTGAGAGTACTTGCTCCCAATGAACTTCTTCAGGTATTTCATCTAAAGGTAAAAAGCAGTCATCAGGTACAAAATCGTCTTCGCAAGCCCAATCAGGGTCTTCATCATCATACCAAGAAGAACCTATAAGCTCTAATTCATAGGGTTCTGAGATGTTAAAATTCAGAGCAACAATATCATTAGGTAAGTTTTCTTGACTATCTATACCAACTAACCATCTTTTTATCTTATTTTTAATAGCTTCTTTCATTTTAAAAATAATTTGCTAATTCACTAATTTCCCAATTTGCTAATTCACTAATTTCCTAATCATTAAACACCTCTACCGTTTCCTCTTTAAGCACCAAATCGGTGAATTTGCCCTTGTAGCGAGTCGCCTTCACCACGTGATTATCAATCCAATGATAGTTACCCCCACGAGGCTTACCAAAGATAATACCGTGATACTTAAAGCCATTTTCTTTTAGCCATCGCTCAGTAACCTCGCGATGTGCTTCGGTACGCGAAGTAAAAAAGTAAATTACGTGTCCCTCGTCATACCATTTATTTACTTGTGCCAGCGCATCCAGAAAAACCGCAGCAGTCGCCATACGTTCAGGTTCTTCGTTAGGAATATCTTCACCTACCGTACCATCAATGTCTATGAGGTAGTTTTTCACTCCTTCGGGCAATATAGGGTTCATATTCCCCTGAGCATCCTCTTGTAAAACAAATTTTTCAGTCATAATATTCAATTTAGCCAATTAGCAAATTATTAAGGAATCCATTTTTTCTCAAAGTTAGGTTTGCGCTTTTCAAGGAACGCATCGCGCCCTTCTTTCGCCTCATCAGTCATATAAGCCAAGCGAGTCGCTTCACCTGCAAATACCTGCTGACCTACCATACCGTCATCAGTGAGGTTCATTGCAAACTTCAGCATTTTTATAGAAGTAGGCGATTTTGCCATTATCTCTTGCGCCCATTCAAAAGCAGTTGCTTCAAGCGCATCGTGAGGCACTACCGCATTTACCATACCCATTTCGAAAGCCTCTTGCGCAGAATAGTTGCGCCCTAAGAAGAAAATTTCGCGGGCTTTCTTCTGCCCCACCATTTTAGCAAGGTAAGCCGAACCATAACCCGCATCAAAACTCGTTACATCGGCATCAGTTTGCTTAAAAATAGCGTGCTCTTTGCTAGCGAGGGTAAGGTCGCATACTACGTGCAATGAGTGTCCGCCCCCCACTGCCCAACCCGGCACTACCGCAATCACCACTTTGGGCATAAAGCGAATAAGGCGTTGCACCTCAAGAATATTCAGTCGGTGATAGCCATCATCGCCCACATAGCCTTGGTGCCCACGCGCTTTTTGGTCGCCACCACTGCAAAAACTCCACACACCATCTTTAGGCGAAGGACCTTCGGCAGAAAGCAATACCGCCCCTATATTGATATCCTCATAAGCATCTTTAAACGCATCGAGCAGTTCGGCAGTAGTTTTAGGGCGAAAAGCATTGCGCACCTCAGGACGGTTGAAGGCAATACGCGCTACACCATCACATTTTTTATACGTAATATCTTCGTATTCTTTTACGGTTATCCAGTTCATATAAGTGAAAAGTAAAAAAAGAAAAAGTTATTTAGGCGACAAAGATAGTAATAATTTGTCAATTAGCCAATTTGTCTTCGCCAAATTCAGCATTTAAGATACGGTACAGCGTTTGCCGTGAGATAAAGAATTTAGGGTAAATAAACTCTCGCCATATTACCGTAATAGGAATGTAGCGCGCATCGTGCTTGTTAAACTCTTCTATCACCGCCTTGTTGCGTTCGCGCAAGTTTTGTCCTCGCAAGTGGTGTGCCTGTGTGCTTGCTGTCGCAGCAGAGGCACTCATTCTTCTGATGGTTTTCTCGGTTGTTTTCATCTATTTTTATCATTTTTTTTAATTGGTGCAAATCGCACATTATAATTTACAATTCATAATTCCCCAATAATCACTATCTTTGCGCCCTAAATCAACTGTAGATTTATAGGGCAAAGGTATAGAGTTTTTCTTTATCTTCCAAATTTATTACAAAGAAATTCTCTAATATTTTTAATATAATTTATACTGAATTGGTAATGAGTGTAAAAGAACGCATCAAACGATTTATAGAAGCAGAAGGCTTATCTGCAGCTGCTTTTGAAAAAGAAATAGGCGCATCCAACGGCTATGTAAACAGCATTTCTAAAAGTATAGGGATTGATAAACTGAACTTAGTATTAGAGAAATACCCTAATCTCAATTTAGAATGGCTTATTACAGGCAAAGGCACTATGCTAAAAAATAAAACGCTAAGCACCACACCCAAAGTAGAAGTAATCCCCCCCGTGCGAGTAGAGGGTAAAGACCTAATGCCAAAAGTCGTAGTAGTAGACGACCAAGATGAGGAACGCATCCCCCTAGTGCCCGTCTATGCCCAAGCAGGCTATTTAAGCGGCTATGACGATTGTTCTTTTATCGAAACCCTCCCCACCTATAGTTTGCCCACACTGCGCAATGGCACCTATCGTATGTTTCAAGTAAGCGGTTTGTCTATGTTTCCCACCCTGCAAGACGGCAGTTATGTAGTCGGTAAGTTTGTCGAAGATTGGCAAAGCCTTACCAGCAATCGCGTATACGTAGTTGTTACCCAAAATGATGGTATTATCGTCAAGCGAGTGATTAATAGCATTGAAAAATACGGCACTTTGTATTGCAAGAGCGACAATCGCACCTATCCCCATATTTCAGTACATTTATCCGAAGTAAAAGAAGTGTGGGAGTGTAAGATGCATCTTTCCTTTGAGTTCCTCGACCCCGTTACCAATTACCAAAAGATAGCCGCTTTAGAAGCCGATGTCGCCCATTTAAAAGAAGTCATAAGTACGATGGAAGCCCGCCATAACGAAGAAAAGCAGAGCGTTTTACAGTAAAACGTCTGCTAATCCCCATCCCCTCTTGTAAGCAAAATAGAATAGATGATGAAGGCGCAAAAAGAGGGGAACTCAAAAAGCAAATAAATGAGTTATCCCGCTGGCGCAAGCCTGCAGCTTATGCCCAATTCAAAATTCAAAATCCAAAATTCATAATTCTCCCAACTCCCATTGTAAAATCTTTGCAAAGATAGGTAAAATTCCCCCCCCATTGTTAAAATAATGTTAAATTTCACAATGTATAATGTTAAATTTTTTATTTTTAGTCATTAGCCTAATCCATCAGCTAACAACACCGAAGGTTCAGCGAAGGATGAGCGAAGGAAAGTCAGCGAGCTGGCGCAGCTGAGTATGTGACCCCGTTGGCGCAGCTTGCAGCTTGTGCCCAATTCAAAATTCATAATTCATAATTCAAAATACACCCTTTGGCAAACTTTCAGAGTTTGCCAAAGTTTTTTATACCCCCAATTCAAAATTCATAATTCAAAATTCATAATTATTTCGTATATTTGCACAAAATAATAGACAAAGACAAAATGGTTGAATTTTCATTTAAAGTAAAAGGAAATAGTGCTCCTGCATTAGCCTTTATAGCATATGCAAAAACTCTCAATTTTATAGAGTTTGATACACCCGAAAAAATAGTTCAGGCTGAACCTGCAACAACAGAAGATGATGAGCATTATGATTTTATAATGAGTTTATCAAAAAAAACTAATAAGAAAGTGGCAGCCCGTTTGGCTAAAGAAAAAAATATAATTTTACCTTCACAAAAAAATAAAATATGACTGTAATTGCCGATAGTAATATTTTTTATAGTGCTTTAATAACTCCTAATGGTTATATAGCTACTATACTGAAAGATAAAAACTTACAGTTCTTAGCCCCCGACTATATTATAGACATTTTTTTATTACTACTGAAGAATTAGGCAAATATCTTTACAAAAAAAGATATTGATTCATAAACAATAAAAGCGATTACTATTCAAACACAGCACCTGCATTTTTAAGCAAGGCAATACACAGCGATATTTCTTCTTTTTCAGAAGGAGAAATATCGCTGTGATTTTCGTCATAACAGAGATTGTCTAAAACACTTGAGGTGGCTGTATCTCCTTCAAAAGCAAAATAATTGATATTAGGGTTAGCACCCTTATCAAGAAGATATTTCATTAGGGTGGGTTGATGCTGGTACGAGGTGTGCATCAGGGCATTGATGCCCTCAAAACCAAAATAATCAATATCAGCACCCATAGCAATCATTTTATCGGCAATGTCAATGGTTTGTGCTATGAGTTGATTTTTATCAAGTGTAGGATTGTCCTCAAGCATAAGAACTGCGGAGGCGAATAGCTCACAAAAAGCGGTTTCGCCATTGTTGTTCACTGCATTGATGTTAGCTCCTTGGGCAAGAGCCTGCTGTATAGTATCCCAACTAAGGTTATCAACCCCCTCAAAGAGTTTGCGCTCGGCACCCGTAAGTGGGGCGATGCTTTCTTTAGCGTTTAGCAAACTTATTATATTGTGATTGCAGTGTATAAAATAGTGCTTTATCTCCTCAAAGGAATAGCTTTTTTGGTGAACCTCAAGCGGATAATGTGTTTTGTCATATTTGTATTGATCGCTTACTTTTTGGCAAACCGCACTATTCAGGTCATCTTCGTCTAAAACTATACTTACTAACAATCTATTATCATTATCTTTGCTAAAGTGTACCCTCTCACTGCTGCTTATAATGGGACTTTCGCAAAGGGCTATAAGCGTCTCCCAAAAGTACTGCTCGGCAGCAGCTCTGTGTTTATCGGTAAAAGTTAGCTTTAGGTGAGGTGCTTTTTGTTTTACCCATTGGTACTTTAGGTAATGAGGGTATTTTTCTTCCACAAGTTTGCAAGCAATGTTCCATATTTGGATAGCGTAATTCAGTTTGAGACTTTGTAATTGGAAGTGAGCCTCTACCTTTTGGTTGCCGATGCTAAGGTGAGAAAAAAAGCGAGTGTGCGAATGATGAAGGTTTATTTGATAAGGTAGATAACTATTGTGATTCTTATTGCCTAAGAATTGTATAAAATCTTTGATAAGGCAGGAAATCTTAAATTCTTCGGGAGAATAAAGGTTTGTAAAATAGGCAAATTTCATAGTGCTTGTATTTTAAAAGTTTGCGTAAGGCAAAGATACTGAAAAAATTGTTAATTGAAAAATATTTTATATCTTTGCATTCTAAAAAGCAAAACAAATTATCTTATGTCTTGGTTTAAAAGAAAAGCAAAAGGAATTCAAACTTCTACTGAAGAGAAAAAGGATATCCCAAAAGGATTATGGTTTAAATCGCCAAGCGGTAAAATCGTTGAGCAAGATGAATTGGCTACAAATTATTACGTAAGCCCTGAAGACGACTACCACGTGCGTATAGGAAGTAAGGAGTATTTTCAAATACTTTTTGATAATAATGAGTTTAAAGAACTTGATGCTAATATGTCTTCTAAAGACCCTTTAGATTTTGTCGATACCAAATCGTATAAAGTGCGATTGGAAGAAGCCGAACAAAAAACAAATCTAAAAGATGCAGTGCGTACCGCTGTAGGTAACTCTAAAGGATTACCATTAGTAATTGCGTGTATGGATTTTGCTTTCATTGGGGGCTCAATGGGGAGCGTTGTTGGCGAAAAAATATGTCGTGCTATTAGCTATGCTATTAAGCATAAATTGCCTTTCTTGATGATTTCTAAATCGGGGGGAGCACGTATGATGGAAGCTGCACTATCACTGATGCAAATGGCAAAAACATCTATCAAATTAGCTCAGTTAGACGAAGCCAAATTGCCATATATTTCACTTTGCACCGACCCTACTACGGGGGGCATTAGTGCTTCATTTGCAATGCTTGGCGACATCAATATTGCCGAACCAGGCGCGCTTATAGGCTTTGCCGGACCTCGTGTAGTGAAAGATACCACAGGACAAGATTTGCCTGAAGGCTTCCAAACCGCTGAGTTTGTACTGGAACACGGCTTCTTAGATTTTATCGTCAATAGAAAACAGCTAAAAGACACTGTAAATCTGTACCTCGACTTAGTGTTGAACAGAAAAGTAAGATAGAAGAATGATTACATTCAAAGCTCCAAGTAATATAGCCCTTGTAAAGTACTGGGGGAAAAGAAAGGGTCAGCTGCCTGCTAACCCCTCTATTAGCTTTACTCTTACCAATTGCTATACCGAAACTTCCGTAGCATACCAAAAACTCAATGTACCTGCAAAAGATTTTTCATTCGACTTCTACCTCGATAATGAGCTTAAGCCAGACTTTCGCCCAAAAATAGAAACCTTCTTCAGCAGAATAGAACCTTATTTAGATTTTCTTAGAGACTATCATTTTACGATTCATTCTCACAATTCATTTCCGCATAGTAGTGGGATAGCTTCCTCGGCGAGCAGTATGGCAGCACTATCGGTATGCCTTATGCAGGTAGCCAAAGAAATAGGCAACACCTATACCGAAGATGAATTTTGGCAAAAAGCTTCTGTATTAGCTCGTTTGGGCTCGGGAAGCGCTTGCCGCAGTGTGAAAGGAAACGTTGTTGTATGGGGCAAACACCCAGATATTGAAGGTAGTAACGATGAATACGGCATTCTATTTCCTTACCCTGTTCACCAAATATTTACTACCTATCAAGATACTATACTGCTGATAGACCGAGGTAAAAAACAAGTCAGTAGCTCTGTAGGGCACGATTTAATGCACGGTCATCCTTTTGCTGAGGCGCGTTTTGAGCAAGCCAACCGCAATATTACGCTTCTATCAGATTGTTTGCAAAGAGGAGATGTTGAAAAATTCATTGAAATAGTAGAAAGTGAAGCACTTACCCTCCACGCTATGATGCAAACTAGTATTCCGTATTTTATACTGATGCGTCCCAATACTTTAGAAGTGATTCAGCGGGTATGGCAGTATCGCAAAGATACGGGAGTGCCGCTGTGTTTTACCCTCGATGCGGGTGCCAATGTACACTTGCTATATCCTGAAAACGTAAAGGATAAGGTACAGGCGTTTATCAAAAATGAATTAGCACATTTTTGCGAAGAAGGAAAATATATTAATGACCAATTAGCAAATTAGCAAATTGTCAAATTAACAATTCGAAAATGGTAACCAATATCAATCAGTTAGACCCTATTAACGGGCTTTATACCTACGCAGAATATCTGTTGTGGAAGTTTGAAGAGCGGGTAGAGCTTTTCAAAGGGAAGTTGTTTAAAATGGCTGCCCCTTCTATTGATCATCAGCGTATATCACGCAGGCTTACGCTATTGTTAGGCAATTATTTCATAGGAAAGCCTTGCGAGCTATTCACTGCTCCTTTTGATGTAGTACTTCCTTCTAAAGAGGGCACAGATAATACTGTTTTACAACCCGATCTTTGTGTAGTATGTGATCCTGAGAAGCTGGCTGATGGCAAACGTTGCTATGGAGCCCCAGACTGGGTATTAGAAATTGTATCGCCTAGCAATGCCGAAAAAGAATTAAATAAAAAGTTAGCCCTTTACGAAGAGGCTCAAGTAGCCGAATATTGGGTAGTGCGTCCTGAAGAAAAAGAGTTGGATAGGTTTGTGTTGCAAAACGGCAAATATACCGTCCTACGTCCGCTTTTTGCAGGGAGTGTAGTAAGTCCAGAGAAGTTTCCTGAACTCCAAATAAATTTGAATGACATATTCTAATTCGCAAATTCTTATGGATATTACTAAAGAACAAGTAGAGAATTTAATAGATGAGGTACTTGAGCGTACAAGGCGTGAGGTGATTAGGTATGAGCTTTCGCCTGCTGAGGGCTTGCCTGTTACTGATAGCAAAGTGGGAGGAGTACCTTATATTCCTAAAGGAGGCAGTTTGCCCAGAACTTCAGATGGCAAACCGCTGTTTATGATAGCGCAAATTAACTGCGAGCAGTTGCCCGAAAATAACTTTTATCCTAAAACAGGGCTCTTGCAGTTTTGGATAAGAATCCCCGATAAAAAATATGTAGAGGAATACAACCAAGGACTTCGTAGTCGTTACGAAAGTGATGACCCCTTTGGCGATGATAGCCGCAGGGTGTTGTATTACCCTACGCTTACTGAGGCAACTCCCTTTGAGAATTTTCAAGCAGAATATCATTTTTATGATGGGTGTATGCCTTTGAAAAAATCAAAAGAATTTGCTATGCACTTTACTAAAGATACCGAAGTGGTGAGCTCTCTGCTTTCGTGCTATCACCCTATTTTTATAGAAAAATGGAATGAAAAATTCGGTACCAATCTTCCTTTTTTGTATGGCTTATCTGATGAAGCCGATGAAGCCCTTGACGATTTTCTTCCTAACGGACAAGGAAACAAATTAGGGGGTTATGGAGAGGAAGCTGAGTATGGCAATTATTCTACTGAAGATTTCCGCACTTTCCCGCTATTGCAAATAGATTGTGATGATGAATTAGGCATAGACTGGGTAGAAGGGGTAGGGATTTTCCTTATTAAGGAAGAAGAACTTGCAGAATGTGATTTTACAGAGGTATATTACAATTTTCAGTTTTAAAATATAGAGCTTATGGGAATATGGCAATGGATAGAAAAAATATTTGGCGATGGTGAAGATGGATTGACAGAGAAGCAGCTAATAAGGCTGGAAAACTTTGCCGAAGCAGTAAAAACGGCAACGGCTCGTGAGGTAATACATATAGAGGCGCAGCCCTCTACCGATTTGGCAATTACCGATAGTAAGTTTGGGGGTGTTCCTTACTTGCCCCAAGGGGCAGCACTGCCTACAGCACGTAATGGCAAGCCGCTATTTATGTTGGCGCAAATCAATTGTGAGCAGTTGCCCGAAAATAGTATCTATCCTAAAAAAGGCTTGTTGCAAATATGGGTGGCTGCCAATGGCAAGTACTGCGGCAACCAATACAATCCTTATTCGCCCAATACACAACGCGTTATATATTATCCTACCTTAGATGAGGCTACAAACTACGATGATTTTAAGCAGCTATATCAGTTTGAAGGGAAACCTTTGCCTTTTGCCCCTACACAGGCGTATCGGCTAAGTTTTAACAAAGGGGTTGATACATTCTCTTATGAAAACCTGCGCTTTAATCATTCATTGTTGCCCCTATGGCAAAAACACTTTGGTGAGCGAAGAGATCATTTTCGTCTTTTACCTGAAAGGGTAGAAGAAAAACTCAGAAAATTATTACCTCCCTCGCCGAGAGTACATCGTATAGGAGGCTATAGCGATGTAGAAGATATGGTTGAGGCTATAGACAACAATGGCTTGCCGAAAATACTATTACTGCGTATTGATACCGATGAAAAAATAGGCATTCATTGCAGAGATAACGATTCGGTGAATTTTCTTATAGGGAAAGAAGATTTTGAAGCTCTGGACTTTAGCAGGGTACAGCACTCTATTTAAAACAAACCTATGGCAATAACCAATAGCAATCAGTTAGACCCTAAAGTAGTGCTTATTACAGGGGCGACTTCGGGTATAGGTAAAGAAACCGCCCTATTGCTCGCCGCCAAAGGGTATTTGGTATACGGCACAGCTCGCAATATCAACGATAAAAACTTGCCTTTTCGCCTATTACCTATGGATGTGCGCAACGAAACATCTATCAAAGAAGCGGTACAGCAAATCCTTAGCGAAGCAGGGCGTATTGATATCCTCATCAACAATGCAGGGGTAGGTATTACAGGTGCGGTAGAAGAGCTCCCCGCCGAGCAACTGCACAACGTTTTTGCTACCAACCTTTACGGCGCAATCGCAGTCATACAACAGGTACTACCTACAATGCGAACGCAAAAAAGCGGACGTATCATCAACATTGCCTCTATTGCAGGCTATATGGGCTTACCTTTTAGAGGTGCTTACTCTGCCAGCAAAGGAGCATTATTACTGATGACCGAAGCCTTGCGTATGGAGGTAAAAGCCTTTGGTATAGAGGTATGCACTATTTCCCCCGGTGATTATGCTACCGATATTGCCTCACGCCGTTATCACGCCCCCGTAAAGAGCGATTCGCCTTATGCTGAGGTGTATGACAAGCAGCTTCGCCTAATGAACGAGCACGTAGATAGTGGGGGCGACCCTAAAGAAATGGCAGAAAAAATACTAAAAGTAATACAAACCAAGCACCCCAAAGTGCATTATAAGCAAGGTAGTTTCTTGCAGAAATTTTCAATAGTCCTCAAACGACTTTTACCCAGCAAACGCTACGAGCAAATGCTGATGAAACACTATCAATTAGCAGATTAAAAACCTAAGTAATATGAAATTTTTTATAGATACAGCGAACTTATCGCAAATTCAAGAAGCTCAAGATTTGGGCGTATTAGACGGGGTTACTACCAACCCTTCATTGATGGCTAAAGAAGGCATCACGGGCAAAGAGGCAATACTGAAACACTACACCGACATCTGTACCATTGTAGAAGGTGATGTTTCTGCCGAAGTAATTGCCACCGATTTTGAGGGTATTGTGTGCGAAGGCGAAGAGCTTGCCGCCCTTCACCCGCAGATTGTAGTGAAAGTGCCAATGATAAAAGACGGTATCAAAGCTATCAAATATTTTACCGACAAAGGGATACGCACCAATTGTACGCTCGTATTCTCGGCAGGTCAGGCGCTTTTGGCTGCCAAAGCAGGTGCTACTTATGTATCGCCTTTTATAGGTAGGCTTGATGATATTTCGGCAGACGGACTTTCCCTTATAGAAGAAATACGCCTGATTTACGACAATTATAATTTTGAAACGCAGATATTGGCAGCCTCAGTACGCCATACGATGCACATTATCGAATGCGCCAAAATAGGAGCTGATGTGATTACCGCCCCTCTTTCGGCTATTACAGGGCTATTAAAACACCCCCTTACCGATAGCGGCTTAGCACAGTTTTTAGCCGACGCCAAGAAATTAGGATAACAATATTAAAGCACTATGACTGCAAAAAGAAAAATCCAAGAACTGAACGACCATTTGCAGGCGTTCCCCAAAGCGGAAGACATCTTTGTAAAAGAACAACCGTGGCTCAAAAATCATTTTTTGCCCCTGATGAGTATCGATTTAGCTGAAATCAATCCTGATTGGGCAGGGCAAAAGGTATATATGCTGTGTCCCTTTGAAGGGAATCAAAGTTGTATAGGAGGGAAAACCACTGAGTACCACAACGAATATACTGCGCCTAACTGGCTGGCTTTCCGCCTGACTAACGATAATAAGTTTCAGTTCCTCGGAGAGGAAGGATATTTTGAACGAACCGCTATTCACCACTGGGATTTTGACTCCGAAGAAGAAAAGGAACTACAAGAAATGCAGAAAGGATATGAGAAAAACAAAATTAATTTTGAGAAATATGGTTTATTAGTGAGTTTACAATATCCTGAATACAATGGGAAACCTAACTTTACTAAATTTTTAGATCATTTGGGAGGAGATATTCTGAGCGGAAATTGGCAAGGAGCTATTGATTATGACCAATATCCAAAGGCTTTTGATATGAAATTAGAGTATGAAAACCAATCTTCTCCTGATTGGATTAAAATTTCATACCAAGGAAACCCTTTTTATTTTATTGCAGATACAGCAAGTTATGATTGGTGTAAGGGGCATATAGATGGTATCATTATGCTTTACGAGCCTGTAAGCCGTATCGTGCTATATACTTTTGATTATTCGTAACATCGCTTTTGTGGTATGTGTGAATAGCAATTCGCCCAGCTTTTAAAGTTTCTAATTCCTCTATAATCAAATGAAAAACAGCTATGAAAAAGGAAGAAGTTAAAAAAGATATATTAAAAAAAACTTTTAAAAGGTTTAGACCTTGCTTACGAGCGAATGATTGCCGAAAAACGCAAGAATAACCAAAAGATTGTGGTGCGCCGCGAAGGTAAAATCGTAACCATCAACCCATAGTTGAACAATCTTTTTACAATTTCCTTAATAGCTATCTTCACCGAAGGATGAGCGAAGGATCACCGAAGGATCACCGAAGGATGAGCGAAGGAAAGTCGGCGAGCTGGCGCAGCCAAGTATGTGTCCCTGAAAAATTAATTTTCTAATACCTTCTAATAATATACGACTAATATGAACTATAACCACAAAGAAATAGAAGCCTTTTGGCAAAAATATTGGGCTGATAATCACACTTTCAACGCCCAAAACGATAGTACAAAACCTAAGTACTACGTGCTTGATATGTTTCCTTACCCCTCTGGGGCGGGCTTACACGTAGGGCATCCGCTGGGCTATATTGCCAGCGATATTGTGGCGCGCTACAAACGCCATAAGGGCTTCAACGTATTGCACCCTCAAGGGTACGACAGCTTCGGGTTGCCAGCCGAGCAATATGCTATACAAACAGGTCAGCACCCAGCGGTTACTACGGCACAGAACATTGCGCGCTATCGCGAGCAGCTTGATAAAATAGGCTTTTCATTTGATTGGAGTCGTGAGGTAAAAACTTCAGACCCCGACTATTATCGCCATACCCAGTGGATATTCATACAATTGTTCAACTCGTGGTATAACAACGAAACTGACAAAGCAGAACCTATAGAAACACTTATCGCTCTCTTTGAAAAACAAGGCAACAGCAAGGTAAATGCTGCTTGTGATGACGACACCCCCACCTTCACTGCTGAAGAGTGGCGTGCTTTTTCATCAGAACAGCAACAACAAATCCTCCTCAAATACCGACTTACCTACTTGGCAGAAACCGAAGTGAATTGGTGTCCTGCCTTAGGTACTGTACTTGCCAACGATGAAATCGTAAATGGCGTATCGGAGCGCGGTGGTCATCCTGTAATTCGCAAGAAGATGACCCAATGGAGTATGCGCATTACGGCTTATGCTGAACGCCTCTTGCAGGGTTTGGATAGCATTGATTGGAGTGAGAGTATTAAGGAAAGTCAGAAGAATTGGATAGGGAAGTCGGTGGGAGCTGAGATTGTCCTCCCCCTAGCCCCCTCCAAAGGAGGGGGAACTGTGGCGCGTAATAGCAGCGGTTTTATAGAAGAAGACCAAGTAGGGAGAACTGCTACGTGTAAGAGCGATAGACCTTACTTTATGACAGGAGGAAATAATGCATATAGACTTATAGAAGAAGCTAAACGTATGCGAAAAGAACCTACTGAAGCAGAAGCAGCTTTGTGGGAACTTTTGCGTGATAAAAAATTAGGAGATAAGTTTAGGAGACAGCATTTAATAGATGATTTTATTGTTGATTTTGTTTGTCTTTCTAAGAATTTAGTTATTGAAGTAGACGGAGGCTATCATAATGAGCTTACTCAAAAAGAATATGACGAACAGCGTACATTGTTCCTTAATGAAAAGGGATTTAGAGTAATTCGCTTTACTAATGAAGAAGTTCTTGGTAATACAGAAGCTGTTTTAAAAGAAATAAAAAAAGAGTTAATCCTCCCCCTAGCCCCCTCCTTTGGAGGGGGAACTGTGGCGCGTAATAGCGATAATATTAATACAACGTCTCCCCTCTCCTTAGGAGAGGGGCAGGGGGTGAGGATTTTCACTACTCGCCCTGACACGCTTTTTGGGGTTACTTACCTTACTTTGGCTCCTGAGCATCCTTTAGTGCCTCTTATTACTACTGAGGAACAACGTGCTGAGGTAGAGGCTTATATCGCAGCTACTGCCAAACGCTCGGAGCGCGACCGTATGGCGGATACCAAAACCGTATCAGGGGCTTTTACGGGGGCGTATGCTCTGCACCCGCTTACGGGTAAGGAGCTTCCTATCTGGATAGGCGATTATGTATTGGCAAGCTATGGTACGGGGGCTGTTATGGCTGTACCTGCTGGCGATGACCGTGATTATGCCTTTGCTAAACACTTCAAAGGGGCGAAGGGTATGCCTGAACCTATCAACATTTTCAATAAAGATATTTCAGAAAATGCCTTTACTGACAAAGAAGGTATGACTTACCAAAACTCTGATATTCTCAATGGTTGTACTAATTTTGGCGAAGCGGTTACCAAAGTATTGGCAGCCTTAGAAGCCAAAGGCGCAGGCAAAGCCAAAGTGAATTATCGCCTTCGCGATGCTGTCTTCTCACGTCAGCGTTATTGGGGCGAACCTTTCCCAGTATACTATGAAAACGGCTTGCCACAGATGATAGGCGAGGAGCACCTACCTATTCACCTGCCCGAAGTAGAGAAATATCTTCCTACCGAAGAGGGCAATCCGCCGCTGGGCAACGCTACCTCTTGGGCGTGGGATACTGCAAGCCATAAGGTAGTGAGCAACGAACTTATTGATAACCAAACGATATTCCCGTTAGAATTGAATACTATGCCAGGTTGGGCGGGCTCTTCGTGGTATTGGTTGGAATATATGATGGAAAAAGGTGACCGCGCTGTTTTCCCTACCAAAGCTGTAGTAGATTACTGGCAAAACGTAGACCTTTACGTAGGGGGTAGCGAACACGCCACAGGGCATTTGTTATACTCTCGTTTCTGGAACAAATTCCTCAAAGACCGCGGTTTTGCTCCTACTGAAGAACCTTTCAAAAAACTGATTAATCAGGGTATGATATTGGGTATGAGTGCCTTTGCGTATCGCTTAGAAGGTACTAACACTTTTGTATCTAAGAATCAAATAAAAGGGCAATCGGTACAACCTATTCACGTAGATGTTTCTCTCCTCAAAGATACTTCTGATGAGTTAGACATTGAGAAATTCAAGGCGTGGCGTAAAGAATTTGCTGATGCTGAGTTTATTTTAGAAGATGGGACATTCCTCCCCCCAACCCCCTCCAAAGGAGAGGGGAGCTTTCTTACAGGGCGCGAAGTCGAAAAGATGTCGAAATCTAAATACAATGTGGTAAACCCTGATGATATTTGCGAACAATATGGTGCTGATACTTTGCGCCTTTACGAAATGTTCTTAGGTCCGTTGGAACAAGCAAAACCTTGGAACACAGCAGGTATTTCGGGGGTATATAATTTCTTGCGCAAGCTATGGCGTTTGTATTTTGGTGATAACAGCTGGCAAGTAACCGATGAAGCCCCTACGCCCGAAATGCTCAAAGCACTGCATAAAACTATCAAAAAAGTAAATGAAGATATTGAGAATTTCTCCTTCAATACCTCGGTGAGTCAGTTTATGATATGCGTGAATGAGCTGTCATCGCTAAAATGCCACCATAGAGACGTTTTAGCGCCTCTTTCGGTACTGGTAGCACCTTTTGCTCCACATATCGCTGAAGAGCTTTGGAAAAGGCTTGGAAACAGCGAAAGCGTAGCCTATGCGCCTTATCCGGTACACGAGGATAGGTATTTGCAAGAAGACAGCAAGGAGTACCCTGTATCATTCAACGGCAAAGTACGTTTCAAACGCGCTTTTGCAACCACAATGACTCCTGCCGAAATAGAACAAGCTATTCTCGCCGACCCTCAAACAGCAGAACAACTACAAGGCAACGCTCCTAAAAAGGTGATTGTAGTGCCTAATAGGATTATCAATATTGTGATGTAGAAAATATTATAAAAATATTTTGAAAGAGAATTGATAATTAATGATTAAAATTTTCTATTTTTGCAAAATCAAAAATTAATATATTTATGAACCTAAATACGAGTTTAAAAGGAAGATTGCGTAATACTAATTTACCAATCACTTATTCATTGTTTCCATTATTTGAGGCAGTGGTAAACTCTATACATTCTATTGATATGTTGAAACAGGAGAAAGATAATTATAATGGAAAAATTATAATTAAAATACTCCGTTCTTCTCATATGATCACTTATGAAGGGGTTGAAAATAATATTATTGGTTTTGAAATAATTGATAATGGTATAGGCTTCAATAAGAAAAATTATGATTCATTTAGAACTTTAGATTCTGAATTCAAAATAAATTTAGGTTGTAGAGGTATTGGTAGGTTGTTATGGCTCAAAGCGTATGATATTGTAAAGATAAAAAGTACATTTTTAGAAGATGGAAAAATATTTTTAAGAGAGTTTGACTTTAGTGCTGAAAGAGAAATCTTTAATGAAAAAACAGAAGAATCTTCAAAAACAGATATAAAGACAAGTGTTTTACTTTCAAATTTATCTCCTAAATATTATAAAAGTTTACCAAAGACTGTATCAACTATTGCAAGAGATTTGTTGGAACATTGTCTTTGGTATTTTATAAGAGAGGGAGGAGCACCAGACATTATAATTCAAGATGGAAAAGATAATATTAAGTTACAAAATGAATTTGATTCTATGATGCTTAATGCTTCTGAAAAAGATAGTTTTACTTTAAAATCTCATATATTTGATATAATACATATCAAAATAAAATCTACTCAACAAAATAAACACTCTATTAATTATGCAGCAGCTGATAGAGTAGTGAAAGAAGATACTTTATCAAGTAAAATAATACCTGGTTTATTTGGATTTCTCAATGAAAAAGAAGATAAATTTTCATATTTATGTTTTGTTACTTCCTCTTTTTTAAATAATAATGTAAATCCTGAGCGATTAGGTTTTAATATTCCTGAAACATCTAATAATGGTCTTTATGATAAAGAAGAAATTACTTTTACAGAAATAAGAGAAAAAACAATAGAAAAAGTTAAGAATTACTTAGATCCTTTTTTGAAAGAAAATAAAGTAAATGGTTTAGATAGAGTTAAGAATTTCGTTGATACTAAGGCTCCACGATATAAACCTATCTTAAATAGAATATCTGAAGAAGATAAGATAGTAGATCCTAATATATCAGATAAAGATCTTGAAATTAAATTACATAATCATTTAGCTAGTATAGAGAGTGAGCTCATTGAAGAAGGACATAATATACTTATACCAAGTGTAGAAGATGAAAAAGATTACACTCAAAAAATAGAAAATTATTTATCTAAAGTAAGCGTTATCAAGCAATCTGACTTAGCAGGTTATGTAATGCACAGAAAAGTAATACTTGATTTACTCTCTAATGCTATAAATAAAAAGGAAGACGGGAAATATGTAAAAGAAGAAATAATACATAAACTTATAATGCCAATGCAAACTACATCAGAAGATATTTTTTCTGAAGAAAGTAATTTATGGCTTATAGATGAACGTTTAGCTTTTCATAACTATTTAGCTTCAGACAAAACACTCAATTCAATGCCTATAACAGGTTCAGAAGAAAACAAAGAACCGGATCTATTTGCTTTAAATATCTATGATAACCCATTGCTTGTTAACAATGGAAAAACACCTCCTCTTGCTTCTATCACTATTATAGAAATTAAAAGACCTATGCGAAATGATTTTAAAGAGGGAGAAGATAAGAATCCTATAGAACAAGTGTATGGCTATTTAAAAAGGATAAGAAAAGGTAATGTTTCTACCTTTAATGGGAGACCTATTCCAGACTCTGGCAATATTCCAGCCTTTTGTTATATTATTTGTGATATCACCCCTTCTCTATTTGATAAATGTGAAAATAGTGGATTGGAAATAACTTCTGATAAAATGGGCTTTTTTGGTTTTAATAGAAGTCTTAATTGTTATATAGAAATTATTTCATATGATAGATTATTAAATATGGCTAAAGAAAGAAATAAAGCTTTCTTTGATAAATTAGGTTTACCTTCTACATAATTTTCAAACATATCTAAACTATAATATTAGGCTTTTTAATAGAACTATACAAAAACTTTCTAATGAGTTTTTTCTTTTAAGCTATTGCTAAGTAATCATTTTTCTAAATATTTTACCTTTTTATACTTTAAACGTGTTTAAACTTTTTTGAGGAACTCGGAGATAAACCCTAATAGGAGTATTCCAATCCAAGTTATATCAAGATACTCATATCTCATTATCAAATCTGTTTATTCATTTTTGACTGTTTTTTAATTATCATTTAAACGATTCCTTTTTCAATGTATTACAAAGTTTGCCTTGTACAGGTTTACGTATTTGGGCAAATTGCTGAGGGGCTAACTCTAAGATGTTGCGGTGAAAAGAATAATGATGGTTATACTCCATATAAGGGTGGGAGAAATTGAAAGCCTTTTGTAAAATAGTAACATTCGAGGTGTTGTCATAAAATTCAATTATACCACAAATGAATTAGAAAATTTGGCAATTATTAAATCGGAGTATTGTTTTTTCATTTCAGCAGAAAGAAAACTACGTTCAATCCACTGTTGCCAAGTGGGGAGTATTTTGACAAATCGTTGGTAAATGGCAGCTACTGTTTTTTCGTTTATTTGTAAGGACTTTGCCAGAGTATCAAAATCAGTACGTTTGAGACGGTTTTTCTTACCATTGATAGTAAGTGCACTTTCTTCTTCATCAGGAAGTACTAAAAGAGTACTAAGCAAATCGTAAGCAGGACTGAGCTCATACTGCCCTAAGGTGTTTTCAATAAGAGCATAGTTCTTTAGATGCATATCGGTATTCCCTGTCAGGTAGCAAAAGAGAATCAACTCAAAAAGGCGTTGCTGTTCGTAGCCTTTGTTGGTGGTAAATTGTCGTACTAACTTACCTATTTTCTCTACTGACCCTCTGTATTTGTGTTCTGTAAGCGTTTCGGATAGCTGACAGAAATCTTCTACAGCTATTTTTTGTCCGTTCTGCCTATCAAATCGGCGTGTAATATAGGCTAATTCGCCTGAAGAAAGACGAATAAGTGAATGCGCTGCAGTGCGTATGCCTGCTATTTCGGCTAAATGCATTGTAAGGTCTTCGTTTTCGGGTAGGCAAGGGTATTGTTCTGAAGGAGGCTTCAGTATATAATCGCCATAAAGACCTACTAAAGTAAGGCGCGGGGTTTCATTTTTTGTTTTTTCTAACTGTAATGATAATTTTGGTTGTACCCCTGTAACAGCTATACTCCTTACGATGATTTCTTTGGCAAGGGTTTCTAATTGTTCTTTGTTTAAAGTCAATAATGGGGGGGTAGCACTTCCGAAAAACTGTTTGCTACAAGCCTTATGAAAGTCAGTTTCATTGGCATTTAATTCTTTATAACAATATAAACACTTAGACATTATTTTCTGTTTTTGGTATTACTGATACGCATCCTATACAATCTTTGCACATAGCCAAAAGTAGCGCAAATCGGTCGCGGGGATTGAGTTTCCAATTGTCAGTGGCAATTTGCAGCAGCCAGCCTTCGGGTATGAGTCCGTCAAAAAAAGGGAAAAGTATACTGCTGTGGTAAGGAGCTTCCTGTAAGGGTAGGGTAAGGCTGATAGGCTTGGCTTGTGGCTGTGCCAAATAATGCTCATCATATATAAAGTGATACCCCTCCTCGTCTTCGGTGAGGAGTCCTGCTAATTGATTTTTGTAATATATGTCGGCTTTTTTCATTTCTCAACAAGGGTTATTACCCCTACTTCGGCACCAAAGAGGGCTAATACTTGATTTACTTTATCTAAACGCAGGGTGCTTTTGCCTTGCTCTAATTCGCGTACAAAGCGCAAACCTACTCCTGCACGCATTGCTAGTTCGGTTTGTGTGAGTTTTAGCTGCTTGCGCCTTTCCTTTACAAAAGAAGCTATGTTCATAATGGGAAAATTACTAATGAGTATACCTTTTCGGGTACAAAGATACGTATTTTCATTAAATATATACCTTTTCGGGTATAAAAATGTATTTTTTTATAGAAAGTATACTCTATCGGGTGTAGAAAAGATCTCTATACAAATTTACAATTACGGAAAATGTGCATCCTTGAAAGCTGTTTCCTTCTTTAAACGGCAAGGAGTACCCCCAATAAAATTCGATGGAATTGATGAGCGTAATGCCTACGCGGGGTGTTATGGCTTCGGTGTTTAGTGAAACGCCTACTCCTACCGGTAAAATAAAAAAAGCATCTGCTCCTACTTCGGGAATTATTTTCCAGCTGTCTGGTTTTCCTATCTGTGCTCCTGCGTATACTTTGGCTCCTATCGCAGCTAAGCCACTGCGGTCTACTTCGGTGCTATTGAGTGAGGCGCCTATAAAGACAAAGCTGCGGCTGCCATTGGTGCGTGTGTAGGCGGTGCGTACGCCCCATTTGTCGAGGGGTTCCATTAGTTGTGCCTTTGCCCACAAAGGCAATAACAATAATAAAGATATTAATAATTTCATAAAACGCCTGATTTTTGTAAATTTTCAGGGCAAAAATAAGTATATTTTTTGATTATAAAAAAATATTATATAAGATATAAACATATTTTTTATTATCTTTGTCCCGATATTCACTTTTAAAATAAAAACAAATATGAAAAAACGTATTTTATCGGCACTTGTTGCCACAGCTTTATGTCTTTTCTCTTGCGGAAAAGATGATGACAATGGTAGTAGTACTTCGCTTAAAGGTGATTGGTATATCCATACTATGTACAACCTAAAACAAAGTATAAATGAATACAATTGGTATACTCCCAATCAATGTTCAAAACGAACTGTATTTGAAATCTCTGACAACCAGCTGAAGCACAAACGGGTATATGAAGATAATTCTACTTGTAAAGAAGACTTTAAGTATTACGATTACACCGCTTCTAACAGCGCTTTTCATTTGACTATAACGGCTGATTCTCCTAAAGGCTACAAGGGACAAACAGCTACTATCAATTATGAAATGAAAAACAAAGAGCTCATACTGCGTTTCCTAAATGATAAAGGTAATGATGAAACATTGATTCTTCATAAGCGGGGCGTAGATTATAGTCACTTAGACCCCTTTGTAGGTTATTGGAGACTTACCAAAGTACAATTGAAGAGCGGTAAGACTATAAAAGAATTTAAGGCGGGTATTCCTGCTTGCTTTAGAGGTGATATTGTAGCAAGTACAATTGGTTTTACCATATACTACAGGTTATCAGATGACGGTGTGAAATGTGGTGATGAAGAAAGAAAAACCTTTGCTTGGGCAAGAGAAGGCAATACGTATTACAACGTTTCTAACGGACAAAAAGTACCTATTCCGTTTAGCTTTAGCGATGATAAACAAACTCTTTTCTTTGGCAACACAAATACTATTTTGGTATTTCAAAAACAATGGTAATAAAAAAACGTGGGATATCCCACGTTTTTTTTATACATTAACTAGCAACTTGTAGGTTGCTTTATTCTCTTTCTGACATATTATCGCTGTCGAACCAAATGCGGGTACCCCCTACTGGCATTAGGGTATTGAGAGGGTCATTCTTTTCTAATAAATAAAAAGCATACTTGAAGTTCTTAATGCCTTGTGCGGTGATTTCTCCTGAAATGACAGCTAACTGTTTGTAGCTGGCACTTATAGAGTTATCTTCACCTTCAAAAGCCATATAAGCGGTGAATTTATTCTCACTACCCGAAATAATAGTGCCTTTGCCTATCGCTTTATCATTACTTAAGAAATCGAGGTTTTGGTAGTCCGTTTTTATTTTTACGCCTTGTTGGTCGTAGAAACGATAGGTATAACCTGTTATCTGATAGCCTACAACATACTGATTATCGGGTACATCAGTAAAAGCTAACTCGAACGGAGTTATATTGAAAGTACCTTCAATATTAGGAGGGGTAGTACCGGTATGTATGACCATACCGCTCGCTTCTAATTTTCTTAGAATTTTATCAGAAATGATGCTTTTGACCTCCTTGGGTAGGTTCTGATATTTTGTGCTTTCTTCGCTCTCTGATTTAGAGCAAGAGGCTGTAGCCAATAGGGAAAAAACGCCCATAACAAAGTAATAAATGTTCTTTTTCATAGTTTTTTATTTTTTAATTTTTGGCGCAAAATTACGAATAAAAAGCAAAACTACAAAAAATAATGTAATTAGCTCATACAAAGAGGATTAATTTTTTGACAGGAAGATAAGAGAAGACAGAGTCTTAGATGTTTTAGATAGTTTTTTTCAAAATTAGGTTTCTAAATCGTTACCTACCATACTGAAAAATATTTTTTATTAATAGGTTATATTTCAGTGTTTTACACCTTTTTTCATATTGTACAGTAACTTGATAAAAAGTACTTTCGCAAATTAAAAAATTAGAGTATGAAAAAAGTAAAACGCTCAACCTTTAAGGTATTGTTTTACCTTAAAAAGAATGCCCCAAAGAAGAACGGTAAGGTTGCTATTATGGGGCGTATTACCATTGACAATCAGGTAGCTCAGTTTAGTACCAAACTTGAAATCCTTCCACAGAAATGGGATTTGAAATATGGCAGGGTAACAGGTAAAACAGAAGAAGCTACCCAACTCAATCGCAAGCTAGAAGAGATCCGTTCACGTATGGTTACTCATTATGAGGAACTGATGAAGTACGAGGGAGTGGTTACTGCTCAGAAGCTAAAAGCTACTTTCTTGGGTATAGGAGTAATGGAAGATTCCTTGCTAAAAGTCTATGAGAATTTCAAAGAAGGCTTTGCCTTGATGGTAGAAAAAGGTGTTAGAAGTTACAGCACTCTTAACAAATATGAGAATGTATATACTCATTTGAGCGAGTTTATCCAGTATAAATACCGCAGAAGTGATATTTCTTTCAAAGAGCTTACAGAAGACTTTATCAACGATTTTGATTTCTATCTTAGAGTTAATAAAAGTCTTACTCACAACACAATATGGGTTTATATGATGCCCCTTTGTAAAATGGTAGAAATAGCCATAGACAAAGGAATTATCTATCGCAATCCTTTTAAGAATTATATAAGTTCTATGGAGGAGAAAGATAGAGGCTATTTGCTTAGAGAGGAAGTAGAAACTCTTTTACAATATCACCCTAAGAGTGCTTCTGCTGAATTAGTACGAGACCTATTTGTTTTTAGTTGCTTTACAGGCTTCTCTTATATTGATATCAAACAACTTAAAAGAAGCCACTTACAATCGTTCTTTGACGGCAACAAATGGCTTATCAAACGCCGTCAGAAATCTGATGTGCCCTGTAATGTACGTCTGTTGGATATAGCCGAGAAAATTATTGAAAAATATGAAGGTACGACTCGTACAGAGGCATTGTTTCCTACACCCTCCAATGCTAATTGCAACCTCTTAATCAGAAAGATGATGAAAGATTGTAACATCATTCGTGAAAAACCCATTTCATTTCACTGGGCACGCCATACCTTTGGTACTCTGTTCTTAACAGAAGGGGTTCCCTTGGAAAGTGTTAGTAAGATGATGGGACATAAGAATATCAAAACTACCCAGATTTATGCTAAAATCACCAATGAGAAAATCAGCAAGGATATGGAAATTGCTGCCGAACGATTAAAGAATTTAAAGATAGGATAGCTTCTCAGTGTCTTTTAAAAATTAGAAATCCATTGATAATATTTCAAAAAGAGATGTGTCAATGGATTTTTTTGTTGCCTTACAAAAAGCTATCTCACAAAGATAAGAGTGTTATTAAGACTTACCTATTTTCCCTGTTTTAAACACTTAAGGCACGTAATGGCGGTTCGTTGTTCGAGTGCAAAGGTATTTCTGTGTTCTTAACGCTTCTTGCAAGGTCAAGCCCGATGGGTTTTCAAAAAATCTCCAGCCCTTGTCCGTTGTCCTGAGGGTAGTATTTTTTTGAAAAACCTTGCAGAAGCTAAACACAGACCTTTTATGGCACTCGAAACGAAACCAGCTCATTCCGACCTTTAAGCGAATAAAAAAAATGTCTAATATGAGAAAAATGCCGCTTCTTACAGATTGTTTTTTGAAACGAATACCGCTTTTCCTCCCATTGTCGAATAAAAATTTCAAACTATGTAGCTACCTAATTACGTTTTTACCTTCGTACATACTTGCTTGCTTTGATGCGTGAATGCAAAGTAATGTACAAATATACATATAGCTTTACATAGAATTGTAAATAACTCTGTAAGTAAGTGATTAAATATATTGCTAATATGCCCTAAATCACTTTATGAGCTTGTAATATTTATCTTCTTTTCTTATGGTTAATTAAAATTTGACCTTTAGGGAGAATTTTCTGTTCACCGGAACAGAGCAAGTTGTGTTTTGAGGCACGCATTAGGCGTGTAGGCACCTCAAAACCACTTGCCCTTGCAGGGAGCTTAAAACACACTCCGAAGTCGTGGTTTTTTACTTTTATATTTTTATTGTATTAAACTAAACGACAAAAAAAAGGGGCTGTCTAAAAAGTTTTGATTTGTGAGGGCGAATTGCCTTTCGCTCCTACAAGGGAAGCAAAAGTTATTGATTGTTAGTCTAATCATTTTACTAAAGTCTTGGACTTTTTCAAAATGTGAGAGGCAATCATACTTTTGAAGACTTTTTGGACAGCCTCATGCCAGAAACGTTAGAAACAAACATTTCCAGCACCAAGCCTTTTTACGATAAAGTTAGATTAGGACTTTTGCCCTATTGTTATTTTGTAGCCGGAAACCAGCTTCGTGTGTTATTGGCAATCCTTACTAACATCAACATCACCGGAACTTCGACCAGCACGCCCACCACCGTAGCCAATGCAGCCCCGGATTGTAAACCAAAAAGAGAAATAGCCACAGCAACCGCCAATTCAAAGAAATTACTTGCCCCAATCATTCCGGCAGGTGCGGCAACATCATGGGGTAATTTCCACCATTTCGCCCAACCATAAGCAACGAAGAATATCAGAACCGTTTGCAACACAAGCGGAACTGCAATCAATAAGATATGCAGGGGATTGTTCAGTATCGTTTCTCCTTGAAATGAAAACAGGATAATAAGCGTTAATAGCAATCCACCTACCATATAATTATTAAATTTCTTAATAAATACGTTATTGAAATACTCCACACCTTTGCGGCGGATAACCATTATTCGGGTAATGACCCCAGCAGCAAGTGGTATTACAACAAACAGCCCTACGGATAGCAACAGAGTATCCCACGGGATAGATACGCCGCCAACTCCCAGCAAGAAAGCAACGATAGGGGCAAACGCTACCAATATGATTAAATCGTTCACTGCCACTTGTACCAGTGTATAAGCGGCATCCCCTTTAGTAAGGTAACTCCACACGAACACCATTGCTGTACAAGGTGCAGCCCCCAATAATACCGCCCCGGCTAAATATTCTTCGGCTAATCCGGCAGGTATAAAGGCTTTGAAAACCACATAGAAGAACAAATAAGCTATTCCGAACATGGTAAATGGCTTTATCAGCCAATTTGTAACACAAGTGACTATAATTCCTTTCGGACGCTTGCCGACATTCTTAACACTTTGAAAATCTACTTTTAGCATCATCGGATAAATCATTAACCAAATCAGGATTGCCACGGGTATAGACACGTTGGCATATTCAAATTTGCTTAATGTTTGCGGAATTGCCGGGAGCCATTGTCCCACGGCAATTCCAATAATGATGCACAAGGCAACCCAGATAGTCAGGTATTTTTCAAAAAATCCAATTCCTTGTTTCTTTTCCATATGTTATAGTTTTACTTTGAGAGTTTCAGTATGCGTATCGCGCCTCTAATGACGATGAGAAAGACAATGATGCCTATGATCAAATCAGGGGCGTTGCTGTTCAATAGTCCAACCAACAGCCCTGCAACGATGACTCCTATATTGACAATGACATCGTTGGCTGAGAAAATAACACTGGCTTGTATGTGGGCCTCCTTGCTCTTTGTGCGCTGCAACAACCATAGAGAGGCTGTATTGGCGATTAGTGCAATGAACGAGATGACAATCATAACTAAAAAGTCTGGGGGCGTTTCGAGGCCCATAAAGCGTTTGATAACTTCGATGAGCCCCAATACAGCCAGTGAAATTTGAAGGTAGCCACTGAGTTTTGCTACTTTTTGCTGACGGGCTATAGTTGTTCCAACAGCCATCAGACTCATGCCGTAAACCAAAGCATCTGCCAACATATCCAAACTGTCTGCGACCAAGCCCATCGACTGGGAGATGATGCCTGTTGTGGCTTCTATGATGAAACATAGAAAGTTGATGACGAGCACCCAACACAACACCCGTCTCTGAACTTTGGAGGTGGTTTCAGACTTTGCTTCATCGCAGAGAGAAGATGCTGTTAGCTTGGCACCAAGGTTTAATGTTTCAAGCTGTTCCTGAATCGACTTCACTTCCCCGTGATGGATGACAACTAAGGTTCTTTCCGCCAAGTCGAAATCGAGACGCTCCACTAAGGGGCTATTGCCTAATTTCAGACGGATTAAATTTTCCTCGCATGGGCAATCCATCTTTGGAACATTGAACTTAGAGATATATTGGTGCATTATTCTTGTTTTCCTTGGATATGGTCGATGTAGAACTGATAGAAGCGGGCTTTTATTTCATCCCGTACCCGATGAAATTCACTGTTTATAAACTCCGGCGTTCCGGTTGCTTCTGATGGGTCGTCAAATCCTATATGCAGCCTGTTCCTTACTTCACCCGTAAACATCGGGCAGCTTTCGTTTGCCCCACCGCAGACCGTAATAACATAGTCCCATTCCTGTCCTATATATAGGTTTACACTTTTAGGGGTATGGTGGGTTAAATCTATACCCATTTCATCCATAACCTTTACCGCCATCGGATTAACCTTTTCAGCAGGTTTTGTTCCTGCTGAAAAGACATCCGGTTTATTGTCAAATGATTGCAAAAAGCCATGTGCCATTTGGCTGCGGCAGCTATTTCCTGTACAAAGAATTAAAATCTTCATGTTTTTAGTTGTTTTTCCAAGCTATCAGGGCAGCATTTCCCTTTGATAATTCTTCTACTTTCTTAATCCAAGCCAATTCATTTTGCGCCTTTGCCCGCAAGAAAGAATTTTCGGTGCCTGTTAATGACAAGCAAGCATTCACGACCCACCATTTATTATTAATCCCGGCACGTTGTAAGTCCATTTGCAAACGTTCGGCTTCAAATACGGGTGTTGCTTCGGGCAGGGTCACAATAACAATTTCTGTTTCCTGTGGGTTTCTTAAACGTGGTAACAGCTTTCTTACGGAAGCGGGAGTGTCGCCTTGTGTACGTTGTACTTCCTTATGGTAACTTTCCGTTGCATCCAGCAATAACAAAGTGTGTCCGGTAGGCGCGGTGTCAATTACTACGACTTCATTTTCTGCTTTATCGACAATTTCAGCAAAAGCCCGGAATACTGCAATTTCCTGCGTACACGGTGAACGTAAATCTTCCTCTATATATTCCATATCTTCGGCTGTCATTGTTTCCGCAGCTTTACTGCGAACCTCGTTTTTATAGGCTTCCAACACTTCCGCTTCGTCAATCCGGCTTACCGTAATGCCAGCCTGAACATCCAGGTTATAATTCAGATGGTTTGCCGGATCAGTCGTGGTAAGATGCACCTTTGCTCCCAGTTTTGTTAATTTCAGGGCTATTTCAGTGGCTAAAGTGGTTTTTCCCACGCCGCCTTTTCCCATAGTAAAAACAACCCTTTTTCCTGATTGATAGAGGTCGTTTACCAGTTCATCCATCCCTTTGGCATCGGTAATCCGCTGATAGTTCGCATCATTTGTTAAATTATCATTGTAAAGCATCCGGCGGATATTCGCAATATTAGATAAATTGTATGACCGTAAAGGAACATAATAAGACGGATATTCCAGCAGTTCCGCAGGAATCTGTTTCAGGGCATTTTGCTGCCTGTCATATATCTGTTTCGATACGTTATCGGCTTCATCTAATTGCAGCAAAAGCCCGTTGATTACCAATAGCTGGTTTCTAATTCCCAGTAATTGCAATTCATGTGAAGAACGGGCGGCTTCTTTTAATGGTGCGATTTCAGGACGGCTAACCAATACTAAGCGGGTTGCGTTTGCATCCGAAAGTGTTTCAACTGCCTGCTTATAGATACCTTTCCGTTCTTCCAAACCGGATAATTGACCTAAGCAAGATGCACCGTGCGTACTCTCACTAATAAATGTACTCCACGCTGATGGTAGTTGTAACATTCGTAACGTGTATCCCGTGGGGGCTGTATCAAAGATAATATGGTCGTATTCTTTTGCTTTATCAGCATCCGTGATAAAATCGGAAAACTGGTTGAAAGCCGCAATTTCTACCGTACAAGACCCTGAAAGTTGTTCTTCCATATTCTGAATTACACTTTCGGGCAGTTGTCCCCGGAAAGGAGCAATAACGCCTTCCTTGTATTCGGCTGCGGCTTGTTCCGGGTCGAGATTAACGACCGTTAAGCCGGGTACTTCTTGAATATCCGTGCCGTGTACGTTCAGAGCCTGTCCGAAAAGTTTTAAAAGGCTGATTATCAGTAATGAATAAAAAAGAGGCTATCTTTTATCGGATAGCCTCTTATTATTTGGTGTTTTACCACAAATTTTGTATCTTTGTGGCTCCTAAAAAAACACTATGACAAAAATATCATTTAAATCTGAACCTGACAAATTTTTAACACTTTTTCCCGAAAATATTTTTGATAAAATAGATAAGAACCATCCTGCTAAACTAGTTGAAATGGTTGTTAATCAATTAGATATAAAAGATATACTTCAAAAATATAAGGGGGGAGGATGTTCTGCGTATCATCCTCGTACGATGATAAAAATAATCTTTTATAGCTACCTTTCTAATATTTATTCTTGCCGTAAAATGGCTCTCGCAGTTAAAGAGAATCTTCCTCTTATGTATTTGGCAGGTGGTACAACTCCTGATTTTAGAACTATTAATGATTTTAGAGGCAAAACTCTGAAAGATTCTCTGCAAAAACTTTTTGCTGAAATTGTAAAACTCTTAGTAAAAGAAGGTTATCTTAGCCTTGATATTCAGTATATTGATGGTACAAAAATAGAGTCAGCTGCCAATAAATATACTTTTGTGTGGAGAGGTTCTGTAGAGAAGTACAAGGAAAGGTTAGAAGCAAAAATTAATAAAGTACTTTCTGATATAGAAGATAGTATACAATCTGATAATCAAGAAATTAACAAAAAGGAACTTCCTAAAGAAATTAATGCAGAAGCACTTAAAGAGCAATTATCCCAAATCAATAAAAGGCTAAAAGAACCTACTAAAAAACAAGAAAGAGAGTTACAAAAGCTTCAAAATGAATATCTTCCAAAGTTAGAACAATACGAAAAAAGTTTAGAGATAATGGGAGATAGGAACTCTTATAGTAAAACAGATACTGATGCTACTTTTATGCGAATGAAAGATGATCATATGAAAAATGGTCAGTTAAAGCCAGCTTATAATGCTCAAATATCTACTGAAAATCAGTTCATTACTCACGTTAGCATCCATCAAACGCCAAGTGATACTACTACATTAGAAAGTCATCTAAATGGGTTTGAAAAGAATTATCAGAAACAAAGCAAAGAAGTTTGTGCTGATGCAGGGTATGGCAGTGAAGAAAACTACGAAATACTTGAAAGAAAAGGTGTTAAGGGATATATAAAGTTCAGTTTTTTTCATATAGAACAGAAAAAGAAGCAAAAAGAAGACCCATTTTTAGTTCAAAATATGTACTATAACCTAAAAGAGGATTATTATGTATGTCCAATGGGGCAAAAACTACGAAATGTAGGGAAGGGGAAGCGAATATCGAGTAATGGATATAAATCAGAAATTGCTTATTACCAGGCACAAAGATGTGAGGGGTGTCCGCTTAGAGGTTTATGTCATAAATCAAAAGGCAACCGAAGAATAGAGGTTAATTATCGATTAAATCAGTTAAAATCACGAGCGAGAGCATTATTAACCAGTGAAAGAGGTCAGTATCATCGTAGAAAGCGTCCGATAGAAGTTGAAGCAGTATTTGGACAGCTAAAAAGTGATAATAAGTTTAATCGGTTCACACATAGAGGTAAGGAAAAAGTAGAAATGGAATTTTTACTAATGTCAATTGGTCATAATTTTAGAAAATTATTGTCTAATAGGAAGAAGACCGCCCAATTGGAAGCAAAAACTAATAAAAACACACTAAAATCTTCTCAAAATACAACTTTTTTATTTTCTTACCTTTTACAAGCTGCTTAAGAATCCAAAATCTTGAATATTTTAGAAAATATAAAATAAAATCTTAAAAAAGAAGGCTGTCTTTAAAAGTTTAAACAAAACTTTTCGGACAGCCTCATCTTGCAGGTTTGAAGCCGGGTCTGTACTGATAAGAAGTATTTTCTTTCCATTATCTGCCAAGCCTACCGCAGTAGCACAAGCAATCGAAGTTTTTCCAACACCGCCCTTTCCGGTGAAGAAAAGGTATTTCATCAAATCTATATCTGATAAATTAAATGTTTTCATTTTTATATAATTAGCTGGTGAATACTCATTTTACTGGCATAAAATCCAAATTGATACCCGTCCATTCACTCATTTGTTTGGTGGTAGGATAGGTTTTTGAAACAGCGATTTCACCGTCCACTAAAGTAATAGGCAGTGCATCCGCCCCATATTTTTGCAGATGCTCGTTTACTGTTTTATTACTTACATATACTTGCGGTTCGTCACGTAAATTGTGACGGGTAACGATGATACCCTGTTTCTTCAATGTTTCAATAACAACCGCAATACGCATTAATTCAGGGTCAATATTTGTTCCACAAAGACCCGTAGGGCAACACATTGCCGGGTCGAAAATTTCTATCTTTTTCATACTGTTTTTATTTAAAATGATACTCTATGTTTATAGATAAAAGACTACTACATAATAAATTCCTACCGCAATAAAGAGGATGGCAACTATTTTACGAAACCATTTCTCAAATATTTGCATCCGGTTATAAAACTTACCCAGCCCGGCAACACTATACGCTAAAATCCATGCAACAAGGATTACGGGTAATCCCGTAGCAATAGCGTAAATTATAGGTAAGAGATACCCGCCCGTTTCCGCTGCTGACAAAGGCATAAGCATACCGAAATAAAATACTCCACTGGTAGGACAAAAAGCAAGGGCAAATAAAATACCCAATAGCATAGCCCCCCAACCGCCTTTAGTCCTCTTTTTCAAACTTTCACCGCCGATATTGATTTTCGGTAGATTGAGTTTTATTACATCGAGCATAAATATTCCAATGATGATTAACGCCGGAGCAATCAGTATTTCCGCGTACTTGCTTACGGCTTTTTGAACCATAAACATACTTGCTCCCTCACGGAGAATAGGAATAAGGATAAAGCCAAGAACCGTATAGCTTACTATTCTTCCGAAAGTATAAAGCAATCCGTTTATAAATATCCGGTGATGGTTTTCTATGTCCTTACTAATAAATCCTATTGCCGTTATGTTGGTCGCTAACGGACACGGGCTGACCGCCGTTAAAATCCCCAATATAAAAGCTGTAATAGCAGGAATAGAACTGTTATCTAATAGCGATTGAAGAAAATCCATCTTACAACTGTTTTAACAATTCGTCAATCTTGCTTTTAATTCCCTCTTTAAACTTGTCCGGTGTATTTTTCGCATTGGAAAAGCTAAACTCGGTCATGTTGTTTACATTCTCCTTGCCGTCTTTCCAGCCGTTAACAAACAAAGACGACCATGTAACTTCGTACTTGTCTGCAATCGCTTCATTTTCTTTCTTTGAAATATCTATCACTTTATAGATAATTTTACCGTCTGCTTTTTCTTTTGAATAAAGGCTATCCAAAAGGGCTTCTGTATTTGTTTCTATCGCCCGGCAAGTGATACACCGTTGCGCTCCATGAAAATAAAGAACCTCTATGCGGTTAGACTGTATTTCTTCCGCTTGATTTTCTCCGGTCTTTTTCTTTGAATCGTTACCACAGGAAACTAAGACCAGCGTTGCAATCAGTAGATAAAATAATTTTCTCATAGTTCATTTTTATTTGGTTATCAACTCTTTCACTTCTGCAAGGGATAACTTTTTCCCAGCTGATACGACTTTCTCGTCAATCACCAAAGCCGGAAGCCCTAAAATGTTATACTCCATGATTTTCAATAAATCTTCCTCTTTGATAAGGGTTGCATCGCAACCTAATTCTGAAATAGCTTGTTTGGTAGTTTCGTACAAGGCTTTACAGCTTGAACACCCAGTTCCTAATACTTTAATTTTCATTGTCATTTTACTTTAAAGTTAATATAATAATCGTAGTTCGTAGAACTACGAACGTTTATTCCAAAAAAAAGGTACTGCTATTCACAGCACGATGTATCTTTACATTTACAGTCCCCTAAAAAAGCTGCAAACAATTTTCGGGCAAGTTCCCAATTCTCCCGGTTTATACAATACCGGACTTTGGGCGTTTCTATTTCCCCCTGAATTAAGCCAGCTTCTTTCAATTCTTTCAAATGCTGCGAAACGGTTGCTTTAGCAATAGGTAGTTCTTCGTGAATATCACCGAAGAAGCAACTATCTTGTTTTGCCAAGAAAGCAAGAATAGCCATCCGTGCTGGATGTCCCATTGCTTTGGCAAAGCGAGCAATCTGTTCCTGCTCTGTTGTGTACTGTTTCTCTTTCACTCCAATTCTCCTTTCTTCTTTGTTGTTCGCAAAGGTACGAACAATATTTTGAATAGCCAAATAATACGGCATATTTTTTCTATTTTTAGTGTAAACCTATTTTAGGATATGACACTATAAAAGAGGCTGCCAAAAAAAGTTTAAAACAAACTTTTTAGACAGCCTCAGCAACGCACGTTTGTGGGTGCAAAGGTAATTTTTTTTGGTTATATTGTCAAGATGTTGTACCTTTGCACCTAGAAGTTACTGAGAAAATAGGTATAATCAAATGAAATAAGAACTATTACTAAATCATTACCTAATCTTCTTGTAATTCCTGTATCTTCTTTATTTAAAATAGATTATATAAGTAGTTTCAATTTTTCTGCAAAAATCTTGCTAATTCATAAATATTTTATACCTTTGCACTCTCAAAGCTAACAATACTAAAATTTGGATAATAAAATGATAAAGATTACACTACCAGACGGTTCGGTAAAAGAATACCAAAGTGGCATTACCCCTATGCAAGTAGCTCAAAGTATTAGCGAAGGACTTGCACGCAATGTACTATCTGCTTCCTTCAATGGAAAAACAGTAGAAAGCGTTACTCCACTGACGACGGATGGTAGTTTAACTCTATATACTTGGGATAATCCTGAAGGGAAAAAGGCTTTTTGGCACTCATCGGCGCACATTTTGGCTCAGGCATTGGAGGAATTGTACCCTGGTATTAAGCTTACCATAGGGCCGGCAATTGCGAGTGGTTTTTACTACGATGTTGATTTTAATGGAAAACCTATTTCTGAAAAAGATTTTCCGGCTATTGAAGCTAAGTTCTTGGAAATTGCACGTGGCAAACACGAATTTAAAATGCGCCCTGTAAGCAAAGCTGAAGCGTTGTCATATTATGCGGGGAAAAATGAGTATAAAACAGAACTCATTGAAGCGCTTGAAGATGGTACTATTACTTTTTGTGACCATAGTACTTTTACTGACCTCTGCCGTGGGGGGCATATTCCTAACACTGGATTTGTAAAAGCAGTGAAAGTGCTTAGTGCTGCAGGTGCTTATTGGCGTGGTAATGAACACAATCCGCAGCTAACGCGTGTGTATGGAATTTCGTTTCCGAAGCAAAAAGAACTTACTGATTATCTTGAGCTATTGGAAGAAGCTAAAAAACGCGACCACCGCAAGCTTGGTAAAGAATTGGAACTCTTTACCTTTTCAAACAAAGTAGGGCAGGGGCTACCACTCTGGTTGCCCAAAGGTGCAGCACTACGCGAGCGTTTGGAGGCTTTCTTGCGCAAAGCTCAAAAACAAGCGGGTTATGAACAGGTAGTTACCCCTCATATAGGGCATAAAAATTTATATGTAACTTCAGGACACTGGGAAAAATACGGCAAAGATAGTTTTCAGCCAATAGCTACTCCTAATGAAGGGGAAGAGTATTTGCTAAAACCGATGAACTGCCCTCACCACTGCGAAATATACAATTCGCACCCTTGGAGTTATAAAGATTTACCGAAACGATTTGCTGAATTTGGTACTGTATATCGTTATGAGCAGAGTGGTGAATTACACGGATTGACCCGTGTGCGCTGCTTCACTCAAGACGATGCTCATATATTCTGTACTCCTGAACAGCTTGATACTGAATTTAAACACGTAATAGACTTAGTGCTATACGTATTTGGCTCACTTGGGTTTGATAATTTTACGGCACAAGTATCATTGCGTGACCCTGAAAACCTGACTAAATACATTGGTAGTGATGAGAATTGGGCTAAAGCTGAAAATGCTATTATAGCTGCTGCTAAAGAAAAGGGGCTTACTTATGTGGTGGAAACAGGAGAAGCTGCTTTTTATGGTCCTAAGCTTGACTTTATGGTGAAAGATGCTTTAGGAAGAAGCTGGCAGCTGGGTACTATTCAGGTGGATTACAACTTACCTGAGCGATTTGACTTGTGGTATAAAGGTGCAGACAACGAATTGCACCGCCCTGTGATGATACACCGTGCGCCTTTTGGTAGTATGGAGCGTTTTGTAGCTATTTTGTTGGAGCACACAGCGGGTAATTTCCCATTATGGCTTACTCCTGACCAAGCTATAATTTTGTCGCTCAGCGAAAAGTACGAAGGCTATGCGCAAAAAGTATTGAGACAGCTACAGGATTTGGATATTCGTACCCTAATAGACAATCGTGCTGAAACAATGGGTAAAAAGATACGTGAGGCTGAAAAGCAAAAAGTGCCTTATATGCTTATTGTGGGTGAAAATGAAGAAAAAGAGGCTACTATTTCGGTACGCAAACGCGGTGGTGAAGATTTAGGAAGTATGACTGTAGAGGCTTTTGCTAAACTCATCAACGAAGAAGTAGCCAAGTCGATAAAGCAATTTGCTAATTGACAAAATAAAACAGTGAAAGTAATTTAAAATTTTAATAGCCATCATTAAGAAAAGTAACACACCGGGAAAAGACGACAAAAGCCTACATCGCATAAATCGCGATATTAGGGTTCCAGAGGTTCGTCTTGTGGGGGAAAACGTTGAGAATGGCGTTTATCCTACACGAAAAGCTTTAGAAATTGCTGAAAGTCTTGAGCTCGATTTGGTTGAGATATCGCCAAATGCTACTCCGCCCGTTTGTAAAGTAATTGACTATAAGAAGTTTCTTTACGAACAAAAAAAGCGTGATAAAGAGCTAAAAGCTAAGGCTGTGAAAGTAGTTATTAAGGAGATACGTTTTGGTCCTCAAACAGATGACCACGACTATGAATTTAAGAAAAAACACGGTGAAAAGTTTTTGAAAGAAGGGTCAAAAGTTAAAGCCTATGTATTTTTCAAAGGTCGTTCAATTATTTACAAAGACCAAGGTGAGATTTTGTTGTTACGACTTGCTACTGACCTTGAAGAATACGGCAAAGTGGAACAAATGCCTAAACTGGAAGGCAAGCGTATGACGATGTTTTTGGCACCATTACCTAAGAAAAAATAATCGTTATCTGACCCTCGTAAAGGGCGGAAAATGAGGATAAAAATAAACTCCTGTAACTCCCCCTCTGAAAAGAGGGGCGGGGGGAGGACGGAATAATATCACAATAAAAATTCTAAGCAAATGCCTAAAATTAAAACTAAATCGGGAGCTAAGAAGCGTTTTGTGCTTACGGGCTCTGGCAAAATCAAGAGAAAACATGCGTTTAAGAGCCACATCTTAACAAAGAAGACTAAAAAACGCAAGTTGGCACTTACCCACGCTGCACTCGTTAGCACTAACGATACTGCAAGTGTGAAGAGACAATTAGGCTTAAAATAATTGTCTGCAACGAATCGGAATTAATAACCCTGGAGTAGGTACCTAAGTGTTTGTTTTAAGCCGAACCACCTGCTACAAAAAATTAAAATTTATTTATGCCAAGATCAGTAAATGCTGTAGCTCGTAGAGCTCGTAGAAAGAAAATAATGAAGCTTGCCAAAGGTTTCTTTGGTCGCAGAAAAAACGTTTGGACGGTAGCTAAAAATGCTGTTGAGAAAGCAATGCAGTACGCTTATAGAGACCGCCGTAACAAAAAGAGAACTTTCCGTGCTTTGTGGATTGTACGTATCAATGCAGGTGCGCGCCTTCACGGATTGTCATACTCTCAGTTTATGGGGAAACTTAAAGCTCATAACATTGAACTCAACCGCAAGGTGTTAGCCGATTTGGCTATGAATCACCCAGAAGCGTTCAAAGCTATTGTTGAAAAAGTAAAATAAACGTTTAACGATGATATTATTCCGTAGAAAAAGCTGTCTTTATTTAGGCAGCTTTTTTAATTATACCATCTGCTAATTAAAAATAAAAAAATGTCATATATTCATCAATATAATATTACAACGCCTTTAGGATTGGATTTGGAGACTACTATGGAGGCAGTATTGAGTGGGCAAACAGGAATTGCCTTGCAGGCTGATAGAGGTAGATTTGCGAACATACCGATGTCGGTTTTCAGTGAAAATGCTCTTACTGCTTATCCTGATTATATGCGTTATCCTCATTTGACTCGCTTGCAACGGCTTCTTTATGTGGCAGTAGCTCCTCTTCTGAAAGATATTCGCATTACTGAACGTACAGGTTTGCTGCTTTCTACTACCAAAGGCGATATACGTTCGTTGGAAAAAGGGACTGATACTTTGCCTTTTTTGCACCATGCTGCAAAGGAGCTGGCGGAAGTATTGGGTATTTGTACTACGCCTATGGTTGTGAGTAATGCTTGCGTATCGGGGGTGATGGCACTTTCGGTAGCTTCTCGGCTTTTGGCGGCAGGGGTGTACGATAGTATGCTAATAGTTGCTGGTGATGAAGTTACTGATTTTGTGCTGTCGGGTTTTAGTTCGTTTCAGGCGATGAGTAGTAGTCCTTGCAAGCCTTATGATGCTAATAGAGACGGTATCAGCTTAGGTGAAGCTACTGCGGCTTTGTGGCTTAGCAATGAACGTGAGGATGCTGTAGCAAAAATTGTGGGGGGAGCTTCTATCAATGATGCGAATCATATATCGGGACCTTCTCGTACAGGGGAAGGGTTATACCTAAGCATTGCAGCGGCGTTACAACAAGCTGGCTTGCAACCTGAAGCGATAGACCTTATTAATGCACACGGTACGGGTACGCTTTACAATGACGAAATGGAAAGCATTGCGCTGATGCGCAGTGGGCTGCTCAATACACCTGTGAATAGCTATAAGGGCTATTTTGGACATACCTTGGGTACTTCGGGTTTGTTGGAGAGTATTCTCTCGGTAGCATTGGCAAAGCGAGGAATGGCACTAAGGAGCTTAAATTTTAAGCGATTGGGTGTTTCGCATAACATAAATGTATTGGCAAAAAATGAGCGTTTAAAAACGCATTATTTGCTAAAAACGGCTTCGGGATTCGGGGGTAGCAATACAGCTGTAGTAATAGAAATATATGAATAGGTAAATTAATTGTTAAAAAAATGTGAAAAAAATTTTGATATTATTTTGTTTCTTCATATCTTTGTGCCGAAAAAAGTATATAAATTTACTTATTCGTAACATAAAGGAAAATAATAAATTAATATCAAAATATAATGAAAAGAGTTTTTTTATCAGTAGTTTTATTGGCAGCGTCAGTAGCTACTTTTGCACAAGAAAAGATTAGAGATGTACGTACACGCCCTGAGGTTTATTTTCTTCAAATAGGAGATGTAGCAAATAGCCTTGAGCTATTGCCCCCTCCGCCATCACCAGGGAGTGTACTTTTCCTAAACGATGAGGCACAATACCAATGGGGCTTGATGCAACGCCGTACTGCCCGCGGTGAGCAAGCGGTGAGCGATGCTCGTGTGGACGGGGCAGGTGTACCTAACGCTTTTTCGGAAGCTTTTGGGGTGAAGATTTCAAAAGAAGAAACTCCTGAAATTTTTACCTTGGTGGTGAAAATGCGTGAAGATGCGGGTGACCTTGCTACTCGTGCGGCTAAAGATCACTATATGAGGGTACGCCCATTTGCGTTTTACGAAAAAACTACTTGTAACCCTGAGCAACAACAAGAGCTTTCTACTAATGGGTCATACCCTTCAGGGCATACTTCTATAGGCTGGGCTACTGCCTTGGTACTTGCAGAAATAAACGTGGATAGACAAAATGAGATTTTGAAACGCGGCTACGAAATGGGGCAAAGTAGGGTTATATGTGGATATCACTTCCAAAGTGATGTGGATGCGGCACGCCTTGTGGCGAGTGCTGTAGTAGCACGCCTACACGCTAATGATGCTTTTATGGCGCAATTGGCAAAAGCTAAAAAAGAATTTGCTGAACTTGTAAAAAAAGGCAAGGTAAAGAAGAGTGAACGCACAACAAAATAATTTATGTTATGAAAAAGTGGGTATTTAGCGCAGCTTTATTAAGCTTGGCTTATGGCTACGCACAAGATAATACAACCCCACAGGCAGAACCTACCCCTATGACAATGCCTGCTGCGGTTCTACAACAAATAGCAGCGCCTAAAACAGAGGATAAAATAGAAATAAAACCTGCGGGGCGTATCCTCATAGATGGAGGTGCTTTTGGGGCTAATAAATATCACAATGAGTTTGTAAGCGGGGTTGCGATGCCCGATATACGTGCTGGACTGGGTGTGCGTTACGGCAACTGGAAGGCAAAAGTGGATATTGGCTATGCTTTATAATGCTCTTTCGGTAAAAGATGTTCTTATAGAATACGGATTTAGCAAGCATACGCTCCTCAGAGGGGGTTATTTTGTACATCAGTTTGGTATGCAGAGTGCTACAAGTTCGTCTTTCAAGATATCGATGGAAGAACCTCAAAGTAATGAGGCATTTTTCAATGGCAGGCTTGTAGGGCTTATGCTGATGCATCAGAAAGATAAATTCTTTGGTACGCTGAGTCTTTTTGCTGAAAATGAAGCGATGAAGAAGAGTCCTACAGTAACGGGCAGCCAAGGAATGGGAATGATGAGCAGGCTGTTGTATCGTCCTTATCGCGAAGAGGGTAAGATTTTGCATGTGGGTATTTCGGGGGCTTTTGAAACACCTCGTTATGGTGAAATAAAAAATAACGCAGGTAAAGTAATAGGCGTTTCACATAGCTCGTATACTCTAAAAACGCCTTTCCCTACTCGTATTGCTAAGGTAACAGCGCAACAAGCATTTATTGATAATGCTACTTTCTTATATAAATTTTCACCTGAATTATTGTTGGCTAAAAATCGCTGGGGATTAGAAGCTCAATATTACTATGTGAATGTAAATAGAAAGAGTGGTTTTGAGGCTTTTGATGCGAGTGGTGCTTACGCAATGGTACGTACTATCATCAAAGGTAGTCCGTATACTTATGCTGATGCCGATGGTGGTATTGCTACGCCTAAAGCTGGAGCAATGGAATTGGTGGCTGGCTATAACTATACCGACCTTTCTAACCGCAAGGCAGGTATTTTGGGTGGTAGGCTAAATGATTATTCACTTACTTTTAACTATTACCTGAACAAGTATATGATTTGGAGGGTGCGCGCTTCGCATACTGCTGTGGGCTATCGTGCAGGTAGAGAGGATACTAATTTGAATTTGATAGAAACGCGTTTGCAAATCAAATTCTAAGAGGTGTGAATGGTATAGGAGAAACCAATTTAAAAAAATAAAACTATATGAAAAAGAATTTTATAAATATAACATTGTTGTTCTTGTGCCCGCTATTGGCTATGGCACAATTGCAACGCTCAGACGCTTTTAAAGAACAATACAAGCTGAAAGAAGTGGTGATACTGAGCCGACACAATATTCGTTCGTCACTATCAGTAAATGGTAGTATGTTGCAAAAAATGACTCCTCACGAATGGATAAAATGGAGTGCAGCCCCCAGCGAACTCACCTTGCGAGGAGGTGCTTTGGAAACTATTATGGGTCAGTTTTTCCGCAAATGGACAGTTGATGAAGGTCTTTTTACAGAAAATGCGGTTCCTACGGTTGATGAGGTAAATTTTTATGCTAATAGTATGCAACGCACTATTGCTACAGCGCAGTATTTTTCATCGGGTTTTATGCCTGTAGCTAATTTGCATATAAACCATCGTTTTACCCCTAGCAAGATGGATCCGGTATTTTTTCCTGCCCTTACCAAGAGCAGCGAGGCTTTTAAAGCTCAGGCACTGAAAGAAATTGCAGCTATGGGCGGCAAGAAAGGAATTGTAGGCATCAACGAAGGTCTTAAAGATTCTTACCAGCTTATTGAAAGGGTATTAGACCTGAAAAACTCACCTGCTTGCAAATCGGGTGAAGTGTGTGCTTTCAACGATTACAATACTCAGCTAAAACTTGAAAAAGGCGATGAACCTAATATGAAAGGCTCACTAAAGTTTGCTAATTCGGCTTCGGATGCGCTTATTCTTCAGTATTATGAAGATACCGACCCTGTGCAGGCTGCTTTTGGACAAAAACTTTCTAATGATGAGTGGGAAAAAATTGCTAAGGTGAAAGACGTTTATGGCGATGTATTATTTACTGCTCCTATAGTGGCAGTGAACGTGGCTCACCCGCTATTGGTGTATATGAAAGACGAACTGAATGCTAAAAACCGCAAATTTACTTTCCTTTGTGGGCACGATTCGAATATTGCGAGCGTTAATGCGGCTTTGGAGGTAGAAGAATACAGTTTGCCACAATCAATAGAAAAGAAGACTCCTATAGGTAGCAAATTGGTATTTGAAAAATGGGTGGACAAAGCGGGCAAGGAATTTGTAGCTGTAAATATTGTTTATCAGACTACCGAACAGCTTCGCAATGTAACATTACTTAATTTAGAGAATCGACCTGTGGTATTTTCACTAAAACTAAAGGGATTGAAAGCTAACCCTGATGGACTTTACTCTATTGAAAGTGTGAACGATCGTTTTGATAAAGCTATACGTGCTTATGAGGAAATCAAATAAAATGGGAGCAAAAAGGAAATTTGCATCTACAATACAAGAAAAAATAATTGATTATCTGTGTGATGTATAGGATATAAAAGAAGACTGTCCTTAAAAGTTTAAACTAACTTTTTGGGACAGTTTCTTTTTTAGCATTAAGCAGGCTATAGAATAATTATTCTTAAAAAAATACTAATAAAATTTGCTTTTTAGTATTTTTATTTATAACTTTGTCTCGTCAAAAAAACTAACAACTAAAGGCTAACGGTGAATCGGATACTATAGAGCATTTCTGTTTTTGCCTAATGATACTTGTGCGAGAGAAGAATTTTGAATTTTGAATTGTGGGACTTGTAGGACGGGTCTTTACTTTGCACCCTGAAAATAAGAAGTTATTTTCAAAGAAAAGCAGAGGAGAATAAAAGTCTGTGAGAAGATTTATGATTTACTTGACAAAGAGATGAGGCATAAAATAGGGGGTTATCCTTACTTTATTGAATATGACCCTCGTGAAGAGAAAGACCCTCATACGCTCCTTCTCCTGCAAATAGATATTGATAACGTTGAAGGAGAAGAGATTTGTTGGGGAAATGAAGGAGGTGTGGCTAATTTCTTTATCAGTCCTGAAGATATGGCTAATTGTAAATTTGACGATGTGCTTTTTCACTGGGAAGATAATTATTAAGCCAACATAATTATGGATAAGAATAGTATTTTGCAGTATAAAAGTCTATTTGATGGTATCACTCGCCATATAGAGGGTGAAGATGCTAAAGAACAAATAGAGGTGTAGATGATGAGCCTGTCCGAAAAGTTTTGTTTCGTGAGGGCGATTTGCAAATCGCCCCTACAATGTGAATAAAAACGATTGATTATAATTAACTTTGTCAAACTCTGAAAGTTTGACAAAGTGTGTGGCGTAATTGTGTTTTTAAAACTTTTTGGACACCCTCATAGTTGAAAACTCTCAAAAGCTGCCTACTTACTAACAACTAAAGACTAAAATAAATTAAAAATATTATGAATGAATTAACCGAAAAAGACCACCAACTATTGGTGCGTAAAGGAATTACCGAAGCTACTCTCAATGCACAAGTAGCGCGTTTTAAACAAGGCGTACCTCCTATTCAGTTGGTAAAAGCTGCCGTAATTGATGACGGTATCTTGCCATTAACCAAAGAAGATGCGGCTAAATATGCTGCTATTTACCAAAAACGCAAAAAGGGCAATAAAATTGTGAAGTTTGTGCCTGCTTCGGGGGCTGCTACTCGTATGTTTAAATCGCTCTTTGCTTTCCGCGATGGCTTTGAGCCTGATAGGGAATCGTTTGTGGCATACGTGAACCGTACAGGTAATAAGGAAGTACGTGCTTTTTTTGATGGCTTGGAACGTTTTGCTTTTTATCCGTTGCTAAAAGAGTTTATCGATAAACATCACCCTGAGTTTGTAAACCTTAATGAAGATGCTCAGAAACATCTTATTGTTTCGGTATTGCTGAACGAAAATGGTTTGAATTACGGGAATATGCCGAAAGGATTACTGCCTTTTCACCGTCATTCTGAAAAAATAGCGACTCCTTTTGAAGAGCATTTCCGCGAGGCGGTGCTTTACGCATCGGATGATGAGCAAGCTAACTTGCACTTCACTATTACTGAACAACACACTGAATCTTTTTACAAGGAGCTAAATCATATAAAGCCACAATTGGAAGAGCGTTACCATATTAATTTTGATGTGGATTTTTCGTATCAGAAGCCTAGTACTGATACAATTTCGGTTACTGAAGACAATGCGTTTTTCCGCGATGAAGAGGGTAATTTGTTGTTCCGCCCTGCAGGACACGGTGCGCTTCTTAGCAACTTAAACGATGTGGATGCTGATATTATCTTTATCAAAAACATTGATAATGTGGTTGTGAAAAAATACACTGATGAAACGGTGTTTTACAAAGAGGCTTTGGCTGGCAAGCTTTCGCAGGTGCAGGAAGAGGTATTTAGGATATTGCACCGCATTGATAACGACAAAGTTAAGAAAAAGGAGATAAAACATATATTGGATTTCTTGCGAGAAATCAATGTCAATGTGCCTGACTACGTTTATAAATTCCGCCGACAATACGCTCTTGAATTTGCGAAAGAGCAGCTTAATCGTCCTATACGTGTGTGTGGTATGGTGAAAAATGAGGGGGAACCAGGGGGCGGTCCTTTTTGGGTGAAGGATGCTAATGGTGTGGTGAGTTTGCAGATTATTGAATCGGCGCAGGTGGATATGAAAGACCCTAAGCAAAAGGAGATTTTTGAGCAATCTACTCATTTTAATCCTGTGGATTTGGTATGTGGTACTAAAAACTACAAGGGTGAAAAGTATAATTTGCAAGAGTATGTAGACCCTGAGCAGGCATTTATTACTTCTAAGACGTATATGGGCAGACCGCTTAAGGCATTGGAGTTACCAGGGTTGTGGAATGGCTCTATGGCGAAGTGGATAACTTTGTTTGTTGAGGTGCCTATTATTACCTTTAACCCTGTAAAAGTGGTAAATGATTTGCTAAAGAAGACGCATCAGGGATAGGGAAAGAGGCTTGTATGCTTATTTTAGGCAAAAAAAGGTATAATTATTAAATACTGATAATCAATAATTTGCGATAAAATTGCGAAAAAAGATGAAAAAAAAGTCATAAAAAATTTGTCAGTTAAAAAAATAGTTATACTTTTGCACCCTGAAATAATGATACAGGCAACGCCGGCATAGCTCAGTTGGCCAGAGCACGTGATTTGTAATCTCGGGGTCGTGGGTTCGAATCCCTCTGCCGGCTCAAAAGAGTAAGAATAAGTACTGATCGACCTACGCTTACTTTGTTTTTTATTCTAGCTATATCATAATTAAAGGGGGGGAGATACTCAAGCGGCCAACGAGGGCAGACTGTAAATCTGCTGGTTTTCACCTTCACAGGTTCGAATCCTGTTCTCCCCACGAGTTTATTTTATTAGATTTTTTTTGCGGGAGTAGCTCAGTTGGTAGAGCGTCAGCCTTCCAAGCTGAATGTCGCGAGTTCGAACCTCGTCTCCCGCTCTTTCTTTATTGCTGATGTAGCTCAGGGGTAGAGCACTTCCTTGGTAAGGAAGAGGTCACGAGTTCAAATCTCGTCATCAGCTCAGTAATTGTATTTGCACACACATCAAACACTCATTTATATAACTAAGATTTAAAATTTTTTTAGAAAATGGCAAAAGAAACATTTGATCGTTCCAAACCGCACTTGAATATTGGTACTATTGGACACGTTGACCACGGTAAAACTACTTTGACAGCAGCTATTACTAAAGTATTGGCTGATGCTGGTTTGTCAGAAGTACGTAGCTTTGACTCTATTGACAACGCTCCTGAAGAAAAAGAACGTGGTATTACCATCAATACATCACACGTAGAATATCAAACTAAAACACGCCACTATGCGCACGTAGACTGTCCTGGTCACGCGGACTATGTAAAGAATATGATTACTGGTGCTGCGCAAATGGATGGTGCTATTCTTGTAGTTGCTGCAACTGATGGTCCGATGCCACAAACACGTGAGCACATTCTTCTTGGTCGCCAAGTAGGTATTCCACGTATTGTCGTATTTATGAACAAAGTGGATATGGTTGATGACCCAGAACTATTAGAGTTGGTAGAACTTGAAATGCGTGAGCTATTGAGCTCTTACCAATATGATGGTGATAACACTCCTATCATACAAGGTTCTGCTCTTGGAGCTCTTAACGGAGAAAAGAAATGGGTAGACACTGTATTGGCTCTTATGGATGCTGTAGATAGCTATATTGAGCTTCCTACTCGTGACGTAGATAAACCATTCTTGATGCCTATCGAAGACGTGTTTACTATTACAGGTCGTGGTACTGTTGCAACAGGACGTATCGAAACTGGTGTAGCTAAAACAGGTGAGGCTGTTGAAATCATTGGTATGGGTGCTGAAAAATTGACTTCTACTATTACAGGGGTTGAAATGTTCCGCAAAATCCTTGACCGTGGTGAGGCTGGTGATAACGTAGGTTTGCTACTTCGTGGTATCGACAAAAAAGATATCAAACGTGGTATGGTAATCTGCAAACCAGGATCTGTAACTCCACACGCTAAATTTAAAGCTGAGGTGTATATCCTTTCAAAAGAAGAAGGTGGACGTCACACTCCATTCCACAACAACTACCGTCCTCAGTTCTACGTACGTACAACTGACGTAACAGGTACTATTCACTTGCAACCAGGTGTAGAAATGGTTATGCCAGGTGATAACGTAACTATTGAAGTAGAATTGTTGCAACCAATTGCATTGAACGTAGGTCTTCGTTTCGCTATCCGTGAAGGTGGTCGTACCGTAGGTGCAGGACAAGTAACAGAAATTCTTGACTAATCTATATTAGAAAGTTTAGATTAATATTTATAGAAAAGTTTTGAGTGATTTTAAGCTCAAAACTTTTTTAAAATACGGGTGTAGTTCAAGGGTAGAATAGCGGTCTCCAAAACCGTTGATGGGGGTTCGAATCCCTCCACCCGTGCGAGGGGAAAAGGGCTGGTTGCTTTGTGCAGCTGGCTCTTTTCTCTATTTACTTTTACACAATGCTGTTCCTGATAGTTTTTTGACTGGCTAATTACTTGGAATGAATATAAATTTCCTTGTTTTTAGTATTCTTTAATAAAAACTATAAGCTGTTTTTTTTGCTATTAATGCAAAATAGGCACTACTTTTTTATCAATACTGCATCTTTCTTTATTCTATATTTTAATTCTTATAAAATTCTTAATTTTCAGTGATTATTTCAGTTATAATGTCTTATGTTAAAATGTTTTTTAGTAATTATTTATTTCGTATATTTGCAGTACAAAATGAAAATGTAATTAACTAAAAACTAAAGAATATGGCTTTTGATATTGAAATGATTAAAAAGGTATATGAGCGTATGCCTGAACGAGTGAAAAAAGCCCGTGAAATAGTGGGAAGACCGCTAACGCTTGCTGAAAAGATTCTCTATACACATCTTTGGGATGGTATGCCTACTAGGGCTTTTGGCAGAGCTAAAGATTATGTAGATTTTGCTCCTGACCGTATTGCTTGCCAAGATGCTACAGCGCAGATGGCTCTTTTGCAGTTTATGCACGCAGGGAAGCCTAAGGTAGCTGTGCCTACTACTGTGCACTGCGATCACCTTATTCAAGCTAAAGTAGGTGCTGAAACCGACTTGAAGGTAGCTAAAGAACAATCTAAAGAGGTTTTTGACTTTCTTTCATCGGTATCTAATAAATATGGTATCGGATTTTGGAAACCAGGAGCGGGAATTATTCACCAGATAGTATTGGAAAATTATGCTTTCCCAGGGGGAATGATGATTGGTACCGACTCACACACTGTAAATGCTGGTGGTTTGGGAATGCTTGCCATTGGGGTAGGGGGTGCCGATGCGGTAGATGTGATGGCTGGAATGCCTTGGGAGCTGAAATTTCCGAAACTCATAGGCGTGGAACTCACAGGCAAACTTAATGGCTGGACAGCTCCTAAAGATGTAATCTTGAAAGTAGCTGATATTCTTACCGTAAAAGGCGGTACGGGGGCTATCGTAGAGTATTTTGGTGAGGGTGCTAAATCGTTGTCTTGTACAGGTAAGGGTAGCATTTGCAATATGGGTGCCGAAATAGGGGCTACTACTTCTACTTTTGGTTATGACGACTCTATGCGCCGCTATTTGCGTGCTACAGGGCGAGAAGAGGTGGTAGAAGCTGCCGATAAAGTAGCGGATTGCCTAACTGCTGACCCTGAAGTATATGCTGACCCTGAACAGTACTTTGATGAGCTGATACGCATCAACCTCGATACGCTTGAACCTTACATCAATGGTCCTTTTACTCCTGATAGGGGTACTCCTGTTTCTGAAATGAAGAAGGTGGCTCGCGAAAACGATTGGCCTTTAAAAGTAGAATGGGGGCTTATAGGCTCTTGTACTAACTCATCGTACGAAGATTTGAGCCGTGCGGTATCGGTAGTAAAACAGGCGGTAGAAATGGGGGTAACACCTAAAGCTGCTTTTGGTATCAACCCCGGTTCGGAACAAATACGCTATACTATTGAGCGCGATGGGATTATTGATGTATTTGAAAAATTAGGTACTAAAGTATTTACCAATGCTTGTGGCCCTTGTATCGGTCAGTGGGACAGAGAGGGTGCTGAAAAGCAAGAGAAAAATACAATTGTACATTCTTTCAATCGCAACTTCTCGAAACGTGCTGACGGCAACCCCAATACACACGCTTTTGTTACTTCGCCCGAAATGGTAGCTGCTTTGGCTATTGCCGGTAGATTGGATTTTAACCCTATTACCGATACGCTCACCAACGACAAAGGCGAGGAAGTGAAATTTAAACCTCCTTATGGTGAAGAGCTGCCTACCAAAGGATTTGCTGTAGACGACCCAGGTTACCAAGCTCCTGCAGCCGATGGTAGTGGTGTGCAAGTGGTTGTATCGCCTACTTCTAACCGCTTGCAATTGTTGGCTCCTTTCCCTGCTTGGGACGGGAAAAATATTACAGGGGCTAAACTGCTCATCAAAGCGCAAGGCAAATGTACTACCGACCATATCTCGATGGCAGGCCCTTGGTTGCGTTTTAGAGGGCATTTAGACAATATTTCCAACAATATGCTCATCGGGGCAGTAAATGCCTTTAATGGCAAAACAAATGCCGTAAAAAACCAATTAACGGGCGAATATGACGAGGTGCCTAAAGTGCAACGCGCTTACAAAGCAGCAGGCGTGCCTTCGGTAGTAGTAGGCGACCAAAATTACGGCGAAGGCTCATCGCGCGAACACGCTGCTATGGAACCTCGTCACTTAGGTGTAAAAGCTGTACTGGTGAAATCGTTTGCTCGCATACACGAAACAAACCTTAAAAAACAAGGTATGCTCGCTCTTACGTTCGCCAATGAGGCTGATTACGACAAAATTCAAGAAGATGATACTATCAACTTTTTAGACCTTACCAGCTTTGCTCCTAACAAACCACTTCACTTGGAATTTGTACATAAAGATGGTTCTAAAGATGTAATTGCTTGTAACCATACTTATAACGACTCACAAATAGCGTGGTTTAGAGCAGGTAGCGCACTAAACTTGATAAGTGCAAGCTAATAAAAATCTATTGATAATACAATTTTGCCGATGAGACAATGCACTCACCGGCAATTTTTTTATGCAGTTATCTCCAAAACCAGCTCCATTTTTTCTCTTTTTCTACGCCTAATTCTGATATTTTTTACTGTTATATATTGCCAAATCTCCTCATTTTTATTACCTTTGCAACTACAAACAATATTTAAAAACATACCTTTATGAAAAAAATTATTTTTATAGTCCTCTTAGTGCTATCGTTGGCTGCCAATGTCTTGTTGGTGCGCAAATTATTCGTAGGCAACACACAAGTAATTGAAGGTGACCCCCGCGTGAGTGTGATTGTAACTCAAGCAAACCGCGATTTTGTAATGGGCGAAATGCGCACCTTTGTAGAAGCACTGCACCAAATCAATTTGGGGATTGAACAAAACGACCCTTCTTTGATTGTAGAAGCTGCTCGTGCCTCTGGCGGCTCTGTTGCCGACCACGCCCCCGCAGGGCTCATCGCTTCTATCCCTATAGGCTTCAAAACCATAGGCTTCGACACACACGGCAAGTTTGACGAAATTGCCAATAGTGCCGAAAAGAATTTTGACCCCAAAGTTACCCAACAACAAGTAACCGCACTACTTGGCAACTGCGTAGCTTGCCACCGCAGCTATCGTATGGATGTAAAAAAATAGTCGTTAGATTGAAGTATCAACAACTAACAAAACATATCGCAATGGAAAAATGGAATATTATAGTAGAAGGGTTTGACCCCAAGCAAGTTACCAAGCACGAAAGCCTTTTCAGTCTCGGCAATGGTGCTATGGGGTGCCGAGCCAATTTTGAAGAACAATATACAGGCGAAACCTTTCAAGGCAGTTACATAGGCGGCGTTTATTACCCCGATAAAACCAAAGTAGGCTGGTGGAAAAATGGCTATCCTGAATATTTTGCCAAAGTACTAAATGCCCCCAGCTGGTTGGGTATCAATATCAGCATCAATAATTGCCCCCTCAATTTAAATACTTGTATAGAGGTGAAAGATTTCCGCCGGCAGCTCAATATGAAAGAAGGTTGGTACGAGCGTTCTTTCACCGCTACCTTGCCCAATGAGCAGCAAGTACAAGTAAAAGTACAACGGCTGCTTTCATTGCGCCACGATGCTATGGGTGTGTTGCATTACCAAATTACTCCCCTCACCGCCGATGCCCAACTGCAAATAGAAAGCTACCTTGATAGCGGTGTGAAAAACAACGATGCCAACTGGGACGAACACTTCTGGAACACCCTTGCAATTACCCATCAGGGTAATCGTGCCGCAATTATAGCCGAAACCAAAAAAACAAAATTCAAGGTATGTACTTTTATGCAGAATGCCCTTGCTGTAAATCAGCAACTTGTAGCAGCACAAGCTACTACACACACTGCCGATAATTACATCGGCAAGCAATACGAAGTAAATGTAAAGAAAGGAGATACATTAGCTATTGAAAAAATAGGCGGCTATGTTACTGCCGAAAGCAATACCGAAAATACACTATTAGCCGAAAACACATTTGCACTACTAAATGAAAACATAAACTTCGCAACCCTCCTACAGCAGCAAAAAGAAGACTGGGCAGCGATATGGGAAACCGCAGATATTGAAATAGACGGCGATGTAAAAGCACAACAAGCCATCAGGTTCAACATCTTCCAGCTGAACCAAACCTATTCAGGCAAACACTCACAGCTGAATATAGGTCCCAAAGGATTTACAGGCGAAAAATATGGCGGTAGCACCTATTGGGACACCGAAGCCTATTGTTTGCCTTTCTATATGGCTACCAAATCTCCTCAAGTAGCACGCAATTTGTTGCTATACCGCTACAAACAATTGCCGCAAGCCATTGCCAACGCCCAAAAACTCGGTTTTTCACAAGGCGCAGCACTTTACCCAATGGTAACAATGAATGGTGAAGAATGCCATAATGAGTGGGAAATCACCTTTGAAGAGATACACCGCAACGGAGCTATTGCCTTTGCTATCTACAACTATGTGCGCTATACAGGCGACAGCGATTATATAAAAGATTATGGTATAGAAGTACTTATTGGCATAGCGCGTTTTTGGGCACAAAGAGTCAGTTTTTCAGCCGAAAAAGAAAAGTACGTTATCTTAGGGGTTACAGGTCCTAATGAGTACGAAAATAACGTTAATAATAACTTTTATACCAATTATATAGCAGCTTGGTGTTTGCGCTATGCTGCTGAGCAAGTCAATAACACACATACGGCACACGCCTCAACCGATGAGTGTAAGCAATGGCTGCATATTGCTGATAATATTTATCTTCCTTATTCCGAAAAATACGGCATTTATTTGCAACAAGATGGCTTCTTAGATAAAGAACTGAAGCCCACAACAGCATTATCTCCTCAGGAGCGACCTATCAACCAACATTGGTCGTGGGACAGAATCCTCCGCTCGCCCTACATCAAGCAAGCCGATACGCTACAAGGCTTCTATTTCTTCCAAAATCATTTTAGCAAAGAAGCCCTACAAAAACACTACGATTTTTACAGTCAGTTTACCGTCCACGAGTCATCATTATCTCCCTGTGTACACAGCATATTAGCTGCCAAATTAGGTATGATAGATGAAGCGTATCAACTCTATTTGCGCACAGCCCGCCTCGATTTAGACGATTATAACAAAGAAGTACACGAGGGGCTGCACATTACCTCAATGGCAGGCACTTGGCTGTCAATTGTAGAAGGATTTGGAGGCTTACAAGTAGAGGCTGATAAACTTACCTTTGCCCCACAAATACCCCCAACTTGGCAACGTTATAGTTTCAAAGTCTTCTTTCGGGGGAAAGTCTATAAAGTAGAAGTATTACCTACGCACCATACAGTAACAATCTTATAAAAACAATAACCTCAGCATTCGCTGAGGTTATTGCAATTCCTAATCCTTAAAAATATGAAAAATTTCCTCTATGAAGAAGATCTCGTGGTACCTCCAGGAATCGAACCAGGGACACAAGGATTTTCAGTCCTTTGCTCTACCAACTGAGCTAAGGTACCAGTTGTTTCATTTTTCCGAGTGCAAAAGTAGTACTTTTTTTTAAACCTGCAAAATTTTTCTCAAAAATTTTGCAGGTTTTTTATCTACTATTTTATAACTCATTAATATTCAGGCTTATCTTCTGGATGTTTCGCCATAAATTCTTCCGCCTTTTTCACCATATTTTCCGAACCACAGAAGAAAGGCACCCGCTGATGAAGCTTCGAAGGCTTAATATCCATTATGCGCATATACCCATCCGAAGCCTTTCCTCCTGCCTGCTCTGTTAAAAAAGCCATAGGATTACACTCGTATAACAAACGCAATTTGCCTTGCGGAGTACGAGTCCCCGACGGATAAATATAAATACCCCCTTTCAGCATATTTCTATGAAAATCCGAAACCAATGAACCTATATAACGCGATGTATATGGTCTATCCTCTTCCAGAGCTTGGCAGTATTTCAAATAGTCTTTTACCCCTTGTGGAAAATGTACGTAATTCCCTTCGTTGATAGAATAGATATTCCCATCTTTAGGATACGTCATATTAGGGTGAGACAAGTAATACGTACCTATCGAAGGGTCAAGAGTAAAGCCATTCACCCCGTGCCCTGTTGTGTACACTAGCATTGTAGAAAGCCCATATACAACATAGCCCGCAGCCACCTGCTTATTGCCCTCCTGCAAAAAGTCTTCTATTTGCACAGGCGTACCTACAGGCGTAACCCGTTTGTAAATAGAAAATATAGTCCCTACCGTTACATTCACATCCGCGTTGCTCGAGCCGTCAAGCGGGTCTATAAGCACAACGTATTTGCTGTTAGGGCTGTGTTCTGAGGCATTAATAGGAATAAAAAACTCATTTTCTTCCGATGCAATACCACATACCACATCACGCTGCGTAAGTGCGCGAATAAACAATTCATTGGCAAAAACGTCCAATTTCTTTTGCACTTCGCCCTGCACGTTTTCCTGACCCATATCGCCAAGAATATCCTCTACAAGCCCAGCCTTATTCACCTCGCGGTTCACAAGCTTCGATGCAAGCTTAATAGCACTCAATAAGCGGGAAAATTCCCCTGTAGAATGTTGAAAGTCCTTCTGATTCTGAATGATGAACTCTCCTAAAGTTTGGTGTGTTTTCATTGTATTGTTATGTTAATGTTTATGATTTCAATGCTATTTGCCCAAGCGCCTCAAATAAAGTTGTATTACATTTTCCAACCCTAAATACAACGATTCGCAAATCAGTGCGTGCCCTATTGATACTTCTAAAAGATTAGGAATATTATCGTTGAAGTATTTCAAATTGTCTAAGCTAAGGTCGTGCCCAGCATTCAGTCCCAATCCTACCCTTTCAGCCTCCAGAGCCGCTTTTATATAAGCCCCTATAGAAGAAGGATTGCCTAAAGCGTACTCACGAGCGTAGCCCTCAGTGTAAAGTTCCACCCTATCAGCACCCACTTCAGCAGCACCAGCCACCATAGCTTCTATCGGGTCTACAAATACCGAAGTACGTATCCCATTGCGTTTAAACTCCTTTATAACTTCCGTTAAAAAAGCGCGGTGTTTTACAGTATCCCAACCCGCATTAGAAGTTATAGCATCTTCAGCATCAGGCACCAAAGTTACCTGTGTGGGGCGCACCTGCAGCACTAAGTCTATAAATTTAGGTATAGGGTTACCCTCAATATTATATTCTGTCGTTACTACCTGCAGCAGCTCAGTAGCATCGTTATAGCGAATATGGCGTTCATCAGGGCGTGGATGTATAGTAATACCCTCAGCACCAAAACGCTGTATATCCGCAGCTACCTGCAATAAGTTAGGCATATTACCACCGCGAGCATTCCGCAAAGTCGCTATTTTATTGATATTTACACTTAGTTTTGTCATCTAATCCTTGAAATTTATTACTATCTTTTATTTCCTATTTTCAGCTTCTTCAGCTTCCACTTCGCGCCGCAAGAGAGAGTCTTGGGCACTAGGAGTTACTCGGTAAGCTTTAGGGTCGTATTTAGGGTCGCTGATGTGAAAACTCGCAGTATCTTTAGAATGAGCTTCAGGTTTTATATCCCCCACCAATACCTTCTTTAGCGAAGCAAGATACTTATCGTTATCCTGCATCTTCTTTTCCAATGAATCCAACTTGAAAAGCAAATTTAGGGTTTCACGCTTGTTTTCTACTACCGAATAACCTAAAATATATTGTCGCAGCGGACTATAAATAATAAATAAAGTTGTGAAAGCAATGAGTATTATCGCAAATAATGAGCCAAATACAAATATATTTAGCCTACTTAGCCTAAATGAACTCTTCTCTTCATAAGTGCTATCGTCCATCACTATCAGCCTATATTTACTAAGCCATTTCTCTTTCCAATATTCCTTTGTAAGTAACTTCATTTTATAGTCTTGCTAGTATCGGTTAAACACTTATTACCTGTTCTATTTGAGGCGCAAATTCCTTTACAGTCATTTCAACACCACTCTTTAGGGTAAGCTGATTTACAGCACAATTCATACAAGTACCCTCTAAGCGCACTTTTACTATGCGACCATCTTCAATATCCACCAAAGATATATCCCCCCCGTCATTTTGCAAATAAGGGCGTATTTCAGCCAAAGCCTTTAATACTTGTTCTTTTAATTCTTCTGAACTCATTAATTCCTTTTATTATTAAAAATCATCGTCTAAATCCAACTTATCAGGATCGTTTCTATTATCCCAAAAAGCAATGAAACGAATTTCTTTATGTTCTTCAATTAGTTTATATTCATGCCACTCTTCTGTTTCTCCCATTGTGCTATAAGCTCTTTAGCGCTCTTCATAACCCTATCGTGAGGTACAAAAGCACCTCTTTTTTCATCTTCTAAGCCCTCTTTGATAGCTTTTAAAGCTCCTTTTGTTATTTTTTGGGTTTCTACAATAAGTGTTTCCATTTGCAAATTATTTATGAACTACACCCAGCCGTAGTAGTGATTCTAATAGCCTCCGAAGGCGGCAAGCTCTCATTGCGTTCCACAACAGCCCTCACCACGTTCTGTGCCAAAGCCTTAAAAGCGATTGCTTGCGGACTGTCTTCTTGCAAAGCAATAGGTCTACCGTTATCACCCGCCTCGCGAATACCCTGTACAAGAGGTATTTCACCCAAGAAAGGAATGTTTAGGTCAGTAGCAAGATTTTTAGCACCTTCTTTGCCAAAGATGTAGTATTTATTGTTAGGTAACTCTTCCGGAGTAAAGTAAGCCATATTTTCAACAATACCCAGTACAGGTACGTTGATACTTTCTTGTTGAAACATCGCCACACCCCGCCTTGCATCAGCAAGAGCCACTTTTTGTGGCGTACTTACTATGACAGCACCCGTAATAGGCAGCGCTTGCATTAGGCTCAAGTGAATATCACCCGTTCCAGGAGGCAAGTCAATAAGCAGAAAGTCCAGTTCACCCCAATAAGCATCAAAAATCATTTGGTTCAAAGCCTTTGAAGCCATTGCACCACGCCATATTACCGCCTGATTAGCATTCGTAAAAAAACCTATTGAAAGCATTTTTACACCGTAATTTTCAATAGGCTTCATAAACGATTGCCCCGCAATAGTAATCGATTCAGGGCGTTCGCCAGCAACATCAAACATTATAGGCATCGACGGACCATAAATATCCGCATCCAGTAAGCCCACTTTGAAACCCATTTTAGCCAAAGTCGTTGCCAAGTTAGCCGTTACCGTACTTTTGCCCACGCCCCCTTTGCCCGAAGCAATAGCGATACAATTTTGTATACCAGGGATAGCCTTACCTTTCACCTCAGGCACTTCAGGCACAACAACTTTCACGTTTACAACAACTTTCGCCTTTTCGTGTACTTCAGCGTGAATCGCCTTCATTATTTCCACTTCAGTGCGTTTTTTGGCTTGCATACTAGGGTTGCCGATAACCACATCCACTACCACTTCGTCGCCAAAGATTACAATATTTTGAACAGCACCACTATCAACCATATTTTTCCCATCACCAGGTACTGTAATTTTAGTAAGTGCTTGTAAAACATCTTTTTTCTGGATAGTCATTTTTTAATTATAAAATTATTATTAAATTTGATTTTGGGGCAAAGATACAAAATAATGTTTAATAATCAATGATTAATGATTAATTCTTTACAGCCGCCAATTCCCCCGCTGTCGCGAGCTTGCAGCTCGTACCCAATTCAAAATTCAAAATTCAAAATTCAAAATTCAAAATTCAAAATGCGCTACACCCTTTGGCAAACTTTCAGAGTTTGTCAAAGTTTTTAGTGTAAACCTATTTCAGGATATGACATTTTTATCCTTCTGCTCACCTCTTCATATTGCCAGCCCATAAAGTCTTGGACAGAAATCTCCTTACCAGAGTCTTTAAGAACGTTAAAATCGTAGTTCATCGTAAAAAGTTCCCTGCGATTCTTTTTCAGTTTATAGGAATTTCTATAGTTGTCATTTGTTGATATTTAATTCTTATCCGCAAAAGGCGCTAACAGTTGTTTTATCTCTTCCTTTATGGTTGCGTTATCTGCATTAGCAGCTTGTTCTTCTATAGGCTCAAAGTAGTAAAGGTCGTTTAGAATCCCATATATAGCTATAGCACGCAGACTGCTAGGTTCAGAGTTTTGGTACAATTGCACCAAAAAAGCAATTGCCCACTTATATGCCACACAATACATACCACTATGGTTATTACCTATAGCACTTATAAAAGCCTCTGCAAGGGCATTCCCTTCTTGCGAATTAATATTAATAATTTCCTCTAACAGATTAATAACTTGGGGTTCTCCCTCCAATGTATACTTCTCACAGAACGACAATTGCATTTTCAGCACTCTTTTAAGGCGTGTTTCTTCCTTTTTAGCCTCATTAATATAGTTTACCCACTCTTTTTGATGAGAAATAGGTAAAGAAATGAAGTGCTTTTTTACATTTTCACTTAACAAAGGCGTTATATCTACCATACTTTATGTTGTTAAAAAAACTTTTTGATATTCTTTTTCAATAAATCACCTAAAGATTCTTATAGTCATTATTTTTTCGCTGATATGAACCTATCACTCTTGCCCTACCTCACCCTAATTGTAGTAAGCAAAATAAGACTTTGCCTCTTTTGTATATCACCAATGGGTAGGTTGTTGAAATAACAACTTATCAAATACTTTAGCATTACATTTGCACTGCTTCATCAAGCCATTCAGTAAACCAAGAGATGAAAGATACTCGTTCTCCTTTTTCATTCAATAGAGGTTTTAATCCTCCATAATCAATTCTTCCATCAAGCCACATATTGCCATACTCTTCACCATTTACAACTAATAAATAAGTGGCTCCGTGCCCTATATGACAAATTTGCAAACAACCAGTGATATGATTAGTACTCATATACTTCTCTAATACTTCATCATCAGGGCGTTCCCCCCCATCCCAGTCAATAGCATCAATCCATTCATCTTCATTCCATTTTTCATTATAAGCAAAAGGCTTAGATAGATTAATTGCAGGATTATCTCTAAGTTTAAAATCAAACATTGACTCTTGCAAAGAAAGTAATCCTTGCCTTGGTCCTATACATCCATTTCCTATTTTTATTATAAATTCTCTATAATCTTTAGGAAGTATTATATTGTTCCTTTTTTCTATTTCAGAAACTTCTTCTTCTGAAATCGTAGGGTTTATAAATACTTCTTTAGGAACAATTGATTTTAAAGTGTTTGGATGAGCTAATAAAAATAGCATCTTTTTTTTAATATCATCTATTTGCATAATAATTTATTTACAACCATTGTATTTCTTTTCTCCTTTTTCCCATTTATAGATAATCCCCCCGCTGGCGCAAACTTGCAGCTCGTACCCAATTCAAAATTCACAATTCTCTCCCCGTCCTACTTGTCCCACAATTCAAAATTCAAAATTCACAATTCATAATTTGCCAATCCCCCTCGCACTATTTAGAGCGCATTATAGGCTTAAAAAACGCTTATCTCTATGGTGTATAAAGAAAAATAGCAGGGCAATTCTTTTGTATTATATTGATTAATAAGTTGTTGTGATTTTAACAACACATCTGATACATTACCAACATCGCGGTCTTTATAGGTATGGTCTATGATGTTGTACAAGCGGTAGTCTATGCCCCATTGGTATTCTTTCCAATAGATATTAGCCCCTTGTCCAATCTTTGGTTACTTGGTGGCGCATACACCCCAAGCGGTCTCTTCGGGTTTTACACCTCCTGTAAGCTGTCGGTAGATTTCTAAACCTAACTTTTAACAACACATTTGAAACATTACCCCTTTCCTAACTTTATTTTCTTTCCTTTAATAGAGAAAGTTTTTTCTAAAGAAATATTAATCAATTGCTTTGAACTATCAATTATATATTGAGATAAATTATTATAATCATTAAGATTGAATGGAACTACATAAGAATACTTTTCATTAACATTTTTAAAGAAAGCTTCTCTGACAGAAAAAATTCCATAAAAAATTTGGGTGTCATCAGGTATAGGAATAGACATATAAATAGCATATTCTTTATCAGAGGGATATATAGAGAGGCGCTTAGCAATACTCATTTTATCTGTCTTTTGTAAAAGAATATTAAATGACAAATTCCAGTCTCCAATAACATCAAAATTAACCTTATTTCTAATTGTTCCAATATATTCGTTCAGTATAGTATATACGAATTGAGCACTAATAATTTCATATAGTTGAGGGATCTCAACAGTTACATAGATTTTAATATTTTTAGTCATAGCTAATTTAATTAGTTACGACAAGAATTAACTTTATATCGATTATCTTTTTCTCTATTATAAGGTAATTCATGTCCTTCATTTCTTAATCTTATAACTTCTGCAGCTTCCTTTTCTTTTATTTCACACTTAGTTATATTTTTATAAGTTGCTACTACAATAGCTTGAGTATTTTTAAAATTAGCATCTTTTCTAACTGTTCTAGCCCCCGCTGGCGCAAGCTTGTAGCTTGTCCCACAATTCAAAATTCAGAATTCAAAATTTATAATTTGCCAATTCCCCTCGCACTATTTAAAGCACTCTATAGGCTTAAAAAACGCTTATCTTTATGGTGGGTAAAGAAAAATAGATTTTGTTTTCTTTGTATTTTACTGATTGTAAGATTGTTGGAATTTTAACAACACATCTGATACATTACCTACATTACCGAATTTTAACAATATATTTGATACATTACCGAATATTACCTCCAAATAGAATATCCCTCTTCTGTAAAATTAAAACCTTTTAATTTTTTTTTGTCACAAATATCTTTAAATTCCTCAGAAACTATGATATATGAACTATGTTCTTTCATTCTTACAATAGAGTAAGGTTTTAATTCTTGTGGATTTATAAACCATTTTTTTATAGAATAGTACCCATCGGAATCTATTTCAAAGATTGATTTCTCTTTGTCTAAACAAGGAACTACATGTAAAATATTCAATGCAAAAAACAGATCATTATTGTTTCCATTATTATCTATTATATTAGTAGGAAAAAATTCAATTTCCATACTATCAGATAAATGTAAAAATAACTCTTTAAACTTATAACTTACAAGAGGAACTCCAATTGTAGGCAATATGTCAAATGTATTGATGTAATCATCTAATTTATCTACCTTAAAAACTAAAGGAATTTTAATATTTATTTTTTTTCCAGTGCGGAAGTCTAACCAACTTATAGGATTTTGCTCTTCACTATAAGCAAAACTAATATCTCGTTTGTAAAAATGGGAAAGTTTATAATACATAAATTTTAATTATTTTTTTATGAATGACATTTTATTTCACCTTTTCTCAAGGCTTTTCTTGTTTTTTTATTAATTCATTTATTTCATTGGCATAATCCTGTTGAGTCCAACTTTTCTTAGCATTCTTAGCTTTATCAGATATCTTATCCAATTCTTCTTGTATGTAGTCATTATAATCAGCATGTCCCTTATTCCAACCGTTATGAATACTTCTTGTTTTATGGATTCCTTCTTCTTTAGGCAAGTATATTAAGTTATTGGAACTATTTACATCAAATCCAGCTGCTACTATTGCAGGATGTATAGATTTAGATTTTGGTATTATATGATGTAACTGATAATCATCCATTTTAGGCATATTATCATAGTTCCATCCTCCTTTAGGCATAGTTTTTCTAAGTCCTAATAGATCTATATAATAGTTGTTATTTTTAACATAGCTATATATTTCCCATCCTCCTAACAGTCCAATAGGATCTTGGCTTATATACGCCCCCGTCTCAGGCGAATAATACCTAAACCTATTATAACATAACCCCGTCTCAAAGTCATAATACTGCCCTTGGTAAAGAAATGGTATAAACGGGCGTACATCTTCACCTAAGGAGGACGCTTTAATTTCTCTTTTTACCCTGCCATATATGTCTAACTGTCGATTCCAAACCTCGTTACCCTCGCTGTCAATAGCAAGTATAGGCGTACCGAGATGGTCTGAGATAATGCTATACGCTTTGCCATTCACCAACTTGGCGGTAGGAACAAAACCTTCAAAGACCCAAGTAGTAAGCTACAAGCTCTTAATATTATAGGCACGAGCTACAAGCTCGCGCCAGCGGAGTTTTAATTTAATAGTTGATATTTTTTCCATTCATTAGGAATATGTAAATCAAAATCAGGAATTGAAAGATGTATTACGTCAGGAAGAAGACATTGCTTAAATCTGCTTTCGTATTTATGTAAGTATGTAGGTCTTGTCATTCCCATTGAAGCTAAGTTACTTGAATATTGATTGGGTGGAAAATAAACAAATACTTTTTGTTTGGCTTGCAATGCTAATTCTATTGCTGGAACCATATCGCTATCAGCAGAAACAACAATAGATACATCTGAATTTTTTTCATAGGCATCAGCAACAATTTGAGTAGCAATTCTTACATCTGTTTCTTTTTCTTCGTGTGTATGAATAATATTCCCACAATTAAAACACGTAATTTCTTTTTTGAGATATTTTCCTAATATCAAATGAAATTTAGGATTCTCTTTATTAGCCTGAAAAAAGGCATTCTGTCTTCTGCTTTGTTCAATATCAGTTGATTTTGCAGAAAAATATTTTACAGCTACTAATTCTTGGTTAGTTCTCATAAAACTTTCAAATAGTTTCACTATATCAAGCCAATAATATTTTCTCCATTTCAGTGATTGCTTCAATCCATAATAGAAATTAAATCCATCTACATACACAATCACTTTTTCTTTTTCTTTTGGTTCCATCAAAATAATAGTTAAAAAATAAGCCACCTCTAAATGAGGTGGCAAGCCTTAGTATTTTCCACCTAAGGGGGATATTCTGCTGCAAAGATATAAAATAATTTTTAAACAGCAAAAAAATATAGAAAAATAATTATCCCGCCAAATCCCTCCACAGCAACCACAATCGCCTGTGTGGCTCACACCCCCGCTGGCGCAAGTTTGCAGCTCGTGCCCAATTCACAATTCATAATTCTCTCCCCATCCTACCTGTCGCACCCGTCCCACAATTCATAATTCATAATTTGGCAATTCCCCTCGCACTATTTATAGTGCATTATAGGCTTAAAAAACGCTTATCTCTATGGTGTATAAAAAAATAGTAGGGCAATTCTTTTGTATTTTACTAATTGTTGTTATAATTTTAACAACACATCTGAAACATTACCCATTATTTTTGTAACCTAACCTTTTCCCATTACATACAATACCTTTTGTGAAAGCCATATCAATTGCAAGTTTAGAATTCTCAAGAATGTATTCGTATAAATTATTGTAAATCTTAAAATTAGGTTCTAGCACATAGAAATTCTTATCATTTAATGGTATATAAAATGCCTCATTCACTTTAGAAATTCCATATAGAGCCTCAGTATCATTAGGAATTGTAACAGAAATAGAAAACTCAAATTCTTTATCTGAAGGATAACGTATTGCTCGTTTAAAAACTCCAATTCCATTTGTGTACCGAAAAGTTACCCTAATCAGAAGCTTCCAATCTATTAGAACTTGAACGTTAACATAAGAAGCGGAGAAATTCACATAATCATTTAATCTTTGTCGTATAGAATTTATATCAACATATTCATTAAGCTGAGGAATTTCAATCTGTAGAGAAACCCTAATTTTTTCATTCATAACTATTTTTTTGACAATCATTGTACTTATCTAGTTTATAACGCTTATCTTTTTCCTTATTTAAAGGCAACTCTTTTCCTTCCTCCCCCCGCTAGCGCAAGCTTGCAGCTCGTACCCAATTCTAAATTGAAAATTGAAAATTCACAATTCATAATTTGCCAATTCCCCTCGCACTATTTAGAGCGCATTATAGGCTTGAAAAACGCTTATATCTATGGTGGATAAAGGTAAATAGATTTTTTTATTTGTATTTTACTGATTTTAAGGTTGTTACAATTTTAGCAACACATCTGATACATTACCACATAATCACTACGGGCTGTTTGGTGAACGCATACGACCCAAGCAGATATGAATCTACCTATTAAAAATGTTTCTTTCCTTTGGAAACAATGGAATAGGAGCTACCTTACCTACCTTTTCAAGAGCAAGCCCTTTAATGTCTAACTCATTAAGTATACTTTCTAACTCTTGAGTGCAAAATAATTTTATTTCTGAAGTAGCATCTCTAAATATTACATTCATAGAAGCCTCTTCATAAAAATACAAATCTTTATTCCTATATAACTCCATTCTCTTTAGATGACTTACCCCCTCATTATTTATCCCTTCTATTACATTTTGAATGTTGATAAAAACAAAATCTTTCTTTACATTAACAAATTTAAAAGGTAATAATTCTGCTTTTACATTAATTCTTCGGGTAAAAAGTGTTGCCTTTTCTTTCTCCATTACTAAGAAAGCTCCAGCTACACGAGCGTCAAACCCATCTTTTTTTCCTTTGTTGTCGAAGTTCTTGTACACTTCTCCTTCTAATTCTTCCCAAGAATTTATTAAGGATTGTCCTTTAAAGGTAATAAGCTTTAAAGTACCTCCTATTAATTTATAAGATTTATAAGAAGAATCATCAATTAATTGATATATATCCATATTTACCATATTATGTTATTAAACAATAAATCATTTCTAATAGCTTCTAATTCATCCCTGACACATAATTCAGACAACCCCCCGCTGGCGCAAGCTTGCAGCTTGTGCCCAATTCACAATTCACAATTCTCTCCCCCGTCCTACCTGTCCCATTTGTCCCACCCGTCCCACAATTCAGAATTCAAAATTCATAATTTGCCAATTCCCCTCGCACTATTTATAGCGCTTTATAGGTTTTAAAAAGGCTTATCTCTATGGTGGGTAAAGGAAAATAGTGAGGCAGTTCTTTTGTATTATTTTGATTGGCAAGTTGTTGAAATTTTAACAACATATTTGGAACATTACCGAACTATTGTATTCAATTTGTCAATGATTTTTTTTTCTACTTGCACATCTGTGTAAATCCCCATTAATTGATAATCTCCCCTTAATAGATCTTCCTTAGTTATAGGAGTTTCGCTATTATCTTTTGCTTTCCAAACTCTTAAGTCATCAATATCTCCCAAAACTAATTCAATATCATTATAGTTGGAATGAATTGTTTTATCATAATTAGGAGTTACACAAATAGTTTTCCATCTTTTTCTTAGCACAGGAGACCATGTAGTGTAAAAAGGTTTCATCAATACTCCCGAATTAATGATAGAATCTACAGATGTATTTAGAGCACCTGTCTTATTAAATACTTCAATTAAAGTTCTTCCTGCAATTTCTTCAATAGCTCTTGCAAAAGCAAATAGCTTATCATGATCTTCTTTTTTTAGCTTTGCTTTTGGAAAATCCTTTAAAAATAGAGGAATAGCAACTATTTCTCCATCTATACTATATTTATTACAATTTGTCATATTCTTCTTTGTATTCCCCCGCTGGCGCAAGCTTGCAGCTTGTGTCCAATTCAAAATTCAGAATTCTCTCTCCCTCCTACTTGTCGCACCCGTCCTACCTGTCACACCCGTCCCACAATTCAAAATTCATAATTCACAATTCATAATTCCCTTCGCCCCCCGCTGGCGCAAGCTTGCAGCTCGTACCCAATTCTAAATTGAAAATTCTCTCCCCGTCCTACCTATCCCACTTATCGCACTCGTCCTAGTTGTCGCACCCGTCCCACAATTCAAAATTCATAGTTTGCCAATTCCCCTCGCACTATTTAGAGCGCTTTACAGGCTTGAAAAACGCTTATCTCTATGGTGGGTAAAGGGAAATAAGGTTTTAGTCATTTTGTATTTTACTAATAATTAAATTGTTGTGTTTTTAACAACACATCTGATACATTACCCAACACATCTGATACATTACCCCCCTCAAGAAGAGGATTCTATAGTATATAACTTAACTATTTTAGGATATATATCATAACAAGATTTTATAAATTCTTCAATTTCTAGAGCTATTTGTTCAAAAGTACCTATCGTATCTAGTGCTTTTAATGTTTCTCCATCAGAAGCAGCAAAAATTCCTCCTACTTCTATTAAAGATTTATCTTTATATGAGTAATTTATTATTATATCTAATGATTCTATTTCTTTTTCATTTATATATTTTTGATTGAAAACCAAACTAAATATACAGAAATATAATATTTTACCCTGCCTATTTTTCTTAGGAAGGCTATAAAAAATAATATTGACAATTTCTTTGTTATCTTTAAAAGAATTCTTTCCTAAAGTATATAAAGTTTCACAAAATGCATCTATTTTATCTTTCATTTTATTTTTTTTTAGGGCAATAATCTGAGTTTGTCCAAAGAGTTGAAGTGTATATATGAATTTCTCCATTTTTTACTTTCTTATCCATTTCTTCTTTTGTTAAGTACAAGTAGCTATCTCTATCTTTAGCCCAATCTTCCCCCCGCTGGCGCAAGCTTGCAGCTTGTGCCCAATTCTAAATTGAAAATTCTCTCCCCGTCCTACCTATCCCACTTATCGCACTCGTCCTACCTGTCGCACCCGTCCCATTTGTCCTACTTGTCGCACCCGTCCCACAATTCAAAATTCAAAATTCATAATTTGCCAATTCCCCTCGCACTATTTAGAGCGCATTATAGGCTTAAAAAACGCTTATCTCTATGGTGTATAAAGAAAAATAGTAGGGCAATTCTTTTGTATTATGTTGATTAGCAAGTTATTGAAATTTTAACAACACATCTGGAATATTACCAGCGGTCGCGATGAGTTTGGTTGTCTACACCTCCCGTGAGTTGGCGTTGGATTTCTAAGCCTAACTCTCTGATAAACTATACAAGTAAGATATAGATGAACATATTTCATCATCATCAATACCATCTAATAAAGATAAAGTATCTTTATCTATTTTAATTTTTTCTTCTATGAGATTTTCTAATAAAATATCTAATGCTAACCTTCTCTCTCCAAATGAAATGAGCTCTTTTGCATCTTTAACAATTGCTGTTACATAGGAAATAAGTTCTTCTGTGGGTAAATTAGGCTTGACGAATCTTTCTAATCTATCTATAAAACTTTCTATTTTTAAAATATCTATTCCACTCATAATTATTCTTTTCTGTATCCTGTTATTATTCCTTCCCCCCGCTGGCGCAAGCTTGCAGCTTGTGTCCAATTCAGAATTCAAAATTCATAATTTGCCAATTCCCCTCACACTATTTAAAGCTCTCTATAGGCTTAAAAACTCTTATCTCTATAATGGGTAAAGAAAAATAAGGTTTTAGTCATTTTGTATTTTACTAATAGTTAAGTTGTTGTGCTTTTAACAACACATCTGAAACATTACCGAATTATTTTTATGGATTAGACAATAATAAAGGCTCTTTCAATATCTTTTCATAAAGATTTTGCCATAATGCTACTTTATTCAACTCTTCTTGATATTTAGAAACCAACTTGTTATAGTATTTGTCTAGCATTTTAATGTTGGATTTTCTGTCAATTTTACCTGATTTATTATCTGCATAATAGAGCCAGTCATACATTAAATCATTAAAAATTATTTCTCCAAAAGGTGTTAAATCATCTTCATAGATAGATGTATTAATAATTAATTTACCTTTTTCATTAAATGGGTGTATTTTTAATAATTTTTTATCATAGGCAAATCGCAACAAATTAAAACAAATTACTATTAGATCATCTTTTTGATCTTTCATTGGGAATGATCTTAGCATTCCCGATATACTAATTATAAATTTATGTTTCATCTCTAAGTTATCCCCCCGCTGGCGCAAGCTTGCAGCTTGTGCCCAATTCAGAATTCACAATTCTCTCCCCGTCCTATTCGTCCCATTTGTCCCATTTGTCCCCCAATTCAAAATTCAGAATTCAAAATTCACAATTCAGAATTCATAATTTGCCAATTCCCCTCGCACTATTTAGAGCGCATTATAGGCTTAAAAAACTCTTTTCTCTATGGTGTATAAAGGATAATAGTAGGGCAGTTCTTTTGATTAGTAAGTTGTTGTGCTTTTAACAACACATCTGATACATTACCAAGAGGGCGCTTTTCTCGCTGTGGGCTCTCTGGTGGCGTATACGCCCCAAGCAGTCTCGGCGCGTTTCGTGGTTTACTCCTCCAGTTAATTCTCGCTGGATTTCTAAACCTAACTTTTAACAACACATTATTTAACTATATATCTGAAATATTACCTCAATCACTCGAATAGTTTAGAAAAATCTAATTGAGTAGAGTCTGCAATATTAGGAATGTTATCTACTTTTTCCAATTGTATCAAAAAAGCATAACCTTTTCTGAATTTTTCTTCTTTTTCCACCTTTTTACTTCTAAGTCCTATTATTTTTATCTTATACTTCCCATTAGGAATTGCATACTTAGCAGCACCATAGGCGGTATATCTTTCACCTTCGTATAAGAGGTAATAATAAGTCTCTATAGTTGTACAATTTTCTAAGTCTTTATATTTCCAATTTTCCATTTGTTCAAAACTACAAACCCAAAGAGCTTCATCCTTTACTTCTAAAAAGAAACTTTCTTCGGCAGGTATAAAATCCCATTCTTCATAGGTAGTTCTATTATCATTTATAGTGATGAAAATTTGATAATAATATGCACGAATACACGGGATAGGTACAAAAGCCCCTTTCCTTATAAAATCATAAAATACATTATGATTCTTGTCAAAATAAGTAAGCATCTTTTTAGAACGAATTCTATGTTCCTTACATAGTTCTTGGAACGTTTGTGCCGATACCACAGCAATTCCATAACCACTTGAACTTATTGGTTTATCTAAGTGTATCATTATTTCTAATATTTTTAGCAATTGTTATCATTATTGTTGTTTTCTTTTTTATATTTTCCTATCTTAAGTGTTTTCCCCCGCTGGCGCAAGCTTGCAGCTTGTGCTCAATTCAAAATTCTCTCTCCCGTCCCCCACACAGCACTACTGCGCACTGCCCCCCTCTCTTTTGGAGAGGGGGAACGGGGGTGAGGAGTCCGCAGAGGGTGTCCGAAAAGTTTTAAAAGCACGATTACGCCACACACTTTGGCAAACTTTCAGAGTTTGCCAAAGTTAATTACTCTGATAATCAATTACTTTTATTCACATTGTAGGGGCGATTGGCAAATCGCCCTCACGAAACCAAACTTTTCGGACAGGCTCCAATTCAAAATTCACAATTCTCCCCCCGTCCTACCCGTCCCATTTGTCCCACTTGTCGCACCCGTCCCACAATTCAAAATTCAGAATTCACAATTCATAATTTGCCAATTTCCCTCGCACTATTTAAAGCACTCTATAGGCTTGAAAAACTCTTTTCTCTATGGTAGGTAAAGGTAAATAGATTTTGTTTTCTTTGTATTTTGCTAATTGTAAGGTTGTTAGAATTTTAACAACACATCTGAAACATTACTCATTACCCACAGTATAGAAAGACAATATATCACCATAATTATATATGTTACTTATGCGTTCTATAACTATATTTTTATTAGGAAATTTATATTTAAAATAAATATCCCAAGAAAATTGTATAAATTCACCTATATTTTTAAACAATTTATCATCAATAACATCTTTACAATGAGCAAATAAATCATATAAGTATATTTTATTTATCTCAGATTCTATTTCTCTACTATTGTTATATCTCTTCTTGAGACTCTCATAAAGAAAATAATTATAGTTTTCCTTTAGTAAAATAGAGTTCTCAATTTCTATAGTCTCAGGGAATAGTAATTTACCTATGATTAAAATATCATCAGGATGAATATTGAAGCTTATATATTGGTATAAGTCAATGTTATCTTTTTTAGACCATTTATTTTTCCATTCTATGTATTTACCTATTTCTTCTAAATTCATATGTTAAATATTTTAAGGAATTTTCCCCCCCGCTGGTGCGAGCTTGCAGCTCGTACCCAATTCAGAATTCACAATTCTCTCCCCGTCCCATTTGTCCCACAAGTCCCACCTGTCCTACCCGTCCCACAATTCAGAATTCAAAATTCCCCTGAAAATTATATCTTAAACCCTTTCAAAGATTCTTTTTGCTTGCCTTGTTGGTCAAAATTATCCTCAGAAAGCCATCGCTCAAAAGCATATTTGTTACCAGCCCATTCCTTGTCTGTCATCGCATACCAAGCCGTGTCGCGCGAACGCCCTTTGTAAACCACTGCCTGCCTAAACGTACCCTCATATACAAAACCCAAGCGTTCCGCAGCACGGCGCGAAGGTGCATTAAGGCTGTCACATTTCCATTCGTAACGCCTGTATTGGAGGGTCTCAAATACATATTTTGCCAACAAATACTGCGCTTCTGTAGCCATACGCGTACGCTGCAAAACCGGCGAATAGATTACCCACCCCACTTCTATCACTCTGTTTTTAGGGTCAATACGCATTAGGGCGAGCGTACCTACGGCTTTTAGCGTTTGTTTATCTACAATCGTCAGAAAATAAGGGTCAGCAGAGGCTTCCTGCTTAGTGAGTAAAGCACACAACTCCTCTTTGTTCTTTGCAGGAGCTATAGGTAGATACGTCCAATCGGGCATCACGGCATTGGTTTCCAAATAGAAATCGCTCAAATCGTCTAAGTGTTTGGCTACCGAAAGAGGTTCCAACAGACAATAATTCCCCTCTAAAAGGGTTATATGAGGGGTTGCTCCTACTGAAAAATCAGGTAACGCCTCCCCTATAGGCTGATTGTACTGGTTTGTATTCATTGTATATTTTTAGATAATCGGTTGATACCCCCCGCTGGCGCAAGCTTGCAGCTTGTGCCCAATTCAAAATTCTCTTTACATCCCCACACAGCACTACTGCGCACTGCCCCCCTCTCTTTTGGAGAGGGGGAACGGGGGTGAGGACTCCGCTGGCGCAAGCTTGCAGCTTGTGCCCAATTCATAATTCAGAATTCTAAATTCAAAATTCTCACCCATCCTACTTGTCCTACCCGTCCCACAATTCAAAATTCAGAATTCAAAATTCAAAATTCACAATTCCCCGCGGGCGCAAGGCTTCTGTACTAAACCTGCGGATATTCTCATCTTCACTTTCTGCCCAATGGGAAAGAAAAGCAATCGAAAAGTCTAAATGTTCGCTCATTTCCGTGCGCAACGCCATCCAAATAATCTCACGAACGCCAAAATGACTATCGCCTACCAAAGGTTTTAGTTTGCGTAGCTTTTCTTCCAGAAGAGTATCGGTATGCAAAGCCACCAAATAGCAAGCATAACAACGCACCGAATCGGATAAATGCGTGCTGAGTTGTTCAAACAAAGGCTTATAGAGGTCTACAGCCAGCCATTCAGTAAGGTTTACCGTTTCTATACGCCCCGTATTTAATAGCGAAAGCACTTCCGAAGGAATATCTTACCGCCTTCTGAGCCCCTTTTCTGTTTTTGATGTCTTCGGTCATAAAAATAATTTATCAATTAGTAAATTAGAAAATTAGCAAATTAGCTAATTTTTATGGTGTGATAGTAACGATTTTTCCCTCGCGGCGCACCACAATCTTTTGATGATTCTTGCGCTTTTCAGCAATCATTCGCTCATAAGCAAGGTCTAAACCCTTTAAAAGTTTTTCTTTTAGACACTCTTTCTTAGTTATTTCCTCTTTCATTATTATTTTTCATTAAGTTAAACTTGTCGTTGTTATAAATTACGATACCCTTATGCCTTTCCTTTTGAGCTATAAGTTCCTTTCTTCCTTCTGAATTATCAAAAATATAGCAAATATCTACCATATCCATATAGATAGCAAAGAGATTGGCAATCCCGTTATGATACCTTCTTTCAATGGTTTCTGTGGGAATGCTATGCCCTCCTTCAGCAACCCGCTGAGCGACCCGCTTTTTAGCCATATTGGGTGAGTCCAACCAAAAGAACAATAAGGTAACCTCATAGCCATTAGCTTGTGCCCATTCTATTTTTTGCTTATAGCTTTTAGTAGCCAAAGTAGTTTCAAAGGCAAAAGTTTCTCCTTTTTGCAATAGTTCGTCCATACGAGCCAGCATTATTCTGCCAGCTTGCATAGCTACGCTTTCGGGCTGGAAAGGCGATAGCCCCTTAGCGATTTCATCAGCATTGATAAACTCTTTGCAGCTCAGCACTTCCGGCAAAATGGTAAAGGAAGCAGTGGTTTTTCCCGCACCGTTACAACCCGCTATGATATAGAGTTTTGAGAGGTTAGGCATCATTAAAACTATTTTTTAGTTCCTCGTTTAGGTTTTTCAAGTGTTTTTATTTCATCACCTAAAACGGTAATTACTTGATTGTTGGAAATAGGTCTTAGATCTATTTTCGGTGAATATTCGTTTACTATTTTTTGAGTAGCTTCCTTGTAAGGAAAATTCAGATAGTGAGGCAAAAAGTAAAAATCTACCAAATGTAAGCCTGAAAAATCTGTGAGTTCAGGAGCTTTTTTAGTCTCGTCCATATCGCTAACAAATTCAATAGTAGGTGAAGCAATAATAGAGCCTGCCGAAGTGCCTATGTACAACTTTCCATTATTAATTTGCTCTATAAGTAGTTTGTCGGCTCCTTTCTTTTTTAGCTCCTGCATTAGATAGAAAGTATTTCCTCCCGAAATGAAAATGTAATCATTTCGTTCTAATGCTGCGGTTATTTCTTCGGTCGTAGCGGTAGAAATTTCTAATTCTTCTATAATAAGCCCTAATTTTTCAAAGGCTTTTCTGTCGTCATCTACATAAAAACGCACTTTTTCTACCAAACTTGCTGTTGGTATAAAAGCCAGTTTTTTTCCTTTTATAGGCTCACCAGCAAAATCTTCAAATAATTTTGCGACAGAGCTGAATGATGAAGTTAAAAATAATCTTTTCATATTTTCATAAATTGACAGTGTATTCCAATCTTTTATCACACCCATTTAGATTGCAAATATACAAATATTTTTTCAATTTTCCCCCTCCTATTCAGAGTATAAGCTGAGCGAACCTTCAGCGAAGGATGAGCGAAGGAAAGTCGGCGAGCTGGCGCAGCCGAGTATGTGACGAAGGATAAACGTCTAATAACCTAACCAAAACCAGAAAAATATACTACATCAAAAAATTTGCCTTGCCATTTGCTTATTGTTTTGTACTTTTGCGCCAAAAATAATGAAAATTAGCAATCCATATTCTACCATTATCCTCGTAAAAACAGATAAATATTAGTTATCTGTTAAAGGCTTTTGATAATTACTCCGAAAATATCGTACCTCTATAAGATTTTTTTCTTCTATTATCTTGTAATAAATAATAAATCTTCCTTTCATTATTGTTCTTCTATAAATATCCAAATACTCACTATATTTAGCTAAAAAATAAGGATTTGTCATTAATTCTACTTTCAATTCTTCTATTGCAGCTATTATTTTTTCTGAATAAGTAGTACTACAATTTCTATTATCCCAATAGTTTAGTGTTTGTTCTAAATCTTCTATTGCTTCTTCTACCCACCTAATTTCCATATTTAGCTTTTAATTTAGTCAATAAATCATTCATATTTATTGTTCTACCTTCTTTAGATTGCTGCTCAGCTTTTTCTAATTTTTTTAGATCTCTAGGTGATAACTCATAGTAAAAATCATTTTCTAATATTTCTACTCCTATATTATCTAAAAATTTTATTAGTTGCTGATATTTTTCCAATGGTAAATGCTCTTTAAAAGTGATAGTATTTGTTTCCATAGTATATGTTTTCTATTATTAATTATACGTAAATTACGATTACAAAGGTATAAAATAATTTGTAACCTAACAAAAAAGAAAATTCAATTTCACTAATAGTATTTAATATTGCGTTCAGCATAGCCCACTATTTTGCCTTTTACAAGTGTATGCCTCGTAATCCAATTACCTTGTTTATCAAAAGTATATTCCAATTTTTGATCATTTACTGCAGTAATAATACCTTTCTTGTTATAAGTATAGCGCAAAACACTCACACTTGGGTTAGTCACCAATCCTTCCGAAATACTTCGCTCCACTACCCTACCCAACTTGTCATAGCGTTGTTGTATATGTATTTGGGTAGCTGGTTCACTCTTGGTAACTATAAGCAGACTAGTACGTTGGTTGTCTTTATTAAATTCTTGCTGTACGGTAGCTTCCGAATTAGGAGTTGTAAGTTTCCCTGCTATTGGGTTATCCCTATCGTCATAATCGGTAAAAGTAAATATCTGGGTAGGTGTTTCCACGCCTTGCAAGTAGTTAGTAAAACTCTTCAGTCTACCTACCTGTTCATATTCATAGCGACCATTAGTAACTATAATTTCATTATGAGTTTCCTTAGTTATAGTTACTTCTATAGGCTTATTATTAGGAAGATAAATATACTTATAACGAAGCTGAGTATTGCCGTAATTTTGTTCTAAGGAAGTCGTATTTCCTTGTTCATCAAAGATATAGCTATTCTCTACAGCAAGGCGTTTTTGCTGCAAATTATCTTTATACACATCATACACCCGCTCCACAAGCTGTTGCACATTACCTATCAATTCCTTCTCTTGTGCTGTAGCAGGAGTATTAACAATTTGAGCATTTAATGAAATACTACAAAGTAAAACTGTGAAAATAAATATTTTATTCATATAAAATCAATCTTTAATACCTAAATAGTTAATAATAAAATTGTTCCACGTGGAACAGTTTCTTCTACAATAATTGATAATTAACAACTATAATGTTCCACGTGGAACATCTATTTTTATAATAGTTAATCATTAATAATATAAATCAAGAGTTAAAAATAACAATTTCCTATTAATAAAACATCATCACTTTTACATCATTCCTTTCTCTTTAAAGAAAATACACAAAATAACGTAGAGTACATATTAAATAGAAATATTTATAGAGAATATTCAAAAATTCTTTAATAATACAATTACAATAACTCTCTTTCTAAAAAAAGTTTACTAGCTGGTACAGCGAAGTATATATTAAGTAAGTATATTAATAATCAGTTAGTTACTAAAATATTTTATCTATCAATAAGCCTGTTTTAAGCAGAAAAAAAACTTTCTCATACCCTCATCAAACAGAAATATTCATAATAAAAAAATGATTTTTTTAATTCTTAATCAGTATCAATCATTAGAATGTTCCACGTGGAACAATTTATTTCCTAATGTAAAACACTAACCAGTAACTACTAAATTACCCCTGCAGCTCGCACTCTCACCAGTCCCACCCGTCTTACAAGTCTCACAATCGCCCCCAATTCAAAATTCACAATTCAAAATTCACAATTCTCTCCTCGCACCCAACAAATATACTTGCGATGAATACTCTCCTTTTATCATTCCGTATAAATTAGAACGCAACCCATTAAATACCCCTTTTATAAATGATTTCTTACCTGTTTTATATTGTTCAGAAAGCATAGATACGTAAAAAGCATCAAACAACATTGGCTTTTTAGCAATAACCTTAAGTCCCTCTTTAGCAAATAATCGTTTTATACTATCTTCACTAAAGTGCCATAAGTGTCTGGGTACATCATAAGCAGCCCAATATTGCTGGTAATGTTGTGCATCCCACGAACGGTAATTAGGCACTGCTATTACTAGCAAACCATTATCTTTCAGTAAATTAGCAATAGTATGTACCGTAGTTTCTATATTGGGCAAATGCTCTAATACGTGCCATAATGTAATCACATCATAAGTATGCATAGGCAGTTTATGATAATCACTTTCTAATACAATTCCTTTTTCTCGAGCCTTTTCCTGTGCTTTTATACTAGGTTCCACTCCTGTAATTTGCCACTGTTGTTGCTTGCATACTTTTAGAAAGTCACCCGTACCTGCCCCTATATCCAATAATTGTAACGAAGATTGTGCCTTATAATCCTTAATAAGATTTATCTTATGCTTTAAGTTTATTTTCTTAACGTATTGATAGAGTGCATCAAACCAACCTTTATTACTATCGGTATGCGATATGTAATTTTCAGTCTCGTAATATTTATCCAATTGTTCAGGTACAGGTATAGTTTGGTATAAATCATACTGAGCGTTATATACCAATTCAAACTCTTCCCCCGATACACTATAATCTCTAATAATCACTTTAGTTAATTTTTAATTATAAATTTTAAATTATGATTGTTCCACGTGGAACATTATATATATCTTAAAAAACTATACCATTTTCGTTGTTTTAAATAACTGTAGTTTCCATCATTACTATAGGCTTCACGTTCAAAAATTATATTCTTATAAGCCTTTAGCTTATCTTTATACTTAAGGTATTTAATAAAAAAATCAATAAGATACCATATATAAAAAGGCAATATAAGCAATTCTCGCTGCTGAGCCAAATGTATCCTCTCGTGATTACAAAATCTTTCATTACCGATATAACTTTCATCAGTAGTAAATACAAAAGGATATAAAGTAATTCCCGAAAAACCCTTCGGTACAAAAAACTTATTTACTACAAAAAATCCCATAGTATATTTACTCATTTATCATTAGCTTTGTCATTTGTCACTAATTTTTCACCTTTTTTTAGGGCTAAAAAAGTCAAAAATTAAAATAAGGCGATTTTAAGCCTCTTATCCACCCTATTGGTACTCTTATACCAAAAAATAAAAATAATCAATTAAAAGCCATTTATAGAGGTCGTTTTTAATAACTAAATTTTATTTTTAATTTTTATATAATAGAAAATTATTATATTTCCTATTTTACTACTAAATGTCATTACCTCAAAATATTTTTTCTATTTTCAGATAAATAACTAATAAAACTTTAGTACTTTTGCAGCCTAATACAAATAACTTTATAACAATGAAAAAAATAGGTATCGCTGCCATTGCACTCACAGTGCTCACAGCTTGTAACGACAAAATTGGTTTTGTGGATAACACAAAATTACTAAATGACTATAAAGAAAAACAAGACATCGAGGCTGCCTTGAAAATACAAATTAATGCCTTCGAGAAAAAACGTGATAGTATAGAATTTGCTTTCAACGAAGAGGTCAAAAAATTCCAAGCACAAACAAACAACTTAAGCCCAGAGCAAGCCAAACGCAAGTACAACGAACTTCAACAAAAACAAAATATACTCGGGCAACACTTGCAACAACAACAAGAGCAAATACGCTTAGAAAGTCAGAACCAAATGGATAGCCTCCTTGTAAAAGTAAAACGAAACATAGAGGCTTACGGAAAAGAAAAAGGTTATACTTTCATTTTGGGTGCCAATAGCGGCGGTAGCGTCCTCTATGGTAAGGAAAGCAAAGAAATTACCAAAGAACTTACCGAATACCTCAACAAAAAATACACCGAAAAGAAGTAATACTCCTTTTAAAACTTCAATGACGATAGTACATTTAGAAAAAAAGGCTTACAGACTAAAAATACACCAAATAAAAGCAAGATAATACTTATCACTCGCTTTATTTTGTATATATGATAGGCTGTAAGCCTGTTTTTTAGTTTCTTAGCTATCAGTATTTTTCCTATATCTATAAGAAAATAAACTATTATTATAGAACTAAAAAATAGTAAGATACGGTTAGGCTCCATATCCAGCTTAGGACCAAATACTACAATAATCCCCAACCAAAAACCTAATACCCCTATATTGATAAAGTTAAGCAAAAATCCTTTTATAAATAGTGCTATATAATTTACTTTTTTTATCCTTATAAAACTGATATTATCCTTACATTCAACATCTTTTTGAAAGTCCTTTTTTACTTTGATAAAAGAAAGCAACCCATAAGCCATCATAATAAGTCCACCAGCCAAAAACAATCTTGGGTCATCTTTAATTTCGGTAAGCAAACTATTGGTAGTAAAATAGACTATCGCAATAAAAGCTGCATCAGCAGTTACTACTCCTGTATTGAATGCTATCGCAGCACGAAAGCCTTTGGTAATTGCAGTTTCAAGCAACACAAAAAATACAGGCCCTATAGTAAAAGCCAATAATATCCCCAAGGGAACGGCAAGTAATATATCAGCAAACATTATTTATCAATCTATTTAAAATATTCTTTTTCAGTTAATTAATTATTTCAAAATCCAATTGCTTTTTCATCAAATCAGTGTTTTTTACTCGTACCATTACTTCATCACCCAATTGGTACATCTTCCCTGTAGCCCTTCCCACTAAGGCATATTGCTGTTCATCAAAACTGTAATAGTCATCTTTCAAATCACGAGCACGTACCAAGCCTTCACATTTATTCACTACAATTTCTACATAAATACCCCACTCAGTAACCCCCGAAATAACTCCTGCAAACTGCTGGTTCGTATGCGCTTCCATATATTTTACCTGCATATATTTTATAGAGTCCCTTTCTGCCGATGAAGCCAAAGTTTCCATCTGTGAGGAATGTTTGCATTTCACTTCGTAATCTGCTTCATTCTGTGAGGGTGCTCCGTCCAAATAAAGCTGTAAAAGCCTGTGTACCATTACATCAGGATAGCGCCGTATGGGCGAAGTAAAATGAGTATAGTCATCAAAAGCCAATCCGTAATGTCCTATATTTTTAGTAGAATAAGCTGCCTTTGCCATCGAGCGTATCGCTAAGGTATCTACCAAATTCTGTTCTTTCTTGCCTTTTACCTCTTCCAACAAAGTATTTAGCGAATGCGTAATCGTATTTTTATTTTGTAGGTTAATTGCATAGCCAAAACGAGATATAACCCCATTGAGCTGTTCCAGTTTTTCAGCATCAGGTTCATCGTGCACGCGGTATACAAATGTCTTTTTCATCTTGCTCACAAACTCAGCTACGCGTCTGTTTGCCAGCAACATAAACTCTTCTATCAGCTTGTTTGCCTCTTTGCTTTCCTTGAAATAAACTCCTATAGGGTTGTCATTTTCGTCCAACTGAAATTTTACTTCTATTTTATCAAACGAAATAGCTCCTCGCTGCATACGCTTGTGGCGCAATACTTGTGCCAAAGTATTTAGAGTAAGTACTGCATCCACTATTTCAGCAGGGATAGTACGCTCACTATTGGTAATAGATAGCTCTGGTTGTAGGGTATACTGCTCCCCTACACTACCCTCTTCTATAATAGCTTGCGCCTCCTCATAGGCAAAGCGTTGTGATGAATGTATTACAGTCCGTCCTATCCACTGATTGACTATTTCAGCCTTGTCATTCATCTCAAAAATTGCCGAAAAAGTATACTTATCTTCATTCGGACGTAATGAACAAGCAAAATTACTAAGCACTTCAGGCAACATAGGCACTACCCTATCTACCAAATATACCGAGGTAGCACGGTTATAAGCTTCCTCATCCAGTATAGTACCCTCTTTCACGTAATGCGAAACATCAGCAATGTGCACCCCTACCTCATAATTTCCATTCTCCAACACTCTGAACGACAGGGCATCGTCAAAGTCTTTGGCATCTTTAGGGTCTATAGTAAAGGTAAGCACTTCTCGCATATCACGGCGTTTAGCTATTTCTTCTTCGGTAATAGTTACGTCCAACGCTTTAGCATAAGTATCCACCTCTTCTGGATAAGTATATGGCAATCCGTATTCGGCTAATATAGAGTGCATTTCAGTATTTTGTTCACCTGGTTTGCCCAGTACTTGCTCCACTACCCCTGTGGGCGAATCGCTTTTGTCTTTCCACTCTTCAATGCGTACCAGCACACGGTCGCCATCAGTAGCACCACTCAGGTTTTCTTTGAATACGAATATATCCGTATACATACGGTGATCAGTAGGAATTACAAAAGCAAAATTTTTGTGTAGTTGCACAGTACCTACAAATCGTACTTTGTTGCGCTCCAATATTTTAGTAATTTCACCCTCCATTTTCTGCCTATTGCGAAATCGCGGAAATACATATACTTCCACCAAATCACCGTGAAGTGCCTTGTTCAGAAAATTAGACGGTACAAATATATCGTCTTCCAAATCATCTACCATCACATAGCCATTGCCACGCGAATTGATGTCCAACGTACCCACATAGTAATGCTGCATCTCTATGGCACGGTATTTACCGCGGTCAGTTTCTATGATTTGCTTCTTTTCTTTCAGTTTTGCCAATCGTTTTATGAGCGTATCGCGTTTAGTAGCATCTGTTATTTGCAGTTTGGCAGCTATTTGTTTATAATTGAAGCTTTCATTAGGATGCTCATTAAGCACAGCAAAGATAGCTTTGGTAAGTTCGTGCTTGTTGTGCTTGGCTGTTGCTTTATTTTTCTTTGATTTAGTAGTTTTTTTCATTGTTATTAATTGTGTTTTCTCTTTTCGCTGCAAATATACAATTTTTTTTGATAAGGGTTTTAAAAAAACTATTCTTCACACAAGTTACGAGCCACACACGTAGAGAAAAACAAACTTTTTCAACAATCACTAAATAATAAATAAAATAAAATTTTAAATAAATAGAATAAGGCTACTATTATGAAGCTGTGAAAAAGCCTATTATTTTTTGCTTTATAAATTTGCTTTTTTAGGTTATTGTAGCTTATTAACAATTCATATAATTTTAATATAATGAAATTCAATGTATTATATATAATTGTTCATAACTTATTTTCTTCCACTAACTGTTTTTGTCAGTAACTATTTTTTCTTGTTGTTGTTAATAACGCTTTGATAACTGTTGATATTTATCCAAAAAAAATATTTGCATATTTCATTTTGCTTTTTGTATATACACAAAGTTGAATTACGCAAATATTTTTATTACTATTATTCGGTAAGTTATTAACAAGAAATCAATAATATTTAAAAGGGTGCAAACACCAAAATTATAGTTCGTCCAATTGCTTTTTCAAGGGGGCAATATATTCCATATAAGCCTCTTTTAGTTTTGCTTCTATGGGCACCGAGTCTGGAAATTTTTCTTTTAGAGGGTCTACTTGTACCCCGTTTTTCCAAAATCTATAACACACGTGCGGACCTGTGGCAAGCCCTGTACTACCTACCAAACCTATAATTTCACCCTGTGCTACTTGCTGTCCTTTGCGTACTAATATTTTTTGCATATGCAAATATTGGGTGGTGTAAGTATTATTATGGCGTACTTTTACATAGTTGCCGTTACCCGAGCCAAAGCCCGCTTCAGCTACAGTACCTGCGGCAGTAGTACGTATAGGCGTACCCGCAGGGGCAGCGTAATCTGTACCAAAATGCCCTTTCATACGATGCAAAATAGGGTGAAAACGCATTCCAAATTTTGAGGTAATACGAAAAATATCTAACGGCGATTGTAAGAACATACGTTTCATCATATTGCCATTTTCATCGTAAAAACCATTAGTACCTGCAATACTATCAGTAGTAAAGTTGAAAGCGTAGTATGATTTATCGCCCCAGCGGAAGTAAGCAGCTCGCACACGTTCCACCCCAGCGTAAATAGTATCGTCTACATAGCGCTCGTCATAAATAATTTTGAACTGATCGCCTTTTTGAAGGCGGAAAAAGTCAATCGTATAGTCAAATATTTGCCCTAACTGATAGGTAGCATTAGCACTGATACCCGCTTGTTGCGCATCTACCGAAAGGTTGTTGCTAATACTCCCAGCAATAGCTTTTTCTTTGATAATAATTTTTTTCTGTTCTTTGTAAGCGTAGATAGAATCAGCGAGATGCACCACGATATATTCGCTTATAGTAGGCTGATATACAAAGCTATAAGGTTTCAGTGTATCCCCTTTTCGGTACAAAAAAGCATAAGGTTTCCCTACTCTGAAATTTTTAGGATGTATAAAAGCACTTGTTTGTTGCGAAATTTGATGAATATCACTAACAGTCATATGGTGATGTTCCAATAGTTTTCCAAAAGTATCCCCTTCTTTCACAGTATCTTTTACGATATTAAAGTTATTGAGGTTAAACCCATATTCAAATACAGGAGGTTTTTCCGCTTGAGTAGTGCTCGAAGCTGTTGTTTTATGAGTTTCATCGTTATGGCAACCGATGAGCATTCCCGCCATAGCAGCCGTACAAAATAGTGTTTTGATGTTCATTTGTTAGTAATTATTGTATTTTCTTGTAAAATTTGTTTTTCTTTATCCGTAAGTATTTCAGGTTCTTTTGTTAATACATTTATGTTCATATTCATATATTTTTTGCAAAGGTACAAAATAAAGTTCAATTATTATATAGTATATTTTTGCTATCTTTGCCCTATAAAAAATTCTATTACAATGATTGAATCTAAAAATATAGAATACAAACAACGAGTAACTCCCACGTATTTTGCAGAGTTATTCTAAAGAATCCTTTAAGTTTATGGAAAACACTTTGCGAGTAATCTTCCCTATAGATGAAGATTTACAAGCACTTATGGAAGAAGAAGCCCAAGCTACCCCCCAAGTACCCCGCAAGTACCCCGCAAGTACCCCGCAAGTACCATGCAAGTACCATGCAAGTTACCATGCAAGTCAAAGATTTATTAAATATATTGGAAGAAGTATCTTATAGAGAAGAAATTCAAGAAAAATTAGGCTTGAAAAATAGAGATTATTTCAGAAAAAACTATCTCAACCCTGCTATAGAACAAGGTTTTGTAGCACTTACTATTCCCGATAAACCCACAAGTAAGAATCAAAAATACTACCTTACTGATAAAGGTAAGGAATTTTTAAAAACATTAAAATAACCCTTAAAAAATAAACATCAAACGCATTGATTCCCGCTATTATGCTGCGGTCATCACCAAAGATGGTCAGTGGCAAAAAGGCGAAATTATAGAGTGTAAACTATTCAATATGTTAATTAACAAACTAATACTATGAAAAAAGAAGTAACCCTACAAGAATCCTTGATTACCGATTTGCGTACTCTTATCAATGAGGCACGCAATAAAGTAGCCCTAACGGTAAATACCGAAATTACGCTACTATATTGGCATATAGGTAAGCGTATCAACGAAGAAGTACTTGATAATCAGCGTGCTGAGTATGGAAAACAAATTGTCTCGACACTGTCGAGACAATTGACAGAAGAGTACGGCAAAGGTTTTAATGAGAAAAACCTTCGCCGAATGATGCAATTTGCAGAACTTTTCCCTGATTTTCAAATTGTCGCACCACTGGCACGACAATTAAGCTGGTCTCATTTTTTAATATTATTTCCTATCAAAGACCCTCTATCACGAGAGTTTTATCTTACAATGTCTGTATCAGAAAAATGGACTAAACGCACTTTACGCAATAAAATAGACAGTATGCTCTACGAGCGTACCGCTATCAGTAGTAAGCCTGAGGAGGTTATCAAAACAGAATTGGCTAACCTGCGCGATAATGAGATACTCTCACCCGATTTGGTTTTCAAAAGCCCTTACTTTTTAGAGTTTACAGGACTTAAAGGAGTATATAGTGAAAAATCATTAGAGGACAGTCTGTTAGTACATTTAGAGCACTTTATCTTAGAATTAGGTGTTGGTTTTACCTTTGTAGAACGACAAAAACGTATGATTATAGACGGGGAAGATTTTTATCTTGATTTACTTTTCTACCACCGAAAACTCCGAAGATTGATAGCTATTGAACTTAAATTAGGAAAGTTCAAAGCTGCTTACAAAGGACAAATGGAATTATACCTCCGTTGGCTTGAAAAACACGAAATGGAAGTAGGCGAAGAGAGTCCTATTGGTTTATTATTATGTACTGAAGGGAGCGAAGAACAAATAGAACTATTACAATTAGACCAAACAGGTATTCGTGTAGCTCAGTATATGACTGAACTCCCCTCACGAGCCCTTTTGCACCAGCAATTACAGAAAATAGTAGCAGAACGCAGAGCATTTTTGTAACATAAAAATTATCAATATGAACCCATTACAACAAATAGAACAAATCTATACTTTTCATATATCATCGGCTTTATGAAAACAAAGCGCATTCACCCCCTTAATAAAATTTTTGAGTAATATGAACTTAGAAGAACTTAGAGAATATTGTCTTTCCTTGCCTCACGTTACCGAGGATATGCCCTTTGGCGAAGAATTTTTAGTATTCCGCATTTGCAATCGCATTTTTGCCCTTACCAATCTAGAGCGTATCCCCGTAAGTGTGAGCCTCAAGTGCGACCCCGAGCGCGCTGTAGAACTCCGCGAGCAATACCCCGACAAGATTGTGGCAGGCTACCACCTCAATAAAAAACATTGGAATACAGTTTCTTTAGAAGGCTTATCCCCTACCCTTATCAAAGAAATGATACAACACTCTTACGACCAAGTACTCGCCAAAGTACCCAAAAAAGAAACCCTAAAATTCATCTAAATGACAGAAACAGAACAAACCCTACGCCAGCGTTTCACCGCTTTCTTACAAGCGATGTACAACTGGGAAACAGAAGCCAACAGAGTTGACGAAGAAGAAGTGGAGAAAAAGAAAACGCTCTCTTGGGAAGACTTTTGCGACAAGCAAACTGAGCTTCGCACCCCTATTTATAAGGAATATGTAACCAATCGCGAACGCAAAAACGGAGGTCCTGAATACACCAGTCACGGATTCCCTCCTAACTACGACCCTTCTAAAGAAACCATTACCGAAGTGCAAATCACTGGTAAAAAAGCCTCTATTTTTACTGATAGAGTCTATGCAGGAATGAATTACAAACGCGAGTACAAATACAAACTTGTAGAAGATCGCTGGCTATTAGATACTATCAAAGAACAGTATTTGCCAGAAAACAGAGACCCTGAAAAATGGAAGAGTGTGATTATATAAGTATTTATTTTATTATCAAGAGCTTACAAAAAGTCACCAACTTGGTGACTTTTTAGAGATGCCATTAGGCATTGCCTCTTATCAGCTCAAAGAAATCATTGATAACACTATCGCTGAATTTGAAAAAAATAAACTTAAGACCTTATAATTCACAAATCGATAATATGAGAATAACAAAAGGATTATCACCTGAAGATAAGCAGGCTATCATACATTGGACAAATAATAAAGGAGCAGATTTTTTGCAACAATGGGCAGGAAACGCTTTGCAATATCCTCTTACAATAGAGCAACTCAATCTATTGCCACATTGTTTTCGTATTGAGGCAGAGGGTAATTTTATAGGAATGATTCAGAAAATAAAAGTAGAGGAAAATAATGTACATATAGGTAGATTTATTATCAATCCTTTGCGTGTGGGAAAAGGATTAGGCACTGAGGCAATATGCTTATTTATCTCTATGCTTTTTGAAGAGGAATGTATTCACTCCATTAGTCTAAATGTATTTGATGACAACCCCATAGCTAAAAATCTTTATACAAAACTTGGTTTTGAAATAGTAGCCACTGTTGAGGGAGAAAGAAAAAAATACAAAATGATGAAATATGCTCCTACTTATAAAAAATTATAGTCTTATTTTCCCCATAGGTTGAGCGAAGGAAAGTCGGCGAGCTGGCGCAGCCGAGTATGTGACGAAGGATAAGCTCACACCAAAAGAAATTTAATTATTAAATATTAGCAATTAAACATTATTTTGTATCTTTGCCCAAAACATTTTTATCTATGAAGAAAATTATTATATCTCTTTCAGTGCTACTATGCACTATGTCGGTCGCACAAGATCGCAAACTTACCATTGGTAATGCTGTCTATCACGCCTTTATCGATGAAAATAACCCCAACGAATACCGCTCACTCGACCCCGAAAACCTCGCCGATTTGCAGTGGGTTACCGGCACCAACCAGTATATCATTAGCAAAAATAACACTTACGAACTATACGAACCACAAGGCAAAAAGCTCCTTACAATTGATAATATTGAGGCTATCTTTCCCGCCTTATCACGCTATAAAGATTATAACGCAGTTCCACAACTCGTGTATATAGATACCGAAGAACTCGTAATGAACGATTATGGCACCTATTACCGCTATGATTATCGCAATAAAAAATCTCTCGGTATTATCTATACCCCCAAAGAAGCCGAAAATACTGAATATAACCCAGCCGCCAAAACCGTTGCTTACACCATAGGTAACAACCTCTATATTGCCAATGAGCACACCGAGAAACAAGCAGTTACAACCCATACCAACCTCAATATTGTAGCAGGAAAAGCCATTCACCGCAATGAATTTGGTATACAAAAAGGCATCTTCTTTTCGCCTAAAGGCAACTATATAGCTTTCTACCAAAAAGACGAAACTCACGTAGCTACCTATCCATTAGTAGATATTACCACTACCCCTGCCACACTCAATGCTATCAAATATCCAATGGCAGGACAACCCAGCGAGCGTGCTGCGGTGGGTATCTATAATTTGAAAACAAAACAATTATCCTACTTGAATATAGATACTACCGATGAACACTTTTTGACAAACCTTTCGTGGTCACCCGATGAACAACACCTGCTGCTTGCCGAAGTAAATAGAGCGCAAAACCATTTTGCACTCAATAGATACGAAGTAGCTACAGGCAACAAAGTCAACACCATATTAGAAGAAAGCAACCCCAAATGGGTAGAACCCGAAGCCCCTGCAGTATTTTTGCCTAATAGTAATACCGAATTGTTGTGGCTAAGCGAGCGCAATGGCTTTATGAATGTCTATCAGTACAATGTAAATGGCACGCTCACCAAACAAATAACAGATTTTAAATGGGTAGTACAAGAAATTTTAGGTTTTGACGGGCAGGCAAAAAACCTCTTTATCGTAGGTACAGGCGAAGACCCTCGCGAAAAACACTGCTACAAAATAGACCTTGCCAACCCCAAAAAAATAACCCCTATTACCAACGTACCTGGTACACATAAAGTACAGCTAAGCACCAATGGTTTCTATTTATTAGATAGCTATTCAAGTCTTACTATTCCGCACAATATAGACCTTGTCGAAACCAATAAAGGTAAGCGTACCCGTTTGCTCACCTCCAAAAATCCACACGAGGGCTTTGCCATAGGCACTACCGAGTTTGTAACTCTCAAAGCCGATGACGGCACAACCCTCTATGCCAAAATGCACAAACCTAAAACTTTTGATGCTACCAAAAAATATCCTGTACTTATTTACGTTTACGGAGGTCCCCACGCACAGGAAGTAACCAACGATTGGAGTACAAATACCCATCTGTGGCAAAAGGTTTTTGCTGAAAATGAGCAATATATAGTCTTCACACTTGACAATCGCGGTAGCCAGAACAGAGGCTTTGCTTTTGAAAGTGTCATACACCGCCAGCTGGGCGAAGTAGAAATAAAAGACCAGCTACAAGGGGTTACTTACCTCAAATCACTCCCTTATGTAGATGCTAATCGCATAGCTGTACACGGTTGGAGCTTTGGCGGCTATATGGCATCTAGCCTATTGTTGCGCCACCCCGATGTGTTCCGTACAGCCGTAGCTGGAGGTGCCGTTACCGACTGGAAATACTACGAAGTAATGTACGGCGAACGCTATATGGATACACCACAAGAAAACCCCGAAGGTTATGATAAAAGCCGTGTAACTAAATATTTGAAAAACTTAAAACGCCCTATTTTGTTTATTCACGGTAGTGTAGATGATATAGTAGTGCCCCAGCATTTACTCAATCTCACACAAGAATCAATTAAGGAACGCGATTTTATCGAGATGTTTATTTATCCTATGCACGCTCACGGGGTGCGTGGTGTTGATAATATCAACCTTACAGAACGCATTATTGATTATATAAAAAAACATAACAAATAAAAAAACTTGTTATTTCAATAAAAAATACTACCTTTGCAACGGATAATAGTTTTAAAGTTATTGCGATACAGATAAATGACACCTATATACAATCAGTTACTGATACCCTTTCTTACAGCTATGCTGGTAGCTATTACTATGGGGGGTAGTGGTACGGCGCCTGCCTTTTCGGCTTCGTATGGTGCTAACGTACTGCGCAAGTCGCTTATACCAGGGTTATTTGGTATAATGGTGTTTGTAGGAGCCTTTGTAGCAGGCAAAAAAACAGCAGGCACAATGGGTAGTGGTATACTGCCCGCAGAGTATATGAGCTTTACGGTCGTATCGGTAGCCTTGTTTTCTATAGCGGTTACAATGCTTGTATCCAATATATCAGGAATACCACAGTCCACCAGTCAGGCAGCAGTATTAGCTTTAGCAGCCCCTGCACTTTATTTTGGCAAGTTAGATACACACAGTTTGTTTTACGAAATTATACCTGCGTGGTTTGTATTGCCTATAGTGTCCTATTTCTTGAGTTATTTTTGTGGTAAGTATATTTACCAGCCTATGCGGCGGCGTGGTCTTACCATACAACGCGCTCAGAATGAGAACAAACGCCATATATGGGATGTGGTACTGATTATAATGGCACTATACGTGTCGTTTGCCATAGGTTCCAACAACGTAGCCAATGCAGCAGGTCCCCTTTATACAATGACTATCAATGAGCTCCACATACGCGAGAGTGATCATATTGTTATACTGATGCTTGCTACACTCATTGTGGCACCTTGTTTTGGGATAGGAGCATCACTCTTTGGGCATAAAATATTGCGTAATACAGGTAAAGAGATTGTTTTGTTTGGCAAGTTCGAAGCTGTAATTATTGCTTTTATATCAGGCAGTTTGTTGTTATTGGCATCAGTATTTAAAGGGATACCTACCTCTTTAGTGCAAGTGAACGTAGCAGCAATATTGGGTATAGGAGTTGCCAAAATGGGACACAAAAATATTTTCAGAAAAACGCAAGTGAGGCGTTTTTTCGGAATGTGGATGATAGCACCTATTATCTCGTTTTTTTTATCGTTATTGCTCATTTTTATAGCCGATAAAGCAAATATGCTACACTAAAAGAGTTAAATATTTGTTAAAATAATAAGGATTTTTACAAGAGATAAAAAGAACTAAACAAGCAGTAAATATTCTGTAAATGATTAAATATCAGTATATTTTCTATAATATACAGTATAAGATAAAAATAAATATAACGTTAAATATCAGAAATTAAGGTTGAGGTTCAAAAAAAAGTAGTACCTTGCGCCCGAATTTTTATGCTAACAAGTGTTTTTACTATGAAAAGAAGTTTATTAAAAGTTCCTTTTTACTTGGCGGTTACGAGCTTGCTAATTGCTGGTTGTGCTGGTGGCAATAAGACAGATCGTAACACATCGAGTGCTACAGGTTGGAAAATCAACGCTAAAGAAGGTGGTTTCCAATACAACACCGATTTTAAAGACCAAGAAACTGGACCAGGACTTGTGTTGATAGAAGGTGGTACCTTTACTATGGGGCAAGTGCAAGACAACGTAATGCACGATTGGAACAATATGCCTACTCAACAACACATACAGTCCTTTTATATGGACGAAACCGAAGTAACCAATAAGATGTATATGGAATACCTCGATTGGTTGAAACGCGTGTTCCCTCCAGATGAGGAACAGTACAAAAACATCTATAGAGGCGCACTCCCCGATACTTTGGTGTGGCGTAGCCCTCTAAGTGCCAACGAAGCAATGGTTGCAAACTATTTGCGACACCCTGCTTTTGCAGAATATCCTGTAGTGGGTGTAAACTGGGTACAGGCTGTTCAGTTTAGTGCATGGCGTACCGACCGTGTGAATGAGGCTATCCTCTCTCGCGATGGTTACCTTGCTAAAGATGCTCGCTACCAAGTAGACGCTACAAGTACTTTTAGTACCGATACCTACCTCAATACTCCTTCACAAACCTATGGTGGTAAAATACAAGGTGAAATGGGAGGTAAAAAATCAGGTAAAGAAGGTCAAACCGCTTATGTAAAACAAACAAGTGGTATCTTATTACCCGACTATCGCTTGCCTACTGAAGCTGAGTGGGAATATGCGGCAAAATCTCTAAACGGTATCCGCCAATACAATACTTTGCAAGGTCGTAAAAAATATCCTTGGAATAGCCAGTACACTCGCTCTACAGAACGTAGAACTCGTGGTGAACAAATGGCTAACTTCAAACAAGGTAAAGGTGACTACGGTGGACTTGCAGGTTGGTCTGATGATAAAGGTGATATTACTGTAGCTGTAAAAACTTACCCACCTAACGACTTTGGTTTGTATGATATGGCTGGTAACGTAGCTGAGTGGGTAGCCGATGTATATCGTCCTATCCTTGATGATGAAGTTTCAGACTTTAACTACTATCGTGGTAACGTATATATGAAACACGCTATAGGCGAAGATGGCAAACAAGTAATCGTTACACCTGAAACTATTAAATACGATACATTGCCTAACGGTAAAGTAGTGGCACGTAACTTACCTGGTAATATTGCTACTGTACCTGTAGACTCAAGCGAAACTTACTTGCGTTATAACTTTACTCACTCTGATAACCGTAGTTATAACGATGGTGATAAAGCTTCAACACGTAACTTCCGCAATCAGAATGACCTTATGGCGGGTGGTGCTGAGTACGTAAACTCTATGTACAACGCTCCTAAACCTAAAAAACCAGGAACCGACATTAGTGGTAAAGATTATGATACATCTAACGATCGTACATCACTTATAGATGACGAAGTGCGTGTATACAAAGGAGGTTCTTGGCGTGACCGCGCTTTCTGGATAGACCCTGCTCAACGTCGCTACTTGCCTCAATATATAGCTACCGACTATATAGGATTTAGAAATGCGATGAGCCGTGTAGGTTCTAAATCAAAAACAGGGCATAGAACTCCTAAAGGATAGTCTTTTAATGTTTATAAAAATTTAATTAATAGAGAAAAGAGCACTGCAAACAATTGCGGTGCTCTTTTCTATGCCCCCTACCCTACTGTGATAAATTATAGCTAAACAAAGCTGATTATCAATTATAAAACTATTAATTCACTTTTTGCTATAGTGCTATTGAATATTATTTAGTATCTTTGCACTGAAAAACAACTATTGCTTTAAAATAGCTAATAAAAAATTATAGAACTGACATTAAATAATGAAAGATCTTTACGAGAAATTTATAGCTTCGTCGGGGGTATGTACAGATACACGAAAAATTGGCATTGGCAGTATATATTTTGCACTAAAAGGGGCATCGTTTGATGGAAATGCTTTTGCTGAAGAGGCTCTTACTAAAGGGGCTGCTTTTGCAGTGATTGATAATCCTGCTTATATGACTTCTGACAAGATGATTTTGGTGCCTGATGTACTTACTTGTTTACAGCAGTTGGCTACTTACCATCGTAGGCAATTGGGTACCCTTGTGATTGCTATTACGGGTAGTAATGGTAAAACGACTACTAAAGAACTTATAAAAGCAGTACTATCGCAACAATTGCAGGTGATTGCTACTGAGGGTAACCTGAATAATAACATTGGGGTGCCACTTACTTTGCTGCGTATAAAACCAACTCACGACCTTGCTATTGTTGAAATGGGGGCAAATCACCCTAATGAGATTGCAACACTATGCCAAATTGCTGAACCTGATTATGGTTATATTACAAGTATTGGCAAGGCACACTTAGAGGGGTTTGGTAGTTTTCAGGGGGTTATTAATACCAAAGCTGAATTGTACAACTACCTGAAAGCACACCATAAAACGATTATTGCTAATGCCGATAACGCTATTACTGAGGAGCTCTTACAGGGCTATGATTTGGTGTATAGATTTGGCAGTAAGCAGGGTGCTGACTTGCTTGTTGAATTACTGAACTCGCAGCCTGTAATGGTACGTTTTGGTAATAGTTCCGAAAGAATACAAACTGAAAAAGCAATAGAAGAAGAACCTTTGGTTGCCAACACTTTTGAGGGCTTTGCTAACGCACCTACAGAGGCTACCTCACACTTGGTGGGGACTTATAACTTTAGCAATGTGGCAGCTGCCATAGCTTTTGGGCGTTATTTCAAACTAAGTGATGGGGCTATAAAGCGGGGTATAGAAAGCTATGTACCGCAAAACAACCGCAGTGAGTTGCTACAATGGAAAGGTAATATGGTGCTTTTAGATGCTTATAATGCCAACCCCAGCAGTATGGCAGCTGCTATTGATAATATAGTGGCGATGAATAGCTATGCCAAAAAAGTGATAGTGCTGGGTGATATGTTTGAATTGGGCGATTATGCTGCTGAAGAACATCAGCATATAGCAGATATGCTTGCAGCGCACTATTGGGAAGGAGTGTATTTGGTAGGAAAACATTTTGCTTGTACAAAGAGTGTTTACCCTAAGTATGAAACATTTGAGGCGTTTTATGAGGCATTTCAAAAAACAAATTATAAAGATTGCTTAATACTCATTAAAGGTTCGCGTGGAATGGCGATGGAACGGGCTATAAAATAAAGACAATTTGACTATGAACGTACGTATTACTAAAAAATTTACCTTTGAGGCGGGTCACGCCTTATATAACTATGACGGCAAATGCAAAAACCTTCACGGGCACAGCTATCAGCTATATGTAACCGTTATCGGTACACCTATTACCGATACTACAAGTCCTAAGTGTGGTATGGTGCTTGATTTTGGTGACCTTAAGCAGATTGTACAGCACGAAATTATTGAGGTGTTTGACCACGCTATAGCTTTTAACGCCCACACACCACACGCTGCCTTAGCCGATGAGCTTATAGCACAAGGACATCGCGTGATTAAGTTGCCTTATCAGCCTACCAGCGAAAATATGGTGGTAGATTTTGCTATGCGTATTCAAAAACAGCTTCCCCCACACGTAAAAGTGCATACTGTGCGCTTGCACGAAACCGAAAACTCTTATGCCGAGTGGAATTTAGCCGATAATACGCCTCTGTTTGGACTTATAACTACTACATTGGCTGATAAAAAAGGCATTATATTTGATTTGGATGGTGTACTAGTAGATACTGCTAAATATCACTATTTGGCTTGGAAGGCTATAGCTGCTGAATTTAATTTCAACCTTACCCCTACTCTCAATGAACAACTGAAAGGTGTGGGGCGTGAAGATTCGTTGCGTAAGATACTACAATGGGCTGAGCATAGCCTTAGTGCTGAGGACTTTGAGAGTACTGCTACTCGTAAAAATGAGCTTTATCTTCAGCATATCAATCATATAGGTGAAGCAGAATTGTTGCCAGGGGTAAAGAACTTTTTGCAGGTGCTGAAAGCTGAAGGTAAGAAAATAGCTTTAGGTTCGGCGAGTAAAAATGCGCGTTTGGTATTAGAGCGTACAGGCATATTGTCTTATTTTGATGTGATTGTAGATGGTACTATCGTTAGCAAACCTAAGCCTCACCCTGAAGTATTTTTGCGAGCTGCCGAAGGCTTAGCACTAAAGCCTGAAGAGTGCTGTGTATTTGAAGATGCTCCAGCAGGTGTACAAGCTGCTAAAGCTGCAGCAATGGCAGTTATAGGTGTAGGCAGTAAGCATTCATTACCAGAAGCTGATGAAGTAATAGAGGGCTTTTGATAGTGGGCTTTTCAAAACGATATTCTATAAAATAAACAATTCTTTGAAAAGAATTTTGTAACTTTGTACTTTGAAACAACTAAAACAAAAGAACTATGGCAAGAGAGATAAAACCAACTCCTGTATTAGAGGGGCAAGATGTAATAGAGTTCTATAAAAAAATGGCGAACTTCAAGCAGAGTTTGGCTGAAAAAGGTATTACACGTGAGAGTGTTCGCAAGAATGCTATGATTTTAAAATCGATATTTAAAGACGATAAAGAAGAATGCAGACAAATAATTTAACCAACACATTACAGGATATGTCTTTTTTCAGGCTCAGAGAGGGACATATTATTAAACCTTTTGATTGTGAAGATGAAGATTTGAATGAGTTTCTTTTTCAGGAAGCTATACCTTACCGAAAAGAAATGCTTGCCACAACTTTTATAATAGAAAATAAGGAGCGCACTTTGGCTTATTATAGTTTGCTGAACGATAGCTTGCAACTTAAAGAAGAAATGTTTACCAGCAAGAGTCAATATAATAAATTTCGCAGAGATTTATTACCCTATCCAAAACGACATTTAAGCAATATTCCATCAGTAAAAATAGGGCGTTTAGCTATTGATAAGACTTTTAAAGGCAAGGGATTAGGAAGAATTATCATTGATACAATTATAAATCATTGTATAGATTTGAATGAAGACCAAGCCTGCCGTGTTATTACAGTAGATGCTTATGCTCAAGCTGTAAATTTTTATCATAAAATAGGGTTTGAGTTCTTAACAAAATTAGATGAAGAAGATGAAACCCGACTGATGTTCCTTGATTTGACAAGTTTTATTTAGAAAATAATTAAAATCTGAAAATTATGGCAAGAGAGATAAAACCAACCCCAGTATTAGAAATTAACTAAAACCAATAATGAAGTGAGCAAAAAAGAAAAATTAATTGAACGTATTCAAGGGCTACCAAAAGATTTTACTTTCAGTGAATTGGAAACACTCCTAATCTATTTTGGGTTTGAGAAAAGTAATAAAGGGAAAACATCAGGCTCAAGGGTTAAATTCTATCATAATGAAAAAGAAAAACAATATTTAGCACATAAACCTCATCCTACCTCTATTATCAAAGAAAAAGCTTTGAAGGATATTGTAGACTTTTTAAAGGAAAATGAATTTATAAAAAATGAAAGCAACAAAAATACTGAAGCATAAAGGTTTTATAGGAAGTATAGAACAGGAAGAAGATAATACTTTCTATGGAAAAGTATTAAACTTAGACAAAGATACACTCATCACCTATCAGGGAGATACTTTAGAAGAGTTGGAAGGTGATTTTATAGAAGCAGTAGAGGACTATATCATTCATTGTAAAGAATATAATATCTCTTTACCAAATAAAAAGGCTTCTACATTAAATACTTTTGTAAGAGAAACTCTGCAAAAAGCAGCTGTAATGTAAGATAATAACATATAATTCATTAATAGAAATGTTAAAAAATAGTAATCCAACACAAACCAATGCTTGGAAAGCATTGCAAAAACATTTCGCGGAAGTAAAAGACCGCCATACTCTTTCTCTGTTTGAGAAAGATGCTGCTCGCGCTGATAAATTCAGCATTCAGTGGCACGATTTCTATGTAGATTATTCTAAAAATCGTATTGATGAGCAAACTCTTAAATTGCTCGTAAACCTTGCTGAAGAATGTGCTTTGAAAGATGCTATCGGGAAGTATTTCGGTGGCGACCTTATCAACAACACTGAAAAACGTGCGGTACTACATACTGCCCTTCGTGCGCCTGAAAATAGCGTGGTAAACGTAGACGGCAAAAATGTAATGCCTGAGGTGGCTGCTGTAAAACACAAAATGAAACAGTTTTCGGAAGAGGTGATTGCAGGCAAACGCAAGGGCTTTACAGGCAAGGCTTTTACCGATGTGGTGAATATTGGTATTGGTGGTTCTGATTTAGGTCCGGCAATGGTAACTGAGGCACTTAAGTTCTACAAAAATCACCTCAATGTACATTTCATCAGCAATGTGGATGGTGACCACGTGCTTGAAACTATTAAGCACTTGAACCCTGAAACTACGCTTATCGTAATTGTTTCTAAAACATTTACAACGCTTGAAACTCTTTCTAACGCACTTACGGTAAAAGAATGGTTCCTCAAAGCAGGTAGCGGAAAAGATATTGCGAAACACTTTGTAGCGGTATCTACTAACTTGCAAGAGATTGACAAATTCGGCATTGACCCTGATAACGTATTTCCTATGTGGGATTGGGTAGGCGGACGCTTCTCGTTGTGGAGTGCTGTTGGTTTGAGCATCGCCCTATCAGTAGGTTACGATAATTTTGAAAAACTCCTGAAAGGGGCACACGCTATGGATGAGCATTTCCGCACTGCTCCTTTCGAGAAGAATATTCCGGTAGTACTGGCATTGCTTAGTGTGTGGTACAACAACTTCTATGGTGCTGAAAGTCAGGCAATCATTCCTTATACTCAGTATTTGCATCGTTTTGCTGCGTATTTGCAACAAGGTATTATGGAAAGTAATGGTAAGCAAACTGACCGCGATGGCAACGCTATTCCTTACCAAACAGGGGTGATTATTTGGGGTGAACCTGGAACGAACTCACAACACGCTTTCTTCCAGCTTATTCACCAAGGTACTAAATTGATACCAACTGACTTTATTGGCTTTAAACACTCGTTGCACGGCAATGCTGACCACCACAATAAGCTAATGGCTAACTTTTTTGCTCAAACTGAAGCGCTCCTAAAAGGTAAAACTGAAGCTGAGGTGCGCAAAGAAATGGGCGATAAGGTAAACGAAGCATTAGTACCTTTCAAAGTATTTACAGGTAATCGTCCTACAACTTCTTTCCTTATTGATAAGCTTACCGCAGAGAGCTTAGGTAGCCTTATTGCAATGTATGAACACAAGATATTTGTGGAAGGTGTGATTTGGAACATCTACAGCTACGACCAATGGGGTGTGGAACTTGGCAAACAGCTGGCAAGCAAAATATTGAAAGATATTGCAGGTGCTGAAATTTCGGCTCACGACAGCTCTACAACCAATTTACTAAAACAATTTAAAAAATAAATAAAAGTAGTTAGTTATCAGTCGTTAGTTGTTAGAAAATGGAGTATTCTAACCACTAACGACTAATGGCTAAACGCTAACCAGTAAAAATGATTCATATTAGAACAACCGAAGAAATAGAACTACTACATCAGGCAGCCCAAGTGGTATCACGCACTTTGGGATTAATGGCAAAAGAAGTAAAACCAGGGGTAACTACGCTTTATTTAGATAAACTTGCTGAAGAGTACATTCGCAGTCAAGGGGCAATCCCAGGTTTTTTGGGCTTATATGGTTTTCCCAACACTTTGTGTATGAGCCCTAATGCGCAAGTGGTGCACGGCATTCCTAACGACCGTCCGCTACAAGAAGGCGATATCATTTCAATAGACTGTGGGGCACTAAAAAATGGTTACTACGGTGACCACGCTTATACCTTTGCCGTAGGTGAAGTGGCTCCTGAAGTAAAAGACCTATTGCGTGTAACCAAAGAATCGCTGTATATAGGTATCCGTCAGTTTCGTGCAGGTAATCGTGTAGGTGATGTGGGGTATGCTATACAACAGCATTGCGAGGCTCACGGCTATGGTGTTGTGCGCGAGTTGGTGGGACACGGCGTTGGACGCAAGATGCACGAAGACCCCGAAATGCCTAACTATGGCAGACGCGGCACGGGGAAAAAATTTAGAGATGGAATGGTTGTAGCTATAGAGCCAATGATAAATATGGGTACTAAAAGCATCCGACAGCTTAAAGATGGATGGACGATACTTACTGCTGATGGCAAACCTTCTGCTCACTTTGAACACGATGTAGCTTTAATAGATGGCAAACCTAAGTTGCTTTCCACTTTCAAATATATATATGAAGCTTTGGGAATAGAGAGTAATGAAGAAGACGAGTTTTTGCTAAATTAGAAAATGATTTAATAACAGGCTTTCACATTTAATATTTCATCAGATTTAGGTAAAAACAAATAGGACGCTTAAAAAAATAAAACACAAAAAATCAATAATGAGTTGGTTAGAAAGGACGGAATTACTAATAAAAGAACAAGGAATTGAAAAATTGCAACAATCGCAAGTGCTAATTGTAGGGCTTGGAGGCGTAGGGGCTTTTGCGGCGGAATTTATTGTAAGAGCGGGTGTAGGCAACCTTACCATAATAGATGGGGATACAGTATCGGAAACGAATATTAATAGACAATTGCCTGCCCTTCATAATACTATAGGGAAAGCTAAAACGGAGGTAATGGCAGAACGCTTAAAAAACATTAACCCTAGCCTACAACTAACAGTAATTACGGAATTTCTTACTCCTGAACGAGCGTGGGATATCATCACTCCTACCTACGATTATGTTATTGATTGTATTGATACAATAAGTCCGAAATTGAACCTGATTAGAAGTGCAAAGCGCAAAAAGGTGAAAATAGTGAGCTGTATGGGGGCAGGGGGTCGTACTGACCCTAGCCAGATAAAAGTTGCTGATTTGATGAAAACCTATAACTGTCCGCTTGCTAAATTTATACGTAAGCGTTTGAAGAATGAGCATATCGATTCGGGGGTTAAAGCTGTATTTTCATCGGAAATAGCCGATAGAAACTCAATGCAGCGCACTAATGACACTGACTATAAAAAGTCTTACTATGGGACTATCAGTTTTATGCCTGCAGCTATAGGACTAAGAGCTGCAGCTACTGTTATAAATCACCTGTTAAAGGCTGAATAAATAATAAACAAATATATGAAAATAGCTATAGGAAACGATCACGCGGGCGTTGAAACTAAAAACGCTATTGTGACTTATTTAAAAGGAAAGGGTATTGAAGTAGAAAACTTTGGCACTGATAGTAATGATAGTGTAGATTACCCTGATTTTGGACATGCTGTGGGCACTGCTGTAGCTTCGGGTAAGGCTACATTGGGTATTGTTATCTGCGGCAGTGGCAATGGTATTGCAATGACAGTTAATAAACACGCGGGAGTGCGCTGTGCTGTTTGCTGGACAAAAGAAATTGCCGCCTTAGCCCGTGCTCATAACGATGCCAACGTGATAAGTATCCCTGCGCGCTTTACGGCTGTGCCACAAGCAGTGGAGATGGTTGCTACTTTTTTAGATACTCCTTTTGAAGGAGGCAGACACCAGCGCAGAGTAGAAAAAATATGATATACTTAGATGTGCACTCTCATAAACTGCACTCTACTGCTGATACTTTGGTGATACGGCATCAGTATCCGTTAGAGGCTTTGACTGATGAACCTTTTTCAGTAGGTGTACACCCTTGGTATTTAGAAGATTTTGACAAGCAATGGGAGGCGCTATTGCACTTGGCTAATCATTTTAATTGCTGGGCTATAGGTGAATGTGGCTTGGATAAAAACATCACCACTACCCTACCCCACCAACAAGAAATCTTTTTGAAACATATAACTCTTGCCGAAACACTTGGCAAGCCGCTCATTATTCATTGTGTAAAAGCATATGCAGAGGTTGTAGCACTGCGAAAAAAAAGCAAAGCTAAAGGCTTATGGGTGATGCACGGTTTTAGAAAAAACGCACAAGTAGCCAAAGAGCTTATCGCTAATGGGATAGCCTTGTCATTGGGTTCTTACCTTGTATATGATATTAAATTACAGGAAGTTATAAAACAACTTCCGCAGGAATATCTCTTTTATGAAAGTGATGACAGTGAATTATCAGTAAAAGATTTGATAAAAAAAGTTTATGGATAGTTGTTTATTTGTAAAAAAGTAGTATATTTGCAGCCTGAAAATGAAAGGGGGTGTATCAGCTATGTTAATAATACCAATAAAAGACGGAGAAAGCATTGATAAAGCGCTAAAACGTTACAAAAGAAAATTTGACCGTACAGGAGTGGTACGTGAGCTACGTGAAAGACAACACTTTACAAAGCCATCAGTACGCCGCCGTAGCGAAATTCAAAGAGCTCAATATATTCAGCATTTGAGAGATCAAGAAGAAGTATAAGCCTTTGATGATTAGAATAAAGAAGAAGTTGTACGGATGAGAGATTTGTACAACTTCTTTTTATTACATTTCGTAATTTACTACGAATTTATCAACAGATTTATTATCAACAGAAGTGTTATTGATAAAACTTGATATTCAGCAAATTATGAGCTATTGTTATATATACAACAAATTATTGTGAGTAATAATTGTAAAAATAGTTGTGTATGTGAGTAAAAGTTTGTACTTTTGCAATAATTAGAGGAAATAATATTAAAAAAGAATACAATGAGAACTACAACCTTTATTTTAACGGCAGCTGCGCTAACAGGTAGTATCCTTGTTGGTTGCAGCAAAAAAGACAGTGGTGGAGATAGTAATAATGGCATTACTGTTTCGAGTAAAGAAGTAGCAGTAGATGTAAATCATTCAGTGAATGTAAGTGCTTCTTCGGCGCACGCAATTAAAAACCCTACTACAGAGGATGGCAATATCAATATAGTACGTGATCCTGGTAATCCTACTAATATTAGAATCACAGGGGTAAGAGTAGGGGTTGATTATGTATATCTACAAGATAATGCAGGGAATAGAGCCCAAATAAAAGTAAATGTGCAAGACCCTACACAAAGAGGAGATGCTAATTTTGCAGTAGATAATAGCACTATTTTCTTACAAAGAAATGTAGAGCAAGAAATTACAAGACGTGTATTAAGAGGTTCTGGTAGCTATAAAATTGAAACAGCAAGTACAGCTGCAGCTACAGTACGCTCACAAGGTAGTAAGCTATATGTAACAGGGATTGGTCAAGGGGTAGCAGGTAAAATTAAAATTACTGACCTTACCTACAATAAAACACTTGAGATACCTGTATATACTATAATACCTTTTAAAGCACAAAACGCTCCTACTGAGCTTATTGTGGGTGATGCAGCTACGGTAGCATTAGAAGGTGTTTATAAAGAAGCTACTGTTGATGAAAATGGAAATTATGACCGTGTGAAAGTAATCAACAGCAACAATGCAGTGGTAAGTGTAGAACTTGTATATGAAGATATAAGAAACCAAGTAGGACAGATAACAGGGAAAGTAGCTAAAAGTTTTGTTGTAAAAGGGCTAAAAGCAGGTGTTGCTACAGTTAAATTTACAAATGCTGATGGGCAAACCACTCAGTTTAGTGTTACTGTAAAAGTTTTTAATCCAGAACAGTACTTCAGTGTAGATGAAGATGGGGTACTTACTGTAAAAACAGGGGTAAGCTTACCTAAAACAATAAAATTACCTGATAATGCAAAAAAACTACCTAATAAAGCTTTTCAAGGGCAAACACAGGTAGAGTATATAAACTTTAATAATGTAGAAGTAATTGAAGGTAATTTGTTTGACAATATGTCTGTTGGTTATATCAGTGTGAAGAAAGTGGTAATGCCAAAAGTAAAAAAAGTAGGTTATGATACCTTTAGGAATGCAAGAAACCTACACTCAGTAGAGTTTCCTGCAACGCTTGAACTATTAGGCGATCAATCTTTTAAAGGATGTTCTTCTTTATATGCAGTAGCTTTCAGAGGAGTAAATCCGCCTAAGGGTGTTACTTATGACGACCGAGAAGGAACAAGTGCTTCTTCTGCTTTTGATACAGACACTAATAACAAGCGCCGCTTATTTGTACCTTCAGCTTCATCAGTAAGATATTCATCAGTAGTAGGTAAAGGTAGCAATTTCCGTTACAGAAAAGCTCCTAATGAAAAAGCTTGGTTTGAAGGTGATGATGCTTCTATAGTAGTAGATATTCAAAACTTTGCAGATTTTGACTTTGATGCTATAGGAAACTAAAACATAGTAGAATAATATATAAAAACTATCTAAGAAAGTATCTGCTTTTTTAGATAGTTTTTTGCTGTAAGGGTAGGGGATAAAGGATAAAATTTTTTAGAGAAAAGTCTTTGAGATTTATTAGTTTTTGACTACCTTTGTCGCGCAGTAAATAGTTATATAGGACTGAAAAAATCATAATTAAAGATGTATAGAACGCATACTTGTGGAGAGCTAAATATCTCACACGAAAACAAGGAGGTTACTCTTAGCGGCTGGGTACAACGTATCCGCAATAAGGGTTTTATGATTTGGGTGGACTTACGCGATAGGTATGGTATCACCCAGCTCATTTTTGATGAAGAACGTACTGATAAGGCTGTGTTTGAGCGCGCTAAAGGGCTCTCACGTGAAGATGTAATACAGGTACAGGGAAAGGTAATAAAACGAGAGGCTGTAAATGCACAAATAGCTACTGGCGAGATAGAAATACTCGTTACGGCTCTCACGCTCTTAAATTATTCTGAAATACCGCCTTTTACCATAGAAGACAACACTGATGGTGGTGAGGACTTGCGTATGAAGTATCGTTATCTTGATATTAGGCGTACTCCTGTGCGTGAGAATCTTATCTTTCGTCATAAAGTGGGAATGATGGTGCGTAACTACCTTTCACAACAAGGGTTTATTGAGGTAGAAACACCTGTTCTTATAAAATCTACTCCTGAAGGGGCGCGCGATTTTGTTGTGCCAAGCCGTATGAATGCAGGTGAGTTTTACGCTTTGCCACAGTCGCCACAAACATTTAAACAATTATTGATGGTGGGCGGCTTGGATAAATACTTCCAGATAGTAAAATGTTTCCGCGATGAAGACTTGCGTGCAGACCGTCAGCCTGAATTTACACAAATAGACTGTGAGATGTCGTTTGTAGAACAAGAGGATATTATCAGTACTTTTGAGGGTTTGGCAAAACATCTTCTTAAAGAGCTTAAAGGCTTGGAGTTTGGAGCTTTCCCTCGAATGACTTATGCTGAGGCAATGAAGACTTATGGGAATGATAAGCCTGATATTCGCTTTGGGATGAAATTTGGTGAGCTGAATGACCTTGCTCAGCACCGTGATTTTAAGGTATTTAATGAAGCTGAATTGGTAGTGGGTATTGCTGTACCAGGAGCGAATAGTTACACTCGTAAAGAGATTGATGCACTTGTAGAATGGGTAAAACGCCCACAAATAGGTGCTTCGGGATTAGTGTATGTGAAGTGTAATGAGGATGGTAGCTTTAAATCGTCTGTAGATAAGTTTTATAATGAAGACGATCTTAAATTGTGGGCAGAGCGTACGGGTGCGCAGGCAGGTGACCTTATCTGTATTCTTTCTGGGAAGGCAAATAAGGTGCGAGCACAGCTTAGCGCATTGCGTATGGAACTTGCAGAGCGACTAGGATTGCGTAAACCTGATGAATATGCACCACTATGGGTGGTAGATTTTCCGCTTTTGGAATGGAATGAGGATGAAAACCGCTTCTTTGCAATGCACCATCCTTTTACATCGCCTAAGCCTGAAGATATTTCGCTTCTTGATACCAACCCAGCTGCAGTACGTGCCAATGCTTATGACCTTGTACTCAATGGCAATGAAGTAGGAGGGGGGTCTATTCGTATTTTTGACCGTGAGCTTCAGGCTAAGATGTTTGAGCTATTAGGCTTTACTGCTGAGCAGGCACAAGCCCAATTTGGTTTCCTAATGAACGCCTTTAAATATGGTGCTCCTCCTCACGGAGGTTTAGCCTTTGGTTTTGATAGACTTGTAGCACTACTTGGTGGACAAGAGACTATACGGGATTTTATAGCGTTTCCTAAAAATAATAGTGGTAGGGATGTGATGATTGACGCCCCTTCACCTATTGATGAGGCTCAGCTCAAAGAACTTTCTATAGCAGTAACAGTTCAGAAATAAAAACAAAGGCTGTCGTGAGTTTTTCCGACAGCCTTTATTATAACTAATGAATATACAAAAAAAATCCTTGAAGTATTTACTTCAAGGATTTTTTGGTGGTCCCAGTTGGGCTCGAACCAACGACCCTCTGATTATGAGTCAGATGCTCTAACCGACTGAGCTATGAGACCTGTCCTTTTGATTATGACGGTGCAAAAGTAGTACTTATTTCTGAACTATGCAAATTTTTTTATATTTTTTTTTGCATTGTCTATTCTGCGTATACTCTATGTATTTGTTTTTACTATAAAACTCGCCATAGCTGTGCCGTAATAAAGCAAATGATTATCCCATAAATAATAGGTAATAAGGTAGCTATCACTGTCCATTTTTTGCTGCCTGTTTCCTTATAAATGGTGTAAATAGTAGTACTACAGGGGTTGTGTAACAAGCTGAACAACATTAGATTGACAGCTGTGAGTAGTGTCCAGCCGCCTGCGTGCAATAAGCTTCCTATTTGTGCTTGTGATGCCTCCATAAGTACGCCAGCTCCTTCGCCTGTGGCTGCCTGCCCTAAACTCATTGCGGTGAGCATCAGTATGGTGGGGATAACTATTTCGTTGGCAGGGATAGCTACAACATATGCCAAAAGAATGATGCCATTGAGCCCTATCAGTGTTCCTACTGGGTCTAACCCCTTGATAACCCATAATGCTATAGGTATATCCTGAACAGTTAGATTGCACAATAGCCATATTACTGCGCCTGCGGGTATGGCAAAGGTGACGGCGCGCCCTAGTACGATGAGTGTTCTATCAATAAGTGAGGTATAGAGCGTTTGGAAGAATCGTGGAGGGCGATAGGGGGGGAGCTCTAATACAAAAAAGGAGGCTTCTCCTTTTAATAGGGTTTTGGATAGCAGCCACGAGGTGAATAACGAAAAGGCTATCCCAAGCACGGCAATACTTATGACTGCAATCATAGAGACGGTGCCTGAAAATTCCTTAGGCACTAATACTCCTATAAATAATGTAGCAATAAGTATTTGTGTAGGCCATCGCCCGTTGCATAGGGAAAAGTTATTGGTAATGATAGCAATTAGCTTTTCGCGAGGGCTGTTGATGATGCGTGTAGCCACAACCCCTGCGGCATTGCAGCCAAAGCCCATACTCATTGTAAGTGCTTGTTTGCCGTGTGCTCCTGCTTTGCGGAATAGCTTATCGAGATTGAAAGCTACTCGTGGCAAATAGCCAAAATCTTCTAATAAGGTGAAAAGAGGAAAGAAAATTGCCATTGGGGGCAACATTACTGATACTACCCACGCTGTAGCTAGATATACACCATCTATTAGGAAGCCGCTTAGCCACCAAGGGAAGTGTAGTGTTGTAGCTCCTTCTTTCAGTAGGGGGTATAGCCAGCCGATTAGCAAATCGGAGAGCCATTGTGAGGGGTAGTTGGAGCCTATGATGGTAATCCAAAGGACTAACGATAATAATAGTAGCATTATAGGGAAGCCCCATAGCTTATGTGTTACAATTCTATCTATAGCACGGTCTATTCTGAAGGAACGTACAGAAAAATCGGTGGTGACAGAGGCTTCTATTAGTGCTCCTGCTTTGGCATAAATAGCTTCTACGAGTGCATTGCGGTAGCTATCGCCTAATTTATGGTGATAGATTTCGGCTACTTTTAACAGTTCTTCTTGTTTTTGAGTATTGGGGACGGACGAGAAAAGTCCGTTGTGGATTCCGTTTTTTACGCTTTCATCGCCTTCAATGAGGCGCATTGCTAGCCATTGAGTATTGGCAAGGGTGGGGTTTAGCTCTTTCAGCAAAGCGACAAGCTCATTTATAGCGGTGGCATTTTCTTTAGGGAGTGCTATAAATGACTGTTTGTGAGTGCGGAATTTGCCTGTAACTACAGCTTCAACGGCTTCTAATAGTTCGCTGATACCTTCTTTGCGGCGTGCTGAGGTTGCTACAACGGGTATTCCTAAATCGCGTGACAAAGTACGAGTATCTATACTAATATGGTGTCGGCGAGCTTCGTCCATTAAGTTTAGGCACAATACTGCTTTATCAGTAATTTCTAATATTTGCAGGGCTAAACTTAGGTTACGTTCTAATCGGCTTGCATCAACTACTATTACGGTAACATCGGGTTTTCCGAAGAGAATAAAATCACGGGCTACTTCTTCGTCTTCGGAGGTGGAGAGCAATGAGTAGGTACCAGGCAGGTCGATAATTTTATAATTGGCATTGCGATATGCGAAGCCGCCTTCGGCACGAGTAACTGTTTTGCCAGGCCAGTTGCCTGTGTGCTGGTGCAGACCTGTTAAGGCGTTGAATACGGTACTTTTACCTGTATTGGGGTTGCCTGCTAATGCAATGGTATAGCCTCCTTCGGCGGTTGCTTCGCCTAATTTTTTCAGAGAAGTGTTGGGGTTTAGTTCGCAAGTATCACATATTTGTTTCATCATCATTTATCAATTTTACCAGCACGCATAATGCATCGGCTTTGCGCAGGGCGATTTGCGTGTTGTGGATGGTATATGCTACGGGGTCGTGTAGCGGACTTACGTTTTCTACTCTTATTTTGCTACCTCGTACGAAGCCTAAATCGAGCAGACGCTGGCGTACGTCTTGCTTGCAATCGGCACTGAAACCTACAATGATTGCTTCTTGTTCTTTTTGTAATAGAGATAGAGAAAAGTCCATAATACCTTAAATACTTTTTTAGACACGCAAAAATAAGATTTTTTAGTGTATCTACAAAATAAAAAACTCAAAAAGTAATAGTTCTTTTTGAGTTTTTTTCTAAAGTATTTTTTATTTGTTTCTATTTCAGGTATTTATCTAATGTTTTAGCAAGACCTTTGCCTCGTAATCCGTCTCCTTGTGATATTAAATTTCCTTCGGGATCTATGAGGAATAGGGCGGGGATACTTTCTACACCGTATTTATCGGAGATTTCTCCTTTTTCGTCTAATACTTGTGCCCACGATGCGCCGTCTTTGGTGATGGCTTCTATCCATTTTTGTTTGTCGCGGGGTTTATCTACTGATACTGAGAATACGGTAAATCCTTTATCTTTATATTGTTCGTATACTTTTTTGATATTTTTGGCTTCTACACGGCAGGGAACACACCAATGTGCCCAAAAATCTATAAGTACGTATTTACCTTTTAGTGATGAAAGGCTTAGGGGGGTGCCATCGGGCTGTGGTAGGGTAATTTCGGGGGTGGTGCTGTGGCGTTGTAATTGTGCCTGAGCGGTAAAGCCGAGCAGCATTGCTGCCATAAGTAGGATTATTTTTTTCATAGGTATTGATATTAGTATACTGAGAGTATCAAAAATAGTGCCAAGGATTGTGCGAGCCGCACGGGCTTTTTATTTTTCGCTCAACCTTCGCTCAACCTTCGCTGAAGCTTACGGGTAGGTAGCAGGAAGGTAGCCAGAAGGTAGCCAGAAGGTAGCCAGAATAACTATGTGGAGAATATTGTGAAAAACTATGTTAGTAACTATTTGTAGCAAATGTGGAGCGTGCTTAATAAATTATTACCTTTGCAGCGATAAAAAGATAAAATGGGCTTGTTGCCATTGCCCGCAGTATCACACTTAATAAACATTGAAATTCAGCTGTATAAACTTTGCTAAACGAGGGATAAGCCTGTAGTTTGGCAAAGTTTTATTTTTATGAGGGTGTGAGCCGCACGGGCAGATGTAGTGCATTTTTTTCTATTTAGAAAGAAAAAATAATACTTACGCTTTCGTTTGATTATCAATAGAATATAAAACCTCAAAATAAAATGTTAATAAAATACTAAAAATAGTACAAAAAAAATTTGCTCAATTCAAAAAGAAGTTATAATTTTGGCAAAAATTTAATATTTCAATAAAGTAATGAGAGTAAAAATATCAATGCTATTATTCGTTTTTGCGTTGTTTAGCGGTACGCTATGGGCGCAAACGAAAGTAACTGGTACAGTTACGGGCAGTGACGGGATGCCACTGCCAGGAGTGAGTGTTGTTATTAAAGGAACAACACGAGGAGTATCGACAGATTTTGATGGGAAGTATGAGCTGCAGGCTTCAGCGAATGAGGTGCTTGAATTTAGTTCGTTGGGTTATACTTCACAACAGAAGAAAGTGGATAAAAAGAGTGGGACGCTTACGCTGAATATTGCTTTGAAGGAAGAGATGCAGCAGCTGGGCGAAGTGGTTGTAACGGCTTTGGGTATCAAGCGTGAAGAAAAAGCCTTGAGCTATAACGTACAACAGGTAAAATCGGAGGAACTTACCAAGGTGAAAGACGCTAACTTTGTAAACACCCTTAATGGTAAAGTTGCTGGGGTAGATATTCAGCGTAGTTCGGCTGGTGTAGGGGGTGCTACTAAGGTGGTAATGCGTGGAGCAAAATCTATTAGTGGTGATAACAACGTACTTTATGTGATTGATGGGGTGCCAATTGGTAACCAATCGGATAGGACTGGTGATGGTACTTCTTTTGGAGGACGTGCTTCAGGTGAAGGGATTGCGGACTTTAACTCTGATGATATAGAAAGTGTAAACGTACTTACGGGACCATCGGCTGCGGCACTTTATGGAGCAGCTGCGGCTAATGGGGTTATCCTTATCAACACCAAAAAGGGACAAGAGGGTAAAATGAAGCTAAATGTTTCTTCTTCTATAGAGCTTTCAAATCCTCTAATAATGCCAGAATTTCAAAATACTTATGGTAATAGAGCAGGCGATTACAACTCTTGGGGTGATAAACTTTCTACTCCGACTTCTTATAATCCTAAAGATTTCTTCAAAACAGGGCTTACGCTTAATAATGCGGTAAACTTATCGGTAGGGAATAAGAATAATCAAACGTTTGCTTCAGCATCACATATACAATCAGATGGAATTGTGCCTAATAATGCTTACCATCGTTATAATATGACGATTCGCAATACATCTTCTTTTTTAGAAGATAAGTTGGAGCTTGATTTATCGGCAAGTTATATTCGTCAGTTTGAGCGTAATATGGTGAGTTATGGTACTTATTTTAACCCTATAGTAGGTACATATCTATACCCAAGAGGCAATGATTTTGAACAAGAAAAATATTTTGAACGTTATGATGTAGGAGCTGGATATGCTAAGCAATATTGGTCAGCAGGAGGATTTGGAGCTGATATTCAAAACCCATATTGGATAGCTTATCGCAATATACGCCCATTAGCTAAAGACCGTTATATGCTTTCAGGACAACTTAAGTATAACATTTTAAAAGACTTAAATGTGGCTACTCGTTTTCGTATAGATAATACTTACACTGAAAAAGAAGATAAACGTTATGCTGGTACGGTACTTACTTATGCAAAAGAGAAAGGTTTTTATAGTTATGCACAAGAAACTTTTCGTCAAAAGTATGTGGATATTATGTTGAACTACAATACTAGATTTAAGGAAGATTATACTTTCTCTGCCAACGTAGGTTCTTCATTTGAAGACTATGATACTAAGGGTAGAGGATATGGAGGGCAGTTATTACGTCTTGCAAATAAATTTACATATAATAATATAGATCCTAATAACTCTGTACCAATAGAAACTGGAGGGGATAGTAGGAAACGTAATATAGCTGTATTTGCTTCTGCTGAATTGGGTTGGAAATCATTATTATATCTTACCCTTACAGGGCGTACAGATTGGCCATCACAATTGGTAAATAGTAGTGAGCCTTCTATATTTTATCCTTCAGTAGGTCTTTCGGGGGTATTGACAGAACTTCTTTCGCAAGAAAATAAACAAAAGCTTTTCCCTATTTTGAGTTTTGCTAAAGTGAGAGGTTCTTATACAGAAGTGGGTTCTCCTATTACTTATACGGGTCTTACAAAAGGAACTATAACAAGGGAATTAGTAGGGGGTATACCACAGGCTTATAAGTATTATCCGCTTCCTGATTTTAAGGCAGAACGTACTCGTTCTTATGAAGTAGGGTTGAATACGAGATGGCTTAAAAATAGTTTAACATTTGATGTATCTTTATATCTTTCTAACACATATAATCAGTTGCTTAAGAGAGAGTTATCAAGAACATCGGGTTATGATTATATGTTTTTGCAAGCAGGGAATATTCAAAATAAAGGTATAGAAATGTCATTAGGCTATAGCAAGGAATACGAAAATAGTTTTAACTTTGCGACTCATTTAACTGCTTCAGCAAACCGTAATAAGATTATAGAGGCTGTCCGAAAAGTTTTGTTTAAACTTTTAAAGACAGCCTTCTTTTTTAAGATTTTATTTTATATTTTCTAAAATATTCAAGATTTTGGATTCTTAAGCAGCTTGTAAAAGGTAAGAAAATAAAAAAGTTGTATTTTGAGAAGATTTTAGTGTGTTTTTATTAGTTTTTGCTTCCAATTGGGCGGTCTTCTTCCTATTAGACAATAATTTTCTAAAATTATGACCAATTGACATTAGTAAAAATTCCATTTCTACTTTTTCCTTACCTCTATGTGTGAACCGATTAAACTTATTATCACTTTTTAGCTGTCCAAATACTGCTTCAACTTCTATCGGACGCTTTCTACGATGATACTGACCTCTTTCACTGGTTAATAATGCTCTCGCTCGTGATTTTAACTGATTTAATCGATAATTAACCTCTATTCTTCGGTTGCCTTTTGATTTATGACATAAACCTCTAAGCGGACACCCCTCACATCTTTGTGCCTGGTAATAAGCAATTTCTGATTTATATCCATTACTCGATATTCGCTTCCCCTTCCCTACATTTCGTAGTTTTTGCCCCATTGGACATACATAATAATCCTCTTTTAGGTTATAGTACATATTTTGAACTAAAAATGGGTCTTCTTTTTGCTTCTTTTTCTGTTCTATATGAAAAAAACTGAACTTTATATATCCCTTAACACCTTTTCTTTCAAGTATTTCGTAGTTTTCTTCACTGCCATACCCTGCATCAGCACAAACTTCTTTGCTTTGTTTCTGATAATTCTTTTCAAACCCATTTAGATGACTTTCTAATGTAGTAGTATCACTTGGCGTTTGATGGATGCTAACGTGAGTAATGAACTGATTTTCAGTAGATATTTGAGCATTATAAGCTGGCTTTAACTGACCATTTTTCATATGATCATCTTTCATTCGCATAAAAGTAGCATCAGTATCTGTTTTACTATAAGAGTTCCTATCTCCCATTATCTCTAAACTTTTTTCGTATTGTTCTAACTTTGGAAGATATTCATTTTGAAGCTTTTGTAACTCTCTTTCTTGTTTTTTAGTAGGTTCTTTTAGCCTTTTATTGATTTGGGATAATTGCTCTTTAAGTGCTTCTGCATTAATTTCTTTAGGAAGTTCCTTTTTGTTAATTTCTTGATTATCAGATTGTATACTATCTTCTATATCAGAAAGTACTTTATTAATTTTTGCTTCTAACCTTTCCTTGTACTTCTCTACAGAACCTCTCCACACAAAAGTATATTTATTGGCAGCTGACTCTATTTTTGTACCATCAATATACTGAATATCAAGGCTAAGATAACCTTCTTTTACTAAGAGTTTTACAATTTCAGCAAAAAGTTTTTGCAGAGAATCTTTCAGAGTTTTGCCTCTAAAATCATTAATAGTTCTAAAATCAGGAGTTGTACCACCTGCCAAATACATAAGAGGAAGATTCTCTTTAACTGCGAGAGCCATTTTACGGCAAGAATAAATATTAGAAAGGTAGCTATAAAAGATTATTTTTATCATCGTACGAGGATGATACGCAGAACATCCTCCCCCCTTATATTTTTGAAGTATATCTTTTATATCTAATTGATTAACAACCATTTCAACTAGTTTAGCAGGATGGTTCTTATCTATTTTATCAAAAATATTTTCGGGAAAAAGTGTTAAAAATTTGTCAGGTTCAGATTTAAATGATATTTTTGTCATAGTGTTTTTTTAGGAGCCACAAAGATACAAAATTTGTGGTAAAACACCAAATAATAAGAGGCTATCCGATAAAAGATAGCCTCTTTTTTATTCATTACTGATAATCAGCCTTTTAAAACTTTTCGGACAGGCTCTTTAAATCCGTCAGAAATGCTTGATTTTTCAGAAATACAGGTAGGTCGTTTTCGTTTGCGCGAAGGGGGTGATATAGGAGATGTATATGATAATAAACGTATCAAACGTGATGAGAATGGCTTGGTAGATTATGCTAGTGGCACGCTACTTACAGAAGAAACAACACCTTATAAGTTGGGTAGTGTAAACCCTGATTGGACAATGGGCTGGAGTGGTAATGTAGGTTACAAGAATCTTTCGTTGAGTTTCTTATTTAAAGCACGCTTTGGAGGTATTGTTATTTCTGAGACTCAAAAATGGTTAGATCGTTATGGTGTATCTAAAGCGACAGCCGATGCGCGAGATCTTGGCTATGTACAAGTAGGTAATTTCAGGGTAAATCCTGAGAACTACTACCGTACAGTTTCTGACCCTGGAATGAATTCTTATTACGTATATTCGGCTACTAATGTACGTTTGCAAGAAGTGGCACTTACTTACAATTTTTCTAAAGAACAATTGGGTAAAATGCTTTCAAACTTGAGTGTATCAGTCATTGGTAATAATCTTTGGATGATTTACAATAAAGCGCCTTACGACCCAGAACTTACAGGGACTACAGGTATTACAGGTCAAGGATATGACAATTGGATGTTACCAAGTTTAAGAGGTTATGGTGTGAGTGTGAAGTTTGGTTTTTAAAAAAAAAAGTAATAATGAAAAGAATAATTATAAATACATTGATACTTATAGGTTTTATCAGTGGAACGGGCTGTACAAAGGACTATGAGGATATCAATAAGAATTCTTTTGGTGTAACTGATGAAGAGTTAGCTAAAAGTGGTGTTGTAGGGTATGGAAATAGTTTTTTGCAAATGCAACAATATGTTATTCCTATTGGAGCACCAGCTAAAACTACAGGGCCTGGTAATGATTTACAAGTTACTGATCTTATTTCATCAGGGAACTATATAGGTTATTTTGGAAATAACAACAACTGGAATTTCAATATTGAATCTAACTGGAATTTCAATGATGGTAGAATGTCATATGCTTATGAGTGCTTATATTCTAAGTTGTTTACGGAATGGAATTCTATAAAAAAATCTATAGGGAACTCGGAAGATATACAACAAAAAAGAGCTTTAGCACTTGCTAATATTATCAAAATCACTGGTTGGCTTCGTGCTACTGATGTTTTTGGACCCATAGTATATAGCAATGCTGGTAATGGGGAAATAGCACCATCGCTTGATAGTCAAGAAAATGTGTATAGAGCAATGTTGCAAGAACTTGACCAATGCTTAGCTATATTAGATAATGGTACTACTGTAATGGCTGATTATGACATTATATATGGAGGAAATATTGCAAAGTGGAAAAAGTTTGCGAACTCTTTGATGTTGCGTATGGCAGTTCGTGCTCATTTTAAAGATGCTGCTTTAGCTAACACTTATATAGCTAAGGCTTTAGCAGGAGGAGTTATGACTGAGGCTGCAGATGAGGCTAAGATAGGTAATTCACCAAAACAACCTCTTAAAAACTCTATGATAGCTTCTATAGATTACTCAGAAACTCGTATGGGGCTTACAATATGGTCGTATCTCAAAGGTTATGAAGACCCTCGTATAGCTGTACTTTTCAAAAAGGGTACCTATAGAAACGTAGAAGATTATTATGCAGTAGCACCTACTTCAAGTCTTCCAAAATATGAGAATATACGAAATACAGCATTTTTTGCTTCTTTACCTAACGTAGATGATAATACTCCTTTGTCATGGATGCGTACCTCTGAGGTATTATTTTTGAAAGCCGAAGCAGCTTTATATGGTTTGGGGGGGCTTTCAGCTTCACAAGCACAAGGCTTTTACGAAGAAGGAGTAAGAATGTCGTTCCAAGAAATGGGCGTTCCTGTGCCTGCTAACTATTTATCAAGTACTAACAGGCCTCAAACGCTTAATAGATATTGGTATGCCTCATATGCATATGATATAGTAACCAATAATGTATCTCCTAAATGGGATGATGTAGAAACAGGTAAAGAGGAAGAACAACATCTTCAAAAAATTATTACCCAAAAATATTTGGCGATGTATCCTAATGCAGTAGAGGCTTGGACAGAGTATAGACGTACAGGGTATCCTCTTATTATGAAATATCAGGATACTGATGCTCCTAGCCGTATAGGTTGTTCTACTTGTTTTGTACCAGAACGTTTTAAATATTCAGCGAAAGATTATTTAACTAATAATAAGTTGCAAACTGAAGTACCTGCATTATTAGGTGGAGCTGATATAGGAGCTACACGTTTATGGTGGGTACGTCCTAATAGGCCACAACAGAATTAATTAAAAAATAAACAAGATGAGAAAATATAATATTTTATCGATCATAGTTGTTGTAGCACTTGCTGTAGTGAGTTGTAGTAAGTGGACAGAAACAGAACGTATAACTTACGATAACCAAGACGTAAAGAAGTTGGTGCACTTAATAGAAGCACAAAAAGAGTCGGACTTAAACCCTCATATGCGTGAATATTATAAAAAATTACGCGAAGAGTACCGTACAAGGCCTCGTGTGAAAGGTTTTGGATGGTTTGGTAACTGGACAGGTAAAGGGGATAACCCTCAAAACTACTTGCGTTGCTTGCCTGATAGTGTAGATTTTGTATCTTTATGGGGTGCAAGAGGAAAACTTTCAGAAGAACAAAAAACAGACTTAAAGTTCTTCCAAGAAGTAAAAGGTGGAAAAGCTCTTTTGTGCTGGATAGTACAAGATCTTGGAGGGCCTTTAACTCCTGTAGGTAAAGACCGCATAGAATATTGGCAAAATGAAAAAGGTGGTGGTAATTTTAACGAAGGTGTAAGAGCTTATGCTAATGCTATTGCCGATACTATAGAAAAATATAACTTAGACGGTTTTGACATCGACTTTGAACCTGCTTATGGGCACGCTGGAGATTTAGCAAATGTGAGGTATATAGGAGATATAAAAAATGATAATCCTATGCAAATATTTATAGAAACTCTTAGTGGAAGACTACGCCCTAAAGGACGTATGTTGGTAATGGATGGAGAACCTTATTATCTTTCTAATGAAACTTCTAAGTTGGTAGACCACTATATCTATCAAGCCTATTGGGAACAAAGTACAAACGCTGTAACTTGGAAAATAGAATATGGAGAAAATTTAGATAATTGGGAACGAAAAACCATTATTACAGTTGAATTTGAACGTAATTGGCGTACAGGAGGTGTTTCAGGATACAGAAGTGTACGTAGTGAATTGAATGATATGAAGGGTACTCAGATTTTGGATTATGCTACATTTGACCTTCCTAGTGGGAAACGTATTGGTGGAGTAGGCTCTTACCATATGGAATACGACTATGCCAATACTCCTGAATATAAATGGCTGCGAAAGGCTTTATACTATGGTAATCAAAAATACCCAGGTAATTATCAATAAACTACTAAAAGCATACAATAATGAAAAAAATAATAACAGGGCTCGCTATACTAAGTACTTTAGTTGCATGCCAAGATGAATTATATGAAAAAGACCTTAAGGAACACAAAGCAAGCCAAGCCGTATATATTGACGGGGGAAATAGCCTTACAGTGAATTTAGCTGAAAACACAGAATACAATGTTAGGAATTTCTTGGTAAAATTAGTGAATCCTTCTACAGGAGCGGAATCAGCTTCTCTTGAAGTGGGTAATGAAGAACAGCTAAGAGCTTACAACGAAAAAAATGCTACTTCATACTTATTATTACCTTCTTCAATGTATGAAGTTAATAAGAATGTGACATTTAAAGTTTCTGATGCTGTTGGGAATGTTTCTTTGAAACTGAAAAATGTACGCTTTCCAATAGGAAAATCATTTGCTCTTCCTATTAAGTTGCGTGGTAATGGTATTAAAACTATATCAGGACAAGATACTTTTATTATCTTAGTAGAACAAGAATTGAGAACTAAGGTTTTGAGAATATCAGGATCAGGTGCTGAAAAAACAGATGTATTTCCTAATACTCATACCGTAGATCAATGGACTTTAGAAGTAATGGTAAACCGCAGTGCTTATGATCAAAATAACCGCTCTATTGTAGGAACTAAAGCAGTAGGAGAACCTCTTAACGAAATTTATACTCGTTTTGGTGATGTAACTATTCGCCCTAATCAATTGCAAATCAAAACAGGAGCTTCACAAATAGATATTCCTGCAGATAAGCTTTCAGCAAAACCAGGAGAATGGTATATGCTTGCTTTTTGGTATGATGGTAAAACTACTAAAGTATTTGTAAACGGAGAGGAAGTTGCTTCTCGTGAAATACGTACAGGAGCTTATTCTGTTACAGGTTTATGGATTGGAGGTAGCAATGAGTTTATACGTGAAGTGCGTTTCTGGAAAAAAGCTGTTAGTCCTACCGATATTAAGAAAAATATTTGGAAGACTATTGATCCTAAATCAGACGGATTGTTATTCTACTATCCACTTAATGGTAAAAAATATGACAGAGCAACAGGTACAATAACTGATGATGAGACTAAGCTTTGGGATTGGTCTGCAACAGGAGCTCATATGAGTAAACCTAATAGTGCTATTTTTGACAACAATGGAGGTAATGGCTATGTATTCCCTCCACAAAATTAAAAAGTAATTGTACTATAGAATAAAAACTGAGGCTGCCCGAAAGTTTAGGCTTTTGGGCAGCCTCTTTTATATTATGATTAAATAGAAGACTTAAGGAATTATTTCATCTTCTGAAAAAAGTAGTTCATCACTTCGCCTGTTTGTAAGTTCAAAAACTCTTGGTTGGTGGTAGGCTTGTCGAGTCCTCCTAATTTGGGTAGCCATTTGCCTGTTTTTATATAATCTAAGCAGGCGAGTAGTTCGGGGCACTGGCGTTGTACTTGCTTTATATTCAAGCCTGTGTAGAGGGCAGCCTTTAGCTGTTTGCTTTTTACGGTAAGAATATACGAAAGTAACTTTTCGGCTTGCCACTCGCCTCCCATAAAAAGCACACAACTAATGGTACTTTCATAGCGGTCTATGAGCTTTTCTAACAGTTCATCGCTAAGCACACTACCGCTATTGCCATCCCAAATATATTCTGAATGGCACCCCTCGCAAGCCAACTGACAGCCCGTGATGGTGAAACACAAGGATATCTCGTTGGGAACTTCTTGCAATACAATGTCGTAACTGCTATACCGTAGTATGCCCATAGTAACGAATTTTAGCTTCTTTTTGTCGGTCTTTTGAGAAATTGGTGATACGCTTTAGGTAGCCTATCACACGCGTAGCGTAATCTACATCGTGCGAACCGCAGTGCGTGCAGTGGTCGGTAGTGTGCTTATTGATGTACCCACAATCGTTGCACACCGTTACACGAATATTGAAACAGAAGTAATTACACCCTGTTTTAGCCGCTACATTCAGCAGTTTGAAGAACCCTTCTTGGGTAGGATACTCCTCGAGGTTGCAGTGGTAAGCCGACCCACCATCTAAATACTGAATATAGTCATTGCCGTGTAGGTAGAATTTGTCGATAAGGTTCTGTGAGCTGTCTTCTACTATGTAGAAATACGAATTGTAGCAGTCGCGGGGTACTTGCAAACCATCAGCTTTGTCCCACGCTGCATTCTTCACCCCTAAATTCTCGGCAGGCACAAATTCAGTGTTGAACATATAGCCATATTTAGCTTTGGCTTCTTTGTTTTTGTCGTAAATTACTTTTAAATTTTTATTGATAAACGCCTTATAGTCAGGGTTATCGGAGATTTCAATTCCCAAATACTCAGCTGCTTCTACCATTCCGTTGATGCCGATAGTGAGGAATTGTTTATTGAGGCTGATAAATCCGGCATCGTATACCGGCAGCATTCCCGCATCTTTATAATCTTGCACAATAGCGCGGTAGGCTACTTGGTATTTTTGTATTTTATCTACCGTTTCTTCCAAAGAAAGCCCCTTTTGGTATAGGCGATTCATATTGATAGTTATCACGTTGATACTACCAGTTGAAACTCCACCTGCCCCAAGCGAGTAGCTAAAAGTATTGTCCGAAATCTCATTGCGCAGGCGGCAGCAGCTCGCCAAAGAGTCGGCGTTATCCGATTGGTATACGAAGAACGCATTGCCCTCGCTAAGCTCTTTGGCACAGAATTGGGCAAAGTGCTCGTCATACACCCGTTTGTCTTTAGTGAGCATCGCAGCCGTTACCACAGGAAAGGTAAGTATCGCCTTAGTGCGCTCAATGTTAAACCAATCCATAAAAAATTGCTGTAGCTTGTCGAGGCTTTCATAGGTAGGCTTACTGCCATCGGGGAATACGAAGGTGCCAAACATCGAATCGAAATAAGGGCGGTCGTAGAGCGAAATGTTCCAGAACACCGATTGATAACCACGTGCCGCCGCAGGCTGATTGATAGCATACACTACGTGTTGTAGTTCGTTTTCTATCACCTGGCGATGAGTGCTGAGGTAGTTGTCGCCAAAGTCTTTACGCGCAAAATAATCAAAGTACATCAAAAACTCTACCGTAGCTACTGCCCCTGCAAACTGCGAAGACACCGAAAACAAGAAGTTGACAAACGAACCGCAATAGCTCGCCAAGTGCTTAGGTGCTTTACTTTCGCCACCGAGTTTTAGCAGCCCGTCTAATAATAGAGGGTACATCGATACGCTCACGCAGTAAGGTTTCAGGCTTGTTTCATCGTGTACGTAGATTTCGTGACTCTCAATTTGACGGATGTATTCTTCGGCAAGCGCCTTGCCAAAAAGCTGTTCAATTTTGTGAGACACCAATGAGCGGTTCACTTGTATATTGATGTCTTTATTGAGTTCAGCCTCCATCGTAGCGATGTTTTTATGAGCCACATTGGCGTTGGCATCAAAGAGAGAGCCAGTGGCGGCATTGTGTGAAGTAAGGTAATTTTCTATGAAGTTGCGTTTGGTAAGCAACTGTTCTTCAGTAAGTTTGGTAAATTTGCTCATAGCTTTTATTATTATTTTTTTCTGAGGGCAAAGTTACGGAATAAAAGAATAGCATCTCCTAATAACGAAAATACTTATCAACACAGTTTTTAACACCTTGAGAATTCTGAATTCTGAATTTTGAATTTTGAATTGGGGGTGAAGTAATTTTGAATTTTGGATTCTGAATTTTGAATTGGGGGTGAGGGAAAAAAACCTTGATAGTCAATTTTTTTGTTATCTTTGCGCTATAAAAGGATAGCAAACTTTTGTGTACTTTACAGCGTAATTTATAAATTAACAAACTGATACTATGAAAAAAGAAGAAGTTAACAAAAACGAACAATTTTATACAGAAATCCGTCAGATTATTGAAACAGCGCGTACTAATGCGATACGAAGTGTTGATTTCAGCAGGGTGCAAATGTATTGGCTCTTAGGCAAACGCATTTTTGAAGAAGAGCAACAAGGCAAAGACCGCGCCGACTATGGGACTTACCTTATCCGTAACTTAGCTGAAGAGCTAATGCCTACATATGGCAGTGGTTTTTCTGTTAGACAACTAAAATTTTGTAGGCAGTTCTATCGAATGTATCCAATTGGGAACGCACTGCGTTCCCAATTGAACTGGACGCAGTACAGACTGCTCATTCAAATTGAAGACCCCTGTAAAAGAGAGTATTACGAGTTAGAATCAGTCAATAATGCTTGGACAGCTCGCGAAACAGAACGACAAATCAACGCAATGCTTTACGAACGTTTATTGCTAAGCAATGACAAAGAGAGTGTACTTGCTATAGCTCGTAAAGAGCGCATTCCCGAATCGCCTACTGAAATTATCAAAGACCCTATGGTATTAGAATTCTTAGGACTTCATCGCGAAGCAAGTTATTATGAGAAAGATTTAGAAGGTGCAATCCTCTCTCATCTAACAGATTTCTTGCTTGAAATGGGCAAAGGATTTTCATTCGTGGCACGCCAAAAACGATTACTATTAGAAGATGATGAATTCTTTGCAGATTTAGTACTTTACAATCGTCTGTTACGTTGTTTTGTGGTGATAGAACTCAAAACAGGCACTTTGACGCATCAGGATTTAGGTCAGTTACAGATGTATGTCAATTATTATGATCGTGTAGAGAAATTGCCAGAAGAAAATCCTACCATTGGTATTTTGCTATGTTCTGCAAAGAATGACACTGTAGTAAAAATGACCCTCCCCGAAGATAACCAAACTATACTTACCAGTGAATATCAAATATATCTACCGACTACAGATCAGCTTATTGAACAAGTAAACGAAGTAAAGCAGAACCTACAAGCTCACACTCCCAGCGAACCTTGAGCGAAGGAAAGTCGGCGAGCTGGCACAGCCGAGTATGTGACGAAGGATAAGCGAAGGATAAGCGAAGGATGAGCGAACGATAAAAGCCTGTGCGGCTCGCACCGAAGGATAAAACTTTGGCAAACTCTGAAAGTTTGCCAAAGTGTGGGGCGCATAAAAGCCTGTGCGGCTCGCACAATTCAAAAAACGATTATTAGCAAAAACTATTTTTAGATAAAAAATTTCAATTAGCAAGCTCTTTTTTTGTGTTGGTTTTACTGTAATTTTGCACCCAGAAAAATAAACCTATAAACACTAAAAAATATGGCACTTGTAGGAAAACAATTCCCTAATATAGCAGTAAATGCTACCGACAAAATGGGAGCTACCTTCAAAATAAACATACTCAACGAGGCGATTAATAACAAAAAGAAAGTGTTGCTCTTTTGGTATCCTAAAGACTTTACTTTTGTATGCCCTACAGAACTTCACGCTTTTCAAGAAGCCTTAGAAGAGTTTGAAAAACGCAACGTAAAGGTTATTGGCGCTTCTTGCGACACTGCCGAAGTACACTTCGCTTGGCTAAATACCCCTAAAAACCAAGGTGGTATTCAGGGCGTTACCTATCCACTTTTGGCTGATAGCAATCGCAACCTCGCTACAGTATTAGATATTCTTGATACTAATGAGGTTTTTGACGAAGACTATGACAACTACCTTATCGAAGGCGACAACGTAACTTACCGCGCTACTTATTTGATTGACGAAAACGGTAAGATTTTCCACGAAAGCATCAACGATATGCCCCTTGGGCGTAATGTAAGCGAGTTCTTGCGCCTAATAGATGCTTACGCTCACGTACAACAATACGGCGAAGTATGCCCTGCCAACTGGCAAGAAGGCAAAGATGCTATGAACGCAAACCGCGATGGAGTGGCTAACTACTTAGCAAATCATTAAAAATCACTATACAACTAATTAGCTTAATCATTGTAATTTGACATTAACTAAAGGACTCTATCACTTATTTATCACTAACTAAATAAATCTTATAGCAAAAATTTTATTATTATTTCTTTCACTAACTAAGGAAAAAAAGCCGTCGGAGTTTTTCTGATGGCTTTTTCTTTTCTTTACCACTTGCTATTTGTAAAAAAATACGTACCTTTGCTAAAAATAATTCTAAAAAACAATCGTACAATGAACCAAGCAAACAAACTTACACAAGTGCCCGAAACAATGCTCATCACCCTATGGGCTAAGGCTACTGAAAACAACCACCCCAAACCATTGCTAAAAGACCCTAAAGCAGCCGAAATTATTAGCAAGATAGATTATGACTTTTCTAAGTTTAAAAAAGCCTCTTTCAGTCAGGCAGGCGTATGTATTAGGGCAAGCCTGATAGATAAACAAGCAGCAGCCTTTATAAAGGCGCACCCCGATGCGGTAGTAATACAATTAGGAGCAGGGCTTGATGCCCGCTATGAGCGTTTGGGATGCCCAGAAGTAACTCACTGGTACGACCTCGATTTGCCCGAAGTAATAGCTTTGCGAAAACAGTGTTTTACCGAAACAGACCGCTATTCGTTTTTGGCAATGTCCTTATTTGACGATGCGTGGATGCACCTTATAACGGCTTTCCATAAACCCATACTGGTGATTGTAGAAGGGGTACTAATGTACTTTGACAGGCAACAAGTGCAGGCATTTTTTAAAAAACTATGCCAAGAACTCTCACAACCTACCACTATAGTAATGGATATTTTGGCTTACTCGCTGGTAGGGCACGCCAAAAACCACGATTCCTTGGGAGCTATGCAAAAAAATGACCGCCCTGAATTTAAATGGAGTGAAAAAGAAAGCCAGCTTATAGAACAATGGCACCCCTATTTACACTTAGATAAGGAATACTTTATGAGCGACTACAACCAAGGGCGTTATCCATTTATATTTAGGGTGCTCTATAAACTGCCCTATTTCTATAAGCGTTTCAATCAGCGGGTAGTGCAATTTTCTATCGTAAAGCGTTAGAGTGTAGTTTGGCACGTTATTTGTGGCTACTTTCGGTCAGAAAATAAATTAATTTATATGAAAAAAATTACATTTGCATTATTTTTTGTTGTGGCATTTGCTTTCGGACAACAAAAACAAAATGGTTGGGAGCGTGCAGGGCTGAAAGGTATGGTAAAAACCTATAAACTGATAGGGTATCAGTTTGACGAAAAAGGGAAACCCCAGCTGATGAACTCAGAGTTTTATGCTGAATTTGACAAAAAAGGTATCAATACCAAGATGCGCGCTATAAATAACAACACGGTGATAAACTATGTAGATACACGTGATGAAAATGGAAATATTTTGGTATCCGATTCACGTGATGCGAGCAATACCTCAATGTCTAAAAACACATATGAGTACGACCAGAATGGAAATTGTGTGCGCCACGATGTCCTCACTTCCGATGGCAGTGTCTTTATGAGTAGGCTTACAGCCTATGACAGTAACCAGCGTGTGATAGAACGTACTGAGTGTATTGCAGGCGTATGCGACGACAAAACTACTTATGTGTATGGCGATAACAATAAGGTATCAGAAGAAACCAAGCTGGGCAAAGATAATGTTGTAAAAGGAAAAACAGTATTTACTTACGACGCTCAGGGTAACGCTATAGAAAAAAAACTATATGATGCTGAAAATAACTTGCAAAAGTTGGTGAAATCAACCTTTGATGAAAATAATAACGAGGTAGAAACGCTTACTTACGACAGCTATGGCAATCTTCTACGCAAAGAAACCAATGTTTACGTATACGATAAAAAGAAAAATTGGGTAAAGAAAACAACATTAGTAGGTGATAAACCTACAATGATGATGAAACAGAAACTAAAATACTATTAATTTCGTAACTAATTTAACAGATAACATACAATGAAAAAGATTATCACAACGTTGGTGCTTGCAGTAGCTACATTAGGGGTAGCACAAGCACAAGAGTTTAAAGTAGGGGTAAAAGCAGGAGGGCTTTTCAGCAATGTTGCTTTTAAAAAACAAACTAAAGAAGGTATTACAACTAAATATAATACAGGCTTTAAGTTTGGTTACCAATTTGGGGTATTGGGCGAATACAACTTCAACGACAAATTGGGGGTAGAAGTAGATGTGCTTTACGCTTTCCAAGGGGCTAAATTCAACTCGATAGAGGGAGGTAGAGAAGGAGAAACTCTTGAAAAAGTAAACGTAAAGAACGGCGAGATAAACACTCAGATGAACGTAAATCACATATGGTTAAAATACTCGATAGCAGAAGGTTTGCGTCCTAAATTGGGGGTAAATATCAGCAACCTTATTAAAACATCACTAAAAGGAGAGTTTGAAGGGGGAGGTCATACACTTAACTTTGCTGATTTAAAAGCTGAACCTAAGAAAAAATTTGATTTTGGAGTAGGTGCAGGGATAGAGTACAACCTCGATTCAGGTTTCTTTGTAGAAGCTACTTACAACTACGGCTTGACAGAACTTAGCTTTAAGGAAAAAGGAGATGCTGACTCTGAAAGTCCTCGTTTTAAAAACAGCGTAATACAGCTGAATGTAGGCTACAAGTTTTAAAAAATAACTACTTTAAACAGATAAAAAAAGCGTGATTTATGGCAAATCACGCTTTTTTTGTATCTTTGCATCATTATCAGAAGTTCATACAATTCAAAATTCATAATTCAAAATTCATAATTCAAAATTCATAATTCAAAATTCATAATTAAATAAGTGTCATATACTAAAAACTACTTGAAAATATACCTTTGGCAAGGATTGTCGTTTGTACTTTCATTCTTATCAATGTTTGTAGTAGTACCAATGATAAGTGCCGATAAGCCTATTTATGGTATTTATACTATTTGCGTATCGCTATCTATCTTCTTACAATACGCCGATTTAGGCTTTTTAGGAGCAGGACAAAAGTTTGCCGCAGAGGCTTTTGCCAAAAAAGACCTCACTACCGAAATACGCATTACAGGCTTTACTACCTTTATACTCCTGATATTTCTACTCCTGCTTTCAGTGGTATTTTTAGTCTTTGCCTATGCCCCTCAGCTTATCATTGATAACCTTACCGACCCCGCTAAATACAATATTGCCCAGCAACTGCTGCTAGTGCTGGCACTCACTACACCCATAACCCTATTACAGCGCATTGTGCAAATGATTTATGTTATTAGAATGGAAGATTACATCTTTCAGCGCATCAACATTATAGGCAATACAATTAAGATATTATCGGTGTTTTACTTTTTTGGAGGTGAGCGTTATAACATCGTAGGTTATTTTCTTTTTATACAGCTTGTGAGCCTTATAGTACCTATGGTGAATATCGCTTTAGCACACAGGCGTTACAACTATGATATTGGCTTGCTGCTCAAGAGTATCCGCTTTGATAGAGCTATTTTCGCACAAACACAACGCTTGGCATTTTCGCTTTTCTTTGGGATGATAGCTTGGATATTGTATTACGAACTGGATGCCGTGAGCATTGGTGCGCTCTGGGGGGCTGAAAAAGTAGCGATTTACGGCATTGGTTTTACACTGCTTACCTTTGTTCGCACTATTTTAGGAACGCTTTTTTCACCTTTTTATGCACGTTTCAATCACTTTGTAGATAATGAGGAAGGACTAAAAAAACTCCTTTCGGATGTAACGGTACTTTACCAACCTATAGTGATGTATATGCTGCTATCGGTTACCTTTTTGGCAGAGCCTTTGGTGCTGTGCTGGGTGGGCGAAAACTATAGAGCTTCGGTGCCTGTAGTGCGCTGGCTGATGCTCTGCAATCTTTTTGCTTTTATCAGTTATCCTGTGGGGGCACTATTGGTGGTAAAACAGCGAGTAAAGGAAATGTATTACCTCAATTGGCTTGTGCCTTTGGTGTTCTGGGGAGGTATTTTGGCTACACAACATTACCTTCAAGAGCTCTCGTTTGCCTTCTTCAAATGGCTCGCATTCCTGATAATGATGTTAGTATATTACAAGATTTTATTATCATATTTGCAACTTTCTTTGGTAAATTCGTTAAAAAGATATATCTTTGCACTATTCTTGCCGTTAGCTTTTCTTGTGGGCTACTATTTTTTGGTGCAACAGCTATTCGTAGCCGAACAGAATACACCTAAATTACTCACTATAGCACTGCTTATAGCAATAGCCTTCGGGGCGTGCCTGCTGCTGCATTACGTTTCATCACGGGCATTTAGGCAAGTAGTACAAACTATTACAACTCGTCTGCTGAAAAAAAATTAATATGTTTTCAATTGTCATTCCTACTTACAACCACGCACACCTGTTGCCGCGCTGTATAGAATCTATTATAAACCAAACGTATACCGATTGGGAGCTTATTATCGTCAATAATGCCTCTACCGATAATACGATTCAGGTGATAGAGGGCTACCACCACCCCAAGGTAAGTTATATCAACTTTAATAACGACCAAGGTATTGCAGCTTCGCGCAATGTGGGCATTAGGGCTGCCAAAGGCGACTTTGTATGCTTTTTAGATTCGGATGACTGGTGGAAGCCTAATAAATTAGAGGTTTGTAGTGCCTATACCGCTACGCACGACCTTATATACCACAATCTGGAGGTGGTAAGTGCCGATGGCAAAGCACTCCGCAAGCAACTCTATAGCCGCCAAATTCCCACCGATAACTTTTTGGCAGATATGTTTATCAATGGCAACCCCATAAAAAACTCGAGTGTAATGCTTTCTAAAAATATTATAGAAAAGATTGGCTATTTAGACGAGGATATGGGACTGATGGCAGTAGAAGATTTTGACTATTGGCTGCGTGCCTTGCAAGCAGGCGCTCGCCCTAAATACATAGCCGATTGCTTGGGCTACTACTGGGTAGGCAGTAATACTTCGTCTAAATTGGTGCAAATACAGCGCAACCAGCACTTGTTTGATAAATACAAAGCGCAGCTACAACCCTCAGAGCTGCGTTTGGCAGAAAAAATGTTGCATTACCAGCAAGGGCGCGTCTACCAATCTAATAAAATGTTTGGCAAGGCGCTTATGCACTACCTGAAATCACTTAGTTTGCGCAGTGATAAATTTAGATTTGCCCTTATTGGGATAGTTACGAGTATATTTAGAGTAAAAATATAAGCAAAATGACTTATACTGTAGTATTTGCAGCTAATAATAGCTACATACAGCACTTCTCGGTAGCATTGGCTTCGCTACTGCACAACAACAAGCGTGTGCCTTTTGCTATTTACCTGCTAAATGAGGGGCTTACTCCCCAAAACCAGCAAATTATAGATCATATTATTGCTGATTTTCCCGTTACTTTTAAGAACCTTATTGTTGATGAACAACAGTTTAACAACCTACATACAGGCGCTAATCACTTATCGGTACAGACTTTTTTTAGGCTTTTTATTCCACAACTCTTCCCTAACGAAGAACGAGTACTTTATTTAGATGCCGACCTTGTGGTAGGGGGTAATATAGAGCCTCTTTTTCATATCCCATTTGATGATAACTATGTGTTAGCCGTAAAAGATACTTTTACTGCTTATGCCCAAGAAATGAAGCTTAAGCTACAAATGAGCCCAGAGGCTACGTTTTTCAATGCAGGAGTGCTGATGCTAAATATCCCAAAATGGATAGCCGATGATTTGGTAGGCAAAATTATAGACTTTGCCGCTACTCACCCGCAACTAATAGCCTATGCCGACCAAGATAGTATTAATGCAGTAATCGATACAAAAACTAAAATACTGCCGCTGCGGTACAATATACAATTTAGTTTGTTAGACAGGCTGTCGCAATTTACGGCAGCGGAACGCCAAGAGGCACAGCAACCTTGCATAGTGCATTACACAGGAGGCTACCCCTACAAGCCTTGGTTTTACGCCTGCATCAATCCGCTAAAGAATTTGTATTACCAATATTTACAATATACACCATTTAAGAATTTTAAACCAGCAGCAGATTATATGGGAGTGCTGAAGTATCGCTGGTTACGACCTATTTATCAGAAAATAAAACCCTTTATAGGAAAATAACCCCATACAAATGAAGAAAATCATACTACTAAACAATATAGTACGCGACTTGCTGATATTCCGCAAGCACCTTATCGCCTATTTGATAGAACGTGATTATCAGGTGTATGCTATGGCTACTGATTTTACTTTTGAAACACGCCATCAGATTACTGAAATGGGTGCCATTCCTGTTGATTATAGTTTTGCACGTGGAGGGCTGAACCCTTTTTCAGACCTTAGGAATATGTACAAATTAGAGCGTATCATTGAAGATATTGCCCCCGATGTAGTAGTAGCGAGTTTTGTGAAGCCCGTAATCTATGGTACAATCGCTTCCTATAGGGCTAAAGTACCCAAAGTAATTGCAATGGTTGAAGGATTGGGCTATCCGTTTACCGAGCAACCCAACGGGCAATCATTGAAAGCAAAACTCATAAAAGCTATACAGATACTACTCTACAAAATTGCGCTACCCAAAGCCCACACCGTAGTCTTCCTAAACCACAACGACCCTACCGACTTGCTTGTGAAATATCGTATACCCGTACGAAGAAAAGCAATATTAGGAGGTATAGGGCTCATTTTAGATGAGTTTCCTTATTCCGAAGCCCCTACCCAGCCTATATCGTTTATATTTGTAGCACGTTTGCTTCGTGAAAAAGGTGTTTTTGAATTTTTACAAGCCGCCGAAATCGTAAAAGCAAAGCACCCCGAAGTACTTTTCAAAGTAGTAGGTAGCCTTGATAACGAAAACCCAGGAGCCCTACGCGAAAAAGAACTAACACACTATATAGAAAACCAAACGATTGTATACCCAGGCTATGTGCAAGACGTAAATAATTGGATAAAAGAAAGTTCAGTATTTGTATTGCCCTCCTATAGAGAAGGGATGCCACGTAGTACACAAGAAGCAATGGCTGTAGGGCGAGCTGTTATTACTACCGATGTACCAGGCTGTCGTGAAACCGTTATAGACGGCAAAAACGGCTTTTTAGTACCCGTATGGGATGTACCCGCTTTGGTAAAAGCTATGGAATACTTTATTGCCAATCCCCAAGAAATCAATCGTATGGGAGCAGAGAGCTACGCTATAGCCGCCGAACGCTTTGATGGCGACAAAGTAAATGAAAGACTTTTTAAGATGATAGAAAATTAATAAAACAATGCTTAGAAAACTTAACTATCGCCCCGATATAGATGGATTACGTGCATTAGCAGTACTTTCGGTAATATTATTTCATATCAATCCTAATTATATGCCCAATGGTTTTTTAGGGGTTGATATATTTTTTGTTATCTCAGGTTATCTTATTACCTCAATCATTTATAGAGAAATGGTAGAGGGAACATTTTCATTTGCAAACTTTTACAATAGGCGTATTAAGCGTATTCTTCCTGTCTTTTTTGTAGTTCTTTTTGTAGGTCTTATAGTCGTATGGTCAATTTTTTTACCACGCGATTTTTATGGAATAATAAATAGTGTTATAGCTTCATTGGCTTTTATGAGCAATATTTATTTTGCTCGTTTAGGCGACTATTTTGGTATTGACAATGAATTACGTCCGTTTACCCATATATGGTCATTATCAGTAGAAGAGCAATTTTACTTTATTTTTCCTTTAATATTATTAATAATTTTCAAGATAAAATTCTTTTCAAAAAATAAGCTTATTACATTAGTTGTAGGAGGATGCATACTAATCTTATTGTCATTTATAAATTTAAAAAAGTTTGATATTGAGCTGGATATTTATTATTTACCACATTTACGAATAATAGAATTATTTACAGGTTCTATTCTTTCAGTGTTTTTGTATGAGAAAGGTAATAAATTATCAGTTAAGCAGTCTAATATTTTAGGAGTAATTTCATTTATTGTACTTTTTTTGTGTTTATATATAAAAGATTTTTTCACACCAGATAACTACTTTCCAGGTGTTTTAGCTTTTTTACCTTGTACGGCTACTAGTTTGCTTATTCTTTCTAATGAAAAAGGACAATGGATTAAAGATATTTTTTCACTAAAATTTGTAGTTTGGATAGGAAAACTATCGTATTCACTATATTTGTGGCATTGGGTTGTATTAGCCATTTTTAGATATATATTTGGGGTTGGAGTGCTTTCTCTAAATAATTTGTTAGTAGCACTTGCGATAACATTTATATTTTCGCTGCTTACATATTATCTCATAGAACAACCTTTCAGAAAGAAAAAATATTCATTTAAAAAGAGTTTATTACTTTTTTATATACTCCCAACAATAGTATTGCTATCTATTTGTTTTGTAATGCGAACTACAAAAATCCCTGAAGATCAACAAATATTTAAGCATTACAATCCAAAGGAATGCGATAAATGCTTGCAAGGGGATAATGTTACAGCTTTAGGTGATTTACACAACAGTTCATCGTCTAAGAATATATTAGTAATAGGAGATAGCCATACATCACATATAGCACCTTTTATTGATATAGTAGCAAAAAAGCAAGGAATAAAAATCAATATTATATCAGAAGCTGGTTGTCCCTTTTTATTTGATAGTTCATACCCAAGTATTAAAAAAGGATGTAGACAGATGAATGAATATATGAGGAAGCATTATCAAGAATATGATATATTCATTCTATCAAATAGTATAGTAGAAGATGAAGATATACTTGATTTTAGGAGGCGATTAATAGAGACAATACAAAAGTTACTTGATGAAAATAAAAAAGTATATTTACTAAATAGTTCATTAATTTTTGATTGTAACCTACCACAAGTGATGTATATAGAAAAAAATCTTTCTATAAAACAGAATTTGAAGCTAAAAGGGAAAAACTACAATAAAGCCCTTAAACAATGGGAACAGATAAAAGGATTGGTAAAAAATAAGTTTCCTAAAGTAGAAATCATAGACCTTTTAGAATATATAAATGAAGAAGGAACCATAGATGGACGCCCTATCATATTAGACCGTACCCATCTGAATGTTTATGGAGCTAAAAAAATAGCTGAAAAATTCATAGAAGAAGGCAAAGTTTTGATTAAAAAAGAAGATTTATAAAATATTTACTGATGAGTTTTAGTTTTATTATTTTAATACTATACCTGTTATACATTATCTTTCAGAAATTTATGGGTGGTGAGCAGCAGAGTAGGGAAGGGGGAAGCCGCTTCCAAAACAGCTATTCGTACGAACAAGATAGAGTCTCACCACTGAGTTTTGAAGTGAACTTACTATCACTTTGTACCCTCGTAATTAGAGCCAATGGCGTAGTTACACAGGCAGAATTAGACTTTGTGCGCAACCAATTTGTACAACTTTACGGCAAAGAACGCGCTAATTCAGTATTCAGAACTTTCAACGACCTAAAAGGCAGAGAAATATCAGCAGAACGAGTCGCTACTTTCATTAGGCAACGCTCCAACTACGAAACCCGTTTGCAGATTCTTTACTTCCTTTTCGGAATAGCTCAAGCCGATGGCTTTGTAAGTGCCGATGAGGTCGCACAAATTGAAGAAATTGCATACTATTTCCATATAAATAAGCCAGACTACGAGAGCATCAAGGCAATGTTTACTACCTATGGCGGTAGCCGTAGTAGCTATAAAAGCGGCTACAATAGCAGTACACAACATACCCCCGATGCCTATACAATATTAGGAATTACACCACAAGCTACCGATGCTGAGGTGAAAAAAGCTTATAGAGAAATGGCAAAAAAATATCACCCCGATAGGGTGATTACCGATGATGAAGCTATAAAAAAAGGCGCTGAAGAAAAGTTCAAGCAAGTGCAACAAGCCTACGAACAAATAGCGCGACAACGTGGTATATAACCAAAAAAAAGTGGCAAGCTACCTACATCGCACCGCTACAACCGAATACCTTTGCTGTGTTCCCACCCTGGAGGATTTTTCAGGAGCTGGTCGTGTAGGACTTGCCGAGTGCAAAGGTACAAAAAAAATAATACATAGCAAGTTTTTTAGTGAAAATGTTTAAAAAAATTTTAAGTTACCTATATCCAATCAAAGTAGGAGAACGCAAATCTGATATAAGTGGGCAACTCGAACTCACCCTCCAAAATGGCATCTTAATACTTGATTCACAGCATACTAACTATTCCTATGGCAGCGTAAGCCACATACTTTATTACGGGCTGAAAAAGGTAGGCATCAAGCGAGTGAAGGAAATGAAAAATATTTTGCTACTGGGCGTAGGAGCAGGCTGCATTATAGAGCTATTGCAAAAAATAGTAGGCTATAAAGGACAAATAACAGGCGTAGAATTAGACCCCGAAATCATTAAAATTGCTACGCAACACTTTGGTATAGATAAAGTAAAAAACCTCACCCTACACCTCGCCGATGCTCAAGAATACGTACAACAACCCAACCTACCCCACTACGATTTAATTGTCATCGACATCTTTCAAGACGACCTAATGCCCCCATTCCTATTCACCGAAACCTTTATTGCCAATGTCGTCAAACTACTCACACCACAAGGTGCCCTTTTGCACAACACCATCAGAGTAACTCCCGCAGCCGAAGCCCGTAATGAAGCCTTTTGGACGATGCTCAACAAACACTATAACGCACAACGATTTCAAAAAGTAGAAGGCACCAACGAACTATTTTTAATTGAAAAACAAAAATAGCTGTCTTTTACGCAAAACAATTAAACACTTGTATTACAATCACTTAAAATAAATGGTAGCGTTAAATTTTTGTTAAACCTCTGATTTTCTTTGCTATGTAAAAAAAAGCTCGTACCTTTGCAAACGCAATGAGGGTGGTAGCTCATTGTAAAACTTCAAATAATAGTTTTCATAATTTAAAGTTTTGGTTGGTTAATGGAAAAGTCCGATAGCAATATCGGGCTTTTTTTTTGCTCCCATTCACACCCTAACTCGAGCGAAGGTTCAGCGAAGGTTCAGCGAAGGATAAAAAGCCCGTGCGGCTCGCGCCAAAGGAAAGCCCCTTCACCTCTACAAAATAAGGTTAAAAGTGTTAAAGTTTTTGGAAGTTCAGAAAATAGCTTTATCTTTGCACGAAAAATTGTGCTCAATACCAAAGGTAAATGACAAACATTTTAAACATTAAAATATAATGAAACACTTTTTACTAACGGGAACGATGCTAGCTTTATTAGTGAGTTGCAACCAAACTACTACTTCTGAACAAACTACTACAAACTCCGAACCAATGAATTATCCTTCTACTAAAAAAGGAGAGGTAGTCGATACCTACTTTGGTACAACAGTACCCGATCCCTACCGATGGCTTGAAGATGATAAATCAGCAGAAACCGCCCAATGGGTAAAAGATCAAAACGATTTTACCTTTGCCTATCTGTCAAAAATCCCCTACCGAAATACTATCAAAGAAAAACTACAAAAGCTTTGGAACTACGAAAGAATAGGAGCACCCTTCACCGAAGGCGACTATACCTATTATTACAAAAATGACGGCTTGCAAAACCAGTCCGTATTATACCGCAAAGACAAACAAGGAAAAGAAGAAATATTCCTAAACCCCAACACCTTTGCTGCCGATGGCACCACCTCTCTGGCAACCGTAGCGTTTACCGAAGATGGTAGCCTTGTAGCTTACTTGATTTCTGAAGGAGGAAGCGACTGGCGCAAAGCAATAGTACTAAACACTAAAACAAAACAGCAAGTAGGCGATACACTTGTTGATGTGAAATTTAGTGGTGTAGCTTGGAAAGGCAACGAAGGATTTTTTTATTCTAGTTACGATAAGCCAAAAGGCAGTGAGCTATCGGCTAAAACCGACCAGCACAAGCTATACTATCACAAGTTAGGCACTCCACAAAAAGAAGATGTACTTATATTTGGAGGTTCAGCTGCCGAAAAGTACCGCTATGTAACAGGGACAACTTCTGAAGACGGGTGCTACCTATTCATTTCAGCAGCCAACGCCACTTCGGGAAATAAACTATTTCTCAAAGACCTCACCCATCTTAAAAACCCTTTAGTAACAATTACCAACGATTTAGAAAGCGACATTCACTTTCTTACCGTCAAAGATAAATACATCTATTTTGAAACCAACCGCAATGCCCCCAACGGCAAACTCGTAAAAGCAGCTGTAGATAAGCCGCAACCCGAACATTGGCAAGAAGTAATCTCCGAAACAGAAAATGTACTAAGCGTATCAACAGCAGGAAACTACATCTTCGCCACCTATATGGTAGATGCACTTTCACAAGTGAAACAATACGACTACAATGGCAAGCTTATACGCCAAATCACCCTGCCTGCTTTGGGTACAGCTTCAGGATTTTATGCTAAAAAAGGAGAAACACACACCTATTATACATTTACCAACTATGCCTACCCTCCACAAATATACAAATTAGATTTAGCAACAGGAGCTGCCGAACTCTATTGGAAACCCAACATCGCCTTCAACAGCGATGATTACCAAACAAAACAAGTATTTTACCAAAGCAAAGACGGTACAAAAGTACCAATGATCATCACCTATAAAAAAGGACTCCAACTCAATGGGAATAACCCTACCTTATTATATGGGTACGGAGGGTTCAACGTTAGTTTGCCACCTTCATTCGGAGTAGTAAATGCAGTTTGGATGGAATTGGGAGGTGTATATGCTGTAGCCAATTTGCGCGGCGGTGGCGAATACGGAAAAAAATGGCACAATGCAGGTACAAAAATGCAAAAACAAAACGTATTTGACGATTTTATAGCTGCTGGCGAGTATTTAGTAAAAGAAAAATATACTTCACCTTCCTATTTAGCTATCAAAGGAGGTTCTAACGGAGGATTATTAGTAGGTGCAACAATGTTACAACGCCCCGACCTATTCAAAGTTGCATTGCCCGCAGTAGGAGTACTCGATATGCTTAGATATCACACCTTTACAGCAGGCGCAGGCTGGGCGTATGACTACGGCACCGCCGATGACAGCAAAGAAATGTTTGAGTATCTGAAAGGTTACTCACCATTACACAACGTAAAAGAAGGAGTACAATACCCTGCAACCCTCATAACCACAGGCGATCACGACGATAGGGTAGTGCCAGCACACAGCTTTAAGTTTGCAGCTGAATTGCAAGCAAAACAAACCGGCAGTAACCCTATACTTATAAGGATAGAAACCAATGCAGGACACGGCGCAGGCACACCCGTTAGCAAAATAATAGAACAAAGTGCTGACGAACGCGCTTTCACCCTCTGGAATATGGGTGTAAAAGAGTTACCAAAAAAATAATAAAAAAGAGAAAGTATAAAATATTTTGGGAAAATAACACGAGTGTTTTTTTATATCTACAACACTTTTCTTAAACAGATTTTTTTAATGTTTTTTTACATTTCAGTAAATAAGAGTTTGTAAAATGTAAAAGAACTGTTAAATTTCTATGTTTGTGAAAAAATTAATGTAATTAAGTTTGCGGGTATAAAATAAAATGCGTACGTTTGCACCCTAATTAAATGTGAATTTAAACAATGTTTATGGCAAGAAGAATATTTGTAGTGCTACTGTTACTTATGGTAACAACTGCGTGTATGCGTGGTGGTGGCGATAACAAAGGAGAGCTTGTAGGTGTAGGAGGTAAAAGCTGGAAACAACCTACGCCCTATGGTATGACGCTTATTCCGAGTGGTTCTTTCATTATGGGTAGTTCCGATGATGATAAAACTGCGAGTTTTAACGCTACGGTAAAAACTGTGAGTGTAGGGTCATTCTATATGGATGAAACTGAAATCACAAATAGTGAGTACAGACAGTTCGTCAATTGGGTACGCGATTCTATTATCCGTACACAATTAGCCGATATGGCTGAGCAAACAGGTCAAACTTCCGGAGGCGGCGGTATAGGTGATTATGCCTATCTTGACGCTAATACCGAGAAAATGAATGCTTGGCAACAGTACTTGCAAAATACTTACGGCGACCAAAAAGCCCGAAAGCTGAACAAGAAAAAACAGCTTATTTGGGATGTTAACAAATTCCCCGATGAGTACTATTCTGAGGTAATGGACAAAATGTACCTACCTGAAGAACAGGCTTATAACGGAAAGAGAATTATGGACGTTCAAAAATTCGAGTTTAAATACCAATGGCTCGATATGGAAAAAGCTGCACGTGCAAGAGGTAACCGTAAAGACTTTATAAAAGAAGAAATAGTAAAAGTTTATCCTGACACTACTGTTTGGATTCGCGACTTTAACTACTCTTATAACGAGCCAATGCATAATGACTACTTCTGGCACGAGGCTTATGGTGAATACCCTGTAGTGGGCGTTACTTGGATACAAGCTAAAGCTTTCTGCGAATGGCGTACCCTAAACAAAAATGCTTACCAAAAAGCTAAAGGCGATTATACAGTGAATGCCTTCCGCTTACCAATTGAGTCAGAATGGGAATATGCTGCACGTGGAGGACTACCAGGAGGTACCTACCCTTGGGGAGGACCTTACGCTTATGACGATAAAGCTTGTTTCTCTGCAAACTTTAAACCTTTACGAGGTGACTATGCTTCAGATAATGCCTTATATACTGTTGAAGCAAAATCATACGAGCCTAATGGATATAACCTATATAATATGGCAGGTAACGTATCGGAATGGACTAACACTTCTTATGACCCTAACTCATACGAGTATATGTCGACAATGAACCCTAACGTATTGGATGATAGCAACAGACGTAAAGTAATACGTGGTGGTTCTTGGAAGGACGTTGCCTTTATGTTGCAAGTAAATACCCGTGATTATGAGTACCAAGACTCTGCTCGTAGCTACATAGGATTCCGTACAGTACAAGACTTTATGGGTATTAGCGAAAAACAACAAGCTAAATCAGCTCGTGGATTTAGATAAAAAAAAACAATAATAACAAAAATAGAAAATCAACTTATTTAAACAACAATTAAAAAAAATAGTATTATGGCAGGAAGTAAATTGCAAAAAAAGATTTTTAATTACGCTTATGGTATCGGTGCCTCTGTGGTAATCGTGGGAGCGTTGGCTAAGATTTTGCATACAGATATTATGGGTATCAACGGTAGCGTACTGTTGGCTGTAGGTATGGGTACTGAAGCTTTGATCTTCTTTATGTCGGCTTTTGAACCAATAGAAGAAGAATTGGACTGGTCTTTGGTATATCCAGAATTAAAAGGTGGAGCTCCTGTAGCTCGCCAAGTAGCTCAAGTACAACAAGTAATTGACCCCGTTGAAGAAAAAGTATTGAAAGAATCGCTATCAGAAAAATTAGATAGCATAATGGAAGAAGCTAAGATAGATGCTAACTTAATGCGCAACTTGGGTAAATCAATAGAAAACTTTGCTGATGCTACCAAAGAAATAGCTCCTATTGCTGGTACTTTGGCATCTACTCACAAGTTTGGCGAAGAATTATCTGAAGCAGCTTCTAACTTAGAATCATTGAATAGCCTATACAAATTACAATTAGAAAGAACAGAACGCCAAGTATCTGCTCAAGCTGGTATCGCCGATAACCTCGACACCCTAAATCAGCAAGTACTTTCATTCAAAGATAACTTGAAATCATTGAACACTATCTATGGAGGTATGCTTTCTGCTATGGGAGGAGCGCGATAAGAAATAAAATTAGTTAACAACTTATTAAAAAATAACAGCTTATGGGAGGAGGTAAGGCAAGTCCTAGACAGAAGATGATTAACCTGATGTATATGGTATTCTTGGCGATGATTGCTTTGAATATGGGTAAGCAAGTGCTTGATGCATTCGGGTTAGTTAATTTAAAATTTGAAACGGCGAATACACGTTCGACAAATGTGATAAATGCTGCGTTTGAAGATTTGCAAACTAAAGCAGGTGAAAACCCAGCTCAGTACGCTCAGATTTTGGAACAAGCCAAACAAATTAAAGCATTATCATCAGATTTGTATAATTATATTGGCGAGTTTAAAACAGGAGTGGAAGACGTTATCGGGCAAAAAGATGTCCCTGTAGATGAAAAAGATTATCAATCAATGGATAAATCTGATTATACAGACCATTTGTTCTTTGCCGAAGGCGCTACTAAAGGAGATGAGTTCGTAAACAAAATCAATACCTATCGCGAAGAAGTCCTTAAAATATTAGGTACTAACAAAGCTTACGCTTCATTGGCAGCTAAAGTAAAGGATAACTTTAAAACAGACGATAGAAAAGATAGAGATGGTAACACTGTAAAATGGTTGTCTTTTAACTTTGAAGGTTTCCCTTATATTGCTACCTTAGCTAAATTCTCAATGATGCAATCAGATATCTTGTCAGTACAACAAGATTTCTTCTCTGAGGCTTTAGCAGGAAGCTTGAAATCTCAAGTATCTATGACCAATTATACTACTTTGCTTGAGCAAGGTAAAGGTGCTTACTACCAAGGTGAAAAATTTGATGGTGCTATCGTATTAGGTCGTAAAGATGCTTCTACTCGCCCTAACCAAGTAGATATATCATTAGATGGCAGAAAACTATCTGCAAGTGAATATTCTATTGAAGATGGTCGTGTAAAACTAAACGTTAGTGCTGGTAACACAGGTGAACACAAAATCACAGGTAACTTGTACTTTGACCAAGAAGGTGAGCGTATTGCAGTACCTGTATCACAATCATTCTCTACAATACCTAAACCAAATTCAGCAGTTATTTCGGCTGATAAGATGAATGTTGTGTATCGTGGTGTTGATAACCCAATCACAATTTCTATGCCTGGTGTTCCTGATAATAAGATTATGGCTTCAGGACAAGGGCTTTCAAAAGCTTCAGGTACAGGAGCTTGGGTAATGAGACCAGGACAAGGTAAAGACGTTACTATCACAGTTACAGGTGAACTTGACGGTCAACGCTTCAGCTCTTCAAAACTATTCCGTATTAAGAGTATTCCTCGTGCTTCTACAAGCATCGGTGGACAAATATTGGAAGCTAAATTGCCAAAAGCTAACTTAGGGGTACTTCCTATAAATGCAGTACTTGAAGACTTTGACTTCGACTTGAAGTTGCAAGTAAATGAGTTCAAAGTATTTATACCAGGGCAACCTAGTGTGGCTGTAAAGGGTAACAAGTTCAACGAAGCTGCAAGAAATGCTGTGATGCGTGCTAGGAAAGGTGATAAGGTTCAAATATTTGATGTAAAAGCTAATATAGTAGGTAACTCTACACTTAAATTACCTCCTGTATCGCCTATCACTGTTGAAATAACAAACTAAGAATTATATGTTGTATATGAAGAATATAATAGTACTATTAATTTTACTCTTTGCTTTTCAGTTGTCTTCGGCACAGGTGAATATTTTGAATGCTAAAGTAGCTTCAGAAATAGGAGTGAAAACAGCAGCTCAAAAGGAAGCTGATAACGACAGACCGCTACCTTACGGATATGTAGATGATCGTGATATTCTTTGGTCGGTAGAGGTATGGGAAGTAATAGACCTTAATGAACGTGCAAACTTTCCGCTTTTGTTTCCTACAGATACATTGGAGGTAGATGCTTACAGACGTTCTCTATACGATGTATTGCTAAAGAATATCAAAAATGGTAAAATAAAAGATTTGTATTCTGACTCTTATTTTACTCAAACAAAGACAACAGCGCAAATAGAGGCATCTATGTCTAAAATAGATACTTTGGATGTGGGATATGAAGAATTGAATGCAGGACAACCTCTTTCACCTGAATATATCACAAGACGTAACTTAGAGGCTTCAGATATTGCTCAATATCACATTCGTGGTATATGGTATTTTGATAAACGCCAAGGTGAGCTTAAATATCGCTTGTTAGCTTTAGCTCCTGTTGCTCCTGATGTAAACTTTATAGACTCTGATGACTCTACAATGTCGGCATTAGTACCTTTGTTTTGGATATTTTACCCTCAGGTGCGTGAGATATTACACGAGGCTAAGACTTTCAACAGAAAGAATGATGCTCGCCCAATGTCATTTGACCACTTACTGAATGCCCGTATGTTTAGCTCGGTGATTTATCAGGAAGCTAACGTATATGGCGATAGGAAAATAAAAGATTACATTCCTAATAATGCCTTGTTACAACTCTTGGAATCGGATAAGATTAAAGAGAAGATACGTGATAGGGAACAGGATATGTGGGCAAACTAATTTTAAATTCACACAGTATTCATAACTGTTTTGAAAGTACGTATTTTGAGTGTACTTTTAAAACAGTTATGATTTTTTAAAAATACAAAAAAGGATAATTAAGTATGAAAAAATTTATTACTTTTCTAATTACTAATTTCTTAGTGATTGTTTTTAGTAATTGGCTTATGTTGGAGATTGTACATCCTTTATGGGCTGGTTATTGGTTAAAAATAGGCACTGTAGTTACGCTATTGGTGCTTTGTAGCGTTTATCCGCTTATCAATAGCATCAAGTTGTGGTATGCTCGCCATTTATGGCTTTATGGGGCTGTGGTAGCTATTTTGTTTTCGTATTGGTTTTTTGCTACCTTAACTTTTGAACAAGCAAGCGTATTATGGTCGTTGAAAACAGCTATTGAAGGAGCTACTTTTGGGCAAGTATTTGGTATGTGGATTGCTTATCCAGCGTTGATAATGATGAATTACGGTTTAGGGAAGTACTTTTTTAAAGAAAATCAATTATTGAGTAAATATGAATATTAAGAATGCACAATTGGAGGTTGATAATTGGATTAAAGAGCACGGCGTGCGCTATTTCAATGAATTGACGAATATGGCTCAGCTTACTGAAGAGGTGGGCGAGGTAGCTCGTATTATTGCGAGGCGTTATGGTGAGCAATCAGAAAAAGAGAGTGATAAAGATAAAGATTTAGGCGAAGAGCTTGCTGATGTAGTGTTTGTAGTACTTTGTTTGGCAAATCAAACAGGTATTGATTTACAGGAGGCTTTTGATAAGAAGATGATTAAAAAAACGAAACGTGATCATCAGCGGCATCAGGATAATAAAAAACTCAGAGCTTAGTACTCTGAGTTTTTTTATGGTTGATAATTTACTCTTCTTCTTCGTAAGTATCATCATCGTCTTCGTATTCCTCCTCTTCATATTCTTCTTCATCAGGAGTTTCATTCTTTTTGGCTTTTGCCACTGATTTTTTTCCTTTTTTAGGTTTTGATGGCAGTTCGTTGTGTTTTAACCACTCTCTGATTTGTTTTTCTAATTCTTCAGCCAATTCAGGGTTATCCTTCAACATTTTGAGGGCAGCATCTCGTCCTTGTCCCAATTTTGTCCCTTGGTAGCTAAACCAAGCACCACTTTTTACTATAATATCGGTATCTACCCCTATATCCAATATTTCACCTACTTTTGAGATTCCTTGTCCGAATATAATGTCAAATTCTGTGCTTTTAAAAGGAGAGGCAACTTTGTTTTTTACGATTTTTACTTTAGTGCGATTTCCTATAATTTCGCCATTCCCGTCTTTAATTGCTGCAGTACCCTGAGGACCTCCTGCTTTTCTGATATCGATACGAACTGAGGAGTAAAACTTAAGTGCATTACCTCCTGTAGTGGTTTCGGGGCTACCGAATGATACACCTATTTTATCACGCAATTGGTTGATAAAAATAACGATACAATTTGCTTTGCTGATGCTTCCTGTGATTTTTCGCAGTGCTTGCGACATCAAGCGAGCGTGTAGTCCCATTTTAGAATCACCCATATCGCCGTCTATTTCGCTTTTTGGGGTGAGGGCAGCTACAGAGTCAATTACGATAAGGTCTACAGCTGCTGAACGTATAAGAGCATCGGCAATTTCAAGAGCTTGTTCTCCACTATCGGGCTGGCTTATTAGGAGTGTTTTTACATCTACGCCAAGGCTTTGTGCGTATACAGGGTCAAAGGCGTGTTCAGCGTCTATAAAGGCTGCTGTTCCTTTTGCTTTTTGTACTTCGGCGATAGCGTGTAGAGTGAGGGTCGTTTTCCCTGATGATTCAGGCCCATATATTTCAATAACACGCCCTTTGGGGTATCCTCCTACGCCCAATATAGCGTCAATACCTATAGAGCCTGTTGAGTATACTTCTACATCTTCTACGGGCGTGTCGCCCAAGGCGCGTACAGTTCCTTTTCCGTAAGCCTTATCCAATTTTGCAAGTGTTAGTTTTAAGGCTTCTTTACGTTGTTCTTCTACGCTTACTTCTTTATTATTTTTTGCCATAATTGTCTTATTTTTTTAGCGTTGCAAAGGTAGTGATAATAATTTTAAAATGCAAATGATTTCCAACTTAAGGATTACTATCGGGTAGGGGATAGGTAGTGAGTTGTAGCTCTTTTCCGTCAAATAAGGCATAGGTGTAGTAATGTATCCAATCCCCAGTATTGATGTAAGTAGCCCCCCCTTTTAAGGGTATCGTCATTGGCAAGTGCCTATGTCCAAACAGAAAGTAGTCGTAATGAGCGGTTTGTAGCTTTTTTAGGCAATATTGCACGAGCCATTCATTCTCCTCACCTAGAAAGTGAACATCTTCAGCACCCGATATAAGCTTGTTTTTCACCGATAAATATTGTGCCAAACGCACCCCAATATCAGGGTGTAGCCATCTAAAAAGCCATTGGCAAAAAGGGTTTGTAAATACCTTTTTCATCCGTTTATAACCCTTATCACCAGGTCCTAATCCATCACCGTGCCCCACCAAAAAACGCTTCCCACAGCACACAATTTCTTGCGGCTTATGAAACACATCTATGCCAAGTTCTTTACTGAAGTAATCATTCATCCATAAGTCGTGGTTACCTACAAAGAAGTAAATAGGAATCCCACTATCGCGAAGCTTCGCCAGCGTACCCAAAGTGCGTACAAAACCCTTAGGCACTACCGTTTTGTATTCAAACCAAAAATCAAAAAGGTCTCCCAGCAAGAAGATAGCCCCAGCCTCATCTTTTATTTGTTCCAACCAAGCCACAAACCGCCGCTCACGTGGCAAGCTTTCAGCAGCTGTTGGGGCTCCAAGATGATTATCTGAGGCAAAATAAAGATTCTTACCTGCTTCTAAGGCTATTTCTATCATTTTTTACCATTTACTTTCCCCAAATAATGGTCTAAAGCCACCGTCATCGAAGGGCTTTCTGGCGATGGTGCTTTTATATCAATCACCAAGCCAGCCTCTTCAGCCGCCTTCAATGTCGTATCTCCATATACCGCTATACGCGTCTTCTTCTGCGAAAAATCAGGAAAACTCTTAAAAAGTGCCTCTATACCCGCCGGACTGAAAAACGTCAGTATATCATATTTATTATTCTTTATAGCCGAAATATCGCAGTACACCGTACGGTAAAAAACCACACGCTCCCATTTTATCTTCAAATTATCAAGCGCCAATTCAGCTTCTGGTTTAGGAACATCCGAACCAGGAAACAAAAACTTCTCCTCTTTATACTTCTTCAGTATAGGCAAAAGTTCCGAAAATTCCTTTTTACCCACATATATCTTGCGCTTCCTATAAGTAATATACTTTTGCAAATAAAAAGCAATTGCTTCCGATTGGCAGAAGTATTTCATCGTATCAGGTACTTTGAAACGCATCTCTTCAGCTATGCGGAAGTAGTGGTCTACCGATTTTCTACTCGTTAGTATTACAGCTGTAAATTTCGTGAGATCTATCTTCTGCATTCTTACATCTTTAGCTGTCATACCTTCCACTTTCACAAAAGGTACAAAATCTACTTTCACATTATGGTTCTCAATGATTTGAGCGTAGGGCGAGTTATCAGCTTTTGGCTCTGGCTGCGAAACTAAGATTGATTTTACTTTCATAGTATATTTCTTTACACTTCTCTAAAGGTTGCTCTTTTATTCATTGCCAAACAGTGTTTTTACACCGTAAAACAAATAAACATAGGGCGCGATTTCAAGGGTGCAAAGATACAAAATAAAATATAATAAGTATGATTTTATTTCTTTACGATTTGCATTTATGATTTTTACCCAACTTAATATGCTGATTATCAGTAGCAACAATAGTAAAGTGTATAGTAATATTCTGTTTATCATTTGGCAATAAACGCCTATAAAAAGTACTAAAATCATCATTATTGAGGCGTATGATGTATAAGATATGCGGCTGAAGATGTATTCTTTGCTGAACTCCGATAGCTCAAAAAGACTGCTTATCCATCGTTGGAAAAGTAGTTTTATGCTCAGAACTATTATAACTATCACCAAGAGTTCAAGATACATAAAGCGTTGGTTGAAGAGTTGAGTGATACCTTCACTTTTAAGCCATATATACAGAAATAAGGAAAGACTGATGCATTGCAAGAAGTATAGAACGATGGTAAAGAGGTGTCCTCTTGTTTCTTTTTTCCCGTAGATAACAATATATTTGTTATTAACAAGCAAGCGTTGGTAATCGGCGAAGTGTTTTGGGTAAAAGGTACGCAAGAAAGCCACCAGTCCAAAGACCAGTAGGAAGGCAGGAAATACCCAGTTTAGGTATGAAGTATGTAGAGCTATTGATTCCAAAGAATATGTTATTGTATGCTTAAGCTATCTGTGTTGTTAAATTGATCTACCTTGTTGATTTGATCGAGCTCTGGCTGTTTAGATTCACTTTTTGGGGTAGGGCGATTTTGGATAGCTTGGAGGCTATCGCGTTGTTCCTTTAGCCGTGTGTCTACGTTATGTACAATTTGGTCATATACTTTGGGAAAAGAAGCGTAATAAATCATATTTTGAGCGATAGCAATACTATCAGTACCATATTTGTTGTAGATGTATTCTTGGGGCGTTCCTTGCAGAGAATCAAGGTATTGCGCATCATAGTTTTTGATGCTTTCCAAGAGAGCCAAATCATACAGAAGTTGCTCCATTTGTTTAGCATCCAAAAAATGATCAGGTTTAGGCACTATATTCCTTTTGCAGCCACCAAAAAACAAAGCAATTACTACAATATACAAAAAACTCCTCATAGCCTAACGATTAAAACACACCCGCGCACCATAGCAAGCAGGGATAACCCCACCATTATCATACGCCAAATTACCATTCACCCACGTACTTACAATGCGACTGCGGAAGCCTTGCCCTTCCATTGGGCTCCAACCACATTTATACAGCAAATTATCTTTTGCCACCACCCAAGGAGAGTTCATATCCACCAATACCACATCAGCAAAATACCCCTCGCGCAAGTAGCCCCTATCAGCAATATCAAATAAAATAGCAGGGTTATGGCACATCTTTTCTACAACTTTTTCTACCGAAATAACCCCCTCCTGAACTTTTTCAAGCATAGCAACCAACGAATGTTGCACCAAAGGCGCCCCCGAAGGAATACGACCATACCCCACCTGATGCTTCTCCTCCCACGTATGAGGCGCGTGGTCAGTAGCAATCACGTCCAAGCGGTCGTCCAATAGTGCAGTCCATAGCGCACCCCTGTCCTCAGCCGTCTTCACGGCAGGGTTCCATTTTATCAGGCTACCCTTTTCAGCGTAATCAGCATCGCTAAACCATAAGTGATGCACACACACCTCAGCGGTTATTTTTTTATCTTTTAGCGGAATATCATTTCTGAAGAGAGCCGTCTCGCGAGCAGTAGATAGGTGAAATACGTGTAGGCGAGCCCCTGTTTTTTTAGCTAGGGCAATAGCTTTACTGCTCGATAAGTAACAAGCCTCAGCACTCCGTATCAAAGGGTGAGTCCCCATCGGAATATTTTCGCCATACACCGATTCGTAATAACCCAAGTTTTTACGTATAGTAGCCTCATCTTCACAATGCGCCGCAATCACCAAATCCACATTGCTAAAAATCTCCTCAATAGTACGCTCGTTATCCACAAGCATATTCCCAGTCGAAGAACCCAAGAAAAGTTTTACCCCAGCACAAGCCTTGCGGTCTAAGCGCTTCAGTTCTTCCAAGTTATCATTAGTACCCCCCAAGAAAAAGGAATAATTAGCATACGAAGTACGTCCAGCGATAGCAAATTTCTCCTCCAAACGCTCAATACTTATCGTTTGAGGCATCGTATTAGGCTGCTCAAAAAAAGTAGTAACCCCACCAGCTACAGCCGCTGCACTTTCACTCCCAATAGTCGCTTTATGAGTCAACCCCGGTTCACGAAAATGCACTTGGTCGTCAATAGCACCAGGCAAAAGCAATTTACCACCAGCATCTATCACCTTACAATTCCCTACAGGGGTGATATCTTTTGCAATTTTCTCAATCCTATCACCAGCAATCAGCAAATCCCCTTCACCAATGCAGCCGTCACTCACCATACGAGCATTTTTTATAAGCGTCTTCATATTTTTAGAAATTAAAGTTCAGAATAATACCAAATGTTTATACACACCACCGGCAAGAGCCTGCTGGTTAGCATACACAAAGCCCAATCTATTGTAAAGCCGCTCAGCTTCAGCATTATTCACATCCACCAGTAGCCCCAAAGGCAATCTATGAAGCCCCTTCAAGTGATTGATAAGTGCCGAGCCAATACCACTGCCCTGAGCCAAAGGCAACACACTCAGCGTATCTATGTAAAGCTCCCCAGCGCCAGTTTCATCTTCCAGTACAATTTCGGTGCCATAGCGCTCCTTTATAAGTTCCAATACAGGCAACCGCAAAGCGTACAATTCTCCACCATCATAAGCCACTACCGACCCCACTATGCCTCGCTCATCCTCATATACCCACGCATTTTCATACGAATACTGATTTCCCCCCTTTGCAAAAAGCAACTCCAGAAAACCAATACCCTCATACCTATCAGCACGCCCAATCATCTTATAAACAATCTCTTCCATAGCCTGAAACATTAGCGGAGCCACCGCTGTAGCATCCTCAGGTCTTGCCGCTCGTATCATATATTTAAGTCAAAAAAATCAATTTATCTATGAGTTCTTCACCCAAAGCCTCATTAAGGTAAGCAATAATTTTGTGTTTCCCATAGCTCAATTCATTAGCAAGAGCAGGCGAATTGAGTTGTACGTATAAGGTTCGTTTATCAAGAGATACCAGCGTAGTATGTTTTGCCACCGCATCACCCAGAATATCACCCCAAAGCTGCGGAAGCCTAGCCCGCTGCAATCCACGTTTCAATTTTCCTTGCGCAATAATCAGCTCAATCACCTCACCCAGCGAATGCACATTCTTATCCACAAAATCCCTGTCCTCAGCCTCCATAGTTCCAAAAAAAATTACACTTTATTTCTTCTATCCTCTCCCCACAACAATTTGCTGCGAAGCGTTTTTACAAAGCTATCACCCCCCAAGCGTATCATCCGTACCACAAACGGAGCCCGCCTGATAATCACACCACGTTTGTTAGGCAACGATAGTATTTGCGAATCCAGCGACAGCAAATACTTCTTCGCCCTGCCCGAAATAGAAAGCCTTACCTCCGTATCTTCAGGAATAATCAAGGGGCGAGCACTCAAGTTATGCGGTGCGATGGGTGTCAATACAAAATTCTTAGCAGTAGGCAAAATTACAGGACCACCACAACTCAGCGAATAGCCCGTAGAGCCCGTAGGCGTAGCAATCATAAGCCCATCAGCCCAATACGAACAAAGGTAATCACCATCCAATTCCGTATCAATAGTAATCATCGAAGCCGTATTTTTTCGCGTAACAGTAATTTCGTTCATCGCAAAATTAACCTCAGCCACAGGCGTCAAATCATCGCTAAATACAGCCTCTATCACCGAGCGTTCTACAATTTCGTACGAACGTTCCCGCAATTGTTGCACCACCGTTTGCAAATTATCCTTATGAGCCGTAGCCAAAAAACCCAGCCTACCTGAGTTAATACCCAGTACAGGAATTTCCAAATCCCTAATATAGCCAATACTCTTCAGCAGCGTACCATCGCCACCAATAGTCAGCATCACATCAAACGAATCGTCCAAGTCCTCAAAACCGCCAAAACCACACAAACCCTCAAATCTATCACTATGCGTTCTAAGCTCATTTAGTATTTCATTCTCAACACACACCCTATCCCCATCGTCCAGCAACCCCAACAAAGTATCCAGTATCCCCTCATTTTCAGCACTATACTGCCGTATATAAATAGCTATTTTCATCTTCTTTTTTTACCCACAATTCAAAATTTTATTAGTTTTCTTATCCATATTTCTGCTTTGGTAACTCCGTATGATAATCCTGTAATAGCTATAAATAATGGCAAAGGAATACAAAACGAATTAATTACTCCTCCAGCAGCAGTATGTATTTTATCTATAAAGAAAAGTAGTATAGGCTCTTGTAACAAGTAAAAACTATAACTAATAAACCCAAAAAACAATAAAAATTTATTCTGAAAAACAAAACGTACTTTTTCAAATACTAAAGGTATAAAAAACACTGCAATGATAGTTATAACAGTTATGAAATATTCCACAAAATATTCTTTTGACAATGCAGATAGTATAATAGCTGCTAAAGTAATGCCACCCGAAAGATAAAGGTATTTATCTATTTGAGTTTTAAAATATAAATAAGCATAACATCCCCCAGCAAACCACCCATAATATATAAAAAGTTCTGCAATCTTCATTACAAATTCATTATGACAAACCAAAGATGTAATAATTGAAAAACACCATAGTATGACCAGAAATAATATAGATTTATGGACGTTTTTTCTCAATAGAAAAAATACACCTCCAAAAATAGCATAAAACTTCACCTCTACAAATAATGTCCAAAAGCTGGGTGATAAAGCTTTTATAGTGTCTATATGCAATAGTTTTTTATAAAAGTACGGTTCTGTAAAAGTAAGACCAGGCAGGAGGTTGTAATACGGGATCCATTTCTCACAAAATAGATAATAACCCACATAGAAAAGCAAAGTAACGATTGCCATTGCAGGAAACAACCGCAACCAACGTTTATACAGAAAGTTAATAAAACTCCTGCTACGTTCTAAAGTCATCAAGATAACAAACCCCGAAATAAGAAAGAACAACTCTACTCCCAAGTACCCATATTTTAAAAGAGGAAAAGAAGCATATTCAAAGCCATAAGGGAAATGTTCATATCGCGCATAAGCGTGATACAACACCACCAGCCATACCGCTATTCCACGTATAGCGTCCAAATAATCAATCCTCTTTACTTTCACAATTTAAATCTTACAATTTACAATCTCTTTTACAAAAATCTCTCCCGAATTGAGTTTCTCAGTCTCCTTATTTGTCAAAAAATTATATTTATACTCCTCATAACGCCCCTTATCCACTACAGGAATAGAAAAATCAGCCTCAGTATCGTCTAAAAGAAAAACCTTAGTATTTAAGTACTCACCCAAAAAATTAATATACTGATAAATGCGATGTATATTTTGCTTGTACAACAACGCATTCAAAAATACCAAAGGCTTTTCAGTAGCGATAGCATACCCTATCGAAGTACTACAATGAGCAAGTACGCACACACTATTTTTTACCAATTCAGCTGTTTTGCCAAAAAGCACCTCCCTGCCTTCGTAATAATTATGCGTCCTGTACAATTCCGCTTTGGGGTGGGCGGCTATTACTACAGGCAGCTGGCAAGCAGCTTCTATTTTTTTAAAAAAAGTATTCAGTTGCTTGTAATAAATATCCTCACCAATAGTAGCCTCTCCAAACATTTTAAAGTCAGGGTGAAAAGGAAGGTACTCATCTAAAAAGACAATGTATTTATAAGCAAAAGGTACTTCTTCAGTATCTCTAATACGCTCAAAATCACACGTATTTACACCGATAATCTTTGCTTGTGCTACATCGTATTGCCATCCCAAGCCAATGTTACACAATGAAGTTCCACAGTTAAACACATATTTGTATTTCTGTACATAACCTACCTTTTTCAGCAAGATAGTTCCCACCTTTTTCAGGTAACTAAAGTATTGTGAGGGTTGTCGTAATTTGTTAATGATTTTGTCGGTTATAGGCATAGCTGGGAACGCCCCACGAGTTAGAGCTACAAGTTGGCAGTTGTATTTCTTAAACAACCTAAAAAGGCGCACCACTATATCTGTAAAGGTAAGCCGTGAAACAAAAAGCGTATCCTTAGAAAATCCAGCTATTACCCTCTCCAATTCACTAAACGAACCAATATAATGTATCTTTATTCCTTCAAACGATACTTCTTTACAGAATGAAGGAAAGTACAACCGTGTCAAGTCCAAATACTCCACACAGCAACCTGCACTAACCAATTGCCCCAAGTAGTAATCGTCATACACCTGCTGCGATAACGGCTGATAGTCAAAATATACAATGGTACGCTTTGTCATATTATCTCTGTGTTACAATGTAAAACCATCATCCACCACAATATTCTGCCCGTTTACATACTCCGAAAGGTCTGATAGCAAGAATAGTACTGTCCCCGATACATCCTTAGCATCCAGCATCCCCTTGTTCAAGCAAAATTCCTTATAAGCCTTCAAAAAAGGCTCAGGTTGGCGGTCTTCAATTCCTCCCAACGAGATGGTATTCACCCGGATATGTTTCCCTTTAAAATACTTAGCCATATATTTTGTAAGGTGTATCAACCCCGATTTAATAGCCGCATATTCCACTGCAGATGTCATTGGTGTATTGTCGTAAATCTGAAAACGTGGTGCTATCACCCCATATATCGATGCCAAATTAATAATATTGCCATATCCCTGCTTGTAAAAGTACTTCGCAAATAGCTGTGAGGTAAGAAAATACCCCCCTAAGTTCATTCCCAAATTCTCACAAAAATCTTCGTACTCCACATCAAAAAAATGCTTCCCGAAATTTTTGTTACGAGGGTAAGCACTATTTACTAAAGCATCTATTTTGCCATATTTTTCTGAAATAGTAGCAATAAGTGCCGAAACAGAATCTTTGTTAGTAATATCCACTTGGGCAGGTACTATAAGGCTATTTCCCAAAGCATTACATACTTTTTCTGCTACCGAAAGGTCATATTCTGCCATTACAGCAATAGCTCCATTAGCAGCAATAGCTTGGCAAAACTCCTTGCCCAACAAGCCAGCACCTCCAGTAATTACCACTATTTTATCTTCTATCAATCCGCTCATAATATATCTTTGTATAGCGTTATTTTTCTGTCGTTTTTTACAGGAAATTCCTTCCTATATTGGGCTACCTCCCCAAGGTCAATTTCATATACAGCAACCTCTTCAGAAAGTGATACCCCTTTCAGTTCCTCGCCATACGGCGATACAATTTCCGATGAAGCTACATATTGCAAGCCATTACCATCTTTCCCTATACGATTTACACCCACCACAAACACTTGGTTCTCTATAGCCCTTGCTTTAATAAGTGCCTTCCAATGAGTTACCCTCCGTTCAGGCCAATTAGCTATATTTAGCAACACTTGGCAATCTTTAGAATATCCCTGATAAAGCTCCGGAAAACGCAAGTCGTAGCAGATAGTCAGCCCTATAGTTGCACCTCCTATATTTACTTTTTTTAGGCTATTACCCGCTTGGTAATGAGCATCTTCATTAGCATACGAAAAAGGGTGTATTTTAGTGTAAGTAGTGAGCAGCACTCCTTGCCCACTCACTACCGCCAAACAATTACCAGCCTTGTCGCCTTTTGCTAAAACAACCCCAAAGGCTATATTTACACCGTATTTTTTAGCCTGTTCTTCAAAAAAAGCAATCGTGTCAGAGCTCCCTTCCGCTTCTTTTATTCTTTCGCTCTCCATCGTAAAACCCGTAAGGGTCATTTCAGGATATACCACCAAGTCTATACCAGTGCAGCGCGATGCAATAAGTGCCAATGTAGCTGCTACTTTTTGCTTGTTAGCAACCTTGTTTTCCCATTGCTGGTCAAGCGAAACTAATGCTATTTTCATTAGTTATATTTTCTAAATACAGGTTTTACAACTTCACCCACCAAGTATTTTTCCACTCCTTCCTCAAGTGCTTTTTTGTATACTTGTAAAGCTTTGCGCGTAGCTTCAAATGTTCTGTCTAATTCTCTTTGCTTATGAGCATACGAAAAAACAATTACAGGCATTAACACTCCGTTTTTAATCATTTCTTGCGAAAAAAGTGTCCTAAAAGCCATTGATACTTCTTTATTAGCATCTTTAGTAAGATAATAAGGGCTGCATTCTATACCGCCTGCTGAAAAGTAATCCTCTATACCTAACTCTTTAGCAATAGCATTCATCCCAGCAACAATTTTAGTACCATAATCCCACAAATGTCCTATTACATCGTGTTCTTTATAGAATTTTATAGTTTCTACCAAAGCTCCTAAGCCACTCATCTCAGCTCCGTGAGTAGTTGAAGTCAAGAAAACACGTTCAGCACCTATCTCCTTAATGCCTCCAATCTTCATAAACTCGCGTTTGCCACAAAGAGCTGCTACCGAAAAACCATTTGCCATACCCTTACCAAAAGTACATAGGTCAGGCTCTACACCATAATAAGTTTGTGCCCCTTGCAAATGCCAACGGAAGCCCGTAATCATTTCATCAAGAATAAATAAAGCCCCATTTTTATGGCATAAATCTCTTACTTTTTGCAAAAAGTTATCTTTAGGGTGTTCAGTAGTAGCAGGCTCTAAAATCACACCCGCCACTTCATTAGGATGTTGAGCAAATAAAACCTCTAATGATTGTATATCGTTATACCTAAAGTTTACAGTATGTTCGTGGCTTTCTTTAGGAATACCACGAGTAATTACAGTATCACCTATAAACCAGTCGTCATACGAAAAGAAAGGGTGGTCAAAACAACGGATAATATATTTCCTACCTGTATAAGCACGCGCCATCTTCACTGCTGCTGAAGTTACAGTCGAGCCATTTTTTGCAAATTTCACCATATCCACACTAGGTATAAGGTCTACCATCGCCTCAGCTGCTTCTAGTTCTATTACCGAAGCACGTGTAAGGTTATTACCCTTCCATATTTGCTCAATAGCTGCATTAGCAATTCTCTTTTCTCCATAGCCTATCGTAACGGCACGTAGTGCCATACCATAGTCTAAAAACTCCTTCCCATCAGGAGTATAAGTATAAGCCCCTTCACCTCTTTCAAATATTTGTGGGGCATTTTCAGGATATTGGTCATCACCACGACTATATGTGTGGCAACCTCCAGGTATCAAATTATTTAATCGTTCGCTATAAGTCATCTTGTTATAATATATTTTTTAATTTTAATTCTAAAATTCTTTCTACAATATAGAAATCTACTATATCGTCTATTTCGTATGCTTTATATTTAGGTACTATGTAAGGCAGCGTAAGATGATGATAAAAAGTATGTTCTTTTATATAAAAGTTGATATCCGATAAATATAAAGAACCCTCAAAAAAATATAAATCATTTAAATCTTGCCTTCTTAACACCTTCATTTCTCCCAAATAGGGCTCTAATAATCCTTCTTTAGATAAATTTACCAAGAAAGCAGGATGAGTAGCTTCTACTTTCGAAACGCCTACAATACTTTTAGCACTCTTATGATTTAATAACTGCTCTATAGCGGTATTTATATCTGCAACATCACGCAGTGGCGAAGTAGGCTCCAACAGCAGTATATAATCAAACTCCTGTCCTTGGCTGCGGTAGTAATCAATTGTGTGTAGTACAAATTCCGAAGATGGCGAAGTATCAGTCGCCAATTCCGCAGGTCTCAAAAAAGGTACTTTTATCCCAAAACTCTCAGCCACCGAAGCTATTTCGGCACTGTCAGTCGATACGAATATCTCATCAATATAGTTGCTTGCTTGGGCTTGTTCTATGCTCCAACCTATTAATGGTTTGCCACATAAAGGCTTTATGTTTTTATTAGGCAATCCCTTACTACCTCCTCTTGCAGGGATAATAGCCAATATTTTTTTATTATTATACATTGCTTAGCGTTCTAAATGTTTTATAAACTCTTGTGCGTGCTCGTAATCCACTGTTTTCCCAATGTCTATCCAATAACCTATAATAGGGTCATAAACCAATCTACCACCACTGGCTACCAAGCGCTCCATCACATCCGTTATATCACAATATTTTCCTCGCTCTATAGTAGAAATTAGCGAGCGCTCTAGTATATAAATACCAGCATTAGAGTGGTATATAAAGCTCGGCTTCTCTTTAAAGTTCGTTACTCGCCCATCTTTAGTCTCAAATACAGCATAAGGCACATCCACCTTGTATTCTGTCGATGCTACTGCCATAGCAGCCCCTTCATTTAGCAATTTTAGGTATAGTGATTCAAAGTCCACATTGGTAAACAAATCACTATTCATCACCAGCACGTGTTCCGTACTAAAGTCATCTATCAGAGCCAAAGCGCCTGCAGTACCCAGAGGTTCATCTTCCCACACATATTCTATAGTAATCCCCTTTTGGCTGCCATCACCCAAATAATCCACTATCTGCTCACCAAGATATTTTACCGATATATAGATTTTCTTAATCCCAAAACTAATCAATCGGTCTATATTATACTCTATAATAGGCTTACTCCCCAGCTTAAGCATCGGCTTAGGAATCGTATCCGTTAGCGGACTTAAGCGCTTCCCACGACCACCTGCCATTATTACCGCCTCCAAAGGAAGTTGAGCCTCTGTATATTCCAAGTCTATCAAATCCACCATCCTGCCTTCATCATCCAGAATAGGTAAAATTTTTATATCGCTCTTACGGTATTTCTTAAAACTCTGGTACGAAGATAGCTGGGTTAGGTAAGTAAAACCCTTGTAACAAATATCTCCCAACTTCTTTTCTAAATGCTGTTCACTTACTATCGCACGCCTTATGTCTCCATCAGTAACCGAACCTATCACACGCCCATTATCATCTACCACAAATAGTATCAACCTACTGATGTTCCGTAAAGCATTCAGCTTCTGCAAGCCCTCTACTAAGTTCTTATCCTTATGAATTAATAGGTCTGATCTCATTGTTATTTGTCAATATATTTGATAAGTTGAAAAGCCTCGGCATATTCTACTCCCACACTTGCTCCTCTATAAGTTGCTAATGCTTCTATATTTCTTAAACTCCTTGGAAAAGGATGCTCTCCTACCTCAGATTCATAAATTTTCATCAGCTCTAATTTTTCTTCTAAAAAAGATGAAATGTCTACAAAATAGTTAGGTATAAATACTTTTTCAGGTAACTGAGGTGCAAATTCAGTTTCAGAAATACATTCATACATAAGCACTTGTTTAATAAAAGGGTATCTAAAAGATTTTGTACAAGCCATTACTGCATCAAATGTAATTCTATGATCTGAATGAGCATCCGAACGATTCAAACAATACACTATTTCGGGTTCTATCTCAGTAAAAACTTTTGATATTTTTGGAACCATTTCAATCAATGTACTTGTTGAAAGGGACATTGTGGGATAATTCAATAAGAATACCTTTTCTACACCCAATGCCTCAGAAATTTTTTCTATTTCTTTTTGTCGGCTACAAACACGTTCTTTAGAGAAGCCACAACTTTCCAAAACATTAGTTACAATAAGCCAATATATCTTATCACCATTTTTTTTATGTTTTAACAAAGTCCCACCAGCTCCTAAAATCTCATCATCAGGATGTGCCGATATAACTATAACTTTTTTCATAAGTATTGTCCTTTTTTTGGAAGTTCTAAGAACTCGTGTTCTATAATTTGAATTGCCCCATCATATGTTTTTACAAGTATCTTGTTGTTTTCTACTTCTAAAACTTTTCCCGGCTCATAATTTACAAAAGTACAACTTTTTTTTATAACTTTCCATATTTTTACCTCTTTTTCTCCATCCAATTTTATATGAGCTCCTACATAAGGGTGCGTCAATGCCCTTACCAAATTGTAAATAGCTTCCGATGACATCCTAAAGTCTATCTGTCCATCTACTTTTCCTCTTTTTCTCCACGCATTACCCTCTGCTATATTTTGCTTTCTCCTTTCTATATTTTCACCTTTCAGTTCAAATTCTTTAGAAAAATCTATAATTTGCTTTATTGCAATTTCACCTACTTTTTTATAAAGTGTTTCAGCAGTATCAGTCTCTTCTATAGCTACTATTTCTTGTGAAATAATATCTCCTGTATCTGCACCCTCATCCATTATAAAAAATGTACTTGCAGTTCTTTTTAATCCTAAAAAAATAGCCCATATTAGGGGGTGACGCCCTCTGTTGTTGGGAAGTTCAGTAGGGTGAAAACCTACTACTCCGTATTTTGGAATTGATAATATCTCAGAGGGAAGTATATGCGACCAACCAAAACAATAAATCACATCAGGTTTTTTTTCTTTTAAGAAAGCTATAAGCTCTTCTTCATTATCCTTTTTTCTAAAAAAAACAGGAATATGATATTTATCCGTTAAAGGTGTTAAATCACAGAAATCAGCGTTAAAATCTGATTTTCTTTTGGTAATAACCCCCACTACATCAAAATTATGTTCTATAAGCGCCTCCAATGCTCTATATGAAAAATCAACAGTACCTATAAAAACTATTCTCATCTCTTATAAATCATAAAATGGTTTCTTGAGTATATCTTCCAAATCTATACTTTTTAAAACTTTAACTATTTCTTCCGAAGGAGCATCTACTCCCTTAAACGGATTTTCTACAGTTTTTAGTAACGTTTTAAACTCGCTCGAAATGGCTTTGTTAATAGCAGCTTCAATATCTTGTGATGAACTATCACATTGTATCACACTTTCTGCCATTATTCTACCTCTTTGTCTATCACCTATATTTACAGTAGCAATTTTAAAACTTGGAGCCTCTACTATACCACTCGATGAGTTTCCTATCATAGCATCTACATATTGTAATGCCGAAAGGTAGCGCAGTTGCCCCAGAGAGGTAAAACAAACTGCTTTTGAAGAATTTTTAGCCACATACTCTTCTATCATTTGGTTTACAATTCGCCCATCAGTGTCAGAGTTTGATTTAGTAAATATGATTTTGCAATTATCAATCTTATCCAACGCATTTAATAATTGTTGTGTTTGTACTGCTGAAGTTGCTTTTTCAAGTGTAACAGGGTGAAAAGTAACTAAAAAAGTGTATTTTTTATCTAATTTAAAATTAATTGAGGTTTCAAAATCTTCTTTAGATAAAAGTTTTAACTTCAAAATATTTTCAAGAGCTAAAGCACCTATATTAAAAACCTTATTTGGTGTTTCGCCTAATTGTATAATCCTTTTTTTATATATTTCAGTAGCACAAAAGTGTATCTGAGACATTTTGGTAATACTATGCCTAATAGCCTCATCTATTAGCCCCTCTGTTGCTTCTCCCCCGTGACAATGTGCCACAGGAATACGAGCTATCATAGCTGCACTCACTGCCGAAAAGATTTCAAATCTATCACCTAAAACTAAGATAATATCAGGCTTAAGCTCCGCAAAGGCTTCCGAAAAAGAAATCATTGCAAGCCCCATACTTTTAGAGATTCCTACAGGAGTATCAGAAGAAAGAAGAATTTCTATCTTTTTATCAATCGTAAATCCTGCGTTTTCAATATCTTTATAAGTTAAACCAAACTCAGGGGAAAGATGCATTCCCGTTGCAATCAATTGAAGTTGCAATGTTTTATCCTCTTCAATTGCTTTTATAGTATGATGTAGCAAGCCAAATTCGGCTCTTGTACCCGTTATAACACAAACTTTTCTCATAGCTCAATAAAATCATCTTCTTCAAAATCTCTTATCGCCTTGGTACCTATCACCTCATTCCATCGCATAGGCGAAAGCCCCGTGCCAGGTCGTTTAACAATAAGATTCTCTTCTGTAAGCAATTCCCCTTTTTTTATAGCCCTATTAGCTATAATGCTTCTTCTTACAATAGGCTCATTTTTAGCTTCAGAAGCCGATACCTCTTTCACCCCCAAGCCTCCTATCGCTTTTTCTATATTGCGAATAGCACTTACCATAGCTTTTAGCTCTTTAGGCTCAAGAGAAGCCTTATGGTCAGGGCCTGGTAAATTTTTGTCTAAGGTAAAGTGTTTTTCAATTACCGTAGCTCCTAAAGCTACCGCTGCTATAGGTACTTCTATTCCTAAAGTATGGTCAGAATAACCCACCGCTACACCCAATTCTTGCTGAATATGTAGCATCGCCTTTAGGTTTACATCCTCCATAGGAGTAGGATATTCTGTATTGCAATGCAATATCGTAATTTTATCTTTGCACACCCCATTATCAGTAAGCACCTTTACAGCCTCTTTTATTTCTGCAATCGTAGCCATTCCCGTACTCATAATAATAGGCAAACCCATCTTTGCCACTTTAACTAAGTATGGATAATTAGTAATTTCACCAGAAGGAATCTTAAAAAAATCCATATTTAATTCCTTTAGAGTATCTATAGATACTAAATCAAAGGGCGTTGAAGCAAATTTTATATTCTTTGTTTCAGCATATTGTGATAAAATCTTAAAATCAGATAATGGCAAGTGAATTTTCTTAGTCATTTCTAACTGAGACTCTTTTATCCCTAAGTTCTGGATTTGATATTCCGTCATAGTCCCTTTTTTTGTAACAACCAAATTAGGAACTGCAGTTTGAAACTTTACATAATCAGCACCACTTTCTGCAGCAACATCTATTAGCTGCTTGGCTTTATTGAGGTCAGCATTATGATTTACCCCAGCCTCTGCTATAATTACTACCTTTTTCATTTCTTTATTTTCTCTTTTAGTATACTATTCATACTTTCCCAATTTGTAAAAGGTAAAGCCCTATCGTCTATCCATACATCTCCAATAGGTTTCCCCATTACCAATTGATGATATTTAAAACCATTTTTTTTGAGCCAGTCGGTTGTCATTTCAAACTCCATCCAAGTTCTAGCTGTATAAAAAATAATGGTATGCCCCTCATCATATAAAGCATTTACAGAAGAAACAGCATCTTTAAGAGGACGTGCTAATGAACGACTATAGGTCTTTTCTTCAGTACAAATAGTACCATCAATATCTATTATTATTTGCATCTTAAATTGTTTTATAATATTCTTTGAAAGCCCGTATCATCATAAAATTCCCCTTCCATTCTTGATAAGAGTTAGGCAATCCTAAAAAGTCTTTTAACAAACACATCGTACTATCAGCTCCTGCCATAATAGAATTTAAAACACCCCCTCCAAAACGAGGGTTAATTTCCATAAAGAAAAGTTCTTTTTCCTCATTTTCCAATATTTGTAACGTAATAGCCCCTATTAAATTTGTTTTTAGAATAACTTCTTTAGCAAAAGCTTCTATATTTTCATTCTTTATAGTAATTGATTTTATTGACTCTCCCCCTTGAGTTTCTAACCTCTGTCTTGGCACTATAGATAATATCTTACCCGTTTTTGGACTTCTGTAAATATCAATAGTATATTCATTACCTTTTATAAATTTCTGTATTAGGTATTTTTCACGATTTAAAAGGTTTAGAAGTTCAGATTCATTATTTAACACTACAATCCCCTTAGAAGCAGAGCCTTCTAAAGGCTTAGCTATTAGGGGATAGATAGATAAATTAGTATCAGGTACTTTTATATCATTCTTTATACACCATTCATTAGATAATTTTTTATTAAAAAAAATAACACAAGAATCTATGTCAGAAACAGGAATAAAAACATCCTCCTCTTGCAAAATATTTTTCAAATTAGCTGCTATAATAGTAGCGGGGTCTACAAAAGGTAATAGAATATGAATTTTATATTCCTTGATTACCCTCTTCAAATCATCTAAAATAGATTTATCACTCCATTTACACCCTTTTATTACTGTTCCTACGAAAGCAATAGGGCAATCCTCATTCAGTTCATATGAAAAAATAGAAACTTCAAAACCTAATGTTTTACCAGCCTCTATAAATCTTTCTGCAATAGAAACTCTTTTAGCACCTCCTAAAAAAAGAATATTTATTTTTTTACCATTCATTTTAATATAGGTTATTATTGATACAATGAGTATTAATTATTATAACTCATATGTATTACTCCGCTTGGGATATTACAACTCTTATTCCTAACTATTCAGTGTTACCAAGGTCAGTCTCAAAGATATGAAGCATTTCTTTTAAAAATACCCTCCTTTTTTTCTATCCTCCATAGCCGCTTCTGTTACTTTGTCGTCAATACGCGTTTCACCGCGTTCCGAAATGCGCGAAGCCGTAATTTCAGCCACCACTTCTTCCAAGGTAGCAGCATTACTTTCCACTGCTGCCGTACAAGTCATATCGCCCACAGTGCGGTAGCGTACGCGTTTGTTTTGTATTACATCGTTTTCATCAATTTGTATATAAGGCGATACCGCTATCAATCGTCCTTCGTGTTCAATCACATCACGATTATGAGCAAAGTAAATCGAAGGCAAAGCAATCCCCTCTTGTGCTATATAGCTCCACACGTCCAATTCCGTCCAATTCGAAATAGGAAATACACGCACATTTTCACCTTTCTGAATACGTCCGTTGTAGATATTCCAAAGCTCCGAACGCTGCAATTTAGGATCCCACTGCCCAAACTCATCACGTACCGAGAAAAAACGCTCTTTAGCGCGAGCCTTTTCCTCATCGCGGCGAGCACCCCCTATGCAAGCATCAAAGTGAAATTCCTCAATAGTATCCAGCAAAGTATGCGTTTGCAACCAGTTGCGCGAAGCAAATTTACCTTTAGGTTCAGTAAGTCCTTTAGCAGCGATAGTATCTTCCACCTTTCGCACGATTAGTTCAGCCCCCAACTCAGCAGCCAAAGCATCGCGGTAAGCCAAAGCCTCAGGAAAGTTATGCCCCGTATCTATATGCACCAAAGGAAAAGGTATTTTCATCGGAGCAAAAGCCTTAGCCGCCAAGTGCACCAGCGTAATAGAATCTTTACCACCACTAAACAGCAAGGCAGGGCGTTCAAACTGAGCCGCCACCTCACGCATAACGTAAATACTTTCAGCCTCCAATTGTCTCAAATGCTCTTTATTCATCTTCTATATCTTCTATATTTTTATGTCTTTGTTTATTATCTCTGCTAAACATTTTTTGTTTTTTTGCCCCCCGCTGGCGCAAGCTTGCAGCTTGTGCCCAATTCAAAATTCACAATTCACCCGTGCAGTTATTTAGCATTAGTAAAAAATTCCTCTGCTATTTCAGTTTTTGTCAAAGAAGAAGCAACCCCTTCAATGAAGCGCCCTTTACTAAGAGTTTTTTTAGCATCAGCTATTTTTTTTTGAAAAGCCTCACTATTTCTAAATCTTTCAAAAGCACCATCTTTAGTTCCAGGAGTCAACTCATAGGTGTCCCAAGTTTCCCATATATCTTGTTCTTTTGTTACCATAGTTCTTTTGTTTTTCGTTGAATTATAAAAGCCTCATAGTCAGAATTAGAATTAAAGTATTCAAACTCTTCATTTTCCAATTCACCCCAAATAATAAAATCCTCAAGAGCTTGTGTTAAGTATTTTGTAATGCCTCTTCTGTACAATCTGTTACGTGAGTGAGTACTCCCTTTAGCATATACATAAGCATTAGGATACCTTTCTGTAAATAAATAAACCGATTTAACAACAGTTGCTAGTATTTTTTCAGTATCATCATTTGCAGTAACAGCACTATCTTCCCATTCTCCTGTTATAGGATTATTATCCGCCAAAGTCAAATTAAAAATACCTTCAGCTATTTCTTCATAATGTATAATCTTTTTTATAGCACCATTTTTCCCTTTGCTAATAAAATAAAAAGTACATCCATCATCAGGAGCAAATTCATATTGTGGTAGTTCCATATTAGTTAATTTTTATATCGTTTTTTCCAGCAACCACCAGTCCCACCAGTCCTACCAGTCCTACCCGTCCCACTAATTCAAAATTCAGAATTTACAATTCACAATTCAGAATTCACAATCGCCACCTCAAAAAGCGTATGGCTATTGCCACTACCCAAATTGTCGTAAATAGCAACCACCTCCAGTCCAGCACGTTTCACACATTCTATCATATCAGCCGAGTAGTACATCTTGCTGTTACCATTAGCCATAGCCGTAAAGTACAAACTAATTTGCGTCAAGCAGTAAGCACCCGTTTCGTGTTCTTGTCTATCCCAATAAGCCTCCAAAATATACAACCGAGTCGAAGCATCCATCACCTTAGCCACAGCCTTTAGTATCCGTACCACCTCATCAGGCGAGAAGCAATCCAAAAACTGACTCATCCATATCACATCGTGCCCCGTAGGCAACACCGGCGCTTCAGCTAGCAAATTACAAGCAAATCCCTCTATCCGTTCAGCACCCAGCTGTCCGTCAATATGCTTGCGCATCAACCCCAACTGACCAGGCAAGTCCACAATCGTAACATTCACATCCGCATTCTCAGCCACCACCTTCAGAGCAAACCTACCCGTATTGCCCCCCACGTCCAATAATTTGCGTACAGGTGTTTTAAAAATAATCCCCAAGGCATCTGCAAACGAATAGTCAGAGTAATAATGGTCAAAAGCAAACCATTTTTCCTGTGCCTCTTTAGGAAGTTGCGACAACCCCTCGTAGATAGTCGCCCAATTGCCAAAAACCTTCAGTCCAGCAGGCTTACCAGTGCGAAGCGCCTCCTCCAAATGAAACATCCCCTCATAACACACCGATTGTACAAAGTCCATATTCACACGCGTAGTCCTATCGCACAACAAATACCAACCCGTTTTTGTAAGGTGAAACGTGTCATCCTCCTTCACCATTACCGTCCCTATCGAAAGCGAAGCCTCTAAAAGCACCTGCACCGCATAAGGCGACAGCCCCGTAACATTTGCTATTTCAGCCTGCGAAAGTCCTAGCGGAGCGTTGTACAGCACCTCCAAAATGCCCAACTTTACCATCAAGTGCGACACCTGAAAAGCAATAGGAGCAAAGGCAATCTCTTGAGCCAAGCGTTGTGCTTGCAATGCAGTTTTCGTTTCGGTAGTATATTGTTTATCCAAATCAGGAGTTAAGTTCATAAACCACAAATCACTAATATCAGCTGCAAAGATACGAAATAATTTTAAATTACGAATTTTGAATTGCGAAAATTCACACCCCACCAATTCCACCCATAGTATATTTTCGCACACACTTTGGCAAACTTTAAGAGTTTGTCAAAGTTTTTCTACCCCACAATTCAAAATTCAGAATTCAAAAGTACATTTTCGCACACACTTTGGCAAACTTTCAGAGTTTGACAAAGTTAATTACTCTGATAATCAATCGCTTTTATTCACATTGTAGGGGCGATTGGCAAATCGCCCTCACGAAACAAAACTTTTCGGACAGGCTCTTTTTCTACCCCCTAATTCAAAATTCTTCTCCGTACCCTCCCAATTCAAAATTCAGAATTCAGAATTCAAAATTGTTCCCCAGCGAACCTTGAGCGAAGGATGAGCGAAGGATCACCGAAGGATAAAAGCCCGTGCGGCTCGCACAGAGCTGGCGCAGCCGAGTATGTGACGAAGGAATGTCGGCAAGGATAACCTCTCACAATTTAAAAAAATAAAGAAAAATTTGGCAGATATTATTTTATTTCGTACCTTTGTAGTGTAAAAAATCAAAATAAATAAATCATTATGAAACAACGAGTACCAGTATCACAGATTATGAGTAAAGACCTAGTCGTTCTTACTCCCACACAGTCACTTTACGAAGCCGAACGCCTATTCAAAAAGCACAATATTCGCCATATACCCGTAGTTGAAGGCGATAAGCTCATCGGTATCGTAAGCTATTCCGACTTGTTGCGCATCAGCTTCGCTGATATGACCGATGGCGAAGAAGAAGTAACCTCAGTAGTGTACGATATGTACACCATACCCCAGATAATGGCAAAAAGCCCCCTAACGGTTGATGCCAATACCTCTATCAAAGAAGTAGCCGAGATATTATCACAACAAAGTTTCCACTCCATACCCGTAGTTGAAAACGGCAAATTAGTAGGGCTCGTTACCACTACCGATTTGGTGAAATACCTCCTCGAACAGTATTAATAAACAACGAATGAACGATTCAACAAACGAATTAACATTAGAACTCACCGAAGTATCCCCTCAGTTGCTCTTCGGCGAAGACGAAAGCAATATCAAGCATCTCCGCAACTTATTTCCCAAAGTGAAAATAGTAGCACGAGGCAACAAGCTCATCGCCTTCGCCGATGCGCTGCAACTCAATGATTTTGAAAAACAAATCAAAAAACTTATTGCCTATGCCAATAAGTACAACCAGCTAACCCCCCATATCATCGATCGTATCTTTGAAGATGAAGCCGCTCCCGATAAGGCAATCATTGCCAAAAGCGACATTATCGTACACGGCAATAATGGCAAAATTATCAAGCCACAAACCAAAAACCAGCAAGAACTCGTCAAGCTGATGCAAACCAACGATATGGTCTTTGCCGTAGGACCTGCTGGTACAGGGAAAACTTACGTAGGGGTAGCCTTAGCCGTAAAAGCGCTCAAAGAAAAGCAAGTGCGCCGTATTATCCTTACGCGCCCTGCCGTAGAAGCAGGCGAAAATTTAGGCTTCCTACCCGGTGATCTTAAAGAAAAGTTAGATCCTTATATGCAGCCCCTCTACGATGCCCTACGCGATATGATACCCCCCGAAAAGCTAAATGCTTTTATCGAAGCAGGGATTATTGAAATCGCACCTTTGGCTTTTATGCGCGGACGTACCTTAGACAATGCCTTTGTCATACTCGATGAAGCTCAAAACACCACACACGCACAAATGAAAATGTTCCTTACACGTATGGGGTGCAATGCCAAATTTATGATTACTGGCGACCCTGGTCAAATCGACCTGCCTCGTAAAGTATCCTCCGGACTAAAAGAAGCGATGCTCATACTCCAGAACGTAAAAGGCATCGCTTTCCTCCATCTAAACGATACCGATGTGGTGCGACATCCCTTAGTGCGACATATTATTGAAGCGTATAAAACCGCTGAAAATGAGTAATTGTGCGTAAAGTGTAAAAATTGTTGTTAAATACATTTTTTATTTTGGTAGTTGCAAAAATGTTTGTACATTTGCAGCGAAATTGTAAATAGAGATTACGATGAAAATAGCAGTTATAGGCACAGGTTATGTGGGTTTAGTATCGGGTACTTGCTTTGCCGAGATGGGCAACAAAGTAACTTGCGTAGATATAAATGCCGAGAAAATAGAAAAACTCAAGCAAGGTATTATTCCTATCTACGAACCTGGTTTAGAAGAAATGGTACTGAGCAATGTAGCTCATAAAAACCTATTTTTCACTACTAATATAGCTGAGGCTATCAAAGAGGCTGAAGTGGCTTTTATAGCCGTAGGTACCCCTATGGGCGATGATGGTTCAGCCGATTTGCAATATGTTCTATCTGTAGCTCAGTCTATAGGCGAAACTATGCAGGGCGAACTTATAGTAGTTGATAAATCAACCGTACCTGTTGGAACTGCCGATAAAGTACGTGCTACTGTGCAAACTGCTTTAGATAAACGCGGGGTAAGTTACCCTTTTCACGTGGTGTCCAACCCCGAGTTCTTAAAAGAAGGAAAAGCCATTGAGGACTTTATGAAACCCGATAGGGTCGTAATAGGTGCTGATAATGAGCAAGCCCTCAAAAAAATGAAAGAGCTTTATAGTCCGTTTTATATGCAAAATGAACGAATGATAACAATGGATATTCGTTCAGCCGAGATGACTAAATACGCTGCCAATACAATGCTGGCTACCAAAATATCGTTTATGAACGAGATAGCCAATATCTGTGAGCGTGTAGGCGCTGATGTAAACAAAGTGCGTATCGGGATAGGCTCTGATAGCCGCATTGGCTATAGTTTTATTTACCCCGGCTGCGGTTATGGAGGGTCGTGTTTTCCAAAAGATGTGTTAGCACTCAAAAAATTAGCAGAAGAAGTCAATTATAAGGCAGAATTGATAGAGTCCGTAGATAATGTAAATAACCGTCAGAAATACGTAATAGCACAAAAGGTAATTAAGAAATACGGCGAAGACCTTACAGGTAAAACATTTGCAGTTTGGGGCTTGTCGTTCAAACCCGAAACTGACGATATGCGCGAGGCACCTGCTATCTACATTATTAAAGAATTGGTAAAGAGAGGTGCTAAGGTACAAGCATACGACCCTAAGGCAGTACACGAAGCGAAAGTATGCTACCTAAAAGGTATAGAGGTTACCTATGTAGACAGCAAATACGATGCTTTGAAAGGGGCAGATGCCTTGTTGTTGCTTACTGAATGGAAAGAGTTCCGCGTTCCCGACTTTGAAGAAATTGCCAAGTTACTAAAAGAAAAAGTAATCTTTGACGGACGCAATCAGTACAACGCTTTCAACTTGCCTCAAAAAGGCTGGGAATATATCCAAATAGGAGTATAGAAATAGAGATATGAAAATATTAGTAACAGGAGGAGCAGGCTTTGTGGGCTCAAACCTTTGTGAAGCCTTAGCAAAAAACACTAATAATGAAGTATATTCGTTAGATAACTATTTTACAGGTAGCCGAGAAAACCACGTAGAGGGGGTTACTTATATAGAAGGTAGTACCGAACATATTTTTGAATTGATAGATTTTGTTCCAGATCTTGTGTATCACTTAGGTGAGTACTCACGTGTAGAACAAAGTTTTGATGATATAGATAAAGTACTTTTATTTAACAAAATAGGTACACTAAAAGTATTAGAGTTCTGTCGCAAACGCCACTGCAAGATAATATATGCAGGCAGCAGTACTAAATTTGGTGATGGGGGATTGGGCAAAGACCAAAGTCCCTATGCGTGGAGTAAATCATCCAATACCGAGCTAGTGAAAAACTATGGAACTTGGTATGGTTTGGAGTATGCTATAGTCTATTTTTATAATGTATATGGCAAGCGAGAGATACGTACAGGTAAATATGCAACCCTTATAGCGCTTTTTACTGAAAAAATGAAGAAAGGCGAACCACTTACAGTAGTAAGTCCGGGTACGCAGCAGCGCAACTTTACCCATATAGATGATATCGTAGCAGGGCTACTCATCGTTGGCGAAAAAGGTAAAGGCGATGGTTATGGTATAGGAAGCCCCGAAACTTATTCAATTTTAGAAATAGCAAAACTATTTGGTGGAAAAATAGAAATGTTACCAGAGCGCAAAGGCAATCGTATGACCGCCGAAGTGGTTACCCAAAAAACAGAAGAGCTTGGCTGGAAAGCTCAAAAGCATATAAAGAAATTTATAGCAAGTTTGTAAAATAATAAAATAATAAATTAAAAATAACTGCCATTGCGGTTCTCATAGGTGAAAATACTAGTAACAGGAGCAGCAGGCTTTATAGGAGCCTTTGTTTGTAAATCTTTAGTAGAAAATGGACATCAAGTTGTAGGAATTGATAATCTTAATACTTATTATGATGTAAATCTGAAATATGGAAGATTAGCATTTTTAGGTATTGAAAAAGATAAATGTGTTATAAATAAGCTTGTAAACAGCAAGTTATACCCTACATTTCAATTTGCAAAAATGGATATTACCGATAAGCAAACTTTGGCATCATTGGTTAAAGAGCAACAATTTGAGGTAATATGTAATTTAGCGGCACAAGCAGGTGTAAGGTACTCTATTGAAAATCCAGATTCATATATACAATCTAATATATTGGGTTTTACTAATATATTGGAGTGTTGTCGTCATTTTTCAGTAAAACATTTGGTATATGCAAGTAGTTCAAGTGTATATGGAATGAATGCTAAGATTCCTTTTTCTGAAAAGGATCAAGTTGATGCCCCAGTAAGCCTATATGCTGCTACTAAAAAAAGCAATGAATTGATGGCACATACTTATACTCATCTTTATAAGTTTGCAAGTACTGGATTGCGTTTTTTTACTGTTTATGGTCCTTGGGGGCGTCCTGATATGTCACCTATTTTATTTGCCAATGCCATCGCACAAGAAGAAGCTATAAAAGTGTTCAATAACGGCGATATGGAACGCGATTTTACTTATATTAATGATATTGTAAAAGGTGTGGTAACTATTATAGAAAAACCTATTACAGATTTTAGGTCTCTGTACAAAATATATAATATAGGAAATAATAATTCTGTAAAGTTAATGGACTTTATAGCTACTATTGAAAAATATATGGGTAAGAAAGCTAAAAAAGAGATGTATCCTATGCAAATGGGAGATGTAAAACGTACTTGGGCTGATGTAAGTGAATTAATAAAAGACTATAACTATAAACCTTCAACAAGTATAGAAGAGGGTATAAAACAGTTTATAACTTGGTATAAAGAGTATTATAAAATTAATTAATATGAAGAAGTGTCTTTTTCTTGATTATCAAAAATCTGATAAAGCAGCAGAAAATCGTTTAAGTTTAGTTATGCAAGGCTTTAAAGAAAATAATTTTTCCGTAGATTATATTTATATAGTAAAAAATAAATATATATATATATATGATATACTAAAACAAATAATTAGGTATTTTAGATTATTATCTAAGATGGATAAAGGAGATATTCTTTATGTTTATGGTGAAATTCATTTACCTTTTTTACTGCTTTATGCAAAAAGAAAAGGAGTTAGAATTTTTACCGAAAGAACAGAATACCCATTTGAAATTATTTTTCCTGAGAAAGTAAGTTATAAGACAAAAACACTAAGTTACCTCTATAGGAAAAGTTTAAAAAAAATGGATTTATTTATCGTTGGAACTTATGCTTTAAAAGAATATTATCAAAGATTTGCAGCAGAGGAAACTCAGTTTTTAGTAATACCATTCTTAATTGATTTAACTAAATTTCAAGATGGTATAAATATAAAAAAAGAGAACATTATTACTTATTGTGGTTATATGGGGAGTAATAATAAGGATGGAGTAGAAAACATTATAGATGTATTTTGTAAAAGTGAGTATGCATATAAAAACTTTAATCTGATTTTAATAGGGGATGCAGCTCCAGATGAATTTCAAAAGTTAAAAGAAATTGTAGCACAAAGAGATAGTAATAAAAAGATTATTTTTACAGGAAGACTAAAAGAGCATCAAGAAGTAATAAACTATCTAATGAAATCAAAACTACATATTTTAGCTAAGCCTAATACTAAAAGAAATAAAGGTGCTTTTCCTTCTAAGATAGCAGAATATTTAGCAACATCTACACCTTCTATTGTGACAAATGTAGGAGATGTCTCTATTTATCTAAGAGATAATGAGAGTATTTTTTTAGTGGAACCAGATGATAATATGAAATTTTCTGAAAGACTAACTGATGTTTTAAAAAACAAAGAGCTTATGAGTAAAGTTGGTAAGAAAGGTAGAGAGGTTGTAGAGGAATATACTCCTAAAAAACAAATAAAAAAAATATTAGAATTTGCTAATTTTGAAAAACAATAATTTTATAAAATCTTTTTTGATATATGGATTAACATCAGGAATTAGTCGATTTGTATCTTTATTGTTAATTCCTTTATATGTCAGGATTTTTTCTACTTCAGAAAATGGAGTAATAGATATGATTCAAACTATAATCCAAGCATCAATGATTTTTGGATTATTGCAATTGGAGTCATCACTCCAGCGTTATTATTATGAATTAGATAATAGAAATAGAAAGATAATGATTTCAACGATTATTATTTTTGTATTTGTTTTATCATTGTTAATATCTATTTCATTGTGTTTATCAGCAGATAATATTTCAACCTATTTTTTTAAAACAGATCTTTATTCAGTAGAAATTTGTATTGCTGCTATGATAATACCACTTATTAATATTAGTATTTTAAACTTTATTATTTTACGTTATAAGAAAAGATCTATTGTTTTTTCAGTAATAACATTTATACAAGTGCTATTAACTTCATCTTTAATAATTCTTTTTTCTCTAAATTTTAAATGGGGTATTAAGAGTGTTTTTATAGGACAATTATTTGGTTATTTTTTTGTTATAGTAGCTCAGTTTGTATATATAAAAAATGATGTTGGGTTTATTTTTAATAAAGAAGCATTAAAAAAATATTTAAAATTTTCTCTGCCGGAGCTCCCAGCTCGGATAGGAAGTGAAAGTGTTAGTAGAATGAATCGTTTTATATTAATTACATATCTTTCTACTTCTGCATTGGGTATTTATGCAGTAGCTGTAAAGTTTGCTTCTTCTATAGAACTAATAAATAGTGCTTTTATTATGTCTTGGAAACCTTATATGTATGAATCGCTGAAAACTGATAATTATAAAACAAAATTCTTACAAATATACAAAACAACTCTATATTTTTCTTTTTTTATTATAATATCTCTATCATTATACTCACCAGAAATAATTTCTTTGTTTACTACACGAGAATATTATGAGGCAAAATTTTTATTACCAGGATTATTTTTATTTAATGGCTTATATATTATTAAAAGTGTAGTTGATATAGGGCCAAGTGTTTCTAAAAAAATGATATATGTCACTTATATTTATTTTACAGTAGCTATAATAAATATTGTTTTCTTATTTTTAGGAGTCAAAGCTTTTGGATTAAAAGGAGTCGTCTACGCATTGATTTTGACAAATTTTATACTTATTATTTTTAGTTGGTACATAACAGAGAGAATACATCCTATTGGATTTGAAATAAAAAAATTCATTATTAAATTTCTGTTATTATCATTTATAATATTGATACTAATGAATGTAGAATTGCATTTGGTAATTAGAGTATTTATAAATTTGTTTTTAATGGTGTTTTTTTTAATATATGTATTAAAAAATAAAGAATTATGGAGAAAATTGCATTTTTAGGAGATTTTGTTTTAACAAATATTATAAATAATAAGAATAGTTATTTTTTAGACTTTATAAAATTTATAGAAGATAAAAAAATTAAAACTATTATAAACTTAGAATCTCCCGCTATAGAAACAAATATGAAGAGAATAAAAGAAAAGATTACTCTTCATTGTTCAAAAGAGGATTTAGCTTATTTGAAATGTTTTAACCCTTACCTAATTAATTTATCTAACAATCATATTAATGATTACGGGAATGATTCGGTTGAACTAACTATAAGAACATTAAAAGATAATAATTTAGCTTATTGGGGAGTTGGATATGATCAAGAAAAAGAAAAAAAAATTTTTTTTAAAGATGAGCAAACAAAAATAATTTATCTGAGTTATTGTTCTCGTACATCAGATTTAACAGGAAGTAGATTGTTTGCTGAAAAAGAATTTATAGGGGGGTGGCAAGAAGATATAAATGAGATAGCATATTTCAGAAAAGAAAATAGTAATTATTTTATTATTGTTAATATTCATTGGGGAATTGAGAATATTAAATATCCAGAAACTGAAAAATGTTTATTAGCTAGAAAAATTATAGATGCTGGAGCAGACTTGATAATAGGACATCATCCTCATATTATACAACCTTTTGAAATATATAAGGGGAAGTACATATTCTACTCTATAGGGAACTTCTATTTTCCAAGTATTATAGAATTTGAACTACAAGGGAAAACGCAATTATTAGAAACTCTTCCTCATCAAAAAAAAGGAATAGTGCCAATAATAGCTGTAGCAGATGAAAAATTGATAATAGAACAAATTTTATTAGTTGAAAATTTGGAATGTAATCAAAAAATAACTAAAAATTTTAAACTACAAAAGATTGTAACTAACACATTAATATATAATATTAAAACAAAAAGTTATTATTATATAGGGAAGATTTGTGATTTTATAAGATATAAATTGAAAATAATAATCACTAATCCTAAATACTTTTTCAAAAATTATTTCAAAAATTATTCTTATGGAAAAGAAATTAGTTATAATACAGGATGGAATGCTTTTCCCTCAGAGGATAAATGCATTTGAATCTTTAAAGTTAGAGATTATTACACGAGAATTTCTCAAAAATAATTTTCAAATAATCAATACTACTTTTGAAAAGATTGTTAATAGAGGGGAACAGATAACAGACAGTTATATTTTTTATGCCAGTTCTCAAATACCTGAAAGAAAGGCTTATATAGATGATGTATTGTATTATTTAAATATGCCTATTAATAACAATATACTACTTCCTAAATATGAAATTTTTAAGTGTCACGAAAACAAAGGATTTCAGGAACTATATAAAAATATGATAGGATTGAAAAGTTTAAATGGCACTTATCATATAGATAAACAAGAAAATAATGAATTTCCTTTTGTATTGAAGCTATTAGAAGGATATGGTAGCAGAAGTGTTTTTTTAGTAAAAAATAGTATTTCTTTAAAGAAAATATATCATTCTAAAGTGGTATTAAAAAACAAATATCTTTTATTGAAACACTATCTTAGGTCTTTTTTGGGTAGAAATACAAAAGAGAAAAAAAATTATGAAATACAATTACAAACAAGGAGATATATAACGCAACCTTTTGTACCTAATCTAGAGTATGACTATAAAGTATTAGTCTTTTTTGAAAAGGTGTATGTTTTAAAACGTTACGTTAAGAAAAATGACTTTAGAGCTAGCGGAAGTGGTTTATGGGAGTTTACTGATGACAAAAATGTTCCAAAGGCAGTTTTAGATTTTTCTTACAGCTGTTATGAAAAATTAGATCTTCCCTTTGTTTCCTTAGATATTTGCTCTGATGAGAAACAATGTTATTTAATAGAATTTCAGGGAAATCATTTTGGTCCTGTTACACTACTTAACTCAAAAGGATATTTTGACTATAACCAATCTTGGAATTTTATAACAAAAACATCTGATTTAGAAATAGAAATAGCAAATAGTTTATTGGCATATATTCAAAAAAAGAAATAAATCTTTTTATTTATAAATATATTTTCTTTATATTTGTAAATTACAATTTAGTACAATATTTTTTAATAGACTTTTAAAAGAAATCTTAAACTAGTGATGTCTGTAAAGCCTATTTACTAAATACAAAAGTGAAAAGAATTGTAAAAGATCTAAGCACATTAAAGGCTGTGTAAAAAACACAATAGCTATTGTTTCTATGGACAAACAGCAGGTGCAACGCTTTTTCTAGAGAGTAAAATTTGTTTTACAAAAGGCATTTTTTATTGAAGAAAAACAGAATGTAAATTTATAAAATAATAGCTCTAAATGAAAAAAATATTTATAGCAGGAGACTTTTCTTATTACATATATGAACGATCTGTCATTGAAAGCCTTTCTAGATTGGGATATAATGATATTCAAGAGTTTCATTTTAAAAAATACTTTTCTAATATTATAGGTAAAATAGAAAGACATTTTGTTTTTGTAGGGATTTGTACCTTATTAATGAACTTGTGCTTATGGATAAAAGTTTTTATAAAAAAACCTGATATACTATTAGTCTGGCGAGGCACTATGGTGCTACCTATTACTTTGTGGTTGATAAAAAAGACTGTAAGCACAACTTTGGTATCATATAATAATGATGACCCTTTTTCTGAATTTTATAAAAAAAACTTGCAAAAAGTAAGCTGGAAAAATAGAATGAACCAGCGTAGATTATGGACATATTTTGTAAAAGGATTACCTTTTTTTGACCTAAATTTTGTGTATCGACAAAAGAATATAGAGGAATATAAGACAGCTGGCGCTAAGCAAGTAAAGCTATTTATGCCTTACTATATTCCTTCACAATTACCACAGCAACCTCAAACAAAAGTATATGATATTATATTCATAGGACACTATGAAAAAGATCACAGAGTAACGTGTATTGATGCTCTTTGCCAAGCAAATATATCTATTGCTGTTTTTGGAGCGGGTTGGGAAAATAAGTTGTCGCATTATAATAAATATATATATCCTATATATGAAAAAGAATACTATGAAACTATTAGCAAGGCAAAGATATCATTAGTATTTATGTCTAAGCGTAACAACGATGAATATACCCGCCGTTGTTTTGAAATACCAGCTTGTGGAACAATGATGCTTTCAGAGCGTACCCCTGCCTTGCAACGATTATATAAAGAGAATGATGAAATAGTCTTTTTTGACACTCCTGATGATTTGGTACAAAAAGCGACATATTATTTGCAAAATAATCGTTATGAAATAGTTGGGAAGAATAGCCAAAACAGAGCTGCACAAAGTGGTTATGATATAGATAGTAGAGTTAAACAATTATTAAATGATATTTTCGAATGAAAACATATATTTTTATACAGAACATTATAGCTCCATATAGAGTATCTTTTTTTAATGATCTTTTCACAAAAGGGTTCAATTTTAAAGTATTTTATATGAGAGAAAGTGAAATGGGGAGAAGTTGGAGGATTGACTTGAAAAAGCTAAATTATCCTCATTTTATTGATACAAAAGGGTTCTATTTTTTTCTTAAGAAAATAGGTTTTCATTTTCATTTTAATCCTTTTCTTATTTATAGGCTTTTGAAAGAAAAAGAATCTGAACTTATTCTAGGAGGTTCTTGGAATGATATAAATGTAATTACTTTGTGTGTTTTAAAAAGACTAGGAATTACTAAAAAGAGGTTTCATATATGGTCTGAAGCTAATATGAATACACTTGGTGCTAGGAAAGATAGTTTAATAAAAAGGACTATTAGAAATTTTGTTTTTAATACTATTGATGGCAATTTTATAGTACCAGGGAAAATGGCGGAGCTAACTTTTGAAAAATGGAATATTAAGCCTAAAAAATTTGTACATCTTCCTAATTTAATTGATGAAAATGTATTTCAGTTAGAAAATAATTATTTAGAAAAACGTAAACAAAATCCATTGCCAGTTTTTTTTATACCTATACGCTTAATAGAATCTATAAAAGGAGCACTTAATTTTTTTAATGCTATAGGCATCGAAAATATTAAAAGATCAATATTCCTGATAGCAGGGGATGGGGATGATGAAGATTTATATAAAGAGTATATAAAAAATAATGAACTACAAGAAAATATATTTTTGTTAGGATTTCAGAATTACCAACAAATAAATAATTTATATAATAAAGCTAATATCTTTTTATTACCTTCATTTTCAGATCCATCTCCATTATCTATTGTAGAGGCTTTGAAAATGAAGCTCCCCCTATTAGTGTCTACATATTGTGGAAATCATTATGAGGCACTTAAAGAAGGTATTAATGGATATGGCTTTAATCCACATAATTCTAATGAAATTAAGGAAAAATACGAAAAACTAATGTCAGAAAAAGAAATGTTTGATGAATATGGATTAAATAGTTTTCAGATCTATTTGAATAATTTTGATAAAAACACAAGAATTGAAAACTTTACACGTCAAATGAGAGAAGATAAATTATAGTATAGTAGTTGTTAATATAAGTAAAGGATAAGAACAGAACAAGTTGCTAAATATATAGAATGATGTCATATAGCTATTTGCTTTCTATTTTTGTAAGATTGCTAATATACATATTGGTAATCTTGTATTCTTTTTTTGAAGAATCTTCTAAATTGTTACTGTCGTTAGCGATAGTAGCCAATCTTTCTATTATATTTAAAACTTATAAGAGTTTGCCTATACTCTTGATGTTTTTGTTTTTTCTTACTTATATAGTAAATGTCATCCCATTTTTTTTCATGGGAGAATATATATTTGCTTATCATCCTACAAAAGGTTTTTATGAAACACTACAAATACATACTATTTTTTTATGTACTTTAGACACTTTTTTGCAACCTATAAAAAAGAACATATATATCAATGAAAAAATACCTCAAGCAAAGAATGTACTTTTATATTTATTTTTAACTGCATTTTTTGTGTTTTTTCTTCTATTTGCAATAAGAGGAGATACAATTTTAGACACAGGAGGATATGGGCAGCAAGGAAATACAACAAGTCTAGGAGGGGTAGGGGAATATTTTCTTTTACTTATTCCTTTATTATATATATATAGTGGAAAAAGCTATATAATGAAAAAAATACTTCATATTCTAATGCTCTTGATGAGTGTAAAGTTATTGTTATATGGAGGACGTATTGGAGTATTGATGATGGGGTTGTTATACTTTACATTGTATTATGATACTCAAAAAAATCATATATCATTATTTAAGATTTTTTGTTATGTAACTCCCATATTATATATTTTTGTATTAATGGGAGCTATCAGAGGGAATATTACTTTGGCATCAACTTCTTCTTGGTATGAACTTTTTCTTTTGCCTTTTAGAGGAGATTTTTTAAAAACTTTTAAAGAATTTTTTGGGAACCAGAATGATATTTTTTACTCTTCTACCATACTTAATCAAACAGCTCTGTCAGACACCTTAAATGTATATACACGTTTAGAAATATTTTTCTATAATATACTTTCTTTATTTCTACCCTATTCTTGGCTTCCTGAAAAAGCATCTGTAATAACTTATATTCAGAAAAATATTGCACATACAGGAGGAGGGGCTCTTATTAGTGCTTATTCATACTTTTACCTTTCTTATCCAGGAGTGATTCTTATAGGTTATTATATAGCTTCTCTAATAAATAAATTACAAAAAAGTAAAAATATTTATTTTATATTGTATAGTATTGTAGTCTTAGCGACCTATCCACGCTGGTTTGGGTATAATGCAATTGGATTATTTAAAATATCATTTTATATAATTCCTTTATATTTAGCAACAACATTACTTCTGAAAAAAAATGAAAAACATACTATTCGTGGGTGAATTGCCTCCTAAAACTATTCACGGAGTAAGTAACTCTAGTGCTATGAATATTAAAATACTTTCACAGTGTTTTAATCTATTTCCTATTGAAGAATACATTCCTTTGTCTAATCACAATCAATTTACTCTATCAAAAATAAAGCAAATATACTATATTGTAAGACAAATTAGAAAAAAGGTTAGGCAAACAAGTTTTGATTTTTTTTATGCTAATATGGCAATATCATATTTGGGGATGCTTAAGAATATTCTTTACTTAATGGCTTTTAAACAAAAAAGTAAGGGTAAGGCGATTTTTCATATTCATCGCGGCGACTTTGAATCTTTTTATAATCATTCTATTATTTCTAAATTGCTTATTAATTTTTTTGTAAAAAGAGCAGATAAACTTATTTTTTTGAGTGAAACTTTAGTTCCTAAACATTTAGAAGGGAATACAAAGGTATGTTGTTTAGCCAATACTATTATTCCTGAGAGGGAATATCTTATAAGAGAAAATAATAAGAACAACTTACTATATTTATCAAACTATATAGCTGAAAAAGGAATTATAGATTTGTTAAATGTTTTCAAAACGATAGAAGATAATAATTTGACACTAAATTGCTATGGGAGCTTTACTGATAAAAAGTTAGAAAAACAAATAAGAACTTATCAAAGTAATTCAGTACGTATAAATAGTGTTTTAATAGAAGAAAAGTTTAATACAATTCATAATGCCGATGCTCTTGTGTTACCTTCTTATAATGAAGGACAACCCTTAATTATCTTAGAAGCTATGATGTGTGGTACTATAGTAATAGCTTCTGACGTTGGTGATATTAGAAATATGTTAGGAGATGATTACCCGTTTTTGTTTCAAGCTAAGGATTTGGAAGGGCTAAAAAAAACAATTTATTTATATCTAAAAACAGATAAAGAAACATTAACAAATCTATCAGAACACTTACAAAAACGATATTTTAAGTTTTATTCAAATAAAATCCATAAAGAAAGAATATTAAAGATATTTGATTATGAAAGTTAGTATTGTTACACCTACCTATAATAGTGCAAAAACAATTGTTGATACAATTTTATCAGTCAATAAACAAGATTACGCTAATATAGAACATATTATCATAGATGGAGGGTCTAAAGATAATACACTTGAGCTTATAAGAAACACTCCCAATAGAGTAAAAAAAATAATTTCAGAGCCTGATAAAGGGATTTATGATGCAATGAATAAAGGAGTTGCGCTTGCTACAGGTGATATTGTTGGCATTCTCAATTCAGATGATTTTTATAATTCAAATGATGTAATAGCGAAAGTCGTAAAAACTTTTCAAGAAGGAGAATATGAAGGAGTGTATGGAGATTTAGAATATGTAGACGCAAGGAACACCAATAGAGTTCTTCGTTATTGGGAATCTAAAGCTTATAAAGAAGGTTTGTTTAAAAAAGGGTGGCACCCTGCCCATCCAACTTTTTTTGTGAAAAAAGAAGTATATGATAAGTATGGCAACTTTAATCTGAAGTATAAAATAGGAGCAGATTATGAAATAATGCTACGTTTTATAGAAAAAAATAGAATTAAAGTCGCATATATACCTGAAACCTTGGTAAAAATGCGAGTAGGAGGAGCTAGTAACCAAAGTATAAAAAACATTATTAAAGCTAATATAGAATGCTATAATGCCTGGAAAGATAATGGTTTATCTATTTTGCCATTTGTATTTATCTTAAAACCACTCTCAAAAACTCTACAATATTTAAGAAAATGAATACTTATCTTAGTAATAAACTAAAAATTTTATCACTAATAGCAATGGTATTAGTGGTGTTTATTCATTCCTACATTGAAACTACTACAAATAATACTCTAATGTCTGAATCCATAGCTTTTTTGCAGTATTTCATTAGTCAAGGGGAGGCTCGTGTACCAATCCCCATTTTTTTAATGTCATTATTACAATAATTTTATGTATTATTATAGCTAAAGGACTGCAAAAATATATGCCTAACTTGTATAGTATCATTATCAGAGGAAGATAAATGAAAATGTATCAAGGAAAATAAAATAAATTTTGTACCTTTGCAAAAAATATTGGAAATGAATAAAAAAGCACTTATCACAGGAATTACAGGGCAAGACGGAGCGTATCTCGCAGAGTACCTGCTTAAAAAAGGTTATGAAGTACATGGTATGAAACGCCGTTCGTCTTTGTTTAATACTGATCGTATTGATCACCTTTACCAAGACCCTCATCTTGAAAATAGAAATCTTATACTTCATTACGGCGACCTGACCGATAGTATGAATATCACGCGTCTTATCCAAGAGGTACAACCCGATGAAATCTATAACCTTGCAGCGATGAGCCACGTACACGTGAGTTTCCAAACTCCAGAATATGTGGGTAATGCAGATGGCTTGGGCACCCTTCGTATCCTTGAAGCGGTACGCTTGTTGGGACTTACTGAAAAAACTCGCATCTACCAAGCTTCTACTTCTGAGCTTTACGGTTTGGTACAGCAAGTCCCTCAGAGCGAAAAAACACCTTTCTACCCTCGCTCACCCTATGCAGTTGCAAAACTCTATGCCTATTGGATTACCGTGAATTATCGTGAAGCTTATAAAATGCACGCTTCTAATGGTATATTGTTTAACCACGAATCGCCTATACGAGGGGAAACTTTCGTAACTCGTAAGGTAACCCGTGCGCTTAGTAGAGTCGCCCTAGGTATGCAAGAAAAATTTTATATGGGCAACCTTAGTTCGCAACGCGACTGGGGGCACGCTAAAGACTATATCAAGGCGATGTACCTCATCTTGCAGCAAGATACTCCAAGCGACTATGTAATTGCTACTGGTATTACCACAGCTATTCGTGATTTTATTAGCTTAGCAGCACAAGAAATAGGACTTACCATAGAATTTAAAGGCGAAGGAGTTAATGAAAAAGGCTATATAACAGCTGTAAACAAAGCTGTTTTTAGTGAAAAAGTAGGTGAAAAGTACCTTGCACATATAGAAGATAAAATAGCTAAAAATGAAGCTGTAGTACTAGTTGACCCTCAGTATTTCCGACCAACAGAGGTAGATTTGCTTATTGGAGACCCTACAAAATCACAGACAGTTTTAGGATGGAAACCACAATATGACCTTAAAGGATTGATAGAAGATATGATGCGTTCGGACATTAAACTTTTCAAACGCGATGCTTACCTCAAAGAAGGTGGTTTTACAATAATGAATTACTTTGAATAATGGATAAAAACGCTAAAATATACATTGCAGGACATAATGGCTTAGTAGGTTCAGCAATTTGGAAAAATCTTACAGAGAAAGGCTACACTAATCTTGTAGGCAGAAACAGTACAGAATTAGACTTGCGCGATAACCAAGCTGTGATTGATTTTTTTGCACAAGAACAACCAGAATATGTATTCTTAGCAGCAGCTAAAGTGGGAGGTATTATGGCTAATAATACGTATCGTGCCGACTTTATCTACGACAACTTGATGATTCAGAATAACGTAATTCACGCAGCGTTTCAATATAAGGTAAAAAAATTACTTTTCTTGGGCAGTACTTGTATTTATCCTAAAGAGGCTCCGCAGCCAATGTCAGAGAATTGTTTGCTTACTTCGCCCTTAGAATATACAAACGAACCGTATGCTATTGCTAAAATAGCGGGAATCAAACTTTGCGAAAGTTACAATTTGCAGTATGGCACCAATTTCATAGCAGTAATGCCAACCAATCTTTATGGGCCTAATGATAATTTTCACCTTGAAAATTCGCACGTATTACCTGCTATGGTTCGCAAAATACATTTATCAAACTTATTGCGACATAATGATTGGGAAGGCGTACGAAAAGACCTTGATAAACGACCTGTAGAAGGCGTTTTAGGGCAAAATACAGACAATGAAATAGCCGCTATATTAGCTAAATATGGCATTACAGCGCAAAAAGTAACTTTGTGGGGTACAGGAACTCCCTATCGTGAGTTTTTATGGAGTGAAGATATGGCAGATGCGTGTGTTTTTGTGATGGAGCGTGTCGATTTCAAAGATACTTATCCCGTAGGAGCTAAAGAGGTTCGCAATACTCATATCAATATAGGAACAGGTAAGGAAGTTACAATTAAAGAGCTTGCCTACTATATAAAGCAAACCATTGGTTATGAAGGCGAAATAGAATTTGACACCACCAAACCCGATGGTACAATGCGTAAACTTACCGACCCAAGCAAGCTACACAATTTAGGTTGGAAACATAAGATTGAACTGCAAGAGGGAATTAAACTGATGTATCAAAATTATTTACAAACCATTTAATTTTTTTCCTCAATCTCACCCAAAACTTTGCCAATGCTTACCACAGTATTGGCAAAGTTTTTTTATGCTTATACACAGCAAATTACCTATAATTGATAATTATTTACTACCTTTGCAAAAAATATCCAGATGATACACCTCCACGAGTTTATAGATAAATACGTTACCAAGCGTCCTGAAAGTATGTTTAGGGCAGATTTGCACGCCCATCAATCAGCATTAGCAAAAGCCATCGAAGGCAAAAGCGTATTAGTTATTGGTGGAGCAGGTTCTATTGGCAGTTCGTTTATAAAAGCTCTTTTGCCTTTCAGTCCTAAATCATTAGTAGTCGTAGATATCAATGAAAACGCACTTACCGAGCTTACGCGCGAGTTGCGTAGCACTTCAGCCTTTACCGTGCCTACCGACTATGTAACTTACCCGATGAGCTATGCCGATGAAGTTTTTGTAAAGATGTTCAAGGCACGCGCAGGTTTTGATATTGTAGCCAATTTTTCGGCACATAAGCACGTACGAAGCGAAAAAGATAAATATTCAGTAGAAGCATTGCTCAAAAACAACGTAGTAAATGCCAAAAAACTATTAGATTTATTGTGCGATTACCCCCCACAACACTTCTTTTGCGTCTCTACCGACAAGGCTGCCAACCCCGTAAATATAATGGGCGGCAGCAAAAAAATTATGGAAGATATGATAATGGCTTATGCCAAACACTTCCCTGTAACTACCGCTCGCTTTGCCAATGTAGCCTTTTCCAACGGTTCGCTGCCCGCAGGATTCTTAGAGCGCATTGCCAAAAACCAACCCCTATCAGCTCCTTGCGATGTAACCCGCTATTTTGTGTCGCCCGAAGAAAGCGGACAAATATGCCTAATGGCTTGTATATTAGGCAGTAGCGGACAGATATACTTCCCAAAGCTAAAGAAAGAACAAGTACTTACCTTCTCAGAAATAGCCACCCAGTTGCTCAAAGAATTAGGTTATACGCCACTTGAGTGCCAAAGCGAAGCCGAAGCAATCGCCAAAGCCGAAAGCAGAAAAGAAACCGACAAATGGTACCCCGTTTATTTCTCAAAAAGCGACACCACAGGCGAAAAACCCTATGAAGAGTTTTATACTGAAGGCGAAAAGGTAGATTTAAACAACTATACATCTTTAGGCGTTATCAGTTTGCAATCGTTTAAAGAAGTTTCTGAAATAGAAAGTTTTATAAATAAGTTAACCCAACTATTCAACAACCCTGCTACCGAGAAGAGCGATATTACCGCACTGATGAAAGAATTTTTGGTAAATTTCGACCATCACGAAACAGGACGCTATTTAGATAGTAAGATGTAAAAGCCGAGCGAAGGTTGAGCGAAGAAAACTCACCAATTGCCGAATATGTAACAAAAATTATCTGAACTACAGATAATACTTAAAGAGATTAATCAATATGGAACTACCACGTTATGAAATACTTCCTAATAAGGAAGTGAATAGTTTTACTTTCATTAGTGAAGGGAAAAAAGGAAAGATACAAAAGGGAATATTTTATGAGCAAACAACCATAAAGGGTGTTTTCAATTTAGTATTGGGTGATAGAGACCCACTAACAGGTAAGTTAGATGATAAAGTAGTTACCGATAATGGTGATACCGAAAAAGTATTAGCTACTGTTGCTGCTACAGTTTATTCATTTACAGATAGTAATCCTACAGCTTATATATTTGCAAGAGGCAGCACACATTCACGAAATAGACTATATCGGAGAGGGATTACTAAGTACTTATCGCAAGCTCTTGAAGATTTTATAATCTATGGAATGTTACCAAATGAAGAATTTGAAATTTTTACCCCAACTACTGATTATATAGGATTTTTAATTCAACGAAAAATGAAATAGTTATGAATAAAGAAGAACAAAAAGCATTTGAAAAAAAAATGTGGGATAAATACCAAATAAAACTAAAGTTTAGAGAGGACGAAGATGATTTTATCTCTAATTACAGAAATAGTGAGGAGTTTAAGCAAAAAATGAATGAAGTAAATAAACTCCTTAGCAGAGTTCGTTTTCCTGAGAAACTTTCTAACCAAATAAACTAATAACCACAATGAATATACCTGAAACCATAGCCTTTATACGAGATCTTTACGGCGAAAAAGATGCATTTATACCTCTACACGCACCCACTTTTGCAGGTAACGAAAAAAAATATTTAGAAGAATGCATCGATACAACTTTCGTATCGAGTGTAGGTAAATTTGTCGACCTCTTCGAGCAAAAAGTGGCAGAATATACAGCTGCCAAACACGCCGTAGTGTGTGTAAATGGTACCAATGCACTCCATATTGCCTTGAAAATTAGTGGGGTAGAGGAGGGGGATATGGTAATTACCCAACCTCTTACTTTTATTGCAACTACCAATGCTATCGTCTATGCAGGTGCAGTTCCCGCCTTTGTAGATGTTGATAAAGATACTATGGGGCTTTCGCCTACATCATTGGAACGATTTTTGCAGGACAATGCCCAGCTACGCAACGGAGCGTGTTATCACAAACAAACAGGTAGGCGTATCAAAGCCTGCTTGCCAATGCACACCTTCGGACACGCCTGCCGTATAGAAGAAATTATAGCCATTTGTGAACACTATCACATCGCTGTAGTGGAAGACGCTGCCGAGGCAATGGGTAGCTACTACAAGGGCAAACACTTAGGCACCTTTGCCCCCATAGGAGCTATTTCCTTCAACGGTAATAAAACCATTACCACAGGTGGTGGCGGAATGATACTCACCAATGATGAAACCATAGCACATAGGGCAAAGCACCTTACCACACAAGCCAAACTGCCCCACGCTTGGGAGTTTGTGCACGATGAAATAGGCTATAATTACCGAATGCCTAATATTAATGCCGCTTTAGGAGTCGCTCAATTAGAACAGTTAGACGGCTTTTTAGCCAATAAGCGGGCTACAGCCGAAGCCTATAAAGCCTATTTTGAAAAACAAGGCATTGCGTTTTTTGCCGAACGAGAAAACGAAAAATGCAACTACTGGCTTAATGCTATTATTTTAAAAGATAAAGAAGAGCGCAACGCCTTTCTTACTGAGGCAAATGCACAAGGAGTAATGAGTCGCCCCATATGGCAACTGATGAACCGTTTGCCAATGTTTGTAAATTGTGAGCGGGGCAACCTTAGCAACGCCGAATGGCTTGAAGCAAGAGTTGTAAATATCCCAAGCGGAGTAAGAAAATAAACCAAGTAAAAAAGAGAATGTAATAAATAAAAAAGAGAATGTAAAAGAGAAACTAAATAATAATTTTATGAGAAAAAAACTTTTTTTTTGTTTGTTGTCTTTTAGCACATTGAGCGTCTTTTCGCAGGAACGCCTTGATCTTATCAACAAACATTTTACAGGAGCTATCAATAAAATTGTAGTTGGCGACAGCATCAGCAGTATGCAGTCTATGAAAATCCGTTTTTTGAAAGACAAGGCTATTATTGAAGAAGAAAGACTATCAGTTGCTAAAAAACCACGTCTTATCTACAAGGTAGAAGTAGCTTGGCGCATCAACAAGCGCAACAACCAAGTTATCTTCTCAGCTGCTAACAACAACTATTCGTATCAGGATTACAATTTCTATTTTAGAGATCAGTTCTTGAGAGGTGTTTACAATAAAGAAGATGATAAAATAGTAGTGTTAGACATTAACTTTGCAGAGACAAACTAACACAACAAAAACAAATGATTATAAATAGTTGAAAAACAAAAATCAAAACAAAAAAATAATGAGTAATAAAATTCCTTGGCAAGATCGCCCAGCGGGGTGCAATGATGTGCTATGGCGTTATAGCGAAAACCCTATTATTGGAAGATACGACATTCCAAGTTCAAACAGTATCTTCAATTCAGCAGTGGTACCCTTTGGCGATGGCTATGCAGGTGTATTTCGCTGCGATAATAAAGCTGTGCAAATGAACATATTTGCAGGCTTTAGCAAAGATGGATTGCATTGGGAAATCAACCACGACCCAATAGTGATGAAAGCGGGTAACACAAGCTTTATCCCTTCCGACTATAAGTACGACCCTCGCGTTACTTTTATTGAAGACAGATATTGGGTAACGTGGTGCAATGGCTATTGCGGGCCTACTATCGGCATTGCCTACACCTATGATTTTAAAGAGTTTTTCCAATGCGAAAACGCCTTCCTTCCGTTCAATCGTAATGGAGTGCTTTTCCCTGAAAAAATAAACGGCAAATACGCAATGCTTAGTCGCCCAAGCGATAATGGGCATACCCCTTTTGGTGATATTTTTGTGAGCTATAGTCCTGATATGAAATACTGGGGCGAACATCGTTGTGTGATGAAAGTATCTCCTTTTATGGATAGTGCTTGGCAATGTACTAAAATTGGTGCAGGAGCAGTGCCTATCAAAACAGCTGAAGGCTGGTTATTGTTTTATCACGGTGTAATCAATACCTGCAACGGCTTCCGTTACTCTATGGGGGCAGCTTTGCTCGATTTAGAAGACCCAAGCCGAGTGATCGCGCGCACACAACCTTATCTTTTAGCGCCTGCTACCTTGTACGAAACTACTGGCGATGTGCCTAATGTAGTATTCCCTTGTGCAGCTTTGCACAGTACTGAAGAGGATAAGGTAGCTGTATATTATGGTGCTGCCGATACTGTAGTAGGGGTTGCCTTTGGACATATCAGCGAGATAGTGAAATTTACAAAAGAAAATTCACTGTAGTTTAAAAGGATAGCAAAATAAGAAAAATTGCGTGATTTTCCGTAAATCACGCAATTTTTCTTATTTTTGCATTTCAAAACCCTATAACAATGATAGAAACACCGACCTAAAGCAATTAGTTGATTTAGGATTTTTAGAAGTAATACCCGTCAATAAGAAGAAACAAAGCTATATAAAGTCGGCTTCGTTTTACAACTTGCTGCAGAGAAGGTAGTTATTTCATATTGGGCTCTATACCTGTATTTTATAAATGAGCAACAAAATTCCATATTTATAAAATATTATAAAACAATACATTAGAAAAAAAACACGAAATAAAAATCGCAAAAATGTAGGATATTCAATTATTATTATTACTTTTGCGTTTGAAAAAGAAAAATTTAATCATACAATTTTTATCTTAATATAAATGAGAACAATACAGTTTAGAGAAGCCGTATGCGAGGCAATGAGCGAAGAGATGCGTCGCGATGAATCGGTTTATTTAATAGGTGAAGAAGTAGCCGAATACAACGGTGCTTACAAAGCCTCTAAAGGAATGCTCGATGAGTTTGGACCAAAACGCATTATCGATACCCCTATTGCCGAAAGCGGTTTTGCAGGTATCTCGGTAGGAGCAGCAATGAATGGTAACCGTCCTATAGTTGAATTTATGACGTTCAACTTTTCATTGGTAGCTATAGACCAAATTATCAACAATGCTGCCAAAATGCGCCAAATGTCTGGCGGACAATTTACTGTGCCTATCGTTTTTAGAGGCCCTACCGCATCAGCAGGACAATTAGCCGCAACTCACTCTCAAGCGTTTGAAAATTGGTATGCCAACTGCCCTGGTTTGAAAGTAGTGGTACCTTCTACTCCTTACGATGCTAAAGGATTGCTAAAATCGGCAATACGCGATAACGACCCTGTTATCTTTATGGAATCAGAACACATGTATGGCGATAAAGGCGAAGTGCCTGAAGAAGAATATACTATTCCATTAGGTGTTGCTGATATTAAACGTGCAGGTAATGATGTTACAATAGTATCTTTTGGTAAAATCATCAAAGAGGCTCACAAAGCTGCTGAACAATTAGCAAAAGAAGGTATTGAGTGTGAAATCATCGATTTGCGTACTGTGCGCCCGTTAGATTTTGAAACTATATTCAATTCTGTAAAGAAAACCAATCGTTTGGTTATTTTAGAAGAAGCTTGGCCTTTCAGTAGTGTATCTTCAGAAATCACATACCAAGTGCAAGAGCATATTTTTGATTACTTAGATGCACCTGTACAACGTATCACCACTACCGATACACCAGCTCCTTTCTCTTCAGAATTATTGAAAGAGTTTTTACCTAATGCTGAAGATGTGGTAAAAGCAGTAAAAAAAGTGCTTTATAAATAAGATAGTTATAATTCATTTCATTGAAGCATCCTTGCTAATTTTAGTAAGGGTGCTTTTTTATTCCCTGAAAACTACAGATAATTAAGCATAAAATGCTTAAAGTACTGTTAAAATTAATCTATAGCTGTGTTAAATTTTAAATTGCTTATATTGACGGATTTTAACTATATAAACAGATGTTACTCTTAATTTATACACAAAAATTAAGAATAAACTCAAGAAAATTAACAAACCAATTATGTTAAAGAAAAAAAGTCTTTTTTTCATACTTTGGATTTTATCAAAAAATAATTACCTTTGCTGCAGAATAGATGAAAGAAATAATATGCCATTAGTAAGAACATTCGAGATCGATCCTCACACAGTCTTATATGTATGGACTGTAGAGGAAGCCCTTGCGAAATTACAACAAGGGGTCTCACTATCGCCTGAACAGCAAAACCTGTTTGAGGCTATTCACAACGAGGCGGCTAAGAAAAATTTTTTAGCAGCTCGTTTGCTCCTGAAAGAGTTAGGCTACGATGCCACCGCTCTTTATTACGATTCTTATGGCAAACCATTACTCAAGAGTGGCTATCAAATATCAATAAGTCATTCGTTTAACAAAGTATCTATCATTATAAGCACCAAGCACAAGGTAGGTGTTGATATAGAAAAAAAGCGAGAAAAAATTGTCCGCATTGCAAGTAAATTTACGCAATGGAACTACAGCAAAGCTGCTTTTTCCGAAGATACTATTGTTCAAAAACTCACAATGATATGGTGTGCTAAAGAAGTCGGGTTTAAAATCCATAATACACCTTCCCTTACACTCAATGATGTAAAAGTACGTGACTTTTTCCCTACCGATAAATGTACGGAAATAAAAATAGACAATACCTTTTACACCGTTTATTTCAAAAACTTGGAAGAGTATGTATTAGGATATTGTTATGAGTAATTTAATTTTGTTTTCATTAATCACAGCTTAGAAGGCTACAGCTTTCTAAGCTTTTTTTGTGCCCTAAAATACATCGCATTTAGATAAGCAAAATGTTAAAATTTTTATTATATTGCATATATTTTTTTGATGTGTCTAAAAATGTTGTATATTTGCACCGAATTAATTAATTAAATGAATAACCATAATGAAAACATTCTTTACTGCTATTTGTTTAGCAATCAGTGCCATAGCACTTGCTCAAGAAGGTACTTTCAAGGGGCATATCACTTCTGATGACCTTCCTTTAGAGGCCGTATCAGTGCAATTAGAAAGCAATAACATTAAAAAATGGACAACCTCCAACCGAAAAGGTGAGTTTTCCTTGTCCCTCCCTGCGGGTGAATATCGCCTAAAAGTACTTTCATTAGGCTATATACCCTATAACGATAAGGTAACCATTACCGCAGGCGAAACTACCGAGCAAAATATCGCTCTAAAAGAAGATGTACTCGGTATAGACGAAGTTGTTATTACCGCCACCAAAACCAAAGAAAACCGCAAAGATGCCCCTGTGCTGGTAAGCATAACCTCACAAAAAGAGCTTACTATTGTAAAAGCTCACAGCCTTATCGATGCGTTAGTATTTCAACCCGGCTTGCGTACCGAAGTAAACTGCCAAAACTGTGGTACTACACAAGTGCGCATCAATGGTATGGAAGGCTCCTACTCACAAATCCTCATCGATAGCCGCCCCATATTTGGTTCGCTCAATGGCGTTTATGGCTTAGACCAAATCCCTGCTAATATGATTGAGCGTATTGAAGTAATTCGCGGTGGTGGTTCAGCACTCTTCGGCTCTAATGCTATCGCAGGTACTATCAACGTTATTACCAAAGACCCTATCAAAAACGAAGCACAAGCAGGTATCGTAAGCAACCTCATTGGTGGTAAATCTGCCGACATCATAAGCACCTTCAACGGCTCTATTGTAAGCGACAATTATATGCGAGGCATTTCTTTCCACGCCTTCAACCGCAATCGCCAAAGTTACGATGCCAACGGCGATGATTTTAGCGAAATTACACGCCTACAAAACCTAAATGCAGGGGCTAAACTTTTCAACCACTTCACCGACCGTCATAAATTTACTGCCGAACTCAATATGAGCGATGAAGACAGACGCGGAGGGAATAAATTAGACCTTCCAGAACACCTTGCCGACGTTGCCGAAAGCATCCGTACCAAAGTAATAGGAGGTAATGCCAATTACGACTATTTCTCAGCAGCCTACAACCACAAACTATCAGCCTACGCTAGTGCCGAACGCACACGTGCCGATAACTACTACGGCAGCTTCGATGGTACCGATATAGAAAAATCAACAGGTAATTATGGTCTTACCAAAGAACATATCTGGGTACTCGGCGGGCAACACACCTACTACCTGCCCACCGCTAAAGGACAGTTGCAACTCACTTCAGGAGCCGAGTTCAACCACGATGTCCTTTCAGAAACACGACAAAACCCCAATATTTTCGCTATAAATCAAAAATCGAACACCTTTGGATTGTTTAGCCAAGCCGACTGGAAAATATCACCTAAATTCAAAGTTTTAGGAGGCTTGCGTTTAGACCACGTCAATGCTTCTCTACTTAAAGAAAGCATCACCGTGCTAAACCCTCGTGCAAGTGCTCTTTATAATATCAACGAAAACTTTATTCTACGCGGAAGTTACGCACGCGGTTTCCGAGCTCCAATGTTTTATTCAGAAGATGTTCACGCCGAGCTTATTGAAGGGGATATACGCCGCGTAAAATTAGCCGAAGACCTCAAAAAAGAAACTTCCGATAGCTATACAGCCTCTTTCGAGTATAATCATACCCACGACACTCACCAGCTTATCGCTATGATTGAAGGATTTTACACCGCCCTACACGACCGATTCGATTATGAAGAAATAGGCAAAGAAAACGGCTTCCGTGTAAGACAAAAAATCAATACCGATGGAGCGGTCGTAAAAGGGGTAAATATAGAAGTGAAATATAGCCCTAATCCCAAATGGCAATGCCAACTTGCAGCTACTATGCAAAGTGCTAAATACAACAGCCCTCAAACTCCCGAAGATGGTATAACTTCCGATGAAATATTGCGTACCCCCAACCTATACGGAAACCTAATGGCTACCTATCGCCCTGTGCCACAGTGGAATATCAACCTCGTTACCGTATACACAGGCAGTATGAAAGTACCTCATAGAACAGGTTATATCACCGAAAACCGATTGGAAACTACTAAAGGAATGGTTGATTTTGGGCTCAATACTTCTTATGAGTTCAAATGGAAGAAATTCTTCCCGTTAGAAGTGAGCTGCGGTGTTAAAAATATGTTCAACCAATACCAAAACGACTTTGATAAAGGTGCCGACCGCGATTCCGATTACATCTACGGACCTTCACTACCACGAACTATCTTTGTAGGACTCAAGATAAAATAATTTTTTTCATCGTGCTACTGCAGCCATAAAAGCCGCAGTAGCACCTTTTTTTTGCCCTATATATTTGCGATTGATAGCCCCTATAACCTCACGCTTTTCAGCATTGGTTACCAGTTCGCCCATAACTTTCTCAAAACCCTCAGCCGAAGCCACCGAAATGACCCCACCTAAGCCAACCAGCTCACGTGCTTCGTTAAACTTCTCGTAATTCTTCCCTATCACTACAGGAATACCAAAAACGGCAGGTTCCAGCACATTGTGCAAGCCCTGCGTACCCATACCGCCGCCCACATAAGCCACATCGGCATAGCTGTATATTTTCGTCAGCAATCCCACCGTATCAACGATAAGCACTTCGGCAGTAGTCAAATCGGCAGTATCCTTTTCGCTGTAAAGCACTACTTTTTTATTGAGTTTGTCCCGTAACGCCCCTATCTCATTAGCGTGAATGTTATGAGGCGCTATGATAAACTTCACATTCTCGCATTGGTTGATAAAATTTGCGTAAATAGCCTCATCTAAAGCCCACGAGCTGCCAAAAACCATACATAATCTATCTCCCTTAAAATGCGCTACAAAATCCAACTGATTATCGCGCTGCAAAATTTCATACACCCGGTCAAAACGCGTGTCGCCACTCACCGTTACATTCTCAAAACCCAAACCGCTGAGCAGCATAGCCGAATCCTCATTCTGTACAAAAAAGTGAGTAAAGCAGCGCAAGCCCTCACGCATCACCCCGCCATACCATTTAAAAAACGCTTGTTCGGAACGAAAAATCCCCGATAGCAGGTAAGTAGGCACGCCAGCGCCCTTTAGCGTATGCAAATAGTGCAACCAAAACTCATATTTCACAAAAATAGCCATCACAGGGCGCACAGTCTCCACAAAACGCTTCGCATTGGCAGTCGTATCAAGCGGTAAATAAACAATCAGGTCGGCATCTTGGCTATTTTTGCGTACTTCATAGCCCGAAGGAGAGAAAAACGTTACCAAAATGCGATAACCTTGCCCCCTAAGTGCCTTAATGACAGGCAACCCCTGTTCAAACTCACCGAGCGAAGCCGTATGCACCCACACATAACGCCCATTAGGCACCAATCCCGAAGCGAGCCTATCCCACACCACCTTACGACCATTCACAAACAAACGAATTTTCTTATTAAAACAGCCCACCAGCGGCAACAATCCCTTTATAAGGTAGATAATAAAGGTATAAAGTTTCAGAATAACAAATGAAAGTAATTTCACAACGATAAAAGAATATAGTTTTTTCAGCCGCAAAGATACGAAATAAAACCCATTGTACACCCCTTGTTTATCTTTTGTTCAAGCGAAGCTTCAGCGAAGGATGAGCGAAGGAAAGTCGGCAAGCTCACACCTAAAAAACTAATCATTAAAGTTTTAATCATTAAACATTATTTTGTATCTTTGCAGCTATAAATTACAAATAGCTAAAAATCATTCTACAATGAAAAAAATACAAATGGTAGACCTACACGGTCAGTATAACCAAATCAAAAACCAAGTACAAGACGCCTTTGCTGAGGTATTAGAAAGCACTGCCTTTATCAACGGGCCTCAAGTACAACAATTCCAAAAAGAGTTAGAGCAATATTTAGGAGTAAAACACGTAATTCCCTGCGCCAATGGTACCGATGCCCTACAAATAGCAATGATGGGACTCGGATTAAAACCTGGTGATGAAGTGATCACTGCCGATTTTACTTTTGCCGCTACTGTAGAAGTAATAGCACTGTTGCAACTCACCCCAGTGCTTGTAGATGTCTATGACGATACTTTCAACATCAATGTAGAAGCCATCGAAAAAGCCATAACACCGCGCACCAAAGCGATTGTACCCGTACATCTTTTTGGGCAGCCAGCCAATATGGAAGCGGTAATGGCATTGGCAAAAAAGCACAACCTATATGTAATTGAAGACAACGCTCAAGCCATAGGTGCCGATTACACTTTTGCCGATGGACGCACCCAAAAAGTAGGTACCATAGGGCACGTGGGGGCAACCTCGTTCTTCCCTTCCAAAAACTTAGGTTGCTATGGCGATGGAGGAGCTATTTTCACCAATGACGATGAGTTGGCTTACACACTGCGAGGCATCGTCAATCACGGAATGTACGTGCGCTACCACCACGATGTAGTAGGAGTCAATTCAAGGTTAGATTCCCTGCAAGCAGCCGTATTGCGTGCCAAGTTGCCTCATCTAAACCAGTACAACCAAGCGCGCCGCAAGGCAGCCCAAAAGTACGATGAGGCGTTAGCTCACAATCCCAATATCGTAACCCCCGTGATAGGCGAAGGCTACGACCACGTTTTTCATCAATACACGCTACGCATTCTCAATGGCAAACGCGATGCTTTGGCACAAGCCTTTACAGAAAACGGAGTGCCTTTCGGTATTTATTACCCCATACCCTTGCACGCCCAAAAAGCCTATGCACGCTCCACCTACAACGAAGCCGATTTTGCCGTTACTAACCAACTCGTGCAAGAAGTAATTTCATTACCAATGCACACCGAGTTAGACGATGAGCAAATAGCATTTATAACTGAGCTTATAAACAAAACAGTATAACCCTAATATAATAATGCAACAAAAAAAGTGCGAGCCTCAAAAGCCCGCACTTTTTATTTTTATAGAAGCACGATTGCACCACCTCCCCCCCTTTGCACCACACACTTTGGCAAACTTTAAGAGTTTGACAAAGTTAATTATTGCACCACCTCTTCCTTTTGGGGCAGGGGGATGTTCATTCACATTGTAAGGGCGATTGGCAAATCGCCCTCACAAAACAAAACCTTTCAGACAATCTCTTTTTATTTTTATAGAAGCACAATTGCGCCACCTCCCCCTTTTGAAGGAAGTCCGCGAGCTGGCGCAGCGGAGTATGTGTTAAGGGGGGATGTTTATTCATATTGTAGGGGCGATTGGCAAATCGCCCCACAAAACAAAACCTCTCGAACAGCCTCTTTTTATTTTTATAGAAGCACGATTGCGTCACCTCCCCCCCTTTGCACCACACACTTTGGCAAACTTTAAGAGTTTGACAAAGTTAATTATTGCGCCACCTCCCCCTTTTGAAGGGGGGCAGGGGGGATGTTTAAGAGTTTGCCAAAGTATGTAATACAAAAAAACCTGTCCGAAAAGTTTCCTCAACCTTTCGGACAGATTTTTTTTACTAATTTCCTAATTCAAAATTCAGAATTCAGAATTCAAAATTCCTAAAATAACAGTGGTATAACAAATAGCGCTACAATAGCCGCTATAATACCATATACAAACATTGGCACGGCAGTAGTCTTGATAATCTTTCCTTCAGCCTTATCAATTCCCAATACCGAGCATACTGCGATAATATTATTGATACAAACCATATTACCCATAGCACCCCCTACCGATTGAAGAGCCAAAATAAGCGGTACCGATAAGCCCGAAGCCATTGCTACCGAGTATTGTACCCCACCAAAGGTAAGGTTCGATACCGTATTAGATCCCGAGAAAAACGCTCCTATAGCCCCTAAATACGAAGCAAATACCGTCCAATATTCACCAGTAGCATTTGCCAATCCGTGTCCGATAATCTGTACCATCGAGTTTTCGCCTCCTATAAGCATCACATTCACCATTATTAAGGCACCCACCAAAGCCAAAAACGGCTTTTGTACCTGTTTAAAAGTAGCCGAAAACAAACTACTCGATTGTTTAAATGACAGTGAAAAAACAGGAATAGCAATAAGCACTGTAATTACAAAAGGAATCAAAGCAGGCACGTATAGCAACTTGTAGCTCGCACTTTCAGTAGTCGTAAAAATATCACTAAGCGAGAAGATAAGTCCCTTGCTTAGGTGAAAATTACCCAAGTCGCCAAGGTTCAGGCTGAAAAGCTCCGATGAATCATTAAGCATCGCTTTAAAAGGCAATTGTTTAATACGAGTGATAGCCAGCATAAGAATGAGCGAAGCCGTAGGGAAAAGAGCTTTTAGCAATAGCGGTGTGCTCACTTTCTCGTGATGCATACTGCCTTCGTGAGTTTCGGTATTCTTCGATAAGCCAATACCAGCACTTGCCAAACCTACCGAGATAAACAACCCTATAGCACCTCCCACCAAAGAAGGAAACTCGTAGTTAAACCACGCTATAGCCACATAAGGAACGGTACAAGATAGAATACTAAGGATTATAAAAAGAAGATTTTGGCGTATTTGTTTCCAGCTTACAATTACTTTGAGTGCCAAAATAGGCACTACAAACGCCGCTATAAAGTGAATAACAGCCGTAATCTGTCCTATTTCAGAAAGTTGTGTATCGTTGATGTCTCCTTTGTTGATAAGCGTCCCAAAACCAAACCAAGTAGGAGTACCTACGGCTCCAAATGATACGGGTACCGAGTTCATTATCAAAGCAAGTATCGCAACCTGCAATGGGCGAAACCCTAACCCTACCAATAAAGGTGCTGCAATAGCAGCAGGAGTACCAAAACCACTCGCTCCTTCAATCATAAAAGCAAATGCCCAGCCTATGATCATCAGTTGGGCTACTGGGTTCGGACTGATATTACCCAGCCAACGGCGCATCACATCCATAGCCCCCGACATTTCCATCATTCGGTTGAATAAAACGGCACCAAAAATTACGGTGATAGGAGTCATTACTGATATTAATGCCGAAACAACATTTGCATTTAGCGTCAATAAATCACCATTAAAATAAAAATACTGAATAGCATAAACCAATGCTGCTATAAGTGGTAATGCTATATATGAAGGCAAGGCGTTGCGCTTTACCATCAAATAAATAAGAAGTACAATAGGTAGTACACTAAGAATTAAAGCCATAGTACATTTTTAATTTTTTCTTTTCAGAGCGCAAAAATAATACTTTTTTAATAAAATGCAATCATAACGAAAGAAAAAATATCAAAAACAAAGAAGTTTATTTTTTCACCATCCTTGCTCCGAAGAAAAAGAGCAGGAGCACAACAATACCCATCATCCACCATAACAATGTGTTAGCTTCTTTTTGGTCGTCATTGGGGGTACTTTTTTTATTACTATCAGGCTTTGTTTTTTGTGTTGAAGTAAGAGTGCCAAAACTTACGTTTGTAAGCTGTTTCGGAATATCTTTTGTAAAATAGGTGATATCATAAGTAGGTGCGTAATCATTAGCTTTGCCAAAAGCCAAGTAATAACGATACCCCTCGCCTGCAAAGCGTGCCGTAAAGGTATAAGGCAGAGCATACACCGCCACGCCCTTTATGGGCAACGGCTGGTTATCGGCGTTAGCAATCTCTATTTGTAGTGTTTTTACAATTTCGGGATTAAAATAAAGGGCATTAGAGGTTCTTGAGCTCAGTACTCCTGTGCCCAAAAGCTGATAATTATCAGCGAGGACTTTCATATAGCGGTAATAGTCGTAATTAGCTTCCACCGCAACCGATATTTTTGCCAAGCGCATTGCTTCAGGAAGCTGTATGCGCAATATCGTTCTTTTTAGAGTATCCTCATTGCGCTCAAAATCTACTTCTTTTCTTACCGAAGTACTATCCACAAAGCCTGTCCGCTTATTGGTAAGGATATAATTGTTGCGGTCTACTATATAAGGTATCTCAATAGTATCAACTGCCGATACCCCATAGATGCGCAAATCGTCATAGTCGCTTTTTAGCTTCCCAAAGACAGCTTCGGGCAGTACTACTTTGTGCCACTGTTGGGCTCCTACGCCTGTTATTTCCTGCTGATAATCATAAGAAAAAAGCTGCCCGTAGGCAGTAGTGCCTACAAGCAGCCATAGTATGTACAATAATAATTTCTTCAAATTCATCAGCGTTAAAGCTAAGGGTTATTTGTTTTGAGCATCAATTACCGCAAGAGTAGCAAGATTTACCATCTCTTCGGCGGTAGAACCCAGCGTACAGATATGTATCGATTTAGAAAGTCCCAATATCACAGGCCCTATAGTATCTAAGTGCTGTGTTTCTTTCACCACTTTATAGGTAATATTGGCAGCTTCCAAGTTCGGGAAGATAAGCACATTTGCCCCTTTGCCATTATTTAGCTTAGAGAAAGGATAATTTTTAGCCAATTTCTCAGGATTGATAGCAAAGTCAGCTTGTATTTCACCATCTACTACCAATTCAGGGTGGTTTTTATGCAAGTAAGCCACTGCTTCACGCACTTTTAGAGTACTTTCCGAAGTCGCCGAACCAAAATTAGAGTATGACAACATCGCTACCGAAGGCTCCTGACCAAATATCTGTACAGATTTTGCGGTAAGCAACGCAATATTAGCCAATTCAGTTGCCGAAGGATTGATGTTGATAGTCGCATCCGAAAGGAATAGAGGACCCTGTTTGGTGAGCATAATGCTCGCAGCCGCTATACGATTTACCCCTGCTTCTTTAGGGATAATTTCTAGTACAGGCTTAATAGCGTTAGGGTAGGAGTGTGAATAACCTGTAATCATACCATCTGCCTGACCTGTATACACCAGCATCGTACCAAAATAATTGCGTTCCAGCATCTGGTGTTCTGCCACTAATTCTGTGATACCTCTTCTTTCGCGCAGTTTTAAGTATTGCTGTGCAAAAGCATCACGGCGTTCTTTTTCGTCATCGCATTTAGGGTCTATAATCTCCACTTCGCCTGTAAAGCCTATTTCTTCTTTTAGAGCAGTAATTACATCTTTGCGCCCTAATAGTATAGGGATAGCAATGCGGTCTTCGTACACTCGTTGCGCAGCTTTTAGCACTTCCAATTGGTCTGCTTCCGCAAAAACAATGCGCTTAGGATTGCGTTTAGCACGATCTTGCAACAAACGTATTTCTTTGCTGCCCACCCCTATGCGTTCCATAAGTTCCACTTTGTAGGCTTCCCAGTCTGTAATAGGTTTTTGGGCTACGCCTGTAGCGATAGCCGCTTGGGCTATTGCAGGGGGTACTTCGTGTATAAGGCGAGGGTCAAAAGGTTTAGGGATAATGTAGTTTTTGCCAAATACGAGGTTTTCACCCCCGTATACTAAGCTCACTTGCTGTGGCACAGGCTTTTTAGCGAGTTCCGCAATAGCTCGTACGGCAGCCAACTTCATCTCCTCGTTTATTTTCGTAGCACGCACATCTAATGCCCCACGGAATATATACGGAAATCCTAATACATTATTCACCTGATTAGGATAATCCGAACGACCTGTAGCCATAATGATATCCTCACGGGTGTTTATTGCTAGGTTGTAATCTATTTCTGGGGTAGGGTTTGCCATTGCAAATACAATAGCATCTTTAGCCATCGAAAGCAACATTGCAGGGGTAAGCACATCACCTTTTGATAAGCCGATGAATACATCAGCCCCTTTCACAGCCTCTTCCAGAGTATGTACATCGCGGTCTGTCGCAAATTCAGCTTTTTGGGCAGTGAGGTTTGCCGCATCTTTCCTGATGACCCCTTTGCTGTCGCACATCACAATATTGCGAGGGTCAGCACCCAAAGCCACGTACAAGCGCGTGCAAGAGATAGCCGCAGCACCCGCACCATTCACCACAATGCTCACCTTGCTAATATCTTTACCCACAATCTCCAGCGCATTAATAAGCGCAGCTGCCGATATGATAGCCGTACCGTGTTGGTCATCGTGCATCACAGGTATATCAAGTTCCTCTTTCAGGCGGCGTTCAATCTCAAAAGCCTCAGGAGCTTTAATATCCTCAAGGTTTATCCCCCCAAACGTAGGTGCAATAGCCTTTACCGTGTCTATAAATTTGTCTACATCGGTAGCATCTACTTCTATATCAAATACATCAATACCTGCAAATATTTTAAATAGCAATCCCTTGCCCTCCATTACAGGTTTTGAAGCGTCAGCCCCTATGTCGCCAAGCCCCAATACAGCAGTACCGTTAGAGATTACTGCCACCAAGTTACTTTTAGCGGTATATTTGTAAGCGTTGCTCTTATCAGCTGCTATGGCAAGGCAAGGCTCTGCCACACCAGGCGAGTATGCCAATGCCAAATCGTGTTGAGTTGCGTGTTTTTTAGTCGGTACAATGGCTATTTTACCAGGTTGTGGAAACTCGTGGTAATGTAAAGCCTCTTCTTTTTTGCGTGTATCCATTTTTTTTCAAAAATTGGTTATAATAATTATTCAGGCGGCAAAGTTACGAAACTATTAACAAATTCAAAATCCAGCCCCCATAATTCAAAATTCAGAACCCATAATTCAAAATTCAAAATTCAAAATTCAGAATCCAGCCCCCATAATTCAAAATTCAAAATTCAGAATTCATAATTAATAATTCATCCAAGTATTCCCTGCTGTTAGATAAGCGTGGCACTTTGTTCTGTCCACCCAGTTTTCCTTTCTCTTTCAGCCATTTGTGAAACAGTTCAGGGCGCGCAATATGCACTTTTAGCATATTCAGCGTCATATTGTTATAACGCTTAGCCTCATAGTCCGAATTTAGCTTTTGTAGTTCGCTATCTAATAGCTCGGCAAACTTGTCGATGTCTTTCGGAGGCTTGCCAAACTCTATTAGCCACTCGTGTCCTCCTTTTTCTTTATCTTGCATAAAAATAGGTGCCACCGTATAGTCGCTAATACTACTTTGGGTAGCAGTACAAGCCTTTTTCAGAGCCTGTTCCGCATTTTCTACGATTAATTCTTCACCAAAAACATTGATAAAATGCTTCGTCCTGCCCGTAATTTTGATGCGATAAGGCGACAGCGAGGTAAAACGCACCGTATCACCTATAATGTAGCGCCACAAGCCCGCATTGGTACTAATCACCATCGCATAGTTTTTGCCCAATTCCACTTCGCTCAGCGGAATAGCTTTTTCTTCCGAAGTGCCAAAAACATCCATCGGTATAAATTCGTAAAAAATACCGTAATCAAGCATCAGCAACATCTCATCCGATTCGTTGCGGTCTTGTATAGCAAAAAAACCTTCGGAAGCATTATAAGTTTCATAGTACCGAAAAGTTTCCGAAGGAATTAGGCTGTGATATTGTTCTTTGTAAGGAATAAAGCTCACCCCGCCGTGAAAATAAACCTCCAAGTTAGGCCACAATTCCAAAAGATGCCTTTTTTGGGTGGTTTCCAATAAGCGGTTTAGCAATACAAGCATCCACGAAGGAACGCCCACAAGGCTCGTTACATTTTCGTCTTTAGCCTCGTTTATAATCGCTTTCATTTTGCTTTCCCACTCACTCATTTGTGATGTTTTGTTGCTTGGCGTACAGCTCCATTCAGCCCAAAAAGGAAGATTTTCTATCAGTATTGCCGATAAATCACCAAAATAAGTACCATTTTGCTCATATAGTTGCTTGCTACCCCCCAATCGCAAACTTTTACCCCTAAACAATCCCGAATCCTCGTTGTTGTTCAAGTACATACAAAGCATATCTTTCCCCGATTTGTAGTGGCAATCACGCAAAGCCTCCTCGCTTACAGGTATAAATTTACTCTTAGCGTTGGTAGTACCGCTACTCTTGGCAAACCATTTTATAGGGCTGTGCCAAAATATGTTGCGTTCACCGCGCCTTGCTCGTTCTATATAAGGCTCAAAGGCTTCATAAGTTGTCAAAGGCACTCGCTGGGCAAATTGTTCGTAATTCTTGATTTCTGAAAAGTGATATTGCTTGCCCAATTCCGTATCTTGGGCAGCACTTATAAGGGAAGATAATACGCGCTCTTGCACTTTTTCGGGTTCTAATACAAACTCTTGTATTTGGCTAATGCGGCGTTTTAAAAACCACGATGTAATGGTATTAAGCATTTAAAATACTAATGATTAGGATTAATGATGAATTATTAATGAAAAATCGCACAAAGATAATAAAAGTTTTTTAATAAGCAAAAAAATAAAACTGCCCAGTGCACATTATTTTATTGCCTTAGTATCAAAATTGTAAATCGCTGTAGTAGCTTATCATTAGCTGGTAGTCTTTGCCGAATTTGCTCAGGATACCCGTTACCCTCACTTTGCCTGCGGGTACTTTTTCGTCTTTAAATAGGGCACTATTGCTGGTGCGCAACAGCAAGCTCTTGCCATTGCTATCTATCAGCTTGTAATTAGTGCCGGCACCGCTCTTTTTGTTACTCACGTAAAACGACTTGCCCACCGCTCTTGCCTCAAATTGCACGTTTTTAATGCTGAATAATTTGCCCACATCAGCATCGCTCACTTCTAGTGAATTTAAAGTTGTAGTTAGTTGGGCTACAGTCTTTTTTTCGCTCAGCGCAAAGAGGTGTTTCTCTACGATGGCTTTGGGCATATAGCCCACACTTTGGTAGCCTTTCTTGCTTTTATAGGTTTCATAACCTATTGTTATAACAGCGTTGTTTAGCTGAAAGCTCAAGTCTTTTAATAATACTCGTACTTTGCTGCCCAGCGGAAATTGAGTGTAAATACCCTCATCGGCAAGGGCTATAACAATGCCTTGTGTATTGTCAGCATTTTGCAAATATAGCTTTTTGGTGATGTTCCTACCCTCATCGCTGGATATTACATAGCCTTCCACCGCTTCATCATCGGTATAAGTAGCTATTGATGAGGAAGTTTTGGCTTTTAGCTGCGCAAAACTGATGATAGAGCCTGTATATTCGGGTACAGGAGCGGTAATATCGGGTATTTGGTAGTCATTGTTCTTTACGCAAGCACTTATCGCTAAGCCGAAAAAGCATATAAGTAAGAATTTTAGTTGCATTATTGTATTGGTTATAAAGTTACTGATAGGTTTGCCATATAAGTACGCCCATAGCCTATAAAATAGCGGTTGCCAAAGGAAGGCGTCCGTTGGGCGTTGTCCTGCACCATCTTTTTGTAGTTGGCAGTACGGGCTTGTTCAAAACCACCTGCTAAAAACGAGCGGTCAAAAAGATTGTTGATGCTAAGCATTAGGTAGGTATACGTTTTCTTAAATCGCCACGATTTGCCCACAAGTGCATTGATTGTCATCACATTGGCTAATGACTCTTGTGCCAATAGCTTTCGGGCTAAAGAGCGGTCTATATTATCAAAAGGACGATGAGTAGCGGGGTCTATAAAAAACTGAGATGTGCGATTCAGTGCCGATAAAGCAACGTAGTTGTTAGTGAGATAGTTGGCGGTAGCACTTATCCACCAATTACTCTTGGGGCTGCGGTATTCGGCACCAAAGGCATAAGCCTGCTGTGCGCCATTAGGCAGGTGGTAGTTCTTTAGCCATACTTTGTCTATCGTCTTATTCACCCCAGCCGATGTAATGTGTAATGAAGGATTGTTGCTGTAGATGTGTTGCCCTATTGCTGCCACTACCGATACTTTTACAGTGGGCAATAGCATCGCTTCGGCACCTATTTCTATCCCTAAGTGTTGTTTTTGTATTCCTTGAATGGTTTGCGCTACAAAGTCGCGGTCTATTTCATCAGTCAGAGCAGCTTCGGTATAGAAAAAGTTGTTTTCCGAAGCGTTTTCTATGGTAGTGAAGTATGCCGTAGCCCGCCCTGTAAGTTTCGGTAAGCGTACCAAATAGCTCACATCGGCAGTATAGGCACTTTCAGATTTTATATGGGGTAATAAGCCGTTAGAGTTTCGCACATTGTTATAGAGGTTGCGAAGAGGTTGGGGGGTACTGAAATAACCCGCGTTTAGCTGCAATAACTGCCTGCCCGTAAAGGCATAAGTAGCCCCCGCTTTTAGGCTTATGCCTTTTTGCGTAATAAGGCTGCCTTTGCCATAGCTATCAGGGTAAGAAGGATTTGCAAAATTACCTTCACGCTGCGTTTGAGTGTCAAAGTAACGCACTGCGGCAAATAGGTCTAATTTGCCCAATTTGCTTTCCCATTGCGCAAAGCCTTCCGCTATATGGCTGCGAAGGTTGTAATCGTAGTTCCATTTTTCGCCCACTCCCTTGCGAAGATTCTTGTCAAGAATATTGTAAGGAGTATGCTCAAAATAATCGTAGTTCATAAAAAATTGCCCGCCCAATAGATCTTCTACCAAAGCGTAGTTACCAGAATGAATATTGCGATACACTATTCCCGACGAAAACTTCGTATGGCTGTTAATAGTTGTGTTGTAACTCACATTTACAGTGAAGGTACGCTCTCTCATTACATCATTACTTACTATAAATGAGCTACGCCCATCGGTAGTATTTTTATTGGCACGATATAGTGCCACCCAGTCCAATTGCGAATGACTCAAAAAGTAATTCTTTTGCTCATTAGCCATTGCCCAATTAGCACCATTAGCGTTGTTGATGTAATAACTCGGTAACAACTTGTAGTAGTTAGGTTCAGGATTGGTGGCATTGGCATAGCTGATGCGTGTATTGCCAATTTCGCCAAACTGATAGCCTAAATCTATATTCAGGCGGGCATCTTCTTTTTCATAGATATATGATAGTACAAAAATAGGTTCCGAAACAATACGATTGCGTGAGTTGCGCATCACACCCCTTTGGGTTCCCCAGTAAGGATTGTATCGGTATCTTACCAAATCAATTACCTCGCGGGTCAGCGGTGATGTTTTACCCCTATTTACAGGCGAAAACAAACCTATAAAGTTAAAACTATGCGCTGCGGTAGGCTGATATTCCACAGCCGCACCAAAAGCATAAGCGTTGTAGTGCGTACCCTCTGCCCAGCTACCGTTGGCTGCCCAGCGGCGTGATGCCGATAAGCTATATGCCCATCCGTTGCGCAGCAAGCCCGAATGGTAGGTAACCATCAGCCGCCCTGCATAGCTGCGGTTGCTTACAGAGGAGGTAAGGCGTATGCCTGCCCTGTTTTGCGAAGCGCGCACACCTATATAGTTACTGCCATTCATACCCCCAAAACTATGGTTTGATTTTTCTAAACCGTTGCACACCTCTTGGTTGCGCGTTAGGTCGTTCAGTCCGCTCCAGTTAGCCCATAGAGGGCGTCCGTTTTCTAAGCGGTTCATAGGGATGCCATTCAGCAACACGTTCACGTCTTTAGCATCGTAACCACGTTGCCTAAAAAAAACCGTACTAAAATCAAAAGCAGCGCGCCTTGTAAATACATCTTGCCAGCTATGTAGCAAAGCCCCTGTAACATCAGCTTGGTCGTTGTCCAATTCGTTTTCGGCAATCATTGTGAGCTGTTCTTCTTGCAGGTCATTGCGCAGCATAGCCACTGTGGGTAGTGTAGTAGTAAGTTCGTCATTTATAGAGTATACTTCTTCGTGTGGAGTATAGCCTTGCAGGGTGAAGAGAAGGAGAAAATCGCCTGTGGGTAGTCGTAAAGAGTAGTTTCCTTTAGCATCAGTAGCAGTTTGTCGCAGAGGGTGTTTTACGGTAATTGTTACTCCTTGCAAAGGGAGTTGTGTTTGTTGGTTAATCACAGTCCCTTCTATCTTCATCATTTTCACCTGCGCCATTGTAGGGAGTGATAGTAGTAGTAATACATAAAGAAAGTTTTTTAGTGGCATAAGTGGTATAATGATTAATGGTTAGATTAATTTTACAAGGCAAAGGTACGAATAATATTCAGCATTTGCAAGAAAAAATGTTTAAAATTCTAACCGCTGGGGTAAAAAAGAAAGAGCTACACGGGAGTGTAGCTCTCCCCCGTCTCTATTATCTGAATATAGAAGATGAAAAAATTATTTTAAAAATCGATTCCGAAGCCAGCTACGGTATATTCGGGGTGGGTAACGCTTTGCAATACGTATATATGGAAAAGCCAGCTGTATGTCACTTTAGTGTTCTTGATTCTGAATCCGCCAGCACCTAAGTCTTTAAATCGGTTTAGTACAGTAAGGGCTGCAGCTTTTATGCGGGCATTAGCTGGAAGATTCCAGCTACTTCCACTTGTAGCTTCAGTAGCTGTACCTGTAAAGTACAATTTATTTCCACGTACTTCGTAAGGGCATATCAAATAGATAAATTCGTTGCGCCCTGAGAATTTATAAGCTACTTGCAAATGTATTTTGTTATTATCTCTGTCTATTTCTCCTATTCCGAAGTTTACGAAATTAGCAGGGTTGCTACCGGCCTCTTTCATCACACGTATATAGTTGTTGTAAAAATAAGGTGCAGTATACTGGTGTTCAAAGAAATATGAGCTGCATATCCAAGCAGATATGGGACCTACAGTAAAATCTTTATAATCATTACCAAAGAAAGAATCGGGCGGATTTACACGATAGTATAGTTTTACAGTTACACCACCATTGGTTGCTTTATAGCTAGGGGGAGTGGTGGAGGTGTCTTTGGTAAGCTTGGTAAATTCTTTCCCTTGGAAGGTAACAGCAGGTTTGAATACCAAACCATCTTCAAGGAGTGATGCACCTGCGGTTATTACTTCTTTTCTAGGGTCGTCTAAGCTGGTAAAGCTTGCCTTGCGATAGCGAGTTGAGCCCATAGTGTAGTTTTCGGTACCTTCAGGTCCCGTTACTTCTACTACATAGTGAAAGCGGTCTTTCATTATATCTACAAAGTTACTCCATTTGTTACCTATATTTGCCCACTCTTCAGGGGTAGCTTTTTCAAAATAAACGAACTGCTCAGTAGCCGAGCGTTGGGTTTTGAATTTTAGCTTATCACCTTCTTTCCCGTAGTAAAGGAATTCAAATTCACCATAAAATCCTTTGCCTCGTTCACCTTTATTAGAGTCGGCAAGAATGTGAAGGTGATTTTTGCTTACGAAAGATAGCATAGTACCTTGTCCTAATAATATTTGGTATTGGCTCGTGGTTACAGAGCTGGTACCATTTTCAAGGTTTATGTCAGACGACATTTGCACAAGCCCGTCATTAGTAAATTTCATTAGGACATTGTATCCCCCAAAGTATTCGGTATTGGTGAAATAGGTAAGTCGCCAGCCGTTGGGGGCAGAGGTGAGCTCGTGGCGCAGTTCGGCTTGTTTGTCTTCAAAACGCTGCGATGCGTTCTTGCCAAACAAGTCCTCTGGCTCGTTCTTTTGGCACGAGGTAAGTGCCAAGCTCGCTAAAAGGGTTATTAATAAAAACTTTCTCATTGTTCTGTCTTTTTTAAGTTATATATGCACTAAAGGGTCTATCGCAAAGCAGCTATCATTTTATCTTCTACTTTAGCTTGTAGCTCATAGATGTCTATATTCCATTTTTTCTTGAAATAGTCTGCTACAAAGGCTTCTTTACGGCGTATAGCAGCTTTACCTGTAGCACTGCTAATAGCATCTACGCGTGCGTCCCAAGCAGCACGTGAGCCGCTTAGCATTCCCGAGGTGATTTCAGCAAAGTCTTCTTTGTCATTAAGCATAGAGTAGGGGGTGATAAATCCCGCTTCGTTAGCTTCGGCAGTAGATACGTTGTACCAAGTACTAATGTATCCATCTGGGGTAATCTTTGCAAAATCAGGGTCGTAAGGTTTCTTTTGATTGATAATGTGGCAATACTCGTGCTGAATAGTGTGAAAGTATTCACGAGTAGCACGCTGATTGCGTTTGTCAAGCAAATCTACCTCAAAAAGCGTAATTTTAAGTCCGCTATCTGCTATCCCCAAGGTACGTGTACCACTGCTGTTGTAGTTATGCCCCCCAATGAGTGCTATCTGGCGGGGTGCTATTTCTTTCACAAAGTTAGGACCTGCAATCTCGGTATAGGCATCTATCCACACACTACGTACAATTTCCAACAAAGGGCGTACTTTGCTTTCGGTAGGGGGGTATAAGTAACGGCTGTTGTCAAAGTCAGAATCTACGTATCTGTAAGTTACAGTAATATTGTAAGGGCGTGTGAAAGTAGCGTCAATATATTCGTCAAGAGCAGTACGAGCTACAATACTTTCTTTAAGCACACTTTCAGGGTTAAGTGTTTCTTTATCGTTGCAAGCTGTCAGCACAACGGCTGCAAGGCTCATTATTAGGCTTTTCTTTTTCATAGTGCTTTATATTTATTATCGTGGGTTAGGAGCTACACCTGCGTTAGTAGCATCTATAGGTATTTGCAATTCACGGCGTTTGTCGTCTTTGTTTAGTACATACACATTACCCGCGCTACCTGCTTTGTGTTCTATGGTCATTCCAAGGCGTTTGTTATCAAACCAGCGTAATCCTTCAAATAAAAATACCATACGGCGAATGTCCATCACACATTGTAACAGCTCACGTCTTTCTTCAGTAAGTTGTCTTTCGTAGTAAGGGTGAAAAACGTCTCCTTGGTCGCCATAACCTTCGCGCACTTCCGATTCGGTAACCGCAAAATCATCAGGAATGGTTTGGCGTGTTTTTTTACGCATAAAGGTTATGAAATCGTCTAAGAATTTTTGCTTTTGGTCTGTCATTACATAAGCCTCTAAGCGGTTTAGGAACGCTTCGTCATAAGTAAGTACAGCCACCATATTATATCGTTCGCCTATACCTATAGATACGTTTTCGTATTTAAAGTATTCTTGAAACTTAGGTATATTCCTGTAATCGTCAAGACCGTAGAAAGAATAAGCCCAAGTAGCAGGATAGCCCATTTTTTTTAGTGGCATAGCCGCTGTAATAGCATCCGAAAGTTCTAAGGTAAGCCCGTATTTGTTACTCGCAAATTCGTCGTTGAACGATGACATTACGCTCATTACTAAGGCGTTAGCAGGCTCATCAGCAGCCGAGTATCTAAGTGCTTGCTCGTAGTAGCCTAAGCCGCGTTGTCCTTTTATATCGCGCAATTTAGGAGTAGGATCGCTACCCAAAGCGGCATTAGCGTGAAATATTACCCTGTCCCACTCACCTTTCATTAGGTAAAAACGGCTTGCGAATACGTGTGCCGCTTCGGTAGTGAAGTGGTAGCGAGCTTTTTTGTACTTAGTATTGTCTATCAGTGGCAACCCTTCTTGTAAGTCGCGCTCAATAGCATCGTAATATTCTTTTAATGAGATGCGTTTGTAGCGTTCAAATACGTGAGTTTCAGGAGTAACCACATAAGGCAAGCCAAGGTCGGCAGCAGCGGTACTAGGGTTATATGGCTTGCACCATAAGAAACCCAGCATAAAGTGGTTGTAAGCACGTGCCACAAGGGCTTCACCCTTTAGGTAGTCAGTATTTCTGCCTCCACCCAGTTTTTTCACTTCTTCCAAAGCCTGATTGGCACTTGCTATCGCTGCCCAAGTCTTATTCCAAAAGAACGAAGGTGTGTCATACAAATTTACATCGTTATTGCTGCGCCAAAAGTACATATCAGCATTCACTTTAGAGTTAGAACCTAAGTTTACCTTATCACCAGCGTTGTCGCTCATCGCTTCGCAAATACCCATATAGAGACCTTCTGGATAGGCAGAAACTAAGAGTTCTTGCACATCCTCTGCCGAATCCAATTCGGCACGAGGATTAGGCGACTCGTCCAAAAACTTGTCGCAAGAGCTCAGCGTTACAGTCATTGCCGCTGCAGCTATATATGTATATAAATAATTTCTTTTCATTGTCGTTCAGTTTTTAGATGCCAAGATTGATAGTAAAGGTATATTGTGCTGTGATAGGGTAAGCTACCCCGCCTGAACGGAAGAACTCTGGATCTTGACCGTTTAAGTTTTTATCAGCATAGATAAGGAACGGATTGGCACTTTGCAAGCGCAAAGTTAGATTGCTTATCTTTAGGTCGTCAAGCACATCTTTAGGGAAGTTGTAGCTTAAGCCTATACTCTTCATACGTACAAACGATCCATCTACTATGCGAGCATCAGAATAGTTATAAGTGTTGTATACTCGTTGCAAGGTAAATGAGCGCATTTCATATACAGTTCTTCGTGAGGGTATAGAAGGTATCTGCGTAGTAGCTTCATCTCCTGGGTTCACCCAACGATTCTTCATTTCTCTTGGGAATACACTCAAATCACTATATCCTACTGAATATTCAGGCGATTTACGTATTTTGTTACCTGCTTGCCAAGTGATGAGGAAACTAAGTTCCCAGTTTTTATACTTAAAGGTGTTAGAAAAACCTCCTGTGATGTTAGGTTCTACCCCTCCTTCTTTCTTCAAGTATTCCAAGATACCTTCAGTTTCTTGAAAATCTATACCACTATAGTCGCGAGAACCATCTTTAAGGTTGAATAGCGGTAACCCTTTACCACTAAGCCCTGCAAACTGATAGGAATAAATCGTATTGCGTTGTCCGCCTACTACGTTACCACCCACTTCGCGTATTAGGTTGAAGGCATTAGGTGTATAAGTAAGCTTAGTGATCTCTTGGTCAAAGTATGCAAAGTTGAAACCTGTATTCCAGCTAAAGTTAGGGTTCGTTTCATCTTTTACAATGTTACGAGTTTCTATAGCCACTTCCACCCCTTTGGTAACCATCGAAGCGTTGTTAGCCAATTTGATGTGCTCACCACCTATACCCGAAGTACGAACATAGTCTATCAAATCTTTTGAGTTCTTTTGGTACAAGTCAGCCGATAAGTTCGCACGGTTTTTAAACAAGCCAAGTTCAAACCCAAAATTTGTTTCATATACCTTTTCCCAAGTAAGGTCTGAATTTTGTAGCGCACGTATGTAAATCATACTTTCGCGGTCTTCAGGCAAATAGCGGTTAGTGATATCATTGCCATAGATAGCCACTGCATTACTTGCGTTTGCCAAGCCTGCTATCAAGCCGTAGCTCGCACGTAGCGCAAGGTTAGATATGTATTTGTTTCCGTCTAAGAATTTTTCTTTGTTCGCATTCCAGCGTCCACTCACGTTCCAAGTAGGCAACCAGCGTGATGAACGAGCTTTACCCAATTGGTTACTACCTTCATAGTTAAGCGTTCCCGATAGCACATAGCGGTCGTCATAAGTATAAGCCGCTTGTGAGAAGAAAGCTATACCGCGTTCTTTGTAAAAACTCTTGCCAAAATAAGGCGCATTCTCTTGTATAGTCTTTTGTACAGCACGATAGTCGGTAAAAGCAGTACCTCCTTTTTTAAACTGGTAACCATAACCGTAGAAGAATGAGTTATCACGATCAGTATGACGGAACTCCTGTCCTAAGAACAAGCGTACATCGTGTACCTTATTAAACAAATTTTTATACTCAAGAGCATTGCGCAAGTAGTAGCTTTGCAAGTTGTTTTCAGTAAGTTTAAAGATACCTCCATTGGCAAGTACTACTTCAGGCAAATTATCAGGGTTTTTAGGATCTTTAAACAAGAAAGGGTTTGCGTTAGCCACTATAGTAGTTTCATTAGCACGATAAGCCCCCACTATGTTTGATTTTTCAGTCATAGTGTGTTCATTGCTACTCTTTACGTGGCGCAATGACCCCAAAAAGTTATATTTTAGCCCTTTAGCCAATTTTATTTCCATATCACCTTGCAACTTATACTCCAGCATATTCACATCCATATAGTTGTTAGCCAGCTCGTGCAAGATGTTCATAGGTGCATAGTTATAACGATAGTACTCCAAGTTACCATTCTCGTCATAAGGGCGAAGCGTACGGCTGGTATTAAGCGCATAGCTAAATGGGTTGATGTCAAAATCACGCTCATAACCACCATTTACAGGGTTTGAAGTACGGTTGTAAGTACCAGGTGCTTTTTGCGCACGCAATGACCCCTGTGCCAAGATGCCCAATTTCACCTTGCTTGATAAGTCGTAAGACGATTTAATGTTACCTGTTACACGATGCACACGATCAGCTATACTCCATCCTGGGTCTACGTAAAAACCTAACGAACCATAAGTACTAGAGTTTTCACTACCCCCTGAAAGGCTCACAGTATGGTTTTGTGTAAGCGAAGGGCGGAACAAAGTTTTAAACCAGTCAGTATTAGCATATTCGTATTTGCGTAAGAAAGCAAGTTTAGCGCGTTCTGTATTTTCAAGCCCAAATCTACCAGTATTAGGGTCGTAGCTATCTATAGCGCGATACATCATATTATATACCCCACCATAACGAGCTTGAGTGTGTGATGATAGTGCAAAATACCCTTTTTGCTCCAACTCACGGTATACCGACATTGTTTCTTGAGAGTTCATTATATCAAATTGGCTGTAAGTAGGCACCATTCGTACCGACTCTTCCAATTGGTAGTTCAATTTAGTAGGCACATTGCGTTTGCCTCCTTTAGTAGTGATGATTACCGCACCGTTTAGCGCACGAGCACCATATAGTGATAGTGCCGAAGCATCTTTCAAGATTTCGATGCTTTCAATATCATTAGCATTAAGCCCTGATATCGCCGAACTCACCAAAGTAGAAGCGTCACCCGAAGCCAATTGCTCAAAGCTCAAGTTTACCACCTCTTCTTGTACAGCACCATCCACTACCCATAGCGGTTTGGTATCACCAAAGATAGATGAACCACCACGTATGGTGATTTTAGGCGAAGTACCAAATGTACCCGAAATGTTCTGTACATTCACCCCTGCAGCACGTCCTTCAATCATACGACCTACGTCCACCAAACCATCAATCTTAATTTCGTCAGCTTTCAAGGTTTGTACAGCCCCAGTAAGCTTTTGCTTGTCAATAGTTTGATAACCTGTAGCTACTACATCTACCCCATCAATTTGAGTTACATCATCTTTCAGGGTAACATTAATAACCGTTTGGTTACCAATTTTTTTCTCCACCGAGCGCATACCCAATAGCGAGAACACAAGCACAACGTCCTTGTCATCCGGTACCTTTATGGTATACTTCCCATTAAAGTCGGTAGCTACACCGTGATTCAAGGAGCCTTTTACCACGACAGTGGCAACAGCAAGGGGGTCACCAGTATCATCTTTTACCTCCCCTGTTATGGTACGATAATTCTGCGCATAAGCTCCTCCTACCAGCAGCAGAGACCATAACAAACAATACATAACTTTTTGTTTCATCGCTATTATTATTTATCTATTAACTGCCGCAAAGATTTAAAAAATAATTTATAAAAGCAAATAATTATTACTTTTTTTTCAATCACTACCGCAAAATAGCCAAAAAAACATTTTTGTATATAGATTTTGATAATAATGCAATGAAAAATATAAATAGTTGAAATTTATATAATATATTTCCTTTTAAATATCTATTTTTATCAATCAATATCTTAAAAATGTTATTATATTTTCAATAAAAACAGTTGCAAGGCAGTGTATAATCATAAGATACTTATAATCATACGATTAGCATAAATATAAACACGTAGATGTTCCTTTTGTGGCACACTTCTACCCTTCTAAAATTTAACATTCATTAACAGCCCTAAATACCCCTAAAAACACCTCAATTCAAAAGAGCGCCTATCACCTCAAAAACTATGCCAATACTATAAAATGTATATAAAATAATGAGCCGTTAGCCCATTGTTCAAAACATACCTTCCCCTTACCTTCCCCTTACCTTGAGCGAACATTGAGCGAAGGTTCAGCGAAGGATAAGTGAAGGAAAGTCGGCAACACAAATTTGCTAATTTGCTAATTACTTCTTACCTTTGCGCATTATTTTATAGTTCAAAGACCTTGTTTACATTCTCTAAAAACGAAAAGCTATGCAAGCGTGACCATATACAGCAGCTATTTTCAGCCCCCGATAGCCACACCATCTATCCCCTCAAGCTGCTTTATACCCCCATACACACGCTACAAGCACCTTATCAACTACTGGTAAGCGTGCCAAAACGCACATTCAAAAAAGCAGTACATCGCAACCGCCTAAAACGCCTCATTCGTGAAGCCTACAGGTTGCAAAAACACCACCTACCACACCCCACCACACCCTATGCCTTAGCAATCATATATATAGGTAAAGAACTCACCACCTACCAACACATCTACCACACCCTCACCCAACTGATTGAAAAACTAAACCCTAACATCAAAAACGATAAAATATGATAAATAACTTTAGCCTATCACTATTACCACCCCCAGCAGAAGTGGAAACACGCGAAATACTCAAACAACTAAACCTCTCGCATAGGCATTTGGCAGAACTCAAAGGAATTGTTAAAACCATTCCAAATGAGCAAATACTTATTAATACACTTTCACTTCAAGAAGCAAAAAGTAGTAGCGAAATCGAAAATATAGTTACTACTCACGATGACCTCTATAAAGAACATATTATGATAGAAACAAATCCTGCAAGCAAAGAAGTTGTTAATTATGCTAAAGGATTGAAAATGGGATTTGAAATTGTACGTAAAGAAAAACTCTTATTAAACAAACATATATTACTGATACAAGAACAATTAGAAGAAAATAAAGCAGGATTTAGAACGCAAGCAGGCACAAAACTCATCAACAGCAAAAAAGAGGTAGTATATACCCCACCACAAGATAAAAATGAAATCCTAAACCTAATGGCAAACTTAGAGCGATTCATCAACGACCCCAATTTCTCAGACCTCGACCCTCTAACTAAAATGGCAATTATACACTATCAATTTGAAAGTATACACCCTTTTTATGATGGGAACGGACGTACAGGGCGTATTATCAATATCTTGTATTTAGTATTAGAAGGATTGTTAGATCTTCCTGTACTATACCTCAGTAGGTATATTATTCAGTACAAAGACGATTATTACAAGGCATTGCAAGGGGTAAGAACTCACGGCGACTGGCAAACACTGATATTGTACCTACTAAAAGGAGTAGAAGTAACAGCTATTGAAACCATAAGTTTGGTAGAAAATATCAAAACACTAATGCAAAACACCAAACAACGCCTCCGTACAGAACTGCCAAAAATCTATAGCCAAGATCTACTAAACAACCTTTTTAAAAACCCATATACCAAAATAGAGTTTTTAGAAGCAGATTTGAATGTAACAAGACGTACAGCCCAAAATTATTTAGATGCTATTACCGAAATAGGACTTTTAGAAAAACTAAAAATAGGAAAAACAAACTATTATATAAATGAATTTCTAATAAAAGTGCTTATAGGAGAAAAAGTATAACGTGGAAAAAAAACGCTCTTTTTTTCTATACGCTATGCAACGTGGAAAAAAAAGACGTTTTTTTTCCACATTCGTAAATTATAAAGAAAAAACATACAAATTCCGAACTTACCTAATATAAAACTAAACCCTAACATAAGATGCAAAAATTAGTAATCTTCGCCTCAGGTTCAGGTTCCAATGCCGAGCGCATCGCTACCTATTTTGCCGAAAAAGGCACAGCACAAGTGCAAGCTATCCTTTGCAACAACCCACAAGCAGGCGTACTAGCACGCGCCAAACGCCTCGCTATTCCCTCAATAGTATTCGATAGGCAAGCATTCTATCATTCTGATATTGTACTCAATATCCTCAAAAGTTTGCAGCCTGATCTTATAGTATTGGCGGGCTTCCTCTGGAAAGTACCCCCCTACCTTACTGAGACATTCCCTGATAAGATTATCAACATACACCCTTCACTATTACCAAAATACGGAGGCAAAGGAATGTATGGCGCACACGTACACCAAGCAGTTATTGATAATCGCGAAACAGAAAGCGGCATCACTATCCACTATGTAAATGAGCATTACGACGAAGGAAATATCATTTTTCAAGCTAAAACAGAGGTACTCCCCACCGATACCCCCGACACTTTAGCAGAAAAAATACACCAATTAGAGTACCAACATTTTCCTGAAGTAATAAGCAAATTAGTAAATTAGCAAATGAGAAAATCAGCCAATTTGCTAATTTTCAAATTTGCTAATTAAAAAGTTATGTTTTTTGAAGATTGGAAAAATAAAGAGAAGATGGAAATATCCCCCTCGTTATTGTGGGACTATGACCTCGACACCTTCGATTGGGAGAAAGGTAAAAAAATAGTGGTGCAAAGAGTTATAGAACGAGGTTGGGATACTGACTTTTATGCAGCTATCCAGAAGTATAATGGGCTTGAAAATTTTATAGAAATTATCAAGCAGGTTCCTTTTTTGAATGAAATAGATATGAATTTTGTATCTAAAATCTTTGATATAGATTTAAACGAATTGCAATGTTACAAGAACAAACAATCCCGAAAGAGACTAGAATAAATTAGCTAATTTGTCGATTTGACAATTAGTTGATAAGAAATGTTTTTTGAAGATTGGAGAAATAAAGAGAAGATGGAAATATTCAACGTTACGATTTGATAAAAGATAAAATAGAGATACTTTTCAATACTGCCCCTTATAGGTCTGTAGTAAAAGACAGTAAAGGCAATATTTATATGAATTTATGTAATAACGAAAGAGAACTTCTATCCATTATCCGTAAAATAGCACCCGATGGCACTTATAAAGATTATGATTTAAGTCCTTTCAATATAAAATTTGACAATCTTAAGCTTTCTAAAGATGAAAAACATCTCTTTTTAATGGATTGTTACGAAAAAACAAATACTTTTTGTGAGTTTTCATTAGAGAACAATGAGATAGCAAGCAAATTCACATTCCCAGAAAACGAAAGACTCTTAATGTTCTTTGAGCAACAACAGCTTATACTCACTAAAGAAAAAGATAGCTTTCAAATGAATTTTATTGGTAGAAAAATAATTAAAGAATGAAATTATTCAAGCAAAAAACGTGGCAGTTTGAAACCTCGGGAGTAGAAGGCGAGGTAAAACTCTTTGGCGTAAATATATTTGATTACAAATGGCAAGAAACGGGAGAATATGTAAAAGTAACAGACCCTCTCTACCACGCCGAAAAATCTTTTACCCTTTATGAAGTAGTGATAAACGGCGAGACACACAGCTTTGTAGCAGGAGAGTTTAGCAATATGATATGGGGCTTTTATTTATTGAAATATTAATATGGAAAACATTAAAAAACTATACAATCTCACACCAAAGAACTGCAAGGGCTTCTCGCAAGCACAGTTGTTAAAAGCCGAAAAACGCTTACACATCACTTTGCCTGAGGAGTTCCGAGCGTATTATTTACAGTTAGGGGCAACCAAAAGTATAAACCAATCCTATAACTCGTTGGCAACACCTCTGCAAATGTATTTTGCAGGCGATTACTTATGCTTTTGTGAAGAAAACCAAGGAGTAGTGATGTGGGCTATCCGCAAAGAAGATTTAACCAACCCCAACCCTCCCGTTTGGGGTAATTACGGCTCCGAAACCGACCCCAATTGGATACAAGAAACTCAAAGTCTCTCCGACTTTTGGCTGTACATAGCTATTTACAACGGTGTGATGGGAGGCTTGCGTTACAATGCTAATGCAATGGGCGGTTGGAAAATGGAAGACTTTGAAGTACCCACAGGAGCAGTTGCCCATATAGAAAAACAATATACCGAACTCACCTCTCTCAGTTGGGAAGGACAACGCACCTTTACCGATACCGATTTTCAAATAGTCATTACCCTTGCCATACATCAAGACTCAAACCGAGCCACTGCTATTTTTACAGGTAGCACTCAACAAAAGTTATTTGATACTCTTTTAGACGCTATGGAAAACTTTGGCTTAGAATGGGATTACACTTCCTATGATGATGACGATGATTTTCAAGAAGTCTCAGAAGCTGAATAAATGAATTAAAAGCCAAAGGCTTATGCAAGTTCCACTAATAACTGCATTTTTGGCAACAATTATCCTCAATAGGGGGCTTCACCGATACTTGTTTAAAAGATGGTGGACTTTACCACGCAAATAGCTTTATAAGCCCTCTAAATATTAACAATATGACCTAAACGGTAAAAAAATATATCAAAAAAACTCTATCAGTTGGAGAAAAAGGCGATTTGTCGATTTGCCGATTTGTCGATGAGAAGATTAAAAAAAAGAATAAAAAACACTGTTTTAAGACGCTGTTGAAGGCTGATAAAACAGTGTTTTTTTGTGTTAGTAGTGATGAAATCTTCTGTTGATGAGGGTTTTAATTTCTTTTCAAACATTGTTTTAAAATATATGTAAAAATAAATTTATTAATAATTAAAATTATATTTTAGGTTTATATAAAAATATTTTATACCTTTGCCCACTCAAATAACAAAACTATGAATTACAAAGTATTTATTTTATCAGTAGTGGGCAGTCTGAGTTTGATTGCTTGTAAAAAAGAAAAAGATGAGGCAGAACCCTTGTCTGTTACTAATGATGTAAAGATGCTAAATGCTACATCGTATGAAAAATGGGTGTATTACTCGCTTGAAAAAGGTGCTATTGTAGAGGTGAGTTCGCCTGAAACTGACCTTACGTGGGATATAGCTTTCCAACGTTGGTATGTGAAAACCAATAGCGGTACCTCCGGCAAAGGAAAGGGGGGTGCTATTAACACTAAAAAAACAGATTGGAACAAGGTAATTATAGCCCCTCCGACAGGCTATAAAGTAGATGCGATAGGAACGCTAAACGGTTGGGACGTAGTAAAAAACGTCGAAACTAAAAAAGAAGGTACTTTTTCTCAAGAGGCTTCGCTTTATGTAACCTATATCAGTGGAGGGAAATACAAAAATAGAAATGAGGTTTACTTGCTGAAAACAGCTAAAGGTAAGTTTGTGAAAATACAGTTTTATGACTATGTGAATGAAAAACTAAAAGGAGGCTATCCTAGTTTTAGATATAAATTAAGTGATAATGAAAATTTTTAATGCAAAAATGAGGTATTTATGGATATTGCTAGCTCTGCTGGCTCAGCAGGCGATGGGACACGCTATTTGGATTGAAACCAACACAGAGGCAAAGATAGGCGATTGGCACGAGGTGCGCATTTTCTTCGGTGAACCGAATGAAACCAATAAGCCTACCCCTACTGCTAAATGGTACTCAGACTTGAATACGCTTTCACTTTCACTCATCTCTCCTTCGGGGAAAGAGACTGTTTTGGAAAAGAAGCAGTCAGAATGGTGTTATTACGCCCATTTTAAGGTAGAAGAAGAGGGCATTTACAAATTGAATATTAATCATTTGGTGGCTAAAGTATACAAACGGATGCGCTTGAGGTATCAGTCCGTTGCTTTTGTGAGTACAAAACCGCTGACTGAAACGGTTGTCTTGGGTGATAAATCGTTTTTTAGATTGGGGGTGGCTCCCGCTAAAGGAGACGAGCAGGAGTATAGAGCCTTCTACAAAAAAAGAGGACTAAAGAAAGAGAAAGTTACCTTTGATTTTTCAGTAAATAAAAGTATTACCGGTATTACTGACAAGGAAGGTGTTTTGACCTTTCAGACAGAAATGCCTAATAAATATATACTGAACCTTGCTAAGCAAAAGAAAAATAGAGGTAAGCACAATGGTAAAAAACATCTTTTTGATTATATTTGGCTGACTTACTTATGCGCTAATAAAGAAATTATAGAGCAAAATAAGTTTTGATTTGCTAATTAGCTAATTTGCCAATTTGGCGATTTTGAAATTTGTTAATTAATTTTTTTTGCTGTTTCAAAAAAAAGTTGTACTTTTGCGCCCTAAAAATAGGAGTGCCCCATCATAAGCACTCCAAAATAAAGGAATGTTTAATTTATAAAAATTGCAACGAAGTGGACACACTAAGCTACAAAACAGTTTCAGCCAACAAAGCTACTGTTACTAAACAGTGGGTAATTGTTGATGCTGACGGACAAACTTTAGGTCGTCTTGCCTCTAAAGTGGCTAAATTGCTACGTGGTAAGTACAAGCCTAACTTTACACCCCACGTAGATTGTGGCGATAACGTAATCGTTATCAATGCCGAAAAAATTAACCTTACAGGTAACAAATGGGAAGACAAAACTTATCTTCGCCACACAGGTTACCCAGGAGGACAACGCACTGTGGGAGTGAAACAACTATTGGCAAAACACCCAGAACGCATCATCGAAAAAGCTGTAAAAGGGATGCTTCCTAAAACTAGATTGGGTGCAGCAGTTTTACGTAATTTGAAAGTGTATGTAGGTACTGAGCATAAACACGAAGCACAACAACCTACTGCCATTAACTTAAACGATCTCAAATAATGGAAGTAATTCACACTATCGGTAGACGAAAAACCGCCGTAGCGCGTATCTACCTAAAACCTGGTAATGGTTCTATCAGCGTAAATAAACGCGACCTTAATAACTATTTTACTACCGCTACTTTGCAATACAAAGTAAAACAACCTCTTGCACTACTTGGCGCTGAGGCTGCTTACGATGTGAAAGTAAACGTATATGGTGGAGGTATCACAGGGCAAGCTGAAGCTATCCGTTTGGCTATCGCTCGCGCTCTTTGCCAAGTAGATGTAGAAAACAGAGCTGTATTGAAACCCGAAGGGTTCCTTACTCGCGACCCTCGTATGGTAGAACGTAAAAAATTCGGTCAGAAAAAAGCACGTAAGAGATTCCAATTCTCTAAACGTTAGAATAATTATGAATTTTGAGTTCTTAATTCAAAATTTAAAATTCAAAATTAAATTTGCTCCTTAGTTTAGCATCCAAATAGCTCAGGCGGCAAAAGCCTCTCCAAGCTATTGCTAACTTTTTAGGAACGTAAACTATTTAAAAAAAATGGCAAATAACATAGAAATTAAAGAATTATTAGATGCAGGTGTACACTTCGGTCACCTTACCCGTAAGTGGAACCCTAATATGGCACCTTACATCTATATGGAACGCAACGGTATCCACGTAATCAACTTGTACAAAACCGCTGCAAAAATTGAAGAGGCTACCGAAGCCCTCAAAAAAATCGTAGCTTCAGGCAAAAAAGTACTATTCGTAGCGACTAAAAAACAAGCTAAAGATGTAGTTGCCGAAAAAGCTAAATCAGTAAAAATGCCTTATATTACAGAACGTTGGCCTGGTGGTATGCTTACCAACTTCGTTACTATCCGTAAGGCAGTTAAAAAAATGTCATCTATTGACAAAATGAAGAAAGACGGTACTTTCGATACCCTTTCAAAACGTGAAAAACTACACGTAGAACGTATGCGCGAAAAACTTGAGAAAAACTTAGGTTCTATCGCCGATATGCAACGTTTGCCAGCTGCTCTTTTTGTAGTAGATACACTTCGTGAGCACATCGCTGTAAAAGAAGCTCAAAAATTAAACATTCCTATTTTCGCTATGGTTGATACAAACTCTGACCCTCGCGAAGTTGACTTCCCTATCCCTGCTAACGATGACGCTTCAAAATCAATCGAAAAAGTACTTTCATACTTCACCGAAGCTATCAATGAAGGTCTTGCAAGCAGAACAGCTGAAGCTAACAAAGAAAATAACTCTAATGAATAATTAATACAATGATTAATGATTAATGTAAAAGTTGAATAATACAATTCATCAGCATTAATCATTAATCATTAAACACTAAACATTAATAAAAATGGCAAATATTACCGCCGCAGAAGTAAATAAATTAAGACAAGCCACAGGTGCTGGTATGATGGACTGTAAAGCAGCCCTTATAGAAGCAGAAGGCGATTTTGATAAAGCAATTGAAGTATTGCGCAAAAAAGGTCAGAAAGTAGCAGCTAAACGTGCCGACCGCGACTCTAGCGAAGGGGCTGTTATAGCTAAAGTAAATGGTAATAATACTGTAGGTGCTATCATTTCTCTTAACTGCGAAACCGACTTCGTAGCTAAAAACGCTGACTTCGTAGCATTTGCTAAAGATTTGGCTGAACTTGCGCTTGGCGTAAACAGCAAAGAAGATTTATTAGCTGCAAATTACAAAGGATTATCAGTAGCCGAAAAACTTACTGAACAAACAGGGGTTATTGGTGAGAAAATTGAAATCGGTGCTTTTGAAAAATTAGAAGCTCCTTTTGTGGCTTCTTATATACATAATGGTAACAAAATTGCTGCTATTGTAGGACTTTCATCTGCTATAGCTGATGCTGCTGAAGTAGGTAAAAACTTAGCAATGCAGGTTGCTGCTATGGGTGCTGAAAAACTTTCTTACAAAGAATTTTCAGCTGAATACATCGCTAAAGAAACTGAAGCGCGTATCGCTATCATTGAAAAAGAAAACGAAGAACTACACCGTTTGGGCAAACCGCTAAAACACGTACCTCAATACGTATCACAAGCTCAGCTTACTCCTGAAGTATTGGCTAAAGCTGAAGCAGATGCTAAAGCTGAACTAAAAGCTGAAGGCAAACCAGAACAAATTTGGGATAAAATCCTTCCTGGTAAAGTTCAACGTTTCATCAGCGACAACACTACCCTCGACCAAGAAAAAGCACTGCTTGACCAAGTGTATATCTATGACGAAAGCAAAAAAGTGTCAGATTTTGTAAAATCTAAAAATGTAGAAGTTGTAGCTTTCAAGCGTGTAGCATTATAGTATAATACTATTTTAAATAGGTGTTATAATTTTTTCATAACTATAACTATTTTGAGGCTGTCCTTTTGGGGGCAGCCTCTTTGGTTTATACATTATTCTATTTCTAAAGGTTCAAAAGTGGGTGGTAAAGCCTCGTTGTAGTATTTGAGAATGTTTTTAAAGGAAGTAGGGTGGGTGAGGGTTTCTATAAACTCACTAAAGTTATTTCCTACAAAATAGATACCTATAGGAAAACACGCCAAATAAATAGGGCATTCACCATCGGCAGTGGGGTGTTCGCTATCCCAAAATACTACTTCACCATTTTCGCCAAATAAAAAAGGCTCGGCATTGGCAATAAGCCTATAATTTACAGGATCGTGTAGTAGCTTAGGAGGGGCGGGATTTGTTAGGTAGGATTGAAAAATACTCTTTAAATACGCATTTTGCTCTTCCAAAGTATTAGTATAATTACTTTCGCCCATAGGGATATAAGTAAAAAAAAGTTCAAGGAGGCGCCCGTAGCCTAATTCAAATGAAAATTGCTGATACGAGGGTGGAATGAGAAAATCGCCCAGCCTTACAATACGCTGCTTATTCAGCGTGAGTACGGGTGTTTTTACGTCTAAAATTTCTGAATACACTGTCTTATTTTTTGTGGCAAAATTACGAAAAGTTTTTCATATATGCTGTTATAGCAGTTTTTTATTTTCGTGCTTTTACCCTTATATTCTTATACTTACGTTAATATTTTGCTTTTTTTGTATTTTTTATTTGTAGGATATAAAAATATTGATTACCTTTGTGCTTCAATAACGAATTGAGGTTAATAATCAAACATTTTTATAAACATTTTTATTACTATGGATGTAAATAAAATTATGAGCTCTTTAGAGGCTAAACACCCTGGAGAGAAAGAGTATTTGCAGGCAGTGCACGAGGTACTTGAATCTGTGCAAGAGGTTTACAACCAACACCCAGAATTTGCCAAAGCTAAAATTATTGAACGTATTGTTGAGCCTGATCGTATCTTCACTTTCCGTGTAGATTGGGTGGATGATAAAGGCGAAGTACAAACCAACTTGGGCTACCGTGTACAATTTAATGCTGCTATAGGCCCTTACAAAGGAGGTATTCGTTTTCACAAAGCGGTAAACCCTTCAATGCTTAAGTTCTTAGGCTTTGAACAAACTTTCAAAAATGCGCTTACTACCCTACCTATGGGGGGGGCTAAAGGAGGTTCAGACTTTGACCCTACCGGTAAATCGGATGCTGAAATTATGCGTTTTTGCCAAGCGTTTATGCTTGAACTTTGGCAACATATAGGTCCTGATACTGATGTACCTGCAGGAGATGTGGGTGTAGGCGGTCGCGAAATAGGCTATATGTACGGAATGTACAAAAAATTGGCTCGCGAGTACAATACAGGGGTACTTACAGGAAAGGGTATTAACTGGGGTGGTTCTCTTATCCGCCCTGAAGCTACAGGTTATGGGGCACTTTACTTCGTAGACCATATGCTTAAAAAACTTGGCAAAGACCTTAAAGGACAACGTGTGGTAGTATCTGGCTTTGGTAATGTAGCTTGGGGTGCATCGCAAAAAGCTACTCAATTAGGGGCTAAAGTGATTGGTTTATCAGGGCCTGATGGTTGTGTAGAAGTGCCAGGAGGTATGACTCACGAAATGATTGATTACTTATTGGAGCTTCGCGCTTCTAACCGCAATATCGTGGCTCCTTTTGCTGAAAAATTTGCTAAAGAAAGTAAATTTACCGCTGGCAAAAAAGCGTGGGTAATCCCTTGTGATATTGCGTTGCCTTGTGCTTTCCAAAATGAATTGAACGAAGAAGATGCTAAAATGCTTATAGCTAACGGTGTGAAATTGGTAGCTGAAGTATCGAATATGGGTTGTACTCCGGAAGCCATCAAGGCTTTCCAAGATGCTAAATTACCATTTGCCCCAGGTAAAGCGGTGAATGCAGGAGGGGTAGCTACTTCTGGTCTTGAAATGACCCAAAATGCGGCACACCTTGCGTGGAGAGCTGAAGAAGTAGATGCTAAATTACACCATATTATGGAGTCTATCCATAACGCTTGTTTAAAATACGGACAAGAAGAAGGTTATATTAACTACGTGAAAGGTGCTAACATAGCGGGCTTTATGAAAGTAGCGCACGCTATGCTTGACCAAGGTGTGGTATAATTACAAAAGACAAACAATAAATATAAAGAGCTGCTTCTGCAAAATGAAGCGGCTCTTTTTGGTTTTAGCACTCCCACTTGTTTCACCAATTTGCTTCCCATTCGGCTTGCCTTCCACAAAATCCTCCAAAAAACTTTCATTTATTTACTATTGATAATCAGTATTTTACAAATAATGAGTAAAAAAACTTAAAAAAAACTTGGTAAAAAATTTGGAGAATTAAAAAAACGCCGTACCTTTGCACCCGCAAATGAGACGATAGGCGCTCAGGAGCGAATAAGAAACAACACG
>NZ_JAGDYP010000004.1:0-35855 GCF_017565765.1 Capnocytophaga bilenii
GTTATAGTCAAAGGTCTCACCTCTTACCATTCCGAACAGAGCAGTTAAACCTTTTAGCGCAGATGGTACTACGGTTACGTGGGAGAGTATGTCGCCGCCTTCTTATAAAAGAGCAATTCAGTAATGAATTGCTCTTTTTTTATTTTAAAAAACTGAGCTTAATACACTAAACAAAATATCAAAGAACACGTTTTTTACACTGCAAAATTCCAGTTATTTATATTCTTAGACAAATAGTTGTTTCGAGGTGTAACAAGGTTGTAAAGAGAAAAATACTTAATATAATTCAACTTGCTAGTTGAAAAGTTAAAAAAATAAAAAAGCAAAGCAAAAGATTTGTATATTTGTAATTGCAAAGAAATAAAAACAACTCCAATGCTTTGCAAAGACAAAATTACATCAATTTTTTGTATTATCGATGATATTTCAAAAGAAATTAATCATTCTGAAGATATACGCCGAAAAGTGTCTGACAGCGAGATTATTACAACGGCATTTATAGCTGCTACAAATTTCTATGGGAACTATCGTTCGGCTATCAAATTTGTTAAACAATATAACCTATTCCTCAATATGTTAGAAGAAAGTAGGTTTAATAGGCGCTTACATAGTTTAGGAAATATGCTTTATGAATTATTTCATTTAGTAGCCTCTTTTTATAAAGAGATTACTTGTGAAATGAACTATATAATAGATTCGTTTCCTGTCCCTATTTGTCAAAACATCCGTATTAATAGATGTAAAATTCTAAAAGGTAAACAATATAGAGACTATACAGCAAGTATGCGATCTTATTTTTATGGAATTAAATTTCAGTTAGTTACAACAGGAGAAGGCATACCTATTGCGTTTCATTTTATCGTAGGAAAAACGGCAGATGTGAAAGCCTTAGATAAGATTACAGAGATTTTTCCACCAGAGGCAAGACTTTATGGGGATAGTGCTTATACAGATTATCAAATGGAAGATTATTTACTTGAAAATAAATGCGTTGAGTTAAAAACGCAACGAAAAAAGAATAGCAAAAGACTCGACTCAGAAAAACAAAGTAGACAGAAGTTAGAGATGAGAAAGCGTGTAGAAGTAGCTATAAGCGATATTAAAAAGATGTTTCCTAGAACAATACATTCTGTTACTTTAAAAGGTTTTTTAATAAAGGTTACAATGTATATTTTTGGATTACAGTTATTTAAAATAATCAATAACTAGCAAGTTGAATTAATATACTTATTTACAGTTTAAATAACAATAAACACCCCAAAATATTGTGCTTTGAGGTGTTTTTTTATTTGAAATTTTAGTTTTTATTATATCCAAAACTTCTTGTTTGTAAGATTTCCTTCCACCAATTTTCTCTGTTGATTATTACCTGATCATCTATAGTTGATTTGAAAATATCTAGAATAGAGTATTTGAAATATTGTTTTATATATTCAAAAGGGAGTTCTTTAAATTCTGTATTTCCTCCATGTCCATTTGTTACATAGTTTTTCCATCGACCTAAAAGCATATTTTTTCCATAAGCAGAGCCTACGTACATCTTTCCGTTAGAAGAGTCTGTAATTAAGTAAACTCCTTTTTGATTTTGTAATGCAGTTTTCCATGATTCTTTATCTAATATACGCGATAGTTCACTCCAAGATAACTTTATATTGTCATATCCTGGAAAAATATCGTTGTCAAAAATATCAGGTAAAATCTGATATACTTCGCATTCATCTATTAGAGGGAGGGCATTTCGTGAAAGGTTTTGTGAAGTATTCTTATACTTTACAATTACTCTTCCAAAATATTTTTCATATTTTGAAAGTTCTTCATATTCATATCCAACTCCATTGAAAATATTTAAATCTTTTGTTACTTTTCCAATATGAAAGAGTAGCCATAAATTGTCTTTAATACGAATAAAACCAATGGTGTTTTGTCCTTCTTTAAAAATTTTGTTTTTTGAATAATTCCAATACTGCCCTTCTAAAAGAGTTTTTTATCATTATTCTTGAAGATTTCAATTGGATTCCAATTTCCTCCAAACATTAGGTTGAATTTGATTTTAGTGTTTTTTAGCTCATCTTCATTAAAGTTTAAAATATCATTTAATTTAATGCTCATAATTATTGTTTTTGTTATTACTTTATGTTTGATTATGCAAATATACTAATTTTCTACTATAGTACATTCTTTTCTAAGAGGAGGTTACCCTTAAAGCAACCTCCTCAGTTGTTTTAACTGCGTTTTACCCAAGATAAACCTCCATTTTTTGAACAGTACAAACCTTTATCGGTTTGTGCTAAGATTTCATTACCGGAGACTGTTAAATCTTGAAAGATATAACTGCCAGTGTAGCGACTAACCCAAGAAATTCCATTATTCTTAGAAGCCTCGATTTTCTTTGCATTTTTTGGACAAATGCGAACCACCTCGTTTTTGAATGTGACCATTAAACTCATAATTAAATATAGTTTTTAATAACTGCCTACTCTATATGGTTTTCGGCTTCCCCAATGTTTTACAAAAATAGTTTGCGGGCATCCCGTTTTGCTTAGCTCGAAGCCCGACCAAAGGCATAGTGTAAAGCAAAAGGAACGCCCGCATACGCGAACGCTTCCGTCTTTACTTTCTCTACACTATTGAAAAATTGGTCGTATTTCGAGCTTAGAAAATAAAAGCGAAACGCTACTAATATGTTTATTTTGTGTTTATCTGGTTTTTACTATAAAATATGTTTTATGTGTTTCTGCCAGCAAATATACAAAATAAAATGATATGTGCGTCCTTTTGCCTTGTTTTTTTAGTAAATACTAAGAACTGATAGTTGGCGTATAGGTGATGATATAGAGCTCTTTTTCGAGCTTTTCAGCCTTTTTGATACTGTCTTTAGTGCCTTTTGATTGTCCGTCCCAGAAGGCAAAAACCACTTCGGCATTTTCGATGATTTGAGTGTTGCGCACGAGGGTTGCTCCACGCCCGTACTTTTGGTAATCGGGTTTGAAAACGAGGAGAGGAATACTCATCTCGGCAGCAAATTGTGCGGCAAGGGTATCGGCTCCTTTAGCTCCGCCTGATACGATATTTTCAGGTTTTTCGTGCGTATCAATATACGCTAAAACACTCTCTTTCAATAGGGTGTAATCATTAAAATCACGTCCCCCAACAATGGCTATATTCATATAAATCGTTATTTGTTGGGGCAAAAGTCTAAAACAGGTGCGACAAAAGCTGTCGCTCGAAGAAAAAGTTTGTATATTTGCAAAAAAATAATGAAATGAAGAAGTTTTTAAGGCACCGTTTTATTGTAGAACGCTTGCGTATGAAGCCTCACTCGTATGAAGATTTGATAAGGGCTTTAGAAAAAAGTGAGGAATATTGCGATGTTGAATCTTTTACTGATCGTACTTTTCTGCGTGATAAACGAGATATTGAGAAAATCTATCGCATAAAAATAGAGTATAATAACTCTCTTAAAGCCTACGAAATCACAGAAGATAACGACCTCTATGCTCAAAATCTCTTAGAAGCGTTTGATGTTTTCAGAGCTTTGCAGAATTACGGCAATCTTTCCGAGGTGATTCAGTTTGAAAAGCGATTGCCTGCAGGTACGGAATATTTGTCGCCCCTGCTTAGGGCTATCAAAGAAAAGCGACAAGTAAAGCTACACTATTATAAGTTTTGGGACAGAAGTTCACAAACCCAAGTGCGTACTATTGAACCTTATCTGCTGAAAGAAGCTCAAAGGCGTTGGTATGTATTGGCATGGGATGTAGAGAAAGAAGCCTTGCGGGTTTTTGGCTTGGACAGAATAAAGCATTTAGACGATGAACGTGGGGTGAAGTTTCAGCACCCTATGCCTAAGGACGTACAACATTTTTTTGACGATAGTTTTGGGGCGTGGGTAGATAATGATCGTACGCAAGCAGAGGAAGTGCAGCTTGCTTTTAAAAAATTGCCTACCGACTCACCTTTTGTGCCTAACCCTGCCGAATACCTTAAAGCGATGCCTTTGCACTCTTCGCAAGAGGTGGTTGGTGAAACTGATGATGAGATAGTGCTCAAACTCCACTTAAAGGTTACGCCTGATTTTATCAAGGAGTTACTCTCGTATGGCAAACAAGTGGAGGTACTTGCTCCTGTGCATTTGCAAAAGAAATTACAATTGAGGTAAAAATGTTTTTTTTGTTTATAAGGGAGCTTAAATGCTATCTATAAGTTTTTTATTATTAGGAGCGGTAAGATATATATAGAATTTTTTGGATATATTAGGAGGACTTTGTAGATGGATTTTACTTTGAGCTCTTAAAAAGAAATATTCTTAATGGCACGATTTTTGTCTTTAACACAATAGTAAAAAAGAAACTTAATATATTATTATAACTGAAAAAATTTATAACAATATATTATATGAAATCACAAAATTTATCGCTTGTGAAAAGCTATTTATGGCTTTTAGCAGCAGTTGCTCTCGTTGGTTGTAAAAAAGACGAGGCTGACAAATTAGATAGCGCTTTGGACGCTACTCAACTAAATAATTATGTAACACAACTTCCTTCGGTGAAACAGCAGTCTCCTTTTCCTGAAAGACCTGCTAATGGTGTTACTAACCGTATGTCTTCTTTTTTAAATGGAGCTCAATTTACTTCGGCTTACAACTATTATGAGCAAGCTAAAGAGTATGAAAACCAGTTGCTTTATACTGAAAATGACGAGGTTTTTTACCCTGGAGCTTTGGTTAAGGGGCAGAGTGTTGTGGAGGGTTCGTACAAGCCAATTGTAGCACCTCGCAAACCTATTACTATTTCTGTTTCTCTTACGGGTAGCAAGCCTAGCATTACGGTGGATAAACCTTCACTTTCATCTGTGCGTACGGCTATTAGCGAACTTCTTAATCGCTCATTTAACTCGCCTCCTGCTAATATTACGTACCATAGCTATGAGGTACATGATGAGCAACACCTTAAGCTGGCTTTGGGTGCGAGCTATAACGGGGCTGTGAATACTGTTAAAGGCAGTATAAAATTTGATTATGAAAAACAAAAGACGCGATATATCGTAAAGATAGAACAAGAGTTTTATACACTCGACCTTGACCTTCCTCAGAAAGCTTCGGACTTTTTTAGTGATAATTTTGACTATAAAACTCAGTTTGGAGCAGAAAAGCCTGTTTATGTGTCGTCTATAAAATACGGTAGGGTGTACTTATTGGGGATAGAATCTACGCTTAGCAAGGTTGATTTGGAGGCTAAAATTAACGCTTCTATCCTTAGTGGAAAAGTTACAGCTGAGGCGGAAGCGGCTTATAAAGAATTGAGTAAGAGTTCTAAAATTTCGGGTCGTGTGTTTGGTGGTAGTGCTAAACTTGCTGGAGAGGCTATTGGTGATTTTGCTGCTGTACGTGCATTTCTAAAAGATGGGGCTAACTTTAATAAAGATAATCTTGGTGCTCCGCTTTCGTATCGCTTGAGAGAATTGGGAACTAATGAAACTTTTAAGACGGTTATTTACTCTAAATATCTAAAGAATGATAGTGGAAATATTGATCATAAAAAGTTAGATTTTAAACTGCTGATAAGAGATGAAAGTCTCAGAAGCAGTATTGGCGATAAAATTGAGGTTGACCACTACTTGATAGAGAGAATTAACCCTAAAAGTAGTTCGCAAAGTAGTTCGAAGAAGGAATATTTGAATGGAGGTGAACTTACTAAGGACTTTTTGGCTTTTGAAAAGGGAGAAAAGATTCACATCAATATTATTACTAAAAAACAAAAAAGACTTTTTTTCAAGATAGATGATTTTATTGATTTGGCACATCGTGCACAAAGTAGCCCTGATAATGTTAATATTTACGACTTAAATAGAGGAAATGGATTGCAACTGAAAGATGAAAATAACAATATACTTACTGTTGGTATTCACAACCAAAAACTAAGAGAATAATTTATTTTACACTGACTTATTGACTTTACTTGACTATTGCTGGCGGTGCTAATTTGCTATTTTTCTTTGCAGTGTGTTGCATTGAGGGAGTTGCTTTACTATGATGTTTACGAAGGATATGCGTTAAACTTTTGTTAAAGTATGATTTTTTGTTGGTGGGTAACAATTTTGTATGTACCTTTGCAGCGCAATGAGGGTGGTAGCTCATTGTAAAACTTCAAATAATAGTTTTCATAATTTAAAGTTTTGGTTGGTTAATGAAGAAGTCCGGTAATTTTATTATCGGACTTTTTTTATTGAAGGTGTCATAATACGACCTTTGAGTGAAGTGTATAATAGTGAGTATTACACATTTTTAAGGTGTAATTTATATTCAAAAATGCAGACTGTTTAAGAAAATGGTAACAATATGTTGTGATTTTGTTAACTCTGATAATGAGTGAGTTATAATGTATTTTTGAGGAGATTGAATTTTTGGCACGATTTTTTCTGTATACTGCAATGTAAGCATGGTGGATGGGATATTAGCCTATTGCTTAAAATAGTGCATAAACTAACGAGAAGAAAATTACTTGAAAAAACTGAAATTACTAAAATTGCTATAAGAAACATTGTTAGATAAAAAAATTAAGGTTATTAAAATTAAAACAAATTTTTATGAAGAAAAGCCAATACTTTTGAGTGTATGGATTTTCTTATAACTTGAAAGTATTTTATTTTTGGAGTTAGTAGTAGTATTTATATGCATTGTGAAAAAAGTTCCTCCTGAAAAGGAGGGCTTTTTTTTTATGATTAGAGATAAATATTTGGGGAATGATTGTTGGTATTCCAAAAATAATTATTATCTTTGCACCATAAACTAAAAAATAATATCATTATGAAAAAAATAGTAGTGGGTGTAGCTGTGATGGCTTTGTTGCTATCGGGTTGTAACAATACTAACAATCAGCAGGGTGCTGAAACAACTCAAACTGAAACTACAGCTACAACTCCTGAAGCTGAAGTACAGGGGTTTGCTTATAAGGTAGATCCTGCTTCGGTAGTAGAATGGGTGGGCTCTAAACCTACAGGTAAGCACAATGGTACAGTAAACGTTACTGAGGGCGGCTTGAATGTGGCTGAGGGTAAGCTTGCTGGTGGTGAATTTGTGCTTGATATGAACTCTATTGCGGTGCTTGACTTGGAGGCTGGCAAAGGCAAAGAGGACTTGGAAGCGCATTTGAAAGGTACTGATCCTGAAAAGGTGGATCACTTTTTCAATGTAAAGGAGTTTCCTACAGCTACTTTTGTACTGAAGTCATTTGATGGCAAGACTGTTGTGGGTGACCTTACTGTAAAGGGTAAAACTAAAGAGGTGTCATTCCCTGCAACAGTAGTGGTTACGGATACTGAAGTAACTATTAACTCTGAACCTTTTAAAATTAATCGTGTAGATTTTGGGGTTAATTTTGGTTCTAAATCGGTATTTGATAACTTAAAAGACAAATTTATTGATGATGAGGTAACTTTGGTTGTAAAGGCTAAAGCTACTAAATAATTTATGGCAGAAACATCTATATCGGTAGTATCTGTAATTATTATACTGATTACGTTGTTGTTATCGGCTTTTTTTTCGGGTTTTGAGATTGCGTATGTGTCGTCTAACAAAGTGCACATAGAAATCTTGAAAAAACAAGAGGGCTTGATAGCGACAGTATTGGGACGGCTTACACACCGTCCGTCTAAATTATTGGCTACAATGCTGGTGGGTAATAACCTTGCATTGGTAGTGTATGGTTTTGAAATGGGCAAGGTAATGACGTTGTTGTTACCTGCCTTTTTCCAAAACGTGGTATGGCATACCGTTATTTCTACTCTTATTATTTTGATTACGGCAGAGTTTATGCCGAAGGTATTCTTCCAGATTTATGCCAACCAATTATTGAAGGCTTTGGCTATTCCTGCTTATTTTTTTTATATATTATTTTATCCGCTTTCTGGGTTGATTATCTGGATTTCGGACTTTGTGCTGCGTGTGTTTTTTAAAACGCGTGGTGATTATGTTCCGCTGTCTTTTACGAAGGTGGAATTGGTGGATTATATTTCGGAACAGATGGAGAATGCGCCTAAGGGCGAGGAGGTGGACGCTGAAGTGCAGATGTTTCAGAATGCACTGGAATTTTCGGGGGTAAAGGCTCGTGAAATTATGATTCCGCGTACGGAAATTGTGGCGGTGGATGTTAGAGAAAGTATTGAAAACCTGATTGCTACTTTTGTGTCGTCCGGATTTTCAAAAGTGCTGATATACAACGAGAACATTGATGATATTGTGGGATATGTGCATTCGTTTGATATGTTTAAAAAGCCTCGTACCATTAGTGAAATTTTGATGCCTATAGTGAATATTCCTGAAACGATACAGATAAATGAAGTACTCAACTTGCTGACACACAAGCATAAGAGTATGGCGGTGGTATTGGACGAATATGGGGGTACCTCTGGAATAGTAACGCTTGAGGATATTGTAGAGGAGCTTTTTGGTGAAATAGAAGATGAGCACGATAAGGATAATTTTATAGAGGAACGTGTAGGGGATAAGGAATATTTATTTTCGGCACGCTTGGAGGTGGAGTACTTAAATGAGACTTATGGCTTGCACTTGCCCGAAGGGGAGGATTACGAAACACTGGCGGGGCTTATAGTGTTGCATACGGAGGATATTCCTGCCCAAGGTGAGACGATAAAGATACCGCCTTTTAGATTTGTGATAGAGGCGTGCTCGCAAACGCGTATTGAGACGGTGCGTGTGTTTACTGAGGAAGACGATGAATAACTTACGATAATAATATTGTTATGGAACAAGTATATATATTTATGCTTTTTGTGTTTGCGGCACTTGCTGTGATTGATTTGACAGTGGGGGTAAGCAACGATGCGGGTAACTTTCTAAATTCGGCAGTGGGCTCTAAGGTTTCTACATTGCGCACTATTATGATAGTGGCAAGTGTGGGGGTGGCTATAGGAGCTATATTTTCGAGTGGAATGATGGAGATTGCTCGTAAGGGGATTTTTAACCCTACGGAGTTCTATTTTGATGAGGTAATGGTGATTTTTATGGCGGTTATTCTGGCGGATATATTGCTATTAGACCTCTTTAATACCATAGGGCTACCTACATCTACCACAGTATCTATCGTTTTTGAACTTTTAGGGGCTGCTGTGTGTGTGGCTTTTATCAAGATTTTGAGGATGGATCAGTCACTATTGGATATTAAGCATTATATTAATACAGCTGTTGCAGGAAAGGTTATTTCGGGTATTTTTCTTTCGGTGGCGATTGCTTTTGTAGTGGGGGCTATAGTGCAATATGTAGCACGAATTGTTTTTTCGTTTCGGTATGAAAAGAGTATTAGGTATATAGGTGGGGTATTTGGAGGTTTTTCGCTTACAGCATTGTCGTATTTTATTATCTTTAAGGGGCTTAAGGATGTTACTTTTATACCTAAAGAGGCTGTTGTGTGGATGGATACGCATATAGGCTGGTTGTTATTAGCTTGCTTAGTGTTCTATAGTATTTTATCGCATATACTGATTAGGCTGGGGGTGAATATTTTTAGGATTATTATCCTTAGTGGTACTTTTGCACTTGCGATGGCGTTTGCAGGGAATGATTTGGTGAATTTTATTGGGGTGCCTGTAGCGGCTTACCAGTCGTACGATATATGGCACCATAGTGGTGTAGCTCATAACCAATTGCTAATGAGTGGTTTGGCTGATGGGCAAATGGTTACACCTACGGCTATTTTGCTGCTCACGGGATCAATAATGATCTTGACGCTTTGGTTTTCTAAAAAGGCGCGCCACGTGATAGAAACGGGGGTAAACCTTTCTCGCCAAAGTGAAGGGGCTGAGCAGTTTTCGTCTAACTTCTTATCACGCTTTTTGGTGCGTATTACGGTGGGCTTATCTAATGTAATTACGTTTTTAACGCCTAAATGGTTGCAGTCTAAAATTGATAGGCGTTTTGAGAAGCCTATAATAGATGAGAATGTGAAAGAGGAGGATTTGCCTGCCTTTGACTTGGTGCGTGCAGCGATAAACTTGGTGGTATCGAGTAGCTTGATTGCTATAGGGACTTCGCTAAAACAACCATTATCAACTACTTATGTTACTTTTATGGTGGCTATGGGGTCGTCATTGGCTGATAGGGCTTGGGGCCGCGATAGTGCTGTGTATAGGGTGGCTGGTGTGCTGAATGTTGTGGGTGGCTGGTTTTTGACGGCTATAGTGGCTTGTATTGGGGCTTTTATAGTGGCTGGTGTCCTATACTACGGCAGTGTGATTGGGCTTATTGTGATGATTTTGGTAGTGGGCTCGCTGTTGATACGCAATGCTATAGTGTATAGGAATAAACAGAAAAACAAGGCACAAGGTAGGCATTTTCATCGTGCTGACTTGGCGACTATTGGCGGGGTAATAAAGGAGAGTTCTAACTACGTATCGGATACAATCTTTCGTATAGACCAGCTTTACAGTAAGGTGGTGAAGAACTTGGGTACGCAGGATCTTAGTAAACTGACAAAGAATAAGAAGAATGCTAAAAAGCTAGAGAAGGAACTTGATGAAATGAAGGGGAATGTGTATTACTTTATAAAATCGCTGAATGAGAGTTCGGTGGCATCGAGTAAGTTTTATATCTTGATATTGGATTATTTGCAGGATATGGCGCAGTGTATGGCTGCTATTACACTGAATAGTTATGAACATGTAAATAATAACCATAAGAATTTGAAATTTAATCAGTTGCGTGATTTGAAGGGTATATCGGACAAGATGGAGGGTATCTTTAAAGCGGAAGCTGAAATATTTAAAGGTGAAAATTACTCGAAACTGCACCATATTTTGGCGGATTGTTATGCTTTAAAAGATGAGGTATCAAAAATGGTACAAAAACAGATTGACCGTATTCGTACTACGGAAACGAGCCAGAAGACGACAAAGCTGTATTTCAGTATATTATTAGAGACTAATGCGCTGATTAGGGCTAATAACAACTTGATGCTTCAGTTCAACGAATATCAGAAACAACACAATAAAAAACTGAAGACTATGGGTATTAGCAGATTGGCAAATTAGATTTGGCAATTTAGAATATTTTTTGTACTTTTGTTGCGTGGAAATATAATATATAAGATATATGAGAACCATAGACAATTTTAATTTTGCAGGCAAAAAAGCCCTCATTCGTGTGGACTTTAATGTGCCTTTGGATGAAAACTTTAGAGTAACCGACAATACTCGTATTGAGGCTGCTAAACCTACCGTTTCTAAGATTTTGAATGACGGAGGTACTGTGGTGCTAATGAGCCACTTGGGACGACCTAAAGGTGAGCGCAACGACAAATACTCATTGCGTCATATTGTGGGCGAAGTGGAAAAAGTATTGGGCAAAAAGGTTATTTTTGTTGATGATTGTGTGGGTGAAGTAGCTGAAAAAGCGGTAGCTGCAGCTCCAGCAGGTAGTGTGCTACTATTAGAAAACTTACGCTTCCACAAAGAAGAAGAAAAAGGTGATGAGGCTTTCTCAAAAGAATTGGCTAAATTGGGCGACATCTATGTGAATGACGCTTTTGGTACAGCACACCGCGCACACGCTTCGACTACAATCGTGGCAAAATTCTTCGCTGACCGTAAATGCTTTGGCTACCTTCTTGCCAAAGAAATTGAAAGCATTGACAAGGTAATGAAATCGGGTGAAAAACCTGTAACTGCTATCTTGGGCGGCTCAAAAGTATCCTCAAAAATTACAATCATTGAAAATATATTGGATAAGGTAAATCACCTTATTATTGGGGGTGGTATGGCTTATACGTTTATCAAAGCACAAGGTGGCAAAATAGGTGACTCTATTTGTGAAGACGATAAGCAACAACTTGCTCTTGATATCTTGGCAAAAGCTAAAGCTAAGGGGGTAGAAGTACACTTGCCTATAGATGTAGTTGCTGCTGATGCTTTTGATAATGATGCTAAAACACAAGTGGTAGCTGTAAATGCAGTGCCTGATGGCTGGCAAGGGCTTGATGCAGGTCCTAAAACACTTGCTAATATCAAAGAAGTACTTCTTAAATCAAAAACTATTTTGTGGAATGGCCCTGTAGGGGTGTTTGAAATGCCTACTTTTGCTAAAGGAACTATTGAAGTAGGTAACTTTGTGGCTGAAGCTACTAAAAATGGTGCGTTCTCGCTTGTGGGTGGAGGCGACTCGGTAGCGGCTGTGAAACAGTTTGGTTTTGAGCACAAAGTGAGCTATGTATCTACTGGTGGTGGCGCAATGCTAGAAAGTTTGGAAGGCTTGGTATTACCAGGTATTCAAGCTATTAATGAATAAAAACAGACAGAGACCTGATTTTGAAGGTAGCAGTCACACATATTACAGAACAACAATTCTCCACCGCATCTTTGCGAGTGGAGAATTATTGTATTTATATGTTGAGGGGAGAGGGGCGTTTTTTAGTGGATGGTACGCCTTATGAATACAATGGTAATACTTTGTTGTTTCTTTCTCCTTTTCAGTACTTTCAATGGACGGAGGCAAGCATTATGGAGGCTATGCTATTGCAGTTTCACGGTGATTTTTATTGTATAGAATATCACAAGAAAGAGGTGGCTTGCAATGGGTTGCTTTTCAATGCTCTTTTTTTACAACCTCATATTGCTGTTCAAGAGGCTGTTTTTGATGAAATAGCGTTACTTTTTGGTCGTATAGAAGAGGAATTGGCATCGACTGATGAATATTCAGGAGCTGTGTTGCGCTCGTATTTGCAGCTTATTTTAGCACTTTCTAGCAAGGCTAAGAGTTTGCTAATAGCTGATGTGCCTTCGCCTCTCAACCATAATTTGCTTACTGATTTTCAGCAACTTGTAGAAACACATTTTATTACTCAGCGCGATTTGCCTTTTTATGCAGAAGCCTTGCATTTATCGGTTGATAGTTTTAGTAAAAAAATAAAAAGACAGCTTGGGAAGACACCACTACAGCTGCTGCAAGAGCGATTGGTGCTCGAAGCTAAAAAACAACTCCACCTTACCTATAAATCTATCAAGGAAGTCGCCTATTACCTCAATTTTGACGATCCTTTCTATTTCAGCCGATTCTTCAAAAAACACGTAGGAGTTTCACCAAAAGAATTTAGAGAAAGCGTAGGGATTTCAATCGTGGCTGAAAAATCTATGTAATAAACTTTTTTATCCATTTTTAAGTGCCGAAAAAGCTGTATCTTTGCACCCGAAAATCAAGTAATTTTTTAAACAACATTTATTATGCAAAAATTATTATCATTTTTGGCGGGCAGCGAACGCTGTTTTGTAAACTACATTAGGGTAGCTATTTTTATTGTAATGGCTTGGATAGGAGGGCTAAAAGTTTGCCAATATGAGGCTGATGGTATAGTGCCTTTTGTTACCAATAGTCCGTTTATGAGTTTTTTCTATAATAATTCAGGCAAAACAGCTATTGATGAGAACGGCGTAACAGGAGCTGCTAACAAAGGTAAAGAAGTTGCGCAGTACAAGTTGCACAAAAACCCAGAAGGGAAGATGGTACAAGCCAATATAGATTGGCACAAAGAGAACGGCACTTATGGATTTTCTTATGGTTTAGGTGCTTTTATATGCCTAATAGGCTTGCTTACTTTGCTTGGTATATGGAGTCCTAAAATAGGTGTAATAGGTGGTTTGCTTACTTTTGGAATGAGTATCGTAACTCTTTCTTTTTTGATAACTACTCCAGAGGTATACGTACCTAACTTGGGTGGCGACTTGCCAACTCCAGCGTATGGTTTCCCTTATTTATCAGGCGCAGGGCGATTGGTTCTTAAAGATGTCATTATGTCGGCAGGGGGGCTTATAGCAGCTTCAGAGGCAGCGCGCCGCTTGCTAAAGAAACAGTCTTAAACAGAGAATCATAGTTAAAATTTCATATACACTTAAAAGGTATTTCGTACGCTAAAACGGTTTGCGAAATACCTTTTTTAATTTAATAAGCCTGATGATTTAGCCGAAATAGTGAGTAAATGATATAGCAAGGTAGCTGAGCTGGAATCCCTTTTAGTATTTAAATTTGGTAGTGAGCAGAATATTTTGTACTTTTGCTACGAATTTAATATTTTTAATGTATTACACAATAAGAAAACTTCTTATTGCTTGATTTGAAAAGATTTGTGAGACTTCTGCGGCGCAGCTACTTTACATAGTAACAAAAAAAATATGGAAAAAACAATTACAAATATCAATCAGTTAGACCTCGTAAGTGGAATATACACCTATGCTGATTATCTTCTTTGGAAGTTTGAAGAACGGGTGGAGCTCATCAAAGGCAAGATATTTAAAATGTCGGCTCCCACAGTAAATCACCAGCGTATAGTGCGAAAACTCTCAACAGCAATAGATATATTTTTAAAAGGGAAAACTTGTGAAGTATTCATAGCTCCTTTTGATGTACGTTTACCTAATAAAAATATAACCGTAAATAATATATATACAGTGGTTCAGCCCGACCTTTGTGTAGTATGCGATCTAGAAAAGATAGACGCCAAAGGCTGCGTAGGTGCTCCCGATTGGGTGATAGAAATTCTTTCACCAGGGAACTCTAAAAAAGAAGTACGTTATAAATATCAGCTTTACGAAGAAGCAGGAGTACGAGAGTATTGGGTAGTACGCCCCGAAGAAAATGAAATAAACATATATGTGTTGGAAGAAGGTGTCTTTCGTGCTCTGCCTCCTTTTGTAAAAGGCGATATAGTAAGCCCTATTATATTTCCTGAACTGCGCATAGATACAGACGAATTGTTTTAAAAAACTACTACCTCCTTACATTATGCTATGAAAATATATTTTCAAAAAACAACTTTCTAAGAAATAAAACAACTCTAAGAACTGATTGTTAAGCTAAATACTATTTTAATTGTTAATTATTAATTTTAAAAAAAATGCTTCTTTTCTTTAAAAACGCACAGAATACTATTTATGTGGTTGCTACTGAGGTGGCTTTGGATAACGAACAACTTGCAAAACTCAAATGGCTTTTTGGTAATGCCGAGCAGTTGCCTTCGCCTACACTCGAGGGCTTTTTTGTAGGTCCGCGTGTAGCAATGATTACCCCGTGGAGTACTAATGCCGTAGAAATAACACAGAATATGGGCATTGAAGGAATTACTCGTATTGAGGAGTTCAGAGAGGTTGCGCAAGACTTTACCGATTTTGACCCAATGCTTTTTGAAAAATACAAAGGGCTTACTCAGGAGAGTTTTACGATAAACATAGAGCCACAAACAACTGTAGAGATAGATAATATTCAGGCGTATAACGAGCAAGAAGGACTTTCGCTGAGCGCTGAAGAGGTTGCTTACTTAGAGCAACTATCTGAAAAACTTGGTAGAAAACTTACCGACTCGGAAGTGTTTGGATTCTCTCAAATCAACTCAGAACACTGCCGTCACAAAATTTTTAATGGTACTTTTGTTGTTGATGGTCAAGAAAAACCATCTACCCTCTTCAAACTTATTAAAAAAACTTCACAAGAACACCCTAATAACATCGTTTCGGCTTATAAAGACAATGTAGCTTTTGTAAAAGGCGCTACCGTAGAGCAGTTTGCTCCTAAAACAAGCGATAAACCTGATTTCTACGAAGTTAAACCCTTTGAGGCTGTACTTTCGCTGAAAGCTGAAACTCATAACTTCCCTACAACAGTAGAACCTTTCAACGGAGCCGCTACGGGCTCGGGTGGTGAAATACGCGACCGCCTTGCTGGAGGACAAGGCTCTTTGCCTTTGGCAGGTACTGCTGTTTATATGACTGCCTACCCTCGATTGGAAGAAGACCGCCCTTGGGAGCAAGGAATGGCAGAACGCAAATGGTTGTATCAAACCCCAATGGATATACTTATCAAGGCTTCTAATGGGGCAAGTGATTTTGGTAATAAATTTGGTCAGCCACTTATTGCGGGCTCAGTTTTCACATTCGAACACGAAGAAGGTGGGCGCAAATTAGGCTTCGATAAAGTGATTATGCAAGCAGGGGGTGTAGGCTACGCCAAAGCCTCACAAGCTATAAAACACACGCCTAAAGAAGGCGATAAGATTGTAATATTAGGTGGTGAAAATTACCGCATCGGTATGGGTGGGGCAGCTGTGTCGTCAGCCAATACAGGGGCTTTTGGCACGGGAATTGAACTCAATGCGGTGCAACGTTCTAACCCCGAAATGCAAAAACGCGCTGCCAATGCTATCCGCGCAATGGTAGAGTCTGACGAGAATCCTATTGTTTCTATACACGACCACGGCGCTGGAGGGCATTTGAACTGTCTTTCAGAACTTATTGAGGAAACCGGTGGTAAAATAGACTTAGATAAACTGCCTGTAGGCGACCCAACCCTATCGGATAAAGAAATTATAGGCAACGAATCGCAAGAGCGTATGGGCTTAGTACTGCCCGAAGAAGCTATTGCTAAACTTAAAGCCGTTGCCGACCGCGAACGTGCTCCGATGTATGAAGTAGGAGTAGTAACTTCCGACCATCATTTTAGTATCTCTTCCGAAAAGAAAAACACAAAACCTTTAGACTTAGACCTTTCAGCGCTCTTTGGTAGCTCTCCCAAAACAATAATGACCGACAAAACTGTCGCTACAACCTATCAAGGGCTTACCTATTACCAAAGCCAGCTGCGCACTTATCTTATGCAAGTGTTGCAATTGGAAAGTGTAGCTTGTAAAGATTGGCTTACCAACAAAGTAGACCGCTGTGTGGGCGGTCGAGTAGCGCAACAACAATGTGTAGGGACATTGCAGCTGCCCCTTAGCGATGTAGGGGTAATGGCTTTGGACTATCAGGGTAAAGAGGGCGTTGCTACAAGCATAGGGCATTCGCCACTTACAGCGCTTATTAGCCCCACAGCAGGTAGCCGCAATGCTATTGCCGAAGCACTTACAAATATTGTTTGGTCGCCTATAGAAGGTGGTTTGCAAGGAGTGTCGTTATCAGCCAACTGGATGTGGGCTTGTCGCAATGCAGGTGAAGATGCGCGCTTGTACGAAGCGGTAGAAGCGGCTTCAGATTTTGCTATACAATTGGGTATCAATATCCCTACCGGTAAAGATTCGCTATCGATGAAACAAAAATACCCTCAAGGAGGCGATGTGATAGCTCCGGGTACTGTCATCATTTCGGCAGTAGGGCATTGCACTGATATTCAGAAAGTAGTACAGCCTGTATTTAAAAACGAGGGAGGCAATATTTATTATATTGATTTTTCGTCAGATAACCTTAAGTTGGGCGGTTCGGCTTTTGCCCAGATACTTAATAAGATAGGTGATGAAACGCCTACTATTGCTGATAGCAATTACTTCAAGAAAGCCTTCAATATAGTGCAAAATCTTATAAATGAAGGCAAAATACAAGCAGGACACGATATTAGTAGCGGGGGACTTATCACTACGCTCTTAGAAATGTGCTTCGCCGATAGTACTATAGGGGCTGAGGTGAACCTTACTTCTATTGCTACTGAAAACGACCTTATCAAAGTAGTTTTTGCTGAAAATGCAGGAGTAGTGATACAAGCTAATGAAGATATTGAACCTATTTTGAAAGAAAATGCTATTAAATGGGCTAAAATAGGTAAAGTAACTACCACTCCTACTTTGAAAATAGCTTATTTTGAGGATACTCACGAATTAGATATTGCTGAATTGCGCGATGTATGGTATCTAACTTCTTACCTATTAGACAAACAACAAACAGCAAACGACAAGGCTACAGAGCGTTATCAGAATTATTCAGAACAGCCTCTGCAATACGCTTTCCCTGCACACTTTACGGGTGAGAAACCTGAACGTCCGCAAGGGAAACGACCCATAGCAGCGGTGTTGCGTGAGAAAGGTAGCAACTCCGAACGCGAAATGGCTAATGCTTTGTATTTAGCAGGGTTTGATGTAAAAGATGTGCATACCACCGACCTTATCAGTGGGCGTGAAACCTTAGAAGATGTACAATTTATCGGAGCGGTAGGAGGCTTCTCCAATTCCGATGTTTTGGGCAGTGCCAAAGGTTGGGCAGGGGCGCTTCTTTACAACGAGAAAGCTAAAAAAGCTTTAGATAATTTCTTTGCTCGTCCCGATACATTATCAGTAGGTATTTGTAATGGTTGCCAGCTATTTATGGAATTGGAGGTTATCAACCCTGAACACCCAGAACACGGAAAAATGCAACATAATGATAGCCATAAGCACGAAAGTGGGTTTGTATCGGTAGTGATTCCCGAAAACAATTCGGTGATGTTATCAAGCCTTGCAGGCAGTACTTTAGGGGTGTGGATTTCGCACGGCGAAGGTAAATTCCACTTGCCGTTGGAAGAAAACGCTTATAATATTGTAGGTAAATACGCTTATGAAGAGTACCCTGCCAACCCTAATGGCTCAGACTATAATGCAGCTATGTTATCCGATAAATCGGGAAGACATTTGGTAACGATGCCTCATATAGAGCGTTCGGTATTTCCTTGGCAATGGGCTTATTATCCAAATGAAAAGACGGCAGTAAGTCCTTGGTTAGAGGCGTTTATCAATGCCCGCAAGTGGATTGAGGCGCGTAATAACCAATAAGAATGGTAAATAAAATCTTAAAGCGATACGTTTTCATAAGTTTAAAATTACGCTAAAAGGGGCTTTATAAGCCCCTTTTGTATTAATCTTTTGTTAAACTTGAAAATATGCTTGACAACTTACGATTTATTCGTACCTTTGCAACGCAATGAGGGTGGTAGCTCATTGTAAACTTCAAATAATAGTTTTCATAATTTAAAGTTTTGGTTGGTTAATGGAAAAGTCCGATAATTTTTTTATCGGACTTTTTTTATTGCTACTATTTTATAGTTCGTAGGTATTCTAATATCTCTCGTGCTTGCTGTTCGCTAAGCCTTTGATTTAGCATTATACTACCATATTCTTCAAATTCAGCCTTAGCAATAGGGTCTTCCTTTATCATTTGTTCGGGGTTCAGAATCATATTCATTAGCCACTCAGGGGTACGATATTCTGTAAGCCCTGCCATAGCAGGCCCTATCATTCGGCGTTTAGGCTGGTGGCAACTCATACAGTATTGTTTAAAGGTCTCTTCGCCTTTGGCAGCCATAGCAGCATCGGGGCTGTCCGATAGAGGAGGGGTAATCGTTTTTACACTACCAATACCTTTATTAGTTTCCCAATTGGGGTATTCGGCAGGTTTGATAGTAGCCTCTTGAGTAGCTGGGGGAGTATTGGTAGCCGCTTGGCTTGCGTTGTCGGTTGGGGTGTTGTTAGTACCTCCTCCGCAGGCTGTCAGTATAGCCATTAGGGAGAGTGTTAAAAAGTGTTTTTTCATTTGTTGTTTTTTAGTTATCGTTATTACAGTAGTTTTACAGCTTCTTTAGCAAAGTAGCTTGCGATAATATCAGCTCCGGCACGTTTTATACTTACTAGTTGCTCCATCATCACAGCATCGTGGTCTAGCCAACCATTGGCAGCAGCAGCTTTAAGCATAGCGTATTCACCAGATACTTGATAAACAGCTACAGGCACTTCACTCATATTTTTCACTTCGCGTACAATATCTAAGTAGCAAAGTCCCGGTTTTACCATTACTATATCAGCACCTTCTTCTATATCCATACGAGTTTCGCGTAGTGCTTCCAAGCGGTTGTGATAATCCATTTGATAGGTTTTCTTATCTTTAGGAATATCGTTTTGGTCTACAGGGGCACTATCTAAGGCATCGCGGAAAGGACCATAGAAAGCAGAAGCGTATTTAGCACTATAAGCCATAATCCCTACGTTTTCAAAGTTGTTATCTTCTAAGGTTTCGCGTAGGGCAAGGATACGCCCGTCCATCATATCACTTGGAGCGATAAAGTCAGCACCAGCTTGTGCGTGCGATAGAGCCATTTGGCATAGTGCATTTACAGTAGGGTCGTTTACGATTTGTCCGTTTTCTATGATACCATCGTGTCCGTAGATAGAGTAAGGGTCAAGCGCCACATCGGTCATTACCAACATTTGTGGTACAGCGTCTTTAATAGTTTTGATAGCACGCTGCATCAATCCGTTAGGGTTAGCAGCTTCAGTACCTTTGTTATCTTTCAGGTTATCGGGTACTTTTACGAATAGCAATACAGCTTTTAGTCCCAAGTTCCACAATTCTTTTACTTCTTTGGCAAGCAAATCGAGGCTATAGCGGTAATAGTTAGGCATAGAGGCAATTTCCTCTTTTATGCCACTTCCTTCTACTACAAAAAGAGGAACTAAAAAGTCGTCAGGGGTAAGGATGGTTTCTTTTACTAAGCTGCGCACAGTTGCACTTTGGCGCAAGCGGCGGTTACGTCTTAATGGATACATTTTTAATAATTTATATGGTTAAATAAAATTTGCGTTATATATTGGCAGTGCGTATTTTATCAAAAAAGAGGCTTACCTCGCGTTTGAATATGCTGATGGGGTAACTATGCGCCATCGTATTGATAAGATGCACTTCCAGTGTTTGGTGAGGAGTTAGGTCGTTTTGTAAGATGTTGAGAGACTGCCAAGGGTTGATAACCGTATCTTGCAGCCCAATTACTATTTGCATATAAGCTGCATAGTGCGGATTGGTAGTAATAGTAAGTGACAGTTCTTCTTTGTAAGTGAGGGCAGGGTTGAATAGCAAGCACGGTTTTAGTAGAGATTGTGCTAAGTAGTAAGCCACCAATCCGCCCGCGCTACTGCCTATAATAGCCGTAACGTTGCGGTATTTTTCTTGTAAGAGTTCGTACAAGTTAGGTGTATTGCGATAGTCTAAATGAGGAGCGTGTATGTTGCCATAGAGCGATAGCACAGCTCTGCGGTCGTCTTGCAGCGTGCTATCAAGCCCGTGCAAATAAAGGATTTCATTAGTTTCAGCCACCATATTTGTAGTTTTTGTTGGGCAAAGATACAAAATAATTATTAATAATCAATGATTGATAAAGTAAAATAAGTTACCGCCGTTTATCCTTTATTTTAGTTCATCGCAATAAAAGCTAATACGCCCTCCGGTATCGCCTATTTCTATGCTTTCGTCATACCAACTAACGATTTGCAGTTTAAAATAACGTGCCCCATCAGCCGTACGAATAATATAAGTGTGAAAAGACGGAGTGTAAGAAGGCGGAGGGCCTGAGAATACCAACGCCTTACTTAGTAGTGTATTCGCATTGGTAGTAGTTTGCTGAGGTCCCTTATTAGGGTCAAACCAAGGAATCCCTGTAATGTTGTGAGTTACGGTATAGCTTATCCATTCGCGTTGCGACATCGTGATAGATACGTTGTCGGTATCTACTACCCATTGCAGGTCGTGGGGCAGTTGCGATACACTTCTCCAGCGATCGTAACCCTGAAAGCCCATATCGGCAGCCCCTCCACGCCCGTTACCACTACTACCACTATTGGTGCGCAGTTTATTGCCGCAGAACGCCAAATCCCAATCCAGACGCTGTTTTTGCCCACCTTCTATAATATCAGCATTCACTTGGTAGGCATTGAATAGCTCACCCGTACGGAGGTTGTAGTATATCCAGTCGTTGGTGATGTTATTCACATACCCCGAACGGCGCGGTAGCACCTTTCCCGTAAAAGGAGCCGCTTCGTACTTCACGCAAGCCGTGCTTAGCAAGGCTATCAGTATACTGTATAAGATTCTTTTCATATTTACGAACTTAAAAATCAATCTCTACCTGCACAAACAGCCTTCGTCCGGCTGTAGCAGGAATGTTGAACATTGTAACCCCAGACCCTAAAGTTGAGGGAATATAGTTGAAAATATTATTAGCCCCGATGTTTAGCTTGTAGTGTTTCAGCAAGCGTTGTTGTACATTGAAGTTAAAAAGAGCATAAGCAGGCAGCTCACAACGGAAATACGCCTCTTTGCTCACGGGGCGCACCTGTGTACCTCCTCCGTATAAGGGGATTTTTTCTTTTACCGTGATGCGGTCTTGCACATCAAAAGTTTTCTTGCCCATCATACTCATCGTCAGGTTTGCCGATAGGTCGTAATTTTCCCGATACCACTTGTATTCCAGTCCTGCGGTGGCAGCGTGTGGCGAGGTGGTATTGATGTGCAACCCCTCCGTCTTGCTTACATCCACATACGAATAGGAAGCGTTCAGCGTCAGCGCAGGTATAATCTTCCAGCGGGTGAGCAAGTCAAAGCCTAAGAGCCGTTGTTGGCTGAGGTTGGTATATTCAAAGTTATACTGAAATTCGTATATCTTCCATACGCCTTCTATCTTGTCCTGAAACTGATTGATAAAAGCATTGCCAGAGATGAAGAATTTAGGCACCGCATATTCAGCCCCTACCGAAAAGTAATGATTTTTCTCAGGCTGTAGCATCTCATTGCCTATGATTTGAAACATCCCCAAGTGATCCCAATTGAAGAACAATTCCTTTATAGACGGTGAGCGGTAGCCTTTGGCGTAATTTAAGCGATACGAAAGGGCTTCGGTGGGCGAAAACTTCAAAGCTACCTTAGGCAGTGCCATCGTGCCAAACTGCAAGCTGTAATTAGTGCGTAGCCCTGCCTCCACTTGCCACTTAGGGGTAATTGTATAGGTATCCTGAAAGAAAAACTCCCATTCCTTTAAGCCCCGTGTGAGCATACGATTTGCCGCAAAACGGTCGCTGGTAAGGTCGTCCTGAAAATAGTCAATCCCCAAGATAAGGTCGTGCTTTTTGAAGTATTGCGAGGTCAGCGTCAGGCGTGGCTGCATAATCTTAGAGTCGTATACCTTTTTATCCACATCACGCCGCTCGTGTCGCTTGTAGCGTTCGTAAAAATCAGTGTGAAAAGTACCGTGTAGCGCAAAATAGTCTTTCAGGCGATAAGAGAGTTTTAACCCTCCGGTGAAGTCTTTTGTTTGCGAAAAATAGAGGTCTTGCACCATATCATACGAGTTCATCAAAAAGCCCGTGCCGTAGAGCTGCACACTTAGGTCTTTGCTGTCGTAATACACTTTTTGCGAAGCCGAAAGGTGCTCCACCCCCTCAATACCCATTGGCGGACGTAAGAAAGTGGCTTGCACTATGGTATCCTTACTGAGGAATGAATTAGCTTCTTTGGTATACACTTTCCTGTCGGGTTCTTTTTGGTAAAGGTAATACGCATCTTGGCTGCTAAACCACACATCTGTCTGGCTGGTGAATTTTCCTATCTTTGCCCCCGCCGATACCCACGATTGCAAGTTGGGCTTATCGGCATTCTTTTCAAACATATAGAGAAAGTCCTGCCGCTCAGGGTTGTGGTAATTGCGCTCATTCATCTCGGCGTGGCGCGAACCTACTGTAATAGCAAAAGGTTTATCTGTTTTCTTGGTGATAATATTGATAACCGCCCCTGCTGCCCGTGAGCCGTAGAGGGTAGATGAAGCCCCTTTCATCACCTCAATGCGCTCTACAGCATGCAGGTTGAACCGCTCGTAATCTAAGTTGCCTGCCATTTCACCCGTCATACGCTCGCCGTCCATCAAAAAGAGGATATGGCGTGCATCCAAGCCCTGCATACTTATCTCGTTGCCAAAGCCCACCTTTTGTATGTTCATACCGGGGGTTTCCTGCATCAGTGCCTGCTGAATGTTGCTATAGCCTGCTTTCACCAGCTCCTGCCCCGTAATCACTTGTACTATGGTAGCTGTTTCTTTGGTAGGGCGCACAGTAGTTCCTTTTGTTTTGGCAGTGAGGGTAGTCCCTGCCAGCTGGGTAGCTTCCTCGCTCAGGTATACCGTCAGGGTATTCCCAGCGTTGAGAGTCCCTTTTAGCAAGGTGTAGCCCAACGACTGCACTGCGTAATGCAATACACCCCCCTTGCGCCTTTCTAGTAAGGCAACACCATTGTCATCGGCAATGCTGTGTTGCAACTTCTCGCTGTAAGCAGGCTCGGTATAGCTCACTACTGCCGCAGCTATAGGCAAGCGGGTACTCTTGTCCAGCACCCGCACTTGTACCTGTTGGGCAGTAACAATGCCTACCCATAAATATAATAGTAATGAAACAATAATTCTCATCGGGTTTTATGGTGTTATGGCTACTTCCTTGGCGTAAATGCTAAGCCCTAATTCTTTGTTTAGATACGAAAAAGATGTTACTTTTTTCTCTACATTCACAATCATTCTCACTTCACCTTTTGCCGAAGTTTTAAGCGTTCTTGCCCCTGTAGCGTCCCAAAGCGTAGTGCTTACCCCTACAGCTTTTAGTTTGGCTTTATCGCTATTGCCTTGCCCGTAAATAGCTTCTTCACTTTTGGTAAGCACATCTATAAAACGCGCTTTGCCATTGAAAGACAATTGCATATTTGCCCCACTCACTGCTGCTTTGCCAAGCAAGAGTTGCATACGCCCTGTTACATTGTTAGGCTCTTTACCATCCCACGCAAAGGCGATGGGCAGGGCTACATCGGTAGTTTTACCCTCATAAGTAAGTTTAGCGGTAATGGTTTGGGTATTGGTAAAAAGTGTAATAGCTTTCTGGTTGTTATCACTGTGGAAGCTTTCAGCTCCTGTGTCCAATTTTCTTTCAGCCAACGCCTCTTCGTAGGCATCGAGTTCTTCCTGAAAGTTAGCCAAACGCGAGGGGTCTATACGCTGTTTAAATACCGTACCCACCACGTTCATCATATTGTACTGAATGAGGAAATACACCTCCTGCGTATCTATGTTGAAGAACCCCGTTACTACCGTACTGCCTTCTTTAGTAATAGGAGCACCTTTGTAATCGTCAGGTACATAAGGGGTAGTTACTGCCGCTTTGTCGTAAAATTTTATCCAATTGCCATTGTACTCATTTTTGTCCCAATAGCTAAGCTCCATAACCTGCAACGAAGCGTGCATTGTTACCGCAAAAGGCATAGTACCAGGTTGTATTTTCTCAAGGTGCATTTTGAGGCGTTTGCTGGCATCGTCCCAAGTGAAAGTAAATTTGGTAGGTACGCCCGAAGGTAATAACGATTTATCTACACCCGCCATTTTCACGTGTTGCCCCAGTATCATATCGCCTTTCAGTATATTGATAGCCGTTTGCAGTTTAGGGTCGGTATTTTCAATAGGTTTGTTTTGTTCTTCTTTTTTACAAGCCAAAAGAACAAGCCCTATAAATAATAAAAATATTTTTTTCATAGTAAGGAGATTAATTACAGTTGAAGTTAAGGGTAAAAGCCAGAAAGCAACAATTGTAGTTGTTACTTTCTGACTTTTAAGAGTAGGAAGTAGAGGATTAGTTTCCTAATTGTTGGTCTCCCTCAAAATGTACATAAGCAGTAAAGATAGTAATATAGAAGAATATTTTTCCTTCGCTATGAATTCCTACTGTTAATTTGTAGCGACCGTCATTAGTTGGAGTAAAAGAACCTTCCATAGAAGTAATAGGGTAAGGAGTCTCTCCAAGAAGAGGAACTCTTAAGAGTACTCCATCTGAGATATTAGAGGCTTTAAAAGTACCATTACTATTAAGTTTAATACCATTGGCTTTTATTTCGATAGTACCGGGCATCTCCCCTACTTTAAAAGCTGGTAAATGCAAATTGAACTTACTGTTGTTATATTTACTTACAGTAAAAATTTGGTTTAGTACTTTACCTCTGTCTTTACCTCTCATTACAACCTTATCAAGGGTTCCTTTATACTCTCCTACTACATCGTTTACTGTTATAGTAGTTCTTTGCAGTTCAGCATTTTGCTGAACTACTGCTTGACTATTGGCAACTAATCCTGTCTCAGCAGTATTTAGTTCCTCTTTTTGGCACCCTATAAATGCCACCACTGCGATTGCTGTAAAAGCAATCATTCTTAAAAATGAATGTTTCATATAGATAATGTTTAAAAGTTACTAATTTATTATTTTAAACTCATTATAAATAAGTTTTGTAGCACAAAGGTACAAATAATTATTTATTATGCAACTTTTTTTACTTATTTATTTCTCTTTTTATGAGATTTAAGAACAAATCATCTGCTTTATTTTTCTTAGATTGAATACGTGAAGCTTTAGCTGTATCTTCTTCATCTTCATCTTCATCTTCATCATATAACGGAAGATAATCATATACTTTTAAAGAAGGAGCATCATAAAAGCTCGCTACACCTATTTTTTTATCAGGGATATATGTTTCAACAAATTTTTTGGTTTCTGGTCTATTAAAAATCTCTTCAGTAGGAGTAAAATATAGTTTGCCATTCGTGTCGTCTTTTTCTCCACGAGATAGATAGTATAAAAATTTCTGAGTAGGATAAATAACTTTAGCAGAGATACCACCTAAGTATATATATTGTATCACTTGTAACTTACTAAAATCAATAGTTGATTTTAAAGCGGGTAAATTTAAAAAAGCAATACTATAGGCAGAAATAGGAGAAGGTGCCTTGCTTACATCAGGCAAAATTACCTCTTCTAATAGTGAACAGTTTGCAAAACGAATAGCAGTACCTGAAAAATTATTGTGATTAGCAGCTCCTTTTTGCATCATTGTTTTTGAAGCAGATAAATCTATTTTTTTAACAGTTGCATTATTCATTATTTGAATAGCAGTTAAACCCTCAGCTTTTGAGAAATCTATATTAGGGGTGTCTACCCAAACAGTTCCAAATGCTGTTACTTTTTGTCCTAACTTTATATACGGAATAGTTTGCTTTTTATCTGTGTTTAACTCAATGTAAACTAATGCACTAAGTAGAGGGTTGTTAATAATATACTCAACTCCTTCAATATTATCAATCTCAGAAGTATCAATTATATTAGGATTATATTGTGGAGCTTGTGAAATCATAAGCGCATTATTAGCCTCTTCAGAACTTAATCTTTTTGAAAGGTCTATTTTATCACCATTCATCACGCTTGAATAGTGTTTTTTCATATAAAGAAGTAAGGTTGCATCAGGCACCTCGCGCAAGGTAGTATATTTCTCAGCAACTCCTTGTGCATTAAGCATTTGTACATTACTATCAGGAGCAAGTTTTACATAGGCAGGCAATACGTCCATATTGTACTTAGCAGTTGTAGGCAATACCAGCTTATCAAAACGGCGAATCAGCTTATAAGGCACTTGAGCATTGTCGCTATAGTCGGTAGTAGCAAGGTTTTTAAAGTCGTACAGCTCATTACCGCTTAGGTTTACGCTCTTTATCGTTGCAGGTAATGCCCCAAAGTCAAATTCTTGCGCAAACTTGTTGTTGCTGAGGTTTACCTCGCTAAGCGCAGGGAACGCCTCCAAGCCCTTTACGCTGTTTAGGTTAGCCCCCGTAAGGTCAAGCGTAGTAGCGTTTTTCACCTTGTCGTTTTGCACCAGCTGGTCGCCTTCAAAAGTAAAGCCTTGAGCTTTTAGGGCAGTTATGAGCTCAGGGTTAGCGATCGCCACCTTGTTAGGAACAGTAGGAGCAGGTTGCGGGTCTTCTTTTTTGCTGCAAGCCACCCCAAAGCTAATAAGTGCTGCCGAAAGCACTATTTTTGCCGAATGTTGAATATAATTTCTCATAGTTAAAATATTTATAGTTATATAAAATCTTTATACTCATTTATGTTTATTTGCAGTTCGTGTATGAGTATCTCGTTTTAAAAGAACAATTGCGCACGCCCTTTGGCAAACTTTCAAGAGTTTGCCAAAGTTAGTTACTGATAATCAAACACTCACGATTAAAAAAATGATTTAGTTGCTATTTTCTTTTAGCTCTATTATATTCAGCTAAATCTTTTAGAGAATTTCCTTTTGTTTTGCGAATAAAACTTCTACCACTCTCATTATCGGTATAGTCATAAAACTCTATATCTTTTGAAAATTCTGATATCCCTCCAAAAAAGCGCAAACGGTCTTTAGGGAGGTATTTATTCATAAACGCTTTGGTCTCAGCTCTATCAAATATATCTCTGCCTATATCAAAGCTTAATTTGCCTGGGAATTCAGGTTCCTCTCCATCTAATTCTTCGTATGAAAAGTATTTAATTTCAGTAGGATAACTAATTTTAGGCACAAGTGGAAGTCCAGCTAATTCTATAATCATTGCCGCTTCTAATTTGCTTATATCTACAGCCGATTTTAGTTTAGGAAGCTCCAAAAGACCAAAAAGACCAATTGTAGTAGGGGTAGCAACTCCCTTAGAAAGATCAGGGAATATTATATTCTCTAAGTTAGGACATTTAGAGAAAAATAAATAATCACCTGCAAAACCGTCATACCCGTCACTACCTCTTTTCATTATTTTTGTGGAAGAAAGATTAATATCTTTCACTTCTTTATTACCAATAGAAATTATTTGGGATAAATTCTCTGCCTCTGATAAATCAAGTACAGAAGTGGTTAAATTAATAAGTTTTACACTTGCTGTTTTGTTTGATATTTTTAGCTTAGGTAGACTGAATTTTTCATCGGCTAATAACCATACTTCTACACTCCCGCCAAAAAGAGGATTATTTATAATATACTCAACCCCCTCTAAGTTTTTAAGGTTAGCAAATTCAGGTTTATTATACCCCTCTTCACCTTTTAATATTTTTATAATATTAGCTCTTTCATCTACTTTTATACTCTTGCTAATATCAATCTTATCACCACTAAACACACTTGCAAAGTTAGCTTTCAAATATTGCAACAACACAGCATCAGGCACTTCGCGCAAGGTAGTATATTTCTCAGCAACTCCTTGTGCGTTCAGCATTTGTACATTGCTATCAGGAGCGGTTTTTACATAGGCAGGCAATACATCCAAATTGTACTTAGCCGTTGCAGGCAATACCAGCTTATCAAAACGGCGAATCAGCTTATAAGGCACTTGAGCATTGTCGCTATAGTCGGTAGTAGCAAGGTTTTTAAAGTCGTACAACTCATTACCGCTTAGGTTTACGCTCTTTACCGTTGCAGGCAATGCCCCAAAGTCAAATTCTTGCGCAAACTTGTTGTTGCTGAGGTTTACCTCACTAAGCGCAGGGAACGCCTCCAATCCCTTTACGCTGTTTAGGTTAGCCCCCGTAAGGTCAAGCGTAGTAGCGTTTTTCACCTTGTCGTTTTGTACCAGCTGGTCGCCTTCAAAGGTAAAGCCTTGTGCTTTTAGGGCAGTTATGAGCTCAGGGTTAGCAATCGCCACCTTGTTAGGAATAGTAGGAGCAGGTTGCGGCTCTTCTTTTTTGCTGCAAGCCACCCCAAAGCTAATAAGTGCTGCCGAAAGCACTATTTTTGCCGAATGTTGAATATAATTTCTCATAGTTAAAATATTTATAGTTATATAAAATCTTTATACTCATCTATGTTTATTTGCAGTTCGTGTATGAGTATCTCTTTTTAAAAGAACAATTGCGCCACGCCGAAGCTGTCCAAAAAGTCTTTAAAAGTACTACTTCGGCATCTCCCCCCTTTTGAAGGAAGTCCGCGAGCTGGCGCAGCGGAGTATGTGTTAAGGGGGGATGTTAATAATCAATTAGTTACAAAAATATTCTATTCATTAATAAGCTTGTTTTAAGCTAAAATAAAACTTTTTGGACATCCTCTTAGTTACTGATAATCAAACACTCACGATTAAAAAAATGATTTAGTTGCTATTTTCTTTTAGCTCTATTATATTCAGCTAAATCGTTTAGAGTATTTCCTTTTGTTTTGCGAATAAAACTTCTACCACTCTCATTATCGGTGTCGGTATAGTCATAAATTTCTGAATCCTCTAATAAATCATCTACAAAATCGTTTGAAGTTCTAATTCTATTGTTAGGAAGGTATTTTTGTATAAAAGCCTTTGTTTCTTCTTTGTCATATATGTCTCTTGTAATAGTTAAAGTTAATTTTCCAAGCTGACCTTCTTTTTCTTTATTTCCTCCTATAGTAAAATATTTTATTTCAGTAGGGTATATAATCTTAGTACTTGCTGGTATTTTAGCTAACTGAAGAGAATAGAAAACTTGTATTTTACTTAAATCAATGGTAGAGGTAAGGTTTGGTAAATTTAAAAGGGAGATTGCAAATACTGCGATAGGAGAAGCTGTACTCTTAGAAACATCAGGCAAGGTAAAAGTTTTTAAATTAGGACAATCTGCAATCACAATAAAATCACCTACGAAAGCTAAATGACTTGTTTCGCCTCGTTGCATCATTTTTTTAGAGGCTGATAAATTGGCATTAGTAATACCTTTATTATGAACAGCCCAAAAAGTAAAAAGACCTTCTGCTTTGGTTAAGTTAAGATTAGGTGTACTAACACCATAGAGAATAACACTTCCTGTTTTGGGTGATATTTTTAAATTATCTACTACAAAGTTTTCATCAGGTAAGGTTCGTATTTCTACACTCCCGTCAAAAAGAGGATTATTTATAATATACTCAACCCCCTCTAAGTTTTTAAGGTTAGTAAATTCTGGCTCATTATACCCCTCTTCACCTTTTAATATTTTTACTGCATTGGCTCTTTCATCTACTTTTAAGTTCTTGCTAATATCAATCTTATCACCACTAAACACACTTGCAAAGTTAGCTTTCAAATATTGCAACAACACAGCATCAGGCACTTCGCGCAAGGTAGTATATTTCTCAGCAACTCCCTGTGCGTTCAGCATTTGTACATTACTATCAGGAGCAAGTTTTACATAGGCAGGCAATACGTCCAAATTGTACTTAGCAGTTGCAGGCAATACCAGCTTATCAAAACGGCGAATGAGTTTATAAGGCTCTTGGGCATTGTCGCTATAGTCGGTAGTAGCAAGGTTTTTAAAGTCGTACAGCTCATTACCGCTTAGGTTTACGCTCTTTATCGTTGCAGGTAATGCTCCAAAGTCAAATTCTCGCGCAAATTTGTTGTTGCTGAGGTTTACCTCACTAAGCGCAGGGAACGCCTCCAAGCCCTTTACGCTGTTTAGGTTAGCCCCCGTAAGGTCAAGCGTAGTAGCGTTTTTCACCTTGTCGTTTTGCACCAGCTGGTCGCCTTCAAAAGTAAAGCCTTGAGCTTTTAGGGCAGTTATGAGTTCAGGGTTAGCAATTGCCACCTTGTTAGGAACAGTAGGAGCAGGTTGCGGGTCTTCTTTTTTGCTGCAAGCCACCCCAAAGCTTATAAGTGCTGCCGAAAGCACTATTTTTGCCGAATGTTGAATATAATTTCTCATAGTTAAAATATTTAATGTTGTTGTTAAATGAATATTAATATCGGGCACAAATGTACGAAAATAATTTAGAATAAAAAAACATAACACACTTTTTCATATTCTGCCAATTCAGAATTCAAAATTCTTCCCAGCGAAGGTTGAGCGAAGGTTGAGCGAAGGATAAGCGAAGGATAAAAGTGCGCAGCCCCATATGTAAAAACCTTTACTATTAAAAAGATTGCATATTCAAAAAAAATCATTACCTTTGCATTGCTAATTATATAATGCACTTTTATTTATGAAAAAAAGAACCCTATTAGTTATTATAGCCATTATCTTGCTGATAGTTATACTTATAGCAGGTAAAAAAGCAGGCTGGTTTGGCGAAGAAAACCCCGCTGTAGCAGTCGAGGTACAAAACGTCTCTATCGGTAACCTTACCCAAAAAGTATCCGCTACAGGAAAAATACAACCCGAATTAGAAATAAAAATCTCTTCCGAAGTATCAGGCGAAATTATAGAACTACCCATAAAAGAAGGACAATTAGTAAAAAAAGGCGACCTATTAGTGCGCATCAACCCCGATATTTACCAATCTGGGCTCAACCGCGTAGTCGCTACCCTCGAAACCGTGCGCTCCTCTCTTAGGCAAGCCGAAGCCAACTTCAAAGAGGCTCAAGAAAGCTACAACCGCAATAAAGTTTTGTTTGAAAAAGGAGTCATTTCAAAATCCGATTGGGATAAAGCCGTATCTGCCTACGAAGTAGCCAAAGCCAACCTCGAATCAGCTAAATACAACGTGCAAAGCGCAATGGCAAGCGTAAACGAAGCACAAGATAACCTCAAAAAAACCAACATCTATTCCCCAGCCGATGGCACCATCTCCAAGCTCAACGTAGAACTCGGCGAACGCGTGGTAGGTACCATACAAATGACAGGTACCGAAATTATGCGCGTTGCCAACTTAGGCAGTATGGAAGTAGAAGTAGATGTAAATGAAAACGACATCGTAAAAGTAAAAGTAAACGATACCGTAAATGTAAATGTAGATGCCTACCTAAAACGAACCTTCCAAGGAAGCGTTACCAATATCGCCAATACCGCCAATAGCACCTCCAGTGTAGACCAAGTGACCAACTTCAAAGTCAAAATCCATATAAAAGAAAGCTCCTACCAAGACCTCATAGCAGGAAAAAGCGCAGGTTATTCACCCTTCCGTCCTGGTATGACCGCTACGGTAGACATCCTCACCCAAACCAAAAAAAATATAGTCATCGCCCCCATTAGTGCTATTATAGTGAAAAAACGCTCCGAAATAGATGCCAATACCCCCCAAGACCAAGCCGATAAACGACAAGAAGCCGTTTTTGTAGTTCAAGACGGAAAAGCGCTATTGCGTGCGGTAGATACTGGCATTCAGGATAATACTAATATAGAAATAGTATCAGGGCTTGCCAAAGACGAACAGCTTATCGTAGCACCTTACGAAGCAATTACAAAACAACTCAAAAACAATGACCCCGTACAACTCAATACTAACAAAAATAAATAGATGAATACACTCAAAATAATCCTCATCACACCCCTACTGCTCCTACCCCTACTCACCACCGCACAGCAAGAAGTTGATGACGGAATGATAGCCACTACCAAAACCACCACCACTACTAAAAGCATCGGTACCAAATATTTAGAAGACCAAATATACGTAGGGCTCACCTACAACTATTTGGCTAATAAAGCCACCAATGTAGTACAACACAACCTTTCTTATGGCATCAACTTAGGCTTCATACGCGACCTCCCTATCAACCAAGAGCGAAATGTAGGATTCGGAGTAGGATTCGGTATGGCGTACGACATCGTCTATAACAATATGGTAGTGAATAAAGTAGGACATAATTACACCTATAACATCATAGAACACTTCGCCGACCATAATATCACTCGTAACTATTTCCGTACCTATTCCGTGGAACTACCCATAGAATTCCGTTACCGTACCTCCACCCCCCAAAGCCATAAGTTTTGGCGTATCTACACAGGAGCTCGCTTGTCCTATATTTTTAGTGCCACCAGCCTCTATACCACCAATGAAGTATCCCTATTTTTTGATAATTTTGATATAATGAGGAGTTTTCAGCTGAAACCTTATATAGCTTTTGGCTATAACGCCCTGAACTTTTTTGTGCAATACAACGTAACCCCCTTGATGAAAAATACCTACACTACCGATGGTACAAATCTAAAATCCAACATATTACAAATAGGTTTAATGTTTTATATTTTATAAATGGAAGAAAATATCACACGCTGGCGACTTATTTTGGGGCAAGACACCCGCGCTACCGAAGGTGCTACCCTCAACGAACAACAATCGTTGATGGACGCTACTCTCGCCGCTCTTTATGACGATACCGATGGCAAAGGAGATAACGGAAGTGGCAAACGCTCGGCAGGCTTGGGAAGTTCCGCTCCCAACCTCGCCAAATGGCTCACCGATGTACGTACTTTCTTCCCCCCCGATGTGGTAAGCGTCATACAAACCGATGCCATTGAACGCAAGGGACTTACCAAACTGCTTTTTGAACCCGAAACACTCAAAAACGTAAAGCCCGACATCGCAATGGTAAGTACACTAATGGCACTAAAAGGACAAATACCTGCAAAATCAAAAGATACAGCGCGCGAATTGGTAAAACAGGTAGTAGATGATATAATGAAGCGTATGGAGCAAGACCTACGCCGTGCTGTTACAGGGGCTCTCAACAAAAAAGCGCACACACCTATTGCCAACTTTGCCTCTACCGACTGGAAACGCACCATACAACGCAACCTGAAAAATTACGACACAGCTACCAAACGATTGATACCCGAAAAATTCTATTTCTTTGAGCGTACCCAGAAGCAGAAAAATTGGAACGTGATTTTAGATATAGACCAGAGTGGCTCTATGTGCGACTCAATTATCTATTCATCGGTAATGGGTTCTATCTTTGCAAGTATGCCAGCACTCGATACCCACGTAGTGGTTTTTGATACCGAAATTACCGATCTTACCGAAATGTGCAGGCAAGACCCTGTAGATATGCTTTTTGGAGTACAATTAGGTGGTGGTACCGACATCAACAAATCAGTAGCCTATTGCCAAACACTCATCGAGAACCCTCGCAAAACAATGTTTATCCTCATCTCCGACCTATACGAAGGAGGCGTACGCGCAGGATTATTGCGCCGTTTGAACGAAATGCACCAAGACGGTGTAAAAGTAATAGTACTTTTAGCCTTATCAGATAGCGGTCGCCCCGATTACGATGAGAATTTAGGAAAAGAAATCAGCAAACTCGGCATCGCCTGCTTCGCTTGCACCCCCGATCGCCTCCCCGAACTCGTAGAAAACGCCCTCAAAGGCAACGACCTTAAAAAGTTTGAAAGCAAAAATAACAAGTCAATAAGCTAATTAGCTATTTATCAATGATTGCACCACCAATCGATAACCCAATAGTGCTACAATCTTTGCCGGAATTAAAAATCAAAAAATATTACCCCTCATAATCTTACCAATCAAACCAATCAGACATTAAAAAACAAATAGTAAAAAATGAAAAAACATTCTAAAGTTTGGAACGAAATCAAGACTAACGACTCTTGGTCTATATTTAAAATAATGGGCGAATTTGTACACGGGTATGAGCAAATGAGCTCTATAGGTCCGTGTATATGTATTTTTGGTTCAGCGCGTATCAAGCCAGATAATGCTTATTATCAGCTCACTACACGCATAGCACAGCGCATTGTTGATGAAGGCTTTGGCATCATCACAGGCGGAGGTCCCGGCATTATGGAAGCGGGTAATAAAGGTGCTCACCTTGCTGGAGGGGTATCCGCAGGACTTAATATTGATTTGCCTTTTGAACAAACAAATAACGATTATATAGACCACGATAAAAATATTAAGTTTAACTATTTTTTTGCTCGAAAAGTAATGTTTGTAAAGTATTCCAAAGCATTTATAGCAATGCCAGGTGGTTTTGGTACCCTCGATGAACTTTTTGAAACACTTACTTTAGTGCAAACTCACAAAATAGAGCAAATACCTATTATTTTAGTAGGTACTGAGTATTGGAAAGGTCTTTTGGAATGGATAAAGGAAGTGTTACTAGATAAATTTAGTAATATTAATGCTGAAGACCTCAATTTATTTCACTTGGTAGATACCGAAGATGATGTTATTAGGGTTATTGAAGAATTTTATAACAACAACCACAAAATGAAACCTAATTTTTAAGAGAATAAAATCTTTGATAAAGTACTAATATAAGTGTAGCAGTTTTGATCTAGAACATAAAATTCATTTTTATTGACACATATTGCTCCCAAAAATTCCATTTAGCTTGTCCTTTTAGCTTGTCCTTTTAGCTTGTTTTTTGCTTTGTTTTTTATTTTATCAATAAAATCTTTAAAAAATATTTTATTTCTTTATCATTGATAATCAATAATTTACAAATAATGAGTAAAAAAACTTAAAAAAAACTTGGTAAAAAATTTGGAGAATTAAAAAAACGCCGTACCTTTGCACCCGCAAATGAGACGATAGGCGCTCAGGAGCGAATAAGAAACAACACGTACATTGACATAATGTTGTACAGCACAAAAGAAGATTTAAAGAATTAAGTGAAACCTGAAGTCAATAACTTGAAAGAGTCGGTTAGAAGATATTAAAGATTTTAACGATGAAGAGTTTGATCCTGGCTCAGGATGAACGCTAGCGGCAGGCCTAACACATGCAAGTCGAGGGATAAGCTTTCG
>NZ_JAGDYP010000004.1:36605-294000 GCF_017565765.1 Capnocytophaga bilenii
TTGAGTGGCTAAGCGAAAGTGATAAGTATCCCACCTGGGGAGTACGCACGCAAGTGTGAAACTCAAAGGAATTGACGGGGGCCCGCACAAGCGGTGGAGCATGTGGTTTAATTCGATGATACGCGAGGAACCTTACCAAGGTTTAAATGGTGACTGACGTACTTAGAGATAGGTATTTCTTCGGACAGTTATCAAGGTGCTGCATGGTTGTCGTCAGCTCGTGCCGTGAGGTGTCAGGTTAAGTCCTATAACGAGCGCAACCCCTGCCATTAGTTGCTAGCGAGTAAAGTCGAGCACTCTAGTGGGACTGCCGGTGCAAACCGTGAGGAAGGTGGGGATGACGTCAAATCATCACGGCCCTTACATCTTGGGCTACACACGTGCTACAATGGTCGTTACAGAGAGCAGCCACTGCGTGAGCAGGCGCGAATCTATAAAGACGATCACAGTTCGGATCGGAGTCTGCAACTCGACTCCGTGAAGCTGGAATCGCTAGTAATCGGATATCAGCCATGATCCGGTGAATACGTTCCCGGGCCTTGTACACACCGCCCGTCAAGCCATGGAAGCTGGGGGTACCTGAAGACGGTTACCGCGAGGAGCTGTTTAGGGTAAAACTAGTGACTGGGGCTAAGTCGTAACAAGGTAGCCGTACCGGAAGGTGCGGCTGGAACACCTCCTTTCTAGAGAATAACCGAAATTGATGGAGAGTTAACTTATTCTTTAAATCTTGCTGGACAACAAAAAAAAGAAAAGCAGTCTCATAGCTCAGCTGGTTAGAGCGCTACACTGATAATGTAGAGGTCGGCAGTTCGAGTCTGCCTGGGACTACAAAAAAGGAAATTCTAGAAGCTGGGATTAATTATGAATTTTGGATTGAGGATTCTAAATTAATTCATAATTCATAATTCACCATTGAGGATTTAGAATTAAAAGGGGGAATTAGCTCAGCTGGCTAGAGCACCTGCCTTGCACGCAGGGGGTCAAGGGTTCGAATCCCTTATTCTCCACAACAATTCCCCTACAAGTACTTCTCCAAAAGAGAAGGTTAGGGTGAGGAAACAGTACATTGACATATTGGGATAAAGAGCATAAGAGATCAATAATAGATTATTGATAATCTAACGAAAAATATTAAAAAGAATCAAAGAGAACGAGGTACTTTTTTAATTTAGGATTCAGAATTTAGAATTTAGAATTAAAAGAGACTACAAGCGCGAAAAGTTATGTAAGGGCGTATGGGGGATGCCTAGGCTCTCAGAGGCGAAGAAGGACGTGATAAGCTGCGAAAAGTTGCGGGGATTGGCACATACGAGTTGATCCGCAAATATCCGAATGGGGCAACCCAGTACATTGAAGATGTACTACACCGATAGGTGGGCAAACCTGCTGAACTGAAACATCTTAGTAGGCAGAGGAGAAGAAAACAAAAGTGATTCCCAGAGTAGTGGCGAGCGAAATGGGAGCAGCCCAAACCCATATTGTTACGGCAATATGGGGGTTGTAGGACCCAGATATAGGTTGTAAAGCTGGATTAGAAGTGTTTGGAAAGGCACACCGTAGAGAGTGAAAGTCTCGTATAGGTACAGCTTTATAAATCTTATGGGTATCCTGAGTAGGTCGGGGCACGTGGAACCTTGACTGAATTAGCCGGGACCATCCGGTAAGGCTAAATACTCCTGAGAGACCGATAGTGAACTAGTACCGTGAGGGAAAGGTGAAAAGAACCGTGAATAACGGAGTGAAAAAGACCCTGAAACCATACGCTTACAAGCGGTCGGAGCGGCTTTTAGCCGTAACGGCGTGCCTTTTGCATAATGAGCCTACGAGTTACTGTTACCAGCGAGGATAAGTATTTCAGATACGCATTCGCAGCGAAAGCGAGTCTTAATAGGGCGGCAATAGTTGGTAGTAGTAGACGCGAAACCTGGTGATCTACCCTTGGGCAGGTTGAAGCGCTGGTAACACAGCGTGGAGGACCGAACTGGTTGTCGTTGAAAAGACTTCGGATGACCTGAGGGTAGGGGTGAAAGGCCAATCAAACTGGGAAATAGCTCGTACTCCCCGAAATGCATTTAGGTGCAGCGTTGATAAAAAGTTTAATAGAGGTAGAGCTACTGATTGGATGCGGGGGTTTCATCGCCTACCAATTCCTGACAAACTCCGAATGCTATTAAATGTTCATCAGCAGTGAGGGTATGGGTGCTAAGGTCCATATCCGAGAGGGAAAGAACCCGGACCATCAGCTAAGGTCCCCAAATATATGCTAAGTTGACCAAACGCGGTCTGACTGCACTGACAGCTAGGATGTTGGCTTGGAAGCAGCCATACATTTAAAGAGTGCGTAACAGCTCACTAGTCGAGCGGTTGGGCATGGATAATAAACGGGCATAAGCATATTACCGAAGCTATGGGGTTATACGATGTATATACCGGTAGGGGAGCATTCTATTGGCGTAGAAGCTAAAGGCGTGAGCCGTGGTGGAGCCTAATAGAAAAGAAAATGTAGGCATAAGTAACGATAAGGCAGGTGAGAAACCTGCCCGCCGAAAGATCAAGGTTTCCTCAGCTATGCTAATCAGCTGAGGGTTAGTCGGGGACTAACGCGAACCCGAGAAGGGGTAGTGGATGTACAACGGGTTAATATTCCCGTACCATTGGTTAGAATAAAGTGACGGAATGAGGTATCTACCGCGCAGAGACGGAATACTGCGTTTAAGGTGTTGTTATGGCACTAAAAGTACACTGAGGTTTCGGCTGAAGTGAGAGTAGAGATAACGTTTCCAAGAAAAGCGATAACTAATGCCCGTACCGTAAACCGACACAGGTGATTGGGAAGAGAATTCTAAGGCGCTCGAGAGATTCATGGCTAAGGAACTAGGCAAAATAGACCTGTAACTTCGGGAGAAAGGTCGCCTATCTTATGATAGGCCGCAGTGAAAAGGTCCAAGCGACTGTTTATCAAAAACACAGGACTCTGCAAAATCGAAAGATGAGGTATAGGGTCTGACACCTGCCCGGTGCTGGAAGGTTAAGAGGAGAGCTTAGTGGTAACACGAAGGTTTGAATTGAAGCCCCAGTAAACGGCGGCCGTAACTATAACGGTCCTAAGGTAGCGAAATTCCTTGTCGGGTAAGTTCCGACCTGCACGAATGGTGTAACGATTTGGACACTGTCTCGGCCATGAGCTCGGTGAAATTGTAGTATCGGTGAAGATGCCGATTACCCGCAGTGGGACGAAAAGACCCTGTGCACCTTTACTATATCTTCGTATTGGTCTTGGATAAGTGATGCGTAGGATAGGTGGGAGACTTAGAAGCGGCTATTCTGGTAGTTGTGGAGTCGTTGTTGAAATACCACCCTTTGCTTATCTGAGGTCTAACTTTGCATAGCGCAAAGGACAATTCGTGGAGGGTAGTTTGACTGGGGTGGTCGCCTCCAAAAGTGTAACGGAGGCTTCTAAAGGTTCCCTCAGCACGCTTGGTAACCGTGCGTAGAGTGCAATGGCATAAGGGGGCTTGACTGAGAGACTTACAAGTCGATCAGGTACGAAAGTAGAGCATAGTGATCCGGTGGTTCCGTATGGAAGGGCCATCGCTCAAAGGATAAAAGGTACGCCGGGGATAACAGGCTGATCTCCCCCAAGAGCTCACATCGACGGGGGGGTTTGGCACCTCGATGTCGGCTCGTCACATCCTGGGGCTGGAGAAGGTCCCAAGGGTTGGGCTGTTCGCCCATTAAAGTGGCACGCGAGCTGGGTTCAGAACGTCGTGAGACAGTTCGGTCTCTATCTACTGTGGGCGTTAGAAATTTGCGTGGTACTGACTCTAGTACGAGAGGACCGAGTTGGACGCACCACTGGTGTATCTGTTGTCTTGCCAAGGGCATCGCAGAGTAGCTAAGTGCGGATGGGATAAGTGCTGAAAGCATATAAGTACGAAACCCGCCACAAGATTAGATTTCTTTTAAGGGTCGTGGGAGATGACCACGTTGATAGGTTACAGGTGTAACGGTGGTAACATCATAGCCGAGTAATACTAATAACCCGTAGACTTTTTGCGCAGCCTTCTTTTTAAGAGGAGTAGTTAGTTAAAGATATGCTTTTTATCCTTGTATGTTAAAATATTATGGGCTATTGATTAATATAAAATATAGTCTAAAAGATTTAAGGTGGTTATAGTCAAAGGTCTCACCTCTTACCATTCCGAACAGAGCAGTTAAACCTTTTAGCGCAGATGGTACTACGGTTACGTGGGAGAGTATGTCGCCGCCTTCTTATAAAAGAGCAATTCAGTAATGAGTTGCTCTTTTTTTATTTGTGAATGGTGAGTGCTGAATTTTAAATTGAGGTCAGCCGTGCTTTACTGCAAAAACCTTTTAAATTACTTCTTTAGGAGCATTTGTAGCAAAGTATTAAACAGCGTGTTTTTAGGCTGTAAAATTGCGGTTATTTTATCGTCAAATAGAGGGCTTTATAACACGTTAAAAATTAAGAGAGATATAATTCAATTTTTCACTCACATAAGCTTACCAACATCAAACTCTGTTTCACTCTCTATAGATTTATAATCGAGCTTGTGTAGCAAATATTTTTAGTCATTATGCTCTAGATTCTTTATTTAGTGCAATAAAAAAATGAGGCTATCTTTTCAAAAGACAGCCTCATTTTTTTTGTTTATTACTATAAGGTTAGAACTGGTAGCCCACCCCACCTAATACGCTGATAGTAGCAGCTGGCATAATACCACCCCAAGCATTATGGCGTGTAGTGAAGTATTTGCGGTTGAGCAAGTTCAGAGCATTAAGGTTGAAGTTCCACTGCTTGTAGCTGTAATTAGTTGTAGCGTTAAGCAAGAAAAACTTCGGAATCAAACCTACATTGCCGTTAGCAGAACTCAAAGTATTTGCAAGGTCTGAATATTGCGAACTCACAAAGTTGCCATATACATTGGTAGTAAGAGTACCTTCGCCTACTCCACATTGGTATTTAGCTCCTGCCGTAGCGGTGTAGCGAGGTGCGTAAGGAATGCGGTTTCCTTTGTACATACCATACTCTATGGTAGCCCTTTGTATTGCACCATTACCATAGAGTTTTAATCCCGATACAGGATAAATAGCAGCACTTACTTCTATCCCTTTGTGTAGTGCTTTTCCTCCGTTGTTTAGCAAACCACTTTCGCGGAATAATTTATGGTTGAAATCTAATATATAAGCAGCCAATTCTACTTCTAACCATTGTGCAGGCTGCGAGCGTAGCCCTATTTCGTAATTGTTAGAAGTTTCAGCATCAAGGTCGCCATTAGTTTCAAAAGCCGAACGTATTTGCGGCATTTTATAACCTTTAGAGTAAGTAGCATAAGCACGATACTGCTCAGAGAATTTGTAGAACAAACCTAATGAGTAGATAAAAGCATCTTCATTGCGATTATCCCAATTATTTTTGAAATAATCTTCTTTGTCGTAATTTACAAAAGTATATCGCACACCAGGGTTGATATTCAGCTTGTCAGTCAAGCGAAACTCATCAAACACATATCCCTCTACTACTGCCACAGTGTTGGCAGAGTTAGCCGTAGTTTTACCCCCTTTTTTGCCCATTTCAGTACCCTCTACCGATACCTCGTGAGTAATATCCGTATGCAGACGAATACCTGCCAAAAACTTATTTTTCTTGCCAAAAAGGTCGTTTGTACGTTCGTAGTCAGAGAATAAGCCCACCGTAGGAATATCGCGCAAAGCAGCTATAAATTTGCGTTTAGCAGCATTAGTATTGCGGTTGTCCAACCACCAATCCCTTTTTAGATAACTTCCATATATAGAAGTCGTCAGGCTATTTGTTTCGTCAAAACTACGCTTGTACGAAATAGCCGTACTAAAACGCCTTGCCTCAAAAAAGTCATTTGGATTTACCGACTGTTCAGGGTCTTGTTCCCATTGTGCTTGGCTGAGTCCACCCGGAGTCTCAGAGTATTCAGTAAAGCCATTCAAGAAGAAACGCCATTCGTTTTTCTCACCCACCTTAGCCGTTACGTTAGCCGTAAGGTCATTCACATTGTAGCGGCTACGCGATTTTCTAAAGCCATCACCTTGTCGGCGGTGGAAGCCAGCGTAATAATTCATAGCCCCTTCATTACTATTTCCTACCGTTTCTATCCCAACATTCAGCGCGTTGTGATTACCATATTGTAAGTTAACACCTGTATAAGGACGAGCGGCCCCTTTTTTAGTGATGATATTTACCACTCCACCTATACTACCACTTCCGTATAGTGCAGGCGAAGCCCCTTTTATTACCTCTACACTTTCAATAGCACCTACAGGCATCATATAATAGCCCCCCATATCCGAATAACTCTGTCCGATAGGTATTTTACCATCAATTACCACCAAAGTATTGCCATTGCGGCTAGGGTCTATACCGCGCAATCCTATACCAGGGCGCAACCCACGACCATCTTCATCTATATAGTTCACACCAGGCATAAAGCGTACCGCATCACCCACCGCAGGAATAGCCAATTCTTTTATTTGCGAAGCCGAAATAACATTTACAGTTCCCGCAAAATCTTTTATCTCCCGTTTGATACCAGTAGAAGTGATTGTTACTTCGCCCAACTCTTGTGCAGAAATCTTCATCTGTACACTGATAGACGAACGCCCGTTTAGAGCAATCTCTTGAGTTTGGTAACCCAAAAAGCGAAATACAAGTACCGCATTAGCTTCAGCTTTCAGTACAAAACGCCCCTCTTCATCAGTGATAACCCCACGGTGAGTACCTTTTACAGCCACACTTACCCCCAGCATAGGACTACCATCGGTATCAAGCACCTGCCCTTTTACCTCTATTTCTTCCTGCTGAAAGCGCGTTACGCTTTTGTTTTCAGTTGCCGAAGTCTTAGCTTCCGCCACCTGAGAGGTCATCATTGCTAATAGCAGACCGCCCAAAAATAGTGATTTGTTTTTCATAAAACAATATTTATAAATTACTTTTAGGGCGCAAAAATAAAAATTTTCTAAATAAAAACAATTATTTATATAGATTTTTTTTAAATAAGAAGACGTTATCATCTTAATATATCTCTTTTCTACCCCCAACAATAACCCAACGATAAAAGCCCGTGCACCTTCCACTGAAAGAAAAGTCCGCGAGCTGGCGCAGCGGAGTATGTGTTAAGGGGGGATGTTAATAATCAGTTAGTTACATAAATATTCTATTTATTACTAAGCTTGTTTTAAGCTAAAATAAAACTTTTCAGACAACCTCATCAAAAAAATAACTATATTTGCCTAAAAATAGGCATATTATGAGAACAGTCATTCAGAAAGTAACACAAGCTTCGGTAGTTATTGAAAATCAAATCGTAGCCTCTATTAATAAAGGATTATTAGTACTAGTAGGTATAGAAGACACCGACACCAATGACGATATAGCGTGGCTATCGGCTAAGATAGTAAATTTACGCGTTTTTGAAGATGATAAAGGAGTGATGAATCTCTCAGTAAAAGACGTTGATGGTCAGGTGCTTATTGTCTCGCAATTCACCCTCCACGCCGCTACTAAAAAAGGCAATCGCCCCAGCTATATTAGGGCAGCCCGTCCAGAAGTAGCTATCCCTATCTACGAAGCCTTTATAAAGCATACCGAGACACTCTTGGGCAAGCCCATTCCTACAGGGCAATTCGGAGCAATGATGCAAGTAAACCTATCTAATGACGGTCCCGTAACTATCCTGATAGACACTAAAAATAAAGAATAAAAAAATCCCTCTGAACGCATCGTCAGAGGGATTTTCCCTATTTTAGAATTTCTATATCTACCTGTAAGACCCCTTGGTTTTTATGTTCGCTAATTTCCATAAAAGCCTTTTTGCTCAAGTCTATTTCACGATCTTTGGTAAAAGGTCCTCGGTCATTAATCGTTACAATTATCGATTTTCCATTAGTACGATTCGTAACCTTTACTTCAGTACCAAAAGGCAGTGAGCGGTGTGCCGCTGTGAGCTTATAGTTGCTAAAAATAGCCCCGCTAGCAGTTTTGCGCCCGTTAAATTTGTCGTGATAATACGAAGCTGCCACATTGGTTTTATAAGTCCCAGCTTCTGCTGCAGCCTTGTGGGTAGCTGCTTTATAGCTTTTTGCCTTTGTGGGGTAGTGGTGAGGGCTGGCTGTTGTGCACGACTGCAACAACAGCACCCCCGCTACCGATAATATATTACGTATTATCTTCCTTTTCATTATTTCTACTTTTAAGTTTAAGTTTTTTATTTACCTACCTTTAGCACCCATACTTTAGAGTTTTTAAAGTTAGGGCGTTGTAGCAAGTTAATCATAGCTTCACCTGCTTCACCTCGTGTGGCATATGGTTTTTCTATATACACATAAGTCATATCATTTTCAGGGTGTTTAAATGTCAAAGCATTGATACCCAAATTTTTGATATTTCTAAGCATTTCAAAAGCTCCTCTTGGGTTTTTATACACACCCACTACCACATAGTGTCCTTCAGGAATACCCCAACCAGCAATTTTATCCACTACCAATGTCATACGCTCGTTTAGCTGTTGCGTAAGTGTTTTAGGTTTCTTAGGCGTTGCAGGTGGTGCAGGAGGTTCTGTAGTTGCCGTCTTAGTTTCTGCCACAGGTGTTACAGGTTTAGGCGCAGGAGCAGGAGGCGGAGTAGGTTTCGGAGGCTCTGCTTTAGGCGGTTTTATATGGTGTTTTCCACCAAATTGGTACGAGAGCATCACATCATAGCTCCCTCCCAGTTCAGCCACATAGTTAGCCACTGTTTGCTCGTAGCCAAAACCAATGCTAAAGTGATTAGCAATATTAAAACCTAAGCCACCAAAAATCCCATATTTTCGGTCATAGCCCACGTAACCCCAGCCCATTTTAGCATCCAGCATCGCGTGAGCCCCATATTGGAAGTTATCGTTGCTCTTTTTGCCTTTCCCCATAAGGGTAAGTACAGCATCTTCCAAAAAGTCACTATTGCTATCCAAAGCGTTGCGATACATAACGTGAGCCGTAAGCGATTTTTCATTGAAAGGTACTGCCATTTCACCGGTAGAAAAAGCGTAATCCAACAAGTTTTCAGCAGTAATACCAAAGTGAATTTCACCAAAGTTCATATCAAAACCTGGCTGAATATTGATGATATTAGCCCCCTTGCTATTCTCTATCAAAGGGTCGCTCACATTGCTGCGCACTTTGCTTTTATCAATACTTGTACGCGAAAAAGCTGCGTTGATACCCAAGCGCAAAAAGCTTTCATCGCCTATTTCCATTTGGTGTACAAAGTTACCCAAAATACCCGTATTGGCAAATATAGAAGCCGTACGTTGGAACAATAAGCCGTGAGCCATATCGTTTCCGTCATCGTGTACGTTCCTTTTACCAGCATCGCCCCCCCATTTGCGACCATAGGATAGCCCAAAGGTACTAAATTTATCATCTTTTACCCCCATCCATTGGCTGCGATAAAAGAGTGCCACTTGCGACTCGTTCTTGCCAAATATAGGAAAAGCAGGGTTCATCAGGTAAGTGTTATACTTCACAGCCGTATGCCCAGGCAGCTCATAAGGCAAATAATTTGCCGCATCTTGCCCCCACAACCACTGTGTGCAATATGCCAACACTACGATTGATATTTTACGAGTAATATTCATTTATATTTTTTATTTTAGTAGTGTAATCACACCTTTCTGTTTTTCACTGCCCCCTTCTATTACATAGATGAATTGCAATGAACGTTTGCCTAACTCCTTATAAGTATTTTCATCAGGCCAATTGTTTTGATAGTTGGCAGATGAGAACACCTCTTTGCCCTCTTGCGTATAGATAGTTACCGTTACATCAGGTTTGCAATACGCATCAGGAATTGTCCAAGTGTCGTTTACCCCATCACCATTGGGGGTTACTATATTAGGGATAATGGTAACTTCAAAAACATTCAGTTCAAAAGGCAGTTCATTTTTCCCTGCCGAAGGGCACGATTGTTCTTTTAGCGTATAGTTCCCTGCCATATTTTTAGAGTCTATGTTTAGCCTATTGCCATATATAGTAGTACCATTAGGCTTTGTCCATACAAAGTTGTTACCCCCTTCAGCGATGAGGTATTGCCCCACATTCACATCTATGTGGCGTTCGCGGTCAGAACTGTGTTGTGTAATTTCCTTACCGCGGTTGCCGGTAGCACTATATTGTACAATTTTCAGGTTGCCAGTGCGGTAATTTTCTATCTTGATGTGCGCACGCTTAGGGCAGCCTCCGTTATTAATTTCTAAGTAATATTCTCCCGTTGCCGATACAATAGCTGTAGGCAATTCGCTATTGATAGGCGTATCACTGCGGTAGTTAGCACTCGTTACTTTATACCATTTGTAAGAGAAACTATCCGCTGCCGATGAGGTAGGGTTAAAGCTTGTAGCCGCAACGGTAAGCGTAAGCGAACCACCAGTGCATAAGTAAGCCCTACCTTTAGTGCCTTCCGAAGTGCTGATTTCAAAATCAGGAATAGGCGTAAAAGCTATAATTTTAGAATCTGATACCTTGATGATACTTGTGTTGTAAGTTACGCGCACAGCATAGCGAGCCGAATCAGAATTACCACTGCGGTTTACCACCAATTGTGAGCGTGTTTCGCCAGCGATATTGTTGCCGTCTTTTGTCCATTGGAAGTTGAAGTACTGAAAGTCAGCTCTTTTTATCACTATCTCATTACCTGCACTACTTTTAGTAACAATTTGTTGTACTTCTAAAGTTGTCTGTGTGCGTGTTTCACAATTAGTCGTTGCCAAGGTGCCTACACGTATAGATTTAATGTCGGCTATTGTTTCAAAGTACACAGGAGTAAGCGTAATTTCGGTACCACAACCTCCCGTATCAGTAAGTTTCACTTGGTATATATCCACCCCCACAGGCGCACTGCTAATGGTAAGCCTTGCCGAAGTTTCACCAGGAATTACTACCCCGTTCTTTTTCCACTCAATAGTAGGAGTTACCATATTGTGTGATACTTGTAGCACGTTGGTCTTTCCGTTGTAATAAATTTCGTGGTCGTTAGTATCTACCCAATGTGCGGTTACCGTATTTTTTTTCACTACAATAGCTGCCGAAGTAGCAGGACAGCCCCCTGCATTAGCTGCCATATTTGCGTAGAATACCCCCGAAGAGTTCGCTACGTATTCCGTTTTTCCCTTGCCTTGTGCCACCTGCACATTGTCTTTAAACCAAGTGTAGATAGTATTGCTGTTAGCTCCCGTAGTAATGGTAAGGGTAGCTGTATCGCTACAATATTCCAATGATGAAGCTCCGCCGTTTATTTTTAGTGCATTAGCATCTTTCAGCTTTATATTTAACTCGTTAGAAGTCGGGATACTTGTATAGTTAGGCGCGGTAGTTTTTACGCGGTATTTGCCATTTTCAGCAGCACTGCTCAGGGTAATTTCAGTAGTATTAGTACCCACATTCGCGTAAGAGCCCGTTGTATTGCCTTCCCATTGGAAAGTAAAGAAAGAATAGTCCGAAGGGTCTACGCTAAGCTCTTGGCTACCCACCTGTGCCGTAATTTTATCAATGGTAAGCGTCATACGGTCGTAAGTACAATCCTGATAAGCCGATTTGTGTTTTACACTCACCTTGAAGTTAGTAGGCTGTGTAAGGTCAATTTCATTGGTAGTAATCGTAACAGGGCAACTACCTGTTTGGGTTACTTCCACCTTATATTTGCCCGCTGTTGTAGCCGAATAGGTGGCTGCTGTAACTCCCGCAATTTCGGTGCCGTCTTTAAACCATTTATAAGTAGGTGCTTGTGCCGTAGTACTCACCGTAAAGAGCCTTGTTTTACCAGGCATTAGTACGCCACCCCCGCTGCTTAGCAAGGTAGCCTGCACATTGTCTTTGCGGGTAATCTCAATTTCGTTAGAGCGCACATCGCAGCTTCCACCGCTACCCATTTGCACGTAGTATTTGCCCGCTTTATTGTTAGGAGCGGTAAAAGAATAGTTGTTATCCCCTTGTGTTTCACCCACTTTGGTGCCGTTATAGAACCAAGTGTATTTGCTACTGCTATTGGCAGGGGTAGCCGTAAGGGTAAAAGATTCGGTAGTACACACCGCTGCCGATGAAGTAGTGAGCGTAACTACTTGGTTGCCCGATACGTCTACTGTGGCGTTGTTAGAGCGTGCATTCACAGCCCCCGAACATTCACCATAGTCTATGATAGCGTAATACTTACCAGCAGTAGTAACGGTATAGGTAGTGCCAGCATCCGAAGCCAAAAGGGTGTCGTTACCTGGGGCACCTGGGTCTTTCATTTTATACCATTTGTAGCGGTAGTTAGTAGGTGTTTTACCACCAGGTAAGGCAGAAACTTTTATAGCTTGTGTATGCCCAGGGCAAAGTGTAACAGCCGCAGGCGATATGGTAAAAATACTAGTAACATCTTGAAAATGTACTTCAAATTCTTCACCTGTTTCTTTTTGTCCGTTGGGTAGGGGTATTTCCCATTGGGCAACCTTCTCTTGGGCAGGACTCGTACTTCTCACCCGCAATTTAAATTTCTTCCCTTGGGTAGTAGTAGGAAACTGAATATTGGTAACCACTTCACTACGTCCATTTTTGTTTTTAACACGTTGAAGCTCAACAGCATTCGTAAAATCACCATTAGCATCCGATAGCTCAATAATGTATTGGTTATCACCATTAGGGAATGGAGGCTGCCAAGCTATCGTTACTTTAAACGAGTTGAAAGTAGCACGAGGACAAGCGTATTTAGAAAAACCTAATTTCACTGATTTCAGCGTCCCTTGCGTTTGCCCATAAGCTACGCCCAGTACGCTAAAACAGCAAAATAGTACCAAAAAATAAGTTACGTAATTTTTTACTCTCATCTTTTCCTTTGTGTAATTTAAAAACATTGTTAAATGATATAAGGTATATTTGTCTACTATAATCGCACAAAAGTACAAAAAAAATATCATATAAAAAAATACACCTCTTTTTGTGCAAACCTATAATAGGCACTTTGCACTACACAAAAATAATGCCATACTGTTTTCTACTCTATTCTAATCAATTGTATATAAGTTGTTTAAAAAAATTATACTCAATACCTAAAACACACAAAGACACGCTACCTGCCTAAAAAACAGATAGAAAACTTATGTTTTTTTTAAATATAATTTATGAAATCTTTAAGAATAAAAAGGCTGTTTCTATTTTTTAACTTTTTGTCCCGCTTGGCAAATGATACTGATAGCGTTTCCCCCAAAGCCAACAGCGTTCAGCATAATGTATTCCAGTTTTTCGGGCACTTGTGCTGGTGCAGCAAGGTAAGGCACCCCCTTGAAGCTATCGGTTTGCAGCATCTCAATAGCCATTGCCAAACTCAAAGCACCACTTGCTCCATAGGTATGTCCGTGCTGCCATTTGTTGTTGGTAAGCAGCGGCATTTCAGCCCCAAAAACTGCCCCAATAGCATTGGTTTCGGCAATATCACCTTTAATGGTGCCAGTAGCGTGAGTGATAATCACATCAATACGGGGAAAACCAGCACTTTCCAAAGCCCGCCGCATTGCCTCCTGCAAGCAATACCCTTCAGCCGAAAGCGATACACTATGGGTAAGAGTTTCCGTAGCAAAGCCTATCCCCACGATATATGCCAAAGCCTCCTCACGCGCTTCAGCCTCTAAACCAAAACAAGCAGCTCCTTCGCCCAATACCATTGTATTTTGTTTTTTGTTCATATCCAAAGGGCGACAAGGGTAGGGTAGGGGCAAAGAGCTATATATTTTCAGAGCCTTCACCTGTGCAATCGTAAAAGGCGTAAGGGGTGCTTCACTACCGCCTACTAAAAATTTCCGTTCCATACCACTTTGCAACCACGCTGCCGCATTAGCCACCCCGTGTAAGGCTGTAGAACAAGTAATAGAATGCGACATACTAAAGCCTCCACAGTTTAAATCTTGAGCCACCCAGCTACTCACATTGCCCAAAGTAGTAGTAGGCGAAGCTAAGGTTTGGCAGTAGCCATTAGTAAGAAAATCAGAATGATGCAGTTCAAAAAGAGAAGTAGCCCCCCGTGACGAACCAATATTTACCCCAAAGCGTTCGCCCTGCTGCCATCCCGCTTTAGCCACAGCCATCCGTGCAGTGTGTAAGGCGTAGAGTACCGAAGGGTCTAAAGACTCATAAACCTTTTTAGAGAAGCGCAAAGCCTCGATAGTTTCTTTATCGCTAGCAGCGAGCGCCCCCACAGCAGTAGGAGTATCGCAAAGCGTATTGTTAAGACTTATACAAGGTGCCGCCAAGCGGTGATAACCCATTATAGAGATTTTCATAATCAGTTTAAAATTTTGCAGCAAAGATACGAAATAATGATGAATGCTAAATGCCCCCCAATTCACAATTCAAAATCTGCCAAACCTTCAGCGAAGGTTCAGCGAAGGATAAGCGAAGGATAAGCGAAGGATAAGCGAAGGATAAGCGAAGGATAAGCGAAGGAAAGTCGGCGAGCTGGCGCAGCGAGTATATGACAAAGATAAGGGGAATATAAGGGAAAGATAAGCGTTTTTTTACCCCCAATTCAAAATTCATAATTCACAATTTATAATTGATAATCAACTGCTTAAAAAAAACTTTACTATAACAACTAAAATTTTAACAGTACTATGTATTGCATAATACTATTTTTTACCTATATTTGCAGCAAATTTATAAATCCCTTTTACTATGGAAGAAATCAATACCGAAAAAATTAAGACCCAAATGCGAAAAGGCATCTTAGAAATGTGTATTCTTTCAGTCATTGATAAAAGCAAAGAAGCCTACGTATCCGACCTTATCGAAACGATGAAAAACGCAGATATGATAGTAGTGGAAGGCACACTCTATCCGCTACTCACCCGACTGAAAAACAGCGGCTTACTCAATTACCAATGGAAAGAATCACCCACGGGACCTCCCCGTAAATACTACGTACTTACCGACAGCGGCAAACTTTTCTTAAGCGAAACCCTAAAAGCGTGGAGCGAATTACAAACAATGATTAACAAAATAATTTAAAACACTATGGACAAAATCAAAAATATCAGCTTAGGAGGCTTTTCTTTTCTTATCGAAGAAAATGCCTATACCGCACTCAGTCAATACCTTGCTCAGGTGCGCCAACATTTGTTACACAACCCCGATCGCGATGAAATCATCTTTGATGTAGAACAACGTATGGCTGAGCTTCTCAAAGACCGCACCGCCAATCGTGAAGTGGTTATGCACCACGATGTGCTATACCTGATAGAAGTATTAGGCAAACCCGAACAATATGTGGAAGAAGAAGAACAGCAACAACCCGATAGCTCTGCTAATGCTACTTCGCAAACCTTTTCGGCTACCAAACCACTCTATCGCGACATAGACGACCGAAAAATAGGAGGCGTATTATCAGGCATTGCACATTATTTCAGCATCAACCCAACTAAATTGCGCATCGCCTTTGCGATACTTTTCGCACTTTTCTTTACCTCTGGAGGGCGATGGTTCTTACCTTTCCACTCAGTTAGTTTTGTTATGTTAGTCTTATATCTCATCTTTTGGATCGTTGTACCCGCAGCAGTTACTACCGCACAAAAGTTAGAGATGCAGGGCACAGCCGTTACCCTCGATTCCCTCGCTACTTATAAGGCAAACACTCCTCCGGCAACCCCTTCCAACAGCACCACTCCCAAACGCAATTCGCTGTTGCTTACAATCATTTTTGCCGTGTTGGCTCTGCCTTTGCTTTTCACCCTTGTAGCAGTAATTATGGGTATATTTGGGCTCACCTCTGCCAGCGGACTCTCGCTCTTGGTGCTTAACGATTACCTCCCTTTCCTGATAAGCAACTATACCCAGCGCATTATGCTCTATGGCAGCGTGTTTTTGCTGTTATTAGTACCTATTTCGTTGCTTATCCTTGTAATCGTTAGGCTCAGTTATAAGCGCTTTCGCAGCACACGTTTGTGGGGTATCCTCACGCTAGCAGCCTTCATCGGCGGACTTATAGGCTTGGGTATCAGCGGGACAACTATCGCCAAAAGTTTTTTAGTTCAGAATCACATCCAGCGCAAAATCAGTATCCCCACCACTGCCGATACGCTCTATCTCAGCATCAAAACCAAGCACGGCAATAGTTTAGCCCTAACGGTTGATACCGATACACTCTTAGTGCAACACGAGTCGTACCTACGCAGTATTTTGCCCACTAACGAAGCCGAACCCTACTTGCTATGCAATCAAACCGCTATGGGCAAAACACATAGCCAAGCCGCTCAAAACGCTAAGAATATTCGTATTCCGTTAGATATTAAGGATAACCATATTGCTATACCAGATTATTACGAGATTATTAGGGGCAACACCTACCGTGGTCAGAGCGTACACTACCAGTTATACCTTCCCGTAGGCAAGTATATAAAAAGTGCTAAAAAAGGCGAACAACCCTATACCAAATCCCCGCATCTCCTCCTCGAAGACGGTCTTTACCAAATGACTAAAGACTCACTACGATTAGTCAATAAGAAGTAAGACGCTCAAAAAAGCACATTACGCACAGAGGGTGTTAACATCCCCCCTTAACACATACTCCACTGCGCCAGCTCGCGGACTTCCTTCAAAAGGGGGGGAGATGCCGAAGTAGTACTTTTAAAGACTTTTTGGATAGCTTCAGTGGTAGGTGTGAGTAGGTACGAGCTACAAGCTCGCACTAGCGTGGAAGAAAAAAAAACTATACAATTTGTATTGTTTTTTTCGTGAAAAAGTTGTATATTTGCAGAGGTTTTTTTAAGTAAGTGTACATAGCTTAAAAATAACTGGGTCAGGGATTGTTTATTCTAGTTTTTTTGCTTATGAAAATAATACTTTTTGCTATAGTAAGTTTTTTGACAGCTTTTTTAGGGGTGTTTGTAAAAATAAACAACAAAGAGTTTAATACTCTTGCGAATATATCCCTATTAGTAAGCGTTGCAACTTTTTACTATGCTATCTATTTATTCCTTAAATATGTAAATAGTAAAAAGAGGGCTTGAGATAAGGTATTGGTAAACCTCATACCCCGTTAGCGCAAGCAGCAAGCTTGTGTCTTTCGCACACAGAGGCTGTCCGAAAAGTTTTGTTTTGTGAGGGCGATTGGCTGCAAGCTCGCACTAGCGGTGGATTTCTTGCTTCTGATTACCCACCCCGCACGCGAAATAACTACTATCATTGAAGACGACTACAAGCGTGCAGTAGCTCAGCAAAGCTATATTACGCGCATCAGGAAGTTGCGATACTTAAGATTCTTATTATGAAACCTTTAAAAAACATTTATCTGCTATTATTTTTCGTAGGATTTCCTTTTATACTGCTTTCGCAGCCTAAAAGAACTCATAAAATATTTTCGCAAGAAAGTAAGATTTTGGTCATCTCGGGACATCCTGATTTAGAAAAATCTAATGCTAATAAAATTATTCTGGAAAAATTGGAACAACACTACGGCAACCAAATTAGCATCCGACTATTAGATAAACTTTATCCTGATTATCAAATTGATATAAATGCGGAACAAGAGGCTATAAAAAACGCTGACTTCATCATCTTACAGTTTCCTTTCTATTGGTATAGCACGCCTGCTATCCTCAAAAAATGGATAGACGATGTGCTATATGATTATTTCCCTGGCAATAAGCTTTCGGGCGAATTTAAAGATAAGGTGCTCATTGCTTCTGTAACTATAGGTGGTTCTGAAAAAAGATATTCTTCGCCATACAAAACGGTGGAAACTTATCTTATTCCTTTACAAGAAACTTTTGAAATCATTGGCGCACAATGGGTTTCTCCTGTGTATTCATTTGGTACTGTTCCCTCCAACAAAAAACTATCGGAAACTGCTGAAAAGCATTTTGTAAAACTTACTAATTTAATAATGAGGCAATAACAGGTATAATGAACAATAGTCCAACTTTTTATACCTTTGCTGCTACGCAGATAAAAGAGGCTATACTGAGCAGTCAGTACACTGCTGCCAAACAAGTAAACGCTGTACAACTCTCGTTGTATTATGGTGTGGGGCGGTATGTGTCCCAAAATACTCGTGAAGGGGTATGGGGAACTGGAGCTATAAAAGCTATTTCTGACCAGCTTCATAAAGAATTACCAGGACTTCGTGGTTTCAGTGAACGTAATATCAAAAATATGCGAGCTTTTTATGAGGCTTGGCAGGAGCTGGATACTAATTCGGCAGCTACGGCTTCCGAATTACAAATAGCTGATAACAAAAGTCTTATCAATTCTCCAAGCATTTAAAAAGTGCTAAAAAAGGCGAACAGCCCAATACCAAATCCCCACATCTCCTCCTCGAAGACGGTCTTTACCAAATGACTAAAGACTCACTACGATTAGTCAATAAAAAATAAGACGCTCAAAAAAAGCACATTACACACAGAGGGTGTTAACATCCCCCCTTCAAAAGGGGGGAGATGCCGAAGTAGTACTTTTAAAGACTTTTTGGATAGCTTCAGTGGTAGGTGTGAGTAGGTACGAGCTGCAAGCTCGCACCAGCGGTTTTTTTTCTATAAGTATCTGATTTTAGTAAAAGTTTTTAAAGCTTTATATATCTGAAAAACAGTATGTTAAGTTGTTTTGAAAAAAAGTTTGAAAAAAAATATACAATTTGTATTGTTTTTTCGCAAAAAAGTTGTATATTTGCAGAGGTTTTTTTAAGTAAGTGTACATAGCTTAGAAATAACTGGGTCAGGGATTGTTTATTCTAATTTTTTGCTTATGAAAATAATACTTTTTGCTATAGTAAGTTTTTTGACAGCTTTTTTAGGGGTGTTTGTAAAAATAAACAACAAAGAGTTTAATACTCTTGCGAATATATCCCTATTAGTAAGCGTTGCAACTTTTTACTATGCTATCTATTTATTCCTTAAATATGTAAATAGTAAAAAGAGGGCTTGAGATAAGGTATTGGTAAACCTCATACCCCGTTAGCGCAAGCAGCAAGCTTGTGTCTTTCGCACACACTTTGGCAAACTTTCAAAGTTTGCCAAAGTTTTTTTTACTCCTAATTCAGAATTCAGAATTCAAAATTCACAATTCAAAAATCTCCTCTTTACAAAAAAAAATCATTAAAAAATTTGCAGATTAAAAAAATAGTCGTACTTTTGCACGATATTTTCTAATTAGGCGTTGTCAGCAACCAAAGGCTGGTAGCGTCATATAACTTATTTATTCTCCATTCATTAATATGGCAAAAGAAAAAAATACAGCTGTTCCTAAATTTGATAAGATTTCAATCGGTTTGGCTTCGCCTGAGTCTATTTTAGCAGTCTCTCGCGGTGAGGTTACTAAACCCGAAACTATCAACTATCGCACTCACAAGCCCGAACGTGACGGGTTGTTCTGTGAGCGTATTTTTGGTCCGGTAAAAGACTATGAATGTGCTTGCGGTAAGTATAAGCGCATACGATACAAAGGCATCGTTTGCGACCGCTGTGGCGTGGAAGTTACCGAGAAAAAAGTAAGACGTGAAAGAGTAGGGCACATCAATCTTGTTGTTCCTATTGCTCACATCTGGTATTTCCGCTCTTTGCCTAATAAAATAGGTTATCTATTGGGGTTACCCTCTAAAAAATTGGATATGATTATATACTACGAACGCTACGTAGTTATCCAACCTGGGATTGCTAAAAACCCTGATGGCGAACCTTTACAGTACTTAGACTTCCTTTCTGAAGACGAATATATAAAAATTATAGAAAATCTTCCTGTAGAAAACCAATACTTGGAAGATTCTGACCCTAATAAGTTTGTAGCTAAAATGGGGGCTGAGTGCCTTTTGGAACTCCTTGAGCGCCTTGACCTTGACGAACTTTCATACGAATTGCGCCATAAAGCCAATAACGAAAGTTCTAAACAACGCAAAACTGAAGCTCTCAAACGCTTACAAGTAGTGGAAGCTTTCCGCGAATCAAAGAAAAGTCGCGAAAATAAACCTGAATGGATGATTATGAAGGTGATACCTGTTATCCCACCCGAATTGCGTCCGTTGGTACCACTCGATGGGGGTCGTTTTGCTACTTCTGACCTAAACGACCTTTACCGCCGTGTTATTATCCGCAATAACCGCCTCAAACGATTGTTGGAAATCAAAGCTCCTGATGTAATCTTGCGCAACGAAAAACGTATGCTACAAGAAGCGGTAGACTCGCTATTTGACAATACTCGCAAATCATCGGCTGTAAAAACAGAATCTAACCGTCCGCTAAAATCTCTTTCTGATTCATTGAAAGGAAAACAAGGACGTTTCCGTCAGAACCTATTAGGTAAACGTGTAGATTACTCTGCGCGTTCGGTAATTGTCGTTGGTCCTGAACTAAAAATGTACGAATGCGGTTTGCCTAAAAATATGGCTGCCGAACTTTATAAGCCATTCATTATCCGTAAGCTCATCGAGCGCGGTATCGTGAAAACTGTAAAATCAGCAAAACGCATTATTGATAAAAAAGAGCCTGTAGTGTGGGACATCTTAGAAAACGTGATTAAAGGGCACCCAGTGCTTCTAAACCGTGCCCCCACTTTGCACAGGCTTGGTATACAAGCCTTCCAGCCTAAACTGATAGAAGGTAAGGCGATACAGCTACACCCATTGGTATGTACGGCTTTCAACGCCGACTTTGATGGTGACCAAATGGCGGTACACTTGCCATTAGGTCCTGAAGCGATATTAGAAGCGCAACTATTGATGTTGGCATCGCACAATATCCTTAACCCTGCTAATGGTTCGCCTATTACGGTGCCTTCACAAGATATGGTACTCGGTTTGTACTATATTACCAAAGGACGCCGTTCTACCCCCGAACACCCTATCAAAGGAGAAGGACTTACTTTCTATTCTCCTGAAGAGGTGAATATTGCTTACAACGAGCAAAAGTTAGACCTTAATGCCTTTATAAAGGTACGCGTACGCGACCTTGATGAAAATGGCAATGTATATTATCCTATCGTAGAAACTACTACAGGGCGTGTACTATTCAACGAGTTAGTACCTTTAGAAGTAGGCTATGTAAATGAATTGCTTACCAAAAAATCATTGCGCGATATTATCGGGCGTATTTTGAAAGCTACAAGTATCCCTGTAACTGGTGATTTCTTGGATAAGATTAAAAATATGGGTTACCGCTTCGCTTTTGAAGGGGGCTTGTCGTTCAGCTTGGGCGATATCATCATTCCTCAAGAAAAAGCCGATATGATTGCCGAAGCTAACGGATTGGTAGATGGTATTATGATGAACTATAATATGGGTCTCATTACCAACAACGAGCGTTATAATCAGGTGATTGACGTATGGACATCTACTAATGCACAGCTTACAGAATTGGCTATGAAACGCATCAGTACCGACCAGCAAGGGTTCAACTCTGTATATATGATGCTGGACTCTGGAGCGCGTGGTTCTAAAGAGCAGATACGTCAGCTTACAGGTATGCGTGGTTTGATGGCTAAACCTAAAAAATCAAGTGTAGGTGGGGGCGAAATCATTGAAAACCCTATTCTTTCTAACTTTAAAGAAGGGCTATCAATCCTTGAGTACTTTATCTCTACACACGGGGCTCGTAAAGGTCTTGCCGATACGGCGCTAAAAACTGCCGATGCAGGTTACCTTACCCGCCGCTTGGTAGACGTTTCACAAGATGTAATCATCAATACCGAAGATTGCGGTACCTTGCGAGGTGTAGAAGTGCGTGCCCTTAAAAAGAACGAAGAGGTAGTAGAAACCCTTGGCGAACGTATCTTGGGACGTGTGGCATTGCAAGATGTATACAACCCACTTACCGAAGAACTATTAGTAGCTGCAGGTGAAGAAATTACCGAAAAAGTAGTAGATAAAATAGAAGCTGCACCTATAGATATGGTAGAAGTGCGCTCGGCACTTACCTGCGAGGCTAAACACGGTATTTGTGCTAAATGTTACGGGCGAAACCTTTCTACAGGGCGTATGGTACAAAAAGGTGAGGCTGTAGGGGTAGTAGCAGCTCAGTCTATCGGTGAGCCTGGTACTCAGCTTACTTTGCGTACGTTCCACGCCGGAGGGGTTGCGGGTAACGTTTCTGAAGAAAATAAAACTGAAGCTCGCTTTGACGGTATCCTTGAAATGGAAGACCTACGCGTAGTGCGCGGTAAAGATAACGAACAAAACCCTGTAGATGTGGTAATTCGTTCATCGGAACTCCGTGTGCTTGACCCTACTACCAAAATGGTACTCCAAACACACGATATTCCTTACGGGGCTCACATATTCGTAAAAGATAAAGAACAAGTTAAAAAAGGTACATTGTTATTCCAATGGGATCCTTATAACGCGGTAATTATCTCTGAATTCTCAGGTAAAATAGCCTACGAAGATATTGAACAAGGGGTTACTTACCAAGTGGAAATAGACGAGCAAACAGGATTCCAAGAAAAAGTAATAGTAGAATCACGTAACAAAAAGCTGATACCTACCTTGCTAATCGTTGATAAAAACGGCGATACACTCCGCTCTTACAACTTGCCTGTGGGCGCCCATATAATGGTGGATAACAACAGCAAGATTGAAGAAGGTAAGGTATTGGTGAAAATACCACGTAGCTCTGCCAAAGCAGGGGATATTACAGGGGGTCTGCCTCGTGTAACCGAGTTGTTTGAAGCTCGTAACCCTTCTAACCCAGCTATCGTTTCTGAAATTGACGGGGTAGTATCATTTGGTAAAATAAAACGCGGTAATAAAGAAGTTATCGTAACTTCCCGTTTGGGCGAAGAGCGCAAATACTTGGTGAAACTCTCTAGCCAAATCTTGGTGCAAGAAAACGACTTTGTGCGTGCTGGGAAACCTCTATCAGACGGTTCTATTACCCCTGATGATATCTTGCGTATCAAGGGGCCTTCGGCTGTACAACAGTACTTGGTGAACGAGGTGCAAGAAGTATACCGCTTGCAAGGGGTGAAGATAAACGACAAGCACTTTGAGGTTATTGTACGACAAATGATGCGTAAAGTTGAAATACAAGACCCAGGTGATACTCTTTACCTTGAAGGTCAGCTAGTACATAAAGACGACTTTATGGAAGAAAACGACCGCTTGTTTAGCAAAAAAGTAGTAGAAGATGCGGGCGACTCTGAAAATCTAAAACCAGGACAGATAGTGAGCTTGCGCGAATTGCGTGATGAAAACTCATTGCTAAAACGCTCTGACAAAAACCTTGTGGTAGCTCGTGATATTATCCCTGCTACGGCTATGCCTGTACTACAAGGTATTACACGCGCTTCGTTGCAAACCAAATCGTTCATCTCGGCAGCATCGTTCCAAGAAACTACTAAGGTGCTAAATGAAGCAGCGGTAAGCGGTAAAACAGATAGCCTTGACGGACTAAAAGAAAACGTAATTGTAGGTCATCGTATTCCTGCTGGTACCGGATTGAAAGAGTACGAACGAATCATTGTAGGCTCTAAAGCCGATTTGGAACCTGTTGTAGAAAAGAAAAAATCACGATAAACAATGGACGAAATAGAAAAAGAAGACGGACAATTGAGTATTGAGCTGAGCGAAAAAACAGCTCAAGGCATATACTCCAATTTGGCAGTTATCAATCACTCGGCAACTGAGTTTGTTGTAGATTTTGTGAGCGTAATGCCTGGTATGCCCAAAGGGAAAGTGCGTAGCCGTATTATCCTTACTCCCGAGCACGCCAAGCGCCTCCTGATAGCGTTGGATGAGAATATTCATAAGTTTGAAAATGCTTACGGCAACATCACTAATAAAGATGAACACCAAACGATACCACTATTTGGAGTTACAGGACAAGCTTAAGTAATACAATAATGCAATAAGAACAAACAGCCGCGCGACTAATTGTTGGGCGGCTGTTTGACAAAAATAACACTATGAAAATAACAGAACACATACAAAAAGCTAAAGGGAAAACACTTTTCTCGTTTGAAGTGATACCTCCTAAAAAAGGAAATAGCATAGAAGAACTATATAAGAATATAGACCCTCTAATGGAATTCCAGCCGCCGTTTATAGATGTTACTACCTCACGAGAGGAGTATTATTATATAGAACACCCCAACGGCTTGCTCGAAAAAAAACTAACACGTATGCGCCCCGGTACGGTGGGCATCTGTGCGGCTATTCAGCATAAATACAAGGTGGACACAGTACCCCACGTGCTGTGTGGCGGATTCTCTAAAGAAGAAACCGAATACTTATTGGTAGATTGCTTTTATTTAGGTATCGATAATGTGATGGCATTGCGTGGCGATGCAATGAAAGAGCAACGCTATTTTCAGCCTACTTCGGGAGGACATACCTATGCTTCGGATTTGGTAACCCAAATACACAACCTCAATAAAGGGGTATACCTTAATGGCATTGCTGCCGACCAAAAAGCGGACTTCTGTATAGGGGTAGCAGGATACCCCGAAAAACACTTAGAAGCACCCTCATTGGCTTCGGACTTGCAGCGCCTGAAAGAAAAAATTGAATGTGGTGCTGACTATGTGGTTACTCAAATGTTTTTTGACAATCAAAAATACTTTGAGTTTGTAGATAAAGCACGACAAATGGGTATCAACGTGCCTATTATCCCAGGTATTAAGCCTATAGCTATAAAAAAACACTTAAACTTGCTATCACAAGCCTTCAAAATAGACTTCCCCGAAGCGTTGATAAAGGCAGTAGAGGCTTGCAAAAATAACAATGAGGTGAAACAGGTGGGCATAGAATGGGCTGTACAACAAAGCAAAGAATTGAAGGCAGCAGGAGTACCTGTATTGCACTACTATTCTATGGGAAAATCAGATAATATTGTAAAAGTAATATCGGAGGTGTTTTAATGAAAGATTTTTTGATAAAATGCTTCTTTCTGCTCTTTACAATGGCTACAATGGCTCAAACAAAAATTGTAAATAGTGAAGGAACTGCTATTGAATACGTAAATATAGGGATTGTTGGTACTCATAAGGGCTTAATTGGTGATGAAAATGGTGTTTTTTCATTGCAAAAATTAGCACCTAACAGCACCGATAGTATCTACTTTTCGCATATTAGCTATAAAAAGGCAATATTCTTGGCTAAAGACATACAAGACAAGATTGTATTGGAAAAAGCAGATATACAACTACCTGAAGCGACTATAAAAATAAGAACACCCAAAATACAAACACTAAAAAGCAAAGGGATACCCACGATAGTAACGATAGAATCAAAATTTGAGACTGACGGAGCCGAAAGTGAGGGAATAGTGGAAGAAATAGGTGATTTTATTACGCTTTCTAAAGATGCAATGCTTACAGAATTTGAGCTTAGTGTTGCAAAAAACACTTACAAAAAAGCAATATTCAGGGTAGAATTATACCAAAGTAATAAAGAACATACTGTTTTTACACCTCTTACTGAAAAACCAATTTATGTAGAAGTCCCTTATTCGCAGGAAAAACAACATATACAGCAAAAAATAGCTGTTTTTGCACCTAAAGGGGTGCTATGGATAGGAGTGCGATGGGTAGATGCTGAAGGTGAAAAAGATGCAAAACTAACTTTTAGAGCAACAGGCAGCTTTGGCTGGATACGTACCGATGATGGAAAAACAAATGAGGTAGAGCGAATACCTTTGGCGTTAAGTATTCCTTTTTCGCTAAAGGGGGCTTTGATAAATAACGATTAAAAGTGGGTGGTATAAGCACTTTCTGTAATATTTTTAAAAAAAAGTTATGGTTGTAGTGTGTAATTAGAAATAATATATTACCTTTGTACCTCAAAAAAACTTTTGATAAAAAACAATGACAGTAGAAGTAAAAAAAGAAGGTAAATTTTCGTACATTGAACAAGGAGAGGGAACGCCTATTATCGTACTACACGGCTTGATGGGTGGGCTTAGTAACTTTGAAGATGTGATTTCTTTTTTTTCAAATAAATATAAGGTAGTAGTACCAGAACTTCCGCTATATACAATGCCGCTGCTCACTACTTCGGTAAAGACTTTGGCTAAATACTTGCACAAATTTATTAAGCACAAAGGCTTTGAACAGGTGATACTTTTAGGCAATTCCTTAGGAGGGCACGTAGGCTTGTTATATGCGAAACTGCATCCTAAAAATGTGCTAAAACTGATACTTACAGGAAGTTCGGGCTTATATGAAGCGGCAATGACCAATGGCTACCCCCGTCGTGGCGACTATAGCTACGTAAAGAAAAAATGCGAAGAGGTGTTTTACGACCCCGCAGTGGCTACCCCTCAAATTGTTGATGAGGTATTTGCTAACGTATCTGACCGCACCAAACTGATAAAAACATTGGCACTTGCCAAAAGTGCTATTAGGCATAATATGGCTAAAGATTTGCCTAAAATGGATTTGCCCGTATGCCTTATATGGGGCAAAAATGACATCGTAACTCCTCCTAAAGTGGCAGAAGAATTTCACGAGCTGCTACCCAATTCCGAACTACATTGGATAGATAAATGCGGACACGCCCCAATGATGGAACACCCTGCGGAGTTCAACGAAATTATGAACCGTTGGCTGGAAAAATAAGTAGTTGTAAATGATAAAAAAAGCTGAATTTGTGATGAGTAATTCGCAGGTAGCAAAATGCCCTAAAGAGCCGCTGCCTGAGTATGCATTTATAGGACGCTCCAACGTAGGAAAGTCGTCTTTAATTAATATGCTTACCAATCAGAAGAATTTGGCTAAAACATCAGCCCGCCCAGGGAAAACACAACTTATCAATCATTTTAAAATAAATGACCAATGGTTTTTGGTGGATTTACCAGGGTATGGCTATGCAAGAGTTTCAAAAACGACAAAAAAAACATTTCAGAAATTTATTACTAACTACTTTGAACAACGAAAGCAATTGGTATGTGCTTTTGTACTGGTAGATATACGGCACGAACCCCAAAAAATAGATTTGGAATTTATGCAATGGTTGGGCGAAAACGCTGTACCTTTTGCTATTGTTTTTACTAAAGCCGATAAGCTGAAACCTTTGGCTATAGAACGCAATATTGCTACTTACCAAGAAATACTTTTGAAAAGCTGGGAGGCTATGCCGCCTTACTTTATCACTTCGGCTGAAAATTATGTAGGTAAAGAAGAGTTGGTGGGCTATATAGAGGATATCAACAAGACACTAAAAAATAATTAGAAAAAGTGGGATTGTTTGTCATTGAAGATTTTACGACTTCGTGTGGGGTACGAGTACCTGCGATGAGGGTTTATTACCAAACGTTTGGTCTGCCATTAGGCAGTGCCCCCGTAGTGGTAGTAAATCACGCTTTTACAGGCAACTCTGAAGTAGCTGGCGAAAAAGGCTGGTGGGGGGCTGCTATTGGCGACCATAAGGTTATTGATACCCTGAAATATACAGTAATAGCTTTCAATATTCCTGGTAATGGCTATATGGGCACCGAAGCCGATATGATTACTAACTATCAGCATTGGGAAGCAATAGATGTAGCCCGCATATTCAACTATGGGCTGCAAGAGCATTTTCAGCTTCAGCAAATATTTGCCTTAGTAGGTTGTTCGTTGGGAGGGGGAATAGCTTGGGAAATGGCTGCCTTAGCTCCTGAATTGTTTCAGCACCTCGTTATAGTAGCTGCGGACTGGAAAGCAACCGACTGGATAATAGGCAATTGCTTGCTACAGGAACAAATACTGAAAAACTCTAACAATCCGCTGCACGATGCGCGTTTGCACGCTATGTTGTGCTATCGCACGCCCTTGTCGCTGAAAATGAAATTTGAGCGTACCACGCACGCAGTGTCGCAATTGTACAACGTAGAAAGCTGGCTACTGCACCACGGCGAAAAGCTTCATAAGCGTTTTTCGCTTACAGCCTACAAACTGATGAACCAATTGGTAAAAACAATTGATATTTCACGAGAAAGAGGTAGTTTTGCAGCTGCGGTGGCACCTATAACGGCTAAAATTACAATTATCAGCACGGACTCTGATTTGTATTTTGTGCCACAAGAAAACCGCGATACGGTGGCTGAACTGCAAGAATTGGGTAAGGAGGTAAATTATTACGAGATACATTCGGTACACGGGCACGATGCTTTCCTGATAGAACACCCTCAATTGGAGTATTTTTTTAGAAATATATTTTAACTTATATAACTAACTAACAAATAAACTAAAATGAAAGAAAAAAAGAAAAATCCTATTACTTGGGTGCCTACCACTTATTTTGCAATGGGACTACCATTTGTGATGCTTTCACTGGTATCACCTATTATCTTTAAAGATTTGGGAATTGCTAATGACAAAATTGCTTTTTGGACATCGCTTCTTATTCTTCCTTGGTCGCTAAAGCCTATTATCAGTGTGATAATGGAGCTTTATGGCACTAAAAAACAATACATTGTAATTACCGAACTGCTATCGGCTGCTTTGTTTGGCTGGGTGGTGTTTGCACTGGCGCTGCCTAACTTCTTCACTCTTGCCCTTGCCCTAATGGGTGCTATAGCACTTAGTGGCTCTACTCACGATATTGCGGGCGATGGGATGTATATGCACCAGTTGGATGCGCCTACACAAAGTCTTTATTCGGGCTGGCAAGGTGCGTTTTACAATTTGGCAAAAGTGCTCGCCAATGGGGGGCTTATCTTCTTAGCGGGCTGGTTGGTAAATGAAAAAGGATTGAGTATTGTAGCTTCGTGGCAGCTGATACTATCTATTTGCGCTATTATATTGGGCTTAGTAGGCTTGTATCACTTTTATGCCTTGCCTAATGACCACAAACCTGCTACAGCAGCAGACTTTTCGCAGAAATCGCAGGAACTATGGCGCATATTTGCTGATTTTTTTAGTAAAAAGCATATATTCTTCTATCTTTTCTTTATATTTTTATATCGTTTTGCAGAAGGATTGGCGATGAAAATAGCTCCTTTATTCTTAAAAGATGAGGTGGCTATAGGAGGCTTAGGGCTTAGCAATGAGCAATATGGCTTGGTGTATGGCACGGCAGGTACGGCAGCTTTTATACTTGGTTCAATAACAGCAGGGTATTTTGTAGCTCGTGTAGGATTGAAAAAAGCTCTTTTCACGCTGGCTTGCGCGTTTAATATTCCTTTTGCAGTCTACCTGCTTTTTGCTTATTTACAGCCTGCAAGTTTGATAATTATAGGAGGGGGTATTGTTGCTGAATATTTTGGCTATGGATTTGGCTTTGTGGGGCTTACACTTTTTATGATGCAGCAAATAGCCCCTGGTAAATACCAAATGGCTCATTATGCTTTTGCTAATAGCTTGATGAACTTAGGGGTAATGATACCTGGTATGATAAGTGGCTACTTAAGTAAATATTTGGGCTACGAACACTTCTTTTTATTAGTGATGATTTGTACTATCCCCGCCCTGCTCACTACTTGGTATGTTCCTTTTACTCATCAAGATAAAAAAGAAGAGGAGTAAAAATAATTTTATATATTTGCTGAAAAAGATAAGTAATGGTTGATATTGTCATTCCTATTTACAAGCCTATACCTAATAGTGATGAAATATGTGCTCTGCGACAAGGTTTTAAGTTGTTGGCGCACTATGGCATTACCTTTGTATGTCCGGAAAGCTTGGATGTGGCTGCTTATAAGAGCTTTGGTGAAGCTCAGTTTAAGCGTTTTGATGATAAATACTTCAAAGGGATTTATGGCTATAATCAACTGATGCTAAGCGTAGATTTTTACAAGGCATTCTCTCAAAAATATATATTGATTTACCAAACAGATGCTTATGTGTTTGCCGATACATTGCGTGAATGGTGTGATAAAGATTACGACTACATAGGGGCGCCTTGGTTGCGTAGTAGAGAAAGCATTCCTTTGCTGAAAAAAATATGGGACAATACGCTTTGCTTTGTTAAGCAATGCACTAACTATAGAGGGAATCATAACACGCAAAAGAATAAAATACTACTTTATAACGAGGTAGGAAACGGAGGTTTTTCGCTTCGGAAAAGAGAAAAGTTTATAGAGGTATTACAAAGTCTGCATACAGAAGTAGGCATTTACCTAAAGCCTATAAACCAAAGTAACTTTTATGCTGAAGATGTGTTTTTTAGTATAGAACCTCAGCGCAAGGGATTGTCTTTTGCTAAACCTTCGTATAAAGAGGCGTGCGCTTTTGCTATTGAAAATAAACCTGCGAAAGCATTAGCTTATAACAACGGAAAGTTACCTATGGGCTGCCACCGCTGGAATAAAGAAAATAGAGGTTTTTGGAAATCATATATAGATTATGAAGTGTAATTATTTTGAGGGCAAAACAATACTATTGGCAATGCCCAATCATTTTGGGCTACCCCAGCGATTTAAAGAAAACTTAGAGCACTTGGGCTTCAAGGTTTTCTTACTCCAAAGTACTACAACTTCAATACCATTGAAAGATAAAATTATTCACGGATATAAAAAAATCTTTTTAAATGATAGAACGCATAAACCTACTATTAAAAATAAAATATCAGCAAGAGCGCATTTACAACAGATAGAGGCTATTCCTGCAGTAGATTATGCTCTATTTATTCGTCCCGATTTGTTTGATATAGAGGTAGTAAAACGAGCTAAACAAATAGCAGGGAAAGTTGTTGCCTACCAATGGGACGGCTTGAGGCGTTATCCTTTGGCACAACAATACATCAGCTTATTTGACGATTTTTACGTTTTTGATAAAACAGACCTTTCTATCAGTTCTCAACTAAAACATACAACTAATTTCTACTTTGATGATATTAGTTCTGAAGCTCCTATAATCCCTAATTCGGTGTTTTTTGTGGGAACTTATATGAAAGATAGGATACCATTACTGCACAAAATTATAACTCAAATAGAAAAGAATGGTTTGGTACCTAATATGTTTTTAGTATCAGATAAAAAAAGAGATTTGCCTAATGGTATTACATTGCTTAGTGAGGGTTTTTCATTCAAAGAAAGCATAATCAAGATGCAAGCAGCTCATTATGTATTAGATTTGCATAATCCTATCCATAATGGACTTTCGTTTAGAACTTTTGAAAGCATTGGTTACCAAAAAAAGCTAATAACGAATAATATTTTAGTAAAAGAATACGATTTTTATAATCCGAAGAACGTTTATGTAATAGAGGGTGCTAGTTTTGAAGGGTTTGAAACCTTTGTAAAAACGCCCTATGAGCCAATAGAGGCTACTATAAGAGAAAAATATAGTTTTTCGGGTTGGATAGATGAAATACTTAAATGAAAAAAAAACTACTATTTATAGCTCCCGATTATTATGATTTTGATAAAGTTGTACTTGATGGCTTATTAGCTTATAGTGGATATGAGGTAATGAGCTTAACTTCAAATTTTAAGTATCGTTATAAGAACTTTACTGAAAAAATATATAACTTTTTTTTGAAAACTTTCCTGCGGAAGAACTTAAAAAGAGAAAGAACAGAACGTTATATATTAGAAAAGCTTGATCAGGCTGAAAGTTATGACGTTTTGTTGGTAAATGCGCCTTATTTGCTAACGCCTCACCAACTGGATATTGCACTAAAAAAAAGTAAACAATCAATAGTTATTTTTTGGGATAGTATTAAGAAAATACCAATGCAGGAGGATTATATAAATAAATTTGATGTAGTTTATAGTTTTGAACCTGAAGATTGTAAGCGTTATGGGTTGAAAAAAATTACTAATTTTTATTTTTCCGAAGAAAAGTCCTTGTCTCAATGTTATGATGTATGTTATTTAGCTACTTATGATGATAGAATAGGGGTAGCAGAACGTATTTTTGATTACTTTAAAACGCATAGTATTAAAGCAAAAGGTAGAATATTTGTTAGTAAAGCTCACAAGAAAGTACCTTTACTACCACAAAATATAGAAGTTGTTACTTCTATAATGCCATTTACTACAGCTTATAAATATTATTTGGATAGCAAAATTATCTTAGACATTGCACATCCTCATCAGAAAGGTTTGTCATTTCGTCCTTATGAAGCAATAGGCTTCAGAAAAAAGTTAATTACTACGAATAAAGATATACGGAATTACGACTTTTACAACCCTCATAATATCTTTGTAATAGATGATGTAAATGATTTTGTAATTCCAGAAACATTTTTTAATACTGATTATTGTGAGCTTCCTTCTGCGTTAAAAGAAAAATATCACATTAAAAATTGGATAAAACATATATTAGATGATGAACACTAAAATATACTTTCTATGCCCTAACAATAGCTTTATCAGTGGGGGGGTTAAACAAATATATAGACAAGTAGAAATCTTAAATAATAATGGCATTCAGGCTGCGGTATTATTGCAAGGCGAGAGTAAACAAAAATGGTTTCATACTACGGCTCCTATCGTTTATAGTCCTTATCTGTTTAAGATACTCAAATATACACTTCAAAATAGAAAAATATCGCTTAGAAAAAAAATGAAGCTATACTTTTTAAAGCAAAAAAGTGTAGCTTTAGACGAAAATACGATATTGGTGATTCCTGAAATTTATGGTGATAAAATAGATAAAATAGCAGTGGGTATAAAAAAAGTAATTTTTAACCAAAACTGTTATTACACATTCAATCAATACGATATTAATACTGACTATCCTCAAACTCCTTATACCCATCCTGATGTATTGGCTACTATAGTAGTTTCAGAAGATTCATTGGCTTATCTCAATTATACATTTGCTAAAGCCAAGGTGTATAGGTGCGTTTTAGGTATTAATAGTAAAATATTCTATTATTCACCCGAAAAACAACGCCAGATATGTTTTATGCCAAGAAAGTTAACTGATGATGTACGCCAAGTGTTACAAATTCTTAAGCAACGAGGCAGTTTGAAAGGATGGAAGCTAATGGCTATAGATGGTAAAAATGAACAAGAAGTAGCTCAAATAATGAGGGAAAGTACTTTCTTTTTGAGCTTTAACCATCGCGAAGGTTTCGGACTACCACCTGTAGAAGCAATGGCTTGTGGATGCTATGTAGTAGGATATGATGGTGAAGCTGGAAAAGAGTATTTTAAAGATGAGTTTTCGTCAGTCGTAAAAAGTGGTGATATTATAGCTTACGTAAAGAAAATAGAAGAATTACTTGCACTTTACGAAGCATCTCCTCAAGTTATTATACAAAAAGGAGAAAAAGCCTCCAACTTTGTGCTGCAAAACTATTCTATGGACAATGAAGAAAAATCTATTATAGCAATATGGAATAACCTACTGAAACAGCTATGATTGTACTATATTTTCGTCCTCTTTGAAAAAAATAAAGATTAGAAATGGGAATAGAATAAGAATTCCTGCAAAATAGTTAATAATTACATCGGTATTCATCAGTAGCAGAAAGACTATTATGGTAAAAGCAATACTATTGTCTTTTGCTAAAATAGATTTTTGGTAAGTAAAGAATAACCATAGTAATAGCAAAGACAATCCAATACCTCCTAAATCAATCATAATAGCTAAAAAATCATTGTGAATGTGCATTTGTCCAACTACTTCTCTTGATAACATTTTTTCAGTAGCACTTCCACTACCTATAATAGGGTGCTCAAATATATGCTGATAAGCACTACTTAACATCTTCTCGCGTATAGGATCAAAAAAATAGCTAATATGAGTTATTAGTAAATAAACACATAAAGAGACGATTAAAAGAATAAGCATTTCCGCAGATACGCGTTTTTTGTTGCTCCATTTTTTCGTAAAATGAAACCATAGTAATAAAAAAACACATAATGGCAACCCTATAATTACAATACGAGCTTGTACTATAAATGAAAAAAACAATAAAAGAATGCCATATAAAATGACTTCAAAAGAAGAAATATATTTACTATCTTTCCGATAACCTAATAGAACTCCTAATCCCCACACAAGTAACATCACCCAAGCTATAAAACTTGGATGGCGAAAAACAGACCACGATAAAACTTCTCTAGAAGGCATATACCCCTTGTTTAAAGTAAAAAAGCTAAAAAAAGGAATACCAATATTTTTACTTACCAATATATAGGTACATATGTTTAGTGTAAGTAAAAGCAAGAAAAGTTTGAAGCTAAGCACAACAAAAGTACGAGTTTCAGCCTTTTTTACCCGAAAAAACAAGCAAACAATAGGTGCTGCTAACAGCAAATAAAGCATATCATCAAACATATCATACCACGCAAACTCTTTGTACTCACTCCATAAAATACCTAAATACTTAAGAGCTATTAGAGCAAAAAAAGATAACATTACTTTATTAGGTTTTATATACTGTCGGTAAATAAGCCCATAGAGTGCACACAAAAACAGCAGTAATAAGTCTAAACGCAGTGTTATTTTATGTTTATAGGTCCATAAGAAGACAATCGCAACCCCTGTACATATAATTAAAGAACGAAGATATTCCCCTCGGGTAAATAATATTTTATGACGAAAGAACATCCATAAAGCTACGAGAAAAGGACAAAAATAAAAACCTATTTTGAAGAAAAGTAGACTAAAATTTTCTCTTGTCCATAGTTCAGGGTGGTAGTAACTGCCAATGAATGATAGCAATAAAGCGACTAATGAAAATATAGGAAAATAAAGATTAGTAATTTTATGCATTAGGTTTGTCATATAACATTAAATTTACATCAAAAGTAGTTGTGATGATTAATTACTCCCGCAAAAATACAAAAAAAATCCAAACCACCAACAAAAAAATCAATCTTCAGGAAACTCCAGTCGTAATTGTATGTACTGCGGCTTTTTAGGAGTGTCTTCCCGTTCTTCATTATTTAGGTGAGATATCGAAATCCCCAGCAAGCGTACAGATTCTTTCAAGCGTTCTTGGTAGAGCAATTCCCGAGCGTATAGTACAATTTCCTCTTGGCTACTGATAAATTCAGTCAGCGTTTTGCTACGTGTTTGCACTGTAAAATCACTATATTTTATTTTCAAGGTGATAGTGCGTCCGGCTACCTCTTGGCGTTGCAAGCGCCTCACAACATCTTCAGCAATAGCCGAGAGCGCCTCCTCCATATAAATTTCACTAGTAAAATTTTCTGCAAAAGTATGTTCTGCCCCTACCGATTTCCGTATTCTAAACGGCTGTACTTCAGCGCGGTGAATACCCCTTGATAGTTCATAAAAGTACAGCCCACTATTGCCAAAGTTGCGTTCTAAGAAAGCCAACGATTTTTCTCGCAAGTCCTTACCCTTAAAAATCCCCAGTTCGTACATTTTTTGAGCCGTTACCTTGCCAATGCCATAAAATTTTCGCACGTCCAATACGTCCAAAAAATCCTGTACCTCATCAACCGTTATGGTTGTTTGTCCGTTAGGTTTGCGAAAGTCGCTAGCTATTTTAGCTACAAATTTATTTACCGAGATACCCGCCGAAGCCGTAAGTCCCGTTTCTTCAAAAATCCGTTGTCTAATTTCTTGAGCGATAAGCGTAGCCGAAGGGTTATTTTTCTTGTTTGTAGTAACATCCAAATAAGCCTCATCTAGCGACAGCGGCTCTACAAGGTCAGTATAATCGTGAAAGATACTCCGTATTTGCAATGAAATTTCTTTATAACGCTCAAAGCGAGGAGGGACAAAAATCAGATGCGGACAGAGCCTCCGTGCTTGTGCACCGCTGATAGCACTGCGCACTCCATAGCGCCTTGCCTCGTAGCTTGCCGTAGCAACCACCCCACGCCGTTCAGCACCCCCTACAGCAATAGCTTTCCCGCGCAATTCAGGAAAATCCAACTGCTCTACCGAAGCAAAAAAAGCGTCCATATCTATATGAATAATCTTTCGCAAAACCCCTATTTTAGTTCAAAATATTTCCCAGGTAGCGGTTGGATAAGGTTTTTTATTTCCAGCTGAAACAGTAAGTTCGATACTTGGTAAATAGGCATTTGGCAGTCCAAGGCAAGCGCATCAAGCGATTGTTTTCCACCATTCAGCAGCGAGTCGTAAACAATCTGTTCATCAGCAGTAAGATCAATAAAAAGCTCCTGTTGCACCCCTTTTGGGGCAGGAGTATCCCATTTTAGCGTATTAATAATATCTTTTGCCGAAGTAACCATCAATGCTTTATTGCTGCGTATCAGTTCGTTGCAACCAATACTCATTGCATCAGTCGTCCTTCCTGGCAAAGCAAAAAGCTCCCGTTCATATGAGTAAGCAATATCAGCCGTTACCAAGCTCCCCCCTTTGTTCCCCGATTCTATCACCACAGTAGCTTCCGATAAGCCCGCGATAAGCCTATTCCTACTCAAAAAGTTCTTCCTATCAAATTTAGTTTCAGTACCAAAGTCCGTAATAAAACCACCATTTTCTTCCACCTCGTGGTTGTATTTGCTATGCGCAGCAGGGTAAGTGATGTTCAGTCCGTGCGCCAAGCAAGCCACTGTTTGCAACCGATGTTTTATAGCAGCCTTATGAGCCGTAATATCCACCCCATAGGCATAGCCACTTACGATTACCACGTCCAAGTAAGCCAAATCTTCTATCAGTTTTTCGCAAAAAGCACAACCATAAGCCGTAGCGTTGCGCGTACCCACGATGCTCAGCACGCGCTTGTTATGCAGGTTAATACGTCCCCTTTGGTAGTAGAGGATAGGGCTATCCACACATTGTCGCAATAAGGCAGGGTACTCCTTATCCGTATAAGTAATGATGCTAATATTGTTTTTTTCAGCGTAGCGCAATTCGTTTTCAGCCAAAAGCAAGTTCGGAACACACAGCAGCTGTTCAATAATTTTACTACCGATACCCCCCACACGTTCCAGCTGCTGTTTCTTTTGTGCAAATACATTTTCAGCGCTACCAAAGTAGTTTATTAGCTTTTTAGCAGTAATATCACCTACTAAAGGCGTGTTTTTTAGAGCGATAAGGTATAATAAGTCATTATTCATAATCGTTAAACAAAGCCTCTGTCATAAAATCATAAAACGGACGCATAGCCAAAAGCACATCAGCGGCACGAGCTACAAAATTGTCAGCTTCCACCTCAGCCCTACTAAAATCACGTTTCAGCAAAAATTGTTTTTTACGCAGATAAGCTATCATCGGGTCATTTTTGTCAAACCCTTTAGGAGCCGTTTTCACCTCATCGCCAAAGAGTTTCCCATCAAATTCACGTACGATACCCTCGCTTTCCATCACAGCTTTAAAGGCGTCAGCTTCAGCCGCAATTTCCTGCCTAATACGCAGCAAGTCCTCCTTATTCGGATTGAAAAAACCACCCCCTACAAAACACTCATTTATCCCCAAGTGCACGTAGTAACCACCCCTATATTGTGGTTGTTGTCGCTGAAAGTAAAGACCAAAGTGCGTTTTATAAGGCGTTTTATCTTTTGAAAATCGCAAATCACGATAAATGCGATATATTTTCATATCACTCACATAGTCCTGAGCCGCCACGCGGTTGTAAATTTCATTGAATATATGAGTAGCCTCTTCTTTAGCAAGAAGAAAAAGATCCTGATGAGAGTCAAACCACTCCTTATTATTGTTTTTTGAAAGTTCCTCCAGAAAATTAAAAATATGCATAATAAAAGTTTAATTCTTATTTAATAACGACTAGCGACTAAAGACTAATCCCTCCTGCAAAAGTACAAAAATAATTTAATACATTTGCCCACACTTTACAACCTTTCTGTTTTTTTTTCGTTTTATATAATAAACAATAGTAATATCCAAGATTCTGAGTTCATAAACAAACTAAAGTGCAATGACCCATTAGCACAAAAGCAACTGTACGACCGTTATGCAGCTGCCCTGCTAAGCGTATGCCGTCTGTATATCAAAGATGCCCATTTTGCCGAAGATGCCCTACTCAAAGCCTTCTACAAAATATTCACCCATATACAGCAATACAAGCCACAACAAAAACTATACGCTTGGATGCGCCGTATTACCGTCAATGAGTGCATTGATTTTTTGCGCAGCAAGCAGCAAAAACTCATCTATAGCGATTGGAACGACAATTACGATACCATTGACGATAGTGCCTTAGACGAAGCCACCTATCAAGAAGCACAAATACAAGCCTTTATCAATCAGCTTCCCGAAGGCAGTCGTATGGTTTTCAACCTTTATGTGTTTGAAGACTACACACACAAGCAGATAGCCCAAACACTTGGTATTAGCGAAGGAACCTCAAAATCCCAATTAGCGTATGCTAAAAAAATGCTTAAAAAATATGTGGAAAGATAAAATAAAAAACCTATTTGCTCATCGTCAGTTACCACCATCACCCGATTTGTGGACTCGATTAGAGCAACAATTAACTGCCGAAACCCGCAAAGCAGCCCCCGTGCCCACTAAAAAAATACGTTGGTACTACTATGCCGCTGCCGCAGCTGTGCTCATCGCCATAAGTATTTGCAGTCTCAATGAGCGGCAAGTAACCGATGTATCCCAAGAAATAGTATTTCAGCAGCAAAATATTAATAATGTTTGCAAAACCAACACACCAAGCCCTTTGCCTACAAGCAACCCCACCCCACCCCCCAATTTCAACAAACCCCATAGCAATATTGTCAAAGCCAATAGCCAAGTCCATACCCCCCCAAGCAACCCCATTCCCCCAATAGCCACCGCTATCCCTCCAATAGATAGCGCAGAACCCACTACCGACCCTACCCCCCATAATACCAATTTTTCAGATGAAAATACACACTTAGTAGCCAGTTTAGATACCAGCCTTCTCACCGAAGAAGAGCTAGTAGAAATCGTAGCTACCAATCTCAATAATTCACAGCCAACTAATACCCCCGTACCCCCCACACAAATAACCCATCTCAAAGCCTATTTCAAAAAATACTTAGAAGAAAAATATAACAAATGGTTAGCCCTTACTCGTTAGCAAGCCATTTGTTATACATTGTTAAACATATAAATTAATTAAAATATGAAATCTTATTTATTTTTGGCATTACTCTTTACAATAGGAGTCGCCTCAGCACAAAAAAACTATTATCAGCAGATAGAACAATCCAAAAAAGTGATAGATTCTATCGTAAAAACCGAAAAAAAAGCCCTATCAATCGAGCTAAAAACACTCGATGAGCAGTTCGCAGATAAAAAAATATCAGAAGAGCAGCTCCAAACCCTCAAAAAAGAAGCCACCAACCAATCAAAAATTCGTATTGCCGACAAAACCAAAGAGGAAACCGACAAACTTTCAGAACTCGTACGGCAGCAGCTGCTCAGTCACGATACAGAGCCTACCCCCCCTACCTCCTCACACGAACCCTGCATAATTAAGCGTATCGATAGCTGGCTAAGCGTCACCTCCGATAGTCTTAGCAAGCCACAGCGCACCACCAGTTATCCCGTCTATTCATTAGGGTTTCACAATCTCAAGCAAGGCAACCATTTCAGCAACAACTATTTCAGGACAAACTATTCCAACTCCTTAGAAATAGGCTTTTTAATGAACACCCGTTTGCTGAAAAACAACAACTTATTGCATCTCACCTATGGTACCTCACTTTTAGTGAATACCCTACGAATGAAAGGAAACACCTATTACGTAATTGATGACAATATTACTAAAATAATGCCCTATCCCAAAGAAGTAACTCTATCCAAGTTCAAAACACATTATATGATAGTCCCCCTAAATTTAGAATTTGATTTTACCAAGCCAGTCGAAAAGAAAGGAAAAACCTATTATCCTTTTGCCGAAAGTTTCCGTTTCGGAGTAGGAGGCTATATAGGCGTATTATGGACAGCCAAGCAAAAAATAAAGTATAACGAGCAAGGCGGCAAAGTAAAAGATGTAGCCTTCAAGAACTTCAATGTCAATGAGTTGATATACGGCGTATCCGCACACATAGGCTACAAATCGTGCCTGCTTTACGCCCGTTACAATTTAGTACCCCTATTTAAGAGCAATCCCATCAACGAATACCCTTATAGTATAGGTATCAGGTTCGAGGTATTTTAATAAAGCTACCGAACCCCAAAAACATAGTGCGAGCTCACAGACCTAATTTCCTGTGCAGCTCGCACTCCTATCAATTCAAAATTCATAATTCTTCCCAGCGAAGGTTGAGCGAAGGATAAGCGAAGGATAAGCGAAGGATAATATTGACTTAATTCCTATAATTCAAAATGAAGAATAAGCCCCTATATTTACTTATATTTTTATATAATGCGTTACTTTATTCCCAACAAGATACTATCACTGTACAAGAAAATGATATTATTACTGTTGAAAAAGATATATACACTCACAATCCAAGAACAGGAGTTTACAGTACAAAATATTATGCTTTAAAAGGGAGTGTAGATTCTTTAAAAGGATTTTATAAAATAGTTAAAGATAACAACCATTTTTATACTTGCTATTTTGAAAAAGGTATAAAATCTTTAAATAAAGAACCCTTTTATAATGTTGTAAAATATTATGAAAAGGATAAAGATTCTTCTGCTTATAAAGTCTATAAGATAGATGTATATTTTCCTTATTTTCTTTCTAATAGTATTTATTACACAACAGATACTTTTGATTGTAAGGCAAAAAAAATTATAATCAATCAAATTGATATTTGGTCAAATCAAATAATGAGAACTTTCTATGTGAAACAAAGAATAAAAAAAAATAGTTTAGAATGGATTTTTAAAGGAAAATCATCAGGAACTATTTCTTTTCCTAAGAAGGGAATTTGTGAACCTTTTAAATAGATATGCCAATTTATTTTTTAGATAAAATAGTACCAATTCAAAAAATAATTGTATCTTTGTCGCTGATTTTACTAACTAACAACTAAACTAACAAATAATGAGCGAAAAAAAATTAAACCCCGACTATGTATTCGAAACCAGTTGGGAAGTTTGCAACAAGGTTGGTGGCATTTATACAGTTATAGCTACCAAAGTGCCAAGCATTGCCAAAAAATTTAGGAGCAAATACATCCTCATAGGTCCCGATATTTGGCAGCACACCGAAAATAAAGAATTTGTAGAAAATCCAAACCTCTTTAAGTCTTGGCGAGCTAAAGCCGCTGCCGAAGGATTACGCATACGCGTAGGTAATTGGAAAATCGAAGGAGAACCCATCGTTATATTAGTAGATTTCTCACACTACGTGAGCAATAAAAACGAAATACTACGATTCTATTGGGACGCCTACAAGCTCGACTCTTTCGGTAGTTCTTGGGATTATGTAGAGTCTATGCTATTCGGTTACGCTGCAGGTAAAGTAATCGAAAGCTTCGTCAAATTCAATACTGCTTCTCGCGAAAACGTCATTTGCCACTTCCACGAGTGGATGACCGCCAGCGGATTGCTATACCTTGAAAATACAATGCCCAAAATAGGTTCCGTATTCACCACCCACGCTACCGTATTGGGGCGCGCTATCGCTGGTAACGGATACCCCCTATATAACGAAATCAAAAACTACAACCCCAAAGATATGGCTTATAAGCTTGGCGTACAACACAAGCATTTTGTAGAACGACAAGCAGCCAAAACAGCCGACTGTTTTACTACCGTTAGCGAAATTACAGCTCAAGAAGCCTACCACTTCCTCGGCAGAAGAACAGATATGATTACCCCCAACGGCTTCGACGATAAAATAATACCTGCTCCCAAAGAGCTTGCTAAAAAACGTACAGAAGCCAAAAGCAAACTCATTGCAGTAGCCGAAGCACTTATCGCCGAACCCATAGCTCAAAACACCAAAATAGTAGCTATCAGTGGCAGGTACGAGTTCCACAACAAAGGAATCGATGCTTTTATTGATGCTTTGGGCGTGCTAAACCGCAATACCAAAAACAAAGAAAATCTTCTGGCTTATATCCTAATCCCTACAGGGCACGATGCCCCACACCAAGGATTGCTAAATAACCTCGCCAATCTAGAACAAAAAATAGCAAACGAGCAAAAACACCTTACTCACATATTGCCCGATGTATATCACGACCAAATAATGAACCGTATATACGAGCAAAAACTCTTCAACGGCAAAAATGACAAGGTAAAAGTAGTTTTCTGCCCAAGCTATCTCAACGGAAACGATGGCGTGTTCAACCTATCCTATTACGACCTACTCACAGGGATAGACGGCACCGTATTCCCTTCTTATTACGAGCCTTGGGGCTATACACCATTAGAAAGCTTAGCCTTCTCAGTACCCACTATCACCACCTCATTAGCAGGCTTTGGCAAATGGGTCAATAGCTATTACCCCAGCGAGCAAAACGCTATTCAAGTAGTAGAACGCAACGACAGCAACTATGGCGATGTAGTAGCAGCCATAGTTAAAAATATTACCGACCTGCTAGCCATTAGCAACGCCGATTTAGATAAGCAACGCAAGCAAGCAAACGAGGTATCGCAAATAGCACTCTGGAAAAACCTAGTGCAACATTACATCAAAGCATACGAATTAACGTTAGAAAATATAGAAGACAGAGTAGAAAAACTGCCATTTGTGCAACCAGATGGCTTAGCCTATTTAGAGAAAATGAAGGTAGTAAACACCCCAAATTGGCGTAGTGTGATTATACATCGCGCTATCCCTGAAGCCCTACAACCGCTTGAAGAATTATCAAAAAACCTTTGGTGGTGCTGGAATGATGAGGCTTACGAAGTATTCAAATATGTAGATAGCGAAAAATGGATAGAAGTACGCAAAAACCCTATCGCATTGCTCGACAGTATCTCACTAAAACGCTATAAAGAGCTCGAACAAGACAGCACCTTTATGCGAAACTTGTCAAAAGTATATGCCGATTTCCAAGCATATATGGCTAAAAAAGCCGAAATGACAAGCCCTTCTGTATCCTATTTTAGTATGGAATACGGCTTGCATTCATCACTGAAAATCTATTCAGGTGGTTTAGGTATCCTTGCAGGCGATTACCTCAAAGAAGCCAGCGACAAAGCTACTAAAATTACAGGGGTAGGTCTCTTGTATCGTTACGGATACTTTACACAAAAATTATCATCTGCTGGTAACCAAGAAGCCGATTACGAAGCACAAGACTTCTCCAAAATCCCCGTTTCACCAGTGTTTGATGCCGAAGGAAAATGGATTATCGTATCCTTACCTTTGCCACACCGCACTCTTTACGCTCGCGTATGGCGCGTGGATGTAGGACGTATCGAGCTCTACTTGTTGGATACCGATTTTGAAAACAACCGCGAAGACGACCGCTCTATCACTCACCACCTCTATGGAGGTAACTGGGAAAACCGCCTAAAACAAGAAATGCTACTCGGCTTAGGAGGTATCCAAATGTTGCGCAAATTAGGCATCAATAGCGATGTATATCACTGCAACGAAGGGCACGCTGCCTTTATAGGATTAGAACGCCTTAGCGAATATATAGAAAAAGACCATCTTTCATTCTCCGAAGCTATGGAGGTAGTACGCGCTTCATCGCTATTCACCACCCACACCCCTGTACCTGCAGGGCACGATGCTTTTGAAGAAGGACTATTACGCGCCTACCTCGGTAATTATACCGAAAGATTGCACGTGAATTGGGAACAAATATTGGCTTTAGGAAAAATAAACCTCGCCGACCCTCACGAAAAATTCTCAATGAGCAACTTGGCTGCCAACCTATCACAAGAGGTTAATGGCGTAAGCTGGCTACACGGCGAAGTAAGCAAAGATATCCTCAAAGACCTATGGCCTGGCTATATGCCCGAAGAACTACACATTAGCTATGTAACCAATGGCGTACACCAGCCCACTTGGACAGCTGGCTTGTGGAAAGATGTAGAAAACGAAGTCTTTGGTAAAGACTATCAAACACACCATTACGACCCTAAAGGATTTGAAGGTATTTACAAAGTATCCGACAAACGCGTATGGGAAATCAAAAATGCTTTGCGCTCAAAACTATTGCGCCGCATAGAGCAAAAATTGAGATTAGAGAAAAATACACCTTATTTTTCACCTCGACAATTAGTTGAAATTAAAGAAAACCTACGCGAAGACATCCTTACAATTGGTTTTGCAAGACGTTTCGCTACCTACAAACGCGCTCACTTGCTATTCACCAATATAGAGCGTTTAGATAGAATTGTCAACAACCCCGAGCGCCCCGTACAATTCGTATTCGCGGGTAAAGCTCACCCCGCCGACAAAGCAGGACAAGACCTTATCAAAAATATTGTTGAAATATCAAAACTACCTCAGTTTTTAGGTAAAATCCTCTTTATTCCAAACTACGATATGGAGCTCGCTCGCCATATGGTACAAGGAGTAGACGTTTGGATGAATACCCCAACCCGTCCACTCGAAGCCTCTGGTACTAGTGGTGAAAAAGCTGCAATGAATGGTGTAATGCACTTTAGCGTGTTAGACGGATGGTGGGTAGAAGGTTATCGCGAAGACGCAGGTTGGGCACTCCCTATGGAACGCGCTTACGAAAACCAACAATATCAAAACGAAATGGATGCCGAAATGATTTACAACATCATAGAAGATGAGATTGCTCCTATCTTCTACGACAAAAACAAAGAAGGTATCTCAACACGTTGGTGTGCACTTATCAAAAATACAATTGCCAAAGTAGCTGTTAATTTTACAACTACTCGTATGCTCACCGATTATGAAAACCAATATTATTACCCAATGACTGAGCGCGTAAACAAACTGAAAGACAACAAGTTTGCTATCGCTATACAGTTGGCAGATTGGAAACGCAAGGTAACCCAAGAATGGGATAATATCAAAGTATTGGATATCAGAGTGCCTAATCGCAACGAACAACTCATCTCTATTGGTAAAACCTACAAAGGTGAAGTTGATTTGGAAGTTGGCGAATTGAGCCCTGAAGATGTAGGCGTAGAATTGGTAGTTGCCGAACACAAAGACGATAAGCTCAAAGTACTTTCAAAAACAGAGTTCCCATTAGTACATACAGAGGGCAACAAAGGTACTTATCGCTTAGAAATTGCTTCAGAATACCCTGGAGCTTTGCAGTTGGCTATTCGTATTTTCCCTAAAAATAGTTTATTGCCTCACCGTCAGGATTTCGCCTTAGTAAAATGGTTGTAGTATAGTAATGTATTTATTATCAGCGAAATAGATAGAAAAAGGGGGGTAGCAATACCCCCTTTGCAAAAGGTAGTATAAGGCAATAATAATATTGTTAATAAAAAAAATAATGTTAAAATAGCAGTAGGTATAAAAATATTGACTATATTTGCCGCAAATTTTAAATAGTAATTAAATTCATTTTTAAGTATGAAGAAAATCAAAGTAACTTTATTTGCTTTGGCTGCTGCTTTCACAGTAGGAGCACAAGCACAGGATGAAAACAATCCTTGGCAGATAGGATTTGGAGTAAATGCTGTGGACGTTCGTACTCCAATGGATTTTGGAGATGTATTGAAAGACTGGGCAGGCCCTTCTGACTGGAATATCCTTCCTGCAGTTTCTCGTCTTTCAGTAGGACGCCACCTTGGTAAAGGTTTCTCTCTTGAGTTAGCTGGGTCTTTAAACAAAATCGAAAAAGGTTTTGGTTACAACAAAGATCTTGGTAACAAAGTAGACAAATCTTTCTGGGCTGTAGATTTAGGCGTACAATACCACCTAAATACTCTTTGGAGCGGTGCAAGATGGTTCGACCCTTACGCTCAAGTAGGTGGTGGTTATGGTGCAATCGATAACGAAGGTAAATTCCGCGTTCTTGCTGGAGGTGGTGTTAACTTCTGGTTTACCGAAAATATCGGTATCAACTTGCAATCAGCTTATCACCCAACAATGAAAAGCAAATCTCAAGAAAACTACTTCCAACATTCAGCTGGTATCACTATCAAATTTGGTAAAAAAGATAGCGACAAAGATGGTATCGCTGATAAAGATGATGCTTGTCCAGATGTAGCTGGTCTTAAAGAATTCAATGGTTGCCCTGATACTGATGGTGATGGTGTGCCAGATAAAGATGACCAATGCCCAGATGTAGCTGGTCTTAAAGAATTCAACGGTTGCCCTGATACTGACGGTGATGGTATTCAAGATAAAGACGATGAGTGCCCTGAAGTAGCTGGTCTTAAAGAATTTAATGGTTGCCCTGACACTGATGGTGATGGTGTAGCTGATAAAGATGACAAATGTCCAGATGAAAAAGGTCCTAAAGAAAATAACGGTTGCCCTTGGCCAGATAGAGATAGTGACGGTGTTCTTGACAAAGATGACGAATGTCCAGACCAAAAAGGTACCGTAGCTAACAATGGTTGCCCTGAAGTAACTAAAGAAGACCAAAAGAAATTGAACGAATTTGCTAAAGCTATCTTGTTCGATCTTGGTAAAGCTACTATCAAACCACAATCAGCAGAAACTCTAGATAACATCGTTAAGGTTCTTAACGACTTCAAAAATGCTAAGTTCTCTGTAGAAGGTTATACTGATAGCACTGGTAACAAAGCTAAAAATATAAAATTATCTGAAGAAAGAGCTTACTCAGTTAAGGCTTACTTAGTAGAGAAAGGTATCAATCCTGCTCGTCTTTCTGCTAAAGGTTTTGGTCCTGAAAATCCAATCGCAGACAACAAAACTAAGAAAGGTAGAGAACTTAATCGCCGCGTTGAAATCAACTTGGTAAAATAATTTATGATGTGATGATTCCTTAATAATCATATACAAAAGGATTTTTTTATTGCGAAAGGTTACCACAGCGGTAACCTTTCGTTTTTCTAAAATCATAAGCATTGAGCATAGATATTCAACTCCAAACACTACCAACCTCACCAGGGGTATATCAATTTTATGATGATACCAATACGCTTATATATGTAGGAAAGGCTATCAACCTGAAAAAACGGGTGTCTTCCTATTTTCATAAAGAGCATACCAATGCCAAAACTCGCGTATTGGTAAAGAAAATTGTGCGTATAGAGCATATTGTAGTAAATACCGAAAGCGATGCGCTATTGTTAGAAAATAACCTCATAAAAAAATACCAACCTCGCTATAATATACTGCTGAAAGACGATAAAAGTTACCCTTGGATATGTGTCAAAAAGGAACGTTTTCCTCGTGTGTTCTCAACAAGAAGAGTTATCAAAGATGGGTCGCTCTACTTTGGTCCTTACACCAATATGAAAACAGTGCATACTCTTTTAGAGCTTATAAAAGAACTATTCCCTCTGCGCAATTGTACTTACGACTTATCGCCCCAAAATATAGCCAATCACAGGTTTAAAGTCTGTTTAGAATACCACCTGAAAAACTGCAAAGGTGCTTGTGAAGGATTGCAAACTGAAGAAGATTACAATGCAAATATACAGCAGATAGTAGAAATTCTTAAAGGGAATTTTAAAGATACTCTAAAAAGCTTTAGAGAAGAAATGATGCAGTATGCCGCCGATATGCGCTTTGAAGAGGCACAACTCATCAAGAAAAAGATAGAAAGCTTAGAACATTATCAGGCTAAATCTACTATTGTCAGTAGCAAAATTAGCAATGTAGATGTTTTTTCAATTGTTTCTGATGAAGAATATGGTTATGTAAACTTCTTGCAGGTGGCATATGGTGCTATAGTACGGGCTCATACTATTGAAATAAAGAAAAAATTGGAAGAAACTGATAGAGAACTGCTCGAAATGGCAATTGTAGAACTCCGCGAGCGTTTCTTTTCTACTTCCAAAGAAATTATATTACCCTTTGAAGTTACCTTGCAAGAGGGATTGCAAGCCACAGTACCTAAATTGGGGGAAAAGAAACAACTCTTAGACCTTTCCGAACGCAATGCAAAACACTTCAGGCAAGACCGTTTCAAACAAGAAAAAATCATAGACCCCGAAAGGCATACCAATCGTATCCTGACGCAAATGCAACGCGATTTGCACCTATCAGTGCCCCCAGTGCATATAGAGTGTTTTGATAACTCTAACATTCAGGGTACAAACCCTGTATCGGCTTGTGTGGTGTTTAAGAATGCTAAACCAAGCAAGAAAGATTATAGGCACTTCAATGTAAAAACAGTAGAGGGGCCTAACGATTTTGCCTCAATGGAGGAAGCGGTTTTTAGGCGCTATAGGCGTATGCTGGACGAGCAACAGTCACTACCACAACTTATCATTATAGATGGGGGCAAAGGACAATTGTCATCAGCACTTAAGGCGTTGGAACAATTAGAGTTACGAGGCAAAATAGCTATCATTGGCATCGCAAAGCGTTTAGAAGAAATTTACTTTCCCGAAGATAGTGTACCACTCTATTTAGACAAACGCTCCGAAACGCTCCGCATCATTCAGCAGCTGCGCGATGAGGCTCACCGCTTTGGGATTACATTCCACAGGCAAAAACGCAGCAAATCGGCTATTACTTCTGAACTGGATAATGTAGAAGGGATAGGCAGTAAAACAAAAGAATCATTGTTACAGCACTTTAAATCGGTAAAACGAATACAAGAAGCCTCATTAGAGGAGCTACAACAGGTAGCTGGCTTTAGGGGCAAAAAGGTATATGAATATTTTCATAATGCCTAATTTATAATTATTTTGTATATTTGCACTTTAAAAATAAAAGTTTAATGGAACAAACATTACCTATAGGGCACCCAGTGCATACCTATATGCTTGAGGCTGAACTCATCTACGACCTTATGGACGAGTTACTAAGCATAGACCCTCACACTGATTATCAAAAATTTTACAACGTATTCAATCACTTATCAACAGTTGAAAAACACTTTGCTCGCAAAGAAAATCAGCTATTTCCCTTCTTAGAATTGCGTGGCTGGACAAACCCTTCGCAAAATATGTGGTCATTTCACGACACTATTCGCGATATATTCCGCTTAGTGCGTAAAAATTTGGAGGAAAAAGATTATGACCAAGCACAAATAAATGTTCGTTATATACAGGACAACTTAGGGCGTTTGCTGAATGTAGAAGCTAATATCTTGTTTCCCAATGCTCTAAAAATTCTTACTGAAGAGGATTGGATAGAGATGCGCAAAGGAGAGGAAGAAATAGGATGGATGCTAAAAGAAGCACCAGCTCCTTATCCTAATAATGAAGCAGGGGCAGAAGGAGCTCCTGCCTACGTGCACCCTTCAATGGACACTGAGCGCCGTACCGATGTAACTTTTGACGAAAAAGCGGCTCATTACGATGAGGGCTATATGACGGTAGAACAAGTAAATTTGCTACTGAAAACCTTACCTATAGATATTACTTTTGTAGATGAACACGACCGTGTAATTTTCTACAATAGGGGAGAGGAACGTGTTTTCCCACGTAGTGCAGGTATCATAGGGCGCGAGGTGAAGTTTTGCCACCCGCCAAAAAGCGTAGGAACTGTATTGAAAATAGTGGAAAATTTCCGCGCAGGTACTCAAAACGAGGCTAATTTCTGGTTCAACTATCGCGGTAGGCTTATCTATGTTCGTTACTTTGCGGTGCGCGACAAAGATAAAAACTACAAGGGTGTGATAGAAATGTCGCAAGATATTACCGATATTAAAACCATTGAAGGTGAACGAAGACTCTTGGAATGGGATAACTAATGAAAGATTTATTCGGACAAGCTATATTAGATTATCAGCAGGGGCAATATACTGAAGACCTGAAAACCGAAACGAGTATTTCGGAAGAAGATGTATTGCCCTTGCCTTATCTGTTTCGCGATTATGCACAAATGCCCCCATTAGAACAACAAGCGCTACAAATGGCTTGTGGCAGGGTATTAGATGTAGGCTGCGGGGCAGGTTCGCACGCTCTTTATTTGCAAAATGAGCGAGGTTTGGAAGTAACAGCTATTGATTTATCGGCAAAAGCTATAGAAGTTTGTCAGTTGCGTGGCATCCGCTCAGCAAGGGTGCAAAATGTATTAGATACTTCTGAAAAATACGATACGCTATTGCTGCTGATGAATGGTGCAGGAATGTGTGGCAGATTAAAAAAGATGCCTGCCTTCTTTGCCCACCTCAAAACTTTGTTGAATGAAGGCGGACAAATACTTACTGATTCGTCTGATATTATTTATATGTTTGACCAAAACCCTGATGGCAGCTATGATGTGCCTTTATACGGCGATTACTACGGCGAATTGGAATATACAGTGAAGTACAAAGGCAAACGCGAAAAACCTTTCAATTGGCTTTATGTAGATTACAACACGTTGCAAAACGTAGCCCACGCAGTTGGGTTACAATGCGAATTAGTAGCGCAAGGGGAGCATTACGACTATTTGGCACGCTTGTTTTAGAATAAAAAACTTGTGTGTTATGCTCTTTGGTAAAGTGCAAGATTTGCCAAAGAGGAAAAATATCATTAATCTTCAACTCTTAATGAAATGTTAATTGTTGGTTGTAGATTGTAGAATGGCAAAAAAATTGTATTTTTGCAGTTGATAGGGGGAGTATTCCTCAATCATTAATAATACATTAAATATAAAAAACAGAGGTAATGGCAAGAATATTAACAGGCATACAGAGTACAGGAACACCTCATTTGGGAAATATATTGGGGGCAATACGCCCAGCAGTGCAAATGGCAAGCGACCCTGCCAATGAGTCGTTTTTGTTTATAGCTGATATGCACTCACTTACGCAAATAAAAGACGGCGACTTGTTGCGCACAAATACTTATAGCGTAGCTGCTACGTGGTTGGCTTTAGGTATAGACCCTAATAAAGTAACTTTTTATAGGCAAAGCGATGTGCCACAGGTAACTGAACTCAATTGGTATTTGAGCTGTTTCTTTCCTTACCAACGACTTACGTTAGCCCACTCGTTTAAAGATAAAATGGACTATCTGCAAGATGTGAATGCGGGGCTTTTTACTTACCCAATGCTAATGGCTGCCGATATATTGCTATACGATGCCGAAGTGGTGCCTGTAGGTAAAGACCAATTGCAACACCTTGAAATTACACGTGATGTAGCGGCACGTTTCAATCACCAAATGGGCGAAACATTTGTGCTTCCGCAGGCTAAAATAGAGGAAAACGTGATGATTATACCTGGTACTGACGGTGAGAAAATGAGCAAATCTCGCAATAATTTCATCAATATATTCTTACCCGAGAAGCAATTGCGTAAGCAAATAATGGCAATACAAACTGATAGTACACCACTAGAAGCTCCTAAAGACCCTGATACTTGTAATGTATTGCGATTGTATAGACTATTGGCTACTAACGAGCAGGTAAAAACTATAGAAGATGCTTACCGAGCAGGAGGATATGGCTTTGGAAATGCTAAACAGGCTCTTTACGAACTGATTTTAGAACAATTTGCTACAGCGCGTGAGCGTTATCATTACTATATGAATAATTTGGGTGAGCTTGATGAAATCCTCAAAGAGGGTGCCGCTAAAGCTCAAACTGTGGCAAGCAAAACTTTACGCCGTGTGCGTACCAAATTGGGATACTAATATGAAACTGAAAGCTGGCGTTTTAGGCGCAGGACATTTAGGAAAAATACATCTTCGGTTATTGGCTCAATCGGAGAAATACGAATTGGTGGGCTTTTACGATAGCGATGCCGACAATGCTCAACAAGTGAGTGAAACTTTTGGCTATCATAGGTTTGACACGATGGAAGATCTCATTGCGGCTTGTGATGTAGTAGATGTGGTAACCCCCACACTACACCATTACGAATGTGCCGAAAAGATTATCAAGGCAGGCAAGCATCTGTTTATTGAAAAACCTATTGCTACTACCGTAGAAGAAGCCGAGAAAATGATAGCGCTTGCTGAGGCTTATGGTGTGCTTGGGCAGGTAGGGCACGTAGAGCGTTTCAACCCTGCTTTTACAGCGGTGAAAGACCTCATTCACCAGCCTATGTTTATAGAAGCGCACCGGTTGGCAGAATTTAACCCTCGTGGTACGGATGTGCCTGTAGTGCTCGACCTAATGATACACGATATAGATGTTATATTGAGCGTAGTGAAAAGCCCTGTGAAACATATTGCTGCCAGCAGTGCAATGGTCATCAGCCATTCGCCTGATATTACCAACGCTCGCTTGGAGTTTGAAAATGGTTGTGTAGCAAACATAACAGCGAGCCGTATATCAATGAAAAATATGCGAAAAACGCGATTTTTCCAAAAAGATGCTTACATATCGGTAGATTATTTAGAGAAAAAAGTAGAAGTAGTAAAAATGAAAGAGGCGCCTGCAGTACCTAGCGACTTTGATATGGTGCTGCAAAATGCAGAAGGAGAACGCCGACAGATTTATTTTGAGTATCCTGAAGTGCTATCTAACAATGCTATTTTAGACGAGCTTGAGAGCTTTGCCGATGCTATTAATAACGATACAGTTCCAAAAGTTACAATGCAGCAAGGCACTGAGGCTCTTAGAATAGCCAAAAAAATATTGAGTTTATGAAACAGTTATTAACATTATTGGCAATTGCCCTGTTGGTAACAATACCTCTGAAAGCTCAGAACAACACTGAGTTTAAAATTAGATATGAGACGTTTATCAAAGGGGATATAAAAATCATTGGTAATAATACTTTGAACCGCAAAGAAAAAGGTGCAAGCCCCAATGTGCCCTATAACGATCGTACCCAAAAAGCGAAATTGAACGATGAGTTTGATATGCAGTACATTGACATAGATAATGACCCTACTACATTCTCATCGAGTAGTGCAAATTTTAGCTTTGATGGTACCGGAGGGAAGGTTGCTTATGCAGGCTTGTACTGGTCGGCTACTTATCCTTACAATAGTGGTGTACTGCGCGGGACTAAAAATGTAGCTACTGACGCTACCCGCGACAACGCATCGATGGTAAAACTAAAAACTCCTGATAGCAATAGTTATGTAACGGTGGATGGCGAATTGATATTTGACGGTATTAATGACCCTCAGCTTAAAAATTCGGCTCCGTATGTGTATTATGCGAATGTTACTACACTATTGGCTAATTCTAATCACGTAACAGGCGACTATACAGTGGCAAATGTAAAAGCTGCCTTGGGGCAGGTGGAAGGAGGTTCTACTGCAGGATGGGCTTTGGTAATTGTGTATGAAAACCCCGATAGCAATGTAAAGAAAATTATTACTTACGATGGGTTCTCGGCAATTACGAATGAGGCTTCAAAAACTTTCTCCTTCAAAGGATTTAAAACTCCTGAAGAGGGTGATTTTAAAACCCGTATAATGGGGGTTACCCTTGAGGGCGACTTCAATATGATGGGCGATAACGTATCGATTACAATTCCTGAAAGTGGTAAAACAACATCATTGGAGTGCAAATTACGCCCTGCACAAAACTTTTTTAACAGTACAATCAATATCAATGATGATTTTGTAACAGGACGTACTCCTGCGAGTGAAAATACGCTGGGTTTTGATATTTTTAGATTGGATATTAAAAATCCAAATCAAGAGTTGATACCTAATAATGCTACTTCATTGGATTTGAACTATACGCGCAGCCGCGACCGTTATTATTTGTACTTAACAGCTTTGGAGATAGAGAACAACCCCAAAGAAATTACGCAGTTATACCGAAGCACGCGTGTAACAAAACTTACAGCTAAGGATACCGAAAAGGGGTATTATGTGATTGTAGGGGTGTTCTTAAATATCAATAATGTGGAAAAACGGGTGGAAGAGATGAAAAACTGGGGCTATGAAGCTAAAGTGTATTACAATAAAGACCAAGTACTGAACTTTATATACGTGGATAGGTTTGAAAAGTATGAAGATGCAATGAAAAAAGTAGATGAAATACGACAAAATACCGAAATTCCCGACCCTTGGATATTGGATGTAGCAAATTATGAATAGAGCTGATGTTGGATAAAAATACTCAAACAGCCTTACATAAAGGAGAGTTACTTCCGCTTATGGAGGCTTTTTACAGTTTGCAAGGAGAGGGGTTTTATAAAGGAACAGCTGCCTATTTTATTAGGCTGGGAGGTTGTGATGTGGGTTGCCACTGGTGCGATGTAAAAGAGAGCTGGGAGGCAGAGCGACACCCTTTAGTACAAGCACAAGCAATAGCAGATGAGGCACTTGCCCATTCTAAAACGATAATTATTACGGGGGGCGAGCCGCTGATGTGGAACCTAAACCTACTCACCCAAAGGCTAAAAGCAGGCGGGGCACGAACTCATATAGAAACCTCAGGGGCGCATCCGCTATCGGGCGAGTGGAACTGGATATGCTTATCGCCTAAGAAAATAAAACGCCCTGTGGGTGATGTGCTACGGCGTGCCAACGAATTGAAAATGGTGATTTATAACAATAACGATTTTCTCTTTGCAGAAGAAATGGCAGCTGAGGTAAATCAAGAATGTTTGCTATATTTGCAGCCTGAATGGAGCAAACGCGATAAGGTAATCCCTAAAATAGTAGATTACGTGCTGGCACACCCGCAGTGGAAGGCATCGCTACAGATGCATAAATATTTGGATATAAGATAAAAGCTAATAAATAAATAAGTGATGAACAAACCAATTTTAATGGTTGCTTTGGCAGCCTCTTTATTGATAGGTTGTGGTACTCAGAATTTGGAGAAAGTACCTCAAAAACTTACACCATTAACTACCAAATACTCTGAAGAGACACTTAAAAAGTGGCCTCACGAGGGCTTTAAACAAGGATTTCCTGGTTTGGATTTGGCTGAAGCCTATAAATTACTTCAAAACTTAAAACCTACCAATGTGATTGTGGGGATTGTAGATTCTGGAGTGGATATCAATCACGAAGACCTAAAAGCTGTGATTTGGACAAACCCTAATGAAATACCTAATAATGGTATTGACGATGATAAAAATGGCTATGTAGACGATGTGCACGGCTGGAACTTCTTGGGTAATATAGCACAAGCAAATACCGAAATGACGCGTATTGTAAGAGCTAAGGATACTAAAAGCCCTATGTATAAAAAAGCTAAAGAGGCTTATGAAAAAGAGGTGAAAACAGCTGAAAAGAGCATAGAAGGTTATGAAAAACTCATAGAAATGGTAAATGTAAGCGATAAGCAGTTGCGCAAAATAGTAGGCAAAGAGGTGTATAATGCTGAAGACCTTGAAGCGGCTACTAAAGGCAAAAACTTTGACGAATTTACTACTCAAATCATATCTTTTATGAAAGAGATTTTGGCTGATGTAGAAGACTCTAAAGAATTGAAAGAAGAATTGCCTAAAGCGATAGAACACTTTAATACTCAGCTTAAATATCACTTAAATACTGAGTTTGACCCTCGCAAGCAAATACTGAAAGATGACGAAAACGATTGGAATAACAAGCACTACGGCAATGGCAACGTAATAGGTCCTGACCCCGAAGAGGCTTTGCACGGTACACACGTGGCAGGAATCGTAGCAGCAGTACGCGATAATGGTATAGGAATGAATGGTGTAGCCAATGCGGCTATTATTATGCCTGTACGCGCAGTACCCGATGGTGATGAATACGATAAAGATATTGCTTTGGCTATAAGATATGCAGTTGATAATGGGGCTAAGGTAATCAATACAAGCTTTGGGAAGGCATATTCTCCTCATAAAGAATGGGTGTATGAGGCTATAAAATATGCGGCATCTAAAGATGTTCTTATTGTAAATGCTGCTGGTAACGACTCTGAAGATATAGATGTAAAAGAAACTTTCCCTAACGATGAAGTAGATGGTAAAGAAATTGCTGATAACTTCCTAACAGTAGGGGCTTTGAATTACCAATACAATGAAAAATTGGTAGCTTCGTTTTCTAACTACGGTAAGCGCAATGTAGATGTATTTGCGCCAGGTGTGAAAATATATGCTACTACACCAGGTAATAAATATGAGTTTTTGCAAGGAACTTCGATGGCATCGCCTGAAGTAGCTGGTTTGGCAGCCTTGTTGCGCTCGTATTTCCCTACACTTACAGCAGCTCAGGTGAAAGAAGTTATAATGAAATCGGGGATACGTATACCTTTGAAAGTATATGTGGGCGACCGCGATGAAACAGGCAAACAACCTATGAAAAAATTTAGTGAGCTATCTACCACAGGTACTATAGTGAATGCTAAAAATGCGGTGCTATTGGCTGCTAAAAAAGCAAACGTAAAACTAAAATAGGCTTGCTAATAGGCGAAATCATCGTCATTGAAACCTATTAAAAATACTTGCTGTTTGGCACGAGTGAGGGCAGTGTAAAGCCATCGGTAATAACTTTGGTCTATCACATAATCGGGTGGTAGATAGGGTTTTTCAATAAAGACGGCTTCCCACTGCCCTCCTTGACTTTTATGACAGGTGATAGCATAAGAAAACTTTACTTGTAGGGCGTTGTAATACGGGTCTTCCTTTAGTTTTTGGTAACGACTGTAAAGGGTAGGCTCGTTGGCGTACTCATCGAGGACGGATTGGTAAAGCTCTTGATTTTGAGTAGGGGTAAGGGCTGCGGCATCACTATAGAGTGTATCGAGAATAATGACGGTATCGAAGGGAGGTATAGTAGGGTAATCTACCAACTGTGCACTGATTTCGGCAAAACGGAAACCGTAATATTCACGTATGTGGTGTATATTGATAATTTCTATAGTATCGCCATTGGCAATAAAATTTAATGCAGGATTGTCTTTTAGCCAATAGTAATTGTTCTTTACAACCATTAATAGGTCGCCTGCTTCTACCTCGTCTTGAGCATCTAATATAGAGCGGCGTATTTGGGTATTCCAATCTACGGCACGCTTATTGGCACGCACTATGAGGGTGGTTTCTTCAGAACCATAATTGTCATAAGCTTCGCTAATGGCTTCTTGTACTTCGTATCCTGAGGTGAGTTGTATCAAATCGGGTGAGTTGCGGAGCTTGAAGGCAAAGGTGTTGTGGGGGTTATTGCTAAAAATTATTTTTCGCAGAGCGGTGGCATTGCGCAAAATAGCTGAACGGCTACGCTGGCGTACAACTTCGGTGAGTGTGGTTGTAATAACTTCTTTGTGAAAATTATAGCTGAGGTATTCGGGATTGAGTGCTGGGCTAAGGGTTGTATGCACAGGGGGTAATTGGGCTTCGTCCCCTATGAGTAGGAGTTTACAATTATTGCCTTCGTATACGAATTGGATAAGGTCGTTTAGCAATGATCTGCTTCCAAAAACGGCATCATTGTCGGCAATCATAGAGGCTTCATCAACTATGAATAGGGTATTTTGAGATTTATTTTTTCGGAGGGTAAAAATAAGGTCTTTGGTATTATTTTTGTGGTAGTAAATATACTTGTGAATGGTGAAAGCTTGTTTTCTAGTAAAAGCAGTCATTACCTTAGCAGCGCGTCCTGTAGGGGCAAGCAAAATAGCATAGTGTTGTATGAGGGGGAGACATTGTATGATACAGTTTGTAATGGCAGTTTTTCCTGTACCTGCAAATCCTTTTAGCAAGAAGAGTTTTTCGGAAGCATTTTCACTGAGGAGATATTCGCTAATGAGCTTTAAAGCTACTGATTGTGATGGAGTAGGGGTGTGGGCAAAAGAAGTTGTAAGTGATTGAAATAAAGATTCTTGTGATATCATAGATAGAAAATTTGAGTACAAAAATACAAAAAATCTTAAAATAATTTTTTAGTTTCAAAAAAAGATTGTAGTTTTGCAAGACGAGTTGGAGAAAAAATAATTAACTATAGCATTAAAACGATGAATAGAAAAATTTTAACTATTGGATTTTGGGCATTAGGATTAGTGTTTTGCTACCTAATATATAGGTCAATAACAGGGCCTATAGAATTTAATAAAATTAAGACTGAGCGTTATACTGAGGTGATAAAAAAGCTGAAAGATATACGTGCTGCTCAGAACGCTTATTTTAAAATTAATGGAAAGTATGCTGATAATTTTGATCAGCTTACAGATTTTATAGAGAACGCTCAGTTCACCATCACTTCAGTACGTGATACAAGCTGGACAGAATTTGACAAAAACTTCAATATAGAGGTAATGCGCCAAGGAACACGTACAGATATATTGGGACACGTGAAAGTGAAGGATTCTCTATTTAAAAATGATGATCGTTATAAAAACTTACGCTATGTGCCTAAATTTAGCAAAAACGACCCTACTGTACTCTTTACAATGAAAACAGGAGTTATCACTGATAAGAAAAATGAAGTAAATTCATCGGTATTTGAAGTTTATGTGCCTAAAAAAGATGTATTAAGAGGACTTGATCAAGATTTGGTATCGCGTGAATTGGTAAAAACATCGGTAGAAGATGTAAAAGGTGATAAAATAAAAGTAGGTTCACTTGATGAACTTACTGATAATGGTAACTGGCCAACTTCTTATGATGCAAAAATCGCAAAACAATAATGATTTAGATATCAACTTTAAAGAATTGTCCATTCAAATAAACTTGGATGGACTTTCTTTTTGTGTCTTTAATCCAGTAGAAAATCATATAGAGGCGATTTATAATTTTCCTATAAATTTTAGTTATAAAACACAAGAGGAGATAGGACTCCAGATACAAGCAGTTATCGAAGCACAAGATGACTTGCGACAAGATTTTAGTACTATAAGGGTACTTCATAATACACCTTCATTTGCCCTGATACCTCAATCACTTTGCGGGAAGAAAGAAGATATGCTTTCTTATCTGAAATACAGCATTGATGTAACAGAAGTTACGGTGAATGCTGTAGAGGTAGATAAAATTGCTTCAATAGAAACAATAATTACTTATTTGCCTAATAATATGGTGAATAATTCATTGCTTTCATACTATGGGCGTTTTGATTATCAGCATTTTGCGACTTCGCTTCTCAAGATGTTTTTAAAACATTACGTAAGTCACGCCTATGAAGTGATGTATATTTACGCCGAACAAGGTTCGTTTTATTTTGTAACTTTTAAGGATAAAAAGTTGCACTATTTTAATAGGTTTAGTTATGAAACTATTGAGGATTTCTTGTATTATATTCTTTTTTCAATAGAACAATTGAATATTAACACAGAATGCGTACCCTTGTATATTATAGGTGAAACAGAGCCTACTGCATTGTTTTATCGTAAGGTGCGTATGTATGTAAAATATATCTACCTACTAAAATACCACAAAGAGCACTTTGCCAAAGGTATGGACGAAGACCTCATCAGGCGTAATTTTGTGCTCACACAGTCGTTTTAACAATAAAAATTATTATAATTATGTCAGTATCAAGTATTTTTAATTTTTCAGGAGATTTGTATAAGAAAGCCTTAGGAGTGAATGCTTTTGGGGTGTTTCTTTTCCTTTTTATTTTTTTAGTGTTTTATGTACTGTTAATTCCTTTTATATTTGGGCTTGGTTATGAGGAATTAGCACGTTGGGGTAGTACAAGTATAGAGTCGTTGATGTATACGCCTTCTGTACAGATACGTAATGCACTTGCTATGGTGGCTGTTAACTGTGTAACAACGCCTTTGGTGGCTGGTTTTTACAAGAATTGCGAAGTAGTAAGCAAAGGCGAAGGTGCTACAATGGGGAATTTGTTTATATACTACAATTCTACTTACACAGTGCGTTTGTTGGTATGTGCGCTTATATCTACAGTAATAACTTCTGTAGTATCGCTTCCGTTTCAATTTTTTGATATTCCGTTGGTAGGTAGTTTATTATCTATGTTTGTGAATATATTGCTGTCGTTTGTTATTCCTATCATTATTTTTGAAAATAAAGAGCTTGCAGAAGCTTTTAAGGAGAGTGTAGAACGTGTTGTAGCAAATTTTGGCACGATTTTAGGGGCGTTTATTCTTGGAGGTATTATAGGCTCTTTAGGGATAATAGCTTGTGGTATAGGTGTTATCTTTACCCTTCCTTTTGCCTATGCTACTATTTATGCGGCTTATGCACTACAAAAGCCCAATGGAAATGAAAAAGTAAAATTTTATTAATAAAGAAAATGAAAAAAGTAGTTTTGTTAGGGCTCGTGGCTATGGGCTCACTTACGTTGAACAGCTGCAATGAGTTGCAACAGGTATTGGCAAGCACACAAAATGGCAGTTCGTCTGGATTCAACATAGCTTCTGGGCTAAAGCAAGCATTGGAATTGGGGGTAAGTAATGGTGTAGATTTGCTTAGCAAAGACGGAGGTTATTTCAAAGACCAAGCGGTACGCATTTTGCTACCAGAAGAGTTGCAAAAGGTAGATAAAGCATTGCGCTCTATAGGGCTTAGCTCGCTTGCCGACCAAGGACTAAAGGTGATAAACGAGGCTGCTGAAAGTGCGGTTTCACAAGCTAAACCTATATTTTTATCGGCAATACAGAATATGACCTTTAGCGATGCAATGAACATTCTAAAAGGTGATAATACTGCGGCAACAACCTACTTAAAAAACAGTACTTCTACAGCTTTGGAAGCTGCTTTTGCTCCTAAAGTTCAGGAATCATTGGCTAAAGTAGGTGCTGATAAAGTATGGACAGACCTTATCAATAAATATAACCAAATTCCTTTGGTAAAACCTGTAGAGGCAGACCTTACAAAATATGTAACACAACAGGCTATCAATGGGCTTTTTGTGAAAGTGGGTGATAAGGAAAAGGAAATACGTACAAATGTAGCGGCACGCACTACGCCTTTGTTGCAATCGGTATTTGCGTTGCAGGATAATAAATAGAGTATTAGTGTGCTAATAATTGTGGATTATGTCAGAAAATAAAAGAAGCTTTATACAAACATTAACAGCCTTTAAGTTCAACTTCTGGATAGCAAGCTTTTTGCAGCTAATGGAACGCTGGGCTTTTTATGGCATATTTGCGCCTTTGGGGCTTTATTTAGTAGCCTCTACTGATGAGGGAGGTGTAGGTTTTTCTCATATAGAAAAAGGTACTATTATGGGGAATGTTACGGCTATACAGTACTTTTTACCATTGATTTTTGGTGTTATAGCCGACCGCATAGGGTACAAACTCTCATTGGTTATCTCGTGTAGCATTATGGCTATAGGCTATTACTTAATGGGTGAGGTGAATAGCTATTGGGCAGTGTATATGGTTTTCTTGTTTGCCGCAGTAGGGGGCGGTTTCTTCAAGCCTGTTATCAACGGAACGGTAGCACGCAATACTGATGATACTACAAGCACAATGGGCTTCGGTATTTTTTATATGATGGTGAATATAGGCGGCTTTTTAGGACCTGCTATGTCATCGCATTTGCGTACTGCTCTTGGCTGGCGAATTATATTTTTACAGGCTACCGTTGTAATGGTTATCAACCTGCTGGTAGTGCTCTTCTTCTATAAAGAGCCCAAAGTAGTAGAACGCGACAAAAAGCCTATTCTTGCCGAAATTAAACACTCATTGATGAATATTGTAGAGGCACTGAAAGATAAACGCCTTACAATCCTACTGATACTAATGGTAGGTTTTTGGACGATGTTCAATCAGTTGTTTTACACATTGCCCAATTTTATTGAAGATTGGGTAGATTCTTCTTCAATAAGTGCGTGGATAAGCAATAATCTTCCTTTCCTAAAAACTACACTTATAGACGAGAGCGGACAGGTAAAACCTGAATGGTTTGTGAATATCGATGCTTTTATGATTATCTTCTTGCAGGTATTGGTGTCGTATTTTGTAACCAAAATGACTCACGTGAGTGCTATGATTAGGGGTACTATCATAGGCACTATAGGGGTTACCCTTACTTTCATATTCAATAATGTATGGTTTACGATTATAGGTACAGTAATCTTTTCGGTGGGTGAAATGGCAGCAAGCCCTACGCTTTCGGCTTTTATTGCGCAAATTACACCTAAGGGAAAAGAGGCGCTTTATCAAGGTACTTTCTTTTTGCCAGTGGCTTTGGGTAATTATCTTACAGGTTTCATTTCTGGGAATTTATACGGACAGTGGTCTGATAAATATACCCTACTACAAACCGAAATGGCAAAACGACAAATAGAAATGCCAGAGGGGCTTACCAAAAAAGAATACTTCAATTTAGCAAGTGAAAAACTACAACTTTCACAAAGCCAAATAACTGACTTGCTATGGAATACTTATGAGCCTAACAAGTTGTGGTATGTGGTGTGTGCTATTGGTATTTTTGCAGCACTTTCCCTTTATGTATATAGCAAGGTAATGGTACGCCGGGAGGCTAAATAATAGTATAATACAAGAAAAAGAAAAGAGGCTCATTGAAGCCTCTTTTTTTATTTCACCAATTTAGCTATTTCTTTAAATTTAGGGTGGGTAGCGTCTCCTAAAAGCTTAAACAGTAAGCCTTCGGTACTGAAGAGCTTAGCTCCTGCTTGTTGTAGCATTGTAAGCCCTATGGCTTTATTGCTTTCGGTGCGTGAAGATACCGCATCGGTCAGGACAAGCACTTCGTAGCCTAAGGCTATTAAATCTACCGCAGTTTGATAAATGCAAATATGCGTTTCTATCCCTATCAAAATCACCTGCTTGTTATTGTTGTTCCTTACCGCTTCGGCAATAGAGGGCGTTCTCATTGCCGAGAAGCTACTTTTGCTAAGCGGTGTTATTCCGCTCAGGGCGTTAGCCACATCGGGGTGGGTAGCTCCTAATTTTTCGGGCAACTGCTCTACCCACACTATAGGAATATCCAGAGTGCGACATCCGTTGATAGCTATACAACTATTGCGTATCACCTCTTCGTGCTGGTGCACTATTTGCGCCAGCTTTCCTTGTATATCAAGTACAATTAGCTGAGACTTCATAGATATTATTTTTGTTTAATTAATGTATTGATTTTTCGGCAAGGCGCAAGATGTCGCCAAATACCCCACGTGCCGTTACCGATGCCCCAGCACCTGCACCTTGTATTACGATAGGATTATCGCCGTAAGACTCGGTGTAGATTTCAAAAATAGAATCCGCACCTTTCACTTGCCCTAACGCACTATTGCGAGGTACAGATACCAGCGATACATCAAGCTGTACAGTATCAGTCGAAGCCAAGTTGCCGTGCAAATCGCCTACATAGCGCAATACGTGGTCGGGGGCTTGTTGTTTTTTGATAGCCTCATAAGGAGCGTTAAACTCATCTAAACGACTTAAAAAATCACTAACAGACCCCTCACGAAGGTTCTCAGGGATAAGGTTTTGTATTTTTACATCCGTAAATTCGTTGCCAAGGTCAAGTTCGCGCGCTAATATCAGTAATTTCCTTCCTACATCGTTACCGCAAAGGTCTTCACGAGGGTCAGGTTCGGTATAACCGCTGTTGATAGCGTGTTGTAATACTTCGCTAAAAGGTTTATTTTCAGCAGAAAAAGTATTGAATAGGTAGCTCAGCGTACCAGAAAATATTCCTTTGATACGAGTGATGTTTTCGCCCGAATGGTGCAGCAAGCGTATCGTATCTATCAGCGGTAGCCCAGCCCCCACATTAGTTTCGTAGAGGTACGTTTTTTGATGTTGTTTGAGAGCCTCGCGCAGTTCTTGGTAGAAGCTGTAGTCAATCGTATTGGCAATTTTGTTAGCAGAAACAAGGTCGTAACCACTCTTTATCAGCGGGATATAGTTTTCTACAAACGTTTTGCTTGCAGTAACATCCACAGCTATAAGGTTTTCTAAATGATGTTCCGATACGAATGCCTGTAACGTTTCTAAGCTATAAGGCACAGCTTGGGCGGCAAAATCCTCTTTCCATTGAGCCCCTATACCTTTGGCGTTGGTGAGAATATTGTGAGAATCAGCAATCGCCACAATGCGCAAGCTAATATTTTTGCGTTGTAAGATATTGTTGTGAGCTTCAATTACTTGGTTGATGAGTGTTCCCCCCACAGTACCCTTACCAAAGATAACCAAGTTGATACGGCGCGATACCCCAAATATTTCGCCGTGTATTACGTTTAGTGCTTTGTGCAGTAGCTCCGTTTTCAGCACCAAACTCACGTTTTTGCCCGTAACAGCGTTGTTGATGAGCAAAGGCACAATCTGGTTGCGGATAAGCGCATTATAAGGGTGATGGAAGGTAGAAAGCGGTTGCCCTACAATAGAAACTACCGACACGTTATCGATGATAGAAACTTCGCTTACGTCATTGGTATAGAAGTCGTGAGAAAACTCTTCATCAAGGGCAGCTTTAGCCAGTTGGGCATCTTTAGAAGCCACCACAAGTCCCACACCGCGTTCCGATGAACCTTGTGAGATAATACTTACACTGATTTGCTTTTGAGCCAATGCCCTAAAAATACGAGCATCAACACCCACTTCGCCTAATAGTCCACGACCTTCCAACACAATAAGAGCATTGTTTTTCAGTACCGAAATAGATTTGATACCCTCTTGTGTATTTTCGTTGTTGATAAGCGTTCCAGCATCTTCAGCATTGAAAGTGTTTTTGATACGCAGAGGAATATTTTTTTCAATGAGAGGGATAATCGTTTTGGCGTGCAGTATCGAGGCACCAAAGTTAGCCAGCTCATTAGCCTCTTCAAAAGATAAATTTCTAATAATTTTAGCCTCAGGTACTAATTCAGGGTTAGCCGTAAAAATACCATCTACGTGAGTATAGTTCTGCAGTTCGTTAGCGTTTAGGTAATTGGCAAGTAGCGCAGCCGAGTAGTTACTGCCATTTCTGCCCAAAGTAGTAGTGTCGCCCTTTTCGGTAGCAGCAATAAAGCCCGTAACAATAGCCACCGTATCGGCAGGGATAGTAGCAAATAGTGCCCTTGTTTTAGCTTCCGATACCTCGTTGATAATTTGCGCATTACCCACCACCGCATCAGTTTTAAAAATCTCACGACTATCTACAAAGCGGCTCTTTACCCCCTTGCGTTGCAATAGAGCGCTTACTATTTTTGCCGACATTAGTTCGCCTTGTGCCAATACTAAATCTTTAGTTTTAGGGCTGTAATCTTTCAGCAGCGACACCCCCTCCAAGAGTTTTTCCAGCAGTTGTAGCTCGCTCTCCAATGATACCTCAAAGTTATAGTTTTGTTCTTCTTTAAACTTTTCAAAATAAGGCAGATAATCATTGCCATTTGCAGCCTTTTCCAACAGCATTTCCAGTTCATCAGTAGTATTGGCACGCGCCGATACTACCACAGCTATAGGTTCTTGTTGCAGTGTAGTAATAATAATATTGATAACTTTATCTATACCATTGTTAGCAAGTGATTTTCCACCAAATTTTAGTATTTTCATCTTCTTAAAATTAACGATTTTTATAAGCAGCCGCAAATATACAATTTTTTTTTGAATAACAAATATTAGCAGTCATAGGGGCAATTTGCCAATCACCCCCACATTCAAAATTCAAAATTCAAAATTCAGAATTCAAAATTCAGAATCATACAGGCGATTTTGTCAATCACCCCCACATTCAAAATTCAGAATTCAAAATTCAGAATTTAAAACTGTATCCCAAATGAAAAAGGATACTGGCTACCACCATTAGCAAAGAGAGGCATTACAGCATAACGCACATACACCGCTACATCTTTATAGCCCAAATATGCCGACCCTCCCCACGACAATTGGTTGATACCTAAATCCTTACGAGTAACACTCTTATACTGCACATTATCTTCGCTGTACTTCATCTTCTGGCTGCTGTCCAGCGACAAACTTCCGTAAACACCTATCCCCAGTTTAATCCTATCTCTATAGTTATAGTAGTGCATATTACTGTTAGGATAAAGGTTAAACTCTATATGCAGAGGCAATACAAGGTTGTGCATACGAAGTTTAGATACCGAAGTATCATTAGCATAAGAAGCCAACAGCGTTTGGTTATTATTGATCACAAAATGCTGATTATTCTTGATAGACAAGCTGTTAAACTGCCACAATAGCGCGTAATTAAATCTCAAACTATTCTTTTTGTTGATGTAATGAGCTATTTTAAAACCCAATTCAAAATTGTAAGAACCCATAAAGTAATACTTACTATTACCCCCACTGAGGTTGTAAAAGCCTATAGCAGTGTGACTAAGCAAGTCTTCTTTCAACGAAAAAGGCTTCCTATAAGCAGGAACATACCTATGCAAAGGCGTATCAGGTTCAGGAGGTTCAGGAGCTTCCTGAATCTCAGCAGGAGGTGGAGGCGCAGGAACATCAAACTTTTCTGAAGGAAAAGGCTCCTCATAAGGAGTATCAGGAAGGCTATCTTTAGCCTCAGGCACGGTAGGTTCTTGAGCAGCTGCCATCACAACCCAAAAGAACAAAGACGATAAAAGAAAAAAATGCTTCATTGTTATTTAGATTTTTAAGTTTTTTTATTCCGTTTCTCCACCCCACCCCGAGCGAACCTTCAGCGAAGGATGAGCGAAGGATGAGCGAAGGATAGTCAACCCCTCCAACTCTCAATACCGCAAAATTACAAAAAAAAACGAACAAAAACGCTAAAATGTTATATTTTTTTGTCAGGTTCAAAAAAATATAGTAATTTTGCACCCTAAAAAATTGATATGAAATTATATAACGAAGATTTGCACTTAAAAATACTTTAGGGGCACATCTTTCTATTTTTTGAAATTCTAAACCCAATACTTAGCAATTTCATACTCAAAAAGCAAAATACTTATGAAATATCAAACTAAAAAATTAGGACAAGCAAACGTCTTCGGTACCGAATATGATGCCGTCCCTTTTTCCCGATTCACAACCTTAGATTACAAACCTGCTATTGAAGAAGCTATTAAGGAAAGTTTAGACGAAATAGACGCCGTTAGTAAAAATTACAAACCCGCTACTTTTGAAAACACCATTATCCCATTAGCTTATAGCACCGCTCGTTTAGACCGATTTACAGCGATGCTTTTCAACCTCAATAGTGCCGAAACATCAGTCAATTTACAAGCGCAAGCCCAGCTGGTATCCCCCCTGCTTACCGATTATCACAACGATGTCTATCTGAACGCCCTCCTGTTCAAGCGCGTAAAATCTATTTATAGGCAACGCGACAAAATGTCTCTTTCCCCCGAACAGCTCGTCTTGATAGAAAAAATACACAACGCTTTCCTGCGCAATGGTGCCGCCTTACGACAACGCAAAAACCGCTTACGCGAGATAGACCGTGAGCTCTCCAGCCTTACTCTCTTATTTTCAGAAAATATACTAAACGAAACCAACCAATACGTACTACATATTACCGAGCCCGCAATGCTCAGCGGCATCCCCAATGAAGTATTAGCATTGGCAGAAGCCGAAGCCCAAAAAAGAGAGTTGAAAGGCTGGTGTTTCAATCTCAGCGCACCGGTCTACCTGCCAGTGATGAAGTATGCCGATAGCAGGCTGTTACGCCGCGAATTGTTTTTAGCTTATGAATCGCGTTGCTCACATAGCAATTTCAATAACAACGAAGATTGCTTGCAACGCATCGCTTCTTTGCGCCGTGAGCGCGCACGCTTGTTAGGCTATGAAAATCACGCCGCTTTTGTGCTCGAACATCGTATGGCAGAAAATACTGATAAGGTAATGAACTTCCTCCACACGCTGCTCGAAGAAGCGCTACCTCGCGCCCAAGCCGAGATTACTATGCTCAAAAACTTCGCAGGAAACTATTGGGAAGAAGATGGCGACAAAAATTTCTATATGTACGATTTTTATTATTATGCCGAAAAACTAAAACAAAAATTGTATAATATAGACGACCAGCAGCTGCGCCCCTACCTTTCATTAGACAATGCCGTAAAAGGCGCTTTCGCTATAGCTAATAAATTATATGGCATTCATTTTCAGGAAATTGATACCATAGAAAAATACAACCCCGAAGTGCAAACCTATAAAGTTACCGATAAAGACGGCTCTTACCTCGGTTTGCTATACGCCGATTTCTTTCCACGCGAAGGAAAACGCGCAGGAGCTTGGATGACAGTATTTAAAAACCAATATATAGACGAAGACGGCAACAACTCACGCCCACACGTGGCTATTGTGTGCAACTTTACACGCCCTACAGAAAATACCCCATCACTGCTCAGCTTTGATATGCTCCGCACACTTTTCCACGAGTTTGGGCACGCCTTGCACGCCTTGCTCTCCAACGTTACTTACCCCGAACTGAGCGGTACTCACGTAGCTCGTGATTTTGTAGAACTACCCAGCCAAATAATGGAAAATTGGTGCTATGAAGAAGAAGCTTTGCGCTTGTTTGCAACGCATTACCAAACAGGCGAACCTTTGCCTATGGAATGGGTAGAACAGATAAAAAAAGCAGCTCACTTTATGGAAGGAGTACTCACCGTGCGCCAGCTCGATTTCGCTTTTATAGATATGTCTTGGCACACCCCCAAATACAACGATGAGTTTAGAACTGCCAAAAACGTAGAACACAGCGTAGGAGTATTAGGCAATGTAGTAACTATCCCCAAAGAACGCTGCATTTCTACTTCGTTTTCTCATATCTTTAGCGGAGGCTATGCCGCAGGCTATTACAGCTATAAATGGTCGGAAGTATTAGATGCTGATGCTTTTGAAGCTTTTAAAGAAAAAGGAATATTCAATACCGAAACAGCTGAGCGCTTTAGAAATGAAATACTTAGCAAAGGCGGTAGCGATAAAGAAATGACACTGTATAAGAACTTTAGAGGCAAAGAACCAAGCTTAGAGCCCCTGTTAAAACGATTAATAAATTAATAGCCATAGGGCACCAAATCATCAAATCATATGAATATAACAAAACAACAACTGACACCAGAGCAGTACGAGCTTTTCAAAAATGCCGAAATGCGTATAAAACAAAAACGCTTGCTCTACATTCACTTTTTTGTGATGTTGTTAGGCTGCGCCTTCTTTTGGGTAGCTAACAAATTGTTAGATTACTTGCCCGAATACAATTGGTGGCAGCTATTATCCGCTTTATGGCTCTTCTTGTGGCTATGGCACGCAGTAAATGTTTTCTTCTTTAGTAAATTCTTAGGAAAACAATGGCGCGAAAAACAACGCGAACAACTCATAGCAGCACAACAAAAGAAAATTATCAAAATGGAAGCAGCTATAGAACGTGATTTTGAACAACAAAAACAACAAGCTCAACGCGAATTGGCAGCTACAGAAAAAGCTCAACAAAATAACAATTCACAAGCAGTATGATAACTATCATTGCTGCCGTAGGAAATAATAACGAATTGGGCAAAGGAGCAGACCTACTATGGCACTTGCCAAACGACTTTAAACACTTCAAAGCGCTTACCACAGGGCATTGTATCATTATGGGGCGAAAAACTTTTGAAACGTTTAAAAAGCCGTTGCCTAATCGCAAGCATATTGTGGTAACTCGTCAGGCTGATTACTACAAAGAAGGGGCTATAGTGGTACATTCGCTGGAAGAGGGTATCGCTTTGGCTTTATGTACCGACCCCGACCCTTATATCATCGGCGGAGGAGAGATTTATGCACAAGCACTTCCTCTTGCCAACCGCATTGTGCTTACGCGGGTACATCATCATTTTGCAGAAGCTAATGTTTTCTTCCCCAAAATAGACTATAAAAAGTGGAAACTTGTAGAGGTAGAGCATTTTAAGGCAGATGAGAAACACGCCTATGATTATAGTATTGAATATTTAGTGCTTAATGATTAGAAGGCAACACCCACTAACTACTAATGACTAACGCCTAACGACCAATGTTTACAGGAGTATTACAAAAAATGCTTACAGAATGGGCAGACCCCATAAGGTATTACCTACCTATGGAAAGTGATTTTGTAGCGATGAACCAGCTGATAGGACAGCATATAAGTCTGCAATTCAAACACTTCCAATGTTTGAATTGTGGTGAGAACAAGCCTATATTCAGACAAGGATACTGCAAAGAGTGTTTTTTTGCAGTACCACAAACAGCAGATTGGATTATGCATCCTGAACTGAGCAAAGCCCACTTGAATATAGAAGAGCGTGATTTAAACTACGAACAGCAAATGCAATTGCAGCCTCATTATGTGTATTTAGCCAATACAAGCGAGGTGAAAGTGGGGGTAACCCGCAAAAGCCAAGCTCCTACCCGCTGGATAGACCAAGGCGCTCACGAGGCACTCGTAATTGCCGAAGTGCCTAATAGGTATTTGGCAGGAATAGCCGAAGTCGCTCTAAAACAACATATTGCCGATAAAACCAATTGGCGTAAAATGCTCACCAATCAATTCACTTCTGTAGATTTAGAAGCCGTAAAAGCACAGTTACGCCCTTTTATCCCCCAAGAAGTACAACCGTATATTGCAGAAGAAACAGCCTTGTGGCATCTGCACTTTCCGGTGTTGCAATACCCTGCACAGGTACGTTCGCTACAGCTGCTACAAACACCACATTATGAAGGTAAATTAGTGGGTATCAAAGGGCAGTATCTTATTTTTGAAGACAATACAGTTTTTAATATAAGAGGCAACGAAGGGCTCGTAGTGGCGTTGGCGTTATAACACTATCAATAAAAGTGATTGTAATTGTGGTATTTGTTGAATAAGATTCTTTATCTTTGCATCAAAAACTAAAATACCTAATATTATGGCTTTTACATTACCTAAATTACCTTATGCTTACGATGCGCTTGAACCTTATATAGACGCTCGTACTATGGAAATACACCATACCAAGCACCACAACGCTTATACTACAAACTTGAACGCTGCTATTGCAGGTACCGACTTAGACAACCAGTCTATCGAAACCATACTCACTACGCTGGATATGAACAACGCCGCAGTGCGAAACAACGCTGGTGGCTATTACAATCACAATCTTTTTTGGGAAATAATGGCTCCTAAAGCTGGCGGACAGCCTACAGGTGAGCTTGCTAAGGCTATAAACGATGCTTTTGGTAGTTTTGATAATTTTAAAACTGCGTTTAGCAAGGCAGCCGCTACCCGCTTTGGCTCTGGTTGGGCGTGGCTTTGTGTTCATAAAGGTGGTAAAGTAGAGGTGTGCTCTACAGCCAACCAAGATAACCCGCTAATGCCTACTATGCAATGCGGTTTCCCTATCTTAGGGCTTGATGTCTGGGAACACGCATACTACCTAAACTATCAAAATCGCCGTCCCGATTATATAGAAGCGTTCTTCAATATTATCAATTGGGATAAAGTAGCCGAATTATACAATAATAACAAATAATACCTGAAGTTAAATTACTCATATCTTACTTTGCCAAAAGTCGTAGCTCAACAAACTACCCACTTTTGGCAAAGTTTTTTATTTGTTATTTATCATTATTTTTGTATCTTTGCCCGCAATATGGTATAATTACTAATAATTTACTGAAAACTATGACAGTAGAGAACAAAGCTATTTTAGGGTCATTATTAGATAATGACTTCTATAAATTTACAATGCAGTGCGCCGTAGTGCAGTTATTCCCAAGAACTAAAGCACGTTATACGTTTATCAACCGCGGAAAACACTCTTTCCCTGCAGGTTTTGCCGATGCAATGCGCGAAACGGTAAAAGCTATGAGCCAGTTACAACTTAGCAAAGAGGAAAAAGAGTTTTTACGCATAAATTGCCCCTATTTAAGTCCGCTATACTTAGATTTTTTAGAAGGCTATAAGTATGACCCTTCCGAAGTGAAAATTGCACAAAACGGAGATGATTTGCAAGTAACAGTAGAAGGCTATTGGTATCGCACAATATTGTGGGAAGTGCCTTTGCTCGCAGTAATTAGTGAATTGTACTATAAAATGACGGGTGCAATAGGTTGGACAGATGCCCAAATAGAAGCCAATACACGTGAAAAAGAAAACTTTTACAAAGATTGGGGGGTAGTATTTGCCGAATTTGGTACGCGTAGGCGTCATTCATATCACGTGCACGATATCGTAATGCGTACCCTAATGCAAGGCTACAACAGCTCTTTTATAGGCTCAAGCAATGTGCATTTCGCAATGAAATACAAAGTGAAACCCATAGGAACTCACGCCCACGAATGGTTTATGTTTCACGCTGCCGAATATAGTTACAAAATGTCAAATGCACTGTCATTAGAGCATTGGGTAGATGTGTTTAGAGGTGATTTGGGGGTTGCCCTTTCCGATACTTATACTACCGATGTGTTCTTCAAACAATTTGATAAGAAATTTAGTAAATTGTTTGACGGAGTGCGACACGATAGTGGTGACCCTATAGAATTTGCCGAAAAAACTATTGCCCATTATAAAAAAATGGGTGTCAACCCGCTAAGCAAATACATTATCTTCTCTGACGGGCTAAATACCGAAAAAGTACGTGCTATTACCGAGGCTTGCAAAGGAAAAATAGGAATCTCTTTTGGGATAGGTACTAATTTAACTAACGATGTAGGATTACGCCCGATGAACATTGTAATGAAACTTACCGAAGTGCTTACAAGTGATAATGAATGGGTACCTACCGTTAAACTATCAGATGAGCCTAACAAGCATACGGGCGCCCCTAAGATGATACAATTGGTAAAAGAGGTTCTATCTATAAAACAATGAAATATACACTGATAATATTAGGGGCTGCAGTAGCTTTATCGCGCTACTGGTTTGCCCAATACGACCAGCTATTGCTTATAGTAGGCGTTTCGCTGTTGATGATAGGTATTTATATGATATCGCGTTCTATACCTCCTAAAAATGAAGAAAACGATTAGTGGGGTATTAACTAAAAGTTGGATAAAAAGATGAATATTGGCGATTATATTGAGGCGATAGATGATACGATACGAGGGCACGTAATAAGGCTTACAGCACGCGAGGTTACAATGCTCACCGAAGAGGGGTTTGAACTTACATTAGGGCGCGATGAGGTGATTGTTCTGAAAGAAGAACTGCCGCACAACGTATTTACAGCCATTGACGAGGAGAGTTTGCAAAAAGATTCGATAGTGAAAAAGAAGCGTCCTGTGGCTTTGAGCAAAAAAGACAAACTAATCCCCCCAATGGAAGTAGATTTACACATAGAAAAATTGGTGAATAATCCGCGCCATATGACTAACTATGAGATGCTCACCTTGCAAATAGAAACAGCCCGTAGGCAGTTGGAATTTGCCATAGCCCAACGCCGCCAACGCGTTGTTTTTATTCACGGAGTGGGCGAGGGAGTACTGCGAATTGAGTTGGAAACACTCTTAGGAAGGTATAACAATATTACTTTTTACGATGCTGAATACGCCAAATATGGCATAGGGGCAACTGAGGTGTATATCTATCAAAATGCAAAAGAATGATAAGAGCACAACATATTCACAAAACCTATAAAGATTTAGAGGTACTCAAAGGGGTATCTGTAATGGTAGAAAAGGGCGAGGTGGTTTCTATAGTAGGAGCATCGGGGGCTGGCAAAACTACCTTGTTGCACATATTGGGTACTTTGGATAGAGCTGATAACCGCACAGATACATCATTGTTTATCAATAATACCGATATAAGCGGGCTTTCTGATAAACTTTTAGCAAAGTTTAGAAATGAACATATAGGCTTTATCTTTCAGTTTCACCAATTGTTGCCAGAATTTACGGCTTTAGAAAATATCTGTATACCTGCACTCATCAAGGGGGAAAACAAACGCGATGCCGAGCGGCGTGCTATGGAGTTGTTGTCGTTTTTGCAGTTGGAAGCGAGGGCTCATCATAAGCCCAATGCACTATCAGGGGGTGAGCAGCAACGGGTGTCAGTAGCCAGAGCACTTATCAATAATCCTGCCGTAGTATTCGCCGATGAGCCAAGTGGTAATTTAGATTCGGAAAGTGCCGAAAATTTGCATAAGCTCTTCTTCCAGCTGCGTGATGAATTTCAGCAAACATTTGTAATCGTAACACATAATGAGGAGCTTGCAGCTATGGCAGATAGAAAATTAGTGATGATAGACGGAAGAATACAATAATAACAAATAATATAAATATTATGAGAAAAATAGTACTATTAATAGGAGCACTCGCATTGCTACAGTCTTGCGGACCTTCGTTGCCCAAACCTGCGAATGAGTTTATAAAAACGTACTTTCCGCAAGCAAAAGTGCAGGAGGTAGAAAAAGAAGACCACAATGGGGGCTTTGAAGCTAAACTAAGCGATAAAACAGAAATAAAGTTTGACCAAGCAGGGAATTGGACAGAAGTGGACGGTGAAGATGGAAATACAATACCTACAGGCTTCTTTCCTCAGTCTATTGACGACTATGTACGCCAAAAAGGCTTCCTGATAGAGGGAATTAAAAAGACTAATACGGGCTACAAGGTAGATTTGATAGGATCGCACACAGATTTGTACTTCAACCACAACGGCGACCTTATAGGAAATTACTAATAAATAGTAAAAACAGTTTGGCACATTAGGTATTTTTATATATCTTTGTGCCCAAAATAAAAAATATCAATAAGATGAATACAGTAAAAAAACTTACAATGGTAGCCTTTTCATTGGCAGCTTTTGGGGTGGCACAAGCACAAGATGGGCTGGTGCCTGTGCAATCATTGCCTTCTAAGGCTCAAGGCTTTATCAAACAACACTTTTCGTTGGAAGGAGTGGTATCGGTGTGGCAAGACATCGAGCGCGGCAAAGTGGAGGACTACACCGTACTTTTTGCCGATGGCAACGAGGTAGAATTTGACGCTAAAGGAGAATGGGAAGAGGTGAAATCACGCAATGGTGCAGTTTCAGATAAGATTGTGCCTGCGAAAATCGCTAAATATGTGAAGAGTAACTACCCTAATGCGCTCATCAAAAAGATTAGCAAAAATAGCTACAAGTATGAGGTAGAACTATCCAACGATTTGGAGTTGGAATTTAAACTAAACGGTAAATTTGTAAAAGTAGATGACTAATATGAAAAAAATATTATTTGCTATCTTAGCTGCTTTTTCTCTACAAGTAGCTACAGCACAAGATAAAAAAGTAGATTTTAACGAGCTGCCTGCCGATGCAATTAACTTCGTACGCCAACACTTTTTGGTAGGTGACATCACTTCGGTATGGAAAGATGTTGATTATAAAGACGAAGAATATTCTGTTATCTTCAAAGATGGGCTTGAAATAGAGTTTAACGGCGAAGGTGATTGGAAAGAGATAAAAGTACATACAGGAAAGGTGCCTGATCACGTAGTTCCTGAGAAAATATTAGCTCACGTAACTGCTACTTTCCCCTTTGAATCTATCAAAGAAATATCACACAGTATCAACAAAAAAACTTACAAAGTAAAAGTTACTGATGGACAAAAACTAAAGTTTGACGATAATTTTAACTTTATAAAACTAAAGTAATTTTTTTGAACAGGCTTTGCCAAAGTGTTTTTTTAGGAAAGACTTTGGCAAAGTTTCTTTTTATTAATTATTTATGTATGACCTTTTAATTATAGGTGGGGGAGCTGCTGGTTTTTTTACGGCTATTAACTGTGCTGAGGAGCACCCTAAACTGAAAATAGCAATACTTGAAAAAAACAAAGAGGTGCTGCAAAAAGTACGCATTTCGGGGGGCGGGCGTTGCAACCTTACCAATGCAACTTTTACTCCAGCCGAATTGGTGCGTAACTATCCACGTGGTCATAAAGAACTCCTCAGTCCGTTTCACAGGTTTATGTGTGGCGATGTGATGGCGTGGTTTGAAGCTCACGGGGTGGCACTCAAAATAGAGGAAGATGGGCGTGTGTTTCCTGCCTCAAATACTTCGGAAACAATTGTTAATTGCTTTCTTCAGCAATTGAAAACTAATGATATAGATTTATTTACAGAGCAAAATGTTAAAGAGATAACTTTTGCCGAGGGCGTTTGGAGGGTAGCTACACCTACGGCTACTTTTACCAGTCGTAATCTTGTAATTACTACGGGGAGCAATCCTAAGATGTGGCAGCTATTAGAGGGCTTGGGGCATAGTATTGTACCGCCAGTACCTTCGCTATTTACTTTTCAAACGCCTATAATGTGGGTAAAAGAGCTGCAAGGGATAGCGGTAACTGCCGAGGTATCACTACTTGATACGAATCGTAAGCCTCTAAGAATCAATGAAACAGCACCATTGTTATTCACGCATAAGGGCTTTAGTGGTCCTGCTATATTGCGAGCTTCGGCGTGGGGGGCACGTCTGCTTGCTGAGCTAAACTACCGATGCGTGTTGTCTATCAACTTCACTGCCAACATAGGTGCTTCTTTATCTTTTAATTCTACTTTTGAAGCATTGCAGCACTTCAAGCAACAAAATGGACGTAAGTCGGTAGCTTCTTATCCGCTTTATGATCTTCCTAAGCGGTTATGGTTGGCTTTATTGGCTGCGGTGTGTATTCCTACCCAAACTTTATGGGCAGAGCTTAACAAGCAACAACAGAAAGATTTGGCACTTGCCTTGTCGCATACTGAAGTGCCTATTGATGGCAAAGCAACCTTTAAAGATGAATTTGTAACCGCAGGAGGGGTGAAATTATCAGAGGTTAATTTTAAAAGCTATGAGAGCAAGTTGCACAAAGGATTGTACTTGGCGGGCGAAGTATTAGATATAGATGCCATAACAGGAGGGTTCAATTTTCAGAATGCTTGGACAGGAGGCTATATTATAGCGCAAAGTATTACATAAAATTATAGTCTTTCATTCGGTTTAAATTTTAATAAATTTAGGATTACTTCTTCTTCTTCATAATATATAAATCTTAAAATTATAATAAAATAATTATTCTTTAATAAAAAAGTTACTGAAAAAGTTGCTTTATTGTAGCTTTTTAAAGAATTTTGTACTCTAATAATTTAATACACGTACGAACAATGGAAGAAAAAGATTTTTTAGACAACGAGGAGATTTTCTCGAAAGTCTTAAGAGCCGGCAGGCGTACTTACTTTTTTGATGTGAGGGCAACACGCGCAAATGATTATTACCTTACCATCACAGAAAGTAAGAAGTTTACTCACGATGATGGGTCGTTTCACTACAAAAAACACAAAATCTATCTTTACAAAGAAGATTTTGAGTTGTTCAAAGGAATTTTGGACGAGATGACAAGCTATGTGTTTGATGAAAGAGGAGAAGAAGTGATATCAGAACGTCATCAGAAGGACTTTAAACGTGATTATTACGAAACACGTATAAACGAGAACCCTAACGGGTACAAACATCTCGATTTTGAGGATATTTAACCAACATTATTACTATTACACTTGCGATAAGATGAGACTTCACTCAAAAAATTGTTTAATGAGTGATGACGAAAAGGGCTTATTGGGTAAAGCTCATCTTTTGGCGAGGGTGAAATTTCTCTAACACCTCTCTCAAATAACCTCTTTCTACGTGTATATAAATTTCAGTAGTAGTAATATTTTCGTGTCCTAGCATCATTTGTATGGCACGTAAATTGGCTCCGTTTTCTAACAAATGAGTAGCAAACGAATGCCTAAAAGTATGAGGGCTTATTTTCTTCTGCAAGCCTACACATTCGGCAGTACGCCGCACTATAGTAAAAATCATTGCCCTTGTAAGTTGCTGCCCTCGGCGGTTTAAGAATACATAATCTTCGTGTCCTTTTGCTATTTTTAAATATTTTCGTTGATTATCAATATAATTTTTCACTTGCCTTTGGGTGTATTTCTCAATAGGTACAAGTCGCTGTTTGCTCCCTTTTCCTACAATACGTATGAAATCTTCTTCAAAGAAAAGGTCAGAGAGGCGTAGGTTCACTAATTCAGATACGCGTAAGCCACAAGCGTATAGTATTTCAATAATAGCTTTATTCCGGTGTCCTTCATCGGTGCTGAGGTCAATAGAGTTCAGCAGCGTGTCTATTTCTTGTAAAGAGAGCGTATCGGGGAGTTTTAAGCCTATTTTGGGGCTGTCTATAAGGTTCATAGGAAAATCTTCACGTCCTTTTTCGTACATCATAAATTTGAAAAAGCCCTTTAAAGAGGATATTAATCGGGCTTGAGAACGCGCATTGAGTAGTTTTCCTTCTTGGTAAATGAATTGTCGTAAGGTATCTTCAGTAATATTGTCGGGAGTTTCGGTTATGTGGTATTTTTGTAGGTAATTTATCAGCTTTTCAATGTCCAATCCGTAAGATGTTACGGTGTTTTGTGATAATCCACGTTGGAATCGCAAATAGTGTTGAAAATCAGTATTGGCACTTTGCCACATATTATACGTTTTTTAAAGGTAATAAAAGTTTTAAGAGGCTGTCCAAAAAGTTTTTAAAAGTACTACTTCGGCATCTCCCCCCTTTTGAAGGAAGTCCGCGAGCTGGCGCAGTGGAGTATGTGTTAAGGGGGGATGTTAATAATACACACTTTGACAAACTTTCAAAGTTTGTCAAAGTTTATAGCTGATAATCAATCACTTTTATTAACATTGTAGGGGCGATTGGCAAATCGCCCTCACAAAACAAAACCTTTTGGACACCCTTATTTCAATTATAAAGAATTGTAGTGTTTTTTATCAACGATAGTTCCTTTATTCAGCCATACTACACCTGGGTTAGCGCGTATCATTGTTTTTAGGGTTGTGCCATCATTGAAATAGAAATCAAAGTTCAGTTCGTATTTTTTGATGATATTTTGTGCCAAATCCAGCTGTGAGGTAAGCCCTATAACAGTGTAGCCCTCTTTCATAGCCTTATCGGTCAGTTCTTTTATTTTTGAAAAAGCAGCTTCATCGGTACGGTCAATGCGGTAAGCAACTACCAAGATGAGCTTTTCCTTGTCCATAAATTCATCAAAATAGCTATTGCGGTCTTTATCTTCTATATAAAAATCGTGCATTAAAGGTTTAGGAGTTTCTGATGTCATTTTGATAACTTCAGCATACTCTCCATTACTATTTTTAGGAATCTGACCTGTATTGTTGGTAATATTAGTTTCTTTACCGTCTAAAACTACCGTCATATGGTAAGTTATTTTTCCTGAGGGTTGTAATAATCCTTGTGGGATATTAGCACCTATTTTGTAAGGGCGAAAGTCCACTACAGGCAGGTAGTTATACACATAATATACAAAGATACCACAGCCTACCACTGATAAAATAGTAAGGCAGAGTAGTGTTCTTTCTTTAGCAAGTGGTTTGATGTACGCTTGTCCCCAGAAGAAAAGTACTAAGGCTACGGCTAAAAGTACCATATCTTTGGTAAATGACTGCCAAGGAGTGAATTTTATAGCATCACCAAAGCATCCGCAGTCCGTAACTTTGTTGTAATAAGCCGAATAGAATGTTAAGAAACCGAAGAATACAAGCATAGCCAATAGTAGCCACAAGGTGAGTTTCTTTTTATAGCCTAAAAGCAAAGTAACACCTAAAACTATTTCAGCTATACATACCAAGATAGCCAACGCCAGAGCATAAGGCTCTAAAAAAGTGAGGTTTAGCACATTAGGAGCAAAGTAGTCTTCCAATTTGAAGGCAAAACCCATAGGGTCGTTGAGTTTTATCATTCCACTGATGATAAAGGTTACACCAAGGAAAAAGCGTAGTAAGTGTATTAAATATTTCATTTTTTTCTTATGATTGATAATTTAGGCAAAGATACAAAAAAAACTTTGTTATTGCAAAGAGCATTAACAAAGTTTGTTGTAAGTTGTTTTGTATTAACGTGTGATTTCTAATATTTCCATTTTTAGGGTACCATTAGGTACTTTTATTTCGGCAATTTCACCCACTTCTTTACCAAGTAGTCCTTTTCCTATGGGTGAGCTTACTGATATTTTTCCTGCTTTCAGGTCGGCTTCACTTTCGGCTACGAGGGTGTAGGTAAGTACAGCTTTATTGGCTAAATTTTTGATTTTAACAGTAGAAAGTACAAGTACCTTGTTCACGTCCAACTGAGATTCGTCAATAAGGCGAGCGTTAGCCACAAGTTTTTCAAGTTTGGCAATTTTCATTTCTAAGAGCCCTTGTGCTTCTTTAGCAGCGTCATATTCCGCATTTTCCGATAGGTCTCCTTTATCGCGAGCTTCCGCGATAGCTTGTGAGGCGCGAGGTCTTTCAACGTCTTTCAGCTGATTGAGCTCATCGCGTAATTTTTTTAATCCTTCAGCAGTGTAGTATGATACTTTTTCCATATTTTTTCTTCTTATAAATTTTAAAAAAATAAAAATCCTCTGAAGTTGGTTTTCCTGAGGATTTACGGGTGCAAAGATAATACATTTTTTTGAATGCAGCAAATTTATTTTTATAGTTGGTAGTTTTGCCTATTCCAATAGTAAGTGCTATTGGCAAATCACCGCTATAATATACCCAAAACTATTTGATTTTCAGAAAGATAAGCTTTTAAAAATGATTATAGAAAAAGGCTGACAGCAGTACATACAATACATTTTAGGCAGCCTTTTTCTATAAAAAATAGTAAGTAGTAAAAAAATAAAGATTTAAATATGAGATTTTAAAATACCGATTCGCTTTCAGCCTCTTCTATAAGTTTTAAAGCATTCAGGTATTTAGATGTTTTCAAATATTTAGGATCGTTGTAGTAAGCAAAAATCATTGTTTTTTCTTTAATAGTATTGATTACCTCAGTGTTGATATTCTCAGGCAATGCAGGGCAGCCCAAGCTCCTTCCCATACGTCCATTGCGTGCTATATAATCTTCATTGGCATAATCTGCAGCGTGAATAACTACCGAGCGTTTAGCCAAATTGCTGTTATAGCCCTTTTCATCACCATGAAGCATTAGGCTATAGCCATTACTGCCATTATAAGTACTTCCTGTGATATAAAAACCAATACTACTCTTGTTAGATTCTATTACATCCGAAAATGAATTAGGCACTCGCTCGCCACTCTTTTTGCCGTGAGCCACATAAGTGTAAAACACTATCTTCATTTTTTGTAAATCTATTGTGTAAAAACGTTTGCTATTGCAGTCTTTTGTAAAATCAATAATAGAGAAGAGTTCTTTTTCATTCAGCCTATGCTGTTTTTTAAGAGTTTGATACCCTATATAGGCATAGCGGAAGGCAGTAAAGCTAAGGTCGTACTGCGCAGCATTCAGTTCGTTATAAAGTCCTTTAATATTAAGTTCTGCCTTTTTCAGAGCTAATTGTCGCTCTTTGCTCAAATTGCTTTGTGCATTCACAAAATATAAAAAAGTACTTAATATAAACACAAGTATCAAGAATATATACCTCTTATTCATAGTGCTGTTCGTGTTTTATAGAGAAACAATTATTAAAGTTTATTGCTGTGAGTAATATTCAGGCGCAAAGATAGTATAATTTCCCTATACAGTGTGAAAAAATTGTATTTTTAACATTAACTTTAACATTTTAAGGCAATTGGTCTATAATTTCGCTACTTCTATCCTTCCCTATACTGATAAACCACCCCACCAAGAACGACCGCTTATAAGGTAGTGTTATAGGCAATCTGTAACTACCATCGTTTGAGTAACGGTAGCTAAAAATAGGCTCATAACCCGTAATGTTATTTACCGAGAAAACTATCGTATTAAACGTATGTTTCCCCTTGCGTAATAAAGCAATATTAGCATTCAGATTGTAATATACAGGAGTCCTATCCGATAAAAATGAGCTGTTGTTAGGATTCTCATAAGCTCTTCCACTACTCACCGAGTACGACCCTCCTACAAACAGCCCAAGTTGTTCAAAAAAATACTTGGCTACTATGTGTGCCGTATGCGGCATTGCAAAAGAAGGCTGTGCCATTATAGGATAGTGTAAAAATTGCCGTTGGGTATCCAAAAAGCTATATGATAGCCAATAGTCAAAGCCTTTTAGCGTTTTAGAGTCACGCCAAAATATATCTATACCTTTAGCATAACCCCTACCGCTTGCCGTAGGCAGATGCCCATTGGCATACGATAGCAGTCGCTGGTAATCTTTGTAATAAGCCTCTACTCTAAAGATGCGCCTATCATAAGTATATTGATAATTAGCTATATAGTGTGCCGATTTAGCAAAAGCTAAGTCTCGGTAAATAGGCAAAAAGCTCTCAGTAGGTTTTTGGCTGTATAGCCCTGCCGAAACACTCAGCTGGTGCAGTTTTCCCGTACGATAATTTAGTGCCATACGCGGCAACACATCCGCTTGGTGTAGCTGGTTGCTATACTCTGTGCGTATCCCTGCTTGCAGGTATAGCTTGCGTTGCAAAGGCAGTGATGCATTTGCCCATAAAGCCGTTGTGTAATCATTGCCATAATTGCCGTTATAGGCAAACAGCTCTGTTCCCACTTCAGTATGCCAATTGTCAATAGGTGTTCCTGCAGCTACCGCTCTAAATTGATGTTGGGTAGCATATTTGTGTTCATAATTATTCCAGTCAGTAATTTTATCACGGTTATAGTTAAACCCATAGCCCGTATAAAGTTCCCAATGTGTGTTCAGCTCTTGTGTATAAGTGAGTATAGATACTGCATTTACGTTTTTAGATTCGTAAGGATGTTTTTCCCCTCGCAATTCCACTTGTGGCTGATTGATAGCCTGATCCATAGTATTGCAATAACCATACCACTTCAGCATCCCTTTTGAGGTGTTTTGCCTAAAAGTACCTGTAAGTATAAGACTTTCAGCAGGTTTTAGCCATTCTACGTGTTGTTTTACTAACTTGTGATAGGGTTTGAAGTTGAAATATCCCACATCAAAACCTCCTGAGCGAGTTTCTTTCTTACTCAAAAAATCGTATCCTCCTTGTATGCCATAGGGTAATATTGCAATTACGGTAGAAGGTTTATTAGGGTGGTCGTTAGTTTCTAATGAAAGCACCGAAGAAAGTGCATTGCCGTACTGCGGAGAATACCCCCCCGTATTGAAGATAATACCTTTGAAAATATGAGGAGAAAACCTATTGCGTTGCGCTACATCAGGTACACCCGAATAGAACGGATTAAGCACCTCCAGCCCATCAATAAGCACTTTAGTTTCTTCGCCGCTACCCCCCCGCACAAATAGCAGTCCGCTTTCGCCCACTTGCTGTGCCCCTGGCAGCACACTCAGCGTACTCACTATATCCCCATCGGCTCCTGGTGTGGTATCTATATCCATTGTGTTGAGGATTATAGCCCGTTTTTTATCCGTTATGCCCAAGCTGCTTTCCCGCCCCGTGAGGATTACCTCGTCCAGTGCAGCCTCTTTTTCAGTCATTGTAATGTGCAGGGCAGGCATATCGTCTTGCAAGGTAATAAGTTTGCTCGCATCATTCATCGCCAAATGCTTACACACTAATGTTGCACTGCCTTTTTGGTGGCTAACAAACTGAAAATTACCATTTTCGTCCGTACTTGCCCCCTCAATAGTACCTTGCAAGAAAACATTCACCCCCATTATAGGCTTGTTGTGGTCATCTACTACCTTGCCACGTAAGGTAGTTTGCCCATAGGCAAAAGCAGCGTATAAGTATACTAATATGGCAATAAAGTGTTTCATTTTAACAATCGGTTGTGTTTAGTAAATCGTTTCATACGTTTAAGTCGGTTTATTTTATGCAATTTGTGTTTCCTGCGTTGTTTTAAATTCTTGATTTTGTCCTCTATCCATCGCATTATTTTGTGCGATAGCGGAAAGTGAAATACCTCTTTATCAGTAGCCACACGAGCCGTGAGATACACCCCAAAAGGCAAGAGAATCAGTGCAGGAATCCAAGGGGCTAAGGCAGGGTTAATTGTATTGTTCTCAGCTACGTTTTTTACAAACAATCCTATAAAGTAATAAGCCAAGAACAACACCATTGCTACTACTAAAGGCAAGCCAATCCCCCCCTTTCTGATAAAAGCCCCCAGAGGAGCTGCCACAAAAAAGAGTACAAAACAAGCCACCGTGAGCGCAAATTTATCACTGAAATTTAATATGTGTAAATTCATCAGTTTGTAGTGATATTCCACCTCACTTTGTCTGTATTCTACATTGTCTACTTGTGATTGATTAGTATTTGCTGCCATTTCCAAGAGCGTAATCTTGTTATTATCAGGAAATTTAGCAAATACCTCCTGCAAACTTACTCCTTTTGTTGTTTTTTTAGGCAAATTATCCGCTTTTTGTTCAGGTAATTGAGCGTGAAAGCCTGTCCTTTTAAACATATTCACACCATAATCAGTAATACTCTGTTTAAAATCCGTGCGAAGTGAGTCAATAGCGTAATTTAGCTGCTTCACATTCATCATTCGGTACGTAGTAGCATCTGTTTTTTCGTTGAAATCAACGTTATTAAGGTGTGAAAGGTCTAAATTAATCACATATTGCTGAAAATGTACCTTAGCAAAAGGCAATCGCTCTTGTGATTCGTAAGTATTTGTTTTTACATCCTCGTAATAAGACCCATCTTTAAGAATCAGTTGTAAGAAATTATTCCGTTTGGTACTCCTCAGCTCCCCCTCTTTTGCCTTAATAACAATGCGATTCACACGGTCGGGAGTTTTTTTGTGAATCAGTACATTTTCCAAAAATTGGTCGTTATCACCGTGCTTTTTGTCTACTTTTATACTGATATCCTCACCTATGTTAGAAAATACCCCCTCACTGATAGCCATTGCAGGCTTCACTTTAGCAATATTGCCTCTAAGGGTATACACCTCGCGATAAGCTACAGGTATTACATTGTTTGCCAAAAAGAAAGTACCCAATGACAACAATGCCATTAGCACCACTAATGGTCGCATCACACGCAATAATGAGATACCCGATGCTTTCATTGCGGCAAATTCGTAACTCTCTGCAAACGAGCCAAACGTCATTACCGAAGCGATTACCACCGCAAGTGGCATAATGATAGGAATAAGCTGCGGAATAAAATAGATTAAAAATTTACCAATAATCCACAGTTCAAGACCACGACCAGCCAATTCATCTATATAAGTGAATATAGTATGAAATACAAAAATGAGCACTAATATAGAAAGTGCTCCTAAAAAGTTGGTAAGAAACTGTGTGAGTACGTATCGGTCTAAAATTTTCATCTAAAAAATACAATTGTCATTATAGTTCCAATATAGTATAGCCGTCTTTTTTGTATTTTTCACGGTCAAATTTAAAAATATTGTCCGATAATGGCTGATTTGTCTTAAAAGTATTGATAGTAATTGTAGTTTTAGTACCGTTTTTGCCTATTTCTATCAGGTTATAGATATGTTTTGTCTGAATATCAATCCCTAAAAGAATTTGTTTCACTTCCGAAGATTGTTTTTGAGGCTTAAGTTCCACATATTGAATTTTTCGCCCACGTATATTTTGCTGAATATCCCATTTGTATTTGTAGCCTTTTTTGTAAAAAGTAAGCATACGTGAAGGGGTAATAGCAGTCTCTTCGTTAGCGTTTTTTTCTATCGTAACCTCTTCGTTTTCAGGTACTATAGTATAAGTCTTGCTACCGTCATACATTTTCGTAGCTCCCAAATAGTTCAGCAAATACTTATCTTTAGCAATAGTTACATTGCCTTTAGTCTCTTGGTTAATATTCTCAGCCATATTATCCAAGTTGTATTTAAAGTCTATATAAATATTGTTGTAAGCCGACATTTTGCTATTCACCTCATCTAATAAGTTTTTAGCTTTATCAGCTTGTTGGGCATTAGCTATAGTCGCAATAATAAGCGTAGCTATTAAAAGTATTTTTTTCATCGTTAGTGTTTTTACTGTTTAGATAATGTAAGTAGCAATTATCATTCCAAACGCAGTGATTTGAGATATAAATTTAACAAGTTTAATTATTTATCTAAGTATCTAAGTGATTAGCGATAAACTCGTTTTCGTAGAGCTCATCAGGGTCTACTTTATTAAAAAAAATATCTATTTGCTCTTTTACATCTGAGAGTTTCATAATGCACCTCCTTTTGAGATTTTATAATTTGATTTTAATATCTCAATACAACTATCTATATCAGTTCCGTGATATCCTTTTATAATTTTTTTCATAATCATAATACGGTTTCACTTGGCAAAGATACATCATTTTTTGTAAATCACAAAGTTTTACTACAAAGGCTGTCCAAAAAAGTCTAAACAAAAACTTTCCTGAACAGCCTTTTATATAACAATTCCAGCTTTTTAGCTCGCTACTTCCAGCTGAAAAACCTCTTGTAACCAACTGATACTCTCGTCTAGCGAATTGGTATCTTTTAGGTGATTTACAAACTGTGTCGTTATCTTTTGTATAATGCGGTTGGCTATTTGTTCCGCTTGCTCTTCGTTGAAGTTAGCCAACTTTTTTCGTTGAAAATCTAATTCATTATCTTTTAAGTGTTCCAACTTCGTTTTAAGTGCTTTGATAGTAGGAGCAAACTTCCTATTGTCCAACCATTGTAAAAACTCCTCTTTTACTTCTTTAATAATTTGCAATGCCTCTGGGATAGCCTCTTTGCGGCGTTCTAAGGCTTCGTCTTTTCGTTTTGAAAGCTCGTCCATATGAATAACCGTAACGTTAGGCAGTGCTTTTACTGCTTCAGATACGTTTTTAGGGATAGATAAATCAAGAATAAGCAAAGGATTACTGCCTATGTGTTCTGGGTGTATAGTAGGAGTTGCTGCCCCTGTAGCTACAATAAGCACATCAGTATGAGCAAGCTCGGCAGTGAGCATTTCAAAATCTTTTACAATTACGTTGAATTTTCCTGCTACCTCTTCCGCCTTTTGCTTAGTACGGTTGATGAGGGTTATATGGTCGTTTTGGGTGTGCTTAATCAGGTTTTCGCAGGTATTGCGCCCTATTTCGCCTATTCCAAAAAGTAGAATATTTTTGTTAGAAACATCGGGGATGTGTTGCATAATATACTGCACTGCCGTAAAAGACACTGAGGCAGCTCCTGATGATAGCACCGTTTCGTTTTTAATGCGTTTGCTCGCATTGATAACGCTGTTCATCAGTCGCTCAAGGAAAGCATTAGCCAACCCCTTTTCACGAGAAAGAGCAAAGGCTTGTTTCATCTGCCCTATAATTTCAAAATCACCCAATATCTGGCTGTTGAGCCCTGTGCCTACCTCAAAAAGATGTTGTAATGCCTCTTTGCTTTTATACACATAACCCACTTTTTGGAACTCGTCAATAGTACCGTTAGAATAACTACACAACAATTGTATCAGCTGAAAAGGATTCTCAGCATAGCCATACAGCTCAGTGCGGTTGCAAGTAGAGATAAGCAATAACTCTTCAAACTGCAGCTCTTTAGCCCTTTGTAGCAATAATTCTTTATTTTCGGCGGATATACTGAAGATACCGCGTATGGTAGCATCAGCCTTCAGGTAGCTGAGCCCTATGCAATAAAAATTCTTGTTTTTGGTATTTGTATGGGGAGTCATAACGTTTTTTTGATTGTTATTCAATTCAAGCTGCAAAGTTAAAAAGTTCATTGTAAATAACAGATATTCACAACAAACTTTTAGAGAAAAAATAAAAATATATACCTAATCTAAATAGAATAATCCTTCACAAAGCTTTTGTCCCACTACCTTTGCTATCAGTCCCTTATCAAAGGAAGGGTAGAGCAGCGCAGCAAGCCTTCTTGTTTCGCAATTTCTGCATAAGGCACTTTTTCCACTGTAAAACCTTGTGCTTGTAACCACTCATTTAGGCGCGTAAAGTGCGCCTCAGATACTACTACTTCAGGCGAGATAGAAAATACATTACTGCACATTTGGTACATTTCATCACGTGTGATATGAAACAAGTTTTCAGTCCCAAAAAGAGTTGCCAAATACTCGTAATCAGCAGGATTGCGAAACCCTTCTTTATAAATAATACCCTTATTGGTGCCCACAGGCTGAAAGCAACAATCTAAGTGCAAGGCATTATCACGAGCCTCACTATCCGATTTTACAAGGTCAAATTCCTTTACTATCTTGTTAGGAAACAGTTGTTTAATAAAAGCTACCCCCGCCATATTAGTACGGGCAGTAATTTGTTGCGAGTAATCCTCGCCTTTGTACGTACCTATAAAAATATAGTTGTTATAAGGCATTACATCACCTCCCTCAATATGCACTTCCTTAGGCGGAGTGATTACTTTTTCAGGCGAAATTTGATTGATAATGTACTCTATCGCTTGCAGTTCTTCCCGTCGGTTAGGCAATATATTTGCCCTGATGAATGTATCTTCAATCACAAAGCCAATATCGCGACTAAATATTTGGTTACAATCATTGATAATTTCTGGGCGATATACCGTTACGTTATGTTTTTTGAGTACCGCATCAAAAGCCTCCATTTCGCTTACCATATCAGCTTCTATAGGGTAAGTACCCGCTTTGATATGCTCTGCCGACTTAGGGTCGTAGGCGTCCTCCAACTTGGGAGTTGCGCCATTGCTTTGAGCAGTACCTAAAATGACTGCTCGTAACTTGTTGGTTTCATTGGTGATATGTAATTTTATCATAAAATGTTTAGTTATTATCTGTTAGTTATTTCAAGGCAAATTTATGAAAAAAAATGAAATAAACAAATGCGCCACACACTTTGTCAAACTTTCAGAGTTTGACAAAGTTTTTTTGCCTCACTCCCAATGCCACACACTTTGGCAAACTTTCAAAGTTTGCCAAAGTTAATTGCTCTGATAATCAATCATTTTTATTCATATTGTAGAGGCGATTGGCAAATCGCCCTCACAAAACAAAACTTTTCGGACAACCTCTTTTTTTGCTTCACTCCCAATAGTCCCATCAATTCAAAATTCAGAATTACTCCTCCCTCTCGTCGCCGAAGCTTCACCGAAGGAAAGTCGGCGAGCTGGCGCAGCCGAGTATGTGACGAAGGATAAGCGAAGGATGAGCGAAGGTTGAGCGAAGGTTGAGCGAAGGATAAAAGCTTGTACGGCTCGCACCGAGCTGGCGCAACCGAGTATGTAACAAATATATTGCTCATTCAAAAAAATATACTATCTTTGCACATTCATACAGCGCACTTATAGCGCTATTACCTTAATTTTATAATTAATTAATTTATCCATTTTACAATGAGTTGCAATAATTGCACCTATAATAATAACCCCAATAATCCTTATTCAGATTGTACCAATAATGGTATTCATAGCTTTGGGAGTGTAAAACTCTCAGTATTCGATTGGCTTTCCAATACCCAATTACCTGGCGGTCAGGAGTATTTTGATTGTGTGGAGGTTCGTTTTAAAAATAGCCGAAAAGAATATTTTCGCAATACCAATAAATTACCACTACAAATAGGCGATGTAGTAGCTACAGCAGCACCTTCGGGGCACGATGTGGGGGTAGTAAGCCTTACAGGGGAATTGGTAAGGCTGCAAATGAAAAAACGCCGCATCGCTTGGGAAAATGCCGACCTGCCCATTGTCTATCGTAAAGCCAACCAGCACGATATAGACGTGTGGCAAGAGTCCCGTGCCAAAGAAGTAGAAGTACAAAAACGCTCTCGTGAGTTGGCTATCGCTTTAGGATTAGAAATGAAAATCTCTGATGTTGAGTTCCAAGGAGATGGCTCTAAAGCTACCTTTTATTATACCGCCGAAGGTCGTGTAGACTTTAGGCAACTGATAAAAGATATGGCAAAAGCTTTTTCAGTACGTATTGAAATGCGACAAATAGGATTCAGGCAAGAAGCAGCCCGCTTAGGAGGTGTCGGCTCTTGCGGAAGAGAACTCTGTTGCGCTACGTGGCTTACCGATTTTAGAAGTGTTTCTACTTCAGCTGCCCGATACCAACAACTCTCGCTGAACCCTCAAAAGTTAGCAGGACAATGCGGCAAACTAAAATGCTGCTTGAACTTTGAGCTCGACACCTACTTAGATGCCTTGCAAGACTTCCCTAGAACAGACACTAAAATACATACCGAACGCGGTACTGCTTCTTGCCAAAAGGTAGATATCTTTAAACGCCTAATGTGGTTTACCTATGACGAAAACCCAATGACTTGGTATAAACTATCAGTAGATAGCGTGAAAGAAATTATTGCCCTCAACAAGAACAACGAACGTATAGAAGAGCTAGAAGAATACGCCATAGTAAGCGATTTGCCTTCACATCGTAGTAGTGCCAATAGCGATATGGAACTTTTGCCTATTGAAGAAGACAGTATTACCCGTTTCGATACCCCTAAACGCCGCAAAAACAAACGAAAAAAATCAAATAAAGAGGCACAACCTAAAGAAATGCAGGCTAAAGAGGTGAAAAATACAAATACAGAGCCTAAATATGAGCAAAAAGCCGAGAATAAAGGTGAAAACAACAATAAAAACAATAAAAAACTAAATAAAGCTGCCGAACTGAAACGTACAGGCGAAGAGGTATTAAAAGCAAATAAAGAATTGAAGTTGCCTATAGAGCAACCCACACAACCCCCTATAAATACTAATCAGCCTCCTAAGAAAAATCCAGCTCCAGAGGCAAATACCAATAGTAAAAAATTACAACAAAAACAAAAAATAACCAACACTAAGCGACAACAAAATCCAAATGTGCGCCGCAACCTCGACCCTTTTGCTAATAAGGTAAATAAAACTAAATCATCTAATAACGATAAACAAGAATGAGAACGCTAATAAGTTTGTTATCTATAATATTGCTAACAGCTTGCAACAGTAAAGTAGAATACAGCCAATACGTATCATTGCCCAATGGCTGGGATGCTCACAAGCCCATAGTGTTTCAGTTTGACGAAAATGATACTCTTGCCAAGCGTAACCTATTTGTAATGTTGCGCAATGATGAGCGCTATCCTTTTAGCAACTTGTTTTTAATTACCAAATTGGAACTGCCCAATAGCGATACGATGGTGGTTGACACCTTAGAATACGAAATGGCTACCCCCGAAGGCAAATGGCTGGGCGAAGGCTTTTCGGCAGTGAAAGAAAGCAAGTTGTGGTACAAAGAAAATTACCAATTCCCTGCAAAAGGCAAGTATGTACTGAAAATAGAACAAGCAATGCGAAAAATAGGCGATAATGAAGGCATTATAACCTTACAAGGCATTACCGAAGTGGGCGTGAGAATTGAAAAAGCAAAATAGCAACACAAATATACAATGAATAAAACGGCAAATAAAAAAACAGAAAAACAGACCTTCAGCCCCATTGTAAAATGGTTCTGGGGGTTGTTTGCAGCAGGAGTAGTAAGCATTATATTACTATTCTTGTCAGCTTCGTGGGGATTGTTAGGCGATATGCCCGATTTTCAACACTTAGAAAACCCCGAAACAAATTTGGCTACCGAAATTGTTACCGCCGATGGCAAATCGTTAGGAAAGTTTTATTTAGATGAAAACCGTACTCCTATCAAGTTTAAAGATTTACCAAAACACTTAGTAGATGCTCTTATCGCTACCGAAGACGAACGTTTTTACGAACATTCGGGTATCGATTTGCGCGGTACAATTCGCGCAATGGCTTATTTGGGTAAAAAAGGAGGCGCTTCTACTATCTCACAACAGCTTGCCAAACAACTTTTTCATAAAGAAAAAACACGTGGCATAGAGCGTTACACCCAAAAAATAAAAGAATGGGTTATCGCTACAAGGCTTGAAAAACAGTACACCAAAGAGGAAATTTTGGCAATGTACTTCAATATTTACGACTTCAACAACAACGCCGATGGGATTCGCTCGGCTGCCAAAATATACTTTGACAAAGACCCTAAGCAACTCAAAATAGAAGAAGGGGCAATGCTCGTAGGTATGTTTAAAAACTCGGCACTTTACAACCCTATTCGCAACCCTCAAGGCGTAATCAATAGGCGTAATGTGGTGCTTGCACAAATGCTAAAAAACAACTACATTACCCAAGAGCAAAAAGACTCACTGCAACAACTGCCACTAAAGATTAAATTTACCCCCGAAAGTCACAACGATGGGATTGCTACTTATTTCCGTGAGTATCTGCGCTCGTATATGAAAAACTGGATAGCCCAAAACCCTAAAGCAGATGGTACAAAGCATAATTTGTACTTAGACGGCTTGAAAGTATATACTACCATAGATTCAAAAATGCAAACTTATGCCGAAACAGCTGTAAAAATGCATATGCGAGATCTGCAACGCGCTTTTGATGCCGAAAATAACCGCAAAAAGAATAGTACCTATCCTTTTGTGAAAGTAACCAAAGAGGAGTATAAAAACCTGATAGAAAAAGCGATGAAAAACTCCAACCGCTGGACGCATATGAAGTATTTAGGCTATTCCGAAGCCGAAATACGAGCATCGTTTGATAAAAAAATAGAAATGCGTGTGTTTAGCTGGCGCGGAGAGCGCGATACTATAATGTCTCCTCGCGATTCTATATTGTACTACAAGTCGTTTTTGCGTACAGGAATGATGTCTATGGAGCCTCAAACAGGGCATATAAAAGCTTGGGTAGGAGGTATCAACTACAAGCACTTCCAGTATGACCAAGTAATACAAGGCGCACGCCAAACAGGTTCTAGCTTCAAGCCTTTTGTGTATGCTACAGCCATAGACCAGCTGCATTACTCGCCTTGTATGGAATTGCCTGATATACAGACTTGTATAGAAGCAGGCAAATACGACAATGTTCAGCCTTGGTGCCCCCGAAACTCTACGGGTACATTTACTGGCAAACTGATGACACTAAAGGCAGCTTTGGCAAACTCTATCAACTCTATTACAGTAAATTTGATGGATAAGGTAGGACCTATACCTGTCATCAATTTAGTGAAGAAATTAGGCATCACTAGTGAGCTTCCCGAACTGCCCTCCATTGCCTTAGGAACCGCTGATGCTACCGTCTTTGAAATGGTTGCCGCTTATGGTACGTTTGCTAATGAAGGCGTGTATGTAAAACCCGTATTGGTAACCCGTATAGAAGATAAAAACGGTACCGTACTATTTGAAAACACTCCCGAAACCCACGATGTAGTAAATGCCGAAGTAGCTCGCGCTGTAGTAAATTTAATGGAAGGGGTAACCCGTTATGGCTCAGGCGCACGATTGCGCTCAAAAGGAGCTGATACCTACAACGCTGTATATAAAAATGTAATGACAGGCTATCCGTACCAATTTACAAACCCTATAGCAGGCAAAACAGGTACTACCCAAAACAACAGCGATGGTTGGTTTATAGCAATGGTGCCCAATTTGGTTACAGGAGTATGGGTAGGCGGTGAAGATCGCACTATTCACTTCCGCACAACAGCCTATGGGCAAGGAGCTACAATGGCGTTGCCCACTTGGGGATATTATATGAAAAAATGTTATGCCGATAAAGATTTAGCAGTTTCTAAATCTCCATTCCCAGCACCCCAAAACATACAAATACAGATAGACTGTAGCAAAGAAAAAGCTGATAACCAAATAGAAGACGAAGAAAAATTTGATTTTTAACGGTTGGTTGTAATGTAGGACTAATTACCAACTATAATTTAGAATCTTTATAAAATTAACGATTTTTTAACTTTTGCTTTTTTATATTAGCATTATGTTGTATCTTTGTCGTGTAAAAAAATAATAACTAAATCACTCATTCGTATGGAAACAGAAATTTTAGCAAGAATTCAGTTCGCACTGACGATTGCGTTCCATTACATTTATCCACCGCTAAGCATCGGTTTAGGACTATTAATGTCTGTTTTTAAAGGTATTTACCTTTTTACAGGCAAAAAAGAGTACGATACGCTTGCCCGCTTCTGGACGCGTATATTCTCACTTACCTTTGGTATAGGCGTGGCTACGGGTATTGTAATGGAATTTGAATTTGGTACCAACTGGGCTACTTATTCGCGCTATGTAGGCGATATTTTTGGTAGTGCATTGGCTGCTGAAGGAGTATTTGCTTTTGCGCTAGAAAGTACCTGCTTGGGTATTGTACTTTTTGGCTGGAACAAGGTAAAACCTGTGTGGCACTTTTTGGCTACTGTAGGTGTTTTCTTGGGCTCTATGTGTTCGGCTATCTGGATTGTCATTGCCAATAGCTGGCAACAAACCCCTGCAGGCTACGTGGTAGCTGGTGAAGGTATGCAAGCCAAAGCTGTAATTACCGACTTTTGGGCGATGGTCTTCAACCCCTCAAGTATAGATCGTATATGGCACGTGTGGCAAGGAGCTTTCCTTGCAGGTATCTTCTTAGTACTTAGTGTGCACGCTTGGTATCTGCTAAAAGGACGACACGTGGCTATCTCTAAAAAAGCATTCAGCACTACGCTGCTTATTGGTACTGCTTTTTGCTTGCTACAATTACTTTCAGGACACAGCTCTGCCGATGGAGTAGCTAAAAATCAACCCGAAAAATTGGCAGCTATGGAAGGACACTTCAAAACCGAAGCTGCCGACTTGTACCTCTTTGGTTGGGTAGATAAACAAAGTGAGGTGACTCACGGGCTGAAAATACCTGGTGGATTGTCGTTTATGCTTCATAACGACTTCGAAACACCTGTTACAGGTCTTGACCAATACGCTATGGATGACCGCCCAGGGCAGGTGAATGCTGTATTTCAATTCTATCATATGATGGTGGCTATAGGTGGCTTTCTCATTTTGCTCACACTTTATGCATCTTTCTTGCTATGGCGTGGTAAATTGTACGAAAAACGTTGGCTACTGCACGTATTTGTGTGGTCGGTACTTTTACCACAGATAGGAAACCAAGTGGGCTGGTTTGCTGCCGAAATGGGTAGACAGCCTTGGATAGTGTATAAACTCTTGCGCACTAGCGATGCACTCTCTAAAGCAGTTACCGCTAACCAAATACTCTTCGCTATTATTTTATTCTCCGTAATTTATACGATACTTTTTGCCCTATTTATCTACTTGCTTAATAAGAAAATCGTGCACGGAATAGATGAGCACGAGGGCGAAAATCAACCTCAATTACAAACAGCATAACAATTAGTTTATATGGAAACATTTTTAGGAATTGACTACCCTACGTGGTGGTTTATCGTGATAGGTTTTTTGATTACAGGCTATGCTATCTTAGACGGCTTCGACTTTGGAGCGGGGGCGTGGCACTTGTTTTTTGATAAAAAAGAGGAACGCCGTGTAGCGCTGAATGCTATAGGTCCTGTATGGGATGGTAACGAGGCGTGGCTGGTAATTGGTGGGGCTTCTATCTTTGCTGGCTTCCCCTTAATGTACGCTTCGCTGTTCTCAGCTATGAATACTCCTTTTATGCTTTTCTTAGCTTTTATCATTTTCCGTGCAGTGTCTATTGAGTTTCGCGGTAAAGAGGATAACCAAACGTGGCGTAACACTTGGGATATGGTGTATAGCGTGTGCAGTATCGTCTTACCTTTGCTCTTAGGGGTGGTAATAGGCAACTTGCTACAAGGGCTCCCTTTAGATGCCGATTTTGAATATCAAGGAGGGGCACTTTTCACTTTCCTTACGCCTTATCCACTATTGGTAGGCTTGATGACGGTAATGCTATTTGTAGTACACGGAGGCTTGTTCTTGATGATAAAAACACACGGGGCTATGCAAGAGCGTATTGCAAAACGTATCAATGTGGCTTATTTACTTTTTTTGGTGCTATTTGTAGCTGTGGCAGTATATACGTTCTTAACTCCTCATTTGATAGAAAATATTACCAATAGTACAGGGCTGAAAGTTATGCCTATTTTCTTGCTATTGAGTATTGTGGCTATACCAGTATTCATTAAGCAAAAGAACTACAAATGGGGCTTTGTGGGGAGTATACTCACCATAGCTTTCTTTATGGTGCTTGTAGCCTTGCAATTGCACGATCCTGCATTTTTGCGCACTACTTTAGAGGGTGGTAATAGTATTACTATATATAACGCTGCAGCAAGCCCTAAATCATTGGAAATAATGCTAACGATAGTGGCTATAGGCGCGCCGTTATTGCTGTTGTACACTTATTTTGCTTACAAAGTATTCTGGGGCAAAGTAACGATAGATGAGCATAGTTATTAAAAAAAATACTTTTTTTGTAAAAGATACTTGTTAATTAAAAAATAATTAGTACCTTTGCAGCCAATTTAAACAATTAATTTAAAACAGTAAAGCTATGTATGCAATTGTAGAGATAGCAGGGCAACAATTTAAAGTAAGTAAAGACCAAAAGTTGTTTGTACACCGTTTGCCAAACGAAGAAGGTGAAAAAGTAACGTTTGACCGCGTACTTCTTGTAGATAACAACGGAGCAATCACAGTAGGCGCCCCAGCTATAAGCGGAGCTTCAGTAGAAGCAAAAGTTTTAAAACACTTAAAAGGAGACAAGGTACTTGTTTTCAAAAAGAAAAGACGTAAAGGTTACAAAGTGAAGAACGGACACCGTCAGTATCTTACACAAGTAGTAATTGAAAACGTGGTTGTAAAATAATTGTTAAACTTAAAAATGTAAGAAAATGGCTCACAAAAAAGGTGTCGGTAGTTCAAAGAACGGTAGAGAGTCTCACTCAAAACGATTAGGAGTGAAGATATTTGGTGGTCAGGCTGCAATTGCAGGTAATATTATCGTGCGCCAACGTGGTACACAACACAATGCTGGCGAAAACGTATATATAGGTAAAGACCATACGCTACATGCTAAAGTGGATGGTATCGTAAAATTTGAAAAAAAGAAAAATAACAAATCTTACGTATCTGTAATAGCTGTAGAGGCATAAATTTAAAAAGTTAAACGACAAAAAAGGGGTAGGTTTTTGGATAAAAATCTATCCCTTTTTTGATTTTATAAATTATGAAAAGTATCGTATATAATAATGTTTTTCAATGTATTATACACTTTATGTGTAAGTGGAAATTTTAACAGAGTAATATGCTCAGGAATTAAAAAATGTTTTGTATATTTGTACCCTGATAATGGTAGAAATGGATAAAACAATAGAACAATATAACGGGGTGATAGAGCAGTGTAGGAATTTGTTTATCAATAAGATGAAAGACTACGGCTGTGCGTGGCGCATATTGCGATTGCCTTCCCTTACTGACCAGATTTTTATAAAAGCACAACGCATACGAGGACTACAAGAAAATGCTGTGCATAAAATAGATGAGGGTGAAGAACCTGAATTTATTGGGATTATTAATTATGCCCTAATGGCACTTATTCAGATAGAAAAAGGGGTAGCACCCCAACCTGATTTGGATACTGAAGAGGCTGTTTTGCTTTACAACCAAAAAGTAACTACTACTCGCAACCTGATGGAGGCAAAAAATCACGATTATGGTGAGGCGTGGCGCGATATGCGCGTGAGTTCTCTTACTGACCTTATACTACAAAAGCTGTTGCGTATCAAACAAATAGAGGATAACAATGGTAAGACTTTGGTGAGTGAGGGGATAGTGGCTAACTATCAGGATATTGTGAATTATGCGGTGTTTGCATTGATACATTTGCAGAATAAGCCGTAATAAAAATAAGAAAATCAAAATTTATAAATTAAGAATAGGTTTGGAAACAAGAATATCAGTAATAGGGGGGGGGAGCTGGGCAACAGCCCTAGTAAAAATCCTCACTGCCAACATTGATAAAGTGTGTTGGTATATGCGTAATGAGCAGGCCATAGAACATATTAGGGCTACAAAACACAATCCTAACTACTTGAGTGATGTGCATTTGAATGTTGCGAAGCTACACCTTACTAGTAGTTTGGACGAAGCGGTGGCTTTTAGTGATTATATCATTCTTTGTATTCCATCGGCTTTTTTGAGTGATGAGCTTGAGAAATTAACATTACCGCTTTCTGATAAGAATATATTTTCGGCTATTAAGGGTATTGAACCAAAAAGTGGTATGATAGTGGGCGAATACTTACAGAAGGTACATTGCGTTCCTGATAACCAAATAGGGGTAGTAGCAGGACCGTGCCACGCCGAAGAGGTAGCATTAGAACGCTTGTCATACCTTACAATTGCTTGTACTGATGAAGAAAAGGCGCGCTTTGTAGCTGATGCAATGACACGCCCTTTTGTGAAAACAAAGATATCGGATGATGTGATTGGAATAGAATATGGTGCTATGCTGAAGAATATTTATGCTTTAGCGGCTGGGATTGCTCACGGTTTGGGGTATGGTGATAACTTCCAGAGTGTACTGATGAGTAATGCTATTCGCGAGATGGAGCGTTATATTAAGCATATTTATAAAATAAAGCGCAATATCAACCATTCGGCTTATTTGGGCGATTTGCTGGTTACGGCTTACTCTCTTTTCAGTAGGAATCGTACTTTTGGTACTATGATAGGTAAAGGCTATACGGTGAAAAGTACTATGGCTGAAATGAATATGGTGGCAGAGGGGTATTACGCTACAAAAAGTGCGTATAACATCAACTTAAACCAGGAAAAACCGAGTAGAACGCCTATATTAAATGCGGTGTATAAGGTGCTTTATGAGAATAAGCGCGCTAAAACAGTATTTGCTGAATTGACAAATGAGCTTAATTAATATATAGAATTATGTTTACAGGGATTGTAGAAGAAATAGGTGAAGTGGTGCGTTTGGAACGTGAGAATGCTAATTTGCATCTTTATATAAGAAGTTCGTTTGCAAATGAACTAAAAATAGACCAAAGTGTGGCACATAATGGGGTATGCCTTACGGTAGTGGCTATTGAAGGAGATACTTACAAAGTAACTGCGATTGCCGAGACGCTTGCTAAGACGCATTTAGGGAGTTTGAAGGTAGGTGACGCAGTGAATTTGGAACGCGGTATGTTATTAAATACTCGCTTGGATGGGCATATTGTGCAGGGACATATAGACCAAACGGCTACTTGTGTACGGATACAAGAAGAGGCAGGAAGTACTCGTTTTAGTTTTGAATATGATGCATCATCTGGGAATGTAGTGATAGAAAAAGGCTCTATCACGGTGAATGGTGTGAGCCTTACTGTAGTGGATGCTGCTATGGATGGTTTTGGTGTGGCGGTAATTCCTTATACTTTGGCACATACTAACTTGCATTTGCTAAAGGTAGGTAGTGTTGTGAATGTAGAATTTGATGTTATTGGTAAATATGTGGCACGCTTGCTACAGCGGTAAGCTTCTGTAGGATAAGAGACCGCACTTCTTCACGGAGGGTGTCTTTATCATCAAATGTTTTTCCTTGAGTGGCGATGGCTGGGAGTATATCTACGCGCATACGCCCTATGCTTCCTGCAAAAAATCGGAAAGGGAAACGTTTTTTGGTATCGTGAAATACCATTGGGATAATGGGGATTTGACACTCTATAGCGATACGGAAAGCTCCATCTTTGAAGTTATCTAATACGATAGTTTCATCTTTTGGGACGCCTCCTTCGGGGAAAATGCAGATACTTTGCCCATCGTTGATGCGCTGCAAGGCTTGTATATAAACTTCTTTTCGGCTTTGAGGACTTCTTCTATCTACTAAAATAGCTACTTTTTTATAGAAATAACCAAATATAGGTAATTTAGCGAGCTCTGCTTTGCCTACAAATACAAAGGGCTGCTTGCTACAGTAGAACATTAGCATAATATCGGTCATACTGTAGTGATTGGCAACAAGCATTGTGCTGCCTATGTGTTGTACCTTATGCCCATACTTGATGTTTGGAAAGAACCCCATACCATATAATACTGGGGTAGCCCACAAGTGCCGTGCTACCCAATAGAAAGCGTTGTACCACTGCTTGTAGGCAGTGAGTAGTAGCAGAAAGGGTAGCAAGACAATAAGTAGTATGAAATTTAGGATATAAAACCAGCTCTTCCAGAGTATCCAAAAGATGTATTTGATGATAATCATAATTTTAGAAGTTCCACCAAAGTCGCCAAGGAATCATAGATAGTAAACAAACAAGGGCGATAGTGTAGAAGATAGCTATTTTACCAAACTTACCACGATTGGTAGTTTGTTTTTTGTGTTTTACCCAGCCTATGGTGATAAGCGTTACAGCAATGATATTCATCAAGGGGTGTTCTACTAAAAGCTGTCGCAAAAGGCTGTCTTTCATTACTATTTTAGCTCCCATTTGCCAAGCCATTAGGCGAGGTGTTACGGCATAAAGCAATAAACCTAACAATAATTGTATATGCGAAAAAATGAGTGTAAAGAGGCTTAGGCGTAAGTCTTTCACGGTGAATTCTTTTTTGGTAAAGAAGCCTGCTAAAGCATTGATGGTTGATAAAAATAGTACTATTAATACTATATAGGCACATAGAGAATGTACTGAATTGATGTACTGATACAACATAGTGTTTAAATTATTTAATTAGTTTGAGGAGGCAAAGGTACGAATTAATTTTAATATAAAAAAAAACTTGCCAAAGTTCATAGCACTTTGGCAAGGTAAGGGAGTATTTTACTTCTTTTTTTGTTTATAATCCTAAGATATTTTTTAGGGTAGCGCTTGGTTGCATCGCCTTGTAAACGATTTCCTCGCTGGGGTGATAGTAGCCTTGTAGATTGACTGGGGTGCCTTGCACTTGGTTTAGCTCATTTACAATTACTTGCTCGCTGTGGCGCAGTGCTTGAGCTATAGGCTTGAACTCATTGGCAAGGGTAACATCATCGGTTTGTGCGGCTAAGGCTTCTGCCCAATATAGCGCCAAATAAAAATGACTTCCTCTGTTATCTAATGTGCCTACTGCCGATTGTGGTGATTTGTTTTCTTCTAACACTTTAGCTGTTGCCTCATCGAGGGTTTGTGATAGCACCAATGCTTTGCGGTTGTTATTGGTGTTAGCAAAGTGTTCTAACGAAGCCCCCAATGCAAGAAACTCACCCAATGAATCCCAACGCAAGTGATTTTCGTTTAACAATTGTTCTACCAACTTAGGAGCTGAACCACCTGCACCGGTCTCGAACAATCCGCCGCCATTCATAAGGGGCACTATAGATAGTACTTTGGCACTGGTACCAAGTTCGAGGATAGGGAATAGGTCGGTGAGGTAGTCGCGCAATACATTGCCTGTAACGGAAATAGTATCTTCCCCATTTTTAGCGCGTTGCAACGACAGCAAAGTAGCAGCTTCAGGACTCAGTATACGTATGTCTAAACCTTCAGTGTCGTGGTTTTTCAGGTATTTATTTACCTTTTTTATCAGTTCGGCATCGTGGCTGCGGTGCTCGTCCAACCAAAATACGGTAGGGGTATGCGTAGCTTTGGCACGCGTAACCGCCAATTTTACCCAATCTTGTACAGGGGCATCTTTCACTTGGCACATACGCCATATATCGCCAGCTTCTACTTGGTGTGAAAGATAAACGGTTCCATTTTCGCCAATCACTTGCACCGTGCCGTCTTCTGCAATTTCAAAAGTTTTATCGTGTGAGCCGTATTCCTCTGCTTTTTGTGCCATTAGTCCTACATTGGGTACAGAGCCCATTGTAGAGGGATTGAAAGCTCCGTTTTCGCGACAGAAATCAATTACTACTTGGTAGACACCTGCATAGCTGCTGTCGGGGAGTACGGCAAGTGTATCTTGAGTTTTGCCTTCTGCATTCCACATTTTGCCCGAATTGCGTATCATTGCGGGCATTGAAGCATCTACAATTACATCGTTGGGGAAGTGCAGGTTGGTAATTCCTTTGTCGGAATTTACCATTGCGATGCTGGCAGCTTCGCTAAAGGCAGTATCTATGTCGTTTTTGATAGTTTGTTGTACCTCAGCAGGTAAAGCCGTGATTTTGGCTAATACATCTGAAAAACCATTGCGGGTATTAACTCCTACTTGTGCAAAATGTTGTGCGTGTTTTTCAAATACTGAAGCAAAGAAGGTTTCGACAGCATAGCCAAAGAGAATAGGGTCGGAGACTTTCATCATTGTAGCTTTTAGGTGCAATGAGAGGAGCAATCCTTTATCTTTGGCTTTGGCAAATTGTTCTTTGTAGAATGCCAACAGTGCTTTTTTGCTCATTACGGTAGCATCTATAATTTCTTCGGCTTGTAGCGGGAAAAAGTCTTTGAGTACTTCGGTTTTGCCATTATTACCTATCCAAACAATACGTACTTTATCGGGGTGGGTGAGGGTTACTGATTTTTCGTTGTGATAAAAGTCGCCTGCTTGCATAGTAGCTACGGCAGTTTTGGAGTCGCGGCTCCAAGCTCCCATACTATGGGGGTGTTTTCGGGCGTAGTTTTTGGCAGCTTTAGGGGCGCGGCGGTCGGAATTTCCTTCGCGCAGCACTGGGTTTACGGCACTACCCTTCACCTTGTCGTAACGCGCCTTGATCGCTTTTTCGCTATCGTTGGTAGGGGTTTCGGGGTAGGGGGGGAGCGCATAACCTTGCGCTTGCAGTTCGGCAATAGCAGCTTTCATTTGGGGTACAGAAGCACTGATATTTGGCAATTTGATAATGTTGGCTTCGGGCAGCAAAGCAAGTGCTCCTAATTCGGCAAGGGCATCGGTAGTGCGCTGAGTTTCATTGAGAAAATCGGGGAAAGCGGCAAGGATACGCCCCGCTAAGGAGATGTCTTTCAGCTCAAAATGCACGCCTGAAGAGCTGCAAAAGCGCTTGATAATGGGTAGTAATGAGTGCGTAGCCAAGAAAGGGGCTTCATCAGTAAGGGTGTAAATGATGTTTTTCATAATGAATATTTGTTAATTTGTTGATATTTAAAGAAAGAAAAGCAAACTTTGGCGCAAAGATAAGAAATAAAAACGAAAAAACAAAATAAAATTTAGTGGTTAATCTTTAGTCGTTAGATTGCGCCACACAAGGATAAGCGAAGGAAAGTCGGCGAGCTGGCGCAGCCGAGTATGTGACGAAGGATAAGTGAAGGAAAGTGGGCAGGCAGGCACAGCCGAGTATGTGACGAAGGATAAAAAAAAGCAATAACCATAAGAGAAATATTCCATCGTGAATTTTATAAAAAATAATTGTTAAAAAACTTGTAATTTATATTTTTTTTGTACCTTTGCGCCGTCTCATAAGGGGTGCTGTTACAAGCTGAGATCATACCCATTGAACTTGAGCGGGCAATGCTGCTGAAGGAATGAAACTTAATCTATCGGCTTGTATTTGCTTTTGGGTAGCAAAGACAAGCTTTATTTTTTAATAACCACACCAAATAATTGCCTCTTTTATTTGTGAAATACTCTCAAAACAAAATGAAAAATGTACTTATGTACAGTGCTATTTGCCTTACAACTACGGCTATAGCACAAACTCAATCACCTACACTACAGGTGACAGACACAATTCACAAAACTATTCAATTGGACGAGGTCTTGGTTTCGGCAGTTAGGGCTACTGAAAAGCATCCTGTAGCTTTTTCTAACCTCTCTAAAAACGAGATTAGAAACAAAAACAATGGGCAACAACTTCCTATGTTACTCAATAACCTTCCCAGCGTGGTTACTTATTCTGAAGACGGTTCGGGATTGGGTACAACTAAGATGTACGTGCGTGGTACTGACCTTGAACGTACTAACGTTACTATCAATGGTATTCCCCTAAACGATTCGGAATCGCAAGTGGTGTTCTTCTACAATCTTTCGGACTTTGCTTCTTCGGCTGAAAATATTCAATTACAACGTGGCGTAGGGACATCGTCTAACGGGGCAGGTGCTTTTGGCGCTAGCCTCAATATCCTTACCGATGCGGTGCAGGAAAAAGCAACGGGCGAGCTGGCTAACTACTACGGTAGCTACAACACTCATAAGCATAGTGTAAAAATTTCGACAGGCAAAATAAATGACCGCTTTGAGCTAAACGGGCGCTTTTCGGTAATAAAATCGGATGGATACCGCGACCGCGCTTCGTCTGACCTTAAATCCTACTTCTTGCAAGGGGCGTATGCTTATGGCAATACGCTTATCAAAGGACTTGTATTTGGTGGGAAGCAGAAAGTATATCTTACTTATCAAGGAGTTGACAAGCAGACTTTGGAGCGCGACAGGCGCTACAACCCTGTAGGTGCTTATACCGATGATGCGGGTAACAAACGTTTTTACGATGACGAAACTGACAACTATCAACAAGACCACGCTCAGCTGCATTGGACACAACGCTGGTCGCCTAATTGGAAAACTCAGCTTTCATTTCACTACACCAAAGGAAAAGGTTATTGGCAGGAATATAAAAGAAATAAGAAGGTCAATGAGTACTTTGGGTTACCCAAAGTATTGGACGGCAGCGGCAATGAAAAGAAAACTGATGGAATAAGAATATCTGGTTTGGACAACGACTTCTGGGGAACTACTTTTTCAGCTAACTACAACAAAGAGAATATACATATTTTATTAGGAGGCGCCCTAAACCGCTATGAGGGACGACACTTTAAAGAAGTGCCTTGGACACGCAGTGTGAATGCACCGCTGAATTACCGCTATAGTTATGAGGGGCCTAATACCAAAAACGAGATGGCTGGCTATGCTAAGCTAAATTACGACCTCGCTTCTCAATGGGATATTTTTGTAGATGTACAATTCCGCCGTGCTCATTATTATTCTGAAAAACAAAAAGTAGATGAAGGTATTAACGCTTTCAACCCTAAAGTGGGGGTTACTTATCATTTGAACAACTATAATCACCTTTATTTATCATATGGCAAGGCTACTAAAGAGCCTAATCGTGCTGATTATAAGAATTATAACGGATTAACTGACCCCAATGCCAAACGTCCGCTGCCAGAAAAACTAAACGATTTGGAATTGGGTTGGCGTTTTGCTTGTGAGCGTATGAGTCTTAATTTGAATGCTTACTATATGAGTTATATAGACCAGCTGGTGCTTACAGGCAAACTAAATGACACAGGTTACGCTATCCGTGAAAATGTGGACAACAGCCACCGCGCTGGGATAGAACTTGATGCACAATTAAAACTATCCGACAAATGGCAATGGCAGCCTAACTTGGCACTTAGCAGTAACAAAATTAAAAAATACCAAAACATTAGAGAAGATAACGCAGGAAATACTATAGTAGTAAATTTAGAAAATGTGCAATTATCCTATTCGCCTAATGTGATTGCAGGTAGTAGGCTTACTTTTGAGCCTATCAAAGGTTTTGCGGCAAGCTGGGAAGCTAAATATGTTGGCAAGCAATATGTGGATAACACAGAGCGCGATGAAGCTAAATTGGACGCTTACTTTGTGAATAACCTACAATTGCAATATGAGTTAACCCCGCACAAATGGTGCCGTTCGGTATTGTTTTCGGTGGCAGCGAATAACTTCTTAAATGCTAAATATGCGCCTTATGGCGATAATGGCTATGGAATGGTATATATACCTGCTGCTGAAGCTAACTTTTTGGGAGGGATAACTATAGGTTTTTAAGGTTGTAACACAATAGGTAATAAGTTTTAAGGCTGTCCGAAAAGTTTTGTTTTGTGAAGACGATTTGCAAATCTTTCTTACAAAAAAACTTTTTGGACAGCCTTAGCTATTAAGCCTAACCTTCATAGTTAATGGCTTTTTTGTAGACTTTATTTTTTCCACTTAAATAAGGTGGTTCTATTAAACATTGTTGTATCAATACATTGAAAATTAAAGCATTTTGATTCTGAATTTTTTGATTTTATTGTATAAATATACTTGTCATATTCTCTAAAAATTTCATCTTTTTTCAATACAAAATCATTCTCTTTGAAATCATTATTCCAACAACAACTTGTGCTTACCACTAATTCGACTTTTTGAAGTAAACTATCCTTAAATAGAAATCTTTTTTGAGATAATATTTTTATAAAACCTTCTTTTTCTTCAATTTCAGTAATATAAAGGCTATCATTATTCGGGAAAATTTCTAAGTCTTTGTAAATATTGAATTTTTTCTGAATATCTTTAATTGTAGATTCTCCTAATACAAACGATTTTTCATTGATAAATCCCTTACATAAATCTTTATGATATATTTTTATGTGCGATAAAAATATAAATGGAATAATCAATATACATATGAATATAATTATCTTTATATTTGAAATTTCCATTTTACGTTTTTTCTGGGTTGTACAACAATTTTAATAAGCCTATCCTTCAGAGCTCTTTTTCTAATACCGAAGTTGTTTAAACTTAAAATAAGAGTTCCTGAAAATTAGTAATTTTGTGTTTGTAAAAAAGAACACCAAAATTCAGGAACTTTAGGCAAAGATACAATAAATAATCGGATTATTCTCTTTATATAGATATGCGGCGTTTTTTTATTTATGGAAACTCTCTCGCATTTGATGATTTGGTGCAAAGAATGATAGAGCTACAGCAACGGTATAAGATAAATGGCAAAATAATTAACCATTAATCATTACCAATTAATAATTGTTTATTACCTTTGCAGCCTAAAAAATACTAATCCCGATGGAAGAAAATGAATCTAAAACTGATATTACACTAACTACCGACCTAATAGCACATCACGATACCATTATAAAAATTACAGGAATGTACCAAGACTGGTTCTTAGATTACGCCTCGTACGTAATCTTAGAACGGGCTGTACCTGCTATAGAAGATGGTTTTAAACCTGTACAACGCCGCATTATGCACTCGCTAAAAGAGTTGGATGACGGGCGCTACAACAAAGTAGCTAACGTAGTGGGTAATACAATGCAATACCACCCTCACGGCGATGCGAGTATAGCCGATGCGATAGTGCAAATAGGACAAAAAGAACTGCTGATAGATACGCAAGGTAACTGGGGGAATACCCTCACAGGAGCTGATGCTGCAGCACCACGTTATATAGAGGCTCGTCTTTCTAAGTTTGCATTGGATGTAGTTTTTAGTCCGAAAGTAACCGAATGGCAATCCAGCTATGACGGGCGCAAGCACGAGCCTATCAGCTTGCCTGTGAAGTTTCCGCTGCTCTTGGCACAAGGTACGGAGGGGATAGCGGTAGGGCTTTCTACCAAAATATTACCTCATAACTTTATAGAGCTTATAGATGCTTCGGTAGCTTACTTGCAAGGAAAACCTTTTGAGCTTTACCCCGATTTTCCTACGGCAGGTATCATTGATGTGAGTAATTACAACGATGGTGCAAGAGGCGGGCGCGTGAGAGTGCGCGCTAAGATTTCTCAAATAGATAAAACAACTCTTGCTATTACCGAAATTCCTTATACCACTACTACCAAGTCGCTCATTGAGTCGATACTTAAAGCTAATGATAAAGGTAGTATAAAAATCAAAAAAATAGATGATAATACGGCTGCCAATGTGGAAATATTGGTGTATCTGCCCAATGGTACTTCGCCCGATAAAACAATAGATGCACTTTATGCTTTTACGGCTTGCGAGACGGCTATTTCGCCTATTACTTGTGTGATTGAGGATAATAAGCCGCATTTTCTTACCATATCGGAGGTATTGCGCCGCAGTACCGACCGCACTATGGAGATACTTAAACAAGAATTGGAGGTACAATTAGAAGAACTCCATATGCAATGGCATAATGCTTCGTTAGAAAAAATCTTCATCAGGGAAGAAATGTATATCAACTTCAAGGATTACAAGAATAAAGAATCGCTATATGTTTATCTGTATAAGCGTTTTGAACCTTTTAAAAATGATTTGCTACGCGAAATTACCGATGATGATTTGGAACGCCTTACCAAAATACCAATGATTCGTATCACTAATTTTGATACTTATCGCGCCGAAGAACAAATGTTAAAAACAGAAGCGGATATAGAGAAGGTGCAGAACCACTTGGCTCATTTGGTAGATTATACTATTGCTCATTTTGAATATCTTAAGAAGACTTACAGCAAGAGGCGTGAACGCAAAACCGAAATACGAGTGTTTGACAGTATTGAAGCTACCAAAGTGGTAGTACGCAATACTAAATTATATGTGAATAGGGCTGAGGGCTTTGTGGGTACGGGCTTGCGCAAAGATGAGTATGTGGATGACTGTAGCGACATTGATGATGTAATAGTATTTACAGAAAGTGGCTCGATGTACGTAATGAAGGTAACTGACAAACAGTATATAGAAAAAAATATCATACACGCTGCGGTATTTAAAAAAGACGACAAACGCACCATCTACAATATGATATACAAAGATGGGCAAACGGGCTTTTCGTACATCAAGCGTTTTAACGTAACGGGGATTACTCGCGACAAAAAATACGAGTTGATACCAGTGCATAAAGATTCACGGGTGCTTTACTTTACAGCAAATCCTAACGGCGAAGCCGAAGTGGTAACGGTGAATTTACGTCAGTTAGGTGCCTTGCGAAAATTACGATGGGATATAGACTTTGCCGATACTCTCATTAAAGGGCGAGGCGTGAGGGGTAACCTCGTGAGTAAATATGCTATCAAGCGTATTGAGCTGAAAGAGAAGGGGGTATCGACTCTTAAGCCACGCAAAATATGGTTTGACGACATAGTTAAACGCCTTAATACCGAAGAACGGGGTACGCTCTTGGGGGCTTTTAAAGGAGATGACCGCCTGCTACTCATCACCAAAGAGGGTATGGTGAAAACTATTATCCCCGACCTGAACTTGCATTTTGACAACAATATCCTGCTAATGGAAAAATGGGTGCCTGAAAAGCCTATTTCGGTGATTTACTACGATGGTGAGAAAGAACGTGTATTCGTAAAACGCTTTGTAATAGAGAACGAAAACCGCGAAGAGCTTGTGATTACTGAGCACCTTAAATCGCAATTGCTATTCGTTTCTGCCGACTGGCGACCTATCGCTGAGGTGGTATTTACCAAAGAAAAAGGCAAGGAGAAAGAAAACCTTACTGTCAATTTAGAAGAGTTTATCAGTGTAAAAGGTATAAAAGCTCTTGGAAACCAACTCACTACCGACAAGGTGAAAAACATTAATGCTCTTGAGTCTCTTCCTTATGAAGCCCCTCAAGAAGAGGAAGCGGTAGAGGATTTAGGCGATGAAGAGATAATAATCCCCTCTGCAGAGAACGGAAGCGATGGGACGCAAACAGAGCTGGAGTTTTAATTAGCTGAGAGATAAAGAAGTAAGAAAATGATACAAGAATCTCATAACATAGAATACAAATCTTCTTGGCGTGATGAATACCTAAAATGGATTTGTGGTTTTGCCAATGCACAAGGAGGAAAGCTCTATATAGGCAAAGATGATAATGGAAAAGTAATTGGAGAGCCTGATGCTAAACGCCTAATGGAAGATATTCCTAATAAAATCACTAATGTATTAGGAATAGTAGCAGATGTGAACTTACTCGAAACCTCCGAAGGTAATTGTATAGAAATTAGTGTAAGTCCGCAATCTAATCCGGTGAACTATAAAGGAGAATATCATTATCGTAGTGGTAGTACTAAGCAAGAACTCAAAGGCGCAGCCTTAGATAAATTCTTGTTAGGTAAGCAAGGAAAACATTGGGATAGTGTGCTTTATCCTAATGTTTCTGTTGCTGAACTGAAAGTAGATACTTTTAACTTCTTTCGTAAAAGAGGTATAAAAGCAAGACGTTTAGATGATGATACCCTTTCAGATAGTAACGAATTGTTATTAAACAACTTAAAACTTACAGAAAATGGACAGCTAAAACGAGCTGCTCTTTTGCTTTTTCACCCCGACCCTGAAAAGTATGTCACTAATGCTTATGTGAAAATAGGCTATTTTAGCGATGACGATAGTGATTTACTATTTCAAGATGAGGTACACGGCAATTTGTTTGAGCAAGTAGAAAAGACAATGGAATTACTCTTTACTAAGTATATCAAGGCTATAATTAGCTATGAGGGTATTTACCGAGTAGAGACCTATGAGTATCCACAAGAAGCCGTTCGCGAAGCTGTTCATAATGCTATTGCTCATAAAGATTACAGTGGTGCGACTCCAATACAAATCAGTGTTTATAAAGATAAAATAATGATTTGGAATTATGGTCAATTGCCTGAAAATTGGACGATAGATACTTTGCAAGAAAAACATTCATCTGTACCCTATAATCCAGGTATTTCTAATGCGTTCTTTCGTATAGGTTATATAGAAGCTTGGGGACGTGGCATCAGAAAAATGAATGAGCAGTGTGCTAAAGCAGGATTACCTAACCCATTGTATTATTACGCTTCTTCAGGATTTTGGGTAGTATTCCACAAAGATATTTATAATGAAACTGATTTACGAGAAAAAGGACTTAATGAAAGACAGATAAAAGCAATATTATATCTCAAAGAGAGAGGAAAAATAACAAATAGCGAATACCAAGAACTAAATAATATTTCTAAGAGAACCACAAGTAATGATTTAACTGATTTAGTAGAGAAATATAATTTGCTTAGACAACTTGGAGCAAGTGTAAGCACTTATTATGAACTAAAATAAAAGCGGGCAAAAAGCGGGCAATGCGGGCAAAAAGCGGGCAATGCGGGCAAAAAGCGGGGAATATATTAGAAATTTATTATAGTAATTGAGCAATACCTTTGCGGCTTGTCCCCCTTCGGGGGTTCGGGGGCTTTAATATAAAAACAAACCTTATGAAAAACTATATCACACTCTTTATCATATTGTTGTTCGGAAGGAATGCAGCGGTGGCACAAGAGAACAAAGAAGCTGTACTCCACCAACTCAACCAAACGATTGAGCAAAAAGCTACTTATATACAAGCCAAAGAACAACGTATCGCTTCTTTGGAAAAGGCTCTTAAAAAAGCCTCTCAACCAGCAGAAAAATACCATTTACACAAGCAACTTTATGCAGAATATCAAAAGTTTAAAGTAGATTCGGCAGTGAGCTATTTGCTAAAGAACGAACAAATAGCTCTTATGCTGAACGATATCGCAAAACAAGACGAAACACATATATCCTTATCAAAACTATACTCGGCTAAAGGGATGTATGTTGAGTCGTTGCAATTATTATTATCTGTTGATAAGCAGCGTTTGAGCAATACCTTACTATGCGATTATTACGATACCTATCATTCTTTTTATAGCAGATACGGGCAAAGTACTAATAATTTGCATTATTTTAAACTATCAGATAGCTATCGCGATTCACTATTACAATGTTTAGCTACTGATAGTATGCTTTTTAAAATAAACGATGCTATTAGAGAATTTTATTTAGCTGATAAAGAGCAAGCTACCCAAAAATTTCTTCAACTACTCAATCAAACTCCTATTACCGACCCTAAGCGCGCTGTTATAGCTTATTACTTGGGCCTTTCTGAGCAAGAAAAAGGAAATACCCAACAACAAGAGTATTATTTTGCTCTTTCAGCAATTGCCGATATACAGAATGCTATTAAAGATAACGCCTCTTTACAAAGTTTAGCCCTTACGTATTACAAAAGAGGGGATATAAGCAAAGCATACGAATTTATAAAACTAGCCATTGATGATGCTAATTTCTGCAATGTTCGCCATCGGGCTGAGGAAGGAGCTACATTTTATTCTATTATCAATACTGCCTACCAGCAAAGAGAAGCAAAACAAAAAAGAGAGTTGCAATACTATTTAGCACTTATCAGCGTGTTATCGGTAGCACTTATTATAGCGTTGGTGTATGTTTATAAGCAAATACAACGCCTTGTGAAAGCTCGTAAGCAATTATCGTACAGCAATGAACAATTAGAAAAACTCAATACCGACCTACAAATAATGAATCAGCATCTTGAAGAGGCAAACCTCAACCTTGAAGAAGCAAATCTAATCAAAGAAGAATATATAGCTCATTTCTTTAACCTATGCTCTGCCTATATAGATAAAATAGAAAACTACAGAAAACTGCTTTATAAGAAGGCAACCCAAAACGACTACGCTACCCTTACCAAGATACTCAAATCTACTACTGTAGTGGAAGAAGAACTTGAAGAGCTATACAAGAATTTTGATACAATTTTCCTAAACATATATCCTAATTTTGTAACTCACTTCAATGCACTCTTGGAAGAAGACGAGCCTATACGCCCCAAGAAAGGTGAGCTTCTTAATACAGAGCTACGCATATTTGCACTTATCCGTTTGGGAATTACAGATAGTAATAAGATAGCTGAGTTTTTGCGTTATTCTTTGCGTACGGTTTATAACTATCGTACTAAAGTGCGCAACAAAGCGAAAGGAGAACGAGATACTTTTGAGGAAAAAGTGAAACAAATACGTAACTAAAAGACGAAAAATAAGTACTTTTTTTGAGGGTAATATTTGTGTAATAATTTGTTAATCAGTGTTGTATGTTTTGAACTTACTACTTTTGTAATACCTGTTATAGCATACTTGTTTTTTTGTAATACATTTGCTGCAGTCAAACAAAAAAACGTTTATGAAAGTTCTAAAAAAACAATTAATGCTGACAGTTACCTTATTATGTTATAGCCTTATTGGCTGGGCTCAAAGCCAGTTTGGTAATCTATCAGGTACTGTAACCGATGAAAGCGGAATGCCACTTGTAGGCGTTTCGGTAGTGATTAAAGGCACTAATAAAGGAGTAGCTACTGATTTTGATGGTAAATACTCGCTTACAGATGTCCCTAAAGGGGCAGTTTTGCAATTTTCATCAGTAGGATATCAAACTACCGATGTAAAAGCTAATAATTCTCAGCTAAATATAAAGTTAGCTGAGGCTACTCAAAACCTTGATGAAGTAGTAGTGGTGGGGTATGGAACACAGAAGAAAGGCGATGTAACTACCGCAATCACTTCAGTAAAGACGAAAGATCTTGAGCAACGTCCTGTTATTTCGGCAGCGCAAGCCATACAAGGGCGAGCAGCGGGTATTCAGGTGGTACAACCCAACGGAGCCCCTGGTGCAGGATTAGCGGTACGCATTCGTGGTAATACTTCTATTAGTGCTTCTAACGACCCATTGTATGTAGTAGATGGTATTCCGGTGCAAGACATCAGCAGTATAGCACCTAACGATATTGAATCTATGCAAGTGCTTAAAGATGCTTCTTCTGCAGCTATCTATGGTTCTCGCGCTGCTAATGGTGTAGTGCTTATCACCACTAAACAAGGTAAGCGCAACGAACCTAAAGTTTCGGTAAATACCTACATAGGAGTTTCAGAAATAGCTAAAAAAATACCTTCGCTAAATACGCAGCAATATTATGAGCTGATGAACGAAACAAAAGCAGTAGCAACAGCTACTTTGGCAGGGCTTACTGATAAAACAGATTGGTATAAAGAAACCTTCCGTGCTGGATTTACTCAAAACACTCAGCTATCAGTATCTAATGCAAGTGATAATACCAAGTATTACCTTTCGGCAGGACATACCAAAGAAGACGGTATTATTCGTAGCTCATTCTTTGAACGTTATAATGTTCGTTTGAACTTAGAAGCCAAAATGCGACAATGGCTTACTTTTGAAACTAACTTGTCTTATGCCGACTATGAGTCTAATGGTATTATTTCAGGTTTGGGAGCTAATCGTGCAGGGGTAGTACTTTCAGTAATCAATACACCTCACTATGCACCTATTTGGAGCGAGAAAACAGGCGAAGAAGGTTGGTATTATTACGATTTCAAAGGGGCGAACCTTTCACACCCTGTAGAGAACATCTCTCGCCGTGCTGATAACCTTTTGAAAAACAATCGTTTTGTAGGTAGTGGTTCGGCTATTGTACAGCTAATGAAAGGCTTGCGTTACAAATCAACATTAGCTATCGACCGCTTGTCAAGCAAAGAAAACCGCTTTACCGACCCTAAACTTACTTCTTATGGGCGTAGAAACTACGGAGAAGCTGCCGATATACGCAAGAACAACACTCTTCTTACTTTTGATAACATTCTTACTTTTGACAAGACTTTCAGCAAACACAATCTTTCATTATTGGGAGGTACTTCTTTCACCAATGCAAAGATGGATGCAAGTGAAATGTATGCAACACACTTTTTGACTTCGGATATTAAAACCCTCAATGCAGCCAATAAAATAGGGCAAGGAAGTATCACTAATGCTGAAGAATGGAGTATGATGTCTTACTTAGGTCGCCTTTCGTACAATTACGACAGCAAATACCTGCTTACTGCAAACTTTCGTGCCGATGGTTCTTCTAAATTAGCACCAGGGAAGCGTTGGGGATATTTTCCTTCAGTATCTGTAGGCTGGCGATTGTCACGCGAAAGTTTCCTCAGCAATATAGAATGGCTTAGCGAACTTAAATTGCGTGGAGGTTGGGGACAAACAGGTAACCAAGCGGGTATTTCATCTTACGCCTACTTACAACGCTATAAGATAGCACGCCAAAACTGGTGGGGCAATGGGGCTAATGCTAATGCAATGATTACCCTCACTCCCAACTCATTTTCGAACCCAAATCTTACTTGGGAAACTACAACCCAATCTAATATAGGGCTTGATGTAGCACTTTTCAAAAACCGCTTGGCTTTTGCAATAGATGCTTATATTAAAAACACCACTAATTTGCTAATGGAAGTACCACTGCCAGCTACTTCGCCTGTTCCTTCTATCTATCGCAATGAAGGCGAAATGACTAATAAAGGGATAGAGTTTTCAGTAGATAGTCGCAATCTTACAGGAGAATTGGAGTGGAATACTAATTTCAATATCTCATTGAACCGCAACAAACTCAATAAACTTAGCTTGCAAAAAGTTTATTACTATGCCAGCACTTCCGAAGCTACTTCTGAACAAGTAGTGCGCATTACTGAAGGACAGCCTTTAGGTAAGTTTTGGGGCTTAATTAGCGAAGGAGTAGACCCACAAACAGGTGATATCAAATACAAAGACCTCAATGGCGATGGTAGAATTACGGTATCTGATAAGACCTATATAGGCGACCCCAATCCTGATTTTACCTTTGGATTTACCAACGACTTCTCTTATAAGAATTTTACCCTAAGTGTCTTCTTTCAAGGATCTTACGGCAATGACATTTACAATGCTTCTCGTATAGAAACAGAAGGTATGTACGATGGTAAAAACCAATCTACTGCAGTACTAAACCGCTGGAAGAAAAGAGGTGATATTACCGATATACCACGTGCTGTTAAAGGTACTGACAATATCAAGGCATCATCGCGATGGGTAGAAGACGGCTCTTACTTACGCCTTAAAACACTTACTTTAGCCTACAATTTGCCTACACAAGCCCTACAACAATACGGCATTCGCAAAGTACAACCTTACCTGACAGCTCAAAACCTTTGGACACTTACCAACTACAAAGGATTTGACCCCGAAGTAAACGAAGGGCTATCAGGTCCTACTATGGGAATTGACTGGGGTACTTACCCACAAACCAAGTCATTCATATTTGGCTTAAATATTGAATTTTAATAGCTATAGCAATGAAAAAATACATATACCTTGCATTCTCGTTGGCTACGCTAACGGCTTGCAGCTTAGATAAAGACCCTATCTCGGATTTCAGCGAGAAGAATATGAACCAAAAAGGTGGTACAGCTATCGAAACCAAAGCACAAATGAAAGCCCGTTACGAAGCTATCTACACCTTTATACAAGGTAGCGCGCAAGAGTTTTGGACGCTCGACCTGCTGATGAATACCGAAGTGCGCGCCGATAATGCCTACGCAGGAGGTATTGATGCTCCTATCACAGCTATTGAGCAAAATAGCCAAGATTCCTCCAACAAAAACATCACTCGCGACTGGCAAAAGTATTTAGAAGGTATCAGCCTTGCCAATATAGTTATCTCTAATGTTGATAAAGTGACCGACCCTACACTTACTCCTGCCGAAAGAAAGCAGTGGAAAGCTGAGGCACGCATATTTAAAGCTTGGTTACTTTTTGATATGACACGCCTTTGGGGAGAAGTACCTATCGCTTCTGAAGAAATTCCAGTGATAACTTCTGATAATATTGAGCAAACTTATGCCAAACTATTTCCTCCACGAAGCTCGGTGCTTGATGTTTATAACACCATTAAGGAAAACTTAGAAGCAGCACTTCCTGATGCTCCTGAGGTAAATACAGTCAATAAGTTTGTACTTAGCAAAGCCGTAGCCAATGCACTTTTGGCTCACGTATATGCCGAAAAACCTATACGCGACTATAATAAAACAGTGCAATATGCCGATGCAGTAATAAATGCAGGATTTTCATTAGTACCTAATTACGCCGATTTGTTTCAGCTAAACACAGCAGGTACTGATGCCAAATTGCGCAATTCATCTGAATCTATCTTTGAAATTACCTATTCAACAGGAGGGCAAACTTGGCTTAGTATAATGTTTGGTAAGAACCATATCAACCCTAATAGCAAGTACGATTGGCGCAAATGGTGTACCCCTTCACGCGACCTTATTGCAGCCTACGATGCTGAGGGAGACAATATTCGCAAAGATCAAGCTATCGTATGGGGGCAACCCTCTTGGAGCAATTACTACCCTTCAAGTCATTACGCTTTTATGTACAAAATACGTTCAGGCGCCAATAGCATCATCAAATTGCGTTTAGCCGATATTCTTCTGCTAAAAGCTGAAGCACTTGCAGCTTTAGGTCAAACTGCGCAAGCAGCAACCCTCGTTAACCAAGTACGTGCGCGAGTAGGGCTTACACCAATTGCTACTTCGCTTTCACAAGAGCAAATGAAAGAAGCCGTACTAAAAGAACGCCGATTAGAGTTAGCCTTTGAAGGGTTCCGCTGGTTCGACCTTGTGCGCAACGACAAAGCTATCTCTACAATGAATACCCTCAATACTCGTGATAGTGGAAGATTAACCCAAACATATCCTTTTACCGACAATACACTTCGCTATCCAGTACCACAAACTGAAATAGAAAAAAATGCCAAGCTAACTCAAAATACAGGATATTAATAAGAAAGCAATGACAAAAAAACTAATTTCATCTCTTTTAACATTAAGTTTGCTATGGGCAGTAACCTCGTGTACTGCCCAAAAGCAAACACATCAAAATACCGTGAAAGTACTCACTACTACAGGCGATCGCCTTTACGACCTGAGTACCTACACCACTACTTTACAAAAGAACAACAAAAACAACAATACCCCCGATATCACTTTGATGCCCAATGAAAAGTATCAAACTATTTATGGTTTTGGAGCAGCCATTACAGGGGCTACTTGTTACAACCTAATGCAAATGGCTCCAGCCGACCGAAAAGCTTTTCTTACAACAACTTTTTCAGAAACCGAAGGATTCGGACAAAACTACGTGCGAGTATCTATCGGCTGTTCCGACTTTTCACTTAGCGAATATACCCTTTGCGATACACAAGGAATACAGAATTTTGCTCTTACCAACGAAGAAAAGAACTACCTAATCCCGATACTACAAGAAATACTTGCCATCAACCCGAAAGTTCAAATTATAGGGTCGCCTTGGACAGCTCCACGATGGATGAAAGTAAATAACCTCACCGACCTACAACCCTATAACGAATGGACAAGCGGACAGCTCAATCCTGCATATTACCACGATTATGCCCTCTATTTTGCTAAATGGTTACAAGCAATGAAAGATAACCAAATAAATGTAGGAGCTATCACTATACAAAATGAACCACTCAACCGACAAAACTCGGCATCTATGTATATGGGATGGGACGAACAACTCGCCTTTATTAAAAATGAATTAGGAAAAACCCTACGCGACAAAGGATTTCCCAACGTTAAAATCTATCTATTCGACCATAATTACAATTACGACAATATAGAATCTCAAAAACAATACCCTATACACATCTATAAAGACCCACAAGCGAGCCAATATGTAGCGGGAACAGCTTTTCACAACTACGGAGGAACAACAAGTGAGTTAAGTAACATTCATAACCAATACCCCAACAAAGAACTTATTTTCACAGAATCTTCTATAGGGAAATGGAATGATGGAAGAAACCTCAAACGCCGTCTTACCGAAGATATGGAAGAACTCGGCATCAAAACCCTCAACAATCACTGCAAAGCAGTTATTGTATGGAACTTGCTACTCGATGAACACGGAGCACCTAACCGCGACAAAGGCTGCAAAACTTGTTTTGGAGCTGTAGATATACAAACAAGCAACTACAAAACAATGCAACGCAACTCACATTACTACGTTATAAGCCATTTAGCAGCTGTCATCAAGCAAGGTGCTACCCGCATAGGTATACAAAATAACACCAACAAACAAATCTTATCTACCGCCTTTCAAAACCCCGACAATACGCTAGCACTGATAGTAGTAAACAAAAATCAACAACCAACCCCCCTTACAGTAAAACATACCAACACTTATTTCACTTACCAACTACCTCCCAATAGTGTAGTATCTTTTTTGATACCACAAAATTAAAAAAAACACAAATTACGAATTAATTAAACAAATAAAAAATGAAAAGAATAGTATTATTAGTAGCATTTATTACAGCAACACTCATACAAGCACAAAATACTACCCCCACGACCACTATCAAAAGCACCATTCCGTTTCAACACACCGATGAAACATCTTGGATATTGCGATATCAAAACGACATCAACAAATATCAAAAAGAAAACAAACGCCTCAGCAATCGCTCCTGCGATGTTCTCTTCTTGGGAAGTTCTTCTATCAATTTATGGGACACCATTTACGAAGATTTTGCACCCCTCAAGCTCATACGCCGTTCCTATGGAGGTGCTACCTTACGCGATATGATATACAACTACGCTACCATTGCAAAAGGATATAAGCCGAAAGCCATAGTACTATATGTGGAAAACGACCTTGGAAGCCATAAAGAAGGCGTAAATGCCGTTAAATGCTTTGATCTCTTTCGCATATTCATAGCTAAGCTCAAAAAAGAATATCCCAATACCCCGCTATTTGTAGTGTCATTAAAACCCTCACAACACAAAGCCGACCAGCTAAAAGACCAACTAATTGTAAATACCCTTTTAGAGCAAAACGCTACTGAACAGCAATACACCTATATAGACATCACCAAAGTAATGTACGATGAAGAGGGTAACTTACGTACCGACATCTTCAAAGAAGATAACCTACATATGAATGCCGAAGGTTACAAACTCTGGACAGCTATTATTAAACCATTACTAACCCAATCGGTACAAAATTAGCAAACAATACCCCCATTATTCTACCACACAACAATATTTACAATAAAAAGATAACAGATATGAAAAATCTAACAACTTTACTACTTTGCTGTGCAGTAGCGACACTTTCAGCTCAGCAAATGCCTATTTATTTAGATGCTTCACAACCTATTGAAAAGCGGATAGAAGATGCTTTATCACAAATGACCTTAGAAGAAAAGGTAGCAATGTGCCACGCCCAATCTAAATTTAGCTCACCTGGTGTACCCCGACTTGGTATTCCTGAAAATTGGATGACTGATGGACCTCACGGAATACGCCCTGAGGTGCTATGGGACGAATGGATACAAGCAGGATGGACAAACGATAAATGTACCGCTTTTCCAGCCCTCACCTGCCTTGCAGCAACTTGGAATCCTGCCCTGAGCAAAGAATACGGGAAAGCAATAGGAGAAGAAGCACGCTATCGCAATAAGAACGTACTTTTAGGCCCTGGAGTAAATATCTATCGTACTCCACTCAACGGACGAAACTTTGAATATATGGGGGAAGACCCTTATTTGGCTTCTAAAATGGTAGTTCCCTACGTACAAGGAGTACAAAGCAATGGTGTAGCAGCTTGCGTAAAACACTATGCACTCAACAACCAAGAAATCAATCGCCATACTGTTAATGTAGTGATAGACGACAGAGCTTTATACGAAATATACTTACCCGCTTTTAAAGCAGCTGTGCAAGAAGGAAAGGCTTGGAGTATAATGGGCGCTTACAATAAATATAAAGACCAATGGGCTTGCCAAAACCAATATTTACTGCAAGATATCTTGCGCAAAGAATGGAATTTTGACGGAGCTGTAATATCCGATTGGGGAGGCGTAAACAATACCGATGGTGCAGCCCTAAATGGGCTTGATATGGAATTTGGAACTTGGACAGATGGGATGACCCAAAACCGCGCCGATGCTTACGACCATTACTTCTTGGCAAAACCTTTCCTCAACAAGCTTAAATCGGGAGAAATAAAAGAAGAAATCTTAAATCAGAAGGTACGCAATATCCTGCGCCTTATATTCCGAACTAATATGGCTGCCAACCGACCCTATGGTTCATTTGCCTCACCACAACATTTTGCCATAGCTCGAAAAATAGGGCAAGAAGGCATCGTATTGCTCAAAAACGATAAAAACCTATTGCCTATCGATACTCAAAAAATGAAGACAATAGCAGTAATAGGTGAAAATGCTATTAAAATGATGACCGTAGGAGGAGGAAGTTCCTCACTAAAAGCTATACACGAAATTCTACCATTAGATGGACTTAAAAACCGCATAGGCAACACTGCCAAAGTGATATACGCACGAGGCTATGCTAGCAACGATTATAAAGACCAAGATGGGCTTAGCGCCAACGACATCACCGATAAACGTTCCCCTCAAGAGCTCCTCGATGAAGCCCTTTCAGTAGCTAAACAAGCCGATATAGTAATTTTTATAGGAGGATTGAACAAACACGATGGACAAGATTGTGAAGGCAACGACCGCAAAGAGTACAACTTACCTTATGGGCAAGATGTCGTGATTGAAGCTTTGGCTAAAGCTAATAAAAATTTGGCTGTAGTTCTCATATCAGGTAATGCAATGGCAATGCCTTGGGTACATAAAGTACCTGCTATTGTTCAAGATTGGTATTTAGGTTCTGAAGCTGGTAATTCACTTGCCGATGTTCTATTAGGCGATGTAAACCCCTCAGGCAAATTGCCTTTCACTTTTCCAGTTCGTTTGGAAGATAATGCAGCAGCAGCTTTAGGTGAATATCCAGGCGATAAAAATGTTACCTATGGCGAAAGTATTTTAGTAGGTTACCGCTATGCCGATACTAAAGGAGTAAAGCCGCTATTTCCTTTTGGTCACGGACTTTCTTATACAACGTTCAAATATGGCAAGCTCACTGCCGACAAGAAAACTACTAACGGCAATATTACCTTTTCTATTACTATTCAAAATACAGGTAAGCGAGACGGAGCCGAAGTAGTACAACTTTACCTGCACGATGAAGAAGCCTCTGTATTGCGTCCTTACAAAGAACTAAAGGGGTTTGAGAAAGTATTCTTAAAGGCAGGCGAAACCAAAACGGTAACTTTTCACATCACCAAACAAGATCTTTCTTTTTTTGATGCTGACCAGCACGATTGGGTAGCCGAAAAAGGTACTTTTAAAGCTTTAGTAGGCACCTCTTCAGGCGACATTAAAAGCACTGTAGATTTTATTTTAGAATAAACATTTTTACTTTTCATATTATAATAGAAAAGAGGCTGTCCATTTTTTTTGGATAGCCTCTTTTTTTAATTCTCTTTTAAACTATCTTTAAAAGATGTATTTATAACTCTTTTCTAAGCCGTGCTACCGGTATATCCATTTGTTCGCGATATTTAGCAATGGTACGGCGTGCGATGGGATAGCCTTTTTCCTTAAGAATCTGTGCTAATTCGTCATCAGGTAGTGGCTTGCTCTTATCTTCTTTAGCGATAATATGCTGTAATATTTGCTTAATCTCGCGTGTAGATACATCTTCACCTTGGTCATTTTTCATAGATTCTGAAAAGAAATCTTTAATGAGCTTGGTACCATAAGGAGTAGTAACATATTTGCTACTTGCTACACGCGATACGGTAGATATATCCATACCCACCTTGTCGGCAATATCTTTGAGGATAAGCGGTTTAATCTTTAGTTCATCGCCTGTAAGGAAATACTCACGTTGGTGTTCCATAATAGCCTGCATTGTTACCAAAAGCGTTTGTTGTCGCTGCCTAATTGCATCAATAAACCATTTAGCAGAATCTAATTTTTGCTTGATAAAGAAAACCGCCTCTTTTTGTGAATTGCTCTTTTCTTTACTTTTTTTATAAGTATCAAGCATTGTGCTATACTCTTTTGATACGTGCAGCTCTGGAGCGTTACGTCCATTGAGGGAGAGTTCTAAATCATTATCAACTACTTTTACGGTAAAATCGGGGATAATTTGCTCTATATGGGCGTTACTATTAGAGTAGGTACTACCAGGTTTTGGGTTTAGGCGTTCTACTTCTTGCACTGCCTCTTTTAGTTCTTCATCGCTTACCATAAAGCGTTGTTGCAGTTTGGCGTAGTGTTTTTTAGTAAAGGCTTCAAAAGCTTCAGTAATTATATTGATAGCCAGTGTTATAGTAGGGGTTTGTTTTTTTCGTTTTAGTTGTATGAGTAAGCATTCTTGCAAGCTAAAAGCACCCACACCAGGGGGGTCTAACTGAAAGATAATTTGCTGGCGAATTTCCTCTACGTGTTCATCAGTGGTATAGATGTTTTGCGTAAAGGCGAGGTCATCGGTAAGGTCTTGTATAGAGCGGCGTATATAGCCTGTATCGTCTATACTACCCACCAAAAATTCGGCTATAAGATAGTCTTCATCATTTAGGGTAAAAGTATTCAGTTGATTGATAAGTGATTGGTGGAAAGAGATTTCGGCACTAAAAGGCAAGTCAAAATCGTCATCATCATCGCTATAGTTATTAGCGTGCAATCTATAGTCGGGTATTTCGTCATCACTCAAGTACTCATCGATGTTGATATCATTCATATCAATAACATCGTTGTCGTTATATTCATCGGCAGAATTGTCGAATTCCTCGTGAAATTCATCATAAGGTGTTTCTTCGCGTCCTGCTTCCAATGCAGGGTTTTCCTCCATTTCTTGCTTTATACGTTGTTCAAAAGCAAGCGTAGGCAGTTGCACCAGCTTCATCAGCTGTATTTGTTGTGGTGATAATTTCTGAGAGAGTTTAAGTTGTAAATTCTGTTTTAGCATTTTCTATAGAATAAGGCGCAAAGATACGTTTTTTATTTCTTTTTAGTAATGGTATTGATAATATGTCGTATTTTTTGTTTGTTTTTACGAGCGTAATAGCCTCTATTTACATAAAAAAGCAATATTACCAATGCTCCAAATATACAGCCAAATACAACCCCCAGCCATAATGATGAAAGAAACGTATTCAGCCATAAAATAATGATAAAAACAACCAAATTAATGGTAGCCAATAATATACTCGCCTGTGGGTGTGATAGTTTCAGGTAATCAATGATTACGTGGTGTATGTGGTTGCGGTCGGCTTTAAAGGGCTTCCCATCACGTATTACGCGGGTAGTGAATACCCGTGTGGTATCAAAAAAAGGAATAAAAATAATAGATAATAGCACCCACACTTTGTTGGCAGGAGTAATGATAGCATTCTCTAAAGAAGCAGTGTTTAAGGCAAAAAATTTAATAGCCAATACTGCTATTAAAAAACCTACTATCATAGAGCCCGTGTCCCCCATAAAAACTCGCATTTTTGCCGATAAGTTATAACGTAAAAAAGCCAACAAAAATCCAATACAAGTTATTGATAGCAAGAAGTAATAATGCATTTCGGCATCGTAAAACACATAGGCAAAAATACCAAAAATTACCATTCCTACCATAGAGGCAGATCCATTGATACCATCAATAAGATTATACGAATTTACGATAGCCATTACAATAGCACAACTGATAAATACTGAAAACCAATAAGGAATATCCGTAATACCCAAGAAGTTATCAAAGCTTATAATTTTCAGATTAGTACCAAAAAAAAGAATAAGGGTAGCTACTACTTGCCCCATAATTTTAGTACTTGGGTTTACTCCCACAAGGTCATCTTTTAAACCCACAAAAAAGAGGGCTCCTGCCCCTGATAAAATATTAATTCCTACTAAATCTTCGTCAAAAGAGCGAAACATAAATAGAGTAAAAACCAAACTTACAAAAAACGAGATACCACCCAAGGTTGGTGTCTTTTCGCTATGAGAACTGCGCTCATTGGGCTTATCCATCAAGTTTTTCTGTTTTACTACAAAAATAACACTCGGCAACGTAAAATACGCTACTACAAATGAAAATAAAAACACTAATAGTGCCGTAATACGTAAATTTTCTAAGAAAAAATGGGTTATCATAATGACTAAAATTAAAAGTAGTATTTGTGGTGCAAAGATAATCAAAAAAGTTGAAAGCACAAGCAAAAATTGTTTATTAATCTAGCTTGTGCTTACTTACGCTTGCCATATTCTTCTCATTCCATATAATAGTTTTTACAAAAGGCTTCTTTCTGAGGTCACAATTTATACTACACAATTCGCACGAAAAGTCTTTGCAATAATCCATATGGAAGTTAAATTCTATAGTTCTATCTACTTTCTGGGCTAAAAGTTTTATCACTTTTTCCATTTCTTGGTGAGCTTCCTTCAGCGAATAGTAATAAGGCAAGGTAATATGTGCATCTATGTGCAGGTGTGCCCCAAACTGCTGTATGCGCATATTGTGTATGTCAATCCACTCAGTATGCCGGTGTTCTTGCAGTATCTGTACTATTTTGGCAAAGAGAGCTTCATCTTGTTTGTCCATAATGCCACCCAAGGCTTTTCGTACTATTTGGTAACCTACTACAATAATATAACTTCCAAAGAAAATAGCAATCAGAGGGTCTAACCATTTCCAACCCGTAAAATGTACTAAAAGAAGCCCAAAAACAATGCTTATGGTAGCAAAAGTATCCGATTGTAAGTGTTTCCCAGCACTCATTAGCACCAAAGAGTTTTCTTTCTTACCTTTTTGGTACGAAATATACCCCATAATGTAGTTTACTACTGCTGTAGAAGCAAAAAGAGCTATTCCCCAGTCTAATTTATCTAAGTTGATGCCGAAAATGATAGCCGAAATCGCTTCTATAAGTATCAATATACCTGCTAAAACAATCAAGATGCCCTCAATTCCTGAGGTTACGAACTCTACTTTGCCGTGCCCATAGGGGTGGTCGGTGTCGCGTGGTTTAGCACACAAGTGCAGCGAATACCACCCCATAAAGGCAGCTACAATATTCACTGTACTTTCCATAGTATCTGAGAAAATAGCATTAGAGCCCGTAATGCGCCACGCTATTAGTTTTATCCCAAAAAGTACCACCCCTAGTAGGGTTACCAACTTCTGAAACTGCAAACTCTTCATCTACTAACGACTTACTTCAGCTACTTCCAACAAGAACGTATGCAGTTCGGTATTGCGCATAAAAGGTTTCAGTTTTTCGCTACCAGGTCCGTACATTCCCAGTTCGGTATAGTCTGATGAGTGATCCATACTTATCCAGCCCACCGAAGTGTGTGCTTTTTGTATTTCGGCAAAAAGACGATAAGGCAGATGCTTGTAGTTATACAATCCATCTTCTTTTCTTTCAGTTTTAGCGTAATATCCCAATAATTCTTTAGCCTGTTCCTCGCTGATAGTCATACCACCACAATGCTGAGCCACGTGTTCTTTTACTTTGGCTACCGAGTCGTTAGCGTTTATTTGTTGTAATATCCAGTCGTTAGAATGTGTGAATTTTTGGAGTCTATCAAAATTGTCGTTACACTCTTTACCATAGATAAGTCCGGGGTTGGCATTGCCGTGGTCGGAAGTAATAACAACTAGAGTGTTACCATCAGCTTTGGCAAAGTCTAAAGCTACTTTTACAGCCTCATCAAAAGCTACTTGGTCGTAAAGTAGTGCGCCAATGTCGTTGCCGTGAGCAGCCCAATCTACCTTACCGCCTTCCACTTGTATTACAAAGCCATTAGGGTGGTTTTTAAGCTGGTCTATAGCCTTAGCAGTCATTTCGGCAAGAGTAGGAATAGAAGCCTGTTCTTCAGCGCTTTGAGCGCGGTCTATAGAATAAGGAAGTGCTTCCTCAGCAAATACACCATACAAAGGCTTGTTGGCAGGAGCTTTTAGCATTTCGTTGCGCGTGCGAGCTATGGTATAGCCTTTCTTTTTCAGCATATCAAAAACATCTTTTTTGTCTTTGCGTTGTGCAGCATCAAAGTAATTACTACCACCCCCTAACATCACGTCCAAGCCTAATTCGGTGTAGTTGAGGGCAATTTCATTCATTGCATTGCGGCTTTTGCTCCAAGTACAGAATCCAGCAGGAGTAGCGTGGGTAATCATCACGGTTGTTACACAGCCTACTTTTTTGCCAGCATTCTTAAACTTCTGTAAAATAGGCATATTCTCCTTGCCATTAGGACTTATATTCAAGCTACCATTATTTACTCGTACACCTCCGCCCCACGATGAACTTGCTGCTGAAGAATCAGTTACTACCGAGCTTGCGGAAGCCATATCCATCAAGGCGCGTTGCCCAAGGTTACTTTCGTATAAATCCATCCAGCTTGAAGGGCGACCATATTTGCGTTTCAGATACAAATCAGCCATTACCATAGTGCCTGTGCTCATACCATCGCTCACCAAAAAGATAATATTTTTAGTACGTTTGTTGCGATGAGCTTCGCCCATTGTTTGTGCTTTTAGGTCGAATGAAGGTAGTATCAATCCGCCTAAAGCTGCTAATGTTCCGTTTTTAAAAAATGCTCTTCTTTTCATAATCTTGTTATAAGATGTTTAATTTTTCCTTTAATTCTGCAGGAAATTTGGCACGTTGCAAGAGTTCTTCTGCAAGAGCTAATTTCTTAGGAAAAAGAACTTTTCCTTTAAACTTATCAAGTTTTTTATCTATTTTTACTAAAGGTGTTTTTGTCTTGTTTAAATCTTGGACACTCATAATAATTAGTTGTTTTTTCGGGTTACTAAAAAGCCTATATAATCTTCACCTAAAATAAACTCTTCAAAGATTTCATCTTCTTTTCTCAAACCATAAACATAAAAGTCTTTTTTCAATTCTTCCAAGTTATTAGAAATTCCCATTCTATATAGGCGAGTTCTTGCTTCGGTACTTCCTGTTGCAAAAACATTAGATTGTTTATATTTATTAGTAAAAGCATAAAGTGTAGAAACTACAGTTGCTAATACTTTCTGACCATCACCATTATTGCTTCTTACTTCATCGTCAATTTCATTAGTTTCCTCATTGTAATCGCCAAAACCCAAATTGAAAAAACCTTCTACTGACATTTCAGTGTACTGAACCATTTTCTTGATTTTTCCTTTTCGTCCAACACTTTCAAACATAAAAGAATGTAGTTCATTTTCAGCAGAATAATTATATCTTGGATATTTCATAATCTTGTTATAAGATGTTTAATTTCTCCATTTTGTATTTCATTAATCTTTGCTTAAAGCGTTCCACCCTCTTGCTATTATAGGGATAAACTGTCCTGCACGGGTTACCAAGTTTACGCCATCGTCTTTAGGGGTGATATGACCAATCACACTAAAGTGCGGATTGCCCTTTATCTTGTCGTAATCTGCTTGAGCAATGGTAAAAAGCAATTCGTAATCTTCGCCTCCACTGAGGGCAATGGTAGTACTATCTAAATTAAACTCCTCGCAGGTACTAATCACTTGGGGGTCAAGAGGTATTTTATCTTCGTAAAGCCTACAACCTACGCCCGATTGACTACAAATATGCAGTATTTCGGACGAAAGCCCATCGCTTACATCCATCATAGCGGTAGGTTTTACCCCCAATGCCTTTAGCAAGGGTGGAATATCCTTGCGAGCTTCGGGTTTCAGCTGTCGTTCCAAGATATAAGTATACATATCAAGGTCGGGTTGTGAATGCGGATTAACTTGAAATACAGCTTTTTCGCGTTCTAATATCTGCAATCCCATATAAGCCCCTCCGATGTCGCCTGTCAGGACGATAAGGTCGTTTTCTTTAGCTCCATTGCGGTATACAAGTTCATCTTCTTGCGCTTCACCTATCGCTGTAACCGAAATGATAAGTCCGCGAGTAGAAGAAGTTGTATCTCCTCCTACCAAATCAACCTCATAGCGCTCGCAAGCCAAGTAGATACCAGCATAAAGCTCTTCCAAAGCCTCCAACGGGAAACGATTAGAAACTGCAATTGATACTGTTATTTGGGTAGCACGAGCGTTCATTGCGTAAATATCGGATACATTTACAGAAACTGCTTTATAGCCCAAGTGTTTCAGTGGCACATAGCTAAGGTCAAAATGGACGCCCTCAATGAGCAGGTCGGTTGATACGACTGTTTTTTTATCATCAAAATTCATTACCGCAGCATCATCTCCTATTCCTTTTAGGGTTGAAGGCTGCTTTGTTTTGAAGTCGGCAGTTAAGTGAGCAATCAGTCCAAACTCACCTAAGTCGCTCAGCTGGGTGCGATGTGGAGTTTTATCTTCTATCATTTAGCAAAATAGTTTAAAGCAATCACCACCCCAAGGTGCATTCCTTCGTGAGTATTATTAAAGTTGATAGCATCTTCAATACAAGTGAGCGTATAGCCATAGCTGGTGGTATAAGGGGTAAAGTTGCTGAATACCCCACGCTCATAGTCAGCTTGCAGTTGTTTTTGAGTACTGATAAGCAAGGCGCGTAGCGATTGTATTTCTTCGGCTGTAGGCACGTGCCCATCGGGGTGAGTACCTTTTTTGTAAGTTTCTATAAACTCATCGACAACTACGGGTTTCACCCCTGATAGTTTATAACAAAGAATTTGCTGAGTTGCTACACAATGAGCAATATTCCAAAGAATACTATTGTGAAAACCAGCAGGTATCTGTGCTAATTTTTCAGGTGATACATTTTCTAAATAGGTAAGTAGGTTGTTGCGAGTAGCCAAGTGTAAGGCAAATACTTGTTCTGTCATATTATTTAGTTATTAGTATAAAGTTGTTAGGTGCGAGCTGCATAGGCAGTTTCTATCGGCAAAGGTACGAAATAATGTTTAATTGTCAATGATTGATGATTAATTTTTCTTACTAATTTTTAAACGAATGGTAAGGGGAAGATAAGGGGAAGATAAGGGGAAGATAAGGGGTGAGTGGGGGAGAATTATGAATTTTGAATTATGAATTTTGAATTATGAATTTTGAATTGGGCACAAGCTGCAAGCTTGCGCCAGCGAGGGAGAACCTTGAGCGAAGGATAAGCGAAGGATAAGCGAAGGATAAGCGAAGGATAGTCGACGAGCTGGCACAGCCGAGTATGTGACGAAGGTTGAACAACTTTGTCAAACTCTGAAAGTTTGACAAAGTGTGTGGCGCATAGTAAGCGAAGGATAAGCGAAGGATAAGCGAAGGAAAGTCGGCGAGCTGGCACAGCCGAGTATGTGACGAAGGTTGAGCGAAGGTTGAGCGAAGGTTGAACAACTTTGTCAAACTCTGAAAGTTTGACAAAGTGTGGGAGGGGGAAGAGAAGTTTGACAAAGTAGGGAGGCAAAGAGGGAGTGCGAGTTGTACTATAAATATAATCTATATTATAGCTATAATTTATGGAAAATCAGTGTTAAAAAATGTTAATAAAAAAAAAAACGATTTAAACATCAATTTTTTTGATAGTTTATTGGAAAAAAGTTGTATCTTTGCCGCAGAAAATTTTAAAAACATTTCAGAATGAAAAAAGTAACTTTTTTGGCTGGGCTTATCATCGCCCTTGTACTTACCGCTTGTGGTAAAAAAAACACACCATTTGGTGAGGAACTCCTTAGCGAAGTTTCTATCAACAACGCTAAACAAATCCTTACCAATCCTCCTTTTGCTGATAAGCAATTCCGTTGGATAGAAATCAGAACCAATGGTGCGCTTAACTCAGACTTCCACGAATTGGAAGCAAAATACGAAGATCCTGCTGCTGGTGGGAAACTCGTAGTGCAAAAACAAGACAGCTCTTCAGGCTTGGGCGACCCTACCGTTAGCACTATTCCTGAAATAAACAAAAACTTTGAACTTTTCAAAGTTTCTGAACTTGACTTTACTAAAGTATTGAGCCAAGCTAAAGGGGCTATTGAGTTCCTTAGCAGTTTGCAAGACGCTAAAGAGTACGAAAATTTCAACGTAAACAAGATTAGCATTGAAAAGTTGGACGGTAAAATCGTTACTACTTACGGAATTGATATGACTAAAAAAGGTGAAGGTACTCAACGCCAAGGTAGAAAACGCGTTACTAACTACTACACGCTTACAATAAAACTTGTAGACGGTGGTAAATATGAAATAGACTAATAAGTAGAACGATGAAAAAACTATTATCAGCTTTATTTGCATTGGCTTTGGCAAGCTGTGTGCCCAGCACTGGCAGCACTAACGCGAGCCTTACTTCTCCTGAAGGGCTAAAAGATGCTCAGGCTCTTTTGGCAGATAACTTTGCTAAATATGACGGGAAGATAGTGGCTGTAGGCTTTAGTGTAGATGCTGACGACCATATAGATATGGTGGATGTAACCTATAAAGAAGGCAGTAAAGCTACTGCAGCTTCTTATGTAGTATATACCAAGCAAGTGATAGAATCTAACCCTTATGCAGGTTTGGAAGCAGAAAAGGGTTTAAAGGTAAGCGATTTTAAGGTTACTGAACTTACTTCTTTGGTAGAAAAAGCAAAAGCTCTTATTGCTGAAAAAGATAAGAACTTTACTGATTTCCGCGCTCATAAGTTGGAATACGAAGTACAAGCTGATGGCAGCTTGCTTACACGCTTTGTGGTATATGCCAACAATGCTAATACTTCTTATTTTGGCAAACGCGTAGATGCAGGAAAACCTGTATTTGCCTTCTCATTTGAAGCTGATACAGCGGGTAACGTAAAAGCAGTTTCGGGATTAGAACTATAATCATAGTTGAGGCTGTCTGAAAAACTTTTTTGGGCAGCCTCAATTTTTTAAAACAAACATTTAATAATGAATATTACAGAAGCTAAAGCACTCGTACTACAAGAGTGCCAACGTGAAAAGAAAATTACCATCCGCAACCTTGTAGTGGTTGCGGTTTTGGTTCTAATAGTAGTGGTTTTGGTGGTACTTTACGCACTGCCTTTTGTAACCCAATTTGCCAGCAACCTTGCCAGCTCTGCCAACGAAAATCAGCCTTTTTATTACAAACTTATTATCCCATTGGTGATAGTAATGTCGTTATACTATCCTGTGATGCGCACTTGGACTGTATTCAATAGAAGGAAAAAGGTAGATGAGTTTTTTGCACAATTGGAACAAGGTGCTGAAGCGCGTATCCATAACGAAATTGAAAGTTACCTTACTGTAATTCCTTTAGGAAAAATAAAATTTCAAATGGATGCTGTAACGCTCTTGCAGGTATCTATAGGCAGCAAAAACTACGAATTGCCCATCTATAAATACGCAGCAGCTGATGTGAAACGTGCTTTGAGCGCACCACAAGGTAGCGAAACTTACGACCAAGTGATGAAAGAGCTCTTCAATAAAGAAGCGACCACGGCTACCAGTGCCGCAACTACAACTAATGAGCCTCCTATTACCTTGAAACCTGTAGAGGAATTTAGGCATTATGCCCAAGAGCATCTTGCTACTGACCTTACCGCTATGGAACAGGGGCGCAGCACTAGCAAAAATATGTTGTACATACAGATGGCTTTTGCCATAGGGATAGTGGCTTTGGTGTTCTTTTTGTTTTCATCGGGGGTGTTCTCAGCAGGCAATTCTACTGGCGTATTTATACTGATAGGGGGCTTTGTAGGGGTAACATTCTTGTGGAGTATGTTCTCTAAACGCTATGCTCAAAACAAAATGGCGGGTACTGCCGATTATACCCAAGTAAAAAGCAAAGTGTTTGGCAAGTTGGTACATTACATCAGCGATAATTTCCAATACTTTGAAAAGGGACACGTGAATATAGGCGAATTCTTGTCGTCATACCTCTTTAAAGTGGAGCGTTACAACATCACAGGGGGCGACCAAATAGTGGGTAGATACAACGGCGTGCCTTTCCAATCGTGTAACCTTTCGGTTACTTATCGCCCGAACCTGCGCAACGAAAAAGAAGGCGATGATGTGGCTTTCTACGGCAATTTCTTTATGGCTCGTTCGCCTAAAACCTTTGAGCACCCTATTGTTATTCACCCTAAAAAGAGTTTTTGGGGCGATATGAAGGACAACGAAATAAGTACTTATTTGAATATTGGAGGTGAAAAAATACGCCTTGAAGACCCTGAGTTTCAAAAGCTATTTGAGGTGTATTGCGATGACCAAATAACAGCGCGCTATGTGCTTACACCTGCCTTTATGGAACGCCTTAAAAAGCTGAACGAAAAGCACAAAGGCGAGGTGTATATAGGTATTAATAATGACAATATAGTTATAGCTACCAATCGTGGCAATGCCCTTATGAAAGCTGACTACTCGCCTACGGCTATGCTTTTCCAAAAGATAGATTTGGCAATGGTGGAAGATGTATATAGCGAGCTGGTAGCTCAATTGCAAATGATTGATACTTTGAAATTAGCAGATAACAAATAAACGTAAGAAAAATGATAGCAATAATTGTAGCGATTGCTATTGTTGTACTGCCACTGTTATACATAGTAGTACAATACAATAGCATTACCCGTAGGCGTAACCAGATAGAGAATGCGATCTCGTCATTAGATTCGCTATTTATACAGCGTGCTGACTTGATACCTAACTTGGTAGAGACGGTAAAACAATACGCTAATTTTGAGAAGGAAACACTCACCAAGATAGCCGAGCTTCGCCGTCCTAAAACTATAGGGGATATTACGGAGAACGATAACCCTTATGTGCAGACTGATGAGGCTACGGTATCGCTAAAATCGTTTATGTTGCAGGCAGAGGCTTATCCTGACTTGAAGAGTAGTACGCAATTTACCTACTTGCAACGCCAGCTTACTGATTGTGAAGAACAAATAGCAGCAGGACGCCGATATTTGAGTGCCTCTATTACGGATTATAACGATAAAATAGTGGTGTTCCCGTCTAATCTTATCGCTTCTCTTTTTGGGCTGAAGAAATACCAATGGCAATATGCTACTAAAGAGCAACGCGAAGCTGTGAAAGTAAAGTTTTAAGTTAAAAAAGAGGCTGTTCGAAAAGTTTTGTTTTTAAAGTAAAAATCTTATTAACAGATGAAGTATTTTCTATAACTATCTGATTATTAACATCCCCCCCTTCCCCCCTTCAAAAGGGGGGGAGATGATGCAGTTATACTATTAAAGACTTTTTGAACAGCTTTTTTACAGCTTTTTTTTAATTTTTAAATAGAGTATTGATAGCTTCTATAGTTTCTTTTACGCTATGCTGTGCTGTGAGTGCTACGATGCTGGTGCCTACAATTACGGCATCGGCATATTGGCGCATTTGTGCTACATCGGCTTGTGTTTTGATTCCAAAACCTAAAGCTATAGGTAGGTGGGTTTGCTGCCTAATATCTTCTACAAAGGAGGCTAATCGGGGTAGGGCTACTTGCTGGCTGCCCGTAACGCCCAATGAACCTACAGCATAAATAAAACCATCACCTAAACGGGCAATCTTCTTTATTCTCTCGCCCGAAGTAACGCTTACTAAAGGAATAAAGGCTAATTGTTTTTCCCTGAGGAGGCTTACTACTTCATCGGCTTCTTCATAAGGCAAATCGGGAATGATAAGTCCGCTGATACCTACCGCTGCGCATTTATCAATAAAAGCCGCTACCCCATAAGCTAATACGAGATTGTAATAGACCAAGAAGACGAGTGGTTTTTGCACTTCTCCTTTTACTTCGGCTAATAGATTGAAAACGGTATCGGTAGTAACGCCTGCCTGTGAGGCTGTGAAAGAGGCTTGCGAAATGAGTTTGCCATCGGCTAGAGGGTCGGAGTAGGGGATACCTATTTCTAAAATATCAATAGCTGAATGGTTGAGATTTTGCAAGAACTCTTTGGTGAAGGTTACGCTGGGGTATCCTGCTACGATGTAGCCGATGTTTACTTTTTGTTGTTGAGCGAAGATACTTTGTATATTATTAGTCATAATGTTCGTTTTTTAGGATTGAAAATACGGTGTGCATATCTTTGTCGCCTCTTCCTGAAACGTTTACTACGATGTTTTGAGGCTGCCCAGCAGGTAGGGTGGGGCATAGCTTGCTGAGGTAGGCTAAGGCGTGTGCACTTTCTATGGCAGGGATGATGCCTTCTTGCTGGGTAGTGAGCAAGAGGGCTTCCATAGCCTCGTCATCGGTGATGGGGGCATAGGTTACTCGCCCTGATTGGAACAGATGGGCGTGCTGAGGTCCTACCCCTGGGTAATCTAATCCTGCAGAAATGGAGTGTACGGGGCTTATTTGTCCGTATTTATCTTGTAGGACATAGGTTTTCATACCGTGTATGATTCCTTCTTTGCCCAAAGTGAGGCTAGCGGCGTGCTCATCAGTATCAATACCTTTGCCGCCTGCCTCTACGCCATAGAGTTTTACGGAGGGGTCATTGAGGAAAGCCGAAAAAATGCCAATGGCATTGCTGCCCCCGCCTACGCAGGCGATAATGTGTTGCGGCTTGATGCCGAGTGTAGCGAGTTGTTGCTGGGTTTCGTTGCCAATCACCGACTGGAAGTCGCGGACGATAGCAGGGTAGGGGTGGGGTCCTACTGCCGAGCCGATAACGTAAAACACTTCTTCTATTTGAGCTACCCAAGCTTGTATAGCAGCGGTGGTGGCTTCTTTGAGCGTTTGTAGTCCGTCAGTAATAGCTACCACTTTAGCACCGAGTAGTTCCATACGGAAAACGTTTAGTTTTTGTCGTTCTATATCGGTAGCTCCCATATAGATGTTGCATTCTAATCCTAAAAGGGCGGCTGCGGTGGCAGTGGCTACGCCGTGTTGCCCAGCGCCGGTTTCGGCAATGACTTTCTTTTTGCCCATACGTTTGGCGAGGAGTACTTGTCCTAATGCATTGTTGATTTTGTGTGCGCCTGTATGGTTGAGGTCTTCGCGCTTTAGGTAGATATGGTGTTGGTAGTGTTGGCTTAGGTTTTTGGCATAGTAGAGCGGTGTAGGTCGCCCTACGTAGTTTTTGAGTAGGTCGTTGAGTTGTTCAGAAAAAGAGGGGTCTTTTTTAGCTTCGTTATAGGCGTTTTCTAGTGAAGTGAGTGCAAACATAGCGGTTTCGGGGACGAACTGTCCGCCGAAGTTGCCGTAATAAGCCTTGTTGTTTTTGTGATTATTGTTCATTGTTCTTAAATTTGCGACAAAGATACGGAATATATGTTAATAAAGACTTGTTACTTGTGATTTATTTTATACCTTTGCGGCTGTTTTTAAAAATTAGCAAATTAGCAAATTTGAGAATTAGGGAATTAGCAAATTTGAGAATTTGATAGAAATAAATAACTGATTAATAAATAAATAACTAATTAATAAACAATCATAATAGCGATGAACATTTTGAAGCGATTTTGCTTATGGGCATTGTGCTTATTGCCGCTACTAGCGGGGGCACAAAGCGTAGATTTACAGGGGACTGTAAAGGATACGAAAGGTGAGCCCTTATTGGGGGTTTTTATTTTGGTGAAGGGTACCCAACGAGGTGCTACTACTGATTTTGATGGTAACTACAGTTTGCAAGCAAATGTAGGGGATGTGCTTAAGTTTTCATTTTTGGGGCTTAAGACGGTAGAAAAGAAAGTAGCAGCAGGGGTTACCCATATAAATATTACAATGGAAGACGATGTGCAAGAACTGGAAGGTACAGTAGTAACGGGCTACGGGGGCAAGAAGATAGCCAGCCGTACGGTAGCATCGGTAGCCACAGTGCAGGGAAAAGAATTTGCACAAACGCCTAACGCCAATGCCATTGACGCACTACAAGGGAAAGTAGCGGGGATGGTGGTTACCACTGAATCTGGAAAACCAGGGGCTGGCTCTTCGGTATTGATACACGGGCTGAATACTTATTTTTCGGTATTTGACCCTAAAATAGTGTCAGAACCTTTATACGTAGTGGATGGAGCTACTGTAAGTGGTGATATAATGACGATGTATAACCCTAATGACATAGAGAGTGTAACGGTACTAAAAGACGCTGCTTCTACTTCTATTTACGGGGCACGTGCTGCCAATGGGGTAATACTCATCACTACTAAAAAAGGAAAACGCAATGAGCGTACTAATGTTACTATCAGTCACCAATTAGGTTTCTCTATCCCTACCAATGTGATGAATAAGTTTTTTGACAATATGGTTACGCCCCGCGAATATATGGACTTTTGGATCAAAAAGGAACCAAGAGCAATTACTTCATTGGGCAGACGCTTGGGGTATACCGAGACGACACCAGAAGCTATTACTGATAGAATATTGGCAGAAAACCCACACAATACCCGTTGGGATAAGGTTTTCTTTCACGGGTATGCACCAGTTTCGCGTACCGATATATCTTTATCGGGTGGGAGTTTAAACACTTCGTATTACTTATCGTTTGGCTATTTAGACCAACAGGGGATGAAAACGCGTTCTGCTTACCAGCGTTATACACTTAATGCGAATATAGATACCCAAGTGGCAGAATGGCTAAAGGCGGGAATTTCAGTTTCGTTAGGGCATAGTAGTGCAGAGAGTGTAGCAGGCGATGCTTCTACCGATATTTTATCATTGCCTATTTATTCACCTACCGATAACAAAGGCAAACGAAAAGATTATATTTTCTCAATCTTGGGAGTAGAACAAGGTTTTTACCACCCCGATTATTTGGCTGAAAAACGTCCTGGTGATAGTTATGGAGAGAATATTATGCCTATAGGTTATTTGCAAATAGAACCAATTAAAAACCTGACTTTTAAAACACAATTGGGGATACAATACAATATAGGTGAGGGATACAACCGAAATTTGCCTTCTTTTGTGGAATATCGTGGGACAGGTGAAACAGTATCAAGCGCCTCTCGTAATATCAATAAGAACTTGCAACGTACCTATACCAACTTATTGGAATACAAATGGAATATAGCGAATTTGCACAATTTTGATTTTCTTTTAGGACAAGAGTCGTTGGAATCAGTAGGACGTTCGTTTAGCGGAAGGTCATTAGGACAGCCATCGGACGGGCTAATGATGCTAAGTCTCGGAACCCAACAATTGGAATTGAAAGATAGCCAAGAGGAAAGTGGTTTTAACTCTTATTTTGGACGAGTGGAATATTCGTATAAAAACCGTTACTTTTTAGACCTATCGGCACGCCGTGATGGCTCATCGGCATTTGGGGCTAATAACCGGTATGCCAACTTTTGGGCGTTTGGAGCGATGTGGAAGCTAAAAGAAGAGGCATTTTTGAAACAAGTAGACTGGCTTACCAGCTTAGACTTGCGCTTTAGTACTGGACTTTCGGGTAATTCATCTATAGGGCAATATAACAACAGAACTCTTATAAGCCCGTCTAACAATTACAGAGAGCGTCCTGGTTATTTTCTTTCATCACTTGGCAACCCCGATATTATGTGGGAGGAACAACAAAAAACGACTTTGGGGCTGAATGTTTCTATAATGAAAGGAACCAACCTGAATGTAGAAGTGTATGAACGTAACACTTATAAAACGCTTGGAAGAGGTTATATCAATTCGGCTTCGGGCTTTACCTTTATTTCTGACAATATAGGCAATATGCAGAACCGAGGGATAGATATTACCTTCTCTACCATTGCTTATAGAAGCCAAAACAACGACTGGAATATACGTCCGTATTTCAATATGAACTACAATCAACAAAAAGTAAAGTCGTTGCACCTAAACAAGGAGTTTTTTGCGAATAGTTTTAATTATGCGGGTTATAAGCTAAATGAGGAATTGCAATGGGCAATGCCTATATTTAAAGGTTTAGACAAGAATGGTTATGCACAATGGTATTTACCTAAAGAGAACTATATGGAGCAACAAACAGATGATAGCAAGGTTACCTATCAGTACGATCCGAAAAAATTGATGCAAAATACTAATAAGAAAATGTTTGCCCCAGTGAATGGAGGCTTTGGGCTTACCGCTACATACCGCAATGTATCGTTAGATTTGGCATTTTCTTATTCGTTGGGCAAATGGATGATAAATGAAGATAGGTATTATACCCTTAACCCAGGTGTTTTTGGTACGAAAAACTTTAGCCGAGAATTGCTAAACTATTGGAAACAAGAGGGCGATGATACCGAAATACCAGCACTAAACAGCTCACGCTTTATGGAGAAGGATACGCGCTTATTGGAGAATGCTTCGTATGTGCGATTGAAGAGTTTGGGCTTGAGCTATTCGTTGCCACAACAGGCTATTGAAGATATGCGTTTCTTTACAGGAGTACGTTTGTACGCTTCGGCACGTAACCTCTTTACTATTACCAAATATACAGGAGCAGATCCTGAATTTGCAAATACAATATCACGTGGGGGTTACCCACCTACTCGTCAGTTTACTATAGGTGTAGAACTTAAATTTTAAAAAGAAAAGCAAATGAAAAAAATACTATATATAACATCTTTACTGTTGGTTATTAGTGTGTTGCCAACGGCTTGTGCCCGTTTAGATTTAGAACCTTATAACGAGGTAGATGAGAGCAAAACCTTTAACAGTAAGCGCGATGCTGAGCTGTGGGTGAATGGAATGTACAATGCCTTGCGCGATGCTAACCAAGGAAAACAGATGTACGCTTCGGACGTGCAAGCTGATTACCTAAATGCTGCACAGGGGATGGAAAAAGTGCCTAATATGCACCGCTGGTCGCTTTTTAATACTTCAGAAGAAACAACAGCTACCATTTGGAAAGAACGTTTTTTGATTATTCAGGATATAAATATTGCCCTTAAAGGCTTTCCTAAAATACCTGAACAAAATGAAATAAAAGGACTTACGGGAGCGTTGTACTTAGGGCGTGCTTATTGTTATACCTATTTGGTTACTCACTTTTGTAAGCCTTACAAAGCTGCTACAGCTGCTACCGATTTAGGTTTGCCTATTCTTACTGATACTACGCTTAAGAACTTTCCTCCTCGTAGTAGTGTGAAAGATACTTATGCCTTTATCTTGAGTGATATTGCCCAAGCGGAAACCTTATTGGCTTCTGAAACTGGTGAGGAGGGAGCTGATACTTTTACCATAGATGCGGTAAAAGCCCTAAAAGCACGTGTATTACTTTACCAAAATGATTGGGCACAAGCATACCAAGTGGCAGAACAGCTTATTGCTACAGGACATTACCCCTTAGCAAGTTCGGCAACGGCTTTTGGGAAAATATGGACAGAAGATAGCAATACCGAAAACATCACTCAACTATATGCTGCTATTAGTGCAGGAGTATCGGAAGTTTCAAATAATACGAATGACCTTTACTTATCAGAACAAGAAAGTTTCTTTATACCAGGACAAATAGAGGCGAGCCCTAATGTGCTACCTACACAAGATTTTGTAGATTTATTTGAGGCTGACGACTGGCGCAAAGATGTGTTTTTAAAATCGGTAGATATAGGTTTCTTTAGTCTTTATGCGGTAAATAAATACCCTAGGAATGAAAAATTGGAGCTTGCTAATAGTGTTTTCTTTTACTACGGACATAAGGCAAAACTCTTCCGTATAGCCGAAACCTACCTCATAGCTGCTGAAGCAGCTTTTAAGAATAATGACGAAACGAATGCTAAGCGCTATTTGAATTTATTGCGTGCAGCACGTGGACTAGCAGCGGTAACTACTACAGGTAACGACCTTTTTACCGATATACAAAACGAACGCAGTCGTGAGCTTTGTTTTGAAGACTTTAGGCTGTATGACCTTAGTCGTTGGGGACTGCCTGTAAAGCGCGGTACTCCTCAGGACTTGAGCTCTATCAGAAGTACCCCAGCCGAAGACTACAATGAGCTCAATATACAAGTGGGCAGTGCTTACTATCACAAAATAGTATGGCCTATTCCTGCTGATGATATAGACTACGAACGCGGTAAATGGAAACAGAACCCAGGTTGGTAATAATTAGAGGTTGGTGATTAGTGGTTAGTTTTAATTCATTAAAAGAGTTGCTTTCTAACGACTAATGACTAACCTCCAATTACTGATTACTAATTTCTAATTTATAAAAATATGGAATACTATCAATTACACAACAAACTAAAAGAAGCGTTTGATACAAACAACAATGTGGCATTGCCTGATTTGGGGGTGCGTATCACTCATAACAATTTCTTCTCGGAAGGGGCTAAAAATTACTTGCCCGGTAGTGAACATTTATTTTGCAAAGAGCACAACCTTGCTTTTACCTCGCAAAGTGCTCGTACCCAAGACGATTTGGACTGGGTGGACTATGAAGTGGAGTGCAATATCAGCTTTCAGTATCATATAGTGCAACCTATAGATGATACCCAAGCGAATGGGGTGATTATTGTATTTCACGGGCTGAATGAAAAGAAATGGGACAAGTATTTGCCTTGGGCATACGCCCTTAGTAAGCATACGGGTAAGGCGGTTATCCTTTTTCCGATAGCCTTTCATATGAGTCGTGCGCCTGAACGCTGGAGCTCACGCCAAGAGATGTATGTTATTGCCCAAAAACGTATGGAAGAACATCTTGACAACAGCGAAACTTCCTATGTGAATGCTGCTACAAGTACTCGCTTAGAGGCATATCCGCAAAGGCTATTCTGGTCGGGATTGCAAACGTATAACGATATTGTACAGCTCATTACCGACCTAAGAGCAGGGGTATTGCCTGCTATAGCTTCTACGGCTACAGTAGACCTTTTTGGTTACTCTATAGGTTCGTTTCTCTCGGTAATACTAATGATGGCAAACCCCAAGGGCTATTTTACTAACGCTAAGCTTTTTTGTTTTTGCGGCGGTATGACCATAGACCGTATGTTTCCTATTTCCAAATATATAATGGACGGGCGTGCAGCTATTACGATGCAGAAAACTTTTGCGGAGCTACTGAGTACTAACTTCAAAACTGACCCACGCTTAAAACATTATCAGGATAGTAATTTGCATTTTGAAGAAGGTTGGTTTAAAACGATGTTGCGATATAACTACTACCAAAAGGAGCGAGAAAAACGCTTTTCGCAGTTGGAAAATCAGATAAAAGCTTTGGTATTGGAACAAGACGAAGTAACGCCTCCTATAGAGGCACTCAACACGCTGAAAGGCGGTTATCGGAATATCAATATAGAGATAGAAATAGATGATTTTCAGTATCCTTATACTCATATGAATCCGTTTGCACTCACTACGAAGAATGCTACTGAAGTAACGGAGGCATTTGAGCGGTTTGTAAAATCGGCAACAGAGTTTTATAATAAATGATTAAAATGAAGAAAAACAAAACCCGATAGTTTGATTGCTCAGAGACCTATCGGGAATAAAACTTGGTGCAAAGGTATAAATAATTTTGTAACTAAGTACTAATTAATAAACAAATGATAGATACGCATACACATTTATATTCAGAAGAGTTTGATAAAGATCGTGCTGAGATGATAGCGCGGGCAAAAGCTGCGGGGGTAACGCGTTGCTTTATTCCTGCTATTGATAGCAGTTATACAGAGCGGATGTTTCAACTAAAAAACGAATATCCTGATTATGTGTTCCTGATGAACGGCTTACACCCTTGCAACGTGAAAGAAAACTATAAAGAGGAGCTCACCCACGTAGAAAACTTGATGCCGACACACTCTTTTTGCGCTATTGGCGAAATAGGGATTGACCTTTATTGGGATAAAACTTTTCTCAAAGAGCAACAAGAGGCTTTTGCGTGGCAAATACAGCTGGCTAAAAAACATCAGTTGCCTATAGTGATACACTGTAGGGAGGCTTTTGACGAAGTGTTTGAGGTGCTGGAAAGTGAGAAAGGAGATGACCTCTTTGGTATTTTTCACTGTTTTAGTGGTACGGAAACTCAAGCGCATAGGGCAATTGGCTATGGACTGCACTTAGGGATAGGAGGTGTGGTGACTTTTAAGAATGGGAATATAGATAAGTTTTTGAGAAATATAGATTTGCAGCATATTGTTTTAGAAACTGATAGTCCGTATTTAGCCCCTGTACCTTATAGAGGCAAACGCAACGAAAGTGCTTATATAGTGCAAGTTGCAGATAAGCTGTCGGATATATATGAATTGCCCGTAGATGAAATAAAAAGAATTACGACAGAGAACGCTACAAAAATATTTAAGATTTAATTAGGTATTTTCAAAATTATTTTGTTATTTTGCACTTGTTATAGGATTGATTTTAGTGAAAACAATAGAGCGAAACTTTTGAAAATGGAAGATTATTTTAAGTCTATACGTCCGTATTACGACCACGAGGTACCACAGGCATTACAGCGAATAAAGAAGAATTCATTGATAGCTGCGATGCTTGCTTATGCCTTTCCTAATGATACAGAGGAGGAAAGGATAGCACGGCTCCTTAGTTGCCAAACAGTAGCTGATTTTCAGGTATCTATAATGGTACAAGTGGTGGAAAAAGCAATAGAGAAAAGTATGTCGGGTTTTACCTACGAGGGGTTTGAGTATTTAGACCCTTCGAAGGCTTATGTGTTTATCTCAAATCATCGGGATATTATTCTGGATACTTCGCTGCTAAATGTGGCATTACATAGGAATGGACTTGGAATGACAGCTTCGGCAATGGGTGATAACTTGTTGCGCAAGAGGCATCTAAAAACTTTGGCAATGCTCAATAGGAATATTATCATCTATAGGAGTTTGCCACCACGTGAGGCACTTGAACACTCGCGCTTGGTATCGGAATATATACACGATTGCATTACACATCATAGAAATGTATGGCTGGCGCAACGTGAGGGGCGTACTAAAAACGGTGATGACCGCACGCAGCAAGGGGTGCTGAAAATGCTTTCGCTGAGTGCGCCTGATGATATAACCCCTTTGCAATACCTAAAACAATTGCACTTAGTACCAATGGCTATATCGTATGAATTTGACCCTACGGATGTGCTGAAACTGCCTGCACTGGTAGCTCAACATCAAGGGGTAGCCTATGTAAAATCACAAAAAGAAGATTTTGAGAACATCATACAAGGACTTTTGGGGCAGAAAGGGCGCGTACATATTTCGGTAGGGAAACCACTTAATGAAGCATTGGATGTGATAGAGCAAGAACACAAGCACCTGAATAAACAACTGCAAGCTGTAGCAGAGCGCTTGGATAAAGAAATACATCAGCAATACAAATTGTTTCCTGCCAATTATGTAGCGTATGACCTGCTTCACCAGACTTCAGCCTATAAGGATTATTACAACGAAAAAGAATTTAGGCAATTTGAACGTAGAATGAACAATAGGAGCAAATCGGGGGATATTTCACAAGAAAAGTTCTTGGAGATGTATGCAAACCCTGTAAAAAATAAAACAAATGGAAACTAATAATTCTAAAGTACTACTGATTTATACAGGGGGTACCATTGGAATGATCAAGGATTACGAAACAGGGGTACTTCGCGCCTTTGAATTTGATAATTTGTACAAGCGTATTCCTGAGCTTTCTCATTTAGATTGTGAGATTTCGGTACATTCGTTTGAAAAGGTAATAGATTCATCGGATATGAATCCGAGGCATTGGATAACAATGGCTGAGGTAATAGAACGTGAATACGAACACTACGATGGTTTTGTGGTGCTGCACGGGAGTGATACGATGAGCTATTCGGCATCGGCACTTAGTTTTATGCTGCAGGGGCTTACCAAACCTGTAATATTTACGGGCTCACAACTACCTATAGGTGATTTGCGCACCGATGCTAAGGAAAATCTTATAACATCCATACAATTGGCAGCCCTAAAAGAAAATGGAGTATCGGTAATACAAGAAGTGGGATTGTACTTTGAATATAAACTATATAGGGGTAATCGCACTACGAAGATTAATGCAGAGCAGTTTCGTGCTTTTGCTTCGCCTAATTATCCTATATTGGTGGAGAGTGGGGTGCATCTGAAAGTAATGAAGGAGAATTTGTTGCCACACCCAGTGGGGGAAAAGTTGGAAGTGTGGAAAGAATTTGATACTAATGTAGCTATTATAAAGATGTTTCCGGGGATTACATCTCAATTTTTGGAAGGAGTATTTGCTATAGAGGGGTTGAAGGCGGTAGTACTTGAGACTTATGGTTCGGGGAATGCGCCTACCAATGAAGATTTTTTGAAGGCATTGGAAGGAGCTATAGGCAGAGGGATACATATAGTAAATGTTACACAATGCTCTGGCGGTAGTGTGATAATGGGCAAGTATGAGGCGAGTGAAGGGTTGCGAAAGATGGGAATCATAGATGGGAAAGACATCACGAGCGAGTCGGCAATTACAAAATTAATGATTTTATTATCAAAAAATATTTCTTCTAAAACACTAAAAATCAAGTTTGAAGAAAGTATGGTAGGAGAAATTTCATAAAAAAAACAGAAAAAAATTTGCGAGGTACAAAAAAATTTTGTTACTTTGGCATTTGGAAATAGAGAGGTGTCCGAGTGGTTGAAGGAGTACGCCTGGAAAGTGTATATACACGAGAGTGTATCGAGGGTTCGAATCCCTTCCTCTCTGCCTCGATAGAAATAGTAATTATTAACTAACAATTTAAAAGATTAAACAAATGAGAAAAATGACATCTAAGCTACTATTAGTAGCAATGTTAATCGTAAATGTAGCAGTGGTTAGTGCTCAAGAAGTAGCAGATACTGCACAACAAAGCAAGGGCTTTCACCAAGTATTCAAAGAGCGTTTCATTGAAGGGGGACCTATGTATATGGCGCCAATACTATTGTGCTTGATTATTGGTTTGGCAGTAGCAATAGAAAGGATTATTTACCTTAATATGGCTACAACAAACACCAAGAAACTTCTTGTAGAAATAGAAGGAGCTTTGGAAAGCAAAGGTGTAGAAGGAGCTAAAGAAGTGTGCCGTGATACAAAAGGTCCTGTAGCATCTATATTCTATCAAGGGCTTGATCGTGCCTCAGAGGGTATTGATATGGTAGAGAAATCGGTAGTATCATACGGTGGTGTACAAATGGGGCAATTAGAAAAGAACGTTACTTGGATTTCGTTGTTCATTGCTATTGCACCGATGCTTGGGTTTATGGGTACGGTAATTGGTATGATTGAGGCGTTTGACAAGATTAGTACAGCGGGAGGCTTGGATGCATCATTGATTGCTGGTGATATCAAAGTGGCGTTGCTTACTACAGTATTCGGTCTAATCGTAGCGATGATTTTGCAAGTGTTCTACAACTACATTATCGCTAAGATAGATGCAATTGTAAACGATATGGAAGATGCATCAATCTCATTGATTGATATATTGGTAGCTAAAAAAGTAAAATAATAATAATCACCCATTAAAAAGAGATAATATGTATAAGATAGCAAAATATACAGCACTTGGCTTGGGTGTTATAGGGGTTATTTTATGGGCAGTACTTTCACTATCGGACAATGCTAATAATCCTGAAAATGGGGTAATGGGGGCACTATTTGCACTTACTTACATTTTATTGGCGATAGCATTTGCAGCAGTGTTGGTATCAGGAACATTGAATATCTTGTCTTCACCTAAGGCATTGAAAAAGACGCTTATCTATACAGGGGCATTTGTAGTAGTACTATTGTTGGCATACGTATTCTCATCAGGAGATGTAGAAGCTAATGCGAGCGAAGAGGTAAAGAAAGCAAGTGAGTCTGTAAGGAAATGGACAAGCACAGGTTTAATCGCTTTGTATATATTAGTAGCAGGTGCTATAGTAGCACTAATAGTTTCTAATGTAAAGAAAGCACTAATGAGATAAAAGAATAATATGGCAAAACGTTCAATACCTGAGGTAAATGCAGGGTCTATGGCTGACATCGCTTTCCTTTTGTTGATATTTTTCTTGGTAACAACAACAATAGAAAGCAATTCAGGGATTACTGTAAAATTGCCTCCAAAACAGCCTGCTGACGCACCGGAACCTCCTCCTGTGAAGGAAAAGAATGTGTTGGTAGTGATAGTGAATAAAAACAATCAGTTGCTTATAAATAACAAGATAAGTGAGCTGAAAGATGTAAAACAGACGGCTATAGACTTTTTGGATAATAATGATGATGGTAGCTGCAAGTATTGTAAAGGTGCTGGTAATGACCTTTCATCTGATAATCCGGACAAGGCTATAATATCATTGCGCAACGACCGAGAAACTTCATACAAGACTTATGTTGCGGTGCAAAATGAGCTAGTGAAGGCTTATAATGAGTTGCGTGAGCGAGAAAGAAAGCGTTTGTATCCTAATGAAGTGGAATACAATAAGATGGAAGAGGAGTTTGGTGCAGCTCGTACGCCTAAGGCGCGCAAAGATGCATTGGAGCCTAAAATATTGAAACTGCAGGAGCTTTTCCCAAGAAAGCTGATAGAAACTGCGCCTAAGAAACACTAAAATTAAAGAGTATGTCAAAATTTACGAAAAAGAAGAGTGGTGATTTGCCACCAATCTCTACGGCATCTTTGCCTGACATTATTTTTATGCTTTTGTTTTTCTTTATGACAGTAACGGAGTCAAAAGATAGTGATTTGATGGTTCAGAATAAGTTGCCTGTAGCGGATCAAGTACAGAAGCTGGACAAGAAAGACCCTGTGGTGTATATATACGCTGGGAAGCCTCTACCGAAGTATCAATCTAAATTTGGTGCGAATGCGAAAATACAAGTAAATGATAAATTTATAGATGTAGCAGAAGTGAGTCATTACATACTAAACTATCGTGATGGATTGCGTGAGGAGTTACAAAATATGTTTATTACTGCACTAAAGGTGGATGCTGACACAAATATGGGACTTGTGAGCGATATTCGTGAGAAATTGCAAGATGTGAATGCTCTTAAGCTTTCATACATTGTACACGAGGGCTCTCCACTTAACCAGAAATAGGTTTTTAAATTAATATTGTAGGAAAAGACGTATTATTATTTATGCGTCTTTTTCTATTATAAGGTGAATAATAACAAATTAAATAAAAAAAGAAATGAAGAAGATTTTATTTTTAGTAGGGTTACTTTTTACAGTGGCTACAGCATCAGCGCAGGCTGTTTTGGATAAAGGGGGCTTGCAACTTAATGGTAAATTGGGTATTTCGGGCTGGGGTGTTCCTGTTGCTATAGGGGTTGATTATGGTATTACTCCTGAAATAACAGTGGGCGGTGAGCTTTCGGCTCGTTTTTACAATACAACGGGTTATAAATTTGTAGAAGAAGATTTTGGATATGGAGTGAAAATAAGAAGAGCTAAACCTACTGATTTTACGCACTCTATATTTGGTATTTTTGCTAATGGGAATTATCATTTTCACAAGTTGTTTAAGTTGCCTTCGCAAGTGGATGTGTATGCGGGTGCGAGTTTAGGATTTTTTGTAGCTTCAAATCCTTCGGGCTATGAAGGTAGTAGTTTTTCTGGCTTTGGCTGGGGAATACAAACTGGTGGTCGTTATTTCTTTACTGACAAATTTGGTGTGCTCTTAGAAATAGGAGGTGGCTTGGTGGGTCACGAGATAAAAGCAGGGGTTACCTATAAATTATAATTTGGAGTAATTAAAATAATCAGTTCATAGGAGGGAGGCTATCTAAATGGAAACGTTTAGATAGCTTCTTTTTTATGGGGTTGTTTCTTGTGCTGCTTTGTGGCAGGCTTGGAATAGATGTAGCTGGTTGTAGCTGTATTTATCGCCTGTTTGCTGTATGAAATCTTTGAGGGTGGTATTTTCGGTTTGATTGTTGAAAAAGGTGGTTAGTTCTTGTATTTCATCTTGGTTGAGTATTTGTTGGATAATGGTGGGTGGTAGTTTGCCTTGTGTTACTAATCGTTGTAGGTGGTTGTATATGGTGCTTTCGGTGTATTTTCGTTCTTGGGCGATTTGAGTGATGGTTTTTCCTTCTTGCCAAAGTTGTAGGGTTTGGTCGTAGGTATTTGGTTTTTCTTTTTTTTCGTCTTCTTGATTGGGTTTTGTTTTCTCGGTGAATAGTTGTTCTTTTTCTATTTGTTGTAGGGCTTTTTCAAATAATTGGTTGTATTGTTCGTTTAAGGCTTGGTTGTTTATTTCTTCTTTGGTGAGTGTTTTTTCTTCTTGTAGGAGCTGTATGATTTGTTGTAATTTATAGAGTTTTTTTAGGGTTTCGGATAGGGAATCGTTGAGCTCATAGAGTTCTTTGGTGTATTCTTTTACTTTTTTGAGTTGCTTGATTTTGAGGATTTGGTATATAACTTGGTACCACACTTGGGATAGGAGTGGTATAAAGTAGGAGATGGCTTTTTGGGTTCGTTGGAATATTTGGGTGATGGTGTTGGAGCCAGTGAAATAGGTGTTGAGTTGCTTGGTAAATTTTTGGGCTATTTGGTGGATGTGGTCTATTTGGTGGAGTTGTTGTTGCGCCCAGTTTTTGTGAATATTTTTAGTACCTATTTCGCCGTTGTAACTGTTGGCGTGTATGATCCATTCTTCGAGGAGGGGTTGCCATTGGAATGCTTTGATGATATTGGCTTGCAGGTATTGATTTTTTCCTATTTGGCAGGCTTGTTGTACTTGTTTTTCGGTAGCTTTGTTGTGTGCGTAGGTAATGACTTCTTCGTCGTTGTCGATGCCTTCTTGTGGTATTGGGGAGAGCAATACAAGTCCGGAGAGGGAACGGAGGCGAGAGAAGGCTACGTAGGCTTGTCCTGAGGCGAATACGCTGTTGATGTCGATAATAGCTTTATCGAAGGTGAGACCTTGGCTTTTATGGATGGTGATTGCCCAAGCGAGGCGTAGTGGATATTGTGTGAAGGTGCCGAGTTTTTCTTCTTCTATGTCTTTGGTAAGTTCGTTGGTTTTAAATCGTTTGTTTTCCCATACGTATTGTTCAACGTTGATGGGGTCTTGGCTGTCATCAGGGAGGACTTGGATGTGGTTTTCGGAGAGAGTGACGATGGTACCCATTTTTCCGTTGAAAAATAGGTGTTCGCCAGAGGGGTCGTTTTTGATGAACATTACTCTTGCGCCTTGTTTTAGTTGGATAGTTTTTTCGGTAGGGTAGATGTATTCTGGAAAGTCGTCTATAACGGTGGCTTGGTAGGTGTAGGTGGGTGAGGTGAGTTGTTGCATTTCGTATTGGTTGATAGTATCGGCTTTGTGGTTGTGAGTGGTGAGGGTGATGTAGCTTTTGTCGGTATTTTGTTGGGTAAAATTGGGTTTTACGTGGTCGTTTAGGAATTGTATATCTTGCTGGGTGAGTTTGTTTTCGCGCAGGTGGTTTAGTATGGATATGAATAGGGGGTCGGTTTGCCGGTATATTTTTTCAAGTTCTATGTATAGGAGCGGGTTTTGTGTGATGACTTGCGATTGGAAGAAGTACATTCCTTTGTAATAGTGCTGTAGGACATTCCATTCTTCTTGTTTTACGACTGGGGGAAGCTGTAGTAGGTCGCCTATAAAGAGCATTTGTAAGCCTCCGAAGGGTTGTTTGTTTCGGCGGATGTGTTGTAGGATATGATTGATAGCATCGAGGGTATCGGCGCGTAGCATACTGACTTCGTCTATGATGAGGAGTTCGAGGTTTCTGATGAGTTGTAGTTTCCTTTGTTGCATTTGTGTGTGTGCGAGTATAGACTTTTGGTTTTCAAACCGCTGGTACTGAGGGGTTGGGGGTGGTGTGTATGTGGGTAGGAAGGAGGCGAAGGGCAACTGGAATAGGGAATGTAGGGTTACGCCGCCTGCATTGAGTGCGGCGATGCCTGTGGGCGCTGCTACGATGGTATTTTTATAGGTGGTATTGATAATTTTGTGTAGAAGAGTGGTTTTTCCTGTTCCTGCTTTTCCTGTGAGGAATAGGCTGGTGTTTGTTTGATTGATGAGGGTGAGTATGTATTCTTCCATAGGTTGTTTTATTTGGTGAGGCAAATTTATAAAAAAAATATTGAATATTGAAATAAAAATATTATCTTTGCCACTCAAAATAAAATGACTATGAATAAGCCTGCAACAGAGGAAAGTTTAGAGATAGTAAGGAAGGTTCTTACTAATTATTTGGAGGAGAATGCGCATCGCAAAACTCCTGAGCGGTATGCTATTTTGAAGGAGATTTATGAGTATAATGATCATTTTGACATAGAGACTCTCTATGTGAATATGAAGAATAAGAAGTATAGGGTGAGTCGTGCAACGCTTTACAATACGATGGAATTGTTATTGGAGTGTGGTTTGGTGCGAAAGCATCAGTTTGGGCAGAATCAGGCGTATTATGAGAAGTCGTATTTTGACAAGCAACACGATCACGTGATTCTTACGGATACGGGTGAGATTGTGGAGTTTTGCGATCCTCGTATTCAGACGATTCAGAAGACGATAGAGGAGGTGTTTAACATTGATATTACGCATCATTCTTTGTATTTTTACGGTACACGTAGGGGGGGTGATGGTGTAAAGAAAGCTGAAAAAGTAACTGATAAAGATTAAAATATTATGGCTGTAGATTTATTATTGGGTTTGCAATGGGGGGACGAAGGCAAGGGTAAAATTGTGGACGTTCTAACACAAGGATATGATATTATTGCGCGCTTTCAAGGAGGTCCTAATGCGGGTCATACGCTTGAATTTAATGGTATAAAACACGTGCTTCATACAATTCCTTCGGGGATTTTTCACGAAAGTGCTGTGAATGTGATAGGTAACGGTGTTGTGATAGACCCTGTTATTTTTAGGAAGGAAATTAAGGGGCTCAAGAAATATGGGATTGATTTTGCTGGGCGTTTGCTGATTTCGCGTAAGGCGCACTTGATTTTGCCTACACATAGGTTGCTGGATGCCGCTTCGGAAACTTCTAAGGGAAAGGCTAAGATTGGTTCTACACTTAAGGGTATTGGGCCTACATATATGGATAAAACAGGGCGTAATGGCTTGCGTGTGGGCGATATAGAGCTTGATGATTTTGAGGAGCGTTATCGTGTGCTGGTGGAGAAGCATTTAGAATTGCTTGGACATTATGGCGTGGATATTCAGTTTAATCTTGACGAGCTTGAGGCTGATTTTTTTGCGGCTATTGAGGTGTTGCGTGGCTTTGAACTTATTGATAGTGAGGAGTATTTGTATGGGGCACTGAAGAGTGGCAAGCGAATTTTGGCTGAAGGGGCTCAAGGCTCATTGTTGGATATTGATTTTGGTACTTATCCTTTTGTAACCTCATCAAACACTACGGCTGCGGGTGCTTGTACAGGTTTGGGTGTTGCACCTAATAGTATTGGGCGTGTGATAGGTATTTTTAAGGCTTATACTACACGTGTGGGTAGTGGGCCTTTTCCTACAGAGTTGTTTGATGAAGTGGGTGATACGATGACTGAAGTGGGTAGAGAATATGGTGCTACTACAGGCAGGCGTAGGCGTACGGGCTGGCTGGATTTGGTAGCATTGCGTTATGCGGTTAGGGTGAATGGTGTTACAGAACTTGTGATGATGAAGGCTGATGTGCTAAGTGGTTTTGAGACGCTGAAGGTGTGTACGGAATATTTGTATAAGGGAAAGAAGATTGGGCATTTGCCTTATAATATTGAACCTCAAAATGTATCGCCTGTTTATACTGAATTGAAAGGGTGGCATCAGGATTTGATGGGAATTAAGGAGTATGGAGCACTTCCAAAGGAGCTTTTGGATTATATTGCTTTTTTGGAGAAGGAATTGGAGGTGCCTATTACGCTGGTTTCGGTGGGGCCTGATAGGACACAAACGATTGTGCGTTAGTATTTTAGTATATGGGTTATGGGGAGTATTGTAAGGGATTTTTTGGATACTTTATTGGAGTATGCTACACCTTTAGTGGCTACTTTTAACAAGGGTGCTACGGAGGAGGAGCTTGCGGATTTTGAGACGGAGATGGGGGTGAGGCTTCCTGCGGAGGTTCGGGAGATGTATATGATGTTTAATGGACAGCGTGCGGGGGATAACGATGTGTTTTTTTTGGATGGGTTGCGTTTTCTTCCGTTAGGGGAAATAAAGGTTGCCCAAAGGCATTGGCAGGAATTATTGGAAGAAGTATCTGACTTGAAGTCGCTTAGCTTTGATAAGGAAGAGGCAATAGATATGGGCTGGCATAGGGTGATTAGAAATCAGTTTTATGATGGGAAATGGCTTCCTTTTCTTACAAATGGGGCTCGTTTTTTGTTTATTGATTTGAATCCTGACAAGAATGGCCGGCTGGGACAGATTGCTGAGATTGATCTTTTATTACATTCTGTAAAGGAATCATTTATGGATATTCAGGCTTCTTCGCTTGAAGATTGGCTTGAGGACTTGATAGAGAGTATTGAGGTAGGGATTGTATATTATGATGAGGAGCGTCATTCGCTGGTGGATAGTAGTTTGTACGTAGAAGATGGGCTTGGTATTCCGAATTTCTTTGCACCTGAGCCTGATTATATTTCGGAAGGTGGTTCTAATGTGTATCATTATTCTGATGAGAATTTGAGTGACTGGGTAATTCCTGATAGAGAAAATGTGTATTGTGATGAGATTTGTGCTCATTTTGAGCGTTATATTGGCAAAGAGGAAGGTGTATTCAGAGATTTAAAGCCTGAATATGTGCATATAGATGTGCATTGGATTGCACCAACGCCTGATAGACCTTATCACGTACTTTTTACTACAGGAATGAGTGATTACCCGATGTATTTACCACAAAATTTAGAAGACCCTAATGACTATAGCTACGCCGAACTGATGGTGTATTTGCCTGAAGATTGGAAAATTGGCGATGAGGCATTTGAGGATTTTAATAATTACTGGCCTATTTATTTTATGAAGATGTTGGCACGCTTTCCGCATCAATATAAAACTTGGATGGGTGAGGGGCATACAATTCCTAATGGGAATGATGCTGCACCTATAGCAAATACAGATTTTGGGTGCCTGCTTTTATTACCTCCATACACTATGGAAGATAAAGACTTCTTGAAGCTTACCACTGAAGATGGCACTACGATTAATTTTTATGCTATTATACCTATTTACAACGAAGAGATGGAGGTTAAATTGGAAAAGGGGCTGGAGCCTCTTCTTTTGCTTTTTGACAATTATAAGGTGAAAGAGCTGATTGACACTCACAGGAGGAATGTGGCTCTTGATAAATAGGGTTATTTTTGCTTATTGAATATTTTGTGCATTAGTTCTTTAAAGGTGCTGAAATCAACGGTGTAGGTGATTCCGGCACCTTGTGCATATCCAATGCGGTCAAGCATATATTGTTGCCATTCGTTTTCGCGGTTGAATATTTTGGCTGTTAGGTTTCCGTTTGGGGTAAGCCTGAAGAGTACTTCTATATTGCCAGCAACGGCGGTGCGTGTGATACCTCCTACAGGGATACCTACTTTGGCATTAACGCTTGCCCAGTCGGTGATTTGAGTGGATACGGTAAAGCCTAAGCGGTCGCTATTGATGTCGGAACGCCCGTCATTGATGCCCGCCTCATAGGATACCCCTAAATTGAGTTTGTTATCCTCGTCTGAGAGGAGTTGGTTGAACAGTCCGGCAGCGGTCTCGAATAAGTTATAGGCTACGAGACGGTTGTCGGTATTTTTTTCGCTCATAAACGAGCCTTGCGCCAAGAGCGAGAAGGCTTGTAGCTGCTTGCGGTCTTGGTCTTCTAATTTGTAGTTAAGTTCTGAAACGAGGCTTGGGCTGCTATCGGGGAAGGTGATGTCGAAAAGGGTTTCGGGGTGCATCAATTCGCCTTCGAGTTTTATGATTACCTGCGTGTTTATTTTTCGGTTGTACTGAGAGCTTTCAAGCAAGGTACTTGGATTGGCACTAAGGGTATAAGCGGCTTTTAGGTTTCGTAGGGTAGCGGTAAGCGGGTCGCCACTCCAAGAGATAGAGCCCCCAGGTAGTACAGTAAAGCGTTTATCGATGAAGTTTTCGTACTTGAAGTTGTAGAATCCTGAATAAGTGATAAAGTCGCCCCACATATTAAATTTTCCGTTGGTATTAATTTCTATCAGCAGGGTTCCTTCACCACGCCCTACGAGGCTGCTACCTGTTTTTCTATCCATTACTATTTCTACTTCGGCAGTGGGTTGTACGTTTAGCTCAAAGTTGAGTTCCAGCCCTTTAATGGATTCTAAATCTCGTTGTATTTTTACTTTTTTCTGTCCTTTTTCTACAAAGGTGATGAATGAGTCATCGCCTACGCTTTCGGTGTCGCTAAGGGGGATTTTAAAGGCGGTGCCTTCTTCGGTTTGGGCGTTTACTTTGATGGCTATTTCGTCTAATGCGCCTTTAATGGTAGCCTCGCCTTTCATAAAGGCGGTGCCATAGAATAAAGATTCATCGGTATAGGGGGTATTGAGCACCATAAAGCGCTTGCCGAGTGTTTTGAGTTTAAGGTCGAGGAACCAGTCTAACAATCGGTTGTGGCGTATGGAGCCATTGAGGGTAGCTTTTGTTTTGTAGGCGGTATCAGTGAGCAGCCAATTATCTATAATAAAGTTTTTATTGTTTACTTTTATGCGTGAACCGTCATTAATATCGGCATTTAGGAGCAGATAGCTGATGCCTGCTCCTGCTTTGTTTAGGGTGAGCTCACCGTCCATTTGTGGGTTGGTAATACTACCTGTTATATCTACTTTACCGCTCATAGTACCCCTAATATCGTAGAAAATGCCTTCCATAAAGGGGTTGAAGGGGGATAGGGCAAAGTCTTGGAAGTAGGCTTTGAGGTCTAACAAAGTACCTTTTTTCTTATCGATATTTATTTTACCACGAGTAGCGAAACCTGGGGTGCGCCCATTGGAAAAGAAAGCGGCGACATCAAAGGAACTAAGGTCGTTGTTGCCAAAAATACTCATTTCTAAATCGCCGTAATCATAGCCATTGAGCTTGAAGTATTGTATAAACAAATCGGCTGAGGGGTAATATAGTTCTCCTTTTTGGGTGAGTGATACGTTGCCGTTTACCTTACCTGTGAGGTTAAGACCTTTTACTTCGGGGGTTATTTTTTCTAAGGCTACGTTGTGGGCTACCAAGTGTAGGTTTTTGTAATCTTTACTAGTAAGCAGACCGCTAAGGTTGATATATTGGTTTTGGTGAGCCATTTTAAAGTTGTTGATTTTGATACTATCAGCGGTGCGGTTTAGTACTATTTTGTTATAGTCGTTCATTTGGTTGTCTCGGTTGATGAACCACTCGTTTCCTTTGAAATTGATGAGTGATTTTTTGATGCCTATGATAGACTCTTGTTTTTCGTTTAGGGTGTGGAAGAAACTGAGTTCGTAGTTATCTTTGGCAGTTTCGCCGCCTTTAAACTCGCTACGGAAGAAGAGCGTATCTTTGATAGTAGTATTGATAAGGTTGAAGTTATGAATGGTATATACGCCCAAATCTACCTTTTTGGCTTCTAAGAAAGCGTTGTAGAATGGGTTTTTGTTGTCTATTTCAACACTTAGGCTATCGATTAGGTTGTCGTAGGCATTGATATGTGGTGATTTTATTTGTAGCCTAAAACTTTCTTTATCGGGGTTGATACTACCATTGATAAAGGTATTGCTACCCAATTTTACTTTGGGCAGGAATACTTCTACGATTTTGTTGTAGATATTAAAATGAAAGTCTACGTATTGGTTGGGGTCTATTTTATAGGGGTTGTAATGTGTATAGATGCTTCCTAAGGCGTTTTGCATCATATGTTTTATTTCGGCGAGTTTAAACTGTCCTTTGATGTTACCGCTTACAATATCGGGTGAGTTGATACTGATTTCTTTGATGCCCTCATTGAGTGTAGAATACACTTCAAAATCTTTGAAGGTGAAATCGCCAGCGGAGTTGATATAGTTTGTATTTTTGAAGGATATTTTTCCTACGATGTTGTCTATATCGTTTCCTTCAATATCAATGATTACTTTGCCGCAGAATTGTGAAATACTATCGTTTTCGACAAAGTGGAGTGCGTGTAGGTCGGCAATGGCTATATTGGCTTGGAAGTCATATTGGGTCTTTTTATCGGAGAGGTCGGCAATTCCATTTACGCTCATTGTGAGGTTGGGGTCGTAGGTATCAATTTTTCCGCTGAATACTTGTTGTTTCATTTCGCCATTTACAGCAATACGATGATACTGATAGCCATTGAAAAGCAAGTTGTGGATATTTCCGCTGGCATAGAGTTGCATTGTTTGTGGGGTGAAGCCTTTGCCTTTCACTTTTAAATCGGCTGTAATATCACCGATAGTGGGGGTACTGAGGAGTCGTCCTAAATGTAGTTGCTGGGCGTTGATAGTACCGCTATATTCTATTTCATCGGTATTGAGCAGATTGTCTAACACACCGTTGATATGTGCTTCGCCTTGGTTAGTACTCAGTAGCATATCGGTAGTGAGTGCTGTGGTAGTATAGCTAAAATCGCCGTTTAGATGGAAATAATCCAGCTTTCGGAGGTCGTCTGGGATATTTTTGCCTAATATATTGGGCATAAGATAGGCAAAATCGTTATAGAAAGCTCCTGCGGTTATGTTATTGCCTGTGATAATGATATTTTTGTGGTCGTTTAATAGGTTTTTAAATTCAAAATTGCCTTTTACTTCGGTACTTTGGTGTGTGATATTGCCTTGTAGTTTGAAATTGTTGAGGGGTCCGTACATAGAGGCTTTATTCACGATAATTTGGCGTTGGGGGGCAAATTCGTTGTAGAAGACATTCAGGTCGGTGGTATTGATGTTGGATTGTTGTAAATCTGCCTGAAAAGCGACATCGTTGATGAAGTTGGAATAGCTATTGTTATGGGCGTGCAGGGTGATATTGCCTTGCAGCTTGGTTTTGTTGGGTGTTTTGAGCTGTAAGTCTTTGGCTTGTATAAGGCTATCGGAATAGATGAATTGTGAGGTGCTAAGGTGATTTACTTGTAATTGCTTGTCATATAACAAACTGCCTTCATCGAGTGATAGGGTTACTTTGCTGCCGTGTATGCCAAAATTTTTTACTATGGCATCGAGGTTGTCTATGCGTAACATAGCGGGCTGGGCATCATTTTCATCGGTGATGTAGCATTTGCTGTTGTGTAGTTTAATTTTGGAGGCAGTCATAATAAAGCTGCCTGTGCTGGGCTCATCGGAATCGAAGCGACTTACAAAAACATCGAGGTTGGAGAGTGTGTCGCCTTTATGAGTTTTCATATTGAAAATGAGCTTGTCGCCTTCTATATTTCCGAAGAAGAGGTTCCCTTCGGTGAGCTGTTTGAGGGATAGGATAGAAGTATTGAGTTTTTGAGCTGCGATGAGCGTATCGCCTTTATGGTCGGCAATGAGTACTCCTTTGATATCGACAAAAAGCCAAGGTTTTATGTGGATTTTTTCAATATTGATATTGATATTGTAAGAATCATTCAGGTAACGGGTTACCTTTTGGGCAATGAAAGTTTGCACTGCGGGTAAAAGCAGTAGCCCCCCTATGACAGCTATTGGGAGCACGAAGAAGTAGAGAAGTTTTTTTAATATTTTTTTGCCCAAAGTATAATGATTTTGTAACGGCTGCAAAGTTATAAAAGAAAAATGATATTGCAAAAAAAACTTTCCTTCGGTACGAGCCGCACAGGCTTCACATACTCGGCTGCGCCAGCTCGCCGACTTTCCTTCGCTCAACCTTCGCTCAACCTTCGTCACATACTCGGCTGTGCCAGCTCGCCGACTTTCCTTCGCTGCGGTATAGCTGTACAAAATGGCACTTTTAGGGTGGGTATAAAAACTAAATTTGCACGTTTGCTAATTATTTTGTACCTTTGTGCCCTTGATTTGATTAACTATAAAAATGGCAGAAGAAATATACAATCAGCAAGAAAGTGCTGCTTATTCGGCAGATAATATTCAATCACTTGAAGGGATGGAGCACGTGCGTATGCGTCCGTCTATGTATATAGGCGATGTAGGCGTGCGCGGGCTGCACCACTTGGTATATGAGGTGCTGGACAACTCGATAGATGAGGCACTGGCTGGCTATTGCGACAGTATAGAGGTTACTATCAACGAAGATAACTCAATAACCGTAGAAGATAACGGGCGTGGTATTCCTGTGGATATTCACAAAAAGGAAGGGGTATCGGCATTGCAAGTGGTAATGACCAAAATAGGTGCAGGGGGTAAGTTTGACAAGGGTTCTTATAAAGTATCGGGCGGATTGCACGGGGTGGGAGTATCGTGTGTGAATGCGCTTTCAAGCCACCTTACTGCTACTGTGTACCGCGACAAAAAAATATGGCAACAAGAATACGAGCAAGGTGTAGCTCTTTACCCTGTAAAACAAGTGGGTGGCACGGATAAACGTGGTACTAAGGTTACTTTCTTGCCTGATGCGACTATCTTTGAACAGACTACGGAATATAAATACGACATTTTGGCAGCGCGTATCAGAGAATTGGCTTACCTAAACAAGGGGATTACTATTACTCTTACTGATTTGCGCCAAAAAGATGATAAAGGCAACTATAAAAGCGAGAAATTTTATTCGGAAAAGGGACTTACTGAATTTGTTAGGTTCTTAGACGGTAATCGTTTGCCTATTATCTCACAAACTATTGCTATGGAAGGGGAAAAGAATGGTACCCCAGTGGAAGTAGCAATGGTATACAACGATTCTTATACTGAAAATGTACATTCGTACGTTAATAATATCAATACTACCGAGGGGGGTACTCACTTGCAGGGTTTCCGTACGGGGCTTACACGTACCTTGAAGAACTATGCTGAAAAATCGGGATTGTTGGAAAAGCTGAGCAAAGACAAAAAGAACCCTGTAGAAATAGAAGGTGATGACTTTCGCGAGGGGCTTACTGCTGTAATATCGGTGAAAGTAGCTGAGCCACAGTTTGAAGGACAGACAAAAACGAAATTGGGTAACCGCGATGTTACGGCGGCAGTATCGCAAGCTGTTACTGCTATGCTTGAGGCTTTCTTGGAGGAAAACCCTAACGATGCAAAAATAATTGTAGAGAAGGTTGTACTTGCAGCACAAGCGCGTATGGCTGCTAAAAAAGCTCGCGAAATGGTGCAACGCAAGAGCGTGATGAGTGTGGGGGGCTTGCCAGGGAAATTGGCTGACTGTTCTGAAGAAGATCCTGCTATCTGCGAACTTTTTCTTGTGGAGGGGGATTCGGCAGGAGGTACTGCTAAGCAAGGACGTAATAAAGATACCCAAGCTATCTTGCCACTAAAGGGTAAAATCTTGAACGTGGAAAAATCGATGCAGGACAAGGTGTTTAGCAACGATGAAATTAGAAATATATATACAGCCTTAGGGGTAACTATTGGTACTGAGGAAGACTCGAAAGCGTTGAACCTTAGCAAGCTACGTTACCACAAAGTGATTATAATGTGTGATGCCGATGTGGACGGTTCGCATATTACTACGCTAATACTTACTTTCTTCTTCCGCTATATGCGTGAGTTGATAGAAAATGACCACGTGTATATTGCAACTCCGCCGCTATACTTGGTAGCAAGCAAAACAAGCAAGCGCAAAGAATATGCGTGGAGCGACAAGCAACGCGATGAGCTTTCAACAGAAATGGGCAATGTAACTATACAACGCTATAAAGGTTTGGGTGAGATGAACCACGACCAGCTTTGGGATACTACTATGAACCCTGCGCACCGTACGTTGCGAAAGGTTACTATAGACAATGCTTCGGAAGCTGACCGCATATTCTCGATGCTAATGGGTGATGAGGTACCGCCTCGCCGTGATTTTATAGAGAAAAACGCTAAATACGCTAAGATTGATGCGTAGGGGAATTAGCAAATTGTAATTGTGCGGCTGACTTCTAATGACTAATTTAAAGCTCTGATAATCAATAATCGCCACATTGGTACATCAATAAATAAACTTATATGGAAACAATTACAACTAAAAAGAGGCTTTATCACCCACCAATGGTGAAAAGCATCGAAAAAGAACAAGAAGACGACTTTTATTATGAACTTTCGGCTGAAGATATTCAAAAAATAGAGATAGGACGTGAGCAATGTAGAATAGGGATGACAATAAGTAGTGAGGAACTACAAAAAGAAACAAGAGAAAAGTATGGTAATAAGATGGTCATTTGAGGCTAAAAAAGATTACCATAATAGCCTTGATTATTGGGAAGAACATAATGGCTCGTTTGAATATTCTTCAAAAATAATAAAAGCAGTAGAAGAATTGGAACTTGAACTCTCTAATACTCCTCTTTATTTAGGCAGATATAGTAGGGAATTACAGATGTATGTAAGGGATATTCTCAAAGGGCGTTTTCTGATTTATTTTACTGTAAATGAAGCTGAAGATTTAATTGAAATACACTATTTTAGGGGGGTAAAACAGCAGTCTATAGAATAGGTATACAGAGGTGTTTGAGAAGTTTTGTGAGGACAATTCGGGAATTAGGAAATTGTAATTGTGTGGTTGACTCTAATGACTAATGACTAACGACTAATAATTACTAACGTAACTAACAAATAATAAAAATAAACGTATGAAAAAAGGACTTTTTTTGATAGCAACAGCTATGTTTTTAGCTTCGTGTAGCTTTTTTGTAGACCAAGCAAAAGAAACGGCTAAGAAAGTGAGTGATATTAGTGAAGAGGCTGCTAATCAGGCTGCTACTAAAGCTGGCGAGATAGTGGGTGGCTCGGCGCGCTCTTTTGGCGATGGACTTGGTGAAGGTATTGACAAATCCGGCAATATGACTTTGCAACTTTCAGAAGAACTATCTAATGCTGGTGTAAAACTTGGTGCACACACTATTAGTAGCACTGATGATGGTAACGATAACAAACTTTCTATTTACTTTATCTTTGATAAAGATTTTGAGAGAACTGTATCTGTAAAGGTATTCAACAAACAACAAATAGAGGTAGGACGTATAAAACAAACCGTAAAAGGTAAAAAAGACGAAGCTACTTACGTGGATTTTGTATTTGACCCTCGCACTAATATAGATCCTAAATATACCATATTAGTGGATTAAGTTCCTCACCCCAGTTCCCCCTCCCCAAAAGGGAGGGGGGCAAAACGCAGTTGTGCGGTGAATTTTGAATTCTGAATTGGGCACAAACTGCAAGCTTGCGCCAGCGGGGGAAAGAGATAGGAAAAACAAAAATAAAAAAAGCGCAACATTCGTAGGGGTGTTGCGCTTTTTTATTTATTCAATAAACTAAGCCATTAGTTTTTGTGCGAGTTCTTCGCCTGTATGGTCGTTGAGGCTGGTAAGGACTTCGTTGATAAGGCGTTCTTCTTTGCCGTCTTCGCTCCAAATACCGCCTTTGAAATATATTTTCTGCTGTCCGTCAAATTTAGCTATAGCACCGATGGGTGCACTACAACCGCCTTCTAAAGCGCGCAAAAAGGCTCGCTCTACCTGAGTTTCAACATAGGTGTTGCCATCGTGCAAACGCAATAGGGCTTCTTGCATTGCTAAATTGTCTTCGTGCAATAATACTACAATAGCTCCTTGTGCGGGGGCGGGTAACATCCAATCGAGGGTGAGGTAATCTACGCTTGAAGCTCCTAAACGTTCTAAGCCTGCGGCTGCAAAAATACCTCCATCGTAATTATTGCTGATGATGGTTTTTAGTCGGGTTTGTACATTACCACGTAGGTTTTCAATGGTGTGGTGTGGGTAGCGATGTAGCCATTGGGCTTTGCGGCGCAAGCTGCCTGTGGCAATGGTGGCTTGAGGTGCTTCTAAAAAAGAAAGGTCGTTGTTGTAAACTAATACATCAAAGGGATTGCCGCGCTTGAGTACAGCCCCTACTGCAAGTCCTTGGGGGAGTAGGGTAGGGACATCTTTCATACTATGAACTGCGATGTCTATATCTTTATTGAGCAGGGCAATATCTAAGGCTTTGGTGAATATGCCTGTAATACCCATTTCGTATAGGGGCTGGGTGAGGTTTAGGTCGCCTTCAGACTTTATAGGTACTAATTCGGTAGTATACCCTAAGGCTTCTAATTGTTGTTGTACGGTTTGCGCTTGCCATAGGGCGAGGGCGCTGTCGCGTGTTCCGATACGTATTGTTTTCATTGTATATATTCTATTTAAGGGGACAAAGATAGTAAATATTAATGAAATTATGAATTATGATTTTTGAATTATAAATTTTATCTGTTTTTATTACATTCATTTCAGAAAAATGATGTAATTTTGCAGGCTGTAATTATTAATGACAAGCGGCAAATGATAAATGGCGAATGATTGATAATTAATTGATGTTTTTTAAAAATATATTGCAATGCTAAATGTACATAACTTATCGGTTTCTTTTCAGGGTGAGTATCTTTTTGAAGAGGTAGCTTTTATGCTTAATGGGGGCGACAGGGTAGGGCTTATTGGGAAAAATGGAGCTGGAAAATCGACTATGCTTAAGCTTTTGGCACGTGAAATAAAACCTGACTCGGGGATTATTGCTACTGATAAGGAGGTGCGTATTGGCTTTTTAAAACAGGATATTGACTTTGTAAAAGGACGTACGATACTTGAAGAGGCTTATCAGGCTTTTGACGAAATTAAACGCTTGGAATTGCAGCTGGATGATATTCATCATCAACTTGAAACTCGTACTGACTACGAAAGTGAAGCGTATCACAACTTATTGAACAACTTAAGCGATTATACGCATCATTATGAGCTTATTGGTGGTTATCAATATCAGGGGGATACTGAAAAGGTGTTGCTGGGCTTGGGCTTTAAACGCGATGACTTTAATAAACTTACCGATACTTTTTCGGGGGGCTGGCGTATGCGTATTGAATTGGCAAAGCTGTTGTTGCAAAACAATGATATATTGCTACTGGACGAGCCTACGAACCACCTTGATATTGAGTCGATTATATGGTTGGAACAATTTCTTACTACTTATAGCGGGGCGGTGGTGATTGTATCGCACGACAAGATGTTTTTAGACAATGTTACTAATCGCACTATTGAGATTTCGGTAGGGAAAATATACGATTATCCTAAGCCTTATAGTAAGTTTTTGGAGCTTAGGCAGGAAATACGCGAGCAGCAACTTGCTTCGCAGAAAAATCAGGAGAAGAAAATACAGCAAACGGAGAAGCTGATAGAGAAGTTTCGGGCAAAAGCTTCAAAAGCTTCAATGGCACAATCGCTGATTAAGAAATTAGACAAAATAGAGCGCATAGAGGTAGATGAAGAGGATAATGCAGTGATGAATGTGCGTTTTCCTGTATCGGTAACCCCTGGTAAGGTGGTGCTTGAAATTGATGAGGTAAGCAAAAATTACGCTGAGAAGCAAGTGTTGGAACGGGTTAGTTTGCTAGTGGAGCGCGGTAGTAAGATTGCTTTTGTAGGACAAAACGGACAGGGAAAAACTACGCTGGCTAAAATGATTGTGGGTGAAATTCCTTATGAAGGGACTATTAAGCTGGGGCACAATGTGCAGTTGGGTTATTTTGCCCAAAACCAAGCTGATTACTTGGATGGCGAAATAACAGTGTTGGACACTATGTATAACGCTGCTAACGATACGAACCGCATAAAGGTGCGCGATATACTGGGGTCATTTCTTTTCAGGGGTGATGAGGTAGATAAAAAGGTGAAGGTGCTATCGGGGGGCGAGCGCAACCGCTTGGCACTGGCTAAAATGTTGCTATCGGACTTTAACGTGCTGGTAATGGACGAGCCTACGAACCACTTGGATATCAAGAGTAAAAATGTGCTAAAAAAGGCACTGCAACAGTTTGAGGGTACGCTTATAATTGTATCGCACGACCGAGACTTTTTGCAGGGGCTTACTGATAAAGTATACGAATTTAAAGATAGGCACTTGAAAGAATATTTGGGTGATATTGATTTTTATTTGGAACAGCGTGCTGCGGCTAATTTCAGAGAAATAGAACAGAACAAAGAAGCCGCAACTGTAGTAGAAACTAAAAATGTGGCTACAACTGATGAAAAATTGAGCTTTGAACAGCAAAAACAACAAAAATCGGTGCAAAATAAGCTCAATAAAATAGAAAATAATATTACTTTATTGGAAAAAGAGTTGAAAGAAATGGATATATTGATGGGAGAACAGGTACAAAGTGATGTTTTTTATAAAGAATATGAACAAAAAAAGCAAATGTTGGAGGATTTGATGACAGAGTGGGAAGCCTTAATAAGCTAAAAATATGCATCCTAAGAAAATATTACTCTTCATAGTTAGTACGCTTATTACGCTGTTTGCGTTGACGCTTTTCAGTAGTTATCACACTACCGATGGCGGTATGGTGCGTGAGGGCATAGTGTTTGGCAATAGCACTATGTTGCGTTATCCTACCCCTGAGATACTGGGGATGCTCTTTAAAAATGAAAAAGAGAACAATACACTGGATAAGCTCATCAGAGATACTAAAACAATAGTAGATGAGAAAACAGATGCTTTGGCGGAGGCTGATACCATTGTAAAAGATACGCTTGCCTCTGAAACGAATAAGGAGGGGAAGATTTATTACCCTGGTAATCCTAAGGATTTTATCCGTAGGCTGAAGAACAAGTTGTGCCAAAACTCGTGCCAGATAGTGCATTACGGCGATTCGCAAATTGAGGGCGATCGTATTACAGGCTATGTGCGCAACAGGCTACAGCTGGCTTTTGAAGGTGGAGGTCCTGGGTTTTTCCCTATAAAGGTGGTGTATAACCAAAATAGTATAGATATTACGGCAAGTAATAATTGGGTGCGCTATGCTTTCTTTGACCGTAAACAACGCAAAAAAGTGGGGCACGACAAATATGGGCTTTTTGCTACCTATTCGCGCTTTACTCCTTATGCTAAAGATAGTGCTTCGCTACCTGTAAGCAAGGCTTGGTTTACCCTGAAACCTTCAAAAAAATCGTATGCACGCTTGCAGCACTACACTCGTTTTGGGCTACACTATGGCAATGCTACCAGCAGAATTGCTATCAGGGTATATGAAGATGGTAACCTGATAAGTTCGGACACTTTAATAGCTGACAACCGATATCATAGCTATAAGCTAAACTTCAACAATACACCTAAAGAATTGCGGGTGGAACTAGAAGGTAGGCTAAGTGCTGACTTTTATGGGGTTACCCTTGATGCTGCTACGGGAATACGAATGGATAACGTGGCGATGCGCGGTGAGGCAGGACGTATATTTACGCGTATGAATTACGAAAACTATAGGCAGATGAGCGAGGAACGCAAGCCTGATGTTTTTATCTTTCAGTATGGTGGCAATACAATACCTTATATGAAAACTGAAGCACAATTGAGGGAATATGTAGAGGGACTTATATTCAATATGAAATTGGTGAAGCGTGCCAACCCGACGGCTATGTTTATGCTTTTAGGTCCTGGTGATATGACAACTTCGCGCAATGGCAAGCGAATTACGTATCCTTTTTTACCTAAACTCAATGACTTGATGAAAGAAGAGTGCTTGAAGAACGATATAGCTTATTTTAGTATGTACGAAGCTATGGGGGGTGAGAACTCTATGATTAACTGGGTGAAGCAAGGAATGGCAGCTTCTGATTATGTACATTTTAGTTCTAAGGGAACAAAACTTATTTCGGAAGTGTTTTATCAATGCCTTCATAACGACCTTGCCTCGGTAGAATAACAAACTATGATAGATTTTTTTAATAATTTCTTTACTTTCAATCCCGAGCATCCGCTTACATTTGTGCGAATAGACTTTTGGATATTCTTTGCCTTGCTGTATGCGGTATTCGCCTTTATATATAATCGCCGGCACGTGCGCAACTTGTTCTTGCTACTTGCGAGCTTTTACTTTTACTATAAAGCGAGTGGGCTTTTTGTGCTTTTGCTTATTTTTAGTACTGTAACCGATTTTTATTTGGGGCACTACATTTACCGCCAAGTGGAGGACTCACGTAGGAGAATAGCTGTAACTATAAGCGTTTGTTTGAACTTGCTGGTGCTGAGCTATTTTAAATACGCTTACTTTTTTACAGATACTTACAATGCGTTGTTTCAAACGCATCACCAAACGTTCAATTACTTGGCTTATTGGGCTAATGGTTTTAGCAATAAAGGATATTTTACGGTAGATAAAATTATCTTGCCTGTGGGGATTTCGTTCTATACCTTCCAAACGATTAGCTATACAATGGATGTGTATAGAAATAAAATAAAACCTTTAAGCTCTATATTAGATTTTGGTTTTTATGTGAGTTTCTTTCCGCAACTGGTAGCGGGTCCTATAGTGCGTGCTGAAGAGTTTGTACCACAAATTCTGAAAAAAACACGCATTAGCAAAGAGGAGTTCAACAAAGCTATCTTTTTGATACTAAAAGGGCTTATCAAGAAAATGATTTTTGCAGACTTTATAGCATTGCATTTCTTGGATAAGGTGTTTGATGCCCCTACGATGTATACAGGCTTTGCGAATCTTTCGGCACTTATAGGCTATTCGTTGCAGATTTATGGTGATTTTTCGGGCTATACCGATATTGCTATAGGGGTGGCGCTCTTGATGGGCTTCCATCTTCCTACGAACTTTAATTCGCCTTACAAGGCTTTGAACTGCGGTGATTTTTGGAAACGTTGGCATATTTCGCTTTCTACTTGGCTGAAAGATTATCTTTACATTCCTTTGGGAGGTAATCGCAATAGTTCTTTGGGTACGTTTGTATTTTCGCTACTATTTGTGGTTATTTTGGTAGTGGCTATTGGTAATAGTACTTTTACAATTATTACGGGTTTGCTGCTTATTATAGGCTCTATAATAGCCTTGGTGTATAAACCTTTTGAACGTTATTTAACTACCAATATCAATATAATGCTCACGATGCTCATCGGGGGGCTGTGGCACGGGGCTGCTTGGAAATTTGCTATTTGGGGCGGACTTAACGGCTTGGGGGTAGTAGCCTATAAGTATTGGCGCAAAGTGAGTCCGTATGAGAATAGCCAACTGTGGATTGCCCGCTTTTGGAAGATAGCGTTTACGTTTGCTTTTATTACTTTTACCCGTATATTCTTCCGCAGTAACGATATGGAGAGCGTACAACAATGGTTTGACCAAGTGATGCACAATATGCATTGGGCTTCGGCAATGCAAATTATTAAATACAACAATATTGCTTTTGGGATTATTCTAATAGGTTATATTACACACTGGCTACCACAGCGTTGGAAAGATGAAATAGAACATATTTTTGCCGAAAGCCATTACGTGGTGAAAGTGGCTATAGCTTTGGTAGTGGTACTGATATGTTACCAAGCTTATTCTACCGATTTGCAACCATTTATATATTTTCAGTTTTAAATAAGAAGTAAAAAAATAGAGTTATGTTATACATCAAGCAATTATTACAAGAAGGAAAAACTATAGAAGGTGAGGTTACCCTTCAAGGATGGGTGCGTACCTTTCGTAGCAATCGCTTTATTGCACTGAATGATGGTTCTACCATACACAATTTGCAAGTAGTGGTTGATTTTGAAAATACCCCTGAAGAAACGCTGAAACGCATTACTACAGGAGCGGCTATAGAAGTGAAAGGGCAAGTAGTGGAAAGCCAAGGAAAAGGACAAAACGTAGAACTACAAGCCTCTGAAGTGATTATCTTGGGCGATAGTAACCCCGAAGAATACCCTATACAGCCTAAAAAACACTCACTTGAGTTCTTGCGTGAAAACGCTCACTTGCGCGTGCGTACCAATGCCTTTGGAGCGATTATGCGTGTGCGTTCAACATTGGCATACGCTATACATAAATACTTTCAAGACAATGGCTTTTTCTACGTGAATACGCCTATTATTACGGGTAGCGATGCTGAAGGAGCTGGCGAAATGTTTCGCGTAACTACTTTAGATGCTAAAAAACCTCCTCTTAACGAAAATGGTGAGGTTGATTACAAAAAAGACTTCTTTGGACGCGAAACTAACCTTACTGTATCGGGGCAGTTGGAAGGCGAAACTTTTGCAATGGCACTTGGTAAAATCTATACCTTTGGGCCTACCTTCCGTGCTGAAAACTCTAATACTTCACGACACTTGGCTGAGTTTTGGATGATAGAACCCGAAATGGCTTTCTTCGACCTAATTGATAATATGAATTTAGCCGAAGACTTTATTAAAAGTGTACTAAAATACACCTTAGAGGTACGCCGTGATGATATAGAGTTTCTCAATGCAAGGTTTTTGGAAGAAGAAAAAAGCAAACCACAGCAAGAGCGTAGCAGTATGTCGCTTATTGAGAAATTAGAGTTTGTAATACACAACGATTTCAAACGCGTAAGCTATACTGAGGCTATTGATATACTGAAAAACTGCAATCACAACAAGAAGAAGAAATTCCAATACCTGATAGACGAATGGGGGGTAGACTTGCAAAGCGAACACGAGCGCTATTTGGTGGAAAAACACTTTGGTTGCCCTGTGATACTTTACGATTATCCTGCTAAAATTAAAGCGTTTTATATGCGCCTGAACGACGATGGCAAGACAGTGCGCGCTATGGATATTCTTTTCCCTGGTATTGGTGAGATTGTAGGAGGCTCGCAACGTGAAGAACGCTATGAGGTACTAAAACAAAAAATTGCCGACTTGGGTATGGATGAACAAACCCTTTGGTGGTACTTAGACCTCCGTAAGTTTGGTACAGCTACACATAGTGGTTTTGGTTTGGGCTTTGAGCGTTTGGTACTTTTTGCTACGGGTATGACCAACATACGCGATGTAATTCCTTACCCACGTACTCCACAAAGTGCTGAGTTTTAATTGAAAAATTAAGTCATATAAAAAGGGCTACCTGATACAATTTCAGATAGCCCTTTTTTGTTGAGTAGCTATTAGTTGCCGTATTTGTTTACTTTAGCTTTAGCTTTTACAAGTTCAAGGTTTAATTCGTTGATTTTTTGTTGTTTTTCAAGTAATTTTCCTTTGTACTTTGTATCGTCATTAGGAGACAAATTACCTTTGGCTTTTTTGCTATTGTATTTGTTTTCTTCTTTAGCCAAATCAGTTTTAGCTTTGGTAATTTTAGCTTCTATTTTAGATACTTCACCTTGTGCTTTAGCTAAGCGCTCTTGTTGTTTTTTAGCAGCTTTTTCAGCTTTAGCTTTTTCTTTAGCGGCTTTTTCTTCAGCTTTTTTAGCGGCTTTTTCAGCTTTAGCTTTTTCTTTAGCGGCTTTTTCTTCAGCTTTTTTAGCGGCTTTTTCAGCTTTAGCTTTTTCTTTAGCGGCTTTTTCTTCAGCTTTTTTAGCGGCTGCTTCGGCTTTAGCTTTTTCTTTAGCAGCTTTCTCTTGCTCTTTTTTAGCTTTTTCCTCTGCTTTTTTAGCAGCTTCTTCGGCTTTAGTTTTTTCTTTGATTGCTTTTTCTTCAGCCTTCAAAGCTTTTTCTTGCTCTTTCTGAAGTTGTTGCTGTTGTTTTAGCTGCTCTTCTTGTGCTTTTAGCTCGGCATCGCTACTGCCGCTCATATCTACTGTATTAGTAACAGTACCTACAGGAAGTACTTCATTGACAATGGGATCTACTTGAGCCATTGAGATTTGGGCTACTAAAAGCCCTGCGAAAAATGTAATACTCTTTAATTTCATACGCAATTTTTAGTTATTTAGTTTTCTCGGCGACAAAGTTATACAAAATAAGTGTATTGCCGATTATTTTTAAGAATACTTTAACACTAAAAAAACCACCTATATAATAGTGATAGGTGGCTTTTTGGAGTAATTAAAATATAAATAGTTATGGATTATTTTTGTTGTACATTACCCCTGATGCGCAATCCTTTTACAGGATTTTCTTTTGCATTAGATGTTACGGTAATGGTTTTGCTGATAGGACCAACACGATTAGTATCGTATTTTACCTCAATTTTCCCTTTAGCACCAGGAGCTACAGGTTGGTTTGTCCAAGAAGGAACGGTGCAACCGCAAGACGAAGTTACGTTGCTGATTACTAGCGGAGCTTTACCAGTGTTAGTAAACTCAAACACGCGTATACCATCAGCGCCTTGCTGGATGTTACCATAGTCAATTTCTTCTGCTTTGAAAGAAATTTCAGCGTCTTGTGCAAATGCTACTGCACCAAAAAATGCTAAAAATACAAATGTTAAAAACTTTTTCATAGTATAAAAAAATTAAATGATTTATTATTCGTTACACTTACTACGTTACAATAACCGTGCCAAAGTGTGTTTTACTAGTCGTTAGCCATTAGCTATTGGCAGTTAGTTTTTGCCTTTTACGCAATTAAAAAAATCTTCTGAAAGCTTGAAAATGAGAGGATAAGAAAAAGTAACGGCAGTGGGGACTCCTCTTATTTTACCAGGGATAAGGCAGGGTAGGCTTCTGATGAGGAAGGCAGCTTCTTCTTCCAATATTTTGTGAGCACCTCGCTTCCCTATTATACTGACAGTGCCATCAGTATTGATGCGAAAAATAATAATCACTTTTCCTTCTATACCCTCAGCAAGGGCTTCAGGAGGATATTTAAAATGTATCTTCACGTGCTTGTCTAACTGCTCTTTAAAACATTGATATTGCCTGTCGTTAGGAACTTCTTTGCAGGCTTCGAACATAGGTTTTTCATCAACAATAAAATAGGGAATCTCAATAGGTACTTCTTCGTCTGAAGGAGCAATAATTTCTTCTTGTGCATAGCTATTGGCTACTACTGCTAAACATAGTACTAAAAGGACTTTTGGTAAGAGTTTCATTGTCTATCTGTTTTCAAAAAAAGCACAATAAATATGCCAAAGTACTCCCTATATTCACCATAGCTTAAAGCCTATGCAGCTACTCACTAAGCATAAAGTAAATAGGATAAACAAAAGAAACCGTAACTATTTCACCCCGATGTTTGCCAGGGGTAAAGCAAGGCAAGCTCTCTATCAAAAAAATAGCTTCTTTTTCAAGGCTTTTATTGATGCTTCGCACCTGAGTTACATTAGTAGTACCATCGGGGTTGATGTTAAATCTTATATACACTTTGCCTTGTACACATTCTTCTGTGTCAGAGGGATATCTTAGGTGCGTATAGATGTATTTGTCTAATTCTGTCTTAAAACATTTCAATTGCAGCTCTTTGGGAACTCCTTTGCAAGCTTCAAACATAGGTTTTTCATCTACCAATACATAAGGAACCAACAAAGGTTCTTTCACTTCTTGGGGTGGTATATAAGGAGTGAGCTTGCTTTCTTTTTGAGCATAACCGCTAGCAGCACCTACTAATAATAGCGTAAAAAAGATTTTCTTTAAGGATTTCATTGTTTGTCTGTTTTCAAAAAAAAGCACAATAAATATGCCAAAGTACCCCTATATTCCCCCATAGCTAAAAGCCCGTGCGGCTCGCACCGAAGGATAAGAACAATTGTTTTTGGCACTATCTTTGTGTTTTATAACGAAAAGAAAAAACAATGAAAAGAACTTGGCAATTATTACTCTTCTTAATGCCTCTATTAGCAACTTCACAAGCCAAACAGTGGTCATTAGAGGATTGCATCAACTATGCGGTGCAACACAACATTAGTGTAAAAAAAACAGAACTAAATCAGCAAACAGCTGAAATTAACCTACAGCAGGCAAAAGACAACCGTTTGCCCACCATCAGTGGTTCGGCATCGGCAAACCTCAATAATGGTTCAGCAATTAACCAAATTACTAACGAACGAGTCTCGCGCCGTACCTTTTCCAACAACTTTGGCATATCGGCTTCTATGCCGCTCTATCAAGGCAATAAGCTCAATTTGCAAACAGACCGCAGCCAGCTGCTCTTAGAGCAAAACGAACTCTATGTGCAAGAGGCGAAGAACAACATCACCCTGAGTGTGCTCGAAGCCTATCTGCAAGCCCTCTACAGCTATGAAGGGATAGAGGTAGCCAAGAATGCAGCAAGCTCTTCTGCTGAAGAATTGAAACAAGCACAAACTAAGTTTGCCAATGGTGCGATAGCCAAGCTCAGTTTGGCAGAGATAGAAACCCGTCACGCCAATAATCAGTACGCTATCATTCAGGCTGAAAATCAATACGCCAACCGCGTGCTTACCCTCAAGCAACTTTTAGAGCTTCCCCCCAATAGCGATTTTGCTATAGCACTCAACCTGCAAGAAGATGACTATGTGGCAATTATCCCCAATAAAAACGAAGTATTTGCAGAAGCTAAACAAACGCTTCCTAATCTGAAAATCTATCAATCACAACAAAAGATAGCCGAAAAAGATGTTGCAATAGCCAGAGCGGGTGCGTTGCCTTCCCTTAGCCTGCAAGCAGGAGTCAATACAGGCTATTCCAACCTTAATGATTTGGGGTATGCTACCCAGTTAGATAGTAATTTTGGTCAGACGATAGGCGCTTCGCTCAATATACCTATTTTTTCGCAAAACAAAAATAAGAGCAATGTCAAGTTAGCAAAGCTTACACAACAGCAGGCAGTATTAGAAGAACAACAAGCCGAAAAAGAGCTTTATGCTAAAATAGAAACCGCTTGGCAAAATGCCACCACACACCAAGCACAACAAGCGGCTTCGCGTACAGCTCGCGACAATGCCAAATTGGCATATGATTTAGCAGTGAAAAAACACGAGTTCGGCGGACTTACCAATACCGAACTGCTCGTAAGCCAAAATTCCTACCTAAGTGCAGAACAAACTTATCTACAGAATAAATATATGTCGGCACTATATGTTCAGTTGCTCAATTTTTATCAAGGAAAAGAAATAACATTTCCATAGAAGAGACATCCCCCCTTCCCCCCTTCAAAGGGGGGGAGATGCTGCAATTGTACTAATAAAAACTTTCTAGGTAGTCTTATGCGATGCAAAAGCGAAAATACTCCTGTTATTCAGGAATTATTTTTTTAACTCTTGATTCATATATAGAAAATGTTAAAAAATGAAATATTAATCATTTATGCCGAATAAAATTATTCCATATAATTCTAAACTAAAAGATTTTGCACGATATTTGCGAAATCATAGTACATTAAGTGAAATAATTCTTTGGAATCACATAAGGAAAAAAGCCTTAGGTGTAGAATTTCACAGGCAAGTTCCTATTTTGGAGTATATAGTAGATTTCTATTGCCATGAATTGGCTTTAGCAATTGAAGTAGATGGTAATATACACGAATTTAGTTTTTTAGAAGATTGTCAGCGACAAGAAGCTATAGAAAAATATGGAGTAACATTTGTTCGCTTTTCAAATGAAGAAATAAATACTAATCTCTTTGAAGTGATATCATTACTAAAAAGTATTGTTAATACACTGAAAGAAGATAGAATTGAGGAAAATGAGAGAATTCCACAAGAATAGTACAATTGCGGCATATCCCCCTTTGAAGAAAGTCCGTGAGCTGGTGCGGCGGAGTATGTGTTAGGGGAATTTTAATAATCATATGAAATTGCCCAAAAGTCCTTATACAGAACAATTGCGGCATATCCCCTTTTAAAGAAAGTCCGTGAGCTGGTGCAGCGGAGTATGTGTTAGGGGAATTTTAATAATCATATGAAATTGCCCAAAAGTCCTTATACAGAACAATTGCGGCATATCCCCTTTTAAAGGAAGTCCGTGAGCTGATGCAGCGGAGTATGTGTTAGGGAATTTTAATAATCATATGAAATTGCTCAAAAGTCTTTATACAGAACAATTGCGGCATATCCCCCCTTTGAAGGGGGGTAGGGGGGGATGTTAATAATCAAACTTTTTAAACAGTTTAAGGGAAAATGTCTCTTAAATAAATACTTACACAAACATTTATATATTAATTTTAGAACTTACACAATGAAAAAGAAAATCAAAAAAATCATTATTATAGCCCTATTAGCTGTAGTGGCTTTTGCAGCATATCACTTCTTTATGAAAGAAAAACCAATGCCTATTGTACTCCAAACCGATGAAGTTACCCAAGGTGACGTTACTACCGAAGTAACCGCTACGGGTAGTGTACAACCGGTAGACGAGGTGGAAGTAGGTACCCAAGTATCGGGTTTGGTGAGCAAAATATATGTAGATTACAATAGCCAAGTAAAAAAAGGACAGCTCTTGGCAGAGCTCGATAAAACAAATCTACAAGAGAACGTTATCAATGCTACTGCCAACTACAATTCGGCACTTAACGAACTGAACTACTATCAGCAAAACTACGACCGCCAAAAGAAAATGTACGATGCCCAAGTAATTAGCAAATCCGATTACGAGCAGGCTACTTACCAGCTCACCAATGCCAAAGCAATGGTTACCCAACGCCTTACGACCCTCAATCAGGCGAAAACGAACTTAGGTTATGCGAATATCTATTCGCCTATCGATGGGATTATCCTTAGCAAAGAGGTAGAAGAAGGGCAAACAGTGGCTGCTTCTATAAGTGCGCCTACACTCTTCAAAATAGCTAAGAACATCAAGCGTATGCAGGTAGAGGTAAATGTAGACGAAGCCGATATAGGACAAGTGAAAGTAGGACAACGCGTGAGCTTTACCGTTGATGCTTACCCTCAAGAGGAATTTTCAGGACGCGTTACCCAAGTGCGCCTATCGCCCACCACCTCGTCCAACGTAGTAACTTACAAGGTGATAGTAGAGGCAGAAAACCCCGATGAAAAGCTAAAACCTGGGCTTACTGCTACCATTGCTATTTATACCAATGAACTAAAAGGCGTAACCATAGTGCCCGCTAAGGCTATCAACTTTACGCCCGATACCGATGTGCTAATGCAATATTACGCCCAAAAAGATATTACAGCCGAAGCTCCTAAAGTACAGCATGGCAAGGGTAAAAACAAATACGTGTGGGTAGTGAATGCCGATGGCAGTCTTGCTCAAAAAGCCGTAACCATAGGCAGCAATGATGGTATCAACGTGCAAGTAGTAAGCGGACTAACGGTTGGCGAAAAAGTAGCTACCAGCTTGCAGGGTAGCGCTCCGCAAATAGCAGGAGGCGATAAGAAAAGTGGAGAGAGCAGCAGTCCGTTTATGCCAAAACGCCCTAGTAGAAACAATTCAAAAGCTAAATAAATGAAAAAAGCCATTATAGACATACGCGATATGAAGCGCAACTTCCAGATGGGCAACGAAACGGTACACGCCCTGAAAGGCATCAACCTCACCATCCGCGAAGGCGAGTTTGTAACTATTATGGGACCGAGTGGGTCGGGCAAATCAACTTTGCTCAACATATTAGGCTGCTTAGACCGTCCCTCTTCTGGCGATTACATTTTGGACGGCATCTCGGTAAAAAATATGAGCAAGAATGATTTGGCGCATATACGCAACACCAAAATAGGTTTTATCTTTCAGTCGTACAACCTATTAGCCCGTACCTCAGCCATTGAGAATGTAGAGCTCCCACTGATGTATAACCCAAAAGTATCAGCCAAAGAACGCCGCGAGCGCGCTATCGAAGCTCTCATCAGTGTAGGCTTAGAAAGCCGACTGAACCACTTGCCTAGTGAGCTATCGGGGGGACAGCAACAACGGGTAGCGATTGCACGCTCGTTAGTAAATAACCCTGTTATCCTCCTTGCCGATGAGGCTACCGGTAACCTCGATACCAAAACCTCGTACGAGGTAATGGAGCTTTTCCAACGCCTCAACGACCAAGGTAGCACCATAGGTTTCGTAACCCACGAAGACGATATTGCCCAATTTAGCAAACGCACGGTAGTGCTGAAAGACGGACATATCATCAGCGATAAAGAAGTAACCGATAGGCTAAATGCGAAGGAACAGCTGGCACAATTACGAAATACAAATGACGAATGACGGTGCGAGCCTTTGGCATAATAGAAAAGAAATTAGTATCTTTGCCCAAAAAATTACTTTACAATGAAACACTTATACTTCTTATCAATAGTGTTATTCTCACTAAACGCTACGGCACAGCTAAAAGATTGCACCACTTGTGCCTCCCAAGTGATTAAGGAACAACAAATCAGCAAATTGAGCATAGATGAATTGCGCTTCCTCACTAACGACCTTTACGCTCGCAAAGGTTATAAGTTTAAAGACTATGAAATAAGCAATTACTTTAATGAAAAACCGTGGTATAAGCCTGTGAGTGACAATAGTAAGGTGAAACTCAACGCAGTGGAAGAGCAGAATGTGAAGCTATTTCAAGAACGTACGGCAATACTAAAAGCTGATAGAGAAAAACTATTAGAAGCATTGCAAAGTTTAAAAGCAGAAGCTCAAAAAGGTAATAGTCCTATTCCTAAAGACAACTATAATGAGCATTTTAGTAAAACCATTGCTAAAATAGATATAGATGATATTCATTGGATTAAAAATCAAGGGTATTATAGTATAAAAGTTGATAACTTTAAGGGGACTAACAAATATTCTATATCTATAGAAGGCAATGAGGTAGAGATTGTGTGGTTTGAAGATGGCTATTCTGAAAAAGTATCTGAAGATAAAATCAAAGAAGTATACGATATTGGTGAATACGAAGTTATAGAAAGCGCTACTTATTGGAAATTCAAATGGAAAAATCAAAAATTGGTATTTATAGAGTCTGTAATGGCAGGATAAAGAGAAAAAGTGCGAACAGTGTTCGCACAATTCAATATTGCAAAACTGAGATTTGAAAATCAGTGATTTCTAAATTATAAAATATTGATAATTAGGTATGACTGAACTTGAAAAAGCATTAAAAGATATTGATACTACCCCACATCCTAACGGACTCAGAGATGGAATAATTTACTATAATGAGGAGGGTGATTTCTGTGTGTATAACCACTATTCCGCTTGTGAGTGGCTTAAGCATTTGGCAGTGCATTATGGTGGGGTGACTATGGAAGAAGCTACTCGATTGGTAGAAAACTCAGACTGGATGCGTATGCCTGAATCTATTAATGAAGTAGCATTTATCACTCATCAAGAACAATATCATTGGGCGATGTTGCTTGTAAAAGGTGATATGTATTGGTTAAAAGGGTATCCTTCTGGTATTATTGATTTTAAAGAAGAATATATTGATTGGGAAGAACAAATAGCAAAACAATATCAGCTAAATGATTAATATATATATGGTGATTTAGAGTCTGCCGACTATGAAAGTGGCATACTTGATAACGCTATAAAACTTATTAGCAACAACAATCATTCCTATGCAAGCACAAGAAGTTAAAGAGAATTTTTCTCAGTATTTCATTAAAGCCTTTACAACAGACCAGCAAGTGATAGAGGCTACTATTACTTTTTATAGAGAAGATAGAGAAAATCCCACAATGGTAGATATGTTTTCTAAAGATGAAACATTCACCTATACAGGCGGAAAAGTAAAGATTTTTGTAATGACTTATCACGATACGCAAAATCATCATTACGAAATGGTTTCAGATGAGGTAAGGTCGCTATTCTATATCCTTCGCAAGCGTTTAGAACAGCAAGGTATAAAACTATTGATACAAGGGGCAAGGCGTCATTATTATATGATTCGGCATTTCAAACAGAATTTCCGAGCGGTAAGGTTAGTTTTAGGAAAAAGGTATGATTATAATACTGCTGAAATAATAAATATCTTTGACCCTGAAAACGATTTTTCACAAATAGCTACCGTTCAGGAGCAAGAAGAATACTTTAACCAATGGATTGAAAGTATTACAGGAGTAAAATACGATGAAAATAAGAGAGATAGTGAATAATAACAATTTGATAGACCTTATTACCGATAACCACAATACTCCTTTTTGGGAAATTACCTACTATTGGTATAGAACGTATCAGGCGATAGAGTAGATTTTTGTATTGTAGAGAATAATTAGAAATTTTATGAAACACTTACTTATTTTATTCTTTTTCCTCAGCACCAACGCTTTTGCGCAAGGTCCTTTAGGAGATTATGCCGTAGTAAAAGACAAAGACGGCTATGTAAACATTCGCGCCAAAGAAAATGTAAAAAGCAAAATTGTAGGTACTTTGCCTAACAATACACTTGTGTATGGTTTCTTTGATAAAGAATTTAACCCTACTAACTGGATTGAAGTTGATAAAGGGTATGTGCATCAAAGTCGCTTGAAAAAAATATTTGACTTTCGTACTATAGAAGGAAAAGTGCAAGGCAATAGTGTTATTTTTGATGATAAGGACGTAAAAGTGACCATTACCAAACAGAAGTTCGACAAAACCAAGCACAAGATTACTAAGAAAGGCCAGGGAAGTTATGAACAATTAATCATTGATGGTAAAGAAATAATATATGGATGGGACGGTTCACTAGCTCAAGACCATTACAAAAGTATTACTGTAACTATGAAAGGCAAAAATGTACCTATCCCTAAAAGTGCTTATGATGATTTGTATGAAATTTCCTATTTTAGCAGTTCCATATACTACGATGAGGAAGCGGAGGCACTTTATATTTATGCAGTTAATGGCGAAGCTGGTTTAGCTTACCAAGTGTGCTGGCAAATAGTAAAAGGCGAGTATAAAACCCGTATTATAGGGCAACCACTTTAATGATGTAACTAAAATTTACCAAAAATATGACACCAACAAATAATAAACTTAAAGTACAAGATGTTGAAATAAATATCAGAGTGATTAATGAAGCTGATTATATAAGTTTAACTGATATGACTATAAATCAGGAAGAGGGAAGTCGTTTGATAGAGAAATGGCTTACCAATAAGAATACTATTGAGTATTTAGGTGTATGGGAAGAGTTGAACAATCCTAATTTTAATTCCCCTGAATTCGGGGGAATTAAAAATGAAGCAGGGGTTAATCGCTTCTATATGTCGGTTAAACGATGGATTGAAAGGACTAATGCTATTGGTATTGTTTCAAAGGTTGGAAAATACGGAGGTACTTATGCTCATAAAGATATTGCTTTTCATTTTGCTATGTGGATTAGCCCTATTTTTCAGTTATACATAGTAAAAGAATATCAACGTCTAAAGGAGTTAGAGAGCAATCAATACAACTTAGAATGGAATGTAAAAAGGATTTTAAGTAAAGCTAACTATTATATCCATACCGATGCTGTTAAAACTTATATACTTCCTACTCTTTCTGAGCTAAAAGAGACTTTTGTTTATGCTGATGAAGCCGATTTGCTAAATCTTGCTATGTTTGGCTGTACTGCTAAACAATGGAAAGCAGCTAATCCTGAAAGAGTATTAAAGGGGGAAAATATAAGAGACATCGCTAGCATTAACGAATTAGCTATACTCAGCAATATAGAAAGTCTTAATGCTTCTCTGATTAAAAACAATGTTGCTAAAGAAGAACGTTTTAAAATTTTAGTAGAAACCATCAAAGAACAACGTGCTGTTTTAGACAAAGTAGATTATCTGAAATCTATTAAAAAACTTTCAAATGAAACTTATACAAGTATTCAAGGAAATAAACAACTTGATAAATAGTTTATAAAATGAATATACAAAACCTTTTTAAAATAGCGTGGCGTGCCCTTTTACTCAATAAAACAAGGGCTATGCTTACGATGCTGGGCATCATCATTGGGGTGGGCTCAGTGATAACAATGCTTGCCATTGGCGAGGGCTCTAAGAAGAGCATCAAGGAAAATATCTCTAAAATGGGTACTAATATGCTCAATATCCGTCCGGGGGCAGGTATGATGGGCGGGGTGCGTATGAGTATGAGCGATATGCAATCGCTGAAGATGACCGATTACGAAGCCCTCAAAAAAGAAGGTACTCTGCTGAAATATGTGTCGCCGGTGGTAAGTGGCAACGGACAAAGTATAGCAGGGGGCAACAACTGGCCTACCTCTATCTACGGCGTAAATACGGAATACTTGCCTATACGCGAGTGGAGTGTGGCTGAAGGGAGTATGTTTGGTGAAGATGAAATTACTAACTTTGCTAAAGTAGCCGTGATAGGGCAAACAGTGGCAAAGAACCTCTTTACTAATGGCGAAAACCCTATAGGGCAAACCATACGCTTTAAGAATATCCCTTTTAAAGTGATTGGTATCCTTACCAAAAAAGGAGAAAGCAACTTTGGTCAAGACCAAGACGATGTGATTATCGCTCCTTACACTACGGTACAAAAGCGTATTTTGGCACAAACATTCTTGCAGAGTATTGTGGCTTCGGTGATAGAAGAAAGCCAGTCGGAGAATGCGGTAAACCAAGTGAAGAAGATTTTGGAGCGCACGCATAACCTTTCGGCTGCGCAAGAGAATGATTTCAATGTGTTTTCGCAACAAGAGCTCATCAGTACATTTAGCTCTACCAGCGAGATGCTTACCGTGTTATTGGTAGCTATTGCTAGCATTTCGCTCATCGTGGGGGGTATAGGCATTATGAACATTATGTACGTATCGGTAAAAGAGCGTACTAAGGAAATAGGCTTGCGTATGGCTATTGGGGCTAAGGGTAAGGACATCTTGGCGCAGTTTCTTATCGAGTCGGTGCTTATTAGTATTACGGGGGGTGTTCTGGGGGTAATTATTGGCTTATTGGCAACGATAGGTGTATCGTTGTTTATAGGCTGGCCTGTAAGTATCACCTTGTATTCTATTGTAATATCCTTTTTGGTATGTACTATTACAGGGGTATTCTTTGGTTGGTATCCTGCCCGCAAAGCAGCCGAGTTAGAGCCTATTAGTGCATTGAGATACGAGTAACAATAATATATTAAAAGATGAATCAGAAAGAAGAGTTTTTGAAATACCAAGCACCTACTTCGCCTTATCCAAGGTTGTTGGAGGTAGAGCGCGCTGAGGGTAGCTATATTTACACTACCGATGGCAAAAAGTACTTAGATTTTGTAGCAGGAGTATCGGCTTGTACTTTAGGGCATTGCCACCCCAAAGTAGTAGAAGCTATACAAAAACAGTGTGCTACTTATATGCACGTAATGGTGTATGGTGAGTATGTGCAAAAGCCAGCAGTAGATTTTTGCCAGCTTCTTGCCCAGCAACTTCCTCCTTCGCTCAATACTACTTATTTGGTTAATTCGGGTACTGAAGCTATTGAAGGTTCGCTGAAGTTGGCTAAGCGCATTACAGGCAGAACACAACTAATAGCTGCTAAGAATGCTTATCACGGCAATACGCAAGGCTCAATGAGCCTAATGGGGTATGAAGAGCGCAAACGCCCCTTCCGCCCTTTATTGCCCGATGTAGATTTTATAGAGTTTAACAACGAAGCCGATTTGGCTAAAATTACTGAGCGTACCGCAGGTGTATTATTAGAGAGTATTCAAGGAGGGGCAGGCTTTATAGAACCTGTGAATGATTATCTTATCAAGGTAAAAAAACGCTGTGAAGAAGTAGGGGCTATGCTTATTATAGATGAAATACAACCAGGTTTTGGTCGTACGGGTAAGCTCTTTGGTTTTCAAAACTATGGTATTGTACCTGATATTATTGCCATAGGGAAGGGAATGGCAAGTGGTATGCCTGTTGGGGCTTTTGTATCGTCATACGAGCGTATGCAGCTTTTGGCGCATAATCCTAAGATGGGGCATATTACTACTTTTGGCGGTAACCCTGTAATAGCAGCAGCCTCATTGGTTACATTACAAGAACTGCTCACTACCAACCTGATGGAAGATACACTTCGCAAAGAACGCCTTTTTAGGCAATACCTTCAGCACCCTCTTATTGAGAGCATCAATGGTCGCGGACTAATGCTTGCTGTGATAGTACCTTCTGCTGAAATAGCTAATTACGTGGTTGAATATTGTCAAGATAACGGACTGATAGTTTATTGGTTACTTTTTGAGCTTCGTGCTGTACGACTATCGCCACCGCTTACCCTTACCGATGAAGAAATTAAGGAGGGTTGTGATATTATTATTGAAGCTTTAGAGAGTTACACACTTCAGTGTAAAGCTATTGGTGATTAATAATACTAACTATCAGAATCATAAAAAAAGAGGCTGCTTTTTAAGGCAGCCTTTTTTTATTACATTATGTATTTCAGGTAATACTCATATACTTTTCCGCTTTCTAAAGCCTCTTCTATCAATGCTTTAGCATCAGCGGGGTGTTTTACTACTTCAGCAGTATAAAGAGCAAACATAGCATTTAGTACAATTATATCGCGTTTAGCCGATTTTTCTTCGCCTTTCAAAATACGCAATAGTATTTCGGCATTTTCATCGGGAGAACCTCCTTCAATATCGGCGTGAAAAGCCCGCTTGAAGCCAAACATTTCGGGGGCAATGGTATATTCTAAAATCTTACCATCTTTTATCTCTACTATTTTAGTTTCATCGCAGATAGAAATCTCGTCTAAGCCATCATTACCTCGCACCACTAAGGCGTGTTTTCTGCCTAAAAGTTTTAGTGTTTCGGCATAGAGGCGCATTACGGGTTCGTGGTATAAGCCTACTAACTGGTATTTTAGTTTTGTATTGGGGTGCAATAAAGGTCCTAATACATTGAACACTGTGCGTATTCCTAATCGCTGGCGTACCTCTTTCACTTCGCCTACTAAAGGGTGGAAGAAAGGAGCGTGAAAGAAAGCTAATCCTTTGCTGTCTAACAGGTTTAGTTGCTTCATTAGCGAGGTTACTACCTCTACTCCCAACGAATCTAACACATCGGTACTACCACTTTTGCTTGTAACTGAGCGATTGCCGTGTTTAGCTACCTTTACGCCCAAAGCCCCCACAATAAAGGCTACAGAAGTAGAGATATTAATCGTTTTAAGTCCATCGCCACCTGTACCACAAAGGTCTATCATAGGGCGTTCATCGGCGAAAGTAGTACTATAAGCCAAAATGTTCTTTACAAAAGCGGTAAGCGACTCGGGGTATAGGCTTTTTTCAGAAATCAATACTAAAAGGGCTCCTAATTGCACTATATCGTAGTGTTTTTTGTTGATAACGGCGCATATTTCCTTAAAGTCGGTGTCTGAAAGGGGTAGGTTATCTTGCAGTTTTTTCAAGTACTTGCTACATACGGCATTAGCTATAAGGCGTTCGCGCTCGTTATTGGCATCTACGTTTTCATCGGGCAGTGTGCCCACCAAGAAGTTTTTGATGATATTTTTGCCGTATTGTGTAAAGAACGATTCGGGGTGAAACTGTATGCTGTAAATGGGTTTCCAACGGTGTTCCATCGCCATAATTACCCCATCGGTAGAAAGGGCAGTAACTTTGAGGGTATCGGGTAACCCACGTTTGCTCACGTAGAGTGAGTGATAGCGCATTACCTCGAAGTTTTTAGGCAATCCTCTAAAAAGCACTGAATTTTCATCAGTGACGGTAATTTCGGAAGTTTTGCCGTGCAAAGGTTCGCTTAGTCGTGCTACAGTAGCACCATTTACCAGTCCTAATGCTTGATGTCCTAAACAAATGCCCAAGATAGGAATATTATCTATCTGCTGTAGTATCTCTAAGCAGACCTTGCTGTTTTTAGGGTGTTTAGGTCCTGGAGAGAGGACTATATGCGAGGGGTTCATCTTTCTGATGTCGGTAAGGGTAATTTGGTCGTTGCGCACTGTTTTGACCTCCTCTACAGTAAGTTCTTGCAAGTATTGCGCTACGTTATATACAAAAGAGTCGTAATTATCTATTAGTAAAATCATTGTTCTATACAGTTTTTGGTAAAAATATTCAATATAGAGGCACGTTTGTGAGTGATTTCGGCATATTCACTATCCTGAGCTGAGTCATATACTATTCCTGCGCCTGCTTGGATGTATATTTTATGTTTTTCGTCCTCTTCTTCGTATCTATTTGCTTCAAAAAAGGCACTACGTATTACAATTGCGAGCTGTACATTGCCATTGAAGTGCAAAAATCCTATGCCTCCCCCATAAGCATTGCGTTTGTAGCTTTCGAGTTCAGCAATGATTTCCATAGCTCGTATTTTGGGTGCCCCGCTAAGCGTACCGGCAGGGAATACGGAAGCAATGACTTCAAATACTGAAACATCTTTTCGCATTTGCCCATATACATCTGAAACGATATGAATTACGTGCTCGAACTGCTTGATGTACATCATATTTCTTACTTGTACGCTTCCTGTTTCGGCAAACTTGCCAATATCGTTGCGTGCCAAATCTACCAGCATACGGTGTTCGGCACATTCTTTAGGGTTATTTAAAAGTTCTTCGGCAATAAGTACATCTTCATTGGCATCTTTACCACGAGGGCGAGTTCCTGCAATAGGGGCTATATATATGGTATCGGATTTTATATCTACCAACACTTCGGGGCTTGAACCTACCACATCGCCATAAGGGGTAGGGAAGTGAAACATATAGGGTGAAGGATTTGCTTCTGACAGCAAAGTGTAAAAATCTAACGAACTCATATCACTTTCTAAACAAAGTTGTTCGCTGAGCACCACCTGAAACACATCGCCTGCCCCAATATACTCTTTTGCTCGTTGTACAGCCCTATAAAAGTGATTGCGCTCTTGGTTTAAATCGGTATGGATATGATAAAAAGGAGTTTTTTTATCTGTTGAGGTAATTGGGGTATTACTCTTGAGAAGTGGCTGGTAATAAGTAGCTTCATTGCCGTAGAACGAATATACTTTGCTCATCTTGGAATAGTGCAAGTAAGCCTTTGCATTGGCAAAGATAAAGGCAGGAAATTCATACTGTTGTTCTTCTTTTACGGGGAGTGTTTCGAAGAAATGAATACACTCATAAGCAAATACGCCGAAGAGTCCTGCAAAGGGAGCGATGGAGTTTTGTTGCTGGTAATAATGTTCTAAGGCGCTGTAAGAATAGTCGTTGGCGGTGATATAGTTGCAATCGATACCGATAATAATCTGGTTGATATCCTCAGCTAAATAGGAGTTGGGGAACTGTTCTCTAATAATGTTGTAATAATAAAGGGGTTTCTCTGTAAGCATAAATATAATTGTTAGATGCGAGCCGTAGGGGCTGTTTTTTATTAACTGCAAAGGTAGTAATAACTTTTCAATTGGCAATTACTATATCAAAAACAATTGGCTTTGGAGGGGGAGAATTTTGAATTCTGAATTTTGAATTTTGAATTTTGAATTGGGGGTGTCCGAAAAGTTTTGTTTTGTGAGGGCGATTGGCTGCAAGCTCGCACCAGCGGTGAATTTTGAATTTTGAATTGGGGGTAGAAAAACTTTGGCAAACTCTGAAAGTTTGCCAAAGTGTGTGGCGCAATCGTGCTTTTAAAACTTTTCGGACACCCTCTGTGTGGCGCAATCTCTTCAAAAAAGGAGGTATGTCGCAATTGTACTATTAATTCGCTTATCCTTCGCTAAACCTTCGCTAAACCTTCGCTCAAGGTTCGCTGGGGAATAATTTTGAATTTTGAATTCTGAATTTTGAATTGGGGGTAGAAAAACTTTGGCAAACTCTGAAAGTTTGCCAAAGTGTGTGGCGCAATCTCTTCAAAAAAGGAGGTATGTCGCAATTGTACTATTAATTCGCTTATCCTTCGTCACATACTCGGCTGTGCCAGCTCGCCGACTTTCCTTCGCTTATCCTTCGCTCGCGAATAATTATGAATTATGAATTATGAATTTTGAATTGGGGGGTAGAAAAACTTTGGCAAACTCTGAAAGTTTGCCAAAGTGTGTGGCGCACGGGTAGCGCACGGGGTGGCGGAGGGAGAGAAAATAATTTTGTGCAGAGCTATATATTCAATAAAAACGGGTATCTTTGCACCATAAACCAATAAGGCAATAAAAATAACCAACAATGAAAAAACAATTATTTCTTCTTTTTCTGTTATTAAGCTTTATAGGCTGTGCGCAGAAAAAAACTATCAAAGTAGCTTGTGTGGGCAATAGCATTACTTATGGCTATTTGCTTGAAAACCGCGAACGCGATGCTTATCCGGCGGTACTGCAACGCGCATTGGGAAAGCCGTATTTGGTGGGGAATTTTGGAAAATCGGGGGCTACCTTGCTAAGCAAAGGTCATCGCCCTTATATAGAACAAGAGGAATACAAGCAAGCGCTTGCTTTTGGGGCTGATATAGTGGTGATTCACTTGGGTATCAACGATACTGACCCGCGCAACTGGCCTAATTATCGCGATGATTTTATTACTGATTATCTCACTCTTATCAATAGTTTTAAGAAGGTAAACCCGAAGGTGCGCATTCTTATTGCCCTGATGACTCCTATAGGGCATACGCATCCGCGCTTTGAGTCGGGGACTCGTGATTGGCACGAAGAAATACAGGGGGCTATACAGCGCATTGCCGAAGAGGCGAAGGTGCAACTGATAGACTTCCACAGTCCTTTGTATGCTTACCCACAGCTTTTGCCCGATGCGGTGCACCCTAATGCTGAAGGGGCTGCAAGGATAGCGGAAGTGGTATACAAGGCTATCACGGGTAATTATGGGGGGCTGCAACTGCCTGCTTTCTATAGTGATAATATGGTGCTTCAGCACGGCAGACCGCTGGTAATTGAGGGGATTGCTAATGCAAAGGCACGGGTAGCTATCAGCATAGGAGAACAACAGCTGAGCACTACGGCTACAGACAATGGGCAATGGCAGCTGATATTAGCTCCTTTGAAAGCTAAAGAAACTTATACGCTAAGCGTTGAGTCGGGGAAGGAGAAGAAGGTGTTTAAGAATATCATAGCGGGCGATGTATGGCTTTGCTCGGGGCAATCGAATATGGAATTTACTCTTAGTCAGGCTTCTACAGGGGGTACTGACATTCCGCAAGCTACGTATCCTACTATTCGCTTTTGTGATATGAAAGCGCGCTGGCGTACTGATGCTGTGGCGTGGGAGCCTTCAGCTCTTGATAGTATCAATCACTTGCAGTATTTCACTCCTGCCCAGTGGCAGGTGTGCAGCCCTGAGACGGCGGCTCAGTTTTCGGCAGTAGGCTACTATTTTGGCAAAAAACTTCAAGAAACAACTGATATGCCAATAGGGCTTATCTGTAATGCGGTAGGGGGGTCGCCTACGGAAGCGTGGGTGGATAGGCATACTCTTGAAAAGCATTTTCCTCGTATTCTCAACGATTGGCGCAACAACGATTTTATAATGGACTGGGTGCGCAAGCGCGCTGGTGAGAACATTGCTAAAGCAAGCGATAAGAGTCAGCGACATCCTTATGAGCCTTGTTATCTTTACGAGGCGGGGATAGCTCCGTTGAAATCATTGGCTATCAAGGGGGTAATATGGTATCAAGGGGAATCGAACGCTCATAATAAAGAGGCTTATAGCAAACTGTTTACCTTGCTTGTAGAGAGCTGGCGTGAAACTTGGCATCAGCCTGATATGCCTTTTTATTACGTTCAATTATCGAGTATCAACAGACCTTCGTGGGGGTGGTTTAGAGAGGCACAGCGGCGTTTGCTTTACTCGGCTTCTCATCTGGGAATGGCGGTGTCTTACGACTATGGACACCCTACCGATGTGCACCCTCAAAACAAGCGCCCTATAGGGGAACGGCTGGCTTATTGGGCTCTTTACGATAGCTACGGGCGCAAAGATATAGTGCCTTCGGGTCCTTTGTGCAAGTCGGTTTCATTCAGAGGTAGTGTGGCTACTCTCTTTTTTGATTACGATAAGGGAATGCATAGTGCTGATGGGAAGGCTTTGCGTAGTTTTGAAGTGGCGGGGCGCAATGGTATTTTCTATCCTGCTACAGCAAAAGTGGTGGGTGAAGCTATAGAGGTGAGCAGCCCTGAGGTTGCGTATCCGCAGCAGGTGCGTTATGGCTTTGCTCCGTTCACCGATGGCAATTTGGTGAATGGTGCGGGACTGCCTGCCAGCACGTTTGTAAAGGGAAATTAGCAAATTGGGGAATTAGCAAATTAGGGAATTAGCAAATTAGATGTTTTGGTGTTATTCCTAAAAACCAAATATTAGAAACACGAGAAGAGCTAGAAAAATGGAGAAAAAGAGAAAAATGTTAAAAAAGATGAGACAATTACTAAAAATTAAAGGAATTATAATCATAATTCTTTTTCTTTTTTCTTGCCAATATAACAAGAACCAAGAAAGTTTTTACATCCAAAGTAGAATAGAAATACGTAATTCTACAGGTTTTTCAGAGTATGAAATGTATTGTTTTAGGAATAAAGCATATGCTGTAAGAGAGAAAATATATTTTAATTCTTTGGGGAAAGTAGATTCAGTAATGATAAGTTCAGGAATATGCTTTTATAGAACTCCTAAAGAAAAACAACTTTCTTTCTCCTTTAGTAATAACGAGGATAAATATCGGAAATATAGTATAAAATTAAATACTTTAAACCATTCTATTATAGATGGAATGGATACAATATATAACTTTCAGCAAAAAGAAGGAAAACTATACTATGAGGACAAAAATAGAGGGTCTTTCTATATTTATGAGATAGGATTTCTCTTTGGCAAAGAAATATGACACCGACAATCTCACTTAGGGGTGGAATTGGCAGTTTGGCAGGAATTTAAAATTAATTATTGGCAATTAAACATTATTTTGTACCTTTGCCCGCAATAACTAAAAAAACATAGAAGCGTATGGCTAAAAATGTAGTGATTGTTGAGTCGCCAGCAAAAGCAAAAACTATTGAAAAATTTCTTGGTAAAGACTATAAAGTAGTATCGAGTTATGGGCATATTGCTGACTTGCCTTCCAATGAATTGGGAGTAGATGTGCAAAACGGATTCAAACCACAGTATTTGATTTCGAACGATAAAAAGAACTTGGTAAAAGAGCTCAAAGCACTTACATCTAAAGCCGAAATGGTATGGCTTGCATCGGATGAAGACCGCGAAGGAGAGGCTATTGCTTGGCATTTAGCGGAAACGCTTCATCTAAATGAAGCTAATACAAAACGTATTGTTTTCAACTCAATCACCAAAGCTGCTATTGAAAAAGCTATCAAGAACCCGCGAGGTATTGATTACAATTTAGTTAATGCACAACAAGCACGCCGCGTGCTTGACCGCTTGGTGGGGTACGAGCTTTCGCCTGTGCTATGGAAGAAAATTAAAAGTGGACTCTCGGCAGGGCGTGTGCAATCGGTAGCTGTGCGACTGATTGTTGAACGCGAGCGCGAAATACAAGACTTCAAAACTCAATCGTCATACAAAATTACGGCTGAATTTACTACTTCGGAAGGGAAAATAGTAAAAGCTTCGCTATCAAAAAGTTTTAATACACAGGCAGAAGCAGAGGCTTTTCTACAAAAAAATATAGGGGCGAACTTCAAAGTACAATCATTAGAGAAAAAACCGACCAAAAAATCGCCAGCACCTCCTTTTACGACTTCTACACTACAACAAGAGGCAGCACGCAAGCTTCATTTTTCAGTAAGCAAAACGATGTCGGTAGCACAACGCTTATACGAGTCTGGTTTTATAACTTATATGCGTACTGATAGCGTAAATTTGTCGCAAGAGGCTTTGAATAGTGCTAAAAATGCTGTTGTACAGCTTTTTGGCGATAAATATAGTCAGGTAAGGAATTTTGCTACCAAGAGCAAAGGGGCTCAAGAAGCTCACGAGGCAATACGCCCTACAGATATGAGCAAACCTACCATAGCTGCTGAACCAGACCAAAATAAGCTATACGAACTTATTTGGAAACGTACTCTTGCCTCTCAAATGGCTGATGCTCAGTTAGAACGTACTATTGCAAAAATAGAAAACGACAAGCATCACGAGCTTTTTACGGCTACGGGCGAAATGATTCAGTTTGATGGATTTTTGAAAGTTTATTTGGAAAGTACGGACGATGAAGACGAAGAGCAAGAGGGGATGTTGCCTACCCTAAAAGAAGGCGAACCACTTACTAATAAAAATATTACTGCTACTGAGCGATTTACGCGTCCTCAGCCTCGTTATACTGAGGCTTCGCTGGTGAAAAAACTTGAAGAATTGGGTATTGGGCGTCCTTCAACTTATGCACCTACTATTTCTACGATTCAAAATAGGGGTTATGTGGAACGTTCTACCTTAGAAGGTGAATTGCGTAACTATCAGCTGCTTAGGCTTGTAAATAACACTATAGAGAAAAAAACACTTACCGAAAGGGTGGGTGCCGACAAAGGGAAACTTATTCCTACGGATATAGGTAGTGTTGTAAATGACTTTTTAGTAGCTCATTTTGATACTATTATGGACTATAATTTTACAGCAAATGTAGAAAATAGTTTTGATCTTATAGCTGAAGGGAATGAAAATTGGACGGAAATGCTTGGTAAGTTTTACACTCATTTTCACCCTATAGTGGAGAATGTAGAAAAGAATTCGGGGCGGGAAACGGGTGAACGCTTATTGGGTACAGATCCTAAAACGGGTCGCCCGCTAAGTGTTCGTTTAGGGCGCTACGGAGCAATGGCACAAATAGGTAACCCTGAAGATGCTGAAAAGCCTATTTATGCAAGTTTGTTGGCAGGGATGTCAATAGAAACGATTACTTTTGAAGAGGCACTAAAACTCTTTGAGTTACCACGCCACTTAGGAATTGTTGATGGTAAAAACGTAGAAGTAAACGTTGGTAAATTTGGGCCTTATGTACATTACGGCGATGCGTATATTTCATTGGTTAAAGGTGAAGATGTTTTTTCGGTAACTTTAGAGCGCGCTAAAGAATTGATAAGCGAAAAGAAGAAAGCAGATGCTCCTATAGCTATCTATGAGGGTGCTGAGGTTACAAAAGGGGTAGGACGATTTGGGCCTTTTATAAAATGGAATAATATTTACATCAATGTAACTAAAAAATATAATTTTGATAGACTGAGCCCTAAAGATGTAGAGGAATTGATAGAAAGCAAGCTACAGAAAGAGCAAGAAAAAGTTGTAAAACAATGGGATGAGGGTGAAATACGCTTAGAGAAAGCGCGCTGGGGTCGTTATACACTCATCAAAGGGAAAACAAAGATAGAACTTCCTAAAGAAACTGATGTAGAGACTTTTAGCAAAGAACAAGCTTTGGCATTATTAAACGAAAAAGCTCCTAAAACGAAAACTACTAAAAAGAAGAAATAATATTTTGGCACGGTATTGGCTACTCTATTCTTATAAAATACAAAGAGAAATGAAAAAAATAGGTTTGCTTATTATAGCTTTCGTGATGGCTGTTGCTGTAAGAGCGCAACAAGTGGGTAGTGCAGGGCGTTTATTGCAAAATGAATATCAGCCTAACAAGCAGTCTCGTGCTGTAATAGGGCGCGGTGGGGTAACTATCAATATTGATTATCGTTGGGAAGCTGATTATAATAGAGGCTATTCGGAGGTATTTATACGTATTCCAGAACAAGGACGCTTTACGGTAAGCATTGGCGACCAAGAAATAACAAATGCCAATGGTATGTTTCGCTTTTTTGACTTAGCCTCAGTATCGCAACCGCTTTCTATATGGGCAGGACGCCAGCTTATTTATAGAGTAACTATCAGCCCGCGTGATAATACACGTATGGTAATGGACTTTTTCACGCAAGGTGGATTGTATTTATTAGACGAGATAACATTGAATAACAATGAGCCTTCATATCACGGAAGGCAGTGGAATGATGTTTGGAATAGGTCATACTCAGGAGGTGATTTTGCAATGCAAATAGGTAGACCAATGCCTCCAGAAGAATATCAAAAGTTTATAACAATGTACAAAAAGCAAACTTTTGATGATGAAAAGCTATCTTTCTTCAATATGCAGAAGAATTTAGTAGTTCTTACTACTGCGCAGGTGGGTGAGCTTATATCATCGCTTTCTTTTGGCAATAGCAAGCTTTCGCTGGCAAAGTCAGCCTACGATCGTGTAATAGACCCTCAAAATTACTATTTGCTACTTGATAAGTTTACTTTTCAAGATGAAAAAGAAAGTTTCAAAAACTTTCTACAATCAGTACAACGCTGATAATGGTATAACAAAAAAGTATAATTTTCTATATAACATAACGGAAAAAATTAGTACCTTTGCACTATAAAATTAAAAACAACTAAAAAATATATAAAGATGGCATTAGAAATAACAGACGGAAATTTTGAAGAGTTGGTACTGAAGAGTGCACAACCTGTATTGGTAGATTTTTGGGCAACTTGGTGTGGACCTTGCCGTATGCTTGCTCCTGTAATTGAAGAAGTAGCTAAAGAATACGAAGGAAGAGTAGTAGTAGGTAAAGTGGATGTAGATAACAACCAAGAGTTTGCTGGTAAATATGGTATTCGCAACATTCCTACAGTTTTAATCTTCAATAATGGTGAAGTAGTAGGTAGACAGGTAGGGGTAGCTCCTAAAAAAGCTTATACTGACGCTTTAGATGAAGTACTTAACGCTAAATAACGAGTAACTTTTTGAAACAAAAAAGCTATCAATAGTCATATGATTATTGATAGCTTTTTTGTTTTGCCAATATAGTATTACAACTAAAGGGCTGCACTGACCTTGTTGGCTAAGTCTTTGAAGGTTTCATCGGTAGGGTGTACTTTTTCTAAGAAAGTCATTTCACTCATTTTGCTGATTGGGATAAGATGCACGTGCACGTGAGGTACTTCAAGCCCTACTACAGCTACTCCTATACGCTCGCAAGGCACTACTTTTTTTAGTGCAGTAGCTACTTTTTTAGAGAAAGCCATTAGCTTTAGATAAAGCTCATCTTCCATATCAAAAATGTAGTTAATTTCCTTTTTAGGTACACAAAGTGTATGCCCTAAGGCATTGGGGTTGATATCAAAAAACGCAATGAAATTATCGTCTTCAGCTACCTTATAACAAGGTATTTCCCCATTGATAATTTTTGTAAAAACACTCATAGTTTTATTGTATTTTAAACGATTAATATTGTAGTTTATTTTAAACCATTAAGCATATCAGCTATTTTCATTCGCTTTTTAGCGGGTAATTGCACTTCTAATAGCTGTATATAACCATCTTTTACGGTTACCTTCATTGTTTTCTTTTCTATGATGAACTTACCTACTTCTTCGCTATGTTCTGCAGGTTCAAATATAGCATCATATACTTTTAGCTGCAATAGTTCCCCGTTCAGAGGCATTTCCGTCCACGCAGTAGGGTAGGGACTCATTCCTCTGATAAGCTGTTCAATAGCCGTGCCATTAGCCTCCCAATTTATCTTGCAAGTCTCTTTGTATATTTTAGGAGCTTCAGCATATGTAATCTCTTTGTTTTGAGGCTGTGTTTGGCAAGTGCCGTTAGCTATGCTATCAACAGTTTGTAGCACGAGTTGTGCGCCTTGCGTCATTAGTTTATCGTGAAGTGTTCCTGCGGTTTCGTGAGGTGCTATAGGAGTAACGGCTTGCTGTATGATAGCGCCAGTATCTATTTTCTCATCTATAAAAAAAGTAGTAACACCCGTTTCTTTTTCCCCGTTGATAATAGCCCAATTGATAGGCGCAGCACCGCGATAGTTAGGTAATAATGAAGCGTGAAGATTGAAAGTACCCAAGCGAGGCAGTCGCCAAACTACTTCGGGAAGCATACGGAAAGCCACTACTATTTGCACATCAGGGGCAAGTGCTTTGAGCGCCTCTACGAAAGCCTCATCTTTTAGTTTTACAGGTTGTAGTACAGGTATCCCCATTTGTTCTGCATACACTTTCACTGGCGATTGATATAACTTCTGTCCTCTTCCAGCAGGTTTATCGGCAACAGTTACTACCCCCACCACATTATAATGGTTTTCTACTAATGCTTTTAGGCTTCCCAATGCAAAATCGGGAGTACCCATAAATACAATTCTCATAACTTTATTTTTATTCACCCAGAAGATTATTTAGGCTTGCAAGGTCAGGAATAAGCACCTGTCTTGCTTTGCTACCCTCAAAAGGACCTACTATTCCAGCGTATTCCAGCTGGTCTATAATCCTACCCGCACGATTGTAACCCAATTTCAGCTTTCGTTGTAAGAACGAAGCCGACCCTTGTTGAGAGTTAACCACTATTTCAGCAGCTTCACGAAACATCGAATCTCGTTCTGAAGGGTCAAAATCACTATTATCAGTAGGATCACTATCAGGCCCCACATATTCAGGCAGTAAGTACGGAGTAGGGTAAGCACGCTGAGCCCCTATATAGTCATTTATTCGTTGCACTTCGGGCGTATCTACAAAAGCACATTGTATACGTATGGGCTCATTGCCCTTAGAGAACAACATATCTCCACGACCTATAAGCTGTTCAGCCCCTGAGCCATCTAATATCGTTTTAGAATCTACTTTTGCAGTTACTTTGAAGGCAATACGCGCAGGGAAGTTCGCCTTGATGATTCCCGTGATAACGTTCACTGTAGGACGCTGTGTAGCAATAATTAGGTGAATACCGATAGCGCGTGCCAGCTGTGCCAAACGTGCTATAGGCATTTCCACCTCTTTACCCGCAGTCATTATCAGGTCGGCAAACTCATCAACCACCAATACGATATAAGGCAAAAACCGATGTCCCTCTTCAGGGTTTAGCATACGTTTTTTAAACTTAGTATTGTATTCTTTGATGTTTCGCACCCCAGCATTCTTCAGCAACTCATAGCGGTTTTCCATTTCTATACACAACGAATTTAGCGTATTTACCACCTTTCGGTAATCAGTGATAATAGCATCTTCATTGTTAGGCAATTTTGCAAGAAAATGCCGCTCTATATGTTCAAAGATAGAAAGCTCTACTTTTTTAGGGTCTACTAGTACAAATTTAACTTCCGAAGGGTGTTTTTTGTAAAGCAAAGAAGTAAGTACCACATTAATACCCACCGATTTCCCTTGTCCTGTAGCACCAGCCATTAGCAAGTGAGGCATCTTAGTAAGGTCTTCTACAAAAGTTTCATTGCTTATTGTTTTCCCAAAGGCTATCGGAAGTTCCATATCAGTGTTCTGAAAGCGCGATGAGTTTATCATCGTACGCATAAACACCGTTGTAGGTTTCTTGTTAGGCACCTCAATACCAATAGTTCCTTTACCAGGGATAGGAGCAATAATACGAATACCCAAAGCCTCTAGTGACAGAGCAATATCATCTTCCAAGCTTTTTATTTTTGAAATTCGCACCCCATCGGCAGGCACTATTTCATAAAGAGTAACAGTAGGTCCCACAGTAGCCTTTATCCGCTGTATCTCAATTTTAAACTTAGATAGCGTCTTGATAATTTTATCATTATTCTCTTTTAGTTCCTCCTCGTTGATGACGATACCCTTGTCTTTAGGCTCATTTAGCAAGTCTATAGTAGGAAAACGATAATCACTCAGTTCTAAGCGTGGGTCGTATTCACCATAGTTATCCACCAATTGTTGCGCTAATTCCTCAGGCGAAAGCATTGCAGGAGGTACGGCAGGCGTAATGGCAGGAGTTACTTCCTCTTCATCTATAGGCTGTGTAATTTCCAGCTCGCCTCCCCCTATTGTAGGGATAAGATTTTTGTGAGTATAAGGGTCTATAGGTGGTTCTTGGTCATTTACAATTTCCTGTTGGGGGAGGGCTTGAGTCTCATCCTCATCTTCTTCATCGTCCTCTTCCTCTTCCTCCTCTTCATCTTCTTTCGCCGTTTCAGCAGAAGTTTCACTATTACTATGAGTTTTTTGGCTGAGGGTTGTTATAAGATTTTTGGTGTTAGCTACTATTTTTTGCAAGTTTAGTTTCATCTTGATTGTAATAATTACAAAACCGATGAAAAGCAATACCAATGCCGTACCCATCGCCCCTATATAGTCTTGTATCCAATGGTTTAGCTCATAGCCAGCAGTTCCTGCCCATACAGTAGCCTCTCCTTGACAAAAGCCCAATACGGCAGATATATATATCATTATCAGCACCCCCCAATAACAGAGATTTACAAGGCGTTTTACATTTCTAAACACCAAATTAATCCCTATGAGGAACAGTAAGCCTACCCCTATGAAAGTAGCAAAACCAAAGCCTTTGAATACAAAAGTATCAGTAAAGAAGCTACCCCCTTTATTTCCGCCATTTTCGGGTAATAGGCTGCGGTCGCTTAGGTTAGCAGCGATGCTTTGGTCATCTTTCCAGTAGATAAAGAAGGTAAAAAATACATAAGCCAAGTACAACGAAAATAGTATAAAGGCAATCCCAAGGATAATCCGCGAATTACCATTGCCTGCCTTCTTCTTTTTAGATGGTTTTGCTGGCTGATTGTCAGCCTGTTGTTTTTTCTTAGCCATTAGTTTCTAACTCGTTTTTATGGGGCAAAGATACAAAACAAATCACAATTAACAACAAAAAAATAGAGAGTATTCAAAAAGAATTTACCACTCTTTTTTGAATACTCTCTATTTTTAGACAATAGCCTTGCCTATTTGCCAAGAGCTGCTAAAGCCTTTTCGTAGTTAGGCTCATTGGTGGTTTCAGCCACTTGCTCAGTATATACTACCTTTCCTTGCTCATCTACTACTATTACACAACGTGATAGCAATCCTTTTAGCGGACTATCAGTAAATGTTACGGGATAATGAGCCGAAAAATCACCGCGAAAATCTGATGCCATTACAAGATTGTCAATGCCTTCAGCAGCACAAAAGCGTCCTAAAGCAAAAGGCAGGTCTTTTGATATACACACAATCGCTACATTAGCCACTTTGGCAGCTTCAGTATGGAATTTACGTACCGAAGTAGCACATACACCTGTATCTACACTTGGGAAGATATTTAGGAGCACTTTTTTGCCTTTAAAATCAGCCAAAGCTACTTCTTTTAACTCATTGGTTACACAAGTGAAGTTGGCTGCTGTAGAACCTACTTCAGGAAGATTACCTGCAGTGTGTGCAGGCTGTTCGTGAAATGTAATATTTGCCATTTGATTACGTTTTTTAGTTATTATTTATGTATTACAATTTGCAAAAATAATGCCAAAATATCTTTTATTATTACCATTCGCCTTTTTCTAGCGATTTGCTACTGAATATAGTTCTCCAAGTATTTTCTTGGCACGCAATAGAGTAACCTTCACGTTGCTCATTGTAATATGCATAGTTTCAGCAATTTCCTTGTAACTTTTTTCTTGCAGATAACGCAACTCTATAACCGTTTTGTAGGGTTCTTTAAGTTGCCCAATCATTTTTAGTAAAGTGTCAGATTGTTGTTGCATAATGAGGTGGTCTTCCCCAGTAGGCGATTGGTCGGCTATCCATCCAGATTCCCGCTCTTCGGTACCTAAGTGCAATAACATTTCATCTTGCTGGCGTAGCATATCTATGTGAATGCGCTTTGAAATGGTTATCAGCCACGTCCTGAAAGAGTATTGTGCGTCATATAGTTCTATTTTGCTAAACGCACGAGCAAAAGTTTGCACAGTAATATCCTCAGCCTCTTGTTCATCACCCACCCTTTTCAGTTGAAAATTATATACATCGCTCCAATAAGCATCCAGCAAAGCACTAAATGCGCGCTGGTTGCCTTCTTTGGCAGCAGTTATATGATTTTCTAAGCTATCAGTCATTATTTTTTACGGCATTCTTGTTCATCAGGCATACGACCACAAAAGCTACAAGGTTCCCCTTCAGGATTCAAAAAAGGACTTTGGCTAGCGCAAGATCCAGAGAACTTACCTCCTTTTTTACCCCATATTTTTATTGCCATACCTCCTACACAAAGAAGCAAAATTCCTATGGTTAATAATGCTAATTTCATAATTGTTTTTTATTAATGTCAGTTCTATAATTCTAATTTAATGTGTTTCTATTATATCAAATCAAAAACACTTTTCACGGCAGGCACTCGCTCGCACGTAAATCCTTCCGCAAAATCTGTACCAATTAGCCTTCCAAGGTCTCGAGCGCGATAGGTTACACTGTCTAAGAAGTTACGATCAGAGATAGGCGTAGTAGGCTCGTTGCTATTGCTATCGTAAAACTGCGAACTATAAGCTAACACAGCATTTACTTTAGCTTCCATAAATCCTGTAATATCCACTACAAAGTCAGGTGTTATATTTTTCCATTGTATATAGTGATACACCACCTTAGGTCGCCAAGCACTTTGCGCTTTGCCATCAAGGGTAGTCTCAATACGGCGAAGCCCACTGAGGAAGCAAGCATCACTAACCAATTTGCTGCCCTTACCATGGTCAATATGGCGATCATCTACAGCATTGCAAAGTACTATATCTGGCTGGTACTGACGTATCTTTTTGATAATTTCTAACTGATGCGCCTCATCATTCACAAAAAAACCATCTCTAAACTTCAAGTTCTCGCGCACCGTTACTCCTAATAGTTCTTTCGCTTTAGTAGCTTCCTGATGGCGTATTTCAGCACTTCCACGCGTACCAAGTTCGCCTTGTGTCAGGTCTATGATACCCACAGTTTTGCCTAAGCTAATTTCCTTAACAATAGTGCCTGCCGCCCCCAATTCTACATCATCAGGATGCGCCCCAAAAGCTAATATATCTAATTTCATTTTTAATGTTTAAATTTTTAATTATTAATCTATTCTATCTACACCCCAACTGCTTGTGTGGCTCGCACTAAATCTTTATATAAGCCCGTTTTCCACCCTTGTTGTCCTATAAAGCTCAACAGCTTATCAAAACGTGCTATCATATCCTCACCCGTATTGCACATCACATAGGCAGGAAAATTAAATTCCTTTTGGTGCAAATCTGTAAATTCCCAAGGGTGAAAGTAAAGCGCCGCATATCCTACCGATTTTACACTCCTTTTTAATAAAAAGCGGTATAACCATAAAGGAAAATTGTGAAAAGAAAGCCAAAATAGCGGTATTCTAAAACAGCTCACCGCTGTAGGTATCTGCCAAAGTCCATTTTCGTTAAAATAATGTCTCGGAACGCTCAGTTTATTGTACCTACCAGGTAAAAATGTAGGATTGATAGATGAATTATACCTATAGCCAGCCTCTTTTACAGCTTTAGCAGTTACTTCCAGCATTCTAGGCATACGCAAGCCCTCTATTGTTACCCCAAATTCTCCTTCAAGAGCCTCTTTTGATAATTTCAAATGAGCTTCCTCAAAATCAGAATGAAAGTAAGTATGCGATGCCAACTCGTGCCCTTCACCTATAAGCCGCTCTATCAGGTCAGGTACTTGCTGTGCAAATACCACAGTCGAGAAAAACGTAGCACGCATTTGGTGTTTTTTGAGCAAGTCTAATATTGCGATAAGTCCTGCCCGCGAAATAGCTATTTGTCGCTCAAAAGCAATGTCGTAGCCGTATTCTTTGGGCATATCAAACTCTTCTATGTCAAAACTCAAATAAATCATTGTTGTTATTTATGAAAAACTACTTTCTTGAATGATGTAGTTAGGTCTATCCTTTGTTTGTTTAAATATTTTTCCTATATAAATACCTATAATACCCAGTATAATAAGCTGTAATCCACCAAAAAATACAATGGTCATAATCAGTGATGCCCAGCCCGATATTTCAGTGCCACTCACAAAAGCGTAAATTACATAAGGAATATACAACAGCGACAAAAGCGAAAATCCAAAGCCCAAAAGCACTGCTATATAAAGAGGTTTTACACTAAAAGCTGTTACCCCCGAAAGGGCTAAGTTCATCATTTTCTTCACTGTATATTTGCTTTCTCCAGCAAACCGCGCTTGTGCGGTATAAGGCACATAGCACTGCTTAAAGCCTACCCAAGGCACAATGCCTCGCAAAAAAGGCTCATTCTCCTTCATCGACCTAATTACCTTCACCACAGCACGATCCAACAAACGAAAATCTGCCGAACCTTCCTTAATTTCTATATCCGAAAGCATATTCAGCAGCTTGTAAAACTGTTGTGATGTTTTTTGTTTCTTTTTAGGCGTATCAGCAGGATAAGTGCGCAAGGTAGCCACCACTTGGTTGCCTGCCTCCCATTGTTTTACCAATTCAGGTATAAGCGAAGGTGGATGTTGCAAATCAGCGTCAAGTGAGATAACAGCATCGCCAAAAGCAATGTCAAGCCCTGCTTTTACAGCCAATTGGTGCCCAAAATTGCGAGAAAAAGATAGGTATTTTACCCTTTCGTCTTCGGCAGCTAATTGTTTTAGTATGTTTAGGCTATTATCGCTACTTCCGTCATTCACGAAAATAAATAAATAGTCATAATTAGATAACTTTTCAGTAAAAACCTTTCTTACTTGCCTATAAAACGCTATAATATTTTCACTTTCATTATAGCAAGGCACTACTATATCTATTATTTTCATCTCTACTAACTAATTTTTATGAACTACCAACTTACCACTAACCATCTCCCATACTATCGCAAGCCATACCAGTGTTACAGGCACTGCCCTTAATGAATATCTGATAATATAAGGCTCTTTCAGCGGCTTAAAAATATCAGTAGGCGACAGCGAACCCAGCATAGCCAGTACAAGCAACGTTATTTTCACCTTCATAGGCAGTTCACTCACCATAAACCATACCCCCACACCCATATAAGCTATTATATAAGTACTATTTTCAGTCCCCGTACTGAATAAACATAAAAATATACTTGTAGAAGCCAATAACAACAATCTGAAATTTAAATCCTTATAGCGGTCAATACGCAAATAAGGCAAGGCAAATAATAGTAAGCCTACTAATATTACTATTCCGTTGTTGTTGTAAATGCCCGTGCGTTGCAAAAAGCCTAATAAAGACAAATTTTGCAAGTTATACACTGTTACCCCAGTGTTCGAATTGTTTTTTTCAGAAAGAGATACCCACCAATCATAGTATTGCGAAAGCACATAGTCAGGCGAAGTAAAAAGCATCGGCAGGCACCCCAATACTACCAACCACAGCACCCCACTCCATACAAAACGCCATTTATCCTTTGCAAAGAAAAAGAAAGCAAGCCCTACAATGCCATAGAGCTTTGTCAGAGTGCCTATTACTATAAAAAGCGTAGCCCAATGGCTCTTTCCACGCTGTATAAATACAAAACTCCCTGCCAAAAGGGCTATAACGCCTATATTGAATTGTTGCATAGCCGCAGCTGTATACATATCGTGAGCAGCGATAAGCAATACCCCTATAATACCCATTTTAGGCAAAGGCAATTGCCTGATAGCCCAATACAGAAACCCCGCATTGGCTATAATCCACAAAGTGCACCCCAGCCACTTAGGCAATATAGCAAAAGGAGCAATTACAATACTAAACAATATCCCATAATGATTCGTATCAAAATACTCTTCAGGATAAGCAACATACAGAGGCAATTGCTTAAGAGTGTGCCAAAAAACACCATCAAAAATAAGATAATTGTTAAACTGACCCCTTATAAAAACATTCTGCACTATGGTCGCCAAAGCCAAGCCAAACCATAGTATCGTTATAAAGCGATAATCTGTAAAAAATTTTGCACGCATTATTGTTCAATCCATTGGGTTACCTCATCACTTGTAGGCAAAGTGCGCGGAGCAATCACCTTTTCAAGTCGCCCATCCCTACCTATTAGGTACTTTTGGAAATTCCATTGCACTTTGCTATCTTCTACGCCGTTTTTTGCCTTCTGAGTCAAAAACTGATACAAAGGATGCATCTCTTTCCCTTTTACAGATATTTTTGCCATCATCGGAAAACTCACCCCGTAATTGATACTGCAAAAAGAAGCAATTTCCTCATTACTACCAGGCTCCTGACCCAAAAAGTTGTTAGCAGGAAAACCTATAATGATAAAATCCTTATCTTTATATTGTTGATAAAGCCCCTCTAATTCTTTGTATTGAGGGGTAAGCCCACATTTAGAAGCCGTATTTACAATCATTATTTTCTTGCCTTTAAGCCCCGATAAAGCATAGGCATTGCCGTTAATATCTTCTACGGTAAATTGGTAAATAGTTTGATTATCAGCCGATTGTTGTGCTTGTGAAAGTTCCATAGCCATTACAAATAAAATTAAAGTATAAAAAAGTTGTTTCATAGGTAGAAAATTAAATTTGCAGCAAAGTTACGCAAAATGATTGAACTTTCAATAAAAAAGATTATATTTGCGCAAAAAAATAATCATTATGTTTTCAGAAAAAGCCTTTAAAATATTTGAAGAAAGCATCGCGCACTACCACATTGCCGATGATGTATATCAACCCTTCACCAATCCATATCCTACTTCCGATTTGCTCAACCACTTGTTATATCGCAAAAATTGGATTGATACCGTGCAATGGCATTATGAAGATATTATCCGCGACCCACACATCGACCCCGTAGCAGCCCTTGACCTCAAACGCAAAATCGATGCGTCCAACCAAGACCGCACCGATATGGTAGAGTATATAGATAGTTATTTTTTAGATTTTTACAAAGGAGTACAGCCACTCCCTACCGCTACTATCAATACCGAAAGTCCCGCTTGGGCAGTAGATAGACTTTCTATTTTAGCGCTCAAAATCTATCATATGCAACAAGAAGCAACCCGCCCCGATGCCACTTCCGAGCATCGCGCTAAATGCCAAGAAAAACTCAATACACTCCTCGAACAGAAAAAAGACCTCTCAACAGCCCTCAACCAGCTTTTAGACGATATCGCTGCAGGCAGAAAGTATATGAAGGTCTATAAACAAATGAAAATGTATAACGATGAGGAGTTAAACCCCGTACTTAGAGGAAGTAAATAAGAGATAAAAAACTGCCCAACTATTCTGGAGCAGTTTTTTTATTTATTCTTTACCTTATAAACTAATTCTTTTATCATATCTTCATCGTATTCTTCAAAAGATATTTCTCCAAAATCTTTTTTAGTAAGTTGGGTGTTAGTAGGTTTACTTTCCCACCAATTGATAATCTCTCCATATCTATGAAGAAAAATATCCTTCTTCTGTTCGTCATATTTGAAAGTGATGTACTTTTCAGAATCATATTTCTCAAGTACTTGATTAAATAATTCAATAGTAAAAAAATTGTTCTTTATAGAGATGTTGCCAAAGTTATCTCCAAAAGAATTAGGGTAAATTGTTGAATTATAGGACATTTTATATAGATTATCCCCTTTGTTGAGTAGCACTATAACGGGAGCAACAGTCCAATCAATATCTCCAGTAGCTGAAAAATGAGTATACTTATTATCAAAAGCTAAGATCATATCTTCTAAATTATCTTGATTGAGGTTGCATTTATAACTTTTCTTTAATATAAATATCTTCGTGTTCTCTATACGTTTTATAAGTTCAGAAATCTTTTCGATGTAAATGAGTCGGTGATGATCATAAAAAATAGTACCATCTTCATTTACCTGTACATCTTTAGGAGTAATAATAGTATCATTACTTTGTTTAGGCATTTCCTCTTCGCCGAAATCTTCTTTAGGATTTTCTTTTACATCATTTGCTTGAGAGACTTCATTATTCTCCTTTTTATCAGAAGGTTGCCAGCAATTAGCCACAAGTAGAGAAACGATTAATAGATAGAGTATTCTTTTCATAAAAAATGTATTTTAGGAAGACGTATTAATATATGGTATTTTAATTCTGTTTTCTATTCCCCGCTGGCGCAAGCTTGCAGCTTGTGCCCAATTCAAAATTCTCTTTACACCGCACTACTGCGCACTGCGAGGGTGTCCGAAAAGTTTTAAAAGCACGATTACGCCACACACTTTGGCAAACTTTCAAAGTTTGCCAAAGTTTTTCTACCCCCCCAATTCATAATTCATAATTCAAAATTCATAATTCAAAATTCCCCCTCCCCCCTGTCTATAAATATCCTCAGCATCACTTGCTCGGTTATTTTGCAGAGCAGTAAGAAGTTGTGGGGTAGGGGTAACAAGTTCGGCAAAAACCTCCAAAGCAATAGGCTGGTAGCTACTATTAGGTTGCAGCTTACTTACTAAGGCAGTCAGTTCTACCTTAGCGTCAAGCATATTAGCAAGCACTATGTTTTCGTAAGCAGGCAAATAGCCCAATTTACACTCTTCGTAATATACCGCCACTGCAAACGAATCATATATATTCTCACTTTCGTGTTTTAACAACAAAGGGTCACCCTCTTTTAATAGTTCTTTTACAGAACTATAGCTATAGTATTGCACACCGCGAATATAGTTATCATAAATCTTCACAAGGCTCTTTCCCAACAAGTTCGTAGGCAAAATAAGCCCCGAAGAAGCCAAACCTAAGGTTTTTAAAAATTCTAATCGGTTCATAACAAAGTTTTAAGAATTAGTCATTGAAAAATATCTTTCAAGCACCATCAAATGGCATAATTCTTCTGTTTTTTTATTCCAGAAGCCAGCCGTATGCTGTTGCGCATTTTTTATAATCGCTTCACAAGCCTCAGGATGTGCAATATAGTACTCCAATTGAGCTTCCAAGTCAGAGTAATCAGCAGCTATTTCTATATAATGCACTCCGCCCACCAAAGTACCCTCCATAAACCACGTTTCAATAGTAGGCTTAGGCATCACAGCCACCGAGTTAGACGACATTATCCATTTCAGGTTAGTAGCCACATCATTACCTTGCAAGCTCAGTACAAATTTATAGTCCAAATGCTCTTTGAGTCCCATTTTAGGTTTTTCCCATTCAGCTTTGCCTATCCCTTTTTTACCAACACTTCCCAAATCACACAATTTATGTCCAAAATATTTATCGTAGAAATCAAATCTATGTTGTTGATAAATAGCGCCTCTTCCTATTAATAAGTTCTTTTTATGCCGAAAAGGTTGGTCGCCAACAATGCGTATATAGTGGCGAGGTTCATCAAGTTTTAGCAATACCGAATTTTCATTGCCATCACCTATCGGTCTACTCTTTACGAGGCTTGCCGTTTTTGGGATATGAATCACATCACCAAATACAAAGTCAATAGCATTATTTTCATCAAAATAACGAGCATAACGGTAGGTATCAAAATAGTAAGCCTTCGGACTTTTAGGCGATCTCAAATCCCTAATATACTTTTCTCCAGATAATACAACAGGAGCCGAGAGCTTGCAGTAGTAAGTTACACGCGCTTCTAAGGCAGCTAATTGCTCTTCACTCATTTCAGCTTTTAGCGTAGCCATTCTTTGCTGGTAGCCGCCCCGTTTTCCTAAGAATACAATAGCATAATTACGAAGATAGTACCAAAGTTTATTCTGTTTTATAATTTTCATTCACTCTAAAATTTAGGGCAAATATACAACAAAAAAACTGCCCCAAACTATTCTGGGGCAGCTTTTTTATATGCAAGTAGCACATAGCATCATTACATTAGTAACTAATTTTCATAACCACAAAGTTTTCTGCCCTTTTTTTTAGCATCTTCCAGAGTCACTTTTTCAGGCTCTTTACTACATCTTTGCAATCCTTTACAATTAGGAGAGTAATGATATGCCTTGCTATTAGCTCCATTGCAAATATATACATATTTAGGAGCCACATTTCCTGAATAAGTCAATGCACTTACTAACAGGATAGTAAAAAATAATTTCATAAGGTATTATTTAATTAACTGAGTTTATAAACTATAAAAATCAATAGTATTAGTATAATGGGTAATGATATATACAACAATAATTTTATAGATTGTTGTGATTTTTCTATTTTCTGATACTCTTCTTTAATAACAATTTTAATGCTGTCTGCTTGTTTTTCTGAAATTTTCTCAAAAAGTTCTTTTATTTGTAATCTTTCATTTTCAATAACTCTCTTGATTTCAGAATAGCTATTTTCTAATTTTATTTTGAGGATATCAGCTAAATCTTTATAAGAATCTTTATTATCTTTGGTTATAGTTTCAAAGTTTTTGTCTAATGTTTTAGCTAATTCTTCTTTATGTTCTTTGCTTTGTTCTTCTATTTTTGCAAGTAAGGTATGTACTTCTGCATAACTTTTTTGTTGCTGAGTTTCTATTTCTTGTAAAAACTTAAGAATACTTTTTTGTTCCTGAATTTGAGAATCAGAAATTTGTTTTAAATAGTTCGTATTCTCTTTAAAAAAATCAATAATTTGTAAATTTTGACTATACAACTCATTAATTTTTTGATATACTTTTGAAGTGTTTTGCAACTTATCAAGCTCTTGTTCAAAACCATTAATAATCTTATCGAATTGTTCTAATTTGCTCATATAATTTAGTATTTAAGTCTTTTATTTGTTGTAATTTTTGTCGATAATTATCATATAACAGATAGGGTAAATCAAATTTTTCAGCAAAAAATTCTAATTTCTCAGGATAGTATTCTTTAATAACATCACAAAGTATTTCTTTTTGTTCAGTTTTAAAATAACTTCCTAATTCTACCAACTTTTCTAAAATAAAGTTTTGATGCTCTGCAGAAAAGCTTTTTTTATCATTTTTTATTGACTTAAAAGCTTCTTTAAAGCGAGGTTCTCCATCTGAGTTATTAAAATCATCCAAGACGAGTCGTATAAGACCACTGACAAAATTCAAACCTACATTATTTTGATAGCTTTCCAAAAAACGACTGACAGCATCTTGCAGATTTCTATATTTTTCATTTTTTAGTCTATTATCTTTTATTGCTGGGATAAAAATACTGTTAGAAACATAGTTACCTTCTTTTATTTCATTAGTAGATTCTTGGTAATAAAACACTTTAAACCATTGTTCGTACTCAAAAGGTTTTTCACCTATAGTTTGTAAAATCGCAGTTACATCATTAAAAACAAAGTAACTATCCAAACGAGCTTTAAAGTCATCACTTCCCTTAAAATCAAGACACCAATCATAAAGCGTCTTTAAGGATTGTTTCCTATTATAGACAATATGATCAAAAATCCATTGTAGTAGGTATTTTGTTGCTTTTTTTAAGAATGTTTCTTCATTTACATTTTCTATCTCAGATTTAATATCTTTAGTAGGTTCATATTTTCCTATATAATTTTCAAGGCTTTTAAGAATATGGTTTTCTTCTTCTGAATCAAAAGTTACTTCAAAAAATTGTGTAAAATCATTAGTCCAATCCTTTACAAGTCCTAACAGAGAAAGTCGATAGATGAATTTTTCTTTTTCCTCTCTATCTTTAGTTCCTCTAAACTCAACAAATTTGGTAACTCCCTCTTGAAAATACTCGTTTTTAAAAGCTATAACCTCATTCAAATCCTCCTCTACATCCCTAAGACCTTGTAAGAAGAGATATATTTGTGCAAAGACATCTTTCCCATCTTTATATACTTGATTTTGTAAGTTCCTAATTTCTTGAATAGTAGTTTGCTGGTCAAAGATTTTCATTACATCAAAAGGTGTAATCATATCTTCTTTTTTAGGGTAATAAGTCTCAGGAGAGAATAATACATAACATTTTCCTTTTTTATTCATATTCTCTTCTTTATTCTTATCCCAACGAGCTGCACGTCCAGCTTCCTGATAGAGAGATTCTACTGAAGCAGGAATTCCATAGTGAATAGTATAGAAAATATTATCCTTGTCAATACCCATTCCAAAAGATTTAGTAGCTACCATTAAAGGAAATTTATTTTCCTTAAAACCTTTTTGAACTCTATTTTTATGTGTTGTAAAAGCTTCTTTACTAATCTTAGGTATTTCTTTAATTATTAATAAGTATGTACTATTATTAGGTTTAGTAGCCTCCTTAAGTCTATTTGTTATAAGATTTTTATTATCTTGAATGATTTTGTTCAATTCTTCTTGTGATAAACTCTCGTCAGATTTTTTTACTTGTCGTTTGATCTCATCAATTACAGCTGATAAATTATGAATAATAAATTCAGGTATTGAAACTTGTAAATATGTTTTTTCAGAAGGAATACTACCTGAATACCACTCTACTTTACCTTGATAAGAATTGTTTAAATTATTGCAAAGAGTATAACAGCCTTTCTTTCCATTTACATTAGGAGTGAAAATAAGTCCTGCCTTTTCATCATTTTCTAAGAAGTGTTCTTCTTTTTTGAATTTATCAATCAGTTTTGAAAGTTCTATTCGTTTTTCTCCTTTATCTTTAATAACCTCAAAAATAAGCTCTTTACGACTGTAGTCAGTAAGAGTTTTGATATTACTATCTTCTAAACTTGCTTTTTGACGAGAAAACTCTACTTTTATATCTTTCAGGACATTCACTGAAGCAGTAGCTGTAAGTCCTAAAAACTTTATAGTTCCTTCCCCATTTTCATCCTTAGGGCTCAATTTATCAATTGTTTTAGCTAAATTGAGGTAAGAAAGTCTAAAGCTATGCCCCCATTCTGAAAGACAATGTACCTCATCAATTACTGCATAAGCAATAGCAAATTTTTTATTGATAGCGCTTATTGTATCTCTAAAAGATTGTATTTGAAAACGTTCAGGAGAAATCCAAATAAATAGATATTTACCTTTAGCAAATTCTGAAAGAACGTTGTCTTTTTGATCAGACTCCAAATCGCTAGTAATCCAGTTAGTTTGTGAAATGAACACCCTTTCTAAGTTGTCTTTTTGGTCGTACATTAATGATTTGATAGGGCAAACTACAAAGCTAATAGCAGGCTGTAACAGACAAGGCAACTGATAACAAAGAGACTTCCCTCCTCCTGTTGGTAGTAACCCTATAGTGTCACGTCTATTAAGGGCATTTTGGAGGATTGGAAATTGCCCATCTCGAAAAAAAGGTTTATTAAAAATATTCTGTAAGAAAAATTTTAAAGTTTTTTTATCTTTTTCAGTAATATTATAGCTAATAGGTTGGCTTGTACTTACAATAAAATGATTCACATTATTCCAGCTAAACCATTTTTCAATATAATTAGGTGAAGTGGAAATAGGGAAACAATCAAAATAATCTGTACGCACAAAAATAGTTTTAAAGTAACGTTTATTTTCATCAGTATAACGTTTGTGCAAAGAAAAGTTTACATTGATAGCATTAGGAGTAAAAGCATACTCATTTCCTGTTATCTCAATATGTACTTGTGGTTTCTGAATAGCAGTTTTATTTTTAAGCAAATATAGATGATCTAACCATATAAGCAGATCATCTATTGCTAATTGAGCAAAGTTAGGAAGAGAAGTGTCAGTAAAAATAGAAAAGTGCCAATAGTCTTGAAGTTTGAGTTGCCCACTCATCAAAAGTTCTAAAACTAATAGCTGAAAACGAATAATAGCTGTCGGCAGATATTTAGTTTTTAAAAGTAACTCTTTACTTTCTTCATCTGTATTTTTAGGGCTATAGCAATCTAATAAGGCTTTACATCTATTTAACCTATTAATTATTTTCTCTATTTTATGAGTATAAACTTTATTAGAAAGTTCTTGGGTACTTATCCTAACTACTTCTATTCCTTTATTTCTAAGATAAGAATCACGTTTATCATCTAATTGTTTCTGAGTAACTTCTAAATGCTGGTTACCATCTATTTCAATTACTAATTTAGCTTGGGGGAGGTAGAAATCCACTTGTTGCTCTATAAATTCAGCATTATAACCACAAATATCATTAATCTCTATCTCAGGAATGATAAGAGATTGTACAAAAGCATATTCACCAAACTCATTAGGAATAATACGCTCAAAAAAGTCACGAGCAGGATTGGTATTTCCTCCCTTGATAGTGTAATACCATTGTTGCTGTTGCTTAGCTGGATATATTAGTATCTCCTTAAAATTAGCTTCTTCGTGAATTTTTCCTAACTTCTCTTGCAAAAATTGAGACATAGTGGTAGGAACTCCACGCCGTAAGATATTTTTCAAAATACAGCAAAAAGCGTAGAGCTCTATATCTTCAGCCTTTCCTTCTCTAAGGTTTTGAATTACAAAGTTAGAGCTTGTATAAGCATAGTTAGCGGTAAACTTCTTCATAAAGAGGAATTTATGGTTATAGGGAAAGTAATATTTTTTTACAGATAACCAAGTTTTTTAAGGGTATTTATAGCATATTGATTGCCTAAACTCGCTGCTATTTTAAGAAACTCAATTGCTCTAGTTTCTTGACCTGCCTTTGAGAATATCTGCGAAAGCATTGAATAAGGATTAGAGTAGTTAGAGTCATATGATAAAGCTTTTTTACAATCTTCAATGGCTTCCTGTAGTTTATTGAGATTTTTTAAAGCATTAGCCCGATTGTTATACATACGCTTAAACTCAACGCCTAACATCACTCCCATATCCATTCCTTCTAAATCCTCATTAAAAGAGCTATTAGGATGTTGTTTTTTGAGCTCTATTGCATAGGTGTAAAACTCAAGTGCTTTTTGATCATTTCCTAAATTCAAATAACAAAAACCTATTTGGTGATATTGAGCATATACATGCACATCATTACCAGCAAAGTCTATTGCTTTTTCATAGTTTTTAATAGCATCAACATAACTGCCCAAGTCTTCTAAGACATTAGCTTTGAAAGCAAAATGTTTCCAATCATCAATATCCGATTTTTCTATCGTTCTATTGATGTTGAGCAGTGCATTATTAAGATTCTGTTGATTGTAATCATCTATAGCTTGTTGGTAATAGATGATATATTCAGGGAGAGCTCCAAAATTCAGATTTTCTCTCTTTCTTAAAAAGGTAGTTCTATTTCTACCAAAAGCTTTAGCAAAAACATTCATATTCCTTGTAAAATAAAATTAGACCAATATCTTAGATTTCCTTTACAATTAGGATCTCCTAAATCGGCACCCATTTCCAAATATTTTAATCCTTTTTGGTATTCTCCAAGTGAACAATAAGCTATGCCTAATCGATTCAAATTATCAGTAGCTTGAGGAACGTATCTATAAGCTTTAAGACAATTCTCCTTGGCTAATTCCCAGTTTTCTTGTAAAGCGTATGCAAGTCCCAATGTATAATACCCTAATGGTGACTGATATATATCAACTAATTCTTTACCTAAAGCTACTGCCGACTGATAATTTCCATTATCACAACATTGTAGACTTCTATTAAAAAGCTCGTTAACTATTGTATTCATAAAATCTATTTAAAAATTTCTTCATACCAAGCAGAAACATCTTCACGAATATCACTATATTGACTACCACAGCTACCATATTTATTTCATATAGAGCCTAAGTTATATTTATTACTAGTTAAACACCTTGTAACATATCTGAACAACCCATACAAGCAGTTTGCTTTAGTTGTTCATATTGATGCTGCATATATGCACAACTCATACAAGCAGTAAAGTTATGTTGTTCTAAAAAAATGGGATCAAATTCTTTTGTTTGAAAATTATATCTATGTTTTATATACCCAGACAGAATCTTTATAGCTTCATTTATTAATTGATGACATCTTTCCAAAAAACGGCGAATGGCATTTATACCTAACTGATTTAGTTTTTCTTCCATTCCTAGTTCATTTATTTTTTGTATAATTTCATTATCAGGTTTATTGTACAAAAAATTGTACTTAAACAAAAGGTAAGACTTATTGAAATTGCATATAAAGTATCTCTCAGCAAAAATATCACCTAATTTTTTTAAAGTATTTCCATAATTAAATTCAGAAACTTTACCTTCTTCATTTCCTACTATTATGCTTTTTTTTTCTTCTAATAGCTTATAATTTTCATTTAGAGGTTGGCAGATTCCCTCATACTTGATAGGAAAAAGGTCATTGTAGCTCTCTACGAATTGATCTATAGTAAATTCCCCTTTTTTATATCTATCTATTGTGAAATTAAGATGCTTAAACCATTCTCGTAATTCTAATATAATTTTTTTGATTTCAGGATCGTCTTTCTTTTCACTAAGTTCAAGAGGAGTATTGAAATTTATAAATCCTTTATTAAGCCTTGAACAATTTCTATCAATATGATAACACAATCGTCCTTTTATTTCAAAAATATAAGCAAGATTATCTTTTCGCTCTTCAACTATGTTATAATTTTTTTTTATGAATTTAAAATAATTTCTCTCTCCTTCATCTAATAAAATGATAGTTTGGGTTAGTAAATTTCTGATTTCAGATTTGTTGAATATTCTAAATATATCTTCTCTATCTAAGATATATTTTCTAAATAGTTTTGGTAGATCATTATCATCAACTTCTATTTGATTTTCTCTACAAAATTGTGCATAAGCTGTTTGGGTAATAAAAGCCATATTTTTATATTGAGTTAGTACTACTCTTAAAAGGATTTTTGGTTACTCCTATTATTTATTTTTTAACTTTTCATATATAACATTATCGCCCTGCAAAATTAATACTTTTTTTGACCTAAAAAATGCACTTGTGGGTGGAATGGGCGGTATAGTTTTTAATTACCAATTTATAATATCTTTTCTTGCTTCTCTTAATAGGGAACGAGGCACATTGTTTGTCGATTTATAAATTTTTTGAGTTGTCATAAACATATATTCCATATAGGTATAGGTTATAATATCTCTGTTATAAGGTTTATTTATTTTATTATGAACAACAAAAACCTCGTTATCTGAAGTATTAATGTTGTAAATATCTTTTATAGTTTGCAATAGCCTAGATAGATAGGCTATGCCAGAATCATATTCGCTTTCATAATTCTCAATTATATCAGATAACAAAGAAAAAGCTACTATTTTTTCTTTAAGAATTTGACTATTATTTATTTGGTAAAGTTTTGCCCATAACAAAGGTATTGTATCGTAATTCTCATTACGTTTGTAGCAAATAACTAAATTAGAAAGAGCATCATCATTGATAGGCATTATTGTAAGAGCTTTTTCAAAGTATTCTATTGCTTTTTGTATATTTCCAGAATTATAAGCTAACACACCTTGATTATTGTAGCTATCCGTTTGCATTGCTATTCTCATTTTTTCTTCCATCGTGATTAGCTGCCACTTACTTTGAAATTCTAAAAATTCATTCATATTTTTTATATTTTAATTAACCCTACTTAAAAGGATTTTTGGTTACTCCTATTATTTATTTCTTAACTTGTCATATATGACATTATCACCCTGCAAAATTAATACTTTTTTTGACCTAAAAAAATATATCGTATGGAAAATTTAGATATTTTTAAACAGGTTGGTAAAAAAGTACAGAAAATCAGGACTTTAAAAGGTCTTTCACAAGTTGATTTAGTAGGTAAAATGGAAGGTAATATCGATACTACCAATATTTCACGTATTGAATCGGGACGTACAAACCCCACCCTACTCACACTCTACCGCCTCGCTCAGGCTTTAGAAGTACCCATTAGCGAACTCGTTTCTTTTGACGATGCAAAGGTAGAACAAAACAAAATATCCTCGTGAGAGTTGCAAATTTGCAAGTTATTAAAACATAAACCCTATCTCTTCATCTAGCCTTTTAGCTTCTTCTTTACACCAAGGAATATACTTATAATTTTTATTCTCAGGATCTGAAATAATGCAATAGTTCTCTGCAATTTCAGGGTACATTAAGCTGTAAAATTTAGCTTTAATACGTGAAAGATGTGGGTAGATAGCCTTGCTATCTATATCTATTAAATCATCAATAGTTTTCATCATTTTGTCATAGTTATTTTGGTTAGAAATCTCCAAATAGAGGTTTTTAATGTTTTCTTTATAAAGGTATAGATCATTAAGATTTATTCCATAAGAATTTTGACAAAAAAGAATGTAAATCACTTTCGTGAGATGGCTAAATTGTACCTCTATATTGTATTTTGGCAATAGAATGCGATAATCGGTTGTAACAACAACAGAGCTTAGCTCTTTTTGGTCTGTAATAGCTTGTTTTTTTAAAATCTGGTCTAATATAGGGAGTACTAAAAAAAGTTGCCCAGAAGCTTTTAGCTGTTCGAGGTTCTCAAGAATAATTTGTAAATGTTCTTTAGTAGATTCATCAAGTGTGTCTATATGTTTCTCAATATCGTCAGCAGAAGGATTTTTGTGAATTTCAAACCCTATAGGTGAAAAAGAAATTTCATTAGTATAATTGTCATAATTCTGTTTATTTGTTATTGCTTCATCTATTTTTTCAAGTAATTCAGAATGAATAGAAGTATATTCAATAATATACTTAGGTTCTCCTCTTTCAACAAACACAAAACCAGTTCTGATATTCCCTTTATAATTAAGCATTTTAAGAAATACAGGAATGATATTTTGGTAGTTTAGTGGATACTTGGTATGAAATAACTGATTGGTTTCATTAAATTTTTCTAAGTTCAGAGTAGCTAACCAATCGGTAGGAGTACCAAAAGATAAAGGTTGATGAGTAATTATAGGGTAGAAATAAGAAAGCACCTCACTCAGCAGATCTGTAGAAAGGTATTCTGTTGTATCTAAAGTTACAAAAGTAAAGTTTTGGTATATTCTTTTGAGTTTTACTAACTTTTGTAATCGTTTTTGGTTGTTTTCTAAATCAAAATACACCAGATAGTTTCCTCCCAATAAAAAAGCTATCATATCCTTTAGAGGGGTATCTTCATAGTTAGTAGTTTCTATTTCTTCACAACACATATCTATGTTACGAAAAAAGTGAGGAAGTTTAAGTTTTTTAGTTGTTTCCATAGGTACTAAGGTTTATTTCATTTGACAATGCAAAGGTAGAACAAAAAGGAATATCTTCGTGAGAATTGCAAATTTGCAACTCTAACAAGTGCTGCAAAGATAACCTTTTTTCTCTAATAAACAAAAAAACTGCCCCAAACTATTCTGGGGCAGCTTTTTTTATTTGTTAATTTTTAAATTTGCTAATTAACGAATACTCGCTTTGAGGTATTCTCTATTGAGGCGTGCTATATTTTCAAGCGAAATACCTTTAGGGCATTCTACTTCGCAGGCACCAGTGTTGGTACAGTTACCGAAACCTTCGTGTTCCATTTGGTTCACCATATTCAGTACGCGCTCAGTAGCCTCTACACGACCTTGAGGAAGGAGGGCAAATTGCGATACTTTAGCAGCTACAAACAGCATAGCCGAAGAGTTTTTACAAGTAGCCACACAAGCCCCACAACCTATACAAGCCGCAGCGTCCATAGAGCGGTCGGCATCGCGTTTAGGAATAGGAATAGCATTGGCATCTTGTGTATTACCCGAAGTGTTTACCGAGATATATCCCCCAGCTTGTTGTATGCGTTCAAAGGCACTTCTATCCACCATCAAGTCTTTGATTACAGGGAAAGCTGTTGCACGCCAAGGCTCGATAGTAATAGTATCACCATCTTTAAACATACGCATATGCAACTGACAAGTAGTTACCCCACGGTCAGGACCGTGAGCTTCACCATTGATGAAGAGCGAACACATACCACAGATACCTTCGCGGCAATCGTGGTCAAAAGCCACAGGTTCTTCACCTTGTTCGATGAGTTGTTCATTGAGTACATCCAACATTTCCAAAAAAGACATATGGTCTGAAATGTTGGTTACTTTATAATCTACCATACGACCTTTCTCCTTAGAGTTTTTTTGTCGCCACACTCTTAGTGTTAGGTTCATTGTTGCCATATCTTTCTATTTATAACTACGTTGTTTTAGTTCAATATCTTTAAATACAAGAGGTTCTTTATGCATCACCTCCTCACTTGGGTTGTAAGTATTTACTACCTCTTTAGGGTTACCAGTATATTGCCAAGCTGCTACATAAGCATAGTTTTTGTCATCACGAAGCGCTTCGCCATCAGGAGTTTGGTATTCTTCACGGAAGTGTCCACCACACGATTCGTTGCGTTCCAAAGCATCCTTAGCAAATAGCTCACCAAGTTCAAGGAAGTCAGCCACACGTCCCGCTTTTTCAAGCTCTACGTTCATACCAGTAAGCTCACCAGGTACTTTTACGTTCTTCCAGAAGTCCTCACGTATTTCGCGTATTTCTTTGATAGCCTCTTTCAAGCCCTCAGCATTACGCGCCATACCCACTTTATCCCACATCACCTTACCAAGTTTCTTATGGTAATAATCTACCGAGTGCGTACCCTTGTTATTGATAAAGTAAGCCAAGCGCTCCTTCACGATGCGTTCAGCCTCATCAAATTCAGGCGTATCAGTAGGTATTTTGCCAGTACGAATATCAGCAGCTAAGTAGTCACCAATAGTATAAGGCAATACAAAGTAACCATCAGCCAAACCTTGCATTAGTGCAGAAGCACCCAAGCGGTTCGCACCGTGGTCAGAGAAGTTAGCCTCACCAATAGCATAGCAACCAGGGATAGTAGTCATCAAGTTGTAATCTACCCAAATACCCCCCATAGTATAGTGGGTTGCAGGATAAATCATCATTGGCGTTTTATATGGGTTTTCAGCTACAATCTTTTCATACATTTGGAAAAGGTTACCATATTTAGCCTCAACAATCTTTTCACCGCGTTTAGTAACCTCTTCTTTAGTAGGTTCTACCCCGTGTATTTTACATTGTTCCTTACCATAACGCTCAATAGCCGAAGCAAAATCAAGGTACACAGCTTCACCTGTTTCATTTACACCATAACCAGCATCGCAACGCTCTTTAGCAGCACGTGAAGCCACATCACGAGGCACAAGGTTACCAAAAGCAGGGTAGCGGCGTTCCAAGTAGTAATCGCGGTCTTCTTCAGGTATTTCAGTAGGTTTTTTGCGTTTTTCGCGTATTGCTATAGCATCCTCCATTTTCTTAGGAACCCAAATACGACCATCGTTACGTAGTGATTCCGACATCAAAGTCAGTTTAGATTGGTAGTCGCCTGAACGAGGAATACAAGTAGGGTGAATTTGAGTAAAGCAAGGGTTTGCAAAGTAAGCCCCTTTCTTGTGTATTTTCCAAGCTGCTGTAGCGTTAGAGCCCATCGCATTGGTTGAAAGGAAGTACACATTACCATAACCACCCGAAGCAATAACTACAGCGTGAGCCGAGTGGCGTTCAATTTCACCTGTTACCAAGTTACGAGCAATGATACCACGCGCTTTACCGTCTACAATTACCACATCCAGCATTTCGTGACGATTGTACATATCAATCTTACCACGAGCTATTTGGCGGTTCATCGCTGCATAAGCCCCTAAAAGAAGCTGTTGCCCCGTTTGCCCTTTAGCGTAAAAAGTACGTGAAACTAGCACCCCACCAAAAGAACGGTTATCAAGTAGCCCACCATAATCACGCGCAAAAGGAACCCCTTGAGCCACACATTGGTCAATGATGTTACCCGATACTTCAGCAAGGCGATACACATTAGCCTCACGAGCACGATAGTCGCCCCCTTTTACAGTATCGTAAAATAAGCGATAGTTAGAGTCACCATCACCCATATAGTTCTTAGCAGCGTTGATACCCCCTTGTGCAGCAATTGAGTGCGCACGGCGTGGAGAATCCTGATAAGCAAAAGCCTTTACATTATAGCCCAATTCAGCAAGGGTAGCCGCAGCCGAACCACCAGCCAAACCAGTACCCACCACAATCACATCAATATTACGCTTGTTAGCAGGGTTCACAAGGTTGATATGGTCTTTATATTTTGTCCATTTGTCCGCTATAGGACCTTCAGGAATTTTAGAATCTAATGTACTCATAAATATTAAGCATTTAATAAGTGTTTAAAATAATGGAAGAGAGCTACGAAAATAAAGCCCCCACAGATAATGTAAGAATACCAATTACCCACTTGGCTAATAAGTTTCTTGCGAGCATCGTCTTTCCACCCCATTGATTGAAAAGCCGACTGAAAGCCGTGTAGCAAGTGCAAGCACAAAAACACAAAGCAAAGCACATACAAGCCTACACGAATAGGGTTCTCAAATTTCTCTACCAACTCGCCATAGTAGCGCTCTGGGTTCGGAGCCAATTGCTCAATGTATTTATAGTTCATTTCGCCTACCCAAAAATCCCACAAGTGAAGTGCTAAAAAGAGGAGTACCAGCATTCCTGTGATAATCATATTGCGCGACATCCAAGAAGAGTTCGCCGCTCCGTTATAACTATAATAAGGCTCACTGCCTCGTGCTCTTTTGTTTTGAAGTTCCAAAACAAACCCCATCACAAAGTGAAAAATTACCCCAGCAAGCAATACAGGCTGCATAGCAAACTGTATGAGTGGGTTTGTACCCATAAAATGCGAGAGCACATTAAAGGTACTCGGACTTAGTACCGACATAAAATTGACGGCTAAGTGTATCACCAAAAAGATGATAAGAAAGAGTGCCGAGAGCGCCATCGTCATCTTTCGTGCTACAGATGTTTTAAATAATCCTGCCATTCGTTCTATAGTTTTATATAATAGTATATTACGTTAAATTTTCGTTACAAATGTACGACAATATTTTTATTTGTACAATAAAAAAAGTGTATAAAACCTTAATTTATATTCGGTTTAAAAAAGAACACATAAGATTACGAACTGATATTGAGTATATAAAGGTTAAGAAAAACTTAACAGTTGTAGCCTTTTATTTTAGTCTTTTACAATCATTTTAGGATTAGTTATACCCCCCAATTCAAAATTCAGAATTCAAAATTCATAATTGTTTCCCACCGAACCTTGAGCGATAGATAAGCGATAGGTAAGGGATAGGTAAGGGATAGGTAAGGGATATGTAAGGGATAGGTAAGGGATAGGTAAGGGATATGTAAGGGATAGGTAAGGGATATGTAAGGGATATGTAAGGGATAGGTAAGGGATAGGTAAGGGATAGATAAGCGAAGGAAAGTCGGCGAGCTGGCACAGCCGAGTATGTGACGAAGGATAAGCGAAAGATAAGCGAAGAATAAACGAAAGATAAGCGAAGAATAAAGCTTTTTTACACATATAGCACGTTTTTCAAATTTAAACAACAATAAATTAAGAAGAAAATCTAAAAAAATCATACTGTTAAAATAAACGTAAAAGGCTGTATTATAAGATGTTAATACAATTTATGCAAAAAATTCAATCTTAAAATAATGTTAATTTTTTAGGATATATTACTTTTTTTAAAATATTTTATATTAACTTTGCCGTGTGAATAAACGATTATACATAGTAGTCATTGTACTTACCACCCTTTCACTGATAGGTATCGTAGTAATACAAGGTTATTGGATAAAATCGGCAATAGATAATAAAGAAGATACTTTTACATATTCTATTCAGCAGGTACTCAGTGTAGCAGCTAAAGAAATTGAGCAAAATGAAATAGATAAATATGTAACTAAAATTATGAACTTGCGCGAAAACGCCCTTCCTGCCACGAAGGAAAACCATTTGCGTGAGTTTATTTACGTTCAAGAAAATAAAGATAATAAAGAAACTTTTATCTATAAGCACGGCGTTCTCGAGGAAGATTATTACTTCCCACCCAACAATCAAACAGCAGCTCATCTTGGAGTACATTCCCTTTCCGACACCATAGCTATAAAAAGGTATACACGCCAAGAAAACCTGCAACGACTTAAAGATAAAACCGCTGATAACCAATCTCATAGCAATTTAGTAACCGACTATGAGAAACTCAGCAAACTATCCGATATAGAACGCTTAATGATAGAAGAATCATTCAAAAGTATTATTCGCAAAAAATCTATTAACGACCGCGTAAATACCGATGATATAACACGATTACTGAAAAATTTGTTGAATAAAAGGGGGCTAAACCTGCACTTTGAGTGTGCCATTTATAACAAAAATGTACTCTCAAAAGTGCACAGCCGTTATTTTGAACCCAACGAAACAAAAGAATACCGAACAGTACTATTCGGTGGCAATAGCTCAGACGACTCACTATACGAGCTGGCTGTGATATTCCCCGAACGAGAACGTTTCGTCCTCTCATCAGTAATCAGTATAGCCACACTATCAATGGTTTTTACACTAATGGTGATAGGCGTTTTTATTGTTACAATACACCAACTCATAACCCAAAGGCGTATTTCCGAAATAAAAACCGACTTTATAAATAATATGACACACGAGTTCAAAACTCCCATTGCAACAATGAGCTTAGTACTCGATAGTCTTAAAACAATCGGAAGCAACAATAATAACCCCGAAAAAATACTGCACTACGTAGAAATTCTCAAACAAGAAAACAAACGTATGCTAGCTCAAGTAGAAAATATATTGCAAATCTCAAAACTTGAAAAAGGAAGTATGCAATTAGAACGCGAACCTATGGATGTGCACGAAGTCATTATCACAGCCATAAGTCACGTACAAACAATACTCAACGAACGACAAGGACAAATACACGTACACTTTCTAGCAAGCAATGGCGATATTTCAGCCAACGAATCACACTTAGTGAACGTATTTGTGAATATTATTGAAAATGCAATTAAATACTCCCCCGAGCAGCCCGAAATAGATATTTATACCGAAAATATCAAAAATAAAGTACTCATCCGAGTTAAAGATAAAGGACAAGGAATGAGCAAACAGGCAGCAAAACATATCTTTGATAAATTCTATCGCGAGCATACCGGCGATTTACACAACGTCAAAGGACACGGGCTTGGGCTTGCCTATGTCAAAACAATAGTTGAGTACCATCAAGGTACTATAACTGTAGAAAGTGAGAAAGATAAGGGTAGCACATTTTTTATTAAGCTACCCACCATATAAGAACCTAAATATTAATTGTTAATTCTTAATTCATTTGTAACTATGAATGGAAACTATTATGCTCCAAAAACACCAGCTGAAAGCAAACGCATTCTATTGGTAGAAGACGATCCTAATTTTGGTACAGTACTAAAAGACTACTTGCTGATGAGTGGTTTTGATGTAGCACTGGCAAAAAATGGAATGGAAGGATACGAAAAATTCAAAAAAGAAACCTTCGACCTATGCATTTTAGACGTAATGATGCCTTATAAAGACGGCTTTACGTTAGCCCGAGAAATACGCGAAAAAAATGAGAAAATACCTATTATTTTTCTCACAGCCCGCACTATGCGCGAAGATGTGATAAAAGGATATCGTTCTGGTGGAGACGACTACCTGAACAAACCCTTCGACTCCGAAATCTTGTTGATGAAAATACGCTCGATGCTACAACGAAAAACCATCGAAACAATGATTGACAACAACAAATTTGAGTTTGAAATAGGTAAATTCTTCTTGAATACTAAACTGCGTATTCTCAAATACAAAGACGAAGAACCCGTAAAGCTATCTCCTAAGGAAAACGAATTATTACGACTTTTAGCACTACACACCGATGACTTTATGTCACGCGAGTTAGCACTTTCTAAAATCTGGAAAGATGATAACTATTTTACTTCGCGCAGTATGGACGTGTATATTGCTAAATTGAGAAAACTACTCAAAAAAGATAGTAAAGTAGAGATTTTAAACATTCACGGCGAAGGATTTAGATTGGTAGCCAACAAAGATACAGATAGCTTTGTATAGCTTTTTTTGTAAAAAAACTTTGGTAGGTAAAAAAAAAGTATTAATTTTGCCGCTTGAAAACAATTCAGGTTGTTCAGAGAAGAGAGTTTAAAGCTCCTTCTCACATCATAAGCTATGAAAAAATTAAAAGAATACGATATTTCTTTTGTTGGCTTAAAGCAAGGTGAGCACCAATTTGAGTACAACATCAACAAAGATTTTTTACAACTCTTTAGTTTTGATGAAGTGAATGATATCAACCAAAAGGTTACCATTCTTTTAAGTAAAAAGAGTACCTTTATGGAGTTGCACTTCAAAAATGAAGGCACTGTAAATGTAAATTGTGATGTATCAAGCGAGCCCTTCAACCTTGCAGTGCAGGGAGAATTATTATTGGTAGTAAAATTTGGCGATGCCTATAACGATGACGATGGTGAATTACTAATACTGCCTCACGGGGAGCATTTGCTAAATGTAGCACAATATATTTACGAGCTTATAGTCTTATCAATACCAGCTAAAAGAGTACACCCCGATGTACTTAATGGCACGATGCAATCGGAGGTATTAGAACGACTTAAAGCACTCGCCCCTTATGCTGAAGCTGAAGAAGAAAATAATGCAATAGATCCGCGCTGGGAAAGTTTAAAGAATTTAATAACAGATAAATAAAATTAAGTAATGGCACATCCTAAACGAAGACAGTCAAAAACAAGAAGAGATAAAAGAAGAACACACGATGTAGCGGTAGTTCCTCAAATAGCAAAAGACCCTGTAACAGGTGAAAATCACTTGTACCACCGAGCACATTGGTATGAAGGTAAGTTATATTACCGAGGTCAAGTACTTATTGATAACACAGCTGAAGCTGCTGAATAGTTTTTCAAGATTTTAATTTGGTTAAACAACAAAAAAGGACAATCACCCCGATTGTCCTTTTTTGTTGTTATTGAGTATTTGTTTATTCTGTAGCACTAGTAGTATCAGGAGTTGCCTCAGCTTCTTCTTCCAGCAAACCCTTTTTCAATAAAAGGTTATACCACTGTATTACTTTCTTGATGTCGCTGGCATATACACGGTCGCGGTCGTAAGTAGGAAGTACTTCAGCAAAATAGCTTTCTAAAGTAGCTCCATCAGCTTTAGCTGATACTCGTGCTTCATTACCTTGCTCAAGAGCCTTCATACTATTAAAAATTTCTGCTAAAGGCACCTCTTTGTCGATAGTATAGATTGCAATCTCAGACAATAGACTCACATTGTTTCGTATCCCCACAGTGATGCGTTTATCGTCTGCTAATGAGGTAGCCAAAAAGCCACCGCGTGTTTGTACTTCTAAGCGATATAAGCCAGGTTTGCCCGATATGGCAAGTATTTTTGTTAAATTCATTATTAAGTTATTAATGTTATTAAGTTTAAACTATTATCTTTTACCTTTGAGTTCAGGAAACTTCATACGGTAATCTACATTTACTTTTCCTTTACTGATGTTAGCAAGTTTGCCTTTAATAAGCTGTTTTTTCAGAGAAGAAATTTTATCAGTGAATAAAATCCCTTCTATATGGTCGTATTCGTGTTGTACTACGCGAGCTGCCAATCCATTGAGAGTAAGCTTTTGAGGTTTGAAATCCTCATCAAGAAACTCAATAGTAATTTGCTCGTTTCTACTTACATCTTCACGCACACCAGGAATGCTTAAACAACCCTCGTTGAATAGCCATTTTTTACCTGTTTCCTCTGTGATTTTAGCATTGATAAATACTTTTTTGAATCCTAATAGGAATTTTTGTTCCTCAGCAGTAAGGTCTTCATCATCAGCAAAGGGCGCAGTATCCACTACAAATAGGCGTATAGCCAAACCAACTTGAGGAGCTGCCAAACCTACTCCATTGGCGTTATTCATAGTGTCGTACATATTAGCAATCAACGATTTAAGGTCGGGGTAGGCTGGGGTAATATCTGCGCTTACTTTTCTAAGCACAGGGTCTCCGTAAGCAATAATGGGTAGAATCATTGTATTATTTTTTTTCATTGAGGGTGCAAAGGTACAAATAATTGGTCAATTAGCAAAGAGCTTACTAATTTGCAGCCCGTGTAACGCGCTCTTGTCTGTTGATAGACTCTTGGTGTATCGCTTTAAATATTTGTATTACAAACTCTTCGCTCAGGTTGTGTTGTTGCCCTTCTAATACTACTTTGCCTAATATTTCGTGCCAACGTTGATTTTGCAAAATAGCTACGTTATTAGCTTTTTTAAGTTTACCTATTTCTTCAGCTATTTCCATACGTTTTTTGAGTGTATCCAGAAGCTGGTCGTCTAAAATATCAATATGAGAGCGTAGTGTGCCAAGCTGACTTAGGTAATCTTCTTCGGCAACTGAAGTTTTTCGTATGCGTAGGTCTTTCATTATCTGCACCAATTGTGCTGGTGTAACTTGCTGAGCAGCATCGCTCCAAGCCTCATCGGGGGTGCAGTGTGTTTCAATCATCAAACCATCAAAATTGAGGTCAAGAGCAGTTTGCGATACATCGAAGATAAGGTCACGCTTGCCTGTAATATGCGAGGGGTCGCAGATGAGTGGCAAGAGAGGGAATTTGTTTTGCAACTCAATTACCAACTGCCATTCAGGGATATTGCGGTATTTCGTTTTTTCGTAGGTAGAGAAACCGCGGTGTATTACGCCTAAGTTTTTAATATTAGCGCGTTGCAGGCGTTCTATAGCACCTATCCAAAGAGCTAAATCGGGGTTTACAGGGTTCTTTACCAATACAATTTTATCAGTACCTTCCAATTCATCAGCTATTTCTTGGATAATAAAAGGGCTAACGGTAGAACGGGCTCCAATCCAAAGCATATCAATATCGTGCTCTAAGGCAAGTTTTACGTGGTCTTTATTAGCTACTTCGGTAGCTGTTTTAAGTCCTGTTTCTTCTTTTACACGCTGCAACCATTTCAGTCCAAGAGCACCAACACCTTCAAACATACCTGGGCGCGTGCGTGGTTTCCAAATACCTGCTCTGTAGAAAGATACATCTGTGTTTTTTAAACTATGAGCTATATTGAGTACTTGCGATTCTGTTTCCGCACTACAAGGTCCTGCTATTACCACAGGATGATTTAGCTGCAAATCATCCAACCATTGTCGGTTTTCTTGTGTAATTTCCATTTTGTTATTTATTAGTTGTTAGTAATTATTGTTGGGTAATGGTGGTTAGATAGGGGCAAAGATAAGAAATAATGTTTAATTTTCCGTTAAAAATAAACTTTGCTTATAATTTTAGGCGTCTTAGTCGTAAAGCATTGCTTATCACGCTTACCGAGCTGAAACTCATAGCCAATGCACCCAACATTGGTGATAGAAGAATGCCAAAGAACGGATAGAGAACACCTGCAGCTACAGGAATGCCTACTGTGTTGTATATTAGCGCAAAAAATAGGTTTTCGCGTATGTTTTTCACTACAGCTTTGCTCAATTTTTTAGCTTTTAGTATACCGCTAAGGTCGCCTTTTACTAAGGTAATTTGAGCACTTTCTATAGCCACATCAGTGCCCGTACCCATCGCAATACCCACATTAGCTTGTGCTAAAGCAGGAGCATCGTTGATGCCATCGCCTGCCATTGCTACTTTTTTGCCTTCAGCCTGCAAGCGTACTATCTCGTTGCGCTTGTCGTGAGGCAACATTTCGGCTTTGTAGTGCGCAAGCTGCATAGTTTGGGCTACTGCTTTGGCAGTGAGTGGGTTATCGCCGGTGAGCATTATCACTTCTACGCCTAAGTTTTGTAATTCTTGCAAGGCAGTAATCGCCGAAGGCTTTATAGGGTCAGTAATGGCTACTGCTCCCAAAAGGCTATGGCTATTGGCAATGAGCGAAATTGTTTTCCCTTGCTCTTGCTGTGCTGCAATAGTGCTTTGCTGTGCTTCGGTGAGGCTTATCCCTGCGGAAGCGAGCAGCTTTTGGTTGCCAAAATAGTAGTTATCTTGCTGAATAACAGCACTAACGCCTTGCCCTGTAATAGCTTTAAAGTTAGTAAAGGGTAGGGGGGTAATGCCTTTTGATTGGCAATAAGCATTAGTAGCTTTAGCAAGAGGGTGCTCAGAATGCTGATTCAAGGCGTATAATATAGGCAGCAGCTCGCTTTCAGCGGTATTGTTGAAGCTAATAACTTCACTTACTATAGGCTTGCCCTCAGTCAAGGTGCCTGTTTTATCTACTACCAAAGTATCTATTTTATTGAACTCCTCAATCGCTTCGGCTTCTTTGATGAGAATACCATTTTGCGCACCTTTACCTACCCCCACCATTACCGACATTGGGGTCGCTAAACCTAAAGCGCAAGGACAAGCGATAATGAGTACAGCTATGGCGTTCAGCAAGGCGTAGGTATAGTTGTTTTCAGTAGCAAAAATAGCCCACAATACAAAGGTGAGTAGTGAAATACCTATTACAATAGGTACAAAATAGGCAGATATCCTGTCAGCCAATTTTTGTAACGGAGCGCGGCTTTGGCTCGCTTGCTGTACCATTGTGATAATCTGTGCCAAAAGGGTTTCAGAACCTACTTTTTTGGCTTGCATTACAAAAGATTGGTTGCCGTTGAGTGTCCCTGCCGATACGCTATCACCTTCCTTTTTTTCTACGGCTATAGGCTCTCCCGTTAGCATACTCTCGTCTATAGTGGCATTGCCTTGTGTGATAATGCCGTCTACAGGTATTTTTTCACCTGGTTTTACCCGCAAAAGGTCGCCTATAAGTACCTCATCAATAGCTACTTCGGTCTCGTTATTACCTATAACTTTGGTTGCTTTGTTGGGGGTGAGTTTTAGCAATAATTTTATGGCTTGTTGGGTACGGCTGTGGGCATTAGCTTCTAAGAGTTGTCCCAAGAGTACCAAAGTGAGTATAACGGTTGCTGCTTCAAAATAGAGATGTACACGACCGTGCTCTTTGAATTGTTCAGGGAAGAATTGAGGAAAGCACAATGCGAGAATACTGAGCCCCCAAGCCACACCCGCTCCTATGCCTATAAGGGTAAACATATTGAAGTTTTTGGTTTTCAGGCTTTTCCAAGCTCTGCCAAAAAACATAGCTCCGCTGTAGAACACTACGGGCAGCGATAGCACTGCCTGCACCCAGTCCCAATAGGCAGGGGGCATTATGGCATAAAGAGGACTCTCGTGCGACATTCCCACCATTGAAATTATAAAAATAGGAAGCGTACAAATAATCGCAATGAGCAACTTTTGCTGTAGTGAGCGGCGTTGCTTGTCTTCGTGCCCCTCTTGATGGGCAAGGCTTGCCTGCGGTACTAAGTCCATACCGCACACGGGGCAATTGCCTGGGTGGTCGTAGGTCTTGTCGCCCTCGCAGTGCATAGGGCAATAAAATACCGTCCCTTGGGGTGGTTTGTGTGTAGATTTTGTTGCTGTAGTGCTTGTTGTAGGCGCATCAGCGGTAAGTGATAAACTATAATGAGTGCCGGCTAAGGCTTGCTGTAGGGTATCTAAAGATACGTTATTATGGGTTTTTACGCTCGCTTTTTTGCTACTAAAATCAACAGTAGCTTCAATTACTTCAGGGAGTTCATTCAGTTTTTTTTCAATAGTACGAGCACACCCTGCACAGCCCATACCTTTTACAAAATATTCCATTTTTATAATGATTGATGGTTGAAAATTAATAGGGATAATAAAGTTTATCTAAAAAGTTCTAAGTGGGCATCAGCCAAACGTGGCATCGCACCGTGTTGCTGACATACATAGGCAGATACCTCAACAGCCAATTGGTGCGATTGCGCTATGCTGCGCCCGTTCAGGTACGAAGCCACAAAGGCTGCCGTAAATGAATCGCCTGCACCCACAGTATCGGCTATCGTAACTTTTGGAGTTGCCAAAAACGACTTTTCGTAAGGTGTAAGTACATAACTACCTCGTGTGCCTTTGGTGAGTATCAAGAATTTCAACTTGTATTTATCCAATAGCTGCTGGCATAGCTCTTCATCAGTACCTTGTAGCTCAAATATTTCAGCAATTTTTACTATTTCTTCATCGTTTATTTTCAGTGCCGAAGCTTTATTGAGTGATGTTGTTATAATATCTTTGCTGAAGTATTTCAGCCGCAGATTAATGTCAAATACTTTTAGGCTATCGGCGGGCATCAGGTCTAAAAACTTGTGAATAGTAGCCCGTGATACCTCGTTGCGCTGTGCAAGTGAACCGAAACAAACGGTAGTTGTGTTTTTGGCTAAATTTTCCAGTCGTGTGGTAAACGGAATATTATCCCAAGCAACGTTTTCGGTAATTTCATAGGTGGGGATACCTCTGCCGTCCAACTGCACTTTTACGATGCCTGTCGGGAAGTCGGTTTGCTCAATAAGGTAGTTGAGCTCTTTTTCTTCAAGGCTTTTCAGAATTTCTTTACCCAGCAGGTCATTGCCAATAGCGCTTACAGCATAACCATTGAATCCAAATTGCGAAGCGTGATAGGCAAAATTAGCTGGTGCTCCGCCTAATACTTTCCTTTCGGGGAATATATCCCAAAGAATTTCTCCTAATCCTACTACTGTATTTTTCATTCTTTTATTTTTTTAAGTAATTTTCAATTAATAAGATATCGCCGTTTCACTTGCACTGAGTTTGTAAATAGTTACATTCTTGATGCTAAGCGTGCCTTTATCAGTTTTAAAACGGAGGGCATTATAGGCTTCAGTAGGGAATATAGTGTTGGTTTGCACCACTTCTCCGTCATTTACAAATAGCTCGGTAGAGGCTTTATCTACTAAAAGGCGTATCGTATAACTCTTTTTCGCTGTAAGAGGAGCTTTGATGAGCATTGCTGCAAAATTAGCATTGAAAGCCACACTACTTTTGGCGCGGTTGGTCACTAACGTTTTATTAGCGATGTCAAAAATGTAGGTAAGTTCTTCCCCCTTGTCATTTAGGAGCGAAAAGCTAAAGTTATCACTGCCGTTGGGGATAATACTAAAAGTGAGCTCGTAAGCACCATCGTTATTATTGAGTAACTGCTCAAAAGTAGTGGTAGTAGCCGTTTTATTAGGCAAGCTAATAGTTTCATTGCGAAGTCGTTCCATCTCTTTTACAGGCTTGCTGGCTACTACTAAATGTTCGCCATTGTGGGCTAAATTCAGCGTGCGAGCTAGGGTCATTGCGTTGCGGAAGTTTGTAGTGGGCACTTCATTAGCATAGTCCCAATTGCTCATCCAGCCTATAAATAAGCGGCGTCCGTCTTCGGCAGGCACGTTGTTCCAAGTTACGCCAGCGTAGTTATCACGCCCATAGTCTATCCAAAGAGGGTAGGGCAGAGGGTCAGGGGTGAAAGTCTTGCCGTCAAAATTCCCAATGAAGTATTGTGTAGCACTACCACCATTGGGGCTACCTGGGTTGATACTCACAAAAAGTACCCATTTGGTTTGTCCCTCATAAGTAAGCGGAAAGAGGTCAGGGCACTCCCATACCCCATCGTGGTTGCCTATCCCTTCACCAAATTCGCTTAGCTGTGTCCATTCTTTCAAGTTTTTAGAACCGTAAAAAGTAATAGTTTGGCTCGTAGCAAGGCTCATTATCCATTGTTGGGTAGGAGCATACCAAAACACTTTCGGGTCTCGGAAATCTACAATAGTAGGGTGAGTGAGCACAGGGTTACCTTCGTATTTGGTAAAAGTACGCCCGTTATCAAGGCTATAGGCTAATGATTGTACTTGTTGCTCACCTGCCGAGGTAAAGATAGCTACCATAGCATCTTTGCCAAAGCCTGCCGTATTATCTTTGTCAATCACTACACAACCCGAATAGATAGCCCCCAATTTATCAGGAGCCAACGCATAAGGAAGCTCTTCCCATTGCACTAAATCTTTGCTAACAGCGTGCCCCCAGTGCATATTTCCCCATTTGCAGCCGTAAGGATTGTATTGAAAGAAAAGATGGTATTCACCCTTGTAGTATACCATTCCGTTAGGGTCGTTAGTCCAGCCATATTGCGGACTGAAATGATATAGCGGACGGTATTTTTCCTGATAAACAAAATTGTAGTTTGCCGATTGCTTAATTTTGCTGAATCCCATACGAGCGTTTTGAGCTTCGTTGAAAGAGAGGGTCAACTTTTTGCCCTTGTAAGCCTCTATTTCTATGGGTATCCAGTAGTCAATTTGGTTTTGGGCAATCCTGATGTTGATAGGCTCGCCTATAGGCGTATTTTCCACCAATAGTTGCATTTTCACTTCAGTAGCTTCGTTCTCTATAGGCAGCAATAAGTATTTTTGTTGTACCTCAATAGTATACATATACAAGTTATCAGCAAGTTTGTTTTGAGCAGGTTGCTCACAAGCAACTGCAAGAGCAAGAAGCCCTGCGGCAGTAAGTGTTTTTAGAGTGTTGTCGTTTTTCATAGTTTTCAATAATGAACGTTAATTTATCGTACAAAGGTAGTAAAAAATAGCATAACCAACAAACAAAATAAAAACTTTTTTAATTATGATTTATCAGCGGCGAATTGTCAAACCTAAGATAAGGCAGCCTACGCCGTAGCATAGTATATCGCCCCACGAAAAGTGGTTACCTAAGATGATGTAGCCCAAACTCCCTTTTGCAAAGCCCAAATAAGTAGCCACCCCAAAGTACTGCAACACCTCTACCAATACAGCAAAAAGGAAGATACCCACTATCAGTTTACGTTTGTTTTTTACTTTCACTACCGAAAGAACCAAGTAGTATAGCAGTATCACCACCAATACATCGCCTATATACCCCCTAATGAAGCCTATACCGCTAAACACCGTAGCGATAAGAAACTCCACCCCCAGCAAAGCTAATGCCCATAAGGCATATTTTCTATTAAATTTTATTTCCATTTTATGATTCTTATTCCGCGACATAGTCAAAAATATGATTTTTTTATTATTCTGAAAAAGCACGCACAAATATACATTTTTTTTGCAAATTAAATAATAATTTATTATTTTTGCGCTTTAATTTAAAATTTTAACTTATGGGAATTATTGCTACACTTATCATTGGAGCCATCGCTGGATGGTTAGGAGGAACTATCTACAAAGGTAGTGGATTAGGACTTATAGGAAATATCATTATAGGTATTCTTGGAAGTAGCGTTGGGTACTGGCTTTTAGAAAACGTACTTCACATCTCACTTGGAGAAGGATGGATTGGTGCTATCTTAACAGGTGCTATTGGAGCTATTGTCATTTTATTTTTGATAAATTTGATATTTAAAAAGAAATAACAAGGCAAGAAGCGCAAATGTTAAAAATAGAAAAAGACCGAAAATATCTAATATTTTCGGTCTTTTTCATACTCATTTTCTTGGAACTACCTTTTTGCTTTAGCAAACCAAGTTTTTCCATCTGTAGTATACAGAATGTTCAATGAAGAGGCATTGATTCTAATTATTTTTAAACCATCTTCCAAGTCAATGTTTACTAAAGTATTAGCTCCCTCTTTTTTGAAGCTAACACCTTTTAGGTCTTCAATACCATCTGAAAAACGGAAATAATAATCATTCCCTGCTTTAACAACTGTTACTGAACCATTCTCAACAATTTTTTTCTCTTCTCCTTTTGCAAAAGAAATTTCACCTTTGTAGGTTCCTACAAAAAGGTCATTGTCAGCAGGGTCATCTTTCTTGCTGCAAGATGCACAAGAAAAAGCTACTAGTGATAAACAAATCACTGTTACTAAGGCAATAAATTTTTTCATGCTTGGTTAAATTTAAAAAGTTAATGTAAAATTTTGAGGCAATAAAGCCTTGGTAAAGATTTATTCAAATTGAATAGTTTTAAAATAAGTTTTTTGGCTAGTTATCGAAAAATAAATCTTATTACAGATTTTTGTTTAAATATCGTTTTGCTAAAAATTGCACACCATAGCCTAAAGCTATATTTATCCATCTTTTTTTATTAAATAAAAGAGAGATCCAAGTATTAGCTAATAAATTTTTTGGACTCAAACTTTCTGCTGAAGCCGATACCTGTTGCGATAGAGATAGTCTGTCAATCTCTTTTTCTAATCGAAGTAGTCTAATTTCATTATCAATTTCTTCAAATGATGAATAAGTCTTATTGTTCATTTTCTTCGTCTTCTGGGTCAGATTTAAAATAGATTTCTGATAGTTTTTGCAATAGCGACCTCTCAATTAGTTTCTTTCGAAACAATAAAACTACTAACGATAACAATATATAGAAAGCTCCTACAATAAAAAATCCCAAACCATTACTTCCTAAAGCTTCGCCTATGGCATAAGCAGTGGCAAATGACAGAAAAAATAATATTAATAAGCAGGCAAAGGCATAAATAAAAAAAGTTATAAGCCCATACGAAGACTTAGCTATAAACCTAAAAAGTATTAGTTTATAGTAAGCAAACTGCGAATTAAAGGCTGAATTTGCTTTTGTAGGAACTTCTACAAACGTTTCTTTAATAGAATAAATCGCCATAAAATTACTTCTTAATTTTACCGGCTTCTTCTTTTAGTGAAGCTAATTTCCTTTCTAGTAGACTAATTACATCCTCAGCTTTATTACTTGATTTTGAAAAAAGTCTATCTATTTTTTCTTCCAAGGAACCTTTTAGTTCCAATGATTTTTCACGCACGCTCTCTGTAAGATTTTCTAACTCCTCACTCAATTCATCCGATTTGTCTCTAAGTGTGTCTTTAATCCTTTTACGTGTGTTTTTTCCTTCGTCTGGCGCAAAAAGAATGCCCAAACCTACCCCTATAGCAGTACCTACTGCCAAGCCTAATACGGCATTTACTGTTTTTGACATAGTGTTTAAAATTAAAGTTATTTAATCAGTTATAAAGTTCAATACGATGCAAAGGTACAAAAAAAAATCAGATATTTTAATTCTTTTTTATTTTTTTTAAGCATTTTAAATTTTCTATAAATAAAATGACTATTTTTTAATTGTTTTTTATCTTTTTTTTAGCCTTAAAAAAAGAATAAGAAACTAAAAAGAAAATTATAAGCACTTTTTGATTGCTTTTTTCTTTATTTTTTTTGTAAACATTTGATTTTTAGACGTTTAAAAGCTACAACAAGAACTCATATTATTATTTGCTTCAGGTTCTTCTTTTTATTTTTTTTGCAAATTAGTCAGGTAAATGAGTTCCAATTTTAGCCTTTATTTAGAACGACTCTATTTTTACATTGGTAAAGCCTAAATAGCAAAATAGACCCCCGCTGGCGCAAGCTTGCAGCTTGTGCCCAATTTAAAATTCAAAATTCCCCAAACCTTGAGCGAACCTTCAGCGAAGGAAAGTCGGCGAGCTGGCGCAGCCGAGTATGTGACGAAGGATGAGCGAAGGATGAGCGAAGGAAAGTCGGCGAGCTGGCGCAGCCGAGTATGTGACGAAGGATGAGCGAAGGTTGAGCGAAGAATAAAAGCCTGTGCGGCTCGCACCGAAGGATAACCCAAGTTCCAATAGGAAGTGCAATTGGTTACCACTAAAGTTTTAATCATAAAAACATAAACCATTAAACATTATTTTGTATCTTTGCTTTTGTTTTCTTTTGAAGGGATAACCAAAAGTGTACCCTAATAAAATCTAAGGATTAACTATGAACCATATACATAAAAAATTGGATGAGCGTGCTGAAGCTAATGCGTTGCGCTCTTTACAGCAGAGGCATTTTACTACTGATTTCTATTCTAACGACTATATAGGCTTTAGTAGGAATAGTGCTATTGCACAGCGTGCTGATGAGATACTCGCTGCTTATCCTTTTCACAATGGTGCTACAGGTTCGCGCTTGCTCTCTGGCAACTTGCCTATTTTTGCTGATACCGAACGCTATATTGCTGATTTTCACCAAGCTGAAGCTGCCTTGCTTTACAATTCGGGCTATGATGCTAATGTAGGCTTTTTTTCGTGTATCCTCACTAAAGGCGATATTATCTTATACGATAGCTATTGTCACGCTTCTATACGCGATGGTATATCGCTAAGTTTGGCAAAGTCGTATAAATTCAGGCACAATGATTTGGCTCATTTGGAAGAGTTACTACAACGCTTTGCTACTGGCGAAGCTACTGTACTTATTGCTACTGAAAGTGTTTTTTCTATGGACGGCGACAGCCCGCATTTGCCTGAGTTAGTAGCTTTGGCAGAGCGTTATGGTGCTTATGTGGCTATAGATGAGGCACACGCTTTGGGTGTTTTTGGGGAGTATGGCAGCGGCTTGGTGCAAGCTGAAGGTTTGGCTCATCGTGTTTTTGCGCGTATTGTTACCTATGGCAAGGCATTAGGTGCCCACGGAGCTGCAGTAGTAGCAAGCGATGAGGTTGTGCAGTATTTGCTGAACTTTTCACGCTCTTTTATATACACTACGGCAATGTCGCCGCACAGCGTTGCGCTTATCAGGGCTGGTTATGAGCAGTTGCGTAGCACGGGGGCTATAGCTGGGTTGCAGGACAATATTCGTTACTTTAGGCAACAATTGGAACAGCGGCAGTTAGATGGTTTTATAGACTCACAATCGGCTATACAAGCTAAAGTAGTATCGGGCAATGAGCGTGTAAAAACCTTAGCGGCGGAGTTGCAAAGCAAAGGTTTTGGGGTACTGCCCATACTATCACCCACTGTACCCGCAGGGCAAGAACGACTGCGCATCTGTTTGCACAGCTATAACACTTTAGAGGAAATCTCCGGCTTAGTTGTTAGTGTTTAGTTCACTTGCAGAAGATATTTTCGGATAACTGCTGACATAGCTTATACGCATGCTTTTAATGAGTTTGAAAAGTATCGTATAGTACAGGAAAACTCTTCAAATCGGATTTTGATAGATTTATAGGGAGCCATCTGATAAGTTAAAAAAAAGTTGTATATTTGTCGCAAATTTTTAGAAGTTATTATTATGGAAACACTTACTAAAATAGCTCTCGAACGACTTAATTTTGAAATAATAGAAGAGCAGGAGTATACTATTTCTGATACTTATAAAAAAGAATTGCATAATCGCTTAAGAGAATGGGAGTTATCTCCAGAAACAGGAATATCTTTAGAAGAAGCCAGAAAATTAGCCTACGAGAACTATGGAAGAATATGAAGTGATACTTTCATCATTAGCTAATAAAGTGAGAAGATTATAATAATATTTTTGAAAGAATATAATTTTTCCGAAAAAATAAATACAAAATTAAAAACCATTTAAGTGCTATTTAAAAGAAATAGAAAACCAATTTAATAGACTAATTAATAAATCAAATATATGTCAAACGTATTACGCCTTCCAGCCGAACAACTCTATGCCAATGAGTTGGAGGCTCTTAAGGAAGAAGATAAAAAAGAAGAAAAACCCATAGGGTGGCAACTCTCGCCCAAAGCAGTACTGAAATTTGTAACGGGAGGAACAGCTTGTGGCGTAAACATTACCCCTAAATACATAGGGCATAACCGCTTGGTAGAAATTGCTATTGCTACGCTCCTTACCGACCGCTCTTTGCTCCTTATAGGGGAACCTGGTACTGCTAAGTCGTGGCTTTCCGAAAACCTTACGGCAGCTATCAGTGGCGACTCGGGCAAGGTGATACAAGGTACCGCAGGCACCAGCGAAGAACATATTCGCTACTCTTGGAACTACGCGATGCTACTAGCCAACGGACCTTCTAACGAAGCGCTGCTTAAATCGCCTATCTATCGCGCTATGGAAACGGGTAGCATTGCACGCTTTGAGGAAATTTCACGATGCGCCTCAGAAGTGCAAGATGCTCTTATCTCTATTCTTTCAGAAAAAACTATTGCCATTCCGGAACTTAGCAAAGAATTGCCTGCACAACGTGGCTTCTCTATCATCGCAACTGCTAACACTCGCGACCGAGGGGTAAACGAAATGTCGTCGGCATTGAAAAGACGTTTCAACATCATCGTACTGCCGGCTCCTGCTACCCTAGAAACAGAGGTATCAATTGTGAGCAAACGCGTAGCCGAAATATCAAGTAATTACAAGCTAAAAGCTGCCCTACCAAGCAGTGAAGCGATTGAGAAAATAGTTACTATATTCCGCGAATTGCGCAAAGGGGCTACCCTTGATGATAAACAAAAACTTAAATCGCCTAGTGGTGTTATTTCTACAGCCGAAGCTATATCGCTTATTACCAATAGTATGGCATTAGCAGGTAGCTTTGGCAATGGCACTGTAAGCGATGAAGATCTTGCTTCGGGACTACAAGGAGCTGTCGTAAAAGACGAAGAGAAAGATAAAATGGTATGGAAAGAATACCTAGAAAATGTAATGAAGAAACGCGGAGCTGCGTGGCGTGAGCTATACAACCAATGCTCACAAATGAATGCTTAAAAAAGCCTAAAAAGCGTAATACGTTCGTTACCGGAAGCTATCATAGTATGCTCGTCAATAAATAGCAGAGCGTGATAGCTTTCGTTGGCGATGCGTTGCCAGCTGTCGCCCTTATCAGCAGAAAAGTAAATGCCATCAGCCGCTGCTGCCATTAGGGCATATCCTCTGCTATTGGGTATGTACTTCACGCAATTGGCATAGCCCATCACCTTGTTGGTGGCAGGAGTACGCCAAGTTTTACCGCCATCGGCAGTCATAGCCACCGTAGCCTGTTTATGAGTAGGATTTTCGTAATCTCCTCCTACTACTACCCCCGTTTGGTTATCGTAAAAATCAACAGAAAAAGCTCCTTGAGAGGCTTTTCCCTGAACTAACGGCAACACGGCTAATTCTTGCCATTTATATCCCTTATTATCGGAATAAAATACCCTGCTTTGGCTACCACCTGTTACTATCCACAATTTTTTTCCTACACGAGCCATTGCAGAATTGCTACCTGCAAAAATAGCTTCTCCTTCAGCCATTTTGGGCGTTTGCGACCAACTTTTCTTTTTCCATTGCAGTCCGCCGTTATTAGTAGTTAGCACCGATAATCGTCCTTCAATAGGGTCTCCTATGGCTATACCGTATTGGTCGTCTATAAAGCACATTGCATCGTAAAACACTTCAGGGTGTTCTTCTCTATACACTTCTTTCATTCCTGTAGGGTCTGCTCTAAACAGCAAGGCAGGATTGGCTATAGAAAGCATAAAAAATCGCTCTTTAGTAGCTGCGACAGCCCTAAAATCGGATATTACTTGTATATTCTTCAAATTATTAGTCGCCATTGTTTGGTTTTGAGTATTGATAAAGCCAAAAGTAGCATCTGAACCCGCAAAAGCGACATTTTTATCTAAAAGAACCATCGCTCGTACGCTCACTTTAGGCAAATTAAAATCCTTTACTACTGCCAAACGGATCGTTTTTCCCTCATACGGATTGCTATTACCGCAGCCCGAAAGCAAGATTAATATAAGTAGTATTGTAAAATATCTCATTATTTTTTGCTAATAGAAGTTTCTTTATTCTTTTTGTAAAGGGGTATCAGGTAGCTAAAGGTATAGTTAAAATTAGTGCCAAATCGGCTATTTTCATACACACGCCCAAAAGCAGGAATATAATAATTAGGGAAGCCCGAAGCACCGGTTTGCAGTACCAAGCAGCCCACGTGCATACTGATACCAGCATAGAAATTGCGCAATAGTTCCGCCTTTAGTCCTATTACTACTTCCAACCAATGTGCTGTACGACCATTGTAGGTTCGCAACCAAGACGGATTAGTCCCCACAACAGATTCATCAAAATACTGATTGTCTTTATGCAAAGTATAATAGGTAAGCTCTTGCGAAAAAAGCGAAATTCCATAGCGTGCCCCCACGTATATCATATTTTCCATACCATACCAATTGCCATAGCTATTATAGTCAAAGCCTAAGCGCAAATACTGTCCTTGAGTAGTGTACGCAAAAAAATCTTCAGTAGTAGCTTTGCGTTCAAAACCTATTTCGGCAGCGGCATAATAATTCTGGCTGAGCCTATAGTCGCCTACAAACTCTACACCATAGTAATCTTTATTGAAAAAAGGAATAATAAGCCTACTGATATCGGCACCCACACGCAATCCGTAACGCTGTTTATAAGTGGGTGCTGCCTGCTTGCTGGGCAAGGCAATAGAAGTAGTTTTAGTAGCCGTTTTGGTAGTAACCGTATGCGTTTGAGCTTGAGCCACCGCAGGTAGTAACAGCACAATACTAATGATATAAATGAATATGAGCTCTTTTTTCATTATCAACAGTTGAATTTTGAATACGAATACCTTTTAGCCAAGAAGTAGTGGGACTAATAGTCGCAGTAAGAGTGCTATAGGTTGTTTTAATGCCACAAGCCTTACTTACAAAAGTTTCGTGAGTTTGGTAGCTAAGCGTAAGCGTAGCGGTACGGGTTACGTTGCCCGTTTCTATTTTCTGAAGTACGTACACGGTAGGATTAGTAAGGCGCAAAGGCAAAGCCAATGAGTCGGTAGTAGCATTGGTAACTAATGCTTTAGAGCTACCCTCAGCATAAACAGTCAAGTTCGTAACACTAAAAGGCGAACGAAGCTGGTTGGGGTCGTAAAAACGCACCAATAAGCGGGGGGTATTCACATTGCGGTCGCATATTTCATCCGATTCGCAACCCACCACTGCCATAGCAGCTAATATGATAAATAATATCCTTTTCAAATGATAATAGTTTATAAATCCAACAACTAATTTGTAACTACTAATTTATTGCATAGCCAAAGCGCCTTAGCTGCCGCTCATTACTACGCCAATCTTTATTTACCTTCACAAATAATTCCAAATGAATTTGTTTTCCGAAGAATTTTTCCATATCAGCTCTTGCTGCAATACCTACGCGCTTTAGTGCCTCGCCTCTGTGCCCTATGATGATTCCTTTTTGGCTATCGCGCTCTACCATTATTACCGCACGAATATGAATAATAGTCTCACTATCAGCAAAACTCTCAGTTTCTACCTCTACCGAGTAAGGTATCTCTTTTTTGTAGTGTAACAATATCTTCTCACGTATTATTTCATTTACAAAAAAGCGTTCAGGCTTATCCGTAAGCTGGTCTTTAGGAAAGAAAGCAGGCGATTCAGGCAATAGTTCCAAAATACGATTGAAAACCACATCTGTATGAAAGGAATGCAAAGCCGAAATAGGGTATATTTCAGCTTTAGGCACTTGGGTTTGCCAATAAGCTACTTGCTCCTCAAGCAATTGTTGGTCAGTAGTATCAATCTTATTGATAAGCAATAGGACAGGCACTTGCAAAGTGTTTATTTTCTTGAAAAACGTTTCGTCTTTCAGTTCTTTTTCCCCTACTTCTACCATATAGATTAGAATGTCAGCATCTTCAAAAGCCGACTTTACAAAGTCCATCATCGAGGCTTGTAGCGCATACGAAGGCTTGATAATACCGGGGGTATCCGAAAAAACCACCTGAAAATCATCGCCACTTACAATGCCAAAGATACGATGTCTTGTAGTTTGCGCCTTCGAGGTAATAATAGAAAGTTTTTCCCCTACAAATGCATTCATCAATGACGATTTTCCTACGTTGGGATTTCCTATAATGTTTACAAAACCAGATTTATGCATTTTTTTAATTTTCTGAAGCTAATTTCTTAATAGAATCTACTATTCCTTTACCCCAATGTGGGTGATTAGGTGTTTTAGGAGTAAAAACTTCAAATTTTTGAGTAGCTCTATCCAAAAAAGGTTTGGCTTTCTCAGCACCACCACCAAATACTTTCGGCGTGAAGAAAATTCCTATAGCACGTATCACATAAGGGCGTGGGTTGTCTGCATTTGTTTTAATTGCTTTATCGATGTATTCTTTGCTTATTTTACCGTATTTAGACCCTCTGAACATAGGGTTCACCTTCACCTTTGTACTGTACAGATAAGCATAAAGCGCATTAATTTCAGAAACATCAGCGTCTTTGAGCCCCTCTGCTATTTTCAAATATTTTTCTGCCTGATTGCAATAAGTATCTATTACATCTCCTTGTGAAAGATCGGCTATACGAATATTTACATAAGCCGTATAGTAATTGGCAAGCCAATTAGTAGGAGCAGCCAAAGCAATGCGTTCAAAATCATTTGCTAAAGGTTGTAATTCAGGCGTTTTATAGCTCTTATCAAGCACTTTAATTTTTTCGGTAAGCATCGTTTCTACATCCTGAGCCAAGCCCATCAAGCCCACCAACAAACAACATAACGTTACAATACGTTTCATAGTATAATGATTTAAATTGCGCAAATGTACAAAATTATTGATAATAAGCAATGATACTTTCAGAATTGTTTTATACCTTTGCAAAAAATCAGATAATATGCACCCTAAAAAAGTATTAAAATTATTGGTTATCATATTTTTACCTCTTTCAATACAAATTCTCGCTGTCAATAAAAACAAAATGCGTTTAGTAAAAGAAATAGTGATAGACCATCAGGATAGCAATATGTTCATCACCGATGAAGAAATACACCGCAGCATTATCAAAGACCCTATGGCACCTATGCCTTTAGGATTATTACGCCTACACGAATTTGAAAATATATTGGATAACAATGATATGATTGAAAATTCCGAAGTGTTCTACACCATAGATGGTACTTTACATATCAAAGTAAAACAACGCGACCCTATTGCCCGCATTTACGATGGTGATAAAACCTATTATATGGATAATCAAGGTAAAAAAATGCCATTATCAAAATCTTTTTCAGCCCGCGTACCCATTGTAAGAGGCGAAATCAATAAATATTGGGATACTACCTATCAGCTAATGATGTTTATCTTAAATGACACTTGGCTTACCGAAAATATCACCGAAGTAATCGTAAAAAACAATGGAGAATACGACTTTTATATGCGTATTCCCCATTTCAGAGTTTCTTTCGGTAAATATGAAAACGAAATGACCAAAAAAGCCAACCTAAAAGCCTTCTACAAACTACTTGAAAATACCAACCAGCTAAACGAGTACAGTATTGTCAATCTTAAATACAGCAATCAAGTAGTATGCAAACGCTAATCGTTCAATTTTTTATAATTGGCTGAGGTACCACTTCACTGTTTTCTGTATTCCTTCTTCAAATTGTAATGAAGGCTCCCACCCTAGCTCATTCTTTAGTTTCGTAGCGTCAATAGCATAACGAAGGTCGTGTCCTGCACGATCAGTTACAAAAGTAATGAGTTTTTCAGAAGTACCCTCTGGGCGACCTAATTGTTTATCCACCTCCTTGATAATTACCCTTACCAAGTCGATATTACGCCATTCGTTGAAGCCTCCAATATTGTAGGTGTCACCATCTTTCCCTTGGTGGAAGATCGTGTCAATAGCACGAGCGTGGTCTTCTACAAATAGCCAATCGCGTATATTTTCCCCTTTGCCATAAATAGGCAATGGTTTGTTATTCACTATATTGTAAATACACACAGGTATTAACTTTTCTGGGTATTGGTGCGAACCATAATTATTAGAACAGTTAGAAATCACCACAGGTAATTTATAAGTATTATGGTAAGCCCGTACAAAGTGGTCTGATGAGGCTTTAGATGCCGAATAAGGTGATTGGGGGTCATAAGGCGTTTGCTCTGTAAAAAGAGTGTCGTCCATTTCTAATGCTCCATACACTTCATCAGTGGAAACGTGGTAAAAGCGCTTTCCTTGCATATGGTCTTTCCACGCCTCGCGAGCAGCCTGCAACAAGCTAAGCGTACCCATCACATTAGTTTTCGCAAAGATGAAAGGGTCTTCTATACTTCTATCCACGTGACTTTCAGCAGCAAGGTGGATTATACCATCAATCTTCTTTTCGGCAATAAGCGTTTTCATTGCTTCGTAATCGCAAATATCCGCTTGTACAAAAGAATAATTAGGAGCTTGAGCCACATCGGCTACGTTGTCTAAGTTACCTGCATAGGTAAGTTTATCCAAGTTGTAAATGTGATATTCAGGATATTTTGTTACAAATAACCTTACCACGTGAGAGCCTATAAAGCCAGCTCCTCCTGTAATCAAAATGTTTCTTTTCATTTATTTTATTTAGTGCTACGTTTGTTATATAATTCTAAAATTCATTATTCGTCTAAATCTTCCTCCTGCATCAATTTCACCCACATATTAGAACCAAATATCAAGTCCTCAGCCTCTTTATTACTTATCATATATCGTGGAGGTCTCTTTTTATTCTCCATTATACAATCCCAAAGCGACTTCTTTTTCTCTTGAACTATCTCTTTTTCTTGCTCCATAACAACTTCAGGAGCTTCTAATATTGTTGCTTCCATAATGATCTATTTATCTGTCATTTCAAACACCAATTCGCCACCTTTCAGTAGGTCATCGTGCGAAATATACCATTGGTTATAAGCCTTGCCATTAAGCATAACCGATTTTACATATTTATTGTCTTTAGACACATTTTTAGCAATGATTGTAAAAGTCTTCCCATTAGGCAAATGTATAGTTACCTTATCAAATAGCGGGCGACCGAACTGGTATTCTCCCGAAGCAGGATTCATAGGATATAAGCCCATTGCACTCCAAATATACCAAGCCGACATCTGTCCGCAATCCTCATTACCACTCAATCCGTTAGGAGTAGTGTTATACTGCGTTTGTAAGATACGATCCACCCAATACTGTGTTTTCTTAGGTTGCCCTGCCTCGTTAAACATATAAGCTATGTGGTGGCTTGGCTCGTTGCCGTGTGCATATTGCCCTATAAGCCCAGATATATCTGCAGAAACATTATCTCCTGTAATTTCCGAACTTTCAGTAAAAAGTTTTTCCAAATGATTTAAAAAGAGCTCATTACCACCAAACAAACTGATAAGTCCTTTTACATTATGAGGTACAAACCAACTGTGCTGCCAAGCGTTACCTTCGGTATAGTCGGTGTTTTCGCGGTGGTCAGAACGCTTAGGGTCAAAAGGGGTACGCCATTTGCCATCAATGCTTTTTCCTCGCATAAAGCCCGTTTCTTTGTCAAATAAGTGAGCGTAGGCTTCTGAGCGTTTCAAGAAAAACTCAGCATCTTCTGTTTTGCCCAATGCCTTTGCCATTTGTGCTACACACCAATCGTCATAAGCGTATTCAAGCGTAATGGTTACCGATTCGTCTACCCCTGCATTATATGGTATATATCCATATTTTTTGTAAGCTTTTAGTCCACGTGCATCTTGCATCATTGTAGTTTTCATAGCCTCGTATGCCTTTTCAGCATCAAAGCCTCGTATGCCTTTTAGGTAGGCTTCAGCAATTACCGCAACCGAATGGTATCCTGTCATCGTATCAGTTTCATTGCCGTAAAGTGTCCAAACAGGCAATACCTTGTGCACCTGATAGTACGCCAGCATCGAGTTGATAATATCAGCAGTTACTTTAGGTTGCAAAAGCGTAAGCAGCGGGTGTTCAGCACGGAAAGTATCCCACAAAGAAAGCGTAGAGTAAGCCACACCCTCTGTTTTAGCAATAGAGTCATTTTCAAGCCTAAACTGCCCGTTCTTATCCGAGAATGTTACAGGAGCTACCTGTGCGTGATAGAGAGCTGTATAGAAAATCGTTTTAAGCGAGTCTACAGGTGTTTCCACAACTATACTACTAAGCGTTTTTTCCCATTGTTGCTGAGTTTCTTCTTTCACTTTATTAAAATTAAGAGAATGAGATTCGTCAGCTATTTGTTGAATATGACTATTTTCTGAAGTCATTTTCATTCTTGATCTAAACATTGACTCATTACCACTCTTTAAACTTCCTATTGCTTTATCTACAAAATCAGCGCGCTGTTGTATTTTAGGATCATTAGTATCTGCCATTTTTTCAAACCCTAAATTCTCTAAAGCATTATCTTCATTTACAGATGAAAGAGCCACTTTCACTTCAAGAATATCACTCTCATTATTAAAAAAAAACTGACCTGAAGGAATCTGTCTCACTTTATCCAAGATATGAGGATTAGGCTCAAAAGTCATAAATGTTTCAACCTGTTTTTCCTTTTCTTTTTCTTTTATTTCTTGTACATATGCCTCTTCAATTTTTCTTACTCTATCTATTTGTTTGAGCTCATTAGGGTTTTTAGATGTAATGACCTTATTGAGATTTGCTTTTGTAATAGGTTTAGAAAACTGAATGGCAAAGTATACTTTTTGATTTTTAGCCCAGCCCTCACTATAGCGATAGCCTGTAATCAAATAGTCCGATTCTTGTTGTATATAGGTTACTATAGGGCTATCCCAGTTGATAGCAAATCCTAAGTTGAGGATTACCGATTGTTCCGCACCCTTTTCAAAAGTATAACGATGCACCGCGTAGCGTTGTGCAGCTGTAAGCTCTACATTCACCTTAGGGTCTTCTAAATACACCTGATAATAACCAGGTTCTGCTTTTTCGTTTTTATGACTATAGCGTGATTTATAAGGCACCATATCGCGAAACTCTTTGGCATTTACTGGGTATTGTTCTTTGCGCCCGTATTTCAGTGTGCTGAGGTCATATTCTTTAGTAGTAGGCATCAGCAAAATATCATTAAGGTCGCCGATACCCGTACCACTAAGGCTCAAATGCCCAAAACCTACCATCAAGCTATCGGAATGGTGATAGCCCGAGCACCAATCCCAATGGCTCAAACCATTCACAGGGCTCACCTGTATCATTCCAAAAGGCGTAGTAACCCCAGGGTAAGTATGCCCGTGCCCCCCCGTACCAATAAACGGATCTACATAGCTAATAAGCGGTTTTTGAGGTGCTTCATTCACCCCTTCATTCATAGTTTTAGGCTGATTACAAGCCCACAAGCAAGCACCTACCGCTGCCAAATAAATATGTTTCAATTTCATCTTATTACATTAACGGTTAATTAATGAGGCAAAGATACAAAATAAAGTTTAATTATCACCCTCATAAGCATTATTTTTTACTCACCCTCCGTGCCTTCTGAATTTATCTTCTACTATTATTCCTATATTATTCATTGTTTATAAGTTTTATATCTTTTTCCAAAGCCTCTATTTCTTTTAAATCGTACAAATCGGCTTGTTGTGCCTCAAAATGTTTGCGTTTGCTATCAAACGCTTCATATACTTTGCCTCATAATCCTTCCCATCTGAAGCAGTTGTCAAATAATTTTTGACAACTGCTTTTTCATCTAATTCCTTATCTTCCAGAATGTTAATTATGTGATAGCTAATACTTTGCTTAGAGGTGTCAAAAAGGTCAGCCAGCTGATTTTGGTTCAGCCATATCGAGCCGTCTTTGGCATACAAAGCTATTTTTACTTTGTTGTCATTGGTCTTATAGATAATAATATCCTGATCTGTTTCCTTTGTTCTTTTACTACTCATTTTCTATTATCTTTTTTAGTTGTGAAATTAGTACTGTTGCGTTATTCCTATCTTTACTAAAGAAAATTCTAATAATATTTATTTACTATTTGAAAAACAATATTTTAAAAATTGCTGTATGATGATTTGATAGTATTACTCAATTGAAATGTCAGAAAAATAAAATGGGTGTAAATTATTGTATATCAATATCTTATAATAAAAAATTAAAAATCAACGCAACAGCAGTATTGTGAAATAGCTTCATTTATATTTGCCGCTTTTTCCATAATTGCGACTTATACGAAGTTGCAAAGATATAAAAATAATGGTTATTTGTCAATAATCAATAATTAATTTTAGGTGCCGCCAATTCAAAATTCAAAATTTCCCCCCAGCGAACCTTGAGCGAAGGATGAGCGAAGGATAAGCGAAGGTTGAGCGAAGGATAACACTTTTTTCTACGTACAAATCTCACAAATCCTACAAGTCCCAGCAATTCAGAATTCAAAATTCATAACTTTTCGTATATTTGCATTTTATTTTCAAAGTGCAGTATAGTGCCCAATTTGCTTAATTATTGAAAAATGTATACAATTTATAACGCATCAGCAGGTTCAGGAAAAACCTATAGCCTCGTAAAGGCTTATTTAGCTATTATCCTCAAACAAACACCCAATTTCAAACAACTATTGGCTATAACGTTCACCAATAAAGCTGTTTTTGAAATGAAAAACCGTATTATTGAGTTATTAGGACTCTTTGCTTCCGATAAAGTAAAAGACCAAGAACCCTCTATGTTCAAAGAACTCCGCCAAGAACTCGGTTTTACTGTCAATGAGTTGCAGCAACGTTCACAAAGAGCCTTGCAGTATATCCTGCACAATTATGCCTCCTTCAATATCAGCACTATAGATGCTTTCAATCACCAGCTCATACGTCATTTTTCTCACGATTTGCACCTCAATCCTTTCTTTGAAGTGCAGCTAGAGAGTACTACTATTTTGCAGCAGGCAGTAGACAATTTGCTCAGCAGGGCAGGTACCGATAAGGCACTTACCCAATGGCTGATAGCCTTTTCCAATGAAAAAATTAATGAAGATAAAAGCTGGGACACTACCCAAGAGCTGCTAAAGATAGCCCAGCTGCTCACCGTAGAAAACCACCACGAGGCACTGCAAACTCTCAAGGACAAAACCTTAACCGATTTTGCAGCACTCAAGCACATTTTGCAGCAACACAAGCACACCGTGCCACAACTCATAACCCAAGAAGCCAACAACTTTTTAACACTGATGAGCCAACACCAGCTCACCGCCAAAGAGTTTAACAGAGGCTATCCCTATAAATTCTTTGAAGATCCCACTTCGCTACCTCATAAAAAAATAGATAGTTGGGATACAGCTATATGGCAACAAAAGCTACTCAATGATGAAAAATTATATACCGATAAGGTAGGAAAAACACACGGCGCAATTATTGATAGTCTGCACCCTCAAATAAAACAACACTACTTGCATATCAAAAAGCTTTTTGCTTTTCGTAGTTTTATAGAAAATGCCCTCAAATACCTGCCACCATTAGCATTGCTCAACCAAATACAAGCCGAGATAAGCCTTATAAAAGACGAAGAAAATATACTACCTATATGGGAGTTTAACAGCGTGATTAGCAGCGAACTGATGAGTCAAGCCGAGCGATTTCCGCACGTAGTACCATTTATTTATGAGCGTATAGGCGAAAAATTCAGACATTATTTTATAGATGAATTTCAAGACACTTCAGTATTGCAATGGAAAAACCTCCTGCCGCTGGTAAAAAACGCCTTGCAGAGCGAAGAAGACGGACAAGTAGGGTCGTTGTTATTGGTAGGCGATGCCAAACAGTCCATTTACCGATGGCGAGGAGGCAAAGCCGAACAATTTATCAGCTTGTACGAACAACAAAGCCACCCTTTTGATGTGGAGTTACACCTGCAACACCTTACCGAAAATTACCGCAGTTTACCACAGATTATCAATTTTAACAACGCCTTCTTTGCCTCGGTAGCAAGCGAATTTGAAACCGAAACTTATAGGAAATTATACGAGAACGCCCAGCAGCAGTACCCCAAAAGCAAGGAAAACCAACACTTGCCCGAAGGCTATGTGGAAGTAACTTTTGTTTCTACCAAATCCGACGAATCTGAAGAATCCGACCAACCCAATACCGAATTAGATTCCCCCATAGGAATCACCCAGCGCGAACTGATATATTGCGAGCAAGTATTACAAAAAATACAACACGCCCTTGCTGCAGGAGCCGCTTATAAAGATATTACGGTACTTACCCGCTACAATCGTGAGGGGGCAGCCGTAGCCGCTTATTTATCACAACATACTATAAAGGTGATCTCGCCCGATTCGTTATTGCTAAAAAATGTGCCTGCGGTGCAGTTCCTCATCGCCTTATTGCGATTGTTATACCAGCCCGAAAGCCAACAGCTAAAGCTCGCTATGTTGTTTGATTATTTACGATTAGGACGCATTGCCGATGCCGATGCCCATCAGTTTTTAAGCACCTATGTAAATGCTCCCGTAGAGACCTTTTTTAGCGAGTTTGGTTTTTCAGCCGAAAAGTTTAATGAATATTCGTTGTATGAAGGGGTAGCCTTTGCTGTGCAGTGTTTTAATTTGCCTCATAAAGAAGCAACCGAGCCTATGGCTTCTGATGCTTATTTGTCGGACTTTATCAATCTGTTGTTTGATTTCAAAAATGCCCGCAAAGGAGGCTTGTCAGATTTTTTAGAATATTGGAACGAAAAACAAGAAGAGCTCAGCATCAGCCTGCCCGAAGGATTAGATGCCGTTACCATACTTTCGGTACATAAGAGCAAAGGACTTTCAGCCCCCGTGATTATTTATCCTTTTGCCGATAACGTACTAAAGAAACCGCGTACCGAAATGTTGTGGTGTCCCGTTTTGCCCGAAGAGTTTGCGGGATTTACTCATTTATTGGTGGGCAGCAACAAGAGTATGGAGCAGTATGAGCCTACGCAGTCCATTTACCAACAGTTTCAAGAAGAACAGTTGCTCGATAATCTCAATGTACTATATGTAGCCCTCACCCGTCCTATATCGATGTTATATGTGATTAGTGCTTTGCCTGAAGTAACAACTGAAAAAGCAGCCGAAAAAGTAACCTATGGTACCCTCTTAGAAAAATACCTCAGTAGCAGCAAGGCAACTTTTACTGAAACTCCCACTGCCAGCATTTATGCCATAGGCACACCAGCGATGTCACCCGTCAAAGAAACCAAAAAGAACGAAGAAGGAGTGGTGTATTTTCAGCAAAGATGGGCAACACCGCAGTACAAGATAGCCACAGGAGCTTCGTTGTTATGGGACACCCACCAGCAAGAAGCCATAGAGCGAGGAAATATCATTCACCAGCTATTGGCAAACATATATTATGCCGAAGACTTACCCCAAGTACTTGCCGATGCTCAAGAAGAAGGAATGCTCTCGGCAGCCCAAGTAGCACTATTAGCCCCCCCACTACAACAGTTGCTTACTGACGAGAAACTGAAACCTTTTTACACACATTCCTATAATTATTGGAATGAGCGAGAGTTTATAGACCAGCGAGGGCGTTATTATCGTCCCGATAGGTTAGCCTATGATGCCAATAAACGAGAAATATTTATAATAGATTATAAAACAGGCGAACCACAACCGCAGTATGCACAGCAGTTGGCTTATTACGCTCACAATTTAGAAACTTTAGGCTGGAAAGTAAAAGCTAAATACTTGGTATACATAGCTACCAACGAAGTAATATTGTTAAAATGATGTTAATTGTGTAAAACCTTGTGGTAGTGTAAAAATAATATTGTATTTTTGCCCTGTGTATTGTGTGGAGATGAGTCGTTAGTGATTAGTAGCTAGTCGTTAGATTGCTACGACCAACAGCTAACGACCAACGATTAAATAAAGTATCTAACAATTTTTTTATATATTATAATAGTATGAGAAGGCAATTACTATTACTCAGTTTTTTTTGGTTTATAGCGGTGTTATTTAGTACTGCTATAGGGCAGATGCAAGCCAATTTTCCAGAGCGATATCGTGTTACTGTAAAAGGGGATATGATTATCGTAGGGAATACTATGCTAAGCCCTAATGGCAATAGTGACTATAATGACCCAAATGCATGGAACTATTTTGGTCAACCCTATGTAGATATAGATGGAGATGGTTCTACTTTCAACTCGAGCTCGGCAAGGGTATTAGACCCTAACCCTGGAGGTGCTTGTCCGCGTAAGGTAAAGAAAGCCTTTTTGTATTGGGCATCAATGGATAGTCCCATTGCAGGCTCTGCAGATAGGGTAAAGTTTAAAATAGATACAGGATCTTATCAAGATATAGTAGGTACTTTGGTAAGTACCAATATTGGTAGTGGTTTGTATGTATATATAGCTGATGTTACAGACAAGCTTACTAGTGTAGCTGGTAATTATACAGTAGCTAATCTATATTCACCTAATAGATATGCAGCAGGTTGGACACTCTTTATTATTTATGAAGATGCTACAAAGCCAGCCCGTAATATTAGTTTGTTTGATGGTTTGGCAATTGTAGATGGTAGTACTTCAGCCGTGATAGACATTCAGGGCTTTAAGACAGTGCCTTCACCACTACCTGTAAATGCAAAAATTGGTTTTGCTTCATTGGAAGGAGATGCAGGAGGTGTAGGAGATCAATTGTTTATAAAAACTAATAAAATAGCAAATTCAGTACTTTCCAGTCCAGGACGTCCTGCAAATAATTTTTTTAATAGTACTTATACCGATGAGAGTGGTATTAACTTGAATCGTACTCCCAAGTCTAAGAACTTGATGGGGTACGATGCTGGTATTTTGCAATTAGAGAATGCTAATAATCGTATTTTAGACAACAACTCCACTTGGGCGAAGCTTACAGCAACTACCAATGGAGATGTGTACTATCCCTTTATGTTTGCCTTCAACGTAGAGGTAATAGAGCCTACGGTAGTGATGAATAAGCGTGTTTATAACGCTGCTAACCAAGATGTTACGGGTCAGAATAACATAGCTTTGGGCTCTACTCTTAAATACGAAATAGAATTCCAAAACCAAGGGAATGACGATGCTAAAAATTTAACAATTACAGATATATTACCTCCCAACTTGGAAAACTCGGCTACAGGTATATATGTATCTGATTCTCGTATTACTTATAATTACGATCCTAATACCCGCAAGCTTACTGCAAATGTTCCTAACGACTTGGTAAAGCAAAACGGTTCTAAATATAAAATTTCTTTCAACGTAAAGGTAGTTCCCAAGTGTGATACTTGGACGTCTCCTTGCGCCAATAAAATACAGAACTCGGCTTCGGCTACCTATCAAGGTACCCGAAACCCTGCTACTTTTACCCCTAAGAGCTCCAATGCACAATTCTCGGCTTGTGGCTCTACTGAAGAAAGCAGTACCGATTTTCTTGTGGGCGTAGATTTTAGCAAGTGTACTTATAAGACCTCTACTATATTGTGTAAGCCTACAATGAACCTTACAGCAGCGGCAGACTTTGATAGCTATACTTGGACGAAAGAGGGCGATACTTCTTTTAGCCGAACAGGGCGAACCATTAGTATAAATGCTGTAGGTACTTATAAGGTTACCAAAACCAAAGCGGGTTGTGCTACGATGTACGAAGAGTTTGAGGTAAAACCTAACGATCACGAAGCCGACCACCCCTTAGAGAATAAAATTAAAAATAAAGAAATCTCTGGGGAGGTATACGTATGTCCGTCTACAGGGCAAAAATATCCACAAGTATACTTGTGTGGTAAGAATGCTTCGGTGGAAGTGAAGCTGAAGATAGACAACGCCAAGAGTTTCCAATGGGGCAAAATGGCAGCGAGCTGCCCTAGCAAACAATTAGATTGTCCTGCAAGTGCTCCTAGCCAATCGACCTGTTGGAGCAATGATGGGGCACTTATAAATGGTACTACTACCCAAAAGACCTTTAATGCTGATGGTGATTATAAGCTTACCGTTACCTATGATGGTGATTGTGTGGCTACTTATTACTTCCGCGTAACGAAAGACCAAACTGACCTTGATGCTGATGTGGTACACAAAGTATGTAACACACAAGGAAGCATTAAGGCAAAAGGTATTTCGGGTTCAGGTTATAAATATCAATTAAAACAAGGCAACACAGTAGTGAGAGCTTGGCAAACGAGTGTAGAGTTTAAGAACTTAGACCCTGGTACTTATAAGCTGCAAGCAACTTTGCCTACCGCCAATACCCAAAGTATAGTAACTTGTGTATACGAAAAAGAAGTTACCATACAGCAAATAACTCCTTCATTGCAAGTAACAGCAACCAACCCGCTATGTAATGGCGGACTGGGAGCATTGCAAATACAGTTGAGTTACCCACCATATTTTCCGTATACCTATAAGATTATCAAAGACGGACAGGTGGTAGCACAACAAGCAGTAACTACCCAACACTTGGCAGGGCTTACAGTAAGCCTTACAGCAGGTAGTTATACAGTGAAGGTGGAGAACAATTATGGCTGTACGCTACAACAAACCAAAAACATTACCGACCCAGCAGCTTTAAAGCTTGATTTGGGAGTAAGCAATGCAATGTGTAGTGCTAATGATGGAGCTATAACAGCGAGAGCGCAAGGAGGTACACCTAATAGTAATGGTTATACTTTAGAGCTATATAAGAGTGGTACGTTTGTAAGTAGAGCTACTACGCAAAGTGGGGTATATACCTTTACAGGATTGTATGCAGGTGCTTATGAAGTGAAGGTAATTGACGGTAATAATTGTAATAAGACAACAAGTGCTACGATTATACAGTTACCTACGCCTTCGGTTACAGTTACTTATACGTTATATGAATGTGGGGCTAAAGGGAAAGTAGTATTCTCAGTACCACAAAGTTCGGTAACGTATACTTACCAATATAGTTTGCAGCAGTTCTTGCCTACAAATAAAGCAGCTGTAATACAAACAGGGCGCGAATTTACAAATTTACCAGTAGGCGCTTCTTTTGTAGCACAAGTGCATTATACTTATGCGGGGAAAACGTGTTCAATGACTATACGAGATATAGAGGTTCCTAATATCACTGCAGATAATAACCTGATAGCCTCAGCAGGGGTTTCTAAACTAATAGGTTGCTTTGATGGTACTGACACCGATAAGGGTGAAATACGTTTCTCCAACGTACAAGGAGGAGTACCGCCTTATGAGTTTAGTTTTGACGGTGGAGCTACTTGGACGAGTACTCGTGTAATGAGGAAACCTGCGGGTAGTTATAACCTTGCGGTACGCGATGCCATAGAGTGTGCGCGTACGGGATTACAAGTAACTATTCCAGCAAAAGTTACACAACCTACATTTACCCCTACTATTACCTATAATTGTGAGGGTAAAGGGACTTATGTACAAAACAGCAGTAAGGGTAGTGCCTATACCTATACCTACCAGCTCAACGGAGGGACTGAACAAAGCAGCAATACCTTTAGCAACTTGGCACCAGGTACTTATACCATTACCATTAATTACTCTGATGCCAATCCGCCAAGTAAGAATGTATTGTTCTTAGAAGATTTTGGACAAGGAACCGATCACGTAAGAACACCTTATATAAATGACGCTTACGTATTTGAACCACAAAACGGAAGTACAACCTTATACAATCGCGCAGGAGTAGGTAGGTCTAATCCATATGGAGACAATGTAAACGATGGTGAGTATACCGTAGTAAGTAAAATGCGTCCCAACCTATGGGGTGATGACCCTGTAGATCATACAGGTAAAACTAATGGTCGCATTTTGTTTGTGAATATAGGTAATTCTGTGGGAATTGCAGGTATATTATACCAACGCAAGATGACCGATATCACTCCTAACAAACCTATACAATTCTTTATTGCTCTTTACAACTTAGTAAGAGGAGATGGGGTATCAGTAAACGCTTCTTTCCCTAAAATAGGATTAGAATTATATCGTACTGAAGCAGATGCTTTGGCAGGAACAAACCGCTTGGCGGTAAAAGATTTGGGATATATACCAGGGCACGCCAACGTTAATGACTGGAAGGAACACAATATAGAAATGAACCCAGGTAACAATACCGAATTGGTAGCTGTAGTGCGTTCTTATAGCAATGTAACAGGAGGTAACGACTTGGCTATGGACGATATTTATCTATACCAAGAGCCTGAGGCTTGTACTTTTAGTTATACAACTACTTTCAAGATAGAATCAGGTAAAGAGTTTGGTGTAGATACTACTACTGAAGAAGTAACACCTGTAAAATGTAAGGGTGGGGATGGTACTTATAAAATCAAGCTAAAAAATATAAATCCTGTAACCAAAACCTATTACTATTCAGTAAATGGTGCCGCTTTTGTGCAATCTAGCCCTAGTAATGATACCTTTACGTTGAATAAAAATGCGGGTACTTATACCGTGAAGTTCCGAGGAGAACTCAACAACGCTAATTGTGAGATAGTACGTACCTTTACGATTACTGAGCCAGCGCAGTTGCAAGTGACGGCAGCAAATGCGCAGGGTGATGTTACTTTGGGTTGTACGCCTAAGGTTACGGCAGCGCAGTTGCTTTCGGCAACAGGGGGTACAAAACCTTATACTTTTGCTATCTATAAAGGTAACGTAACGATTACCACTATAGCGCTTAACGCAACAGCAACAAATACATCTTTCGTATTTACACAAACGGGTAATTATACTATAGGTGTAACTGATGCTAATGGCTGTAAGGCTACTACGGCACAAGCGTATAAGATATACGAGCCTAAAGTTTTGCAATTGCAACCAGCGGCTAATTCGCCAAGTGATAATAATTTCTGTTCTGTAACGGGCAACAATGGTAAGGTAACGCTTAAGGTAGTGGCAATAAATGGAGCTAATACGCAACCAGGGGCTTATAACAATGCACCTTATATATTTAAGCATAATGGTAGTGTTGTAACGCGTACTTATCGTGATACTTATACCTTTGATAATTTAGGAGTAGCTACCCATACTTTTGAGGTAGTGGATAAATACGGCTGTAGTACTAGCACCCAAGTGCGTTTGAACAAGCCATTAACATCTTCTACAGGCAACACAAGTGCGCCACCTACCTTGGTGAAAGACATCACTTGTACGCCAGGTAATGCGGGTAGGGCAGAAATTGCGCTAAAACCAGAGGGAGGTTATCCGCCTTATAGCTATAAGGTGTATAGAACACCAGATTTGCTAAACCCTATAGATGGTAATGGCGGATTGGCAGCTAATACTACTATTACATATTATACCAATGTGCCAGGAGGTTATGTGATACGCGTAGCAGATGATAGAGGTTGTGAGTTCTACAGCGGGGTAGTAAGTGTAACGACCCCTGTAAGGGCAACAATTTCAGCAACGGTAACCAGCGCTACTTGCTATGGTGTGAACAATGGAGTGGTTTCGGTAACTATTAATGGAGGTAAAGCACCGTTCCGCATCAAGTTGAATAGCACTGATGCGAACTGGACGAGTGTAACGGGCAACAAACATTTGTTTACGAATGTAAGTACAGGCACTCACAATATGGTAGTGAAAGACGCTAATGATTGTGAGGTAACACAGCCTATCCTAATAGCAGCGCCAACACAGCCACTCAAAGCCTTTGCTGTGGTGCAAGAATTGGTAGGTTGTGGCAATGGAGCTAATACTAATAAGGCAAAAGTACGCTTTACCAACGTAAGCGGCGGTTGGGGTGATTACCAATATAAATACGATGCAGGATTTTCTATTTATCCGGAAGGCTGGATACCCCCAGGAACGCATACTATAACAGTAAAAGATAAGGGAGGATGTGAATACGATGTACGTATTTCAGTTCCAGATAAGATAGCCCAACCTACGGGCACTACCTACACTATCGTTACGTATGATTGTGCGGGTAATGGAACAGTGAAGTTTATAGGCAACCCAAGCACTTATAGTTATACCTATATAGTAGGCGGTAAAACGGCTACCGGTACAGTAGCGACAATTACAGGTTTGGCACCAGGTACTTATACCGCTACTATAAGGTATACACACGAGGCAGCATTAGATTCTAACATATTATTTAAGGAAGATTTTGGTAGAGGAAGTGCTACAAGTTTGCCAGCAGGAATGACTGAGTTAGGCTATGGTTTAGGTCCTGGACATTATAAGATTATAAATCCAACAGAAGCACTTACAACTTGGGGCGGTTCAAATAGTTGTGGAGTTAATAGTATATGGGTTGCAGTACCAGACCATACATCAGCAGGTACAGACCCTGATGGACGTTTCTATATGGCAGACTTTAACCCAGTAACCCCAGATGGTCAGTTGTTCTATAGAAGAAAAGTATCGGATATTAAGCCTAATTCGGATATTCATATAGAGTTTTATGCATTGAACTTGTTTAGGACAGATAAGCTAATGCACGGCACTTATGGAGAGGCACTAAAACCGAACTTACGAGTACGCTTGGTATCAAATAACAATACCGTTATCGCCTTTAAGAACACAGGAGAGATACCAAATTCTACTTGTGGAAACAACTTAACAGGGCCAGCAGGTATGGTAAACTGGCATAAATATGAAGCTACACTAAATGCAGGTAATAATAATGAGTTTTGGATAGAAGTACGTGCTAATGGAGGAGCTCCACACGTATGGGGTAATGACTTCTGTATGGACGATATTTCGGTATATCAAGTACCCAAATCGTGTCCTGCAGATATAGAGAAGACAGTAGTAATTCCATCAGGACAGGAGTTTAAGGGTAGTGTATTGAGTGTAACGAATGTAGCTTGTAACGGATATGCTACGGGTAAAGCTACATTGAAGGTAGAGAATTTGCGAGGTGGTAGTTATATGGTACAAATATCACCATCGTATATAGCTAGGACAGGAGCGGGTTATACGACTCCTATCAATAGTAATACCTTTGAGATTACGGACATTAAGAGTGGAAATTACACAATTACCTTTAGGTATACGCCAGCACATTCAGGATTAGGTTCAGGCTGTGTGGTAACGACAACTTTACAAGTAACAGAGCCTACACAAATAGGGCTTACGGCAACGCAAACTGTACCAGCGATGTGTTCTAACAATAACGTAGCGACCGTAAAACTTACAGCAACGGGCGGTACGGGCACGGGCACGTATAGGTATATTTATTACGATGCGAATAATGTACCGCAAGTGGCAACTCAAACCAGCAATATATTTACAGGGGTAAAACCAGGGGTACAGAACAAGTTTAAGGTAATAGATGCTAACAATTGTAGTCTAACGATTACTATGGGCATAGCAGATGTACCAGCGAAGAAGACGGTAAGCTTTACGCTTGAAGCTACGGATTGTTATGCGAATGACCAGCAAGGAGAGATAAAAGTACGCATTACCGATGGTAATGGTAATTACCGAATGAAGATAGGAGCGGGCAATTTGGTATCGCCAACAACCAATAGTGTAACACATAGCTTTACAGGCTTGCGTCAGGGTAATCATTTGGTAACGGTAGAGGACGGTTATGGCTGTCAGGCTACAGGTACGATAGTTATCTATCCTGCGTTGAATTACACGTTGAAGACAACGCATCAGGGAAGCTGTGCGCAAGGCAAGATAGAAGTAACGGCACGAGGAGGCGATGGCAATATACGTTACTACTTTAAGAAAGTAGGCGGTACGTTATCAGGCCCTCATACTAGCGGTACGCTTCCAATACCGAACTTTAGTGAGAGCTCACAAACGTGGGTAGTGTATATACAATCGGCACGATGCGAGAAGACAGAGACGGTAACCATTAATAATGTAACTGCGCCAACAGGCTTTACGTTGCAGACGGTAACACCTACTTGTACAGGAGGTGAGAACGGAAGCATAGTAGTGGGCAATTTGGCAGTAGCAGGAGAGCCTTATAGGATAGAGGTTTGGCACCCAGATGGAGGTGTACGCACTCAAACGGGAGTAACTAACAATACGCCATATACTTATACTAATGCGAAAGCGGGATTGTATACAGTAACGGTAAGAGACACCTATGGCTGTTCGGTAAGTAGGACAGTGAGAGTAGGTGAGATGCCAGATTTGAGTACAGACTTTTCGTTGAAGGTAGCCGACACAACTGTTTGTCCAGCAGCTGGTGCAGCCAATACGCTTACTTTAACGTTCAGTCCAACTACTTGGGCGGCGAATGTGGCAGTAGCGGATATATACTATCGTATTAACAGCGATAATACTTGGACACGGGTTACTACTAATCCAGTAACGTTTATCCACCCAAGCTTTAAGTCAGGGTCAACGATAAGTATCACTTATAAGAAGATGGAACAAGGCGGAAATACGACCTTGTGTATTACAGAAACTAAGGATTACACTGTACCGCATAACTTGAGTGGTATTAGCGTAGTTACGAACTTGAATGATCCTAAGTTCTATGCTTGTTCAGGAGCTAATGGCGGCTTTACAGCAACGGTAACTATACCTACAGGTGAGGGACAAGATCCATATCACTTCTCGTTGGACGGCAACCATTGGTCGGCAGCTAATAATGGTACTAACTCACGAGTATGGACAGGCTTGATACCAGGACGTACATATAAGTTCTATGTGAAAGACAACAGAGGTTGTACGGCAGAGTACGATGGAGATATTTACGGCAATAGCTACAATCCAGCGATAAAGTTGCATTTGACAGCAACGCCAGCTTGTAGCAATGGAGCGCAAGGCACGCTAACGATACAGTTTAAACGTAGAACTTCGTATATGCCAGGAGGTACTACCAGTGGTACTTATAAGTTATACGAATTGCCAACACCGGTACCTAGTGGCAGACAAGGAACGTTGGTATCGGGTCCTACATCGGCAGCTATAGGCAGTACGGGAGAGCTTGTACTAGGCAATATAGGAGTAGCCCCAGGAAAGACCTACTATGTAGAGTTTTCAGAGGCGGCAGGCTGTGTATGGGGCAGCAATGATGTAGAGGTTAAGAAACTCACTACCATACAAGGAATTGTATCGGTAACTACAACAGCAACTTGTGAAAATGATGCGATAGTAGAAGTTACAGGACTTACAGGAGGCGGAGGCCAATACACAGTAACGTTACAACCAGTGGTAGGAGGAAGCTTTGGCAGTACACCGATAGCGGTGGGCAGCAACAAAGTACGCGTACAGAAGGATAATGTAACGGGCGCAACAGCAGCGACCTTCAAGTACCCAGCAGCACCTATAACAGCAGGAGTTAGAGTACAGGTAAGCGACCAATACAATTGTAGCCCTATAGACTTTGGTGTGGCAACTATCACGGTATTGCCAAGACCAGAGGTACGCACGGTAACTTATAGTGGATGTGCTAACGGCAGCTTTAAGGCAACGATTACGCCAACGGCACAGAAGTTGGGTACAACAACCAACCCAGTAATGGCGCCAGCTACTGAGATACCACTTTATGAGTACTCAATAGATGGTGGAGACAACGGAGGTACTTGGCATCCAAGTAACGTGTTTAGCAACTTAACGGCAGGTACTTACCCTATAGCGATAAAGGAAAGAGCTACGGGCTGTGTGGCTACTAGCAGTTTGGTAATTTATGATGTACTGGAAGCTAGTGCGAGTGTGAAGAAAGGCTTTGACTGTTCAGTACCACCATCAACACCTGTTGCACAAATAGAGTTGTTAGTAACCAAAGGATCGACAAGATATAGCTATAGTGTAACGGGTTATGGTATAGGAACGCCACTTACAGGTAATACGTTCACGTTGGTACCTGCAACGCAAGCTTCACGTACGGTGATAGATTTACCATCATCGGCGGGTAATATGAGCAGTGCGAGCGTATATACGGTAACAGTAACTGATTTGGGTGCGCCAACGTGTACGCCAACGCAGATAGCGGTAACGGTACAACCAGCGGCACAAAGCCGACCAGCGTTGAGCTTTACAACTTATTCGGCTACTTGCCACGGCGATCACAGCGGATGGTTCAGTATGCAAGAAGTGAATGCTAACGGAGCGAACTTTAAT
>NZ_JAGDYP010000005.1 GCF_017565765.1 Capnocytophaga bilenii
CTACTGCTGGAACACTATTTCATAGACTAAAATTTGGGTTACGTAAAGCATTTTTTATATGTTTTGAAATGACAACTACAACTAAAGGGTTATCAGCCTCACAAGTTGCTCGTCGTTATGAAATTAGCCGACAAACAGTACATTATTTTATGCAAAAACTTCGTGAAGCTATGAAATCCAGTGAGTCACAGAAAATGGATGATAGCGTTTAGGTTGATGAATTTACCATAGGAGGAAAAGAGGAAGGAAAACAAGGTAGAAGCTATGACACAAAGAAAAAGAAAGTTCTTTGTGCAATGGAACTTACTGACCGAGGCAAAGTAAAGCGCTTTTACGCACTAAAAATACCTGATTTTTCCTCAAAATCATTACGAACAATATTTGATAAACACATTGATAAGACAGCTTATATAACGACTGATGAATGGAAAGGCTATAAACCAAATATTATAACAAAATGAACAAACTTATCATATTTTTTTGTTGCTCAATTACTTTATTACGCAGTTGTATAACATTAGATAAAGAAGATACTAATATTATAAAGGTAGATAATTACAAAACTGAAAAAATTAAAATAAAAACTATTAATTCCCGAAATAAAAAAATAGAATGGCAAGATATTACTAAAGATCATAATGAGGATAAAATGTTTAGTAATTATGTAGAGATAGACTCTCTAAGTATATTGCTAAGATTTGATAATAATACAAAAACAATTTTAAAAGATAATATAGGAGAACCTTATGATGAAGATAGAGTTCATTATACTTACAAGGGTTATTCAAAAAATATTAATTCTTTTATTGTAGAGTCTAATGCTTATGAAGATCGTAGTTTTTTTCTCTATAGTAAAGAAACTGGAGTACAAAAAGAAATAGATAATATTCCTCATATCTCTACCAAAGGGCAACTTTTATTTACCTATGTTCATACTCCCTTTGCTGAGAATGACTCACTTCCTAATGTATATCTTTATCTTGTAAACAAGAATATAGAACTAATAGCAAAAATTACCACAAAAAAAGAAATAAAAGAATATTTTTGGAAAGACGAACATACCATATTTTTTAAATTTTTTGATCATCAAGTTAATGGAATAAAAATAATAACACAAAGGTAAATTCTATTTTATATTGCATAAATATCTTAAAAAACAAATGAAAAAACAAAAAATGAAATTATTACTTATTAGTTTATTTTTAATAGGGACAGTGAGTTCTTGTGAAAATGTTGTTAATAATAACACTGAAAAAGATCCACTAAATGAATCATTAAGTATCGAATCTGATACCAAAATAAACAATCCACTAGCGAACAAAAAGTTTTATTATTTATATAAAGATGAAGATGATGGAGAACTCTTTCTTGCTGTATACCCATATCTTGAAGACGATTATGATATGGCTAAAATTATTTTTACTGACTCAATGCTTATTGATGGTTGGAATATTATGGAACCATATGAGTGGAAAATAGAAAGGGTTTCCCAACAAGATTCTCTTTTAATCTATCACTTACAAATGATGTATCCAGAAACTCAAGATACTTTTTATTTTAATTATAATGAAAAAAAAGGTATTTTATATAGAAAGGATAGAGATACGACTTATATTTTAATAGATTCTTTAAAGAGTAATAGTGTGAGAAAAGTAAAAGCAGAGTGGATACTATGATTTATATCTCAGTTATGTTCTAAAAAAAAAAAGATAACAGAAACCCTATTTAAGAAAGGAATAGATTTAAATTATTTAGACCCTGATGCAAAAACACAAAACTATTATATAAAGGTAGAAGCCTATGCAGGTAAGAAAGAATCGGGTGCTTTTGAACTTAGTTTTGAAAGTAAGCAAATTGAAGTGAGTAAAAGCCCTGTAAAAGTAGAGGTTGGAGAAGGGAAGAAAGAAGAACCATTAGAAGAAGGGGCTTGCCCATATTGTCGTAAAAAGCATATTGATTTGACAAGTAAGATGACTTTTCAAAATCAAAAAGATAGTACGGGATGTGCAAGAACTTCAAAAGCGATAATTAATGGAAGGATTAATAACATTAGATAAACTAAAGAAACTATGAAAAGAATTATAATACTATTTGTTGCAATCTCAATAATATCTTGTAAAAACAGAGTAAATTATGATAGTTCAACTTACTTAACAGAAGAAGATACAATAAGAGAACCATATAAAAGTCCTATACCTCAAAAAACTAAGTATAACTTAACAAAGTTGTATTATCGTGTTCTCTTTAATGAAGATTGTAGAAGTTTTGAAATAGATACTCTTACTTATGTAGAGATTAAAGATAGTCTTTTAATAGATAAAATATCTATGGATTGGTTTCTTTTAAAAATTAATAAAATAGATACAGTTTCAGGAGTAATAAATATATACATAGGAGAAGAATCTGATTATGAAGATGACCCTATACTATATAAATTTGGTAAGATATATAGTAATAGACATATTTATTATATCAAAAGAAAAGGCAAGTATTTATCTATAACAAATGATGCAATACCAGATAATTCAGATGTTTATATTGAAAAAGAAAAAGTAAAAGATTCAGGATTAAAGTATTATACCTATGAAGATCAAGTGGATTAAAAAGAAGATTCAGAAACACAAAATTATTACATAAAAGTAGAAGCCTACGCAGGCAAGAAAGAATCGGGTACTTTTGAACTTAGCTTTGAAAGTATGCAATTTGAAGTCGGCAACAGCCCTGTAAAAATAGGTGATAGTAAAAGAAAAGAAGAGGAAAAGAAAATTGAAGCTGATAAAGAGTTTTTACCTTTGATCATTTAGAAGGATATATATGTGAACCTTCTGGTCCTGATGAAACAAGGAAGGAACTCGATAAACGTATTCCAGAAGGAACATATAAATTAGTCTGGCACATAAGTGATAATTTTCCTAAATATAAATATAGTCCAAAAATACTCAAAAATGGATTCCCAAAGCTATATAATAAGAATGTCCCTGAAACGAGAGGAATTTTAATACATTCTGGCACTGTTGGAAAACATTCTGTGGGATGTATTTTTGCCTGGAACAAGTGTGGTAAAAAATAAAGAGAATAAGATAATATCTCTGGTTAATAGTAGGTCTATGTTTTTCAAATTTATTGATAAAAAAATAGAAATAAAAGGTATAGAAAAAATAAATGTAACCTTCAAAAATCAAATTGAAGATACATATGATATTGAGTTTGTAGAAAGTATTGAAAACCCATTACCTCCTAAACCTAAGAAAAAGAATTAAGAATTTAATGATTGAAAATAAATATTATGGACAAACGTGTGTATATTTTTTTTACCCTATTTATTATAACTATAATCTCTCACTCTCAGGAGAAATGTGATTTTGACAGTTTTATTAAAAATGAATTTCCCGCAAAAGAAAAAGATTTTATGGAGGGGAAACTAAATTTAAAAAACATCAATATAGGTTTTATTTTCTTTAAACCTATTCGTTATTTAGGTTTTATAGATTCAAAGATTAAAAGAAGAATAGATGTTAAATTTTTAAAAATATCTAAATCAGAAATAAATGATAGTATTTACTTAGCAAAAGGTAAAACTATAGTAGGAAAGAATACAAGACTTTTTGAAGGAAAAATTCAAGGAGCAAAAAGATAAGAAAGCTAGTAATGAATAGTAATAAAAAAATATTAGAAAAATTAAATGAATATTAAGCTTATAGCTATAGGAAAAACCGATAGTGCTGCATTACAGCAGCTTATTAGTACTTACGAAAAAAGATTGGTTCGCTATATTAATTTTGAACTACAGTTACTCCCTGATATTAAAAATAGTAAATCGCTCACTGAGGAGCTGCAAAAAATAAAAGAGGGGGAGCTCATTCTTAGTAATGTAGAGTCTTCTCACTACCTAATTCTTTTAGATGAGCGTGGTAAAGAATATACGTCAGTAACTTTTGCTGATGAACTTCAGAAGAAAATGAATACAAGTATTAAACAGCTTACTTTTGTTATTGGGGGTCCTTATGGTTTTTCTCAGGAGGTATATAATAGGGCTAATGGTAAGTTATCGCTTTCTAAACTTACTTTTTCACACCAAATGATACGGCTCTTTTTTATAGAGCAATTGTATCGTGCTTTTACTATTTTGAGGAATGAGCCTTATCATCATCAATAATTTTTGTATTTTTGCCCGCTTAAAAATAAAAACAATGATAAAAAAATTGTGGCCTTTAGCTATAGGAGGCTTAGCTTTAGGAGCTACCGAGTTTCTAATTATGGGTTTATTGCGTGTAATAGGTGAAGATATGAGCTTGACGGATGCTATTACGGGGAGGTTTATTTCGGCATATGCTATAGGGGTAGTGGTAGGGGCTCCTACGCTCATTGCACTGGCTGCTTCGTACAACCCTAAGAAGATACTATTATTGTTTATGATACTCTTTACACTCTTCAATGGGGTTTCAGCCTTTTCTACCAATTACATTACTTTGTTATTAGCTCGTTTCTTTTCGGGCTTGCCTCACGGTGCTTTCTTTGGGGTGGGGGCTATTGTTGCCAAGCAATTAGCTCCTAAGGGTAAAGAGGCTTTTGCTATCTCAATTATGTTTGCAGGACTTACGGTTGCCAATTTGGTAATGGTGCCGTTACTCACTTATGTGGGTGCTATAATAGGCTGGCGTATGGCGATGGGCTGTGTTTCGGCTTTAGGGCTGCTTACGATGTTGTCTATATTTTTCTTCTTACCTAATGTAGAGCATAAAAGAGATATTGGTGTGAAACGTGAAGTACGTTTGTTCTTTAATCCGAGGTCTTTATTGGTGTTGGCTATTACGGCTTTTGGTTGCGGTGGTCTTTTTGCGTGGTTTAGTTATATACAGCCTTTGATGTTGGAGACGGCTCATATAAGCTCTGATATGAAATCGGTAGTGATGATTGTAGCTGGAGCGGGAATGGTGGTAGGTAACCTATTGGGAGGGTGGCTTACCGACCGCTTATCGCCTATCAAAGCTACTATTTATATCTCGTTATTGCTTATTAGTGTTTTGTTGTTGGTTTTCTTTTTTTCGCATATACAGCCTATAGCGTGGGTACTTACGTTTGTATGTGGTGCAATGTCGATGTCATTAGGTTCGCCGCTTAATATGCTTATTTTTCGCTGCGCACCACAATCAGAGATGATGGGTGCCGCTTTTATGCAAGCAGGCTTTAATACGGCTAATTCTGTTGGTGCTTATGTGGGCGGACTGCCGTTGCTTTATGGGCTTAGTACTAACTATCCTTCACTGATGGGTGCTGGCTTGGCTACTATAGGATTATTGCTTACTTTCTACTTGTGGCGCGTTATTAGGTTCTAATTTTTTTACTTTTAAGAATGATTCGTGTTGTTCTATAGCTATTTCTATTTTAGTAACGATTTCTTCTACGGTATCATTTTCATAATCTATCTGTAAAGGAGGTTTAATAATCATAGATTGTTGAACCCCTTTCTTTTTTATATTGATGCCTTTTTTATCAAACGAACGCCTAAACCCATCAATCACTATAGGCACTACTATGGGTTTGTATTGTTTGATGAGGTGCGCAGTACCTTTGCGGATAGGTTTCCAAGGAGAGGTAGTACCTTGTGGGAAAGTAATCACCCAGCCGTCAGCTAATGCAATGCCTATGTTTTCTACATCGCTTTGGCGTACCTCACGATGTATTTCTTTACCTTTTTCACGCCACGTTCTATTCACAGGAATAGCGCCTGCATAGCCTAATATTTTGGGTAATATCCCCGATTTCATCGTTTCAGAAGCGGCTACGTAATAGATGTTTAGCTTCGGATTCCATAAATAAAACATATTATCAAGGGTATCTTTGCGTCCTTTTAGGCTTGCGTTGAACACGTGATACATAGCGGTAACATCGGCAAAGTATGTTTGGTGATTTGATATAAACATTACGTTCTGAGGGGGTAAAGCACGTATAATGTCCGACCCCTCAATCTTTAGCTGATTGAAACCATCATAACGACTATGGGTTATAATTCCAAATATGCGTATAAGCCATTTTTTAACGAAGAGGAAATGCCCAAAAGGGTCTTTTTTGAATAAAACCATCTGAAGTATCCTTATTATATTAATAAAAATGCCAATGCACATATTTTTGTACATTGGCAACTTTACTGTTTTTAGTTAATTGAGAAGTTTTTACGGCTACCAATATAGCGTTCTTTACACTCGTGGTATATTTTTATTGCTTCTTCAGCATTACCCCAACCGTGTATAGCTACCTTTTTCTTTTCTAAGTCTTTGTATACACTAAAGAAGTGTTCAATTTCCTTGATAAGGTGCGGGTTTAGGTCGCTAAGGTCGTTCATTTTGTTCCAAATAGGGTCTGATACGGGCACACATATTACCTTTTCATCAGGTCCTTTTTCGTCTGCCATATGGAATACGCCTATAGGCTTTACTTCCATCACACAGCCTGGGAAGGTGGGTTCGGTAACCAAGACCAACACGTCTAACGGGTCGGAGTCTAAAGCTAATGATTCTGGTACAAAACCATAATCGGCTGGGTACATCATTGAAGAGAATATCATACGATCGTAACGCACTTTGCGCAAGATAAAATCGTACTCATACTTGTTTCTACTTCCTTTGGGAATCTCAATCAAAACATCAAATGATAGTTCTTTTTTGTCTGACATTTTATTCTTAATTAGTGTTTATTGCTGCAAAAATACAAAATTATTAGCAATTAACAATTATTATAATGTTTTTTTATTATTGAGCTGACCATTCTACCTTGCGTGATACGTACATCACTGTTGCCAAAATAGCGAATAGCCCAATGCTTCCTACTAATAAGGCATAATTTTCAAGCTGAATAATCACGTAAATAAAACCGTATAGCGCTGCCAATGATGCAAATATAAAAGTGGGGAACTTCTTATTCTTCAGTATTGAAATGGAGTACAAACTAATAAGCCCTACAGTCATCAAAGAAGATATAAAGTAAGCAAATGAAAAGCTACTATGTTCAGTAATTGAAATAAGGAGTGTATAGAACAGCACAAGTGCTAAGCCTATCATCGTATACTGAAAAATATGTATTTTTATTTTGCTGATAGATTGTATTAAGAAGAAGATTAAGAAAGTGAGAAATATCACCAAATAACCATATTTAGCAACACGTTCGTTTTGTTGATACTCATCTACAGGGATGATAAAATCTACATCGTAAGTGTATGGTGCTATACTGGGTAACGTGCCAAAGGATTGTTGTGCAAATGGTCGGTTGATGTGCAACACGCGCCACGAAGCGGTAAAACCATTGGCATTAATTTGCTTATCATAAGGCAAGAAATTGCCCATAAAGCTTGGGTTTGCCCAGTTAGAGCTAAGGGTACTCTCGGTAGTCTTTCCTATAGGTACTATTGCTATTTTTTTGCTTCCATCGTATTGTATTGAAAATTCAAATGAAGGATTGGCTAAGAACTCTTGGAAGTTGATAAATCCTGTTTCTAAGGATGCTACATCGTCATTATTATCATCGTAATAGCGCTCATCATTATTGCGTTGTTCGTAAATAGGTTCAAAGGGGTAGTCTTTGCCACCTAATTTGATAGTAACACCATTTTTAATACTTGCCAAGTTGGTAGTTCTGATAAGAATAGTTGCTTTGTTCCACTCAATATGCTCATTAGCGATTCCTTTAGTGCTAAAATCGGGGGCTATATAATTACCCGAAAAATCCATAGTAGCATTAAAAACTACTGTTTCATAGTTGTTGCGCTTTTTTGTTTCAGTTTTTACGTTTGATGTATTTTTTAGTACTTCGGGAAAGAAATAAGCATATCTTATTTCAAATGTGTTATTATCATATACTTTATAAGGGATTTTTAAGATAGGACCATAGAAGAAAACCTCGCCTCCCCATTTATTAGCAATTTCATTCACTACCGATTCTTGCCTTTCTTTGCGTTCGCTTACTAAGTTCTGTACGAATAAAAGCGGAATAAGCAATACTAAGGTTAATAAGCCTATAAGTATCAGTCTAAAGGTATTAGACTGGAATAAATTGTTTGTTGTTTTATCTGTATCCATAATATGAAGAATTAAAATTATAAGAGGCTGTCAATACAAAACCAACAGCCTCTTGGTAGATTATTTTGCAATATCAGTAATTTCTATATCAAATACTAAGTTGCTATTAGGAGGGATAACACCATCTGCCCCTGCTTCGCCATAACCTAAAGATGATGGAATAAATACACGTATTTTATCACCTACTTTCATTGTGAGAAGTGCTTCTTTAAAGCCTGGTATAAGTCCTGCTGATGGAGTGTAAGGGAATGGTATAGGTTTGTAACCATTTTGTCTGTCACGCAATGCGTTGTATTTACCAAATTGTTCTTCAACTTCTTTGATATTCGAATCAAAAAGAGTACCATTTTGCAAATACCCAGCATAATTTACTAAAACTAATTGGTTTTTTTGTGGTTTTTCACCACTGCCTTGTACTACACTTAGTATTTTGATTCCTGAAGGCAACGCTTTTAGTTCGGCTTCTTGTTTTTTAAACTCTTCATTAAGTATTTTTGCAGCCTCAATACCTTTTGATTTTCGTACCTCTATGATTTTAAAGTAGTTGTTAAACACTTCTACAGCATTAAACGCTTTAGCGTCTTTACCATTTGCTATAATAGTAATTTTTTTGATTTTAATGTCTTTTTTAGGACGATTTCTTTCATCGCGAGGAGCTTTAGCAATAATATCTATCACCTCATCGCCTTTTACAGTTTCTCCAAAAACAGCGTGTCTACCATCTAAGTGTGGGGTAGGTACTTGGGTAATGAAAAACTGGCTACCATTAGTGTCAGCTCCAGAATTAGCCATAGATAAAATCCCCTTTTTGCTGTGTTTTAAGTTAGGGTCAAACTCATCTTCAAAACGATAACCAGGATCGCCCATACCTGTACCTGTAGGGTCGCCACCTTGTATCATAAAGCCGTCTATCACACGGTGGAAGATAGTACCTTCATAAAAAGGTTTCCCTTTGTATTCCTTTTTTACGAAGTTGTTTTTGCCTTCGGCTAAAGTTACAAAATTTGCCACTGTTACAGGAACTTCTTTGTAATTTAGTTTTACTACTATGTTTCCTTCAGTAGTTTCTATATCAGCAAAAAGCCCATCACCTAAGTCTTTGTATGCTTTTTTCTGCGAACTACAACTAAAAAACACAAACATTGCTGATAGCAATGCAATAAAATTCATTCTTCTCATATGCTTATTTTTAATTATTACTTATTCAGGCCGGGGGAGTACTTTCTCTTGGTTCTTTTCTATCTTAAATACCTCTATTTTGGCTATGATAGGCTGATTATAACTAATTTTATCTTTATCGCCACGATAACCATATGCCACACTAGAAGGAAAAAAGAAAACACCACTTTCTTGTTCTTTCAGCAATTTTAATGCCGAACGCAAACCTTGAAAGAGTTCTTCTTTATCTACATAGTATTTATATTCTCCATCTGGTTTTTCCTGATACAACTCATTACCTTCCAAATCAGAAAGGCTATAGTCATAAGTAACTATGTCACCAAACTGTGCTGTATAAGTAGCAGTTGCATTTTTGGTAAGGTAATAGAACTTAAAACCGTGTTGTGAATCTATAAAAGTATGTATGGTATCTTTAGCTATAATAGCCTCTATTTGAGCTTGTTCTGATGCCAATAAGGCTTTGTTTTTAGCTGCCGATTCCTTCAAAAAAGTACTTGTCTTTTTTGTTATGGGGTGTCGTGCTTGATGATCACCACAAGCACTCAGTGCGAGGGTAACTACACTTCCTAAGATGATTTTTTTTAATATATTCATTTAATAAACTGTGGTAATACGTTTCTAAAATAAGCTACTGCCTCAGCCATATTGCCGTCATATCTACCGCCTGCAGCATTCTGATGCCCACCTCCATTGAAGTGTTCACGCGCCAAAATATTTACATCTACATCTCCTTTAGAACGCAATGACATCTTTACGTAGTTTCCTTCCTGAATAAAGATAACAGCCAATACTGCATCTTTAATAGTAAGTCCGTAATTTACAAACCCTTCTGTATCACCTTTCCTAAAGTTATGCTGTTGTAATTCGTCAGCTGTAAGGGTTATATAGGCTGTGTGATATTCAGGCAAATAAATCAAATTCTTCAGTGCTACACTTAATAGCTGTAAACGATCATAAGAGTTGGTATCATATACATTAGTATTTATAAGGCTGTTATCAGCTCCTTTATCTACAAGGGCAGCCGCTACTCTTAGAGTTTCGCTGGTAGTAGTGGGATATTTAAAATTACCTGTATCGGTCATCAAGCCTGTATATAGGCAAGTAGCTATATTACTGTCAATAAGTTCTTTATCACCCATAGCTTCTATAAAAGCATAAACCATTGCACAAGTAGAACTTTCTTCAGGAGATGAAAAAGTTACTTGCGCGTAGTCATCGGGCTCTAAGTGGTGATCTATCATTACAAAAGCAGCCTTGTGCTCTTCTAACAAAGGTGTAAGCCCATCAGCACGTTTTAGATTATTAAAGTCGAGTGTAAAGATAAGTGAGCTGCTTTGTAATTGTTGCTGTGCCTTTTCGGGGGTACTGTCATACACTACAATTTCTTGAGCTGCAGGTAACCACTTCAAAAAGTTTGGAAAATCATTAGGAGATACTACAGTAGCATCATATCCCTTGTTTTTTAGGTAAATACAAAGCCCCAAACAACTCCCTATGGCATCACCATCGGGGTTTTTATGAGGAATAATGCTTATTTTAGGTTGAGCCTGTAAGAGTGTTTTTACAGCAGCTATTTTAGTAGAGTTCATTATAATTTAGCTTTTAATTTTTCTATTAGTTTGGGTACTATTTCAAAAGCATCACCTACAACACCATAGTCGGCAGCTTTAAAGAAAGGAGCTTCAGGGTCGGTATTGATAACCAATTTCACTTTAGAAGCGTTTACTCCTGCTAAGTGCTGAATGGCTCCTGAAATACCTACTGCAATATACAAATTAGGAGCAATAGGCTTTCCTGTTTGTCCCACGTGCTCAGAATGAGGTCTCCAGCCCATATCAGCTACGGGTTTAGAGCAAGCTGTAGCTGCTGCTAATGTTTGTGCCAACTCTTCTATCATTTTCCAGTTTTCAGCTCCTTTTAGTCCACGACCTCCTGATACTACTACTTGCGCATCGTCTAATGATATTTTATTGCCCAACTTTTCGGTAGCAATAACTTCTATATCAAAATCCTCTGCTGTAAGGGTAGGAGCAAAGGGTACTACCGTAGCTTCAGCAGTATTTTGCTGGGGAGCAAAAGCATTGTTGGCAAGACTTATGATTTTTATAGGTGTTGTAATTTTTTCAAGTGTGATGGCTTTATTGCTAAAAGCGTTACACTTCAGTACAAAGTTACTATCGGGTAGTGAAATTACATTATTGGCATACCCAGCTTGTAGCCTGATAGCCAATAGCGGTGCAATGCTTTTAGCGGCTAACGAACTACTGAATATCACCGTTGTAGCCTGTGTTTGTTCAATAGCTTGGGTAAGTATATGCGCTATGGCTTTAGCCGAAAAGTGTACCAAACGTGGCTCCTTTACTGCAAATATTTTATCTACTCCATAGTTGCCTAATATTTCAGTATCATTAGCATTGATAGTTATGGCAGCTACTGTTGTATTTTGCTCAGTAGCGAGTGTTTTGGCATAAGTAGCTACCTCATAGGCAGTTTTTTTTATCTTCCCCTCTTCTGTATCTATATATATAAGAATCATCTTTTCTATTTTTGAATGTTGTTAATTATCTGTTGCTCAAAATTACTTCTGCCAAAGTATCTATATCATTAGCATCAATCATTTTGATAGCTTGTTTGGCTGGTAGTTTTTCAAAACCTTCAGTTGTTACACGCTCTGGAGCACTTTCGGCAGGTAGTACATTAATCACCTTAGTGCGGGCAGCCATTAGGTTACGCATATTAGGAATGCGAAGGTCGCGCTCAAGGGTAATCCCTTTTTGTCCGCCAACTACCAGCGGTAGGGCTGCTTTTATCTTTTCTTTACCACCATCTATTTCGCGTTCGGCAGTGGCAGTGTTGCCTTCTATTTCCAATCCTACACATTGGTTAATAAATGGATAATTTAGCAAAGCTGCTATATACCCACCTACTTTACCACCATTGTAATCAATAGACTCTTTTCCTGCCAAAACAAGGTCATAATTACCCTCTTTGGCTATTTTTGCCAATTGGGTAGCCACCATAAGAGCATCGGTGGGTGAGGCATCTACGCGTATAATATCGTCAGCACCCACTGCTGAGGCTTTGCGCAATACAGGTTCGGTTTCTGCAGTACCTACATTGGCTATAGTTACGCTACCGCCTAATTTTTCTTTTAGTAAGATTGCCTTTGTAAGGCAAAACTCATCATTGGGGTTGATGACAAATTGTACCCCAGACGGGTCAAACTTGCGTAAATCACTTGTAAAGTTTATTTTAGAAGTAGTATCGGGGACACTACTGATGCATACTAATATTTTCATATGTTATAATACTACTAGTTTTGAACGGGTAAAATTACAGCTTTTTGCGCTAATGAACAAACTATTTTATAAAAAAAATGTATCTTTGCAGCCTAACTAATTGAAAATCTAATATAAAGCAATGAACCCTCCTGTTGATGATATGCGCCTTTTAGGGCAATTATTGCGATGCCCTATAGGCGAAAAAGCGCAAGAAGTGGGCGATTATCTCTTCGCCTCTAATAGCCAAATGATTTATACTACTATTGATAGTTTGATTCTTCATCCTAATATAAAGCTGCTCGAAATAGGTTTTGGCAATGGCAAACACTTGCCTTATTTGTTTGCTAAAGAAGCTGATTTACAATATTTAGGGGTTGAGATTTCGGTAGCTATGGTAGCTGAAGCTATTGCTAATAATCGCCAAAGGATGGAAGAGGGGCGTGTTTCTTTTTGTCAAACTGCTCCTGATGAACTACCTATGCAGGAAGCTCCTTTTGAGTTGTGTTTTTCAGTAAATACAATTTACTTTATTGATGATTTGCTGAGCTATTGTGCGGATATTTATCAACTGCTTGCTGTTGGGGGTAGAATAACATTTACTTTTATTGATAAAGCTGTATTAGAGAAAGCCCCTTTTGCTAAAGAAGGTTTTCGGCTATATACTCCTGAAGAAATAGCTCAATTATTTATGCAAGTGGGTTTTAAGGTTGTTACTCAAAAATCTTTTCAGGAAGTGTTACCTACCAAAAGCGGTAAAGAAATCACCCGCTACTATTGGGTAGTAACGGGTGATAAATAAATCTTACCAAGTGTAAGTAATACCTCCTACAAAATTACGCCCTACACCGGGAATAAAGTTTGTTTTATCAGCAATTGTAGGGCGTGGATTGAATACTCGCATTCCCATACGTGCTGGAGGTGGTGTAACTTGGTCTTGTATCAGGTAGCTTGAGGCATATACCTTGTCTAATAAGTTATTGGCTTGGAAAAACAGTGTCCAATTACCTCTCTTAAGTCCTATTTTAGCCCCTAATAGCTCATAAGGGTCTTGATAGTAAGTATTTTTATGGTCTGTAGGAGTTTTGGTGGGCAGTGCTTCTACATTCACTTCGGCAAAAAAGCCTGTAGGGTGCTTATAGTCTAACGCTCCATAAAGGTAGTGGGTGGGGATACCTGCTATTTGGTTTCCTTTTAGGGCTCCTCCGTCAAAAATGAAATCACTATAGTTATAATTTACAAAAAGCGTAAAGCTATCGCCTTTGCTGCTAAATATGTTTTTCGCAAAGGTAGATTGCAGAGCAGCTTCTACCCCTCGGTGTACTGTACCATAAGGAGCATTTACGGTAATACCATTAATGCCTATTTCACCATCGGTAAGGGTGAATATTTCATCTTTCACCCAAGAATAATATGCACTCACATTCCACACAAAAACATCTGTAATATTACCTTTAGTGCCTATTTCGGCAGTTTGTGCTTTTTGTGCTTTTAGCTCAAAAGCTCCTATGTCTTTAGCACTTGAGTTGGCATTGCTACTATTAGGGAAGAGCACACGGGTACCGCTCATTGTTGCTCCCCCTGTGAGGCGAATGATTTCTAAGAATGTAGGAGGTTCATAACTCCAGCTGTAATTGCCATACACTTGTGCATTTTCGCTAAATTTGTAAATAATACCTGCCTTGGGGTTTACTGCACTATATTTATATTTGTTATCTAATTTTCTTACAGGTGCCGGACTTTGCACGCGGCGTAGGTTATTCCCTGCAAAAAACGACATAGGGCGTGAAGAGGCGTCGTATAGGTCTTCTATTTTGCGTGTATCATAGCTAGCTTGTACTCCTGCATTTACCCAAAACTTATCAGTAATGCGATATACATCTGAAAGATGTGCTACAGCGTGGTCTGACAAAAGGTCTTGTTTAGCAAACAAAGCCCCAAAATTGCCTTGCTCATTGATGTTGCGCAGCTGGTGCATTTTTCCCTGACTAAGATGTACGCCCACTGATAAGTCATTTTTAGATGTATTGTATTCGTAGGTAAGGCGAATACCATAATCGTTGTTGTAATCGTGGCGTATATTGGTAGCTATAGGGTACACAAAAGCGTCATCGGCGTATTGATAGTATAAGGTGGCTGTGAGCAAGCTGTTAGGACTAAAACGATAAGCCGATTTGCTGCCAAATCTCGCTATTTTACTACTGCGGTTGGGTTTGTCGCGTACCACATTAGGTCCAAAAGCATAAGGAGCAGTGAGTTTAGGTGCTGCGTTTATTTGTCGACTATTGCTCTCGTATTGTTGGCGAGTAAGTGGACCTGGTATATCAAAATACAAATCGGTGAATGAGGCGTATAAACGGCTTTCAAACTTTTGGGTAAATTGTCGTCCTACGTTTAGCAAAGCATTAAATCGCTTAGAACTATTGTAGGTGCGATAACCATTGCTTTTGCTGTAAGAAGTAGATACAAAACCGTCATTCTTGCCCGATGTAAAACCTGATGACAAGCTACTATTGAAGTAATTGAAGCTACCAGCTTCCATTTTTACACTTAGTGGTGAAGCGTTATAGCCGTTTTTGGTTACGAAGTTCATAGCCCCTCCAAGCGTAGCCCCTCCGTATTCCATAGCATTAGCTCCTCGATACACTTCCACCAAATTAGAAGCTTGAGGCTCTAATACGCCTATAATGTACGAACCATCGGCAAAGTTGATAGGAATACCATCTTGGTATAAGGCTACCCCTCTTGATTGTGGGTTACTTTGTATTCCTGACCCTCTGATGTTAAGGCGTGGCTGGTCGTTACCGCCAAAAAACTCTTGTATAATAACCCCTGGCTGACGTACTAAGGCATCTTTAAGGGTTTGCGAACGCTTTTCTGATAAATCTTTCAGGTTGGCAATGTTAGTACCTCCAGGTACTTTGTCTAATTTTTTGCGCGAAAGAGCTTCCGAATTGGCTATCAAGCTAGGATTGTCGCTCACTACCACTTCATCAAGGGTGATGGCTTCTTTGGGTAACGACAAATCTACATAGGTAATGCGGTTTTCATTGTTCTGAAGCACTACTTTTACCGTCTGCTTCTCAAAACCTTCTTTGATGATTTCCAATATCACCTCTTTTCCTTCGGGAGTAAAACTCAATGAGTAGGCACCTTGCTCATTGGTATAAGCCGTAATGTTGGGCTGCTGTTGCAAGCGTACTATTACCCCTGCAACTGCAAATTTGGTTTCATCGGTTACCATTCCTTTTATCTTGTGCTGTTGCCCAAATAACAAAGGACTTATCACAAGCATAACCATTAATGATAATTTTTTAAACATAAGATTGTAATTTGTTAATTTAGAATGGTGCAAAATTAACAATTTAATTTGAATCTACAAGTTGAAAAGATTTTTTTATTTTATTTTTTGAACCAGCTCCAGCTCGTCTATGGCTACTGTAGTGGTAAACATTCCGTAGTTTAGCAAGGCTTTTCCTTTTTCTATTTTATCTATAGTCCCTACACTCTTGCTGTCCTTTATGCGTACGCGGTCGCCAACGGCAAGGGCACGCTGTAGTTTTTCTTTGCTGGCGCGCTCTTGGGCAAGACGCTCTTTCTTTTCTTCCTTGCGCTGCTGCCTGATAGTTTCCATTTGCTGATGCACTTCTTTTTCAGTAGCCTTTTTTTCTTCTTTTTGTTGGGTGCGTTGTTCTTTGTCCACCGCTTTTCGTTTAGCATTTTCGGTTTCTATCAAGCGTAATATTTCGGCTATTAGCGGTCGGCGTTTGCCATCGTAAAAATATCGTTCGGCTAACTGGTCTACTTTGTTACCTAGTGTAATCATACGTTGGCTTTGGTCGTATAACTCTTGATAATTGATGAGCTTGTTTTTTACTTTGCTATTGAGCTCTTCTAATCGTTTGGCTTCTTCGCGTGCTTTAACTTCTTCATCTTTGAGGGTTTCGGCTGTTTTTTCCATACGAGAGCGTTCCTTTTGTAGCTTGGCAATAGTGGCATCAAAACGCACTTTGCTTTTTTCTATTTTCTTTTTAGCTCGGTTGATAAGCGCATAAGGAATACCATTTTTCTGTGCTACTTCAAAGGTGAACGAGCTACCCGCTTCACCTATGATAAGCTTGTAAATAGGCTCTAAAGTTTTGTCGTTGAAGAGCATATTGGCATTAGAAGCGTGAGGAAGTTCATCGGCAAGTATTTTCAGATTGGTGTAATGGGTTGTAATTACGCCAAAAGCCTTGCGGTCGTAAAATTCTTCTAAAAATATTTCGGCTAAAGCACCACCTAATTCGGGGTCGCTACCTGTACCAAACTCATCTATCAAAAATAGAGTACGATTGTTGCACTTTTTCAAAAAGTAGTTCATATTTTTTAGTCGGTAGCTATAAGTACTGAGGTGATTTTCAATAGACTGGTTGTCGCCTATATCGGTGAGTACGTATTGGAATAAACACATTTTGGAGCGATAATGTACGGGTACTAACATTCCGCTTTGCAACATTAGCTGCAATAGCCCAATTGTCTTCAGGGTGATACTCTTTCCACCTGCATTAGGTCCTGAAATTACGATGATGCGATTTTCATCGTTCAAGCGAATGGTTTGTGGGTAAGTAGTAGCTCCTTTTTTGGCATTGCTAAGGTATAGCAAAGGGTGGTAGGCATCACGTAATACAAGTTCACGTTCTTGAGTGATTTCGGGCAAAATAGCGTGCATTTGGTGAGCGTATTTTGCTTTGGCATAGATAATATCAATAGCTGTGATATAGCGTTGATAGTCCTTTAACACTTGTGTAAAGCCACTTAAGAAAGCCGTAAGTTCTTGTAGAATGCGTTGCACTTCTTGATGCTCATCATACAACAAGTTTGATAATTCGCGTGAATAGTGTTCCGTTTGTTGAGGCTCTATATATACAATACTTCCCGTTTTTGAGCTCCCCAATAGTGTACCTTGCACTTTACGGCGGTACATAGCTTTTACAGCTAGAACGCGCTTGTTATCTACTATAGTTTCGCGTATATCATCAAGATAATCAGCGGCGTTGTATTCGGCTAAAGCACGATTAAAGCTGTCGTTTATTTTACCTTTCAACACGCTCAGACTATGGCGTATCTCGGTAAGAGCTGGTGAAGCATCATTTTTTATTTCGCCGTATTTATCTATTATTTTTTCAATAGCTTCGGTAATTTCGGGGGCGTACTGAATGCTATCAGAAGTTTCCCATAGGGTAGGGTATAGGTCATCAAACCTACGGAAAAAAGTGATATGAGTGTGAGTTACCTCGCTAATGCGGTGTATTCTTTGGATAGCTTGAGTTTCGAGGATAGCGTTTTCTATAGCTAATAGTTTGATTTCGTTGATGATACTCTCTGCGTAATGTGAGGGTATGGTATTGTTATTTTCAAACGAAGAAGCATACTCATTAGTTTGATCAAGGGCAAGGAGCAGAGCATCTTCGTCATCAAAAGGCTGAATGCGCAAGGCGTATTTTTTACCAAGTGAGGTAGTGCAAAGTTCGGCTATTTGTGAGAGTACTGTGTTGAATTCTAAATCTTCGTATGTTTTTTTATTCATTTTATAGTCAAATTTGGGCTGCAAAGATATAAAATAATGTTTAATTTTATCCTTCGCTCAACCTTCGCTCATCCTTCGCTCATCCTTCGCTGAAGGTTCGGTAGAGAACAATTGGAAAAATTGTGAATTATGAAATTTGAATTGGCGGTCATTTGTTATTATTTTGTATCTTTGCCGAAAAAATATTAAACGATGAATATAGCCATTGTATGTTATCCTACCTTTGGGGGAAGTGGTGTAGTAGCTACCGAATTGGGGCTTGCCTTAGCCCGCAAAGGACATCAAGTACATTTTATTACTTATAGTTATCCTGTGCGGTTGGATTTTTTGGAGGTGAATATTCACTTTCACGAGGTACACGTAGAGGAATATCCTCTGTTTCACTATCAACCCTATGAGTTGGCGCTCTCTACGAAAATGGTATATGTAGTAAAAACTTATAACATAGATATATTGCACGTACATTATGCTATTCCGCACGCTTATGCTGGCTATATGGCAAAACAGATGCTGAAGCGGGAGGGGATTGAACTTCCGATGATAACTACGCTTCACGGTACAGATATTACTTTGGTGGGTAGTCACCCCAATTACAAAGAAGCGGTAACGTTTAGTATTAACGAATCTGATGGAGTAACTGCAGTATCGGAAAGTTTGAAGCGTGATACGCTTAGGTTGTTCAATATAGATAGGGAGATAGATGTTATCCCAAATTTTATTAGTTTGAAGAAACATACAGAGCCTAAAGAGTGTAAACGTTCGGTAATGGCACACCCTGATGAGCGTATTATTACTCATATTAGTAATTTTAGAAAGGTGAAGCGAGTGGAGGATGTGGTGCGTGTATTTGCTAAAATACAAGAAAAAATACCTGCTAAACTCATAATGGTGGGTGATGGGCCTGATCGTGAAATAGCAGACCAATTGTGTAAGAATTTGGGGATTAAGAAACGTGTATTGTTTTTGGGTAATACTTCGGATATAGAGCAAATATTGTGTTTTTCTGATTTGTTTCTGTTACCCTCAATGTCGGAGAGCTTTGGTTTGTCGGCTTTAGAGGCTATGGTAGCAGGGGTGCCAGTGGTATCGAGTAATGCAGGGGGTATCCCCGAAGTGAATGAAGAGGGAGTATCGGGCTTTTTGTGCGAGGTGGGTGATATAGATACAATGGCAGCACGAGCTTTGTATATACTTGAAGATGAAGCGCGTTTGAAGGAGTTTAAAAAAGGAGCTCTTGAGGTAGCAAAACGTTTTGATGAGGAAAAGATTGTTCCGATGTATGAGGCATTGTATTTTGATGTTATACATAAAAAGATACAATAGTATTATAAATATTATATATTATTGATAATCAAATGTATAAAAAATAGCTTATTAAAAAAATCAATTTTTATTTCTCTTTTTTTCGTTTTTATTTTTGAGAATAAAAAAAAGTTAATACATTTGCCTGAAAATTCAATTTTAAAATATAATAAATAATGAGTTCTGAGACATCACTGCGTACGTCACATTTTGTACTTACGCTAAACACATTAGCTTTTGCCATTTGCTTTGCCTGTTGGACACTTAATGGAGTGTTGGTTACCTATTTGGTAGATAATGGTATTTTTAATTGGAGTGTAGTAGAAACAGGTTGGCTATTGGGCTTACCTATTTTATCAGGATCTATATTCCGTCCTTTAATGGGAATGCTAACAGATAAATACGGTGGAAAACCTGTATTTAGTACATTGCTTATTTTCTGTGCAATTCCTTTCTTTTTAATGTACTTCGTAAATTCCTATTGGATGTACTTTATTTTGAGTATTCTTTTTGGTATGGTGGGTACAGGTTTTGCAGTAGGGGTAGCTTTCACCTCAGTATGGTATCCTAAAAACTGGCAAGGGCGTGCATTGGGTATTTTTGGTATGGGTAATGCTGGTGCTGCACTTACTACTTTTTTGGCACCTACACTTTTAAAGTGGCTTACAGATAATAATGAGAATTTAGAAGGGTGGCGCTGGCTACCTATAATTTATGGTATTGTAATTTTGGTAATGGGCTTGGCTTTTTTACTTTTTACTAAGAATAAGAAGGCAGCACAAGCTCCTAAATCTGTACATCAGATGCTTACACCACTTAAATCAACAAGGGTATGGCGATTTGGGTTGTACTATTTCTTGGTATTTGGTTTGTTTGTAGCTTTCTCACAATGGTTGTTACCTTATTATATCAATGTATACAGTACTTCTTTGATATTAGGAGGTATGCTTGCTTCTGCATTTAGTTTGCCAAGTGGGGTGATTAGAGCTTTAGGAGGTTACTTATCAGATAAATTTGGGGCACGTGCAGTAATGCATTGGGTACTGCTTTCATCTCTTGTTATTGGAGGCTTGTTGATGCTTCCCAAGATGGAGATTCTAACTCCAGGTAAGGGGGTTGCTTCGCCTAAAAATACGACAGTAGAAAAAGTAGAAAACAATAGTATTACCTTACAAGGGGTGGATAAACCTTTTGTTTTAAAAGAAAAGCCCGAAATACGCGATGAGAATAATATATTTCCTAAATCATACTCTTGGCAAGAAGCTTTGGTGAAAGATAACCAAGCGGTGAAGAAAAAAGAGGTGATAGCGCAAGGGGTTACACTTATTAAATTTGAGGCTCATATATGGGTATATACTATTTTGGTAATCCTCATTGGTATTATGTGGGGAATAGGTAAAGCGGCTGTATACAAATATATACCAGAATACTTCCCTAATGAGGTAGGTATCGTAGGAGGTATGGTAGGCCTGATAGGGGGTCTTGGAGGATTCATAGGACCTATTTTGTTTGGTTACTTGCTTGATTTCTCTGGCTTATGGACAAGCTCTTGGATATTTGTATTCCTTACTTCGGCAGCGTGCTTGTATTGGATGCACCGTACAATTAACAAACTAAATAAGAAAGCAGCCCCAGAGTTGCAAGATAAGATAGAATAATTAAAGACTAAATAATTAATAATTGATTACAAATGAGTAAATGGTTAGAAAAATGGGAGCCTGAAAACGAAGAGTTTTGGCATTCTACAGGTAAAAAAATAGCAAATAATACGCTTACGATTACGACAATAGCACTTACACTTTCATTTGCGTGCTGGTTTTTGTATAGTGCAGTGGTTATTAAATTGCCTCAAATAGGTTTTAATTTTAATGAAGACCAATTGTTTTGGTTGGCTGCTATGCCAGGTTTGGCAGGTGGGCTTTTGCGTATATTGAATACTTTTTTGATTCCTATTTTTGGGACACAAAAGGTAGTATCTATTAGTGCTCTATTGAAGATTATTCCGTTGTTGATGCTTGGATTTGCGGTAATGGATCCTTCATCATCTTATGGATATTTTATGGTGATAGGTTTCTTGCTTGGTATTGGTGGTGGTGATTTCTCATCATATATGCCTTCTACATCATTGTTTTTCCCTAAACGTTTGTCGGGGACGGCTTTGGGTATTCAAGCAGGGGTAGGTAACTTTGGGGTGAGTTTGGTACAATTGCTTTCGCCTATTGTTATTAGTTTGAGTATTTTTTCTTTTATGGGCGGAGGCGAGATTGTAGCGCAAGCTGGTAAAACTATCTACTTAGAGAATGTGGCTTTTATTTATGTATTACCACTTTTCTTGGTGGGTATTTGGGCGTGGTTTTCACTGAAGAGTATTCCTGTAAAAGCGTCTTTTAAAGAGCAATTGGATATTTTTAGTGATAAACACACTTGGTACTGCACGATTACTTATATTATGACTTTTGGTATTTTTGCGGGTCTTTCAGCTTCTTTTCCGTTGCTGATTAGAGGTTTGTACAGTAAGCTTGATAGTAGTATCGACCCATTGCATTACGCTTTCTTGGGGCCGATGATAAGTTCAGGAATGCGAGTGCTTTTTGGTAAAGTAGCTGATAAATTTGGAGGTGCTATTCTTACACATATTACAGGTATTGCAATGACAATACTATTTGCAGTACTTATATTAGGAGGTTATTTGACACCTACTTCGGCGGATCAATTTCCAATGTTCCTTGCTATAATGTTGACTATATTCTTCTTTACAGGGGTTGGTAATGCAGCAACCTTTAAGCAATATCCTACGATTTTTGCGGCTTCGCCTCGTAAGTCGGCAGGAGTAATAGGTTGGACAGCTGCAGTGGCTGCTTTTGGGCCTTTTATATTTAGTGTTCTTATCAGTCAATCAAACCAACTTACAGGTAATTCTAATGCATTCTTTTGGAGTGTATTTGCATTATGTATAGTTGCTACTTGGATAAATTGGTACTTCTATACACGCAAAGGATGTGAACGCCCAAGCTAGTAAAAAATTAGAAAGAAACTAATCAAGGCATAAAAGCCTTATATTTCAATAGGTTTAAGAAAATAAGTGAATTACGAAACGTTCTAAATTACATTAAGAACTTTTGTAATTCACTTTTTAGTTGTAAATTTGCAGCGAGTAAAACAAATATTATGTTCAGAATTTTCACCAGAATAAACAAGAAAGCATTTCGTAATGCAGTTATAGCCACTTTGGGGGTTATAGCTATTACTGTGATAGGTTCTGTAAATCTGCAGAACTATGATGCTGCACTGATGATTTACTTTTTTGGTACCATCAGTATGACTTTTGGTATAGCCTATCGACACACGATGTGGCTACAACGCCCACCTACCAAAAAGTATTGGCAACGTACTTGGCAATTGTTACGCAGCAAGGATTATTGGAACCAATTGAAGGACTACGGGCGATTAACATTTAAAAATCTTTTACTTCAGAAGTTTTTAATGCCACGTAGTAAGATGCGTTGGCTAGGGCACTTTTTGCTCTCTGTAGGTTGCTTAATATCTTTTGGGGTAACCTTTGGGCTTACTTTTGGATGGATGCACTTTACTTTGGTTCCTGGTACTACGGATACTTATGAAACTCATATGATGGGATTCAATGTGATGGAATTTAAATTAGGTACTATTGTAGCATTATTTTTATTTCATATACTTGTATGGACAGCTATAATGGTAATCATAGGTAGTGCAATAATGATGCACAGACGAATGATAGACGAGGGACAGTTGGCAACCCAATGGTTTGAACGCGACTGGATTCCACTAATATTACTTATTGTAGTTTCGGTAACAGGATTGGGTATTTGGTTTGACTATTCATTTTTGGAAGGTAAAATGAGTCAGTTTATGGCTATTACGCACGCTATAGCAGTAGCGATGTTCCTTATGTGGATACCTTTTGGTAAATTCTTCCATATCTTTCAACGCCCTGCCCAAATAGGAGCAAATGTATATCGTATACAAGGTGCTAAAGAAGGAATGCAAGTGTGCCCACACACAGAAGAGGAATATGCTACTAAAATGCAAATTAATGACCTTAAGGAGGTAACCAAAGAGCTTGGTTTTAAACTTGAAAATAGTGAAGGAATGAGCTATTTGGAGTACAGTCCTGAAGGGAAACGCTGTATGCTTGCTAAAGCACACTTAAAGGCAAGACAAGCGGATGGACGTTACTTTGGTTAATAAAAAAAATTTTACTTAAAGTAACTTAATAATATATTCAACAACTAAAAAAGATAACTCGTAATATTATGGCAACGTTACCCGTACCCGTAGATGAGATTATAGCAAAGTGGGGGCCGCATAAGCACTATATGACAAAAGAAACTGCTAAAGCGCGTGCTTCACAGACACCAGATGAACTAGTGAAAACCCACTGCTGCTTTTGTGGTTTGCAGTGTGGTATCAAACTGAAAATAAAGAATAAGAAAGTAGTAGGTTTTGAACCTTGGCGTGAGTTTCCTTTCAATGAAGGTCGTTTGTGCCCTAAAGGAGTACAACGTTATATGCAAGATAACCACCCAGACCGCCTATTACAACCTATTAAACGTGTAGAAGGTGTAGGCTTTGTGCCTATAGAATGGGAAGAAGCCTACAGCACTGTAGTAAGCGAAATTAAACGCATACAAGAGACTTATGGTAGAAATGCCTTTGCAATGCTTTCGGGCGTATCACTTTCTACTGAAAAGAGTTACTTGGTAGGTAAATTTGCTCGCGTAGCACTAAAAACTGCTAACTTAGACTATAACGGTAGGTTATGTATGGTGAGCGCTGGTGCTGGTAATAAGAAAGCATTTGGTATGGATAGGTCGTCTAACTCGTGGGCTGATTTGGCTCACGCTGAAGTGATTATCATTACAGGAGCTAACGTATCGGAATGTTTTCCTGTGCTTACCTATAGAGTTTGGGAAGCACGTGATAATGGTGCAAAACTGATTGTAATTGACCCACGTGTAACCCCTATAGCACGTACTGCCGATATTCACTTGCCTATGCGCTCAGGAACTGATACGGCACTAATGAGTACTATGCTAAAGGTGCTTATTGATAATGATTGGCTTGATCACGACTTTATAAATAACTATACTTCGGGCTGGGAAGAAACTGCCAAAGAAGTGGAACACTGCACCCTTGAATGGGGTGAGAAAATCACAGGTGTACCTAAAGAACTGATTTATAAAGCTGCCGAAATGTGGGGCAAGGCTAAAACATCGTTCTTGATGCACGCTCGTGGTATAGAACAACACCGCAAAGGAGTGATGAACGTACTGAGCTGTATCAACTTGGTGTTGGCTACAGGACGTATAGGAAAACCTTACTGCGGTTATGGTACTATTACCGGACAAGGTAACGGACAAGGAGGACGTGAACACGGACATAAATGCGACCAGCTACCTGGTAACCGTGATATAGAAAACCCAGAACACCGTAAAATAGTAGCTGATTTTTGGGGTATTACAGAAGAAGAGCTACCAAGAAAAGGACTAAGTGCCTATGAAATTATTGACGCTATCAATAAAGGGGAAATAAAAGGTTTGCTCTCTATCTGCTTTAATCCTATAGTTTCATTGCCTAATAACAAATATGTAAAAAGTGCTTTAGAAAAATTGGAGTTTTATGCAGGTATAGATTTCTTCTTATCTGAAACGCTACGTCACGCAAATATTGTATTGGCAGGGTCGCTACAAGAAGAAGAAGAAGGTACAACAACAACTTCGGAAGGGCGAGTAGTGCGTATTTCGGGGGCTGTAAATCCTCCAGGGAAAGCAAAAAGCGATATAGAAATCCTTAAAGAATTGGCAAAACGTCTTGGGCAAGAGGATAAATTTACCTACTCTTGCAGTGAGGATATTTTTAACGAAATTCGTCATATATCTAAGGGTTCATATGCTGATTATTACGGTATTACTTACGAAAAAGTAGAAAAGAATATGGGAGTATTTTGGCCTTGTCCAAGTTTGGATCACCCAGGAACCCCACGCCTATGGGAAGATAGGAAATTCAAAACGAATGACGGCAAAGCACACTTTAACCCAACCCCTTATATTCCACCAGTAGAAGAACCAGATGAAGATTATCCTATAGTGCTCACTACAGGACGTGTGGTAAGCCAATACTTGAGTGGTACACAAACAAGGCGTATTGGAAAGCTTATAGATATATATCCAGAACCTTTGATGGAAATACACCCAGAGTTGGCAGCCAAATACGGTATAAAAGAAGGTGATTTGGTGCGTGTTATTACTCGTCGCAATAATGCAGTATTTCCTGCTAATGTGGTAGAGACCATACGTAAAGACTCTATATTTATTCCTTATCACTGGGGTGGTGTAAATGCGGCAAACCAATTGACAGTAGGTTTGGATGGTCTTGACCCTATATCAAAAATGCCTGAATTTAAGGTATGTGCTTGTAAAATAGAAAAAACAGGCGAGAGAAAGGCAAAAGATTCGGCAGAGTACGCTTACAGAAGCCGTGATGTATTGTACAAAGATGGTGATACTGTAGTGGAATAACTAGTATTACTGATACTAACAACAAAATTACTAAGAGTAAAATAAAAAGAGTAAAACAAAATGGCAGAACAATTTGAGAAATTCAATGATATGGAGTTTTTCTTGGATATGCAGCGCTGTATAGGCTGTCACTCATGCGAGATGGCGTGTGCAGAGTGTGAAACCAACGGAGAAACGACAATGATTCATATTCACTATATAGACAGACGGGAGACTGTACAAACTACTGTACAAGTGTGTATGCACTGTGATGATCCTATTTGTGCGAATGTGTGTCCTGCAGATGCTATAGTGAAAGACGAATATGGTATTGTACATTCAGCAGATGTATCTAAATGTATAGGTTGTGCAAACTGTGTGCTTAGCTGCCCATTTGGGGTGCCTAAAATACCAGACCAAAATGCACTATTGATGCAAAAATGTAATATGTGCTACGACCGTACAAGCGTAGGGTTAAAGCCTATGTGTGCTACTGTTTGCCCAAGTGGAGCTTTGACTTTTGATACAAAAGAAAATGTGGCTAAAAAACGACCTAATAGTACACCTATTAAGAAGTTTATATTTGGCGAAGAGGTAGTTACTACTAAAGTAAACCTGATGATGCCAAAAGGTAGCGAAGAGATAAAGGTATTTTAAAAGCTAAAAACACTAAAAAGACTAACAACAAATGGCAGACAGATATAAAGATATTCCTGATTGGAAAGCAGATTTTCCAATTAAAAGGACAGAGGCAGGTTATGTAGCAAGGCGTGATTTTTTGAAAGTGATTACACTTTTTTCGGGAATTATGGCTGTAGCTAACGTTTTTATACCGGTTTTTAATTTTTTTCATAAAAGAAAAACAATTAAAGATTACTTTGTGTGCAATGTTTCGGACATAAAGATAGGTACGCAAAAAACGTTTTATGTGGATGGAGATCATCGTAATCCTTATATGCTCATAAGGATGGGTGAGAATGATTGGCGCGTATATGAGCAAAAATGTACGCACTTATCTTGTGCTGTGATTTACGATCACGAACATCAGATGATAGAGTGTCCTTGTCATCACGGTTTTTTTGATGCTAAGGATGGGAAGGTGTTACAAGGACCACCACCACGCCCATTACCACGATTGAATGTGATTGTGAAAGACGACAAAATATACGTGGAAGACTATACTTATGAAAAGCAAATTAATCATAAGGCACACTCATAATTAAAAAAATGGAATTATGGCAATAAGAAAAAAACCACTTCAGAAAGTAACCTCACGTATCAATGATATGTTGGGATTTATTATAGCGATCTATATAATGTTTACAGGTATGCAAATGTGGCTACTATTTGGTACTATCAATAAGGCATTGTACTTGTATAATACGGAAATTGATGTACAAAATTTTGCTACATGGTCGGCTATAGGTTCAGTAGTCATTTTTGGCTGCTTGTTATTCTTTCTTCGTTATATCCCGATGATTAAAACAGGTAAGATTTTGAAAGGAGACGAAAAAGAAGAAGAATATGAGTACTAATTTAATCGATTCATTCGGACGAAAACATACATATTTGCGGCTATCTATTACAGATAGCTGCAATTTTCGTTGTTTATATTGTATGCCAGATGAACCTTTTGGCAGTACCCCTAATGCCAAATTGATGAATAGTGATGAAATCTTTGGCATCTCGAAGGTATTTGTAGATAATTACGGTATTGAGAAAATACGTATTACGGGGGGAGAACCTTTAGTAAGACACGATTTTGCTGAGATTATTAAGAAATTGGCTACACTTGATGTGTCGTTGGGCGTGACGAGCAATGGGGTATTGTTAGACAAATATTTCACGTTATTTAAAGATAATGGGGTTCAGAATTTGAATATCAGTATAGACTCATTGGATAATGAGCGTTTTAAACAAATTACTAAACGCGACTTGCTACCCAAAGTATGGGAAAATATACAACGCAGTATAGATGAAGGATTTAAGGTGAAACTAAACGCTGTGATAATGCGAGGCGTGAATGATGATGAGCTATTGCAATTGGTAGGCTTATCGCACAGCTATCCTATTGAGATGCGTTTTATTGAATTTATGCCTTTTTACGGTAATGCGTGGGAACGTAACAAAGTAATTTCTATAAATGAGATGCTTTTGGAGATTCAGAAATCATATAGCTGCATAAAACTTAATGACGAAAAACACGATACCTCGCGAAAATATAAATTGAGCGAAGAGAGTAGGGGAATTTTTGGGTTTATATCTACAATGAGTAATGCTTTTTGCGGGGGGTGTAACCGTATACGACTCACTTCGGATGGGAAGATGAAAAATTGTCTTTTTGGAGCTGAAGAGTTTGACTTGTTATCTCTGTACCGAAAAGGAGAAGATTTGACAGCTCTTATAAAAGAAGGTATATGGCGAAAACATAAAGAAAAAGGAGGACAGTTCTCTGAAATGAATACTGTTGATAATAATAAATTGGTAAATAGGAGTATGATAAAAATAGGAGGGTAAAAAAATTAAAACTTTTTTAAGAAAATGTTTTGTATGTTATTTTTTTTTAATAATTTTGCACCCAATTTTAGAGAATTATTTAGAGGCACATAAGTAGCCTTTTTTTAGGCTTATCGTGTAGTAATAATTATCATAACGAAATTTATTAATAATTCAATTTATATGAATAAACATTTTTTATTATTAGCTGGAGGAGTATTAGGGCTCTTCTCTACTGCTTCGGCGCAAGTTTCATTTACAAGTGGTGATATAAAAGCAACTATAGGGATGCGTTTTATGGCTGATGCTGCTTATTACGTAGATGATGTTACACCACTAACTTCAGGTACAAAAATTACTGAAGCACGTGCTCGTTTTGGTTTTAAGACAGGCAACTGGGATGCGTATGCAGATTTTGATTTTGCAGCGCCTTCAGGAGCTAATCGCACACGTGACCTTTGGGTACGTTACACTCATAAAAATGAAGAGGGGGTGTACAAAGCTACTCGTTTTGGCTACCAATGGGAACCTTTTGGAATGACAACCAATACAGGACGTATGGCGTATCACTTTATACAACGTCCTAATTTTCACAATACATTGGGTGGGGCACGTCTTTTAGGTGTTACTTACTACTATGTAAATCCTAAATTTTTCACTCACACAGGTATATTTAGTGAGCGTCCTTATAACGACCAAGCTTCAGGAGATTCTGGTGTTGTTTTATCAGGACGTTACCTTTTCAAAGCAATAGCTAATGAGACAAGCACTTTCCAATTTGGTACTAGCCAACGATTTGCTTACATCAGAACTTATCCTACATTGACCATTAGCAGTCCGCTAGAAACTAACATAAATCCAAAAGCTGCAGCTTTGGGTGCAGAAATGACAATAGAAAACCCTAGAAGTAGTTATCGTTTTGGGGTAGAAAGTATGTTCCATAACGAAAACTTCTTTGTTCGTGGTGAATATATGAAAACTTTTGTAAATAAAAAGACTTCGGGTACAGGTACTTATCAAGCAGGATACGTAGAAGCAGGATATGCCTTTAACGGAGCTACTTATAAGTATGATGCACAAAAAGCTGTACTAAAAGGGCTTAGCAAAGCAGGTAACTGGGAAGCAGTAGCACGAGCAAGCTGGGCAGACCTTTACAATGGTGAAAACATAGCAGGTGTAAAAAAAGGAGTGCAAATGCGCAGCTATACTTTAGGAGCTAACTATGTAGTGAATAAACACGCTCAACTAATGCTTTCATATACACACACTAATCTTACTAGTAAAGTTAAAAACGACAAAAACATAGGTATACTACAAGGGCGTGTAATGATTAACTTTTAAAAAAACTGAAAAATAACGATTATCATATGAGAAAAATATTTAAATTTGTGCTTGTTGTAGCTTTAATGCTTACAAGTGGTTTCAGCTTTGCAGCAGATAAAATAACAATTGCTGCTGCGGCTAACTTACGTTATGTATTGGAAGAACTAAAACAACAATACCTTAAAGAAAATAAGGGTGCAGAAATAGAGATAGTATTTGGAGCTTCGGGAACGCTTACACAACAAATTGTGAATGGAGCTAATTTTGACCTTTTCTTGGCTGCTAATACTAAATTTCCTGAAGAAGTGATTGCTAAAGGTTTTGGTGAAGGTAGCTCAGTAGTATACTGCTATGGCAAAGTAGCTTTGTGGAGTATGAGTATTGATGTGAAAAAAGGCATAAAAGCTACCCTATCTAACCCTAAAGTGAATCGTATAGCTGTTGCTAATCCTAAATTGGCACCTTATGGTAAAAATGCAGTAGAAACACTTCAAAGATTGGGCTTATATGAGACAGTAGAGCCTAAAATTGTATGGGGTGAGAACATCAACCAAACAGCACAGTTTGTATCGACAGGGAATGCACAAGTGGGATTTGTAGCACTTTCAACTATTTTGGCACCTGAAATGAAAGGTAAACAAGGTAAGTACTACGTTTTGAAAAATGAAGAATGCCAACCTATAGCTCAGGCAGGCGTGGTAATAAAAGGTAAGAATACGGCTGCCGCTGATAAGTTTTTTAAATATATTACTAGTAGCAAGGCTACCGCTATTTGGAAAAAACACGGATATGAAGTAAAATAATGGAAAGTTTCGTAAATACCTTATTACTTACAGGCAAGATGGCAGTAATTACAACTGCCGTCTTGTTTGTATTAAGTTTGCCAATAGCCTATTGGTTGGCTTACTCAAAATTTAAGCTAAAAGTAATTTTTGAAGCCTTATTGTGTATGCCAATGGTACTTCCTCCAACAGTAATGGGATACTACTTTTTGTTGCTTATCAGTCCGACACGCGGTTTTGGTGCATTTTTGAGTGAACATTTTGATATACAATTAGCTTTTACTTTTGAGGGAGTAGTATTGGTGAGTATTATAGCAAATTTGCCTTTTATGATTCAGCCGTTACAAAACGGTTTTATGGCGTTGCCCAAGAGTTTTAGAGAGGCGGCTTACACTTTGGGAAAGAGCCGATGGACGACCTTTTGGCGTGTGTTGTTGCCTAATATCAAACCATCTGTAATTACAGGAATTGCACTTACTTTTGCCCATTGTATAGGTGAATTTGGCGTTGTACTGATGATAGGAGGAAGCATTCCTAACGAGACAAGAGTGGCATCAATTGAACTATATGACCAAGTGCAGGCTTTGAATTACGATCTTGCTAACCAATATGCTTTTATACTTTTTGCTATTTCGTTTCTTATTCTGCTAATTATTTTCAGTGTAAATAAAAAAAATAAAATTCTTAATTCATAAAATCTTTTTTGATGATTATAAAACTATCACATACTATTTTTACATCGGAAGGTGAGCGCAAATTGGAAGTAAATGAAACAGTTGCTGATGGAGCCTTGGTGTGTTTGTATGGTCCTTCTGGCATTGGAAAAACTACTCTTTTTAGGGTAATAGCAGGACTTATCACTCCTGAACGAGCTTACATAAACGCAAATGATAAGGTTTTTATCGATACTCAACAGCGTATTAATTTGCCTCCACAACAGCGTAATGTGGCTTTTATGTTTCAGGATTATGCTTTGTTTCCTAATATGACGGTGTGGGGCAATATTGCTTTTGCTCAAAAGGAAAAAGATGATGCATACATACAACAATTGCTAAAAGCCTTTGATATGGAGCAACTTAAAAATAGAAAAGTAACTCAACTTTCTGGAGGACAGCAACAAAGGGTAGCTTTGGCACGTACTTTGGCACAAAAAGCTCCTATTATATTGCTTGATGAGCCACTATCATCGGTAGATGCTACAATGAAAAATGTGATGAAAGAGGTAATTTTAAAACATCAGGAGGCAACGAAAGCTACAGTATTTATTATAAGTCATACCCCCGAAGATTTTAGAGAAGAAGCCACTCAAATCATCAATGTAACAGGAGCTTTATATACCTAAAAAAGAATTAAGATAAAATTATCATCTTATTATTGTGCTTATTATATTTTTTTGTACTTTTGTACCAACTAAAAACGACTACCTAAGATGAAAAAGCACATTACAAAACTCTTTTCTTTTGCTTTATTTACTTCATTTATAGCTACTTCTTGTAGCAACAACAGTACTTCTATCCCTGCTACTGATATTGTAGTAGAAGGTGAAATGGAAGCAGAACTTACTTCACCTCCTAAAGTTCCTGCACCTATAGGCAATCGTAAAGCAACGCGTCTTTACGTAACCTTAGATATTATTGAAAAAGAAGGCGAAATAGTAGACGGTACTAAATATTTATTTTGGACATTTGGAGGGACAGTACCTGGTAGCTTTATACGAGCTCGTGTGGGTGATGAAGTAGTTTTTACGCTTAAAAATCATCCTGATAATAAACTGCCACATAATATTGATTTGCACGCTGTTACAGGAACAGGGGGCGGTGCAGCAGTATCATTGGTAGCTCCTGGACAACAACGTACTTTTACTTTCAAATGTCTTAATCCTGGATTATTTGTTTATCATTGCGCTCAGTCGCCTGTGCCATTGCATATTGCCAATGGTATGTACGGGCTTATACTAGTAGAACCCGAAGGAGGGTTACCCCCTGTAGATAGGGAATATTACGTAATGCAAGGTGATTTCTATACTGTTGAAGGGCATGGTGCTGGAGGTACTCAGGCATTTAGCCAAGAAAAAGCTTTGGCAGAAACTCCAGATTATGTAGTTTTTAATGGTAAAGTAGGAGCACTTACTAATGAAAGAGCTTTGGTAGCCAACCCAGGTGAAACAGTGAGACTTTTTGTAGGGAATGGGGGTCCTAATTTGGTGTCATCATTCCACGTGATAGGTGAGATTTTTGACAGAGTGCGGGTAGAAGGCGGTTCGCTCATCAATGAAAATGTACAAACTACAATGATACCTGCGGGAGGAGCTGCTATTGTTGAATTTAAGGTGGAAGTGCCTGGTGTATATGTGCTTGTAGATCATTCTATTTTTAGAGCTTTCAACAAAGGTGCTTTAGGATTATTAGTAGCACAAGGAATGGAAAACCCTACTATTTTTGGAGGAGAAGCACCTAAACCTTATCAAGCTACTGATGTGAAAGTACAAAAGACAGAACCTAACACCCCACAAACTGCTAAAAATAAAACTTTAGCAGAACAATTAGAAGACGGACAGAAAGTATATCGCCGAACTTGTGTAGCTTGTCATCAGGTACAAGGACAAGGACTTACGGGAGCTTATCCGCCTCTTGCCAAAGCCGATTACCTAAATGCCAATGTGAATAGAGCTATAGAATTTGTAGTAAAAGGGCATTCTGGAGGGATTACCGTAAATGGACAAAGCTACAATGGTGTAATGCCACCACAACAACTTAATGATGAACAAATAGCCGATGTACTTACCTATGTGTATAACAATTGGGACAACAATAAAACAATCGTAACGCAAGAACAAGTACGGAAGGTAAAGTCTCAGAAAAAATAAACTAACTATCAAAAAAATATACGGAATATTACAAAATATTTCGTATATTTGCATTTTAAACGTTAATCATTAAACATTCATTATTAATAATGTTATCAGTATCCAATTTATCCGTACAATTCGGCAAGCGCGTTCTCTTTGATGAGGTGAACGTAACCTTTACACAAGGCAACTGCTACGGCATCATCGGTGCCAATGGAGCAGGCAAATCTACTTTCCTTAAAATCCTTTCAGGCAAGCAAGAGCCTACTTCGGGGCGTGTCATCCTCGAACCAGGCAAACGTATGTCGGTACTTGAGCAAGACCACTACGCTTATGACGATTACACTGTACTCGACACTGTGATTATGGGTAACAAAGTCCTTTCTAAAATTAAGAAAGAGATGGATGACCTCTATGCTGACTACTCTGATGAGCACGCTGAGCGTATTGGTGAGCTACAAATGCAGTTTGATGAGATGAATGGCTGGAATGCCGAAAGTGATGCTGCCGCTTTGCTCTCTAACTTGGGTATTGCTGAGGATATGCATTACACTATGATGTCGGAAATGGACGGCAAACTCAAAGTGCGTGTGCTTCTTGCGCAAGCTCTCTTTGGCAACCCTGATGTACTTATAATGGACGAGCCTACCAACGACCTCGACTTTGAGACTATAGGTTGGCTAGAGAACTTTTTGGCAAACTATGACAATACGGTGATTGTAGTGTCTCACGACCGTCACTTCCTTGATGCTGTTTGTACTCATATCTCGGATATTGACTTTGGAAAAATCAACCATTATTCGGGTAATTATACTTTTTGGTACGAAAGTAGTCAGTTGGCAGCCCGTCAGCGTGCGCAACAGAACAAAAAGGCAGAAGAGAAAGCCAAAGAGTTGCAGGAATTTATTGCGCGCTTTAGTGCTAACGTGGCAAAATCAAAACAAGCGACCTCTCGTAAGAAGATGTTGGAAAAGCTTAATATTGAGGAAATTAAACCGTCTTCTCGCCGTTACCCTGCTATCATCTTTGACCGCGACCGCGAGGCAGGTGACCAAATTCTACACGTGGAAAACCTCGCTGCGTCTATTGACGGACAAATATTGTTTAAGAATGTGGATATTAACCTTGCCAAAGACGATAAAGTAGCTGTGATTTCTAAGGATTCTCGTGCCACCACTGCATTTTATGAGATTCTGAACAACAACCTTAAGCCCGATGCGGGTACTTTTGCGTGGGGTATCACCACCTCACAATCTTATCTGCCGGTGGATAACTCCGATTTCTTCACCCAAGACCTTTCGTTGGTGGATTGGTTGCGCCAATGGGCAAAAACAGAGGAAGAGCGCGAGGAAGTATACGTGCGTGGGTTCTTGGGCAAGATGCTTTTCAGTGGCGAGGAAGCCCTCAAAAACTGCAAAGTGCTTTCAGGAGGCGAGAAAGTGCGCTGTATGCTTAGCCGTATGATGATGTTGCGCGCTAATGTGCTAATGCTGAACGAACCTACTAACCACTTAGATTTGGAGAGCATCACTGCCTTTAACAACTCATTGAAAAACTTCAAAGGCACTGTGCTTTTCACCACTCACGACCACGAATTTTCGCAAACTGTTGCTAATCGTATCATCGAGCTTACCCCTAGTGGCATTATTGACCGCTATATGACCTTTGATGAGTATATGGACGACAAGAATATTCAGGAATTGAGGGAAAAGATGTACCGAGGATAGTGACTAATAGCACTTTGGCAAAGGTCATTTGATTAAAATGAGCTTTGCCAGAGTGTTTTAAGAATCTTTTTAGAAAAACAAATTGTAATTATGGCTAAAAATCCTAAGATAGAGTTTTTTATTATAAACATAAACTCTTACAAGAAAGAAAAACCTACATTTAGAGACTTATTTACTGAGCTATATAGTATTAAAAAAAGTAAGAATACGAGAGATAATATAGACAATAGTATCTTAATGAATACTTTCTTACAATATATTTTTGATAAAATCAGTGGTAAGTATAAGGTTGATAATGAAAAGAAGAAAGCTTTTTATATTGAGAAAGAAAAAAAGAAGAATTTAAATAAAAATATTAAGTTTCTATCTGAAAAACATATTATTCATGGACTAATTAAAGGAGGAGAATATGATACTGGAAAAGAAGAAGGAGATTTGAAAAATCCTGATAAGAAAAACAAACTTTCAAATACATCTGTACTTTTAGATGATTTTTACTTTTTACTTTTTACTCCTTTAGATAAGAGTAAAGGTATTCTTATTTTACAAAATTATACGTCAGATCAAATTTCGGATGTTTTCTTACCTTTTATTCGGGACTTATTCAAAATTGATAACTTATCTTTGAAAGCTATTCTTAAATCTTTTATGCCGATTGAAATGCAAAAAGAAATCAAAAAGAATGGTATAATTGAAAAGTTTACTTTTTCTAATGAATATTTAATAGATGATTTAGATAGAGATACACATTCCTCCGAAAACTTTATAATTGAGGTAAATATACTTTCTAAGAGTAAAAATATAAATCTTCTTTCTCTATCTTTTTGGAAGAAAAAAATTAAAGATTTTAAAATAATAAATTCTAAAGGAGAAGCACGATCTTTAGATACATTCAATAAACAATATGGTTATATAAGGAAAGGAGGAAGTACCTTATCTACTCCTACTCGATTTGTTTTAGATGATGATTCAATAAAAATAAAACCTACTATATTTTTACAGAATTATATAAGATTAGAAGAAAACTATACTCCAATATGGAAAGATTTGGAAGATTTTGCATTAAAAACATTGGAAGAAATTGTAATACCTGAAGTATATCCTGAAGATTTTATAGATGAAGATTAGAAAGAATATAATCCTAATTTTGAAAGAAAGTTTTAAATGGCGAAATAGAAACCTATTAGAAAAAGAAAACAATAATCCTCTAGAATTAACTTTCAAAAATATTTTTAAGTCAAATGTTTACTATATAATATTTGCTATTATTATTTCTCTTTTTGTAAAGAACTTATTCAAGGATGAAAAAATAAGTACTTTTCTTATAACTCTGTTTTCTATTCTGATTTGTTTTATAGTCCCAGCATTGACTTTAATATTTGATAAATTCTTAGGAAAAATATTGAAAATAAAGAAAATAGAATTAGTAATAAAGATGAGTTTATTAGAACTAAAAATTTTAGTAGAAAGTTTATTTTTATTCTATTAGAATCATTATTAATATGTTTTACTCTAATTGTTCTACTATTACTTATAGTAATGTTTAATGATTTTTTTATAATTGATATAATGAAATATAGATTTGTAACAATTAGTAAGAATAGTATTTTAATAGGAGTAAAGAATTTCTTTATAATCACATTTAAAATTATAATAATAACTTTAGTTATTCGCTTATTTGTCTTCATTTTTTATTTATTAGGTGCATTAGGAGAATATATGAAAGGAGTATTAGATGGTAAGACAAAATTATAATTTCACTAATTAATACTTATAACTAAAATTAATTATACAACAATAAGCACTACAGCGAGAAATCTCAACAAGGCGATACCTCCGTAGATATTTTTATAACTATAAAAGAGAAAAAATAACCCCAACTTTTAGAAAGTATTGCAAGTTTGTAACGAATTAGAGGAGATTTTTTGAAGAATAAAAACATATAGAAAATGAAAATAATAGGAATCAGCGTGCGCACTACCAATCAGAATGGACAAGCGATGCAAGACATCGGAAACCTTTGGGAACGCTTTTTTAGTGAGCAACTTTTGGCAAAAATACCCAATAAGGTAAGCGATGCTATTTATAGCATTTACACTGATTACCAAAAGGACTATACCGAGCCTTACACTTGTATCATAGGAGTGGAAGTTACCACGCTCAGCACAATTCCCAATGGCTTAGAAGGTAGGGAATTTCCTGAACAAACCTTTCAAAAGTTTGTAGCCAAGGGTGCAATGCCTCAGGCAGTAGGGGCGATGTGGCAATATATTTGGGACAACGACACCACGCTCAATCGCACTTATCTATATGACTATGAACGCTACACAGAGAAGTCGCAGCAAGGAGATGCTTCCGAAGTAGATATTTTTATAGGCATAAAGGATTAATAAAAAGTAGTACAATGAATGACTTTGAGCAATATATAAGGGAAACTGAACCTCATCGGCGTGAAAAAGGCGAGGCGTGGCAGACGGCTATTGGCTTGCAGGCGGTAGACGGACTGAAACCTTCAGCTTATCTTGTTCAAACGGCTAAACAACATATTGAGGGGGATATTACCATTGAAGAGGCTAAACATCTCATTGATAGTTACTACCAATCCAAAACCTTACGCCTTGACAATACAGAAGAACGCACTGAAGAAGCCGACAAAGTCTCTGCACGCATCACTGAACTACTTACCGAATCGGCTTTTAGCTTTTCCCCAGTAGCATATATAGGTATTCATAGGAAGTTATTTACAGGTATTTATAAGTTTGCAGGCAATTTACGCGATTACAATATTACCAAGAAGGAGTGGGTACTGAGTGGAGATACAGTCCTCTACGCTAGTGCGCACAATTTACGTGAGACTTTGGACTATGATTTTGAGCAGGAAAAGCGTTTTTCTTATCAAGGATTGCAGGTAGAGGAAGCGATTAAGCATATAGCTAAATTTGTGTCAGGTTTGTGGCAAATACACCCTTTTGGTGAGAGGAATACACGTACAACAGCAGTTTTTACAATTCAATATTTGCGTACTTTTGGCTTTGCAATGAGCAATGAAGCCTTTGCCTATCATTCTTGGTATTTTCGTAACGCCTTAGTACGTGCCAACTACAACAATCTTGCTAAAGGAATAACAGCAACTACCGAATATATAGAACGCTTCTTTAGAAACCTAATTTTAGGTGAAGAAAATGAGCTTAAAAATAGGTATTTATTAGTAGGTGAAGAAATTCAAAGTGCAAAAGAGAAAATTCCAAAGGGTAAAATTTGCACTTTGAATTGCACTTTGGAAGAAATGGCAGTGCTACAATACTTACAACAATACCCTACCGCTACCCAAAAGGTAATAGCCAATCATATAGGGAAATCGGAACGCACTGTAAAGTCTATTACTGCAAATTTGGTAGAAAAAGGACTTATTGAGCGCAAAAATGGAAAACGTAATGGTTTCTGGGAAGTGAAAACAAATTAAAAAACAATAAAACAATGAAAACTACAGATTTAACGAACTGGAACAACTACAAAGAAACTAAAGAGGCAAAAAAAATTATAAAGATATTTGAAGAGGGGAGTATGAATAGTATTCTTGCAGCTTTTGTAAAAGAAGAAGCTGCAGCCCAATTTCCTGCCTATATACACATTATCACTAATGTATTTGAAAATTCACTAATTCCTTATGATGTGCCTATAAAAGATCTTTTTAACTATATACTTGATAGAGGACTGAAAGGGTATATAGTAGAGTGTAAGCTTGATTTTGATATTTTTTATCCTGAAAATTATGATTTTCTTATACCACGTATGATTCCTCTTTCTATTGCACTTTATGGCTTGGATAGAGTAGAGGATAACGATTGCTACATTCCTTATCTTTTTTACCGCAATTTTAAAAAATTAAAGAAAATAGCAGAGACTTTTGGCGTAGAAATGCCTCCTTTACCCTCAAGAGAGGACGTAAAAGAACGGGTATTGTATTATTTGGAGTTTTGCCGTGTGTGGAATGACTTCCGTATTGAAAACGACCTTACTATGGCTGAAGTATGTGCTTTTATCTATGATTTTGCCCCTAAATATATTTAGGAATCAAATGATTAATGGTAATGAAACGCCTAGTTTATAGAGATTTTTATATTCAGAAATTTCTTCTTTATCTTCTATACTGAAATTGTCACTATTCACTAAAGAAGGGTAAATAATAAGGCAATCTATCAATCTATCATCATCTATTTTTAATGTTTTATAAACATTTTTTAAGCGGGCATAACCACTTATTTGGCGAATATCGTCTATTACTTTTCCTTCTTTATAAATGGTTTTGTACTTAGCATCGATGACCATTTTGTATTTAGGGCTGTTGAGTAAGAAATCTAATTCGGTATAATCGGCGGTGAAGTGATAAAATATTTCTTGCTTAGAAAATATTTCTTGTAATTTTTTATATACATATAACTCAAAAAGTTTAGGCATATCTATCCAAAAAGGAGGAATAGCTACTTTTTGCTGTGATGTTTGGGTTATATTATAAGAAAAACGTTTCAATATATGATTTCCGATACGAATGGCTTCTTCATATTCTTTAAAAAATGGATTTGTAGCTATATTTTTAAGTGTTTTATAGGGTATTTCATCTGATATCAACTCAAAGTAGGGAATACAATGGTTAATAAGCTGTTGTATATCTCTATCATTTTCAGCAAAGTAATTAGGATGGGTATTCTTAAAGCTGATAACAAACTGCAATACTTTCTTCAGAAAACGATTTTCAAGATTATCAATTCCAAATTCTTGGTATTGACATAAATGTGTAGTATACTTGTTTTTAAAGATATTTTGCTTGAGCTGTTTACTAAGTTGTATTTTCCCTTTAATACGATTATTGAAATCTTTCTCTACTATGTAGTAAGATTTTTTTAGTCCTTTACGTACAATATGTTTTAGTAATAATAAAAACTGTATTATTAGAAAAGGTGTGAGCCTATCTTTCTGTTGTTCAATAGTTATTAGAGGCTCCTCCCAATAGATTTTGATAAGATTCTGAGTGTATTTGGGATCTATATTAGCAGCGTAAATATCAAATAGCATTTTTTGGAAGTTAATTTCTAGTTCCTGCTCTTGATAGTTCATTTTGGGTTCAACATATACAAATTCTTGTCCTGCAAGCCAATCAATACCTATATAGTAATCGGCTTTTAGAGTAACTGAATTTTCATTCACTATCAAAGAAAAAGGATAAATAGTTTGTCCTCTTTCTGTTTTGAATACTCTTACAGACTTTGTTTTGAGCATTTCAAAAAGAGGATTATTTTCTGTATTGACGATGTAATCTTTATGTTCGGATAGAAGGATAGGCATTTAAAGAGGTTTTAAATCATTTATTTTGTCTTCAATATCTTGTCCTATGAGTACGCCATCTTTCACATATTCAAGTAAAATAGGCTTAATTTCGTACTCCCAACGGATGTTAATAGGCGTATGTTTTGTAATGAAATAAGAGTGTCCTAATTGTACCTCTTCTTTCTTAAATTCAGGAGATAAATTATCCTTAAATAAGTTGGCTACACTATCAAATAGGCTTTTGGCAAAGTTATTACCTAATTCATTAGTAAGGTCTTTAGGTAGGATATTTACAAAGGCAAAGCGGCGGCGGATAGCGTAGTCTATATGCCCTACTGAGCGATCGGCGGTATTCATTGTACCTATAATGTAGAGGTTTGGGGGTAGGGTAAGGGAGCTGTCGCCTTCGATAGCGTACATACTTTGAACGGCTTCGCCTCGATATTCTAAAGCATAGATAAGTTCGCCTAGTACAGCTGATAGGTTTGCACGATTGATTTCATCGATGATAAGGACATAGTTTTTAAGCGGTATTTTATCAGCTACTATAGGTTTATAAGAATTTTTAAACTCATAGTATTTTTCTACAATTCTAATAAAATAAGAAGCATGTCGTCTTGCTTGACCGCCTATAGTTGTTAGTTTGGTAACCCCTTGTCTGTCTTTTACGCCTGAACTAATAATACTTTTAATTTCAGCATAGTTCATATTTAAACCTTTGTTGTGAACTTCCCAATTATCACCTTTGTACTTGAATCGTTTGTCATCAGCATCAAAAAGATAAACAGCTTCAGTAAGAGGGTATTTGTAATCTTCACTTTTGGCTAACTCATCTTTTATGTGTTCTATAAAAGCTTTAAAAATCTCTTCTTCCTTTAAAGTTTGAGTGCTTTGTTGGGCTTTATGCCAATTATCTAATGCTTCTTTAGCAAAAGTTCCTAATATTTTGTTTTCAGCAGTATAAACAATGCCATCTCCCTCTTCATTAGGTTCAGCCACAATACCTCTTACAAAATCTTCATAGGAATAACTGGGGTGAAACTGAATAAGTTTGAATTGCTCATTGTTGTTTAAAGTATCATTTTCTCCTAAACCTAATAATGCTTTGGCAATGCGTTTGGCTTCGCGGGTTTTACCTGTACCCGGAGGTCCTTGTAGGATAATTTGAGGTTTGTATTTTAAAAGTTTAATAACGAGGTTGTCCTCTTGAGCTTGTGTATTTCCGTTCATAATATTTAGTAAGTATTTAGCATATTTAATTCCTTCAATATCAGAGTTATAAGTAGTGACATCAGTAAGTGTTTTAATCGGTAGATTATTATTAGCATCCCATACTCCTTTTTTTAGCCATTTAACTTCACGACAATGCTTGTATGCAGCTCTTTCTTCATCAAAATAATAATCAGAGATTACTTTGCCATAGCCTAATAAAGTATTTTTTCCTTTTTTAGCAATGACAATATCGCCTATATTTATTTTATTTTCTCCGCTGCAAAAATCATCAAGAGCAGAAACGTTATTACGTTGGTCTTTTCCTCCTCCATAATTGTTTCTTAGGGCTTTAAGAATAGATTTTCTATCCGTGTAATTTTCCAAATCTCCCAATTTGTCCCAGCCAATAGCCATAATATCTTCGTTATAAAACTCCTCCCATTTAACAGCTTGTTCACCAGGACTATACAACCAATAATGTTTAGTATCTTCATTTTCTTTATTCATATTTTGATAGACTATCATATTTTTAAAGCAACAAAGGTAGCGATTTATTTTAGAATATACAAAAAAAAGACGCTTACCCTTCGTTTATTGTTCGTCACATACTCGGCTGCGCCAGCTCGCCGACTTTCTTTCGGTCATCCTTCGCTCTTCCTGTATCCATTCTATATCCATCTTATATCGAATGTAAAGAGTAAGTAAGCAGGAGAAAAATGTCTGTACAAAAAAAACACTTTGCCAAAAGTCATAAATTACGACCTCTGGCAAAGTGTTTAAATATGATTCAAAAAAACTTACAATTCGCGGAAGGCTTTGTGCAATAAACGGCGTTTGTCGTTGATAGCTTCTTCCATAGAGATCATTGTTTCGGAACGCGATACGCCTTGTATCTCGTCTATCATATAAATAACCTCTTTGGCGTGTTTGGTATCTTTGGCGCGTATTTTACAAAATATATTGTATTTGCCTGAAGTGATATGTGCTACTGTTACAAAAGGTATTTCTTCTAATCGTTCCAACACAAACTGCGCCTGATGATTACGCTCTAAAAATATACCTACATAGGCTATAAATGTATAACCTAAGCGATCATAATCTACGGTGAGGGTAGAGCCTTTGATAATGCCTATTTCTTCCATTTTTCGTACACGTACGTGTACAGTTCCGGCTGAGATATCAAGCTGCTTAGCAATATCGGTGAAAGGGGTACGGGTGTTATCAATCAGTAAATCTAAGATTTGGTGGTCGATTTCGTCTAACTTATATTTTGCCATAATGGTATTGTTTTTATTATTTGGGTGGCAAAGTAACTATTTTTTTTTGAATATTCCAAATAAAATGGATAAATCTTTAAAAATATTTTATCAATATTTTATATATACTTCATTTTATTTAAATCTAAGGTACTTTCTATTAAGTCCTTGCTATAGGGTGGGGTAAGAAAATGAGACAATTTATCTTCTTGGTGTCCGAATTTGTGTGACAAATCACCTATTTCGGCTATATAGGGCTGGAAATTGATATGGTTGTCTTGCAATACTTCTTGGTATAAAATACCTACATCGTTGCCGCTGTGCGTATCATCACGCAAGAGGATATCATAAAAGAGTTTGTCGTTTTCGGGAATATTGAAATAATCTTTATAATTTACACTTGTAACTTCTTCTAAAGCGATGTATTCTAAAGCTGTACTTATAGCTGTAGCAATACAATTGCGCGTCTGTTCACGATTGTAATCATTAGGAAAATGCCCTGCTTCAAACAAAATTGTAGGTGTACCAGCTGCAGTATAATAGTCGCCTGTGCAATTGATGTTGAAACTATCATCAAAACGAGCTATTTGGTTAGGTATATACAATTGTAACTTTCGATACATTACAACAATAACTTCCATAGCACGCTTACGAACCTCATTGATAGTACGCTCTTCGTTATAAGAAGGAGCTAAAAATGATACTGTAGCAGGGTGAGCTGCTTTTCCTGCACTAAAAATAGAACGCTGATCGTGTAAATTGAAGCAATAATCAGGATTTACGAGTTCGTAGGCTTTACGCAAACAGAGGCTTTCGGGTTGTGTGAGTTGAAAAGCATCACGATTAAGGTCGGTTTGGTTGTGATTTACACGTGTAAACACATTGGCACCATCGGGGTTGAGCATAGGAATGCAATAAAGAGAGAGTTTGCTAAGCAAGGGGCTACCTTTTAATGAGTTTAGCACATCAAAGAGTGCCTTGGTAGTAGTAGATTCATTGCCGTGCATTTGCGACCATAGGAGTATTTTTTTTTTGCCTTTTCCTATTCTGTAAAGATTGATAGGTGTTTGTAATACAGAATGCCCTAATGGTATTATTTCATCAAAATAATAAGTAGTTAATAGGGGTGCTATCATATCGTAATTGATATAACGCCCGCTTAATGTAGGTTCTTTTATTATTGTCATATTTGTTATTATTTATCTTTCGGTGTGAGCCGGGTCTTTATCCTTCGCTTATCCTTCGTCACATACTCGGCTGCGGCAGCTCGGTGCGAGCCGCACGTGCTTTTATCCTTCGCTCAAGGTTCGCTTATCCTTCGCTCATCCTTCGCTGAAGGTATACAATAGACTGATGGTGCAAAGATAATAAAATATAATGATAAACGACAAGGTGTAAATAATAATAGTCATAGTCAATTTACAAAAGTAACAACCAAATCCAATAGGTTACAAAAGTGAAAAATCTACAAGTATCTATTTTATGCTGTTACAGATGTTTTATTGCGTTTTTATTGTTTTTATTTGTAATAATACTGATTTTTTATTGGTATAATCAAAATTTATAGTGAATTATATATGATTGATTCTTAGATGATTGTTATTATAATATTCAATATAAACTTTATTACTTATAAAAATAGTTGTGTTTAGAGTTGTGTATATAAGAAATAATGATTACATTTGTGCTGTATTAATAATTTAATTAGAAGTTACAATGTTAAACACATCTGATTTTACACAACGCCTGCAACAGGTGATGGATTATTACGGTATGAATGCTACGGCTTTTGCTGATGCTTTAGAAATTCAGCGTTCGGGGATTTCACATTTGTTATCGGAACGCAATAAACCAAGTTTGGATTTTATACTGAAACTGATTGAAAAATTTCCAGAAGTGGATATGTATTGGATTACGCAAGGCAAGGGTAGTTTTCCTAAAAAGGATGAAAAAACACCCAAAGCAAGAGTACAGCCTGATTTATTCAGTGAAGTGCCTGAAATTGATATTACGCCTGCTGTAGCACCACAAAAAACTGTGAACACAACAGCAACAGCGGCTGATATGGCTGTACTGACAGCTACAACCATTGCTGAAACAACAAAGGCTGCGGAAAGAACTATAACAGGGAATACCGAACGAAAAATTAGACGTATTATCTTTTTTTATGAAGATAATCATTTTGAGGTTTTTGACAATGATAAATAATGGTTTGGCTAAAGAATTTGTAGGAGTATGGTTGTTAATTATGGTGAGTTTTGTATCTTTGTACCCTTAAAAAAAATAGCTACATAATGGATATATTTTTACAAGATCTTGCCAAACTTAATGAACCGCAGCGTGCTGCAGTGCTTCAGAAGGAGGGTCCTATCATTGTAATAGCGGGGGCTGGCTCGGGAAAAACGCGTGTGCTAACTTATCGTATTGCTAACCTTATGCGTGAGGGGGTAGATGCGTTTCATATTTTGGCACTTACCTTTACCAATAAGGCGGCTAATGAGATGAAAAAACGTATTACGGAACTTGTGGGCAATGAGGGTAAAAATTTGTGGATGGGTACTTTTCATTCGGTTTTTGCTAAATTGTTGCGTGTAGAAGCTGATAAATTAGGCTATCCGCAAAATTTTACGATTTACGATACACAGGATTCACAACGGCTGGTGAGTGCTATTATCAAAGAAAAGGATTTGGACAAAGATGTGTATAAATACAAGCAAATACACCAACGCATTTCATCTCTAAAAAATAACCTTATAACAGTAAGGGCATACTTTAGCAATCCTGAATTGATAGAGATAGATGCTGTACGCCGCCAGCCTCGTTTTGGAGAAATTTATCAGGAGTACGTAGACCGTTGTTTTAAAGCAGGAGCAATGGATTTTGACGATTTATTGCTTCGCACCAACGAGTTGCTAAATGTATACCCAGATGTGTTAGCTAAATACCAAAATAGATTTCAGTATATATTGGTAGATGAGTATCAGGATACAAACCACTCTCAGTATCTGATAGTTAAGGCTTTGGCAGACCGCTTTCAGAATATATGCGTAGTGGGAGATGATGCACAAAGTATCTATGCTTTTAGAGGAGCTAATATCAATAATATACTAAATTTCAGGAGTGATTATCGTAATGCCAAAGAATATAAACTAGAACAGAATTACCGTTCTACCAAAAACATAGTAGAGGCAGCAAATAGTGTGATTGAACACAATAAGGTGCGCTTAGACAAGGTGGTTTTTACTGAAAATGAATTGGGAGAGCCTATAAAAGTGCATAGAAGTGCTACCGATGCTGATGAAGGGCGCTTTGTGGCGGGGTCTATTTTTGAAAATAAGATGCAACACCAATTGCCTAATGGAGATTTTGCAGTACTGTATCGTACTAACTCACAATCGCGTGCTATAGAAGATGCTTTGCGCAAGCGGGACATTCCATATCGCATTTATGGAGGACTTTCGTTCTACCAACGTAAAGAGGTAAAAGATATGCTTGCTTATCTCAGGTTATTGGTAAACCCTAACGATGAAGAAGCTTTGATGCGCGTGATAAACTTTCCTGCACGCGGCATTGGTGATACTACAATGGAAAAACTTACTTTGGCAGCTAACCAATATAAAAAATCGGTATTTGAGGTGATGTATAACCTGAACAACTTGCCCGATTTGCACATCAATAAGACTACCAAGCAAAAACTCTCAGATTTTGTATTGATGATTTTGAATTTACAGGTATTGAGCAAGGAACTTGATGCTTATGAAATAGCAGAACGGGTGGTGAAACGCACTGGCTTACTACAAGAATACAAGAAAGATGCAACACCAGAAGGAATTGCAAAAATAGAAAATATAGAAGAGTTGCTAAACGGTATGAAGGATTTTGTGAAGGGGCAAGAAGATGTAGCCGATAGCAAGGGTAGCCTAACGGAGTATTTGGAAGATGTATCGCTGGCTACGGATATGGATAAAGACATAGGCGATGATGATCGTGTAGCACTGATGACGATTCACCTATCAAAAGGATTGGAATTTCCTTATGTGTATATAGTGGGTATGGAGGAAGACCTTTTCCCTTCGGCAAAGAGTATACAAACACGTGAAGAACTTGAGGAAGAACGCCGCTTGTTTTACGTAGCACTTACCCGTGCTGAAAAACAAGCATACCTAACTTATGCTGAACAGCGTTATCGTTTTGGTAGTTCGCAAGATACTGAACCGAGTAGATTTATAGAAGAGATAAAAGAAGCACACTTAAAGTATCTTACCCCTATACAATCACAGCTTAACTATCGTTATAAGCCTTTGATAGATAGAGATATATTTGGTGAAGTGGACAAAAGCAAACTGCGATTACAAAAGCCTATTAGCGGTACGCCGCCAGCTAAGAATACGCCTACAGCAGATGAGTTGCCAAAATTGCGCAAGCTAAAACCTATAAATGCAATGCCTGCCGCTAATGATAAAAGTTTGTATAACGAACTGAGAGTGGGGGCGAGGGTGCAACACGAGCGTTTTGGGCAAGGAGTGGTAATAGCCTTAGAAGGCGCGGGGAATGACAAAAAGGCGCAGGTAAACTTTGATACAGGGGGCTTGAAGAATATATTATTGCGTTTTGCAAAGCTGACTTTAATAGATTGATATTCAATAGGTTATATTTCATAAATTAAAGAACAAGATATAAAAATACGATGTTTTTAGAAGATAACGAAGAGAACTATGCTGTAAGCAAATTTGAACTGATGCTGCGGGAGAATAATACGCTTTTTTTTGATGTAGATGAATTTGAAGATATTGTAGAATATTATATAGAGAACGGGCGTACGCATAAGGCAAAACGAGCTTTAGAGCTGGGACTATCACAGCACCCTACAGCAGTTTCGCTTAAATTACTTTATGCAGAACAGTTAGTTTTTGAAGACCAGCTGAATGAGGCTACTCAGCTATTAGAGGAGCTCACTCATACAGAGCCTCTGAATGCAGAAGTATATGTACAAAAAGCAAACTTGTATTCAAAACTCAACAAACACCGCCGCGCTATTGAATTATTAGAATATGCCATAACACTCACAGATGATGTACCGAGTATTTTTGCACTTATAGGTATGGAGTACTTGCTCATAGATGAGTATGCCAACGCACGTACTTATTTTAGAAAAAGTGTGGAAAAAGACCCGCAAGACTATACTTCACTACAACAATTGTTGTATTGCTATGAGGTTTTGGACGAAACGCAAGAAGCTATGAGCTTTTTGAATGACTATTTAGACCAAAATCCTTATTGTGAGGTGGCTTGGTACTATCTTGGACGATTGTACTTATCAGAAAATGACAGTAAAAATGCGATTCGTTGTTTTGATTTTGCAATTGTAAGTGATGATACTTTTACAGGTGCTTACTTTGAAAAAGCAAGGGTACTTGAAACGATAGGCGACTATGAAAGAGCTATTGAAAATTATAAAATTACTCTTACCCTAGATGACCCTTCCGCATTGGTATATCTTCATATAGGGCGTTGCTATGAGAAGATGCTAAACGATGAAAAAGCTGAGATTTACTACTTTAAAGCCATACACGAAGACCCACAATTAGACAAAGCGTGGATTACCTTAGCTGACTTTTACTATTTGCGGCGAAATCATACTAAAGCACTTAAATATATACAAAAAGTACTTACATTAGAGCCTAATGAGCCTTATTATTGGCGTAGATATGCTGAAATTAATTATTTTCAGTTGCATAATCTTGAAGAAGCAGAATATGGCTACCGAAAGGCAGTACAAAATGGTGATTATTCGTATACAGCTCTTATAGATTGGGTAGATTTGATGTTTTTGACACGACAATATGGAGATGCATTGCCTATTATTATTGATATAGTAGATATTTTTCCGTATGAGTTATGTAATTACTATAGGCTTGCCCTAGCATATCACGGTTTGGGAAAAGAAGAATTAGCCTATAAATATTATCAGCTGGGGGTACAGCAAGTACCAGAATGGCAGTCTTTTTTTGAAAGCAAGTTTAATTTTAAGATGTAGTCATTATGGGTATCGTACTCCGACAATCGTTTAAGAATGTAGTGGCTACTTATTTTGGGTTTGCCATAGGGGCTCTGAATACCCTTTTCTTATTTACTTACTTCCTCTCTAAAGCACAATACGGCTTGGTAAGTTATGTTACTTCCACCGCTACTATTCTTTCTCCGTTTATTTCGTTTGGTGTACATAATACTTGGGTGCGCTATTACTCTGCTTACACCGATAGGCAGGAACAAGGCAAACTCAACCTAATGCTTTGTCTTTTGCCGCTACTGGTGATTCTCCCTGCTACTCTTTTGGGGAGTATGGCATATGAGCAAATTGTTCAGTGGCTTTCGGCAAAGAATGCAGAAGTGCGTCCGTATGTGTGGCTTATCTTTCTTACAGCGGTAGCAATGGCTTATTTTGAGATAGCTTATGCGTGGATGCGGGTACAACTCAAAACGGTCTTTGGCAATTTTCTAAAAGAAGTATTTCATAGGGTAGGGGTGATGCTTTTATTAGTAGCCATTTACTTTGGTGTTATTGATTTTCATCAGCTAATGTGGGGAGTGTTCTGGGTGTATGCCTTGCGTATGCTCTTGATGACGGTTACCGCTTTCTATGTGAGGCGACCTACCTTTGTATGGGGATTGCCACAAGGTAAAAAGGAAGTCTTTTTGTACAGTTTATTTATTATTTTATCAGGCTCGGTAGCTTCGTTGTTGATGGATATTGATAAGTTTATGCTGAACCAATATCTGCCTATTGGTGAAATTGCTGTGTATAATGTGGCTATTTTTACGGCTACTGTGATTGCCATACCTTACCGAAGTATGTATCAGATTGTAAGTCCGCTCACAGCACAATTTATGAATCAAGGTAAGGCAGAGGAGCTATCGGACTTATACAAACGCAGTACAATAAATACTTATTTTGTGAGTATGGTTATTTGTGTACTTATCATTGTGAATGCCCAGCAGTGTTATGCCTTATTGCCTGATAAAGATTACAGCACAGGGCTTGGGGTGCTCATCATCATATCGGTAGTAAAACTCTCTGACGCTTTAGTGGGATTTAACAATGCGGTATTACTCAATTCGCCTTACTATCGTACCGTACTATTTTTGGGCGTTTTTTTGGTTATAGGCACTGTTTTGATGAATATGTGGCTCATTCCCCTTTATGGCATTAATGGGGCGGGAATAGCGACTCTAATTGCTTTTAGTTCGTACAATCTACTCAAGTCAGGATTTGTGTATCGCAAATACAGCTTACAGCCTTTTTATAAGGAAACGTTACAGACTACTCTCTTTGGTATCGTAGCGATAGGAGTTTTTTTCTTTTGGGATTTTCCATTTCACCCTATTGTAAATATCAGCTTAAAATCATTACTAGTAGGGGGGCTGAGTGTTTTTTTTCTCCTAAGATGGAAACTATCAAAGGAATTAATAAAATTAATCGGCAAATTTAGAAATTAGCAACGTAATAAAATGGCGTCAGAAAAGAAATAAAATTGTATATTTGCACATCTTTTAAAAGCAATGAAGAATATCATCATAACAGGTACCAGCCGAGGGATAGGCTTTGAACTGGTACAACAGTTGGCATCGCAAGGGCATAACATCTTGGCCCTTTCACGGCATAGTGCTACTATAGACGCACTTAATCTGCCTAATGTACATTGTATTCCTTTTGATATTACCCTTGAAACTGATAGAGAGGCAGTTGCTCACTTTGTGAAAGAGCAATGGGAACAAGTGGATATACTAATTCACAATGCAGGAAGACTCATCAATAAACCTTTTGAGGAGCTTACTGAAGAGGACTTTTGGGAAGTTTATAAGGTAAATGTATTTGGGGTAGCACACCTCACACAACAACTATTGTCTTTTATGGAGAAGGGCGCACACGTGGTGAGCATCAGTAGTATGGGAGGTATACAAGGTAGTTTGAAGTTTGGCGGTTTGGCAGCTTATAGTTCCTCTAAAGGCGCTCTTATTACCTTATCGGAGCTTTTGGCAGAAGAATATAAAGAACGAGGTATTATTTTTAATACTTTAGCTTTAGGAGCGGTACAGACGGAAATGCTTGCTGAGGCTTTCCCAGATTATAAAGCAAATATTAGTCCGCAGCAAATGGCGCGTTATATTGCTGATTTTGCGCTTAATGGTAGTAAAGTATTTAATGGAAAGGTGCTACAAGTCGCTAATACAACACCGTAAAATAACTAAAAACTAATAAAATATGTACATCATTATTTTAACGTATCAGAAAGAGCTTTCAGAAGTTGAAAAACACTTAGAAGCACATCGCACTTATTTAGATAAGCATTACGCTTCAGGACATTTTATTGCATCAGGCGCACAAGTACCTCGCAAGGGTGGGGTGATTTTGTGTAAAGCTAATAGTAGGGGAGAGGTAGAGACAGTCATTGCTCAAGACCCTTTTCACGAACACCAGATAGCAACCTATCAGATTATTGAATTTGTTCCTACGAAATATTCTGAGGAGTTTGGTAAAGTATTTTTATAAATGTATTATACTGAAATAAAATATTTTACAATAGAAAATATAAAGTATTTATTTAATAATATATTTGTTTATAGCCTTTATTCTGTAGTAAAAATAATTCAATTACATTGATAATCAAATATTTATATACTATTTTTAAGAAAACGAAAGCACTATAAATAAAGATTACCAAGTATTTCGTATGGGTTTCGTTATTTATATTATCACTTTAAAATATTTATATAAATGTTTTATAATCAGTATTTTAATACAATAATAATATATGGGTAAAAATATTACTGCTGCTACTAAGAAAAAACGCAGAGCCAATCGTGCAAAGAAGGTGGGGTTACCTGCTGGAAGTTTGGTATATTTTGGCAATAAAGAGAAAGAAATTCATATAGATATTATCACTTATAGCGAGGGGTTCTGTCAGGTGAAAAAAGTGGGTACGGCAGAAGAGGCTATTGCTTGTATAGGTGAAAATCATCTTACTTGGATAAATATCAACGGACTGAACAATATAGCTGAAATTAAAAAGATTGGAGCTTATACCCAACTGAACGACTTACTATTAGAAGATATATTAGACACGGAACATCGCCCAAAAGTAGAGCTTTTGGAAGATAGTTTATTAGTAATTATCAAGATGTTATACTATAGCAAAGAGGAATTGGTATTAGAACATTTAGCCTTATTACTCGGTAGAAATTACTTAATTTCTTTTCAAGAAAGTGAAGGTGATGATGTATTTGAACCTGTACGCAAACGATTGCAGTTTGCTGATAGTAGTCTGCGAAAAAAGAAGGTAGACTATCTGTTATTCAGTTTGTTAGATAGTATAATAGACAATTATTTAGTAGTGTCGGACAGTGTAAGTGATAAAATAGAAGCATTGGAAGACGAGATTATCACCCACCCACGTGAGGAGATGATATCAGAAATACAAGATTTGAAGAAGAAGTCTATTGTATTTTTGCAACGGACTATGATTCCAGCAAGAGAGGTAGTAAATCGGATAGAGAAAACGCCTCATCATCTTATTGAGGCTGATACTAAGCATTATTTTAGAGACCTACACGACCATACTGTGCAAATAGTGGATACTCTCAGCACTTATCGTGATATACTTTGGGGGCTTACGGATACCTATATGGGGGCAATGAGTAATAAGATGAACAATATTATGCGTTTGCTAACCTTGATTTCTACTATTTTTATTCCGCTTACCTTTATTGTGGGTGTATATGGTATGAATTTTAAGTATATGCCCGAATTAGAGTTGTGGTGGGCATACCCTGTGGTATGGGTGGTGATGCTTGCTATTTCGGTAGCAATGATAATTTATTTCAGAAGAAAAAAATGGCTTTGATATATACAGAAAGTTTACTATTTTTGCACCCTGAATGGATTTACAATACAAAGAAATACAAGCATTTATAAAAGAGCATTTGGATATAGATACTACCCAATTGCTACTAAAGAAGCCTATTTTTGCTACAATAAGCAATAGTGTGCTGGCTCAACAAATTGAAGGATATAAGGTAGCCCAAAGGAAGTTTCCTTCATTATTAGCTGAGGGGATACAGTTTCCTAAAAAACTAAATTTGGAACAAACATCATCGGAGGCTACAGCAACCTACAAAGCTAAATTGTTACAAGGGAAAAACTTTTTAGACCTTACGGCAGGATTTGGTATTGATGCTTACTTTCTTTCGCAATCGTTTGAAGAGGTTACTTTGGTGGAACAAGATGCTGAATTACTACAATTGGTAACCCAAAACTGGAAAGTATTAGGGCGAAAGGCTACTTTTGTAGATAGCGATGCAGAAAGCTTTTTGCAAGCGACTACTGCTCATTACGATGTGATTTATATAGACCCTGCGCGTAGGGATCATCAGCTGCAAAAGAAGTTCTTGTTGGAGGATTTATCGCCTAATATATTGGAATTGCAGGAGTTATTATTGAAGAAATCGGCTAAGGTGATTACAAAACTTTCTCCTTTGATTGATATACATTATTTACTACATACTCTTAATAATATAACACATATTGAGATTATAGCTTTACGCAATGAGGTAAAAGAGGTTTTGGTGATACAAGAAGCAGCGAGTAGCCTTGAGGATGTAGAAATACGTTGTGTAAACTTACAAAGTAAAGACCCTATTTTATCATTCAACGCTAAAGAACTGCAAGGGACACAAGCTACTTATGGTACTCCAGGGCGATATTTGTATATTCCTAATAATGCTTTGCTAAAATCGGGGGCATTTAACTATATAGCTACTTATTACGGGCTGAAAAAGTTGGAGGTGAATACGCATCTTTATACTTCGGACGAACTTATTGATAATTTTGCGGGACGAATATTGGAAGTAGCACAAACACATCCTAAGCAAATAAAGAAAAAGACACATTATAATATTATCACGAAGAATTATCCGCTTTCGGTAGCAGAAGTCAAAAAAAAATACCACCTTGAGGAAGGTGGTACTGAATATTTGATATTTACCCGTTCTGTTTCGGGAATGGAGCTACTTTTAGGGCGGGAAATCGAGAAATAATACAATTTTAGTAACTATGAAAATCATACATAAATACTTTACAGAATTGAGTGAAGAACAGCAACAGCAATTTAGTGAGCTAAAGCCTCTTTATGAGGAATGGAATGCTAAAATAAACGTTATTTCGCGCAAGGATATGGGTGATTTTTATGAAAGACACGTACTACACAGCTTGGCGATAGCTAAACGGATTACTTTTGCTAAAGGTACTGAAATATTGGATGTGGGTACAGGAGGAGGTTTCCCAGGTATTCCTTTGGCTGTATATTTTCCTAAATGTAGTTTTACTTTGGTAGATTCGATAGGAAAAAAGATAAAAGTAGTGCAAGAAGTAGTGAATGCCTTAGGACTAAAAAATGTAATTACAAAGCAAATAAGAGCTGAGGAGCTGAAAGGTAATTACGATTTTGTAGTAAGTAGGGCAGTTACACAGATGAAGGATTTTGTACCTTGGGTGAGAGGAAAGTTTAAAAAACAATCGCATAATGAATTGGCTAATGGGATACTTTACCTAAAAGGAGGAGATTTGACGGAAGAATTGGTATCTTTTGAGCGGGCAGTAGTAACAGATATTAGTAAATATTTTGAGGAGTCTTTTTTTGAAACGAAGAAAATAGTCTATTTATCAAACAGTTAGTAATTAGTAGCTGGCAAAAAGTATATTTTTTGGAATATTTTTTATTTATTATTTTGTTAGTATAAGAAAAAGTATTAATTTTGCCACCGATTTGGAGTAACCTCTGACGAGAGTCGTGTATGTTGCCCATTGATAACATAATTATTTATTTTTTTATGGAACCATTATTAAAATACGTACAGGACAACTTTATTGAGAAGAAAGAATTTCCTGAGTTTTCGGCAGGTGATACTATCACCGTGTATTACGAAATTAAAGAAGGGGACAAAAAGCGTACTCAGTTTTTCAAGGGTGTTGTAATACAACGCAAAGGACACGGAGTGACTGCTACTTTTACAATTCGTAAAATGTCGGGGACAGTAGGAGTAGAGCGTATATTCCCTGTGAATATGCCTGCACTTCAAAAAATTGAAGTAAATAAGAAAGGTAAAGTAAGACGTGCGCGTATTTACTATTTTAGAGGACTTACAGGTAAGAAAGCTCGTATCAAAGAAGTTCGCTAATTCAGTTAAACAATTTCATAAAAGCAAAGAGTTGAGTTATCTTATCTCTTTGCTTTTTTAATTATCATTTACTAAATTGTACGCAATCATCGACATAGAAACTACAGGTGGAAAATACGATGAAGAGGGTATTACAGAAATTGCTATCTACCGTTTTGATGGGCACGAGGTAACAGACCAATTCATTTCGCTTATTAACCCTGAACGACCTATACAGGATTTTGTTGTTAAACTTACAGGTATTAATAACCGTATGTTGCGCAACGCACCTAAATTCTACGAAGTAGCCAAAAGAATTGTTGAAATTACTGAGGGCTGTATTATAGTTGCTCATAATGCAAGTTTTGACTACAGAATACTGCAAACAGAATTCAGACGCTTGGGGTATGACTTTGTAAAGACAACTTTATGTACAGTGGAATTAGCAAAGCAATTACTACCAGAACGTGAAACTTATAGTTTGGGTAAATTGGTACATTCGTTGGGTATTCCTATGAGTGAGCGGCATAGAGCTTCGGGAGATGCCTTGGCTACGCTCCATTTGTTTAAATATTTACTTGAAAAAGATACTCAAAAGAATATTATTATTACTTCTGTAAAAAATGATACTCGTATAGAGACAGCCTCTCGCCATTTGAAAATACTTGATGAACTTCCTGAAAAATTAGGCGTTTTCTATATGCATAATGAAGAGGGAAAAATTATCTTTGTAGGAAAACACAAGAATATAAAACAACACGTAAATAAGATATTTACTACAAACGCAAAACAAGAACGTTATTTGCAAAGGCATACTCATAGGGTTACTTATGAAGAAACAGGAAATATGCTTATTGCTAACTTGAAATATTCGGAATTTATTTACTTACACCAGCCTAAGTGTAATAGTAGACCTTTAAAAGATAACGAAATAGGAGAACCAGCCACTTATCGCTGGCAGCAGCAGAGCATAGCACTTATTGGAAAGGGTAGGCGTGTGGGTGAAAAGAGTGTAGTTTTGATTATAGATGGAGATATTAAGGGATATGGCTTTGTAAGTTTGAACTTTCAATTTACAAAATTGATGTTTTTAGAGAACTTGATTACTCCTATATGTAATACAGCTGCTAATAGACGTATTATATCGGACTATTGGTTGTTGCATCCTTACTTAAAAGTATTAAACTTGAATGAACAAAAACCTTTTAACAATGAATAAGTATATTTTTATTACCTTGCTTTGTAGTACCCTTACTATAAGTTGCCAGCAGCATCAACAGTCTGTAGAAATAGCTAATGATACTGCCAAAACTATCGCCAAACTTACTGACTCTATAACATCACTTACAACACAGCGTGATGAAGCTTTAAGTTTTAGTCTTGAAAGTAATGAATTATCGCAGTTGTTTTTTGAAGAACTGAAAATTAATAACCCTACACAAATAGTTACTAATGCCTTAATGGAAAGTAACCTACAAGAAAAAAATCCTTATATAAAAGCAGAAACAAACGAAAAATTTTTGATTAATAAAATTAGGATACTAAATGAGAAATGGGTAATTTGTGAATTTACAGACGGGAAAGTTTGGGGCGACTTACTTCTACAATACCACATAGATGGCAACCAAAATCCTGTATTTATCCCTTTAGATGAAGTCATCCACCCTAAATAAATCGGAGGCTATACCATCTGAAAGAAACTTTCCTTTGCGAGTAACTTTCAGGTGGTTTTTTGTTATTTGTAATAGTCCCTCATCTAAGTATTTATGTGCTTGTTGTAATAGATACTTTTGATAATCAGTGCCAAAACGTACCGCTACTTCTTCTATATCAATTCCTACCATTGTTCTGATACGTGTAATTATCAACTCATTATACTGATTATTTACTGTAAGTACTTCTTCTTCATTAGGTAATACTCCTCGCTCTATTTCTTTGATATATTTAATATTATGCGCTATATTCCAGCTACGAATACTACCATTAAAACTATGTGCTGAAGGTCCTATTCCCATATAAGGTTTTCCAAACCAATAAGCTGTATTGTTCTTACTAAAATATCCTTCCTTACCAAAATTAGAAAACTCATATTGCACAAACCCCTCTCGTTCTAATCTATCAATAAGTAGCTGGAAATGGGTATATGATAATTGGTCATCTATAGGAGGGATTTTACCAACACTAATAAACCTATGCAAAGCTGTTTTTTCTTCAACCGTTAAAGCATAAGCTGAAATATGAGGTATTCCAAAACTAAGTGCTTTTTCTATATTTTGTAGCCATTGTTCATTACTCATAGTAGGGATACCATAAATCAAGTCGATAGTGATATTATCAAAATATGAAGAAGCAAGAGGTAGCAATTGCTCTACTTGTAATGCTGTATGTATACGATTCATCAGTTGTAAATCTTCTTCAAAAAAAGATTGTACCCCTATACTCAATCTATTGATTCCTAAAGATTGTAATTGTGCTAAAAATACTTCGGGTTCTCTATCTTTAAAAAAATCATCAGGATTAGCTTCAATAGTGATTTCGGCAGTAGCACTTACATTATAACAACGATGAATTGTATTGAAGAGCTGTTGTAATTCATCAAACGAAAGCACTGTAGGAGTTCCACCTCCTAAGTAAATAGTTTGTAGTGTACTACCTTTAGCCTCATTCTGGCGTAAAAAAAGCTCACTACATATTGCATTTATCATCTCACCTTTACGCCGTAACGTAGTTGAAAAATGAAAATCACAATAGTGGCAAGCTCGCCTACAAAAAGGAATATGAATATATAAACTATACAAAATATTAAGCCAATCGCTCCTGATTTTGAGTGATAAAAGCCTCCCAACCACTATAATGTTGTTGTTTTTGAGCTCTACCACCATTAAAATAATGACATACAGCCACTGCTAATCCATCAGTAGCATCAAAATGCTTGGGCAACTCTTTAATATCTAATAACTGTTGTAGCATCTTAGCTACTTGTTCTTTAGAAGCACTTCCATTACCTGTTATAGCCATTTTCACTTTCTTAGGTTCATACTCAGTAATAGGTATTTCACGTGAAAGTGCTGCAGCCATAGCAACTCCTTGTGCGCGCCCCAATTTAAGCATAGATTGTACATTTTTCCCAAAAAAAGGAGCTTCAATAGCCAACTCATCGGGTTTATAGGTTTCTATAAGCTCAATTGTGCGGTTAAATATAACCCCCAATTTCAGATAATGATTACTATATTTGCTTAATTGTAATTCATTTAGCTGTAGTAGTTTCATCTGGTCTTTTTCTATACCTATTAGTCCAAAACCCATAATAGTAGTACCAGGATCTACTCCTAAAATAATACGCTCCACGAAGTGCTTTATTTTACGTTTATTTCTATAGGAAGCTCAAACTGTGTACTCACATTCTGTCCATTTTTCTTTGCGGGTTCTATACTATCATTATCTGATAATTCAGAAAGATTAGCACGCAAAGCATCTTCAAAACTTTCACTTTCAGTAGCCAGCAACTCTTTTGTCTTATCATCGGCTTTCATATCCAAGAGTACTATTTTTCCCGTATTATCTACTTTAATATTTAAGAAAATACGATCTGTAACGGGTTCTGTAACCTCATAGTGCCCTTTTTTAAGACGCTCCTGAAACTGAGCAGCAAATGTCTTCTCAAAACATTCTCTCTGTCCTACTTTGGTAGTAGCTGTATCACACACCCCTTTAAATATAGGATACGAATCCACCTCTTCTTTCACTACCTCTAAAAACTTTATATTTGCAAGCGAATCTAATTGTTGTTGCAATTTAGCTTCTTTTTGCTCCGCAGTAAGCTCATTCGTGTTTTTTTTGCAGGCTACAAGTGCCAATGCTAACCCTAAAAAACAAAAATAAATTTTCATCATTATTGTTACTATTATGTTTTACGGCTCAAAAGTACTACAAAAAAATGATTTACAAAAATATAATTATCTTTTTTTTGTATTTCATTTTTATAATAACAATAAGCCTAAATTACTAATTATATCCTAAAGTAATGATTATTAATACTTAACGACTATTAATTTAATCCTCTACTTCTCTTTTTATAGCAAACCTTCTTGTATTAAATTATGTAGATGTATCACCCCTTCATAACGCCCATTATGAGTTACAAGCAACTGCGTAATCTTATTTTTTTCCATCAAACTAAGTGCATCTATAGCCAAACAATCTCTATCAATAGTTTTAGGGTTTAGGCTCATAATATCTTTCGCAGTAAGTCCCCTGATATCATCTGTCTTGCTCAGCATTCGCCTAATATCTCCATCAGTTACAATTCCTACAATATTCCCGTTGTCAATTACAGCTGTTGCCCCAAGCATCTTAGCCGATATTTCTACTATTACCTGTTTCACTTCGGTTTGGATACTCACTTCGGGTTTTTGATTATTACCTACAATATCCGAAACCTTCAAATAAAGTCGCTTACCAAGTGCCCCTCCTGGGTGGTACTTAGCAAAATCCTCACTCCCAAAGTGCTTCATTTCCAATAAGCAAACTGCCAAAGCATCTCCTAAAACCAGCTGTGCAGTAGTACTTGTAGTAGGTGCTAAATTATTAGGGCAAGCCTCCTTTTCCACATAGGCATAAAGCAGACTATCCGCAGCTTGTGCTAAAACCGAATTTTTATTGGAAGTAATTGCTATCAATTTATTATTACCGCGTTTTAACAAAGGTACCAATACCTTTATTTCGGGCGTATTTCCACTTTTTGAAATACAAATCACTACATCATCAGCCTGAATAATTCCTAAATCACCGTGAATAGCATCTGCAGCGTGCATAAAAATTGCAGGCGTACCTGTAGAGTTCATCGTAGCTACAATTTTATTGGCTATAATAGCACTCTTACCTATACCCGTAATCACTACACGCCCCTTGCTATTAATAATGTAAGTAACTGCTGTTACAAACTCATCATCTATATATCCAGCAAGTTGAGCCACCGTTTCGGCTTCTTTAGCTATCGTTTGCCGTGCTGTGTTAATAATCTCTTCTCTGTTCATTATCTATATGATTATAGCCCTATAATAACTATAATCCTTTTTTATAAATACTCCTTACAATACCATCTGCTAAACCTATACGAGGCACGTGCACAATCTTTGCTCCCGACCATTTCATCGCATTGATGAAAACCGTAAGTGCATATAAAATTACATCGGCACGATCAGGATTAAAGCCAAGCAATTTAATTCGCTCATCATAGGTAAAGCCCGATACATAGTTGTAATAATCAGTTAAATATTCATACGTAAGAGGTGCATTTTCTAATACATTCGCATTCTTATGGATTTTATTGATGTTACCTCCAGAACCAATCGCTTCTATATGAGGACAATCTTTCGTATGTTTTTCAATCCATTGTTTTACCTCTTCCCACATTTCATCACTCACTTTATTATCAAGCAAGCGTACCGTACCTATTGGGAAAGAACGCGATTTTTTCTGTTTTCCATTAGAAAATACCGTAAATTCAGTACTACCTCCTCCTACATCTATATACAAATAATTTTTATCTGTCCCAATAAGTGTAGAAATATCAGTAGAAGCAATAATATTAGCTTCCTCACTACCATCAATAATTTCAATAGCCACTCCTGTACGTTTCAGCACTTCTGCCGCTACCTCATTACCATTAAGCGACTCTCGCATAGCCGAAGTAGCACAAGCCCGATAAGCCTCCACCTGATATACTTTCATCAGCAAACTAAAAGCTTGCATTGCCTCCGCCAGCCGATTTGTATTTTCTTCTGAAATACGCCCGTTTAAGAACACATCAGCTCCCAAGCGTATAGGCACACGCACCAAACTTGCTTTTGTAAACTTAGCAGGTTCTCCTTCTGTCTCCAATACATTCGATATTAGTAACCGAACCCCGTTAGAGCCTATGTCAATAGCGCCTAATTTTTTGATTTCCATAATAGTTTATTTTTCTTTATCCAATTCCAAAGTACGAATTTTCAGAGGATTCTTCGTCAATTCTACATACTCTTCTCGGTTTCTAAAAATATCTATAGCCATAAAAATAGCGTGTCTAAACGATTCAGGGTCTGCAATACCTTTGCCAGCTATTTCGTAAGCCGTACCGTGATCGGGTGAGGTGCGTACCTTGTTAAGTCCTGCTGTATAATTAACCCCACTACCAAAAGCAAGTGTTTTGAAAGCTATCAACCCCTGATCGTGATAAGGAGCCAGCACCGCATCGTAATTGCGATAAGCTTGTGAACCGAAGAAACTATCGGCAGCAAAAGGACCAAATACTAATATATTTTCATCAAAATACAGCTTTTTAAGTGCAGGTCGCAATACATCTTCATCTTCTTTGCCTATAACTCCTTTATCACCACAATGTGGATTGATACCCAATACTGCTATTTTAGGACGTTGCAAGCGAAAATCTTTTATAAGCGACTCATTCATCAAGCGTGCCTTTTGCATCATAAGCTCTTCTGTAATAGTAGTTGCCACTTCTTTTAGCGGAATATGGTCGGTCATTAAGCCAACTTTTAAGTCTTCACTCACCATAAACATCAGGCTATTACCTTCCAGCTGTTGTGCTAAATAATCTGTATGACCAGGAAAATGAAATTCGTCCGATTGTATATTGTTTTTGTTAATAGGTGCTGTTACCAATACATCTATCTCATTGTTTTTGAGAGCCTCAACAGCTTTTTGCAGTGATAAGAAAGCATATCTTCCTCCTTCTTCAGTTTCTTGTCCAAAGGCAACTGTAGGTGTTTCTTTCCAACAGTTTAGCACATTTAGCTTCCCGTCAATAGCTGCATTTAATGTATCTATACCCTGAAAATTAGTAGTTATATTGAAGTGTTTTCTTTGGAAAGAAACCAATTTGTTTGAGGCAAATATAATAGGTGTGCAAAGTTCTAATATCTGATGTTCCTCAAAGGTTTTCAAGATAATCTCAAGCCCCACACCATTGATGTCTCCCACCGAGATACCCACTTTTATCATTTTTTCTTTCATAAAATAGATTACTAAATAGTAAAAATTCTTACTTTTGTCCTTTCAAAACGCAAAGGTATAAAAAAAATATGAATTTCACACAATCTACAAACTATTATAGTAACGGAAAATTATTAATTACAGGTGAATACGCCGTCTTAAATGGGGCACTTAGCCTAGCACTCCCTTCCTCATTAGGACAAAAATTAATCGTACAACCCTCACAAAATGCCTTTTCTTGGGAAGCCTTTGATGCTGATGGAAAGTGCTGGTTCAGTAGCTTATCTATCAATAGTAGAGAAGATGAAAAAGTACTACATACGTTACAAAATATACTCTCTACTGCCGCTACTCTCAACCCTCACTTTGCTAGTTTATATCCGCATTGTGCTGTGCAAACCTTGCTTACTTTTCCTCGCCACTGGGGATTAGGTACTTCTTCCACACTTATTAATAATATTGCCCAATGGGCTGAAGTAAATCCTTACGAACTACTTTTTAAAAGTTTTGGTGGTAGTGGTTATGATATAGCTTGTGCCAAAACTAATACGCCATTACTATATCGATTAAAAGATGGTAAGCCAGAAACCTTCCCTTTACGATTCCTTTTTCCACATACCGATAGCATTTATTTTGTATACCTAAACAACAAGCAAAATAGTAAGGAAGGGATAACACACTACCGCAGTATACAAAAAAGCAAACAGAAGTTAGCTGATAGTATTACACGTATCACCGAACGACTTGTATTAGTGTACACTATCGATGATTTTTGCTATCTTTTGGAGCAACACGAGCAACTCATCGGTGATTATTTGGGTATTTCTCCTGTAAAAGAACATTTATTCCCCGATTTTAATGGTACTATAAAAAGTTTAGGAGCTTGGGGAGGCGATTTTGTTTTAGCTATTTCAGAATATGAAGATATTCCTTCTTATTTTAACAAAAAAGGATACAATACTTGTATCCCCTATAAAGAATTAATAATCACTCCTAAAAAATAAATAGTACTACGCAAAAAACTTTTTACATATACCCTTCCAACGATAATTACGAGCATATTTACCTTCTTCTACTGATAAAAGATAAGGTTTATGTGCTCTTTTTGCTTGCCAATACCCCTTTAAATAACTTATCAATAGCTTAAAATTTCGTTTTTTAACAGCAAGTTTGCCCGCAGCAAGTAGTGTAAGTATAAATCCATAACGCAGAGTATAAAACACCCCCCCTTGTAGATTATGTGCTTTGTTGTTATAACCTGCCCCTGTAGGGCGTAAATGTTTTACTTGTAACGTTTCATCTGTCAGTACCTTCCAACCATAATAGCGGCAGAGTAGTTCATCAGCTGTATCCCACCCCATAGCCTCTTTTAGTCCGCCGATAGCCTCAAAACAAGCCTTTCTATACGATTTTACAGCTCCGCGCAAATGATCTTTATTAGTAAGATTTTCCAGCACCCACTGTCCATTCTTCTCTATGTAACAAAATCCTCCAAACATTCCCAAAGTAGGATTGTTACTATACTGATGATTCATTACTTCTAAGTATTGGGGAGGAAAGATAAGATCGGCATCATATTTACAAATAACTTCTACTTCAGGTTTTAAATAGGGTAATCCTGTATTAAAAGTCTGCACAACTTTAGCACCAGGTAAGTGTACCCCTTTTTTATGTCGTTGCACCAAATGTACTATAGAATTTTTAGCAGCTATTTGTTGTACTTTCAACGCAGTATCATCAGTAGAACCATCATCTACTACTATTATTTGATAAGGAAGATAAGTTTGGTTAAGCAGGGATTCAAGAGTGAGGGTAATGCTATCAGCCTCGTTATAAGCAGGTATGATGATTCCAAAATTCATTGTTTGTTGTCAGTTTCTATAAGTCCATCTTTTAGTCTGATGATACGTTTAGCATAATTGGCGATATCCTCTTCGTGAGTCACTAAGATAACCGTGTTGCCTTTGCTGTAAATTTCATCAAAAAGATTCATTATTTCGTAGGAAGTTTTAGAGTCAAGATTTCCTGTAGGTTCATCAGCCAAGATAATAGAAGGATTATTTACCAAGGCGCGTGCTACTGCCACCCTTTGGCGTTGTCCTCCTGATAATTCATTAGGCTTGTGCAGCATACGATCTTCTAAGCCCACTAGGCTGAGTACTTCTTTAGCACGCTCGTGCCTTTTCTCTTTTTTTACTCCTGCATATACCATTGGTAGAGCTACATTATCTAAAGCTGTAGTTCGGGGCATTAGGTTAAAAGTTTGAAAAACAAACCCTATTTCTTTATTTCGAATATCGGCAAGCTCACTATCACTCATTTTGCTCACATCTTTACCGTTGAGTATGTATTCGCCTGAAGTAGGCGTATCCAAACAACCTAAAATATTCATTAGGGTAGATTTTCCTGAACCTGACGGACCCATTAAAGCTACATATTCACCTTTTTCTATATTTAGATTGATCCCTTTTAGCACGTGTAGCACTTCTGCTCCTAATCTAAAATCGCGCTTTATATTCCTAACTTCTAATAAACTCATAGCTGTAACTAACTATTTGATAAAAATACCAATAACTTTTCAAAAGCCCTTCCTCTATGGCTTATGTTATTCTTCTCTTCTTGTGAAAGTTGCGCAAAGGTTTGAGTATAGCCTTCGGGTACAAAAATAGAGTCATAGCCAAAACCATTATTGCCTATAGGTACTTGGCAGATACTACCTTTAGCAATTCCTTCAAAGGTATAAGTCTCTTTTCCTAAGCACAAAGCAATTACTGTCCTGAATTGGGCTCTGCGTTCAGGGTTGCCTTCCATTTGTTGTAAAAGTAGTGCTACATTATCTGCATCATTTTTCTGAGCTCCTGCATATCGTGCCGAATAAACTCCTGGTGCTCCATTTAGTGCTACCACTTCTAAGCCTGTATCATCAGCAAATACATCATAACCATATTTTTCTTTGATGTATTGTGCTTTCAATAAAGCATTTCCCTCAATAGTAGTAGCTGTTTCGGGTATATCCTCATTACAATTAATGTCCGTCAAGCTTAGTAACTTGATGGTAGTGGGCAACAAGGCTTGTATTTCTTTTAGCTTGTGAGCATTGTGTGTAGCAAAAACTAAAGTCATTTTGTATTATTAATAAGAGCCCATTGCTGGGGTGTATTGATATTGGTAAAAGCCAAAGTATCCTCATTAGGGTAAGCTATTACTTTGGCATTAAGTTCTTTGATAATCACTTGCATTTTCAGCATATCTTGATTTATATACGTCTCTAAGTCAGTTAAGAGCGCATAAGGGTAGTATCCCACCACAGGAAAGATTTTCTGTTGGTAACTCAGTACTGTTATATGCTGAGGGGTGACTTGCGAAAGCAGATATTGCAATACTTTAGGAGCGATAAAAGGCATATCGCAGCTGCATACTAAAATATCATCACGCAAGAATGCCAACGCCGAATAAATACCTCCTAAAGGACCTTTTTCGGTATAAATATCAGGAATTTGAGGGTAGGGGAGTGCATTATAGGCTGTATCTTGTCCCGAAATATACACTTTGGGACATATAGTTGATAGTGTCTTGCCTATTTTGCTAATAAAAGTTTCACCTTGTAGCTGTAATAAAGCTTTATTTTCGCCCATACGGCTACTCTTTCCCCCCGCTAAGACGACTGCTTTCATCTGCTGAAAATTCTTTAAAGCAAGCAGCTACTTTTTTATAAAGAACTACCAACTTTTTACCCTCATCGGTAAGACGACTGCCTCCTCCATTTTTGCCACCCGCTTCTTTTATTACCAATTCTACAGGTGAATTGTTATTCATATCACGTATGATGCCCCACGCACGGCGATAAGGTATTTTCAGCGTACGAGCTGCCTCTGAAAGAGAACCCAATAGGTCTATTTGTTCTAAAAGTTCGGCACGACCTGCGCCCACACGTAAGCCGTTATTGGTTTCAAACCATATATGTCCGTTAATTGTTAAATTCTCCATATTTTTACTTTTTGTCCGTTTGCTATTTTTTCTTCATTGGCAGGGAACTCTATAAAGCAGTTACACACAGGCAATGAATCTAATTTATAAGATTCTTGTGAGGGGAGTGCCATTACTTTCATTTTATCTACATAGCCTTTCATATAGAATGTTATTTCGGCTTTTTTCTTCTCCGAATCGTGAGTAATGAATGCGTAATCCATTTCGCTTTGGAAGTTATTACGCCCATAGCAGCCCAATATAAAAGGTTTTACATAGATATGAAATGAGGTAAATACCGATGCAGGATTGCCTGGTAAAGCAAATATACGTTTATCACCTAATGTACCAAAATAAAGTGGTTTTCCAGGTTTTTGTTGTATTTTATAAAAAACTTCTTTTACACCTATATTTTGCAATGCGCTGCGTACAAAATCGTAATCACCTGTAGAGATTCCGCCTGAAAGGAGTAGTATATCTACTTCTTGCAAAGCTTTACGAATAGCCGTTTCTGTAGCTTCTTGGGTATCGGCTATATGTTCTACTACTGCAAGTTCCTGATGTATTTCAGCCAAAGCAGCTTGCAAGGTATATGAGTTGGAATTATAAATTTTACCATCTTCAAGAGGGGTACCAAGCTCTACAAGCTCATCACCTGTGTATAGTAAGCCTATACGAGGTTTAGAAAAAACAGTTAATTTATCAATACCCAAACTTGCCAAAAAGCTAATAGTACCAGCATTGATAGGTGTATTTTCGTGTATTGCTAAAGAACCCTTTTCGGTCTGCTCGCCTTTTTTACGGATATTAGCTCCGTATTTTACCTCAGCTTTATCAAAGGTAATTGTATCGCCATTGCGTGTTATTTTTTCTTGTATTACAATAGTATCTACCCCATTAGGAACGCGTGCCCCTGTAAAGATACGTATAGCCTCACCTGCTGCCAATGAAAAATCGGTAGTTTTACCAGCGGGTACTTCGCCTATTACTTGGAAAGAATCGTATTTCTCAAGGTCGGCAAAACGGAAACCATAACCGTCCATAGCTGAATTATCAAACGAAGGAATATCTATAGGCGCAAAAATATGCGATGCCAAATAAGCTCCTATAGCTTGTATAATAGGCACTTCTATAGGTGTAGTTGTACGGATATGTGCCTCAATGAGGTTTTTTGCTGTACTTGCAGTAACCATTTCTTTGATGTTTAATATAATATTTTGCAAAAGTAGTGAAAATATGGCATATTACCAAACTACATAGCCAATTGTTTTTTTACTTCGGAAACTGTTTTCTCATAATCAATACCCAAGCCCTCTTGTTGAGATACTAATTCACCTTTTTTATTGAAAACACTAATGATATTGGAGTGAGAGAAATCTACAGGAGATATTTGCTTGTAATTGACAGCTAAAACTGCTGCAAACTCACGGGTTTGTTCTTCATTAGAACGCAAAAAGAGCCATTGGTCATCGTCCATATTGTTTTCTTTGGCAAAAGCTTTCAGGTGTTCTGGAGTATCGGTTTCGGGGTCTATGCTCACCAAGAGGTATTTTACTCCTTTGGCTGTTTTGGGTATTTGGGTATCAACCTGCTTGCGTATTTCACGCATATCCCTGATGAGTATAGGGCAAGCAGTTTTGCAAGAGGTATAAATCATTACTACTACCAGCACATTGCCTTTCAGTTCTTTAAGAGCTATATCGTCTCCGTTTTGGGTTGTCCATACTTCGGGGAGGTTATAGATAGAAAGGTCTGAAAAAGCGTTATTGTTTTCCTGAGTAGTTACTGTGGTGGTGGTAGTAACTGTACTATTATTGGTAGTGCTAGGGCTGTTGCAACCTAAAGGTAATAGGCTACTTATCAATAAAACTAAAGGTATGTGCAATGCTTTCATAGATATTGAATTATGGTTATTTAAAATCTTTTTCTATAAGAGTAATAAGTTCTTCTTTCCCTTTAAAATTTACAAATGTTCCGTTCTTAAAATAAGATATATGCCCTGTTTCTTCTGAGACCACTATGGCGGTAGCATCTGTTTTTTCGGTAATAGAGACTGCAGCTCTGTGGCGTAGTCCGTAGCTTTTAGGCAAAGTATCTTCGGCAGCTATAGGAAGGATAACCCTTGTAGCGACAATTTTATTATCACGTATCACAATAGCACCATCGTGTAGCGGACTGTTTTTATAAAATATACTTTCTATAATAGGTTCTGAGAACTCCAAATTCATTTTATCTCCTGTTTCGGTTACAAAGTTTAGTGGCACGTTGCGTTCCAACACAATTAAAGCTCCTGTATGGCTACTGCCAAGTTTTTCGCATACATTCACTAAACTTTCTATATTTAGGAGTGTTTCTTTCTGTTTAAAAAATTTAAATATACTATGTAACTTATTACGTGCTGTAATATTGGTAGTACCTATAGTGAGCAAAAAGCGACGTATTTCCTGCTGAAATACAACTATTAAAGCAAATACGCCCACCCCAATAAACTGACCTAATATACTACTAAGCAGCTGCATTTGTAGGGCTTCGGTAATTTTCCACATTAGGTAAATCATTACAATTCCCATAAATATATTGATAGCTACAGTACCTTTTATAAGCCTATAAAGGTAGTATAACAATGATGCAAATAGCAGTATATCAATTACATCGGTAATGCTAAAGTTTAGGATATCAAATAATTTCATAGGCGTAGGGCATTGATGATAGCTACACACTCTTTAGCTTCTTTCACATCGTGGGCACGCAATATATGAGCCCCTTTCATAAGGGCAATTGTGTGTACTGAGGTAGTGGCATTGAGCGCTTCGGCAGGGGTAGTATCTAACAATTTATAAAGCATAGATTTACGGGAAACACCTACTAATAACGGGCATTCTAAACTGTGAAATGCTTCTAAGTGTTTGAGCACTTGGTAATTTTGTTCTAAAGTTTTAGAAAAACCAAAGCCTACATCTACTATAAAATCGTTGATACCCCATTGCAAGGCTTTTGCTTTGCGTTCAGAGAAATAATAGAGCATATCGGTAATGATATTTTTGTATGAGGTGTGTTGCTGCTTAGTTTGAGGTGTACCTACCATATGCATTGCTATATAAGGCACTTGCCATTGAGCTACCAAAGGCAACATTTGTTCATCTAAAAGTCCTGCTGAAATATCATTTACAATAGCTGCCCCTTCTGACAGCGCTTGCTTGGCTACTTCGGCACGAAAGGTATCTACTGAGATACGTACTTGTGGGAAGTGCTGTACCAAACTGCGCACTAAAGGCACTACTCTTTTAAGCTCTTCTTCTTCAGATACCTCAGCTGCATTAGGACGTGTACTATAGCCACCTACATCTATAAAATCGGCACCTTGTAATAGCATTTCTTCAGCACGTGCTAAGGCATTATTTTCGGTAACGCGGCTACCTGCATAGAACGAATCGGGGGTATGATTGAGGATACCCATTACACGAGGGGTATGAAGAGAAAGCAATTCTCCTTTACAATTAATAGTCATTTTACTTTTATTTATAGGTACAAAGGTAGGTATTTATATTTATTTCTGCAATTTATTTTACAATTATTTCATTGCATTCATTGAAAATGATTTTATTCATTGTGAGCCATTCTCGTAAAATAATATGAATGGCTTTTTGTGGATAGGGTAGTTGTTGCAAAACTTCATAAGGAGTAATGGGTTTTTGTAACAACAATTGCCAAAGGTCATTACGCAATTGTTGTTCGTCAATTTTAGGAGGGGCTTTTTTGGCTTCACAATTAGAACAAATACCACAAGGCTGAACATTAGTTTCGCCAAAATAGTGTAATAGTTGTACCGAGCGACAAGTGTTTTGGTCTGCTAAATATTTGTATACTTGCTCTTGCAGGGTAAGCTTAGTACGATTGTATTCTTTTACGTTTTTACTGATATAGTTAATAGTGCGATCGTCATCGCGAATTACACAAAAAGTAAGCTCTATATCGGCTTGTTCGTTTTTGAGTGTCCCCATACCATCGCGGTGTAGCTGTTGCAAATAATCTAAGAGCTGATAGTGTTCCAAATCGGTTCGTTCGGTAATTTTAGCGGTTTCAATCACTACAGGTTGGGTATAAATAAGGGGATAGGTACGCGCTAAATAAAACAAAAGAGCACTGAGATGCCTATGGGTGTGTATATAGTTCATCAGTAGCTTGGCATCGTTTAGCTGTAAGGTGATTTTATTGTGAAATTGTTGGTTTAGGTGTATTACTGAAAAACGGTCTAACACCAATAGAGCATTGTAGGCTTTGAGGGTAGGCAATTGGTAACGCTTACAAAATTCAGGAAAGAGGAAACTATAAGTTTGACCAGCACCTTGCCCAATAGCTATTTGAAAATAACTATTCAGTTTTTTATATAAATGTTTTAGGAAAGAAATATCTATAAGATAATCGTCTAATAGTTTTTTGGCAGTAGCGAGGTCGTTGGGGTTATAGATAAGAACGGCTTTGGCGGGCTTACCATCACGCCCAGCACGTCCTGCTTCTTGAAAATAGTCTTCTAAAGTAGAAGGGAGATTCCAATGAACCACCAAGCGTACATCGGGTTTATCAATTCCCATTCCGAAAGCATTAGTAGCTACCATTATACGGACTTTGTTTTGCAACCACAATTGTAGTCGTTTTTCTTTCTCTTCAGTAGTAAGTCCGCCGTGAAAGAAAGTAGCTGTAAAGCCTTCGGTATTGAGTATAGAAGAAAGATAACTTGTACCATTGCGGCTACGGAGATAAATAATCACACTTCCTTCATTTTTTCGCAAAAAAGAGAATAACAACGGCAATTTGTCATTACTTTGATATACATCATAGGCAATATTAGGGCGTTGTAGTGTAGTACTTATCACCTTGGCATTGGGGATATTGAGCAGTTGGCGTATATCTTGCTGTACTTTAGGCGTAGCCGAAGCAGTAAGAGCCAATAAAGGTACTTGAGGAAAATCAGTTTTGAGCGAGCCACACTGCAAATAGGCAGGACGAAAGTCTTTCCCCCAATGAGACACACAATGAGCTTCGTCAATGACAATAAGGTTTAAAGGTAGGTTTTTAAGGAATTGTTGTACTGTGTGGTGTTGTAGCCTTTCGGGCGACATATATAGGAATTTGTACTGTCCATAAAGTGCATTGCCTAATAGGCGTTCTAAATCGGGAAGAGAGAGGTTACCTGCAAGTGAAAGTGCTTTGATATTGCGTTGGTTTAGCGCATTTACTTGGTCGGTCATAAGGGCTATGAGCGGAGAAATGACTAAGCAAATTCCTTCCAACAACATAGCAGGCACCTGAAAAGTGAGCGATTTACCTCCGCCTGTAGGCATCAGGGCGATGGTATCGTGCTTGTGGAGTACAGAGTTGATAATTTCTTCTTGTGGATAGCGAAAAGCCTCGTAGCCCCAATATTTTTTAAGTATCTGTAAAGGTGTTTGCATTAATCACTAATGTTGAAATACAGTGCGTGCTAACTGAGGGAAATCTATAAAAGGATTGCGATTGCCTTGAGCCCCTTCTATCACGTTGTTGCGCTGGTGTTCAAAGTCGGATACGGGGTCTTCTTCGTTCCATTTCAGGAGCAAATCAAGTCCGCCAGTGCTAATATCTTCGTTTATTTCTTCGTTATATCGCAAATTGAGGTAGAAAATCATACGGGCTACATCGCCTTTCCACTCATCACCAGGGTACCAAGCTTTGTGGTGTAACTTAGCAGCTCCTTTTCCTTCAGTAAAAGGGTGGTTGCTACGCCTTGTATTTACTTTTTTATCGCATACCCTCAAATGATGGAGGTCGGTAACTGCTTCGGTTACAATTTTAGAGCGCGGATAGATATGTTCTGTATTAAAAGTAGTGGGTTCATAGTTTTTGTTGCCTTCATATTCTTTCCAGAAGCGTTCTTCGCCCGTATATACCAGCACTACGTTTTCGGGATGGGTAAGACTTGCATCGCACTTGTATAGGTACTTATGACGCTGTTTATAGGTGAGGAAGTGGGTATGCTTGCTAATGGTAAGCACTGCTAAATCGTCATAGAGAGCCTTGCCTGTTTTGGTAAAATCGATTTCTTTGTAATAAGATTTAAGCGCATCGGGCACTTTGATAGCCGTTTTAGCCGATTTTTGGGCTGACGAGCAAGCTACAAAGATGGTAAGAAAAAGTAAAAAGGTTAATTTTTTCATAATAAGGTTATTTTACGTTGATTTTAAAGCAAGATTCGTTGTTCAGGAAGCCTTCAAAAACATCGCCTTCGGTTACTTTGCCTACACCTTTGGGTGTACCCGTAAAGATAAGGTCGCCTTTGCGAAGTGTAAAGTACTGAGAAGCTTCTGCTATAATTTGGTTGAAATTCCAAAGCATTTGGTTTGTATTTCCTATTTGGGCAAGTTGGTTATTTTTGTTCATACTAAAGCTGAGTGCATCGAGGTTGCCCAATGAATTTTTATCTATAAATTTTCCTATTACGGCAGAGCCGTCAAAAGCCTTGGCTCTTTCCCACGAGAGTCCGCTACTGGCTAATTGCTTTTGCAGGTCGCGTGCTGTAAAATCAATACCTACGGTAATTTCATCGTAGTATTTATGAGCGAATTTTTCGGCAATACACTTTCCGTTTTGGTTGATTTTGAGCACTATTTCCAGCTCATAATGAAGGTTTTGTGTAAAATCGGGGATATAGAAGGGTAGTTCGGGGTTGTGAACTGCTGTATCGGGTTTCATAAAGAGTACCATTGTTTTTGGTATTTCACCATCAAATTCTTTGATATGGTCGAGGTAATTTTTTCCTACACAAATGATTTTCATAGTATGATTATTATTTAGTTGTTAGTCTTTAGTGATTGGAGTTTTGGTTAGCTGTGCCAAGCTGCACGGGCTTTTATCCTTCGTCACATACTCGGCTGCACCAGCTCGCCGACTTTCCTTCGCTCAACCTTCGCTCAACCTTCGCTCGAGGTTCGGTGGGAGAAGTGAGGTGCAAAGATAAAAATAAATTTTGTATTATGTTAGTCAATCTTAAAAAAAGTTGTATATTTGCACAAGTTTTATAAATATTAAAATAACATCAACTTAAAAACATTAGATCATATTATAATGAATAAAGAAGATATTTTGCAGGACTATAGTATTGCGGTAGTAAGTAGAGAATGTAGCTTGATGGGTAGGCGTGAGGTACTTACAGGCAAGGCTAAGTTCGGTATTTTTGGTGATGGTAAGGAGGTGCCGCAGGTGGCTATGGCTCGCGCTTTTAAAGATGGAGACTTCCGTAGTGGCTATTACCGCGACCAAACTTTTATGATGGCTATAGGGGTACATACCGTGACTCACTTTTTTGCGGGACTCTATGCTCACGCTGATATAGAAGCTGACCCTACCAGCGCAGGGCGACAAATGGGCGGGCACTTTACGACCCATAGCCTTGATGAGAATGGCAACTGGAAAGACCTTCTAAAACAAAAAAACAGTGCTAGTGATATTTCTTGTACGGCAGGACAAATACCTCGTTTGTTAGGTTTGGCACAGGCTTCAAAAGTATATAGAGAATTGCCTATAGCACAAAGCGAGGGATTTTCTAACAAAGGTAACGAAGTAGCTTGGGGCACCATAGGCAATGCAAGTACCAGCGAAGGGCATTTTTTTGAAATGATAAATGCGGCAGGAGTGATGCAAGTACCGCTTGTAATGTCGGTATGGGACGATGAGTATGGTATTTCAGTTCCTAAAGAATACCACACTACCAAAGAAAGTATATCGGAAGTGCTAAAAGGCTTCCAGAGGGACAAAGACCACAAAGGAATAGAGATATTTGTAGCTAACGGCTGGGACTACCCTGCGCTATACGATATTTACCAAAAGGCTGCTAAAATAGCGCGCGAGCAACACACCCCCGTGCTTGTGCACGTAAAAGAGCTTACTCAGCCACAAGGGCACTCGACTTCGGGGTCGCACGAGCGTTACAAAAGTGCAGAGCGATTGCAATGGGAAAAAGATTTTGATTGTATTGCTAAGATGCGGGAGTGGATACTTTCTGAAGGTTATGCTACAGAAGAAGAGCTGGACACTATAGAAGAAGACGCTAAAAAACAAGTGCGTGCAGGAAGAAAAAAAGCGTGGGATGCTTATATCACTCCTATAGAAAACGAGCGCAAGGCACTTGTACAACTAATGAATTCTTTGCCTATAGCTGATGAGCATACTCAAGCTGCTGTAAAAAATGTTATAAACGAGCTGAACAATGTTCCTACACTCTTGCGCAAAGTAGTGAGCAATGCTGCAAGAAAGGCACTGCGCTTAATAGTGAAAGAAAATGAAGCGGTTACTGCCCCACTACGCCAATGGATAACACAATATTTGGAGAATAACGAACCTAAATACAGCAAATACCTTTACACTGAAAGCAACTATAGTGCTACTAAAGTGGATGAAGTGTTGCCTGAATATGACCCTACCGCAGAGCTGGTAGATGGGCGTATCGTACTACGTGAAAACTTTGATGCTTTGCTTACAAAATATCCTAACTTACTAATATTTGGTGAAGATACAGGAAATATAGGCGATGTAAACCAAGGATTGGAAGGCTTACAAAAGAAACACGGAGCTATAAAAGTGGGCGATACGGGAATACGCGAAAGTACTATCATAGGGCAGGGGATAGGTATGGCAATGCGTGGACTGCGCCCTATAGCTGAAATACAATATTTGGACTATATACTTTATGGATTGCAAACCCTTAGTGATGATTTGGCAACAATGCACTATCGCACCTTTGGGCGACAATCATCACCACTGATTGTGCGCACTCGCGGACATCGCTTGGAAGGGATATGGCACGCCGGATCGCCTATGGGTGTATTACTACACGCCCTGAGAGGTATCTGTATCTTGGTGCCTCGCAATATGGTGAAAGCAGCTGGTTTTTACAATACATTATTGGAGTGCAACCAACCTGCAGTGGTAATAGAGTGCCTAAACGGCTACCGACTAAAAGAAGGCTTACCGCTGAACCTTACGGAGTTTAAAACACCAATAGGGGTAGTAGAAACCGTACGAGAAGGGAAAGATATAACTGTAGTGTCATACGGTTCTACCTTGCGTATTGTAAGTGAAGTAGCCGATGAGCTTTACGCTATGGGGATTGATATAGAGATTATAGATGTTCAATCATTAGCACCATTTGACCTTCGCCACGATATAGTGAAGAGTGTGCAAAAAACAAACCGATTATTGGTAGTAGATGAAGATATGCCAGGAGCGGCTTCTGCTTATATATTGCAAAAAATAGTAGAAGAACAGGGAGCTTATCAGTATTTGGATAGTGCTCCACAAACTTTGGCTGCGGGCAACCACCGTCCTGCTTATGCTACCGATGGGGATTATTTTTCTAAACCTAATGCTGATAGTATTATAGAGAAGATATACAGCATTATGCACGAGGCAAATCCTGCAAAATATCCGAGATTGCTATAAGCGTTTTTTCTACGCTTATAGCAAATCATCGTCATCATCGAGGTCTTCTTGGAAGTCGTTTAGAAGATTATCAATAGCACGGCGGTCTTTTTTGGTAGGGCGACCTTCGCCTTTTTCGCGGTAATAATCTTGAGCTAACTGCTGTAATTCGGCTTGCTCAAAGGCTTCTTTAGGGGTATTATCTTGCCTATAAAGGTCGACCAATTTAGCTCCTACACGGCTAAGAGGAATATCGAGGACTTCCAGCTGGTAATTGATATGGTTTTTACGGACGATAATCTTATCATTTTTATAAACCTCACGAGAGGGCTTCACCTGCTCACCATTGATTTTGATATGACCTTTTTTGCAAGCCTCAGTGGCTATATTGCGCGTTTTGTAATAACGCACACACCATAAATACTTATCTATTCGCATAACAAATTAAATTATTTAACAATCTGTGGGCACAAAAGTACAAATAATTTTGTAACTTTGGCGCACAATAAAAAAAGACAATTATATAATATGCTCAACAAATTTTTATTCGGTATCAGCCTTATAAGTACATTACTAATAGTTTCGTGCAAGAAAAACGATAACAACAGCCCTACAGCAACGCCTCCACGCGATGTAACTGAAGTGAGAAATGAAAACAATGCAGCTATAGAAAACTTTTTAAAAACACACTCACTTACTTACTCATCTACAGCTTCTTTTGACGCAAAGGTTACCTTTGCAACCACTACCAATACTACTAATGCTATATGGGGTAATAGCGACTTAAAAACGTTGGAATTGGATGTGTATGACGATAATAATAACAAAATACGCCATAAGTTGTATTATATGATACTACAACAAGGCACAGGGACAACTACGACTATAGCTGATTTGGTGTATGTGAATTACAAAGGACAATTGCTAAACTTAAGCGTGTTTGACGAAACTGTATCACTATCTCAACGCAATTGGATTGACCTTATAGGTGATATTACTGATAACAAAAAGAATGGAACTATAAAAGGTTTTGCTGAAGGAGTTTCGTTATTGAAAGCCTCATCAGGAAATAGCTTAGAGAATGGAAGTGGAGGATTTTTAGTACCTCCTTCTGATTGTGGTATAGGAGTATTCTTTATTCCCTCTGGGTTGGGTTATTTTAATGCCAATCAGGCTAAAATACCTGCTTATTCACCGCTTATTTATACAGTGCAGCTCATAGGTACTACACGTGCCGACCACGATAGTGACGGTATCCCTTCTATAAATGAAATAAGACGCGACAATTATGGTATTGTTACTTTTCCTAATTGTAATGCTGCAAAAGAAACTGTTTATAAGCCCGATTATTTAGACCCTAAAAACTGTGACTGATGAAAAAATACATTCCCAATAGTATTACCCTTGCTAATCTTTTCTGTGGTACTATTGCTGTAGTATTGGCAGTAGAAAACCGATTGGACTGGGCAGCCTTATTTGTAGGCTTAGGTATCTTTTTTGATTTCTTTGATGGTTTCTTTGCCAGACTATTAAATGTGAAGTCGGATTTGGGATTACAACTAGATTCCTTAGCAGATATGGTAACCGCAGGGGTGGTACCTGGTATTGCAATGTATCAGCTACTGAAGGGAAGTACTTGGGTAGTGGAAAATGAAACGGCAATAGCGGGCTTTGTGCCTTATATAGGCTTTGTAATTACTTTAGCCTCAGCCTATAGATTGGCAAACTTCAATATAGATACTCGCCAAACTACAGGTTTTATAGGGTTGCCTACACCTGCTAATACGCTACTAATCCTCTCATTACCCCTCATCTTACAATATGAACCTACTGAGTGGATGATATCTATGTTGCAGAATGTATGGGTACTGATAGGTATTACCTTGCTGAGTGCTTATCTGCTAAATGCTGAAATTGCTCTTTTTGCACTGAAATTTAAAGATTATTCACTGAAGAATAACGGAATAAAGTATTTGTTTTTAGCAGTGAGTGCTGTACTTTTAATACTACTAAAAATAAGTGCTATCCCTATTGTTATATTGTTATACATAGCCTTATCATTAGTAACGAAGCGATAAATCTTCTTTCATTCTATCTAAATTGATTTTAGGTATCTTTTGAGTGAAAATAACACTATCAATAACTACTTGCTTAGATTTGGGATATACGCCTAAAGTATCCATCAGCAAGTAGTTTTTATTTTTAAAACGCAAGGTATAAGGCATTTTCTGTAAGTGGATATTATCAGCACCGCTGTTTTTTAAATAGTTCATCACTATAGGATCTAACTGTAGGGTATCATTTTGGTACACAGTAAGATTGCTGCCTTGCCTAATGGTAATAACTTTATCGTTATATTTACTGAAAATGAGCATCTCTTCGGCAGTTTCTATATGGTATTTATTGTAAAAACGAACTCCTTGCCAAAGAAGAATACTAAGCGAAATAGCCATTATAGCCTTATAACTTCGGTAATGACGAAAATACACCACACTTGCTACTATTAATAGGCAGGAAATAAGCAAAGGTATATTGAAATAGATATTCCTAACGATAAAAGGCTCTTGCTGTGCGATGATTTGCACAAGAGCGTTCATTAGCCATACTAACTTTTCGGTTATAAATATAAATGGGTAAGGCAGCTGCAAACCTATAGCCATAATTACCAATGATAAGATACTAACTACAAGAAGTGGCGACAATAAAGGCACTACTACTAAATTTGACACAAAAAATAGTATAGAAAACTGATGAAAATAATACAAACTAATAGGTAATACTACTATTTGTGCTGTAAATCCTATGATAAATAACGACCACACTTTGTTTAGATACTTATTATTAGGATACCACCATCGCAATATAGGCGGATAAAAGGTAAGTATGGAAAAAACAGCTGCATAACTGAGCTGAAAACCTACATCATATAAATAATAAGGGTTATAGAGCAACAAGAAGAACATTGAGACGAGAAGGGCGTCAAATCGTCCTTGTCTATTGCGGAACAAGAATGATAGCCCTATAAAACTAAACATTACAGTAGCTCTCAGAACCGAAGCCGAAGCACCTGCTATAAGTGCAAAAGCCCACAAGCCAGCTAGTAACAATATATATCGCAACCACTGATAAGGAAGTGTAGCGTAGGGGAGCTTTTGTAACAAAAATAAGAGTATCATAGTAATAATCCCTACGTGCAAGCCCGAAATAGCTAATATATGCACAGCACCTGCATCTATATAGCTTTGATAAAGTTCTTCGCTTAATTCACTCCGCTTGCTTAATAAAAGTGTGTTTAGTAGGGGGGCTGTATCTTTATTGAAAGTATGATTGATGGTGGAACTCAAATAATTGCGAGCACGTTCTATATAATCACTCATTTGATGAGAATTTATAGGTTGTGCTTGGTACTTTATAACATTGGCTTTCCAATATACTCCCTTACGCTCCATATACTGCTTATAATTAAATTGGTAAGGATTTTTGGGTGGCGGTATAGGATTACATTTTGCAACGAATGTCAACGGAGTATTATGAGATAGGAGGCTATCGGTAAGTTTAGAAGGAAAAAAGCACAAAATATCACCTGTTACACTTTGCTTATTAGCTACTGATAGTTTAACACAATAAGTAGTACCATAGTCTTTTTGGGAGACTTGCTCTACAATATTACCCTGTAATACATAATAGTCATCGGGGGTGAGGAGGTGCGTGTAATGAGAGGGATAGGCTGTAGGAGTATGCACCACGGTTACCAAAGCCCCTACCGCTACTGAACAAGCAAGGGTGTGCCATACAAATCCGTATCTAAAAATGTATTTTTTGAGGTATAAGTATAGGTGTATAGCAAAGGATAAAAACAAGGAGAGTGCAATAATGAAGGTAACATAAAAAGGAGGTAACAGTATACTTGTGATACTGATACCTCCTATGATACCTAATAATATAATTAATATGTTTAGATTTACATATCTCACATTACTCTCTTTGCCATTCTAAATGCCTTTTTGTAGTAGTTTTCACTAAGAGATGAGATAACCACTCCTCTTTTGGAGGAAGCGTGGACAAACTTAACTTCTCCATCTTGCACATCAACTACCATACCTACGTGTGAAATTCGGTTATGTCTTAAAGTTTTAAAAAAGAGTAAATCGCCGACACGTACATTTTTAAGTTTTATTCTTTTACCTTGTGTAGCCATCTCTTGAGAGGAACGCGATAACGGCACATCAATAGCCTTAAAAGTAGTGCTTACAAAGCCTGAACAATCCATTCCTTTTCGAGTAACCCCTGCGTGTTTATAAGGTGTTCCCAAATAAGAAAAGGCAGTATCCAATAAAAGCTTCTGAACGTCCATATCTACAGCATTTTCTGCAAGTACCTCTTCTTCTACTAAATCTTCATCACTTTCTATTTCTGAGGCAGCAGGAGCTCTATTATCAGCGTATTGCACTCTTTTTTTAGTGTTTCTTTTGCGCTTAGAAGAGGTAGCTACTTTCCTTTTAGAAGAAGTAGTTGCCCTTTTTTTAGGTGTTTTAGCTACTATTGCTTTAGCAGTATTCTTTTTCTTTTTTTGTGCTGTAGTAGCTACTTTTTTCTTATTATTACTTTTGCCTTTTATAGCTGTAGTTGTTGTAGTCTTCTTGGTTTTTGACTGACTGGCGCAGTTTGAAAAAGATAACAAACAAAACACCAATAACAAAGAACCTAAAAGTTTTGAAATATACATATTTTTATCATTTTAAATAAATACACTTTCTCTTGCCTTCACCATTAAGTTTTCTCCCTTATCATCTACATCGATTTCTATATTATCTCCCTCGTGCAATAGGTTTGATACAATTTCTTCTGCCAATATATCTTCTATATACTTCTGTATAGCACGTTTTAGTGGACGTGCTCCATATTGTTTATCATAACCTTTATCGGCTATGAAAGTCTTGGCTTTTTCAGTAAGTTGTATCGTATAGCCTAAATCATTTACTCGCGTGTAGAGTTTTGATAACTCTATATCTATAATCTTAAAGATATCTTCCTTGCTAAGAGCTTTGAAAGTAATGATATCATCTATACGGTTTAGAAACTCTGGAGCAAATACCTTTTTTAAAGCGTTTTCTACTATAGATTTTTCATTCTTTTCAGTTTGAGCTAAGCGTGCCGAAGTACCAAAGCCTACTCCTTGTCCGAACTCTTTCACTTGGCGAGCTCCTATATTGGAAGTCATTATGATGATAGTATTTCTAAAATCAATTTTTCTGCCTAAGCTATCTGTTAGGAAACCATCGTCTAAGACTTGCAAGAGCATATTAAAAATATCGGGATGAGCTTTTTCAATTTCATCGAGTAATACTACTGAATAAGGCTTACGACGTACTTTTTCGGTAAGTTGTCCTCCTTCTTCATAGCCCACATAACCAGGAGGTGCTCCTATGAGGCGAGTTGTAGAGAATTTCTCCATATACTCACTCATATCAATACGTACCATAGCATTTTCGGAGTCGAACAATTCACGAGAAAGTACTTTTGCTAATTGGGTTTTCCCTACTCCCGTTTGTCCTAAGAAAATAAATGAGCCTATAGGTTTGTTAGGATCTTTAAGCCCTGTACGATTACGCTTAATTGCTTTTACAACCTTTTCTACTGCCTCATCTTGCCCGATGATTTTAGATTTCATCTGTTCGGAGAGGTTTGCTAATTTGCTCATTTCAGTTTGAGCAATACGGTTTACAGGGATACCACTCATCATAGAAACTACATCGGCTATATGGTCTTCAGTAACTACATCGCGGTGCAATTTAGCATCTTCAGTCCATTGGCGCGTAAGCTCCATTAATGACATTTCTATTTTCTTTTCCTCATTTTTTAGATTTGCAGCTTCCTCAAAATGATGCCGTGAAACAGCAACGTTCTTAGCACGAGTAGCTTTTTCTAATTTTTCTTCAACTTCAAGGATATAGTTTGGAACTTTAAACTCGGTAATATGAATACGAGATCCTGCTTCATCAAGGGCATCAATAGCTTTATCGGGTAAGTATCTATCTGTAAGATACCTATTTGTGAGTTTTACACAAGCTTCTATAGCCTCATCGCTGTAAATCACGTTGTGATATTCTTCGTATTTAGCCTTGATATTTCGCAATATCTGTATTGTTTCATCTACATTGGTAGGTTCTACGATTATCTTCTGAAAGCGGCGTTCTAAAGCACCGTCTTTTTCAATAGATTGTCTGTATTCATCAAGGGTAGTTGCCCCGATACATTGTATTTCGCCTCGTGCTAAAGCAGGTTTAAACATATTGGAAGCATCTAAGCTTCCTGTACCACCACCTGCACCCACAAGTGTATGAATTTCATCAATAAAAAGAATAATATCTCTATTCTTTTCAAGCTCATTCATTATAGCTTTAAGGCGTTCTTCAAACTGACCTCGGTATTTAGTACCAGCCACTAAAGAAGCCAAATCAAGAGTTACTACGCGTTTGTTGTATAGCACACGTGCTACTTTGCGTTGTACGATACGCAAAGCAAGACCTTCGGCAATGGCACTTTTACCCACACCAGGTTCTCCTATGAGTAAGGGGTTGTTTTTCTTTCGCCTACCTAATATTTGCGATACACGTTCTATTTCTTTTTCGCGTCCTACTACAGGGTCTAGCAAACCTTGTTCGGCAAGGGTGGTTAAATCTCTACCAAAATTATCTAATACTGTTAGTTTGCGAGGCTGGCCTCCCATTTGGTTGGGAGATTGTGGCACGCGGGGTATACGCCCTTCGTGTGGCAATCGGTAATTGCGGTCGTACTCATCAGGGGGGGCTACGCTATTTGTGGTGGTAGTAGCAGTATCGGCGAGCTGACTTTCAGCTTCTGTATGATACTTATCACGTGCCATTGCATATGTAATTCCTAATTTGTGGAATATTTTGGTAGTAGGATCGTTGTCATTACGTAATATACTAAGCAAAAGGTGTGCCGAATTAACATAAGGAGAGTGAGCACGCTTAGCCTCTAAATATGTAGATTGCATAGCGCGTTCTGCCTGTACTGTAAAGTGTATAGCATTAAAGTTTGGTGGATTAAGTCCTCGAGAAGAAGTAAGAGTATGAATTTGTTGGCGTAACCTTTCCATATCTATTCTTAAATCCTGCAATAGCTCGATAGCACTTCCTTGCCCTTCTTGTATGATAGCCAATACAAAGTGTTCGGTACCGACAGTAGATTGTCCTAACCGAATAGCTTCCTCTTTGCTATAATTAAAGATTCTTTTAACTCTCTCTGAAAAGTTATCACTCATAGTTCAGTAATTCGTCCTTTTTTATTTGTTTTTGTATTAAGTTTTTTAGTGTGTATGTAAGGGGAACCTAAGGGAAACCTAAGAGCAAAGTCTGCTATAAGTATAGGCTCAATAGGTCGTTGGAATTTGTGCAAAGGTAGTAAAAAAAATAATACAATAGAAATGTTTAAAACAAAATATTTTTCAACAATCAGAAAATGACTAACAATCAGCGATGTTTACAGCTACGGCTAATCCACCTTCAGAAGTTTCTTTGTACTTGGAATTCATATCTTTTGCGGTTTGCCACATAGTGTCGATGACCTTATCTAAGGGCACTTTAACATTTTTAGGGTCGGTTTCAAGGGCGAGTTCGGCTGCGTTGATAGCTTTGATAGCACCCATTGCATTGCGTTCTATACAAGGGATTTGTACGAGACCTCCGATAGGATCGCAGGTGAGCCCAAGATGATGTTCCATAGCTATTTCGGCAGCGATAAGCGCTTGCTCGGCTGTACCTCCTAAAAGCTCACAAAGAGCCCCTGCTGCCATAGCTGAAGAAACTCCAATTTCGGCTTGGCACCCTCCCATAGCAGCTGAGATGGTAGCTCCTTTTTTAAACAAGCTGCCAATCTCGCCAGCTACTAATAAAAACTGTATAATTTCGGCATCGCCAGCCTCTTGATTTTCTATGGTGAGGTAATAAAGCAGTACGGCAGGTATTACCCCTGCGCTACCATTGGTAGGAGCGGTTACTACACGCCCAAGAGAAGCATTTACTTCATTGATTGCCAATGAAAAACAACTTACCCATTTAAGTATTTCTCTAAATTTTATATCTGTTTTTTTGATGGCATTAAGCCAGTTTTTAGGGCTGTCATAGGTTACTACCCCTATCAAATTTTTGTGAATATTATAAGCCCTTCGGCGCACGTGTAGCCCCCCTGGTAGTACCCCTTCGGTATGGCAGCCTATGTAAGTACATTCCAGCATTGTATTCCAAATGCGCATCAGTTGGTGGTGTATTTCTTCCTCACTACGCAATACTTTTTCATTTTCATAGACAATTTGTGATATTTTTTTATCTTGGTTGTTGCAATGTTCTAATAATTCTTTGGCATTATCGGTAGGGAAGGGGAAAAGCACATCTTTTACATTATCGGTAGTAATTCTTTCTTGTTCTTCTTTTACAATAAAACCACCTCCTACGGAATAGAACGTAGAGGTATAACTAAAGTCATCGCCTTGCGCTGTAAAAGAGAGACCATTGGCGTGGAAAGGCAAGAAGTTACGATTAAAGACGATATCTTCTTTGGGATTAAATTTAATCATATGTTCATTGCCTAAATAAAGTTCTTGGTTATTGGTAATAGCTGTAATGATAACATCTAAACTTTCAATAGGTACATATTCGGGGTCGGCACCACTGAGTCCGAGCATTGTAGCAAGGTCGGTAGCATGTCCTTTACCTGTGAGAGAAAGAGAGCCGTAGAGGTCTACACGCAAGTGATTGGTTTTGAGCAAGTAGTTATGAGTTCTTAATTCTTTAAGGAAAGCTTCGGCAGCCCGCCAAGGACCAAGAGTATGTGAACTTGAAGGACCTACGCCTATTTTTAGCATATCGAAAACACTTATTTGTTCCATATAATTTTTATAGTTTTATCTTTTTCGGGGGGCAAAGGTACAAAATAATGATTAAACTGAAAAATACTGATTATCAATATATTTAATTTTGAATTTTGAATTTTGAATTAAAAGGGTAACTGAAAAGTTTTATGAATAAAAAGGATTGATTATCTGTATATTTAATTTTGAATTTTGAATTCTGAATTTTGAATTAAAAGAGTAACTGAAAAGTTTTATGAATAAAAAGGATTGATTATCAATATATTTAATTTTGAATTCTGAATTTTGAATTTTGAATTAAAAGGGTAACAGAAAAGTTTTATGAATAAAAAGGATTGATTATCAGTTTATAAACTTTGACAAACTCTTAAAGTTTGTCAAAGTGTGTCGTAATCGTGCTTTTAAAACTTTTCGGACAACCTCTGTGTGGTGTGTAACTGAGTTTGCAAACTTTTGACGAATTCAGGTGACAGTGTAAAACCGTTATAGGATAAGGGATTGCAGAGGGTGTAATGGCAGATTTTGCAAATTAATAATTAAAAAAAGAGCAATAATAATGTCTGATTATGTATATATTTTGGCAAAATATGCTATTTGTGATAGGGGAAAAAGTCGTAATTTTGCAGCGAAAAAAAAAAGGAGAAAAAATAATAATTCTCAAATTTAGTGTAATAAAATTTTAATTGATTGATTGGGTAGTAATTTATAAAAAAAAATATGCTTTGAATAAAAAAAAATTATTATCTATTGTATGTTTCGTCAAAATGTTTTATTTTTGCCGCATTAAAATAGATTATAAGACTTTTATAGCAACATATTATATTGTTTTTAATGCTACTATCTCATTAATAATACTAATTAGAAAACAATACTATGAAAAAAATTACATTGCTATTTTGCTTTTTGTTATGTATCAGAAGTTATACGCAAAATGCTGATATAAAAACACTTATAGCAAAGGCAAGCAAAGGGGATATCGAAGCTCAAGCTTATTTAGCACTGTGCTATGAGAAGGGGACGGGGGTAGCTCAATCATATCAAAAAGCGGCTATGTGGTACGAAAGTGCTGCTAACAAAGGGCACGCTAAAGCTCAAACTAAATTAGGACTACTGATTTACAAAGGGCAAGGGGTACCTCAATCATACAAAAAAGCTGCTGAATGGTTTGAACGGGCTGCTAACCAAGGATATGCTGAAGGACAGACGAAAATAGGGATTTGCTATTACAAGGGGCAAGGCGTAGCGCAATCGGATGTAGTAGCGGTGGAATGGTGGCAAAAAGCTGCTGAGCAAAATTATGGTGAAGCGCAAAGCTTGTTGGGCTATGCTTTCTTGAAGGGACAAGGCGTAGGACAGTCTGACGAGGAAGCGGTTGCTTGGTTTGAACTTGCCGCACAGCAAGGAGACATTGATGCCCAACGCGACTTGGGTAATTGTTATTTTCAAGGGAAAGGCGTAGACCAATCGTACGAAAAGGCGATAGGGTGGTATGAGCGTGCGGCACAGCAAGGAGACAAAGAAGCGCAAATGCTCTTGGGATTGTGCTACGAACAAGGTAAAGGTACCGATAGATCACAAGCTAAGGCTATTTTTTGGATAGAAAAGTCGTGTAAGAATTATAATACACGTGCTTGTGAGTACTTAAAAAAGTTTAATAGATAATCTTGATGTTAAATTATGAATTTATTTTCTACTAAAGGTCGTTTAAGGAGGTCTCATTATTTGTTGTGCTGGGTATTGACTTATATTTGTTATCAAATAGGTAATTATATCTTAGATTTTTTTATTACAGATTTTGTTGGATTATTTCAGCAAGGAATAGGGACGACTGCTGCTGTTTTTGTATTCTTGCAAGGAATATGGACTGTTGCTGTTTTTGTATTCTTTATGATACAATCGGTGCGCCGTGCCCACGATATAGGTATAACAGGCTGGGTAACTATTATTCCTATCTTTAATCCTTTTATACTTACGCTTATTGACGGCACTAGAGGGGATAACAAATACGGCAAAGACCCTAAAAGTAGAGCAAACTTATTTGAAACTTTCAACACTACTATAGAAGCTACAACGATAGAAACTACTCCCGATGAAACAACCACTGAAAAAACTACAAAAAGTACAAATTATACTACCAATCCTGAACAACAATCACAATATGTGAAAGATGAAGATGCACCACCTCCTGCAACTACAACTACCGCTAAGGCTATTCCTGCTAACTATTACATACTGAGTAGTGATGGAAAAACGCTAATGAAATGGTTTGATAACCAATCTAAAATGATAAAGATGAACAATGATCCTGTGCTTAAAAGCGTTACTACAATAGGCAAGGATGTGTTTTACGATTGTGATAATATTGTGCAAATTACACTTCCTGAAGGGCTGACTACTATTCAGAAATACGCTTTTGATGGTTGCAGCAGCTTACAAACAATATTTTTCCCGAGTAAAGTAGCATTTGTAGGTGAAAACTTATTTGGCCAAGATTGTCCTGCAACGCTTACTTTTGAGGGAAGTGTTCCGCCGGTATTGGAGGGTGATTTTGCTTACAATGAGCAAGCACTTCAGGCTATTTACGTACCTTCTGGAGCTGCCAATACTTACCGACAACAATGGCCAAAATATGCAAAACTAATAATATAAACAAGACTATAACTAATGCACAATGAAAAGGATTTCTTTGATAGCCAATTCGGGCATACAATATATAAAGTTTAAAACTGAGATAGACAAGGATTTCGGGAAGAAGCCAGAAAATAAAATTTATTACCACGAGCCTTTTGATAACAATACAAATGAGTTTGTGCTTGACCCTTTGTTTAAGTATACTAAACAAGGGGATACTGTTTTTTATAGGTGGCAGCAACTTTATGAAGGAGACTACTTTGTAAATGGGCGAATAAAAGAAGATATGGACTTATCAAATCTTCAGCCTGTATTGGTAGCTGAAGAGGAGGGCAATTTATTAAAAGCCTTAAAAGCTTTCCAACGTAAATGGATACCACTACCTTATTTTAAAGATAATTCTATCAATAAAGATGTGCTTTACCCCACTGATTGGGTACGGGTGTTTATAGATTGTGATGATGAACTTACAAATGCTAAAGTAATTATTGCTGTAGACACTTTATTAGCACAGAATGAATACGATAAAACAGGTCCGCAACTGAGTTTAAACATTGAGGAAAACGTGTTTAAATTGGAACAATCTACACTGAATATAGCTAATGTACTCTGCGACCCTCAATTTGCTTCGGCTTGGATAAACGACTATCTATCGGATGTATATTACGGCAAAAATGAAGACCTTCGTTACGAAAAGCCTTACAAACAATATATTGCTAAATACCTGCTCTTTGTGAAATGGTTGGGCAGCCTAATGAATATGCCTGAAATACAACTATTTACTGATAGGACAAAGAAGAAAGAGGTAGATTTGGTAATAGATGTGGGTAACTCGGCTACTTGTGCGTTGCTTTTTGAGAATAAAGACGACAACACTTTTGATTTTGAAAGTGTAAAAAAGCTTATTATTCAAGATTATACAGAGCCCGACAAACAGTATGACGAGCCTTTCCCTATGAATATTATTTTTTCGGAATCTAAATTTGGGGACATTAACGATACATCTGATAATAAAAAGTTTACTGTACCCAGCTTGGTACGAATAGGCTGGGAGGCGGAACATCTAATAAATGCCACCGTAACCGATTTAAGCTTAGGATACGAATTAAAAACGCATAATTCGAGCCCTAAACGCTATTTGTGGGACGATAGCCCTTCGGAAAGGGAATGGGAATTTAACCCTAAAGATTATAAAAACATCAAAAAGGTATATCTGAATGGGATTACCAATCAGCTAAAAACAGACGGAGAGCTGGTAAGGGCAAATGATATGTTTATGTCTAAACCATTATTCTCACGTAAATCACTAATGAAATTTGTGTTTTTAGAGATATTGGTACACGCCTATGCACAGATAAACTCATTTGAATTTAGAGAAGAACACGGACAAATGATGCGTCCGCGCTCATTAAAACGTATTACTATATCGTGCCCTACGGCAATGATACAAGCTGAACAGGTGGCATTGCGCCAAGCTGCTGAGGAGGCTTGCGAATTGCTAAAAAATTACGCCAACTATTATTTTGACGAAGATTATAGGGAATATTGGTTTGAAAAGCCAGAAATTATTCCTTCTACCAACGATATTAAGAAAACGTTATCGCAATTGGAAGATCGTGTGGATTGGAGTTATGACGAGGCGAGTTGTAGCCAATTTGTTTTCTTATACAGCCTGATAGTAAAGAAACTGAAAGGCAATAACTATGTGATAGACAACTATCTATTTAAAGGGAAAAATACGCTAAAAATAGCATCGGTGGATATTGGCGCAGGTACTACTGATATACTTATCAACCAATATCAACTAAAAGAAAATGGTAAAGACAGTGACTTGCTAACGCCTACGCCTCTGTTTTGGGATAGCTTTAAATTTGCAGGTGATGATTTGCTAAAGGATTTAATACAAAAGATTATTATTGAGGGCGAAGTGAAAACGGAAGCCGATGCGGGCTGTACTGGGGTGATACAAAACCACGGAATAGGGCAGGGTATAAACAATATGTCGGAATTGCTCAATAATTTTTTTGGGGAAGATGCTAACAACATCAGTTACAAAGGCAGGGTAATACGACAAGCTTTTGTACAACAAGTGGCAATCCCTATAGCATTAGCTTACTTAAAGAATGCTAATAATACAGATACACCTATAGAAACTAAAACTTTTGAAGAGATTATAGGTAGAAAATTTCAAAATACTGAGTTATTAAAGTATTTTGAGCGTCATTTTGGTTTTAGTTTGCTTGATTTGCAATGGAAAATAAGTGCAGATAGGGTAAATACGATAGTAAGTTCGGTATTTGATACACTTATAAGGCAAATATGTGTCGTTTTCAATCAATACCAATGTGATTTTGTAGTACTTTCGGGCAAGCCAGCTTCATTAAAGAGTTTTGAAGCACTCTTTAGGAAATACCTTACCATATCGCCAAGCTGCCTAATCAACTTAAATACCTATTGGATAGGGCGTTGGTATCCTTTTGCTGATGGCAATGGTTTTATAAACGACCCTAAAACGGTGGTGAGTGTAGGGGCTATCGTAGCATTAATGGCTGGCAAGCTGTTTAAAATAAGAGATCTAAAAATAGAAACCAAAGAGATTACACAAAAGCTGATTTCTACAGCTGATTATATTGTACGTACTAACAACAGTGAGAAAGAGGTAATATTATCGCCGAAAAAGAACGCCAATGAATTGGAAGTAAGTACTTTGCCTTTTCATTTTGGGTATTCTAAGTTTTTATCTAAAAACTACCCTTATGCCGATTTGTACAGTATCCGCATCAATGAAGAGGAAGTAGCCGCACAAGTACGCCGCAAATATCCTTCACAAACGGAAGATTATATACAGCGACAGATAGAGGTGGAGAAGAATGCTATAAGGCAAAATTTACCGCTAAAAATGCAAATAGAACGGGATTATGACGAGAGCAAAGAGGTGATAATAATAGAGAGTGTGGAAGATGCTGAAGGGAATGAGAAATTAAACAAATACTTTAGTATGCACTATCAAACCCTTGAAGATGAGAAAGGTTATTGGTTGGATAAGTGTGAGTTTATCTTAAATGTAAAATAGTTATGAGAACCAATTATTCACAAGAAGATATAGCCCTTATAAAGAAGTTTATCGGCGAAAAAGAAACGTTGGTAAGGCAGAGTGTGCAGTGGGTAGAAAAGAATTTGAAATATGAAGAACGCAATGAGGTATTACTGCAACTAAAGTATGCCAGCAATACTTTTCACAAAATACTACAAAATATAGATTCTAAGCCCGTAATGGCATTGTTTGGGGCAAGCCAGGTGGGGAAATCATACCTTATAAAGAACTTATTAAGCACTGAAAAACGAGCTTTTGAGATACAAAACGGTAATGAAGCCTATGATTTTTTGCAACGCATTAATCCTGCTGGTGGTAAGGAAAGTACAGGCTTGGTAACGCGTTTTACAGTGCAACAAGAGGTAAAATACCCTAATTTTCCACTAAAAGTAAGACTGCTTAGTGCTAAAGACATACTAATAGTGATATTAGATGCTTTCTTTTTAGACCTTAAGAAAATTACTTCGTTTATCTCTAAGCGCGATTTGGAAGCACATATCAAGCGATATGAATTGCAAGAGGGGAGTCCTAAACAAGAAGTGCTTACAGAGTTTGATATATTAGAAATTAAAGATTACTTTGACAATCATCTTTCAAAGCATACTATACTCTTTGAGGGACTTGTAGAAACGCGCTTTTTTCAGCGTATCAGTAAGCTAATAGCTCAATTTGACTATACCCAATGGAGTGCTATTTTTGAGGTGTTATGGAACAAAAACGAGCATCTAACTCGTATATTTAATAGTATTATAGAAAAACTGCATTGCTTGGATTACGCTACAGAGGCTTATTTGCAGTTTAATACGGTATTGCGCGATGAAGGAGCTATTCTTGATGTAGAGCGCATCAAACTGCTTGATAAGGTGCACAAAGATACTATTGTAAAAACCAATACAGGCAAGGAAGTGAGTATAGACCTTAACTACTTATCGGTATTGATAATGGAGCTCATTTTTTCAATTCCTGAAGCGCTGATACAAACGAAACCTTTCTTGGAAAACTCGGATTTATTAGACTTCCCAGGAGCTCGTACTCGCTTGGCAATTGAAGAAGATGGTATTGCCAATGAAGACAACCAAAAACAGATGCTCATACGAGGAAAGGTATCGTATTTATTCAACAAATATTCTGATGATTACAGTATTAATAACCTATTGTTCTGTAATAACGACAAGCAGTTGGAAATAAACGAACTATCCTACTTATTATTCAACTGGATTGCAAAAAATATAGGCGATACACAAGAAAAACGAACATTGGCATTGGCAAATGCTCCTGTGCCTCCGCTATTTGTTATTTATACTTTTTTCAATGAACAATTGTATTACAAAGACGGTGCCGACAATAACTATTTGCAGGACTATACTAACTTAAATCACAAATGGATAGCTCGTTTTAATGCTATCTTTGAAGGGGAGATTGTAACTAAATCACGCAATTGGCATACCCACTGGAGCAACCAGTCGCCTTATTTTAAGAATATGTACTTACTACGTGATTTTAACTACTCTAAGCATACCTTTGATGGTTTTGAGACAAACAAAGAGGAAACTAATTTGCGTGCTGAGCGGGTGGATTTTATGAATGCTTTGAGAAAATCATTCATAGAGTTTGATTTTGTACAAAAACACTTTGAGAGCCCTGAACGCTCGTGGGATGCGGCAGCGAAAGTGAACGCAGATGGTTCTGGCTTAATAGTAGAAAATCTTGCCAAGGTATCTAACAACCTAATAAAGATAAACCATTATATAGCTATACTGAACCAAACGATAGAGAGCTTAAAAAATACGCTTGTAAAATACGTGCATACTGATGATATAACGCTAATGAGGGCAAAGAATATGCAGTTGGTAAATCAGTTTCAAATGCAGTTTAATAGGGCTATCAATAGTGATTATTCGTTGTTTATCAAGTTTATAGAGCAACTAAGTGTGAGCCCCATAGATTTGTACAATTTGCTAAATGAACACCTCATCATAGATGTGGAAGAACAAACCAATGAGAGCCTAAGTGAAGCTTCCTTGTTATACAATCAGTTTCCTGAGCTAAAACAAGCTACTACGGAGGAAGAAGCTGTAGATATACTAAAACGAAATATGTGGCTAAACAGCAAGGAAGAGGTGGAAATGGCTTTGGGCAATGTAAAGCTAAGCGACTTGTTTACGCCTACTAAAACAAAGTCTAAAACGGAGTATTACACACAGCTATTGCTGGATAATTGGTATGAAAGAGTAAGCCAAAATAGCTATGATGATTTCACACAGTATAACATTAGCAAAAGCCATATAGATGAGATATTGTCGCACTACCAGACTATCATCAAAAAGCGAAATGTAGTAGAAAAATTAGTAAAGGTATTTGACAATATGGTATCGGAGATTAAGGGGATACAAGGTGAAGAGGTGTTTATGGCAGAGACTTTTGCTTTATTGCTAAATGATATTATTTACAATTTTGATATGCAATTTGTAAGTAGTGAAGAGGCACGTGAAATAAAAGAGATGTACAAAGATAAGACTTTGCAATACTTTGGCAAAGAACCGATGACTGATGAAGCTACTATAGCAAGTTTATTTGACAATAGCAAAATGGATGTAAATACCATAGCTTTTGAAAAATATGGTAGATGGTTAGAGCTATTGCGTATTTCATTGCTTATCAATAGTGGTTTTGTGAGTTATGATGAGGCTGAAAACAGCGCATTGAAAGCACTTATAGAAAAATATACTGAATATCCAATTCAAAAATCTTGATATGAACAAGTTTTATACCCTTACGACTGATACCTTCGTGCCTATATCACACGACAATAAGCACCTTTTCAATACCTATGAATTGGTGAATAATTTTATAAGGACACGGATTTCTAATAAATACCGAAATATACTAGCAAAGCCTATTTTACAAAACTATGTAGTAAATTGGTTTTCGCCCTATCAGGGATTGCAGGAAACGGTAGATATACAAGCTCAAAGGCAATATTTTGCTTTTAGAGACGAATTGGAACAGCATATAGGGCAATTATTACAGAGCAATGACCCTAATAACAAGAACTGGGCAGGGTTGCTACAAAAGGTTTTCAGTCAGGAAGACAATAAGCTTTTCAGCAATGGGAAAGATATATGCATCGTATGGGGGTGGCAGTTTAACAACGACAAGATACAACGCCCTACAATACAAGAGGAAAGCGAGCCACTATTGGAGCCCGAACCAGAACCTGAAGCACTACCAGAGCCTGAAGTAGCACCTGAACCAAGCCCTAAATTAGAGCCTGAACCAGAGCCCGAACCCGAACCACTACCAGAGCCTGAACCTGTAATAGCTTTTGAGCCCGAAGCTGTAGTGCCTGAGAAAAAAAGAGGTTTTTTGGAGTTTCTAAAGGAGTTTGCAGCTACTTATTGGTGGTTGTTAATTGTGCTATTAGTGCTTATCTGTATTGTTTTCTTTTATAAATCACTCATCTTTTAGTTATGGAAAATAAATTCTTTTATCGTTATTGGTGGTTATACTACTTGTTGTTCTTCCTATTGCTGGGATTACTCATTTATGCGATATTATGGAAGCCAAAATGCAATAATAACTATTACCAGCCCCCTGTAACTACTACCCCATCACCACCTATGGATAACGAACCCCCTACAATGCCACCTGCACAAGGAGCTACTGTGAATTGTGATACCGAAGTAAATTCGGGAGGACAGGGGCTTACACGTACCCCACATTTATTGGGTAGCCAATCGGGTAGAGTAGTGGTGCAGTATGATATGTATGATGTACCCGACCAGCTTACGGTATATTACGATGGCAAAGTAGTAGCTACTACTTCAGACCTTGTGAGTGGTTATGGTACTGTAGAATTTGCTTATAAAGCCGAACAAGGAAAACCCCAAGAATGTATTGTAGAAATGAAAGCCCCCGAAGACGGTACTGCGTGGACTTATCGTGTGAATTGCCCTGAATAATCTTTTTGAGTTATGAAACATAAATATCCATTTCATTATTATCTTTTTTTGTTTATAGCTTTAGTAATAAGTATACTCTTTTGGATATTTGTACTAAAAGAGCGTATGGGACAGGGAGGATATGCTGCATCGTTGCCCACAACTGCCTTACCTTCATTGCCCAATAACTATTACACTATAAAGCCTATAGATCGTGATAAGATTATTATAGACACTATCGGCAAGCGGCAAATAGTTGCCGACTTGCTGAATGTGGCTATTAAAGACACTACCTACCAAACCAAACACTTCTTACAGGATTTTATACAAAAATTTGATACAATTCAATATAAAATAAACTATGTGGATAGTACTATTAACTATATACAACTGAAAGTAGCTAATGAGATAGACCGCGAGGGCTTTAAACAAGAAGTAAAGCAGAAACTGCCTAATTACTCGCTTTTGGTATGGGACGAAGCACTTTTTGATATGCAGACCACCAACCGCTATATGAATAGAGAAAATCTCTATCCGCTACAAAAAATAACTGCTAATAATATAAAAGTAGCTGTTGTAGATAACGGTTTTGACTTGCAACACCCTTCACTGAAAGGCAAATGGATAAACCCTTATAACGCAACCGACAATAGTAGTGATGTGCACCCCTCGGCTATCAATCACGGCACCGCAGTAGCCTCTATAATTGTAGGGAACAGGTTTAACGATATAGAGGGCATAGTACCTACGGCACAGCTAATTCCTATAAAAGTATCGGATGCCAATGGTTATATGAGTTCTACTTACATTATAAAAGGGGTGCTTTACGCTATTAAGCAGCAAGCCGATGTGGTGAACCTATCATTAGGAGCTAAATTGGACGCCGCAGCTGTTATTCCTGAAACTTATCAAAAGGATTATATAAAAAATGGAGCTAAAGATGAAGAAAGTTTTTGGAAAGAGCTATTTTCGTATGCCGAAAACAATAAGACAATTATTGTGTTAGCCGCAGGAAATGACGGCATACTCACAGGCTTTGACCCAATGGCACGTGCCGAAAATACAATAAAAGTGGGCGCAGTGAATGAATACGACCAAAAATCAGATTTTTCTAACTATGGTACACTAACAACTATTTATGCCCAAGGAGAAAACGTAAAGGTAGCAAGCCCTAATCAACAGACTGAAATACTACAAGGCACGAGCTTTTCAGCCCCTATAGTAAGTGCTTTTATCGCGGCTTTAAAAAGTAAATATCCGCAATATACTAGTACACAAATTATTGAAGAACTGAAAAGAAATACAGTACAACAAAATCAATTAACAATACTATATAACAAAACATTCTAACATTATGACCGAGTTTAAACAAGATAACTTTACATTTGTAGATATCATATCACTAATATTTATATTTTTCTTATCTACAGCTAATTTTTTTGCATTACTTTACTTAACAGACGGTAAAATGCCTATAAGTTTAGCTATTACTGTCTTAGTATTAGTGATTTATTATGCTATTATGCAGGTACTGAAGAACAAAAAGCAAGCTATGGCGAGCAAAAATTATAAAAGTGCAGCTACACTTTGGTTTTTACCTTTTATAGGGTTGTCATTATTCAGTCTTGTACTATTGGTTCATTTTCTAAATATAGAAAATAACGTAAAGCCTAAGGTGCAAGCAGAAGTAAATGAGAAAATCAACAAAGTAATAGGCATATCAACTATTTACGAAGAGGAAGCTTCTAAGGACTTACAAAACTACAAGAGTGCACTTACTAATAAGCTAAGGGCGTATGTAAAAAACCGGAAGAGTGGCAAAAAATACAAAGGAAATACTCAGGATTCTTTACAAATAGGGAAATACGTTATAGATAACCAAACATTGGCTATAGCTACATTGGCTAACCTATCTTCAATTGTAGAATCTAACCTAAGCCCTATACGCAATAAGGTAAGTGAGAATACAAAAATACTGAAGGAGGTAGAGGCTGAAGCTGAAAGGCGCAGACAGGACTTCCAGAATTGGAATTTCTTGGGAGTTGCCAAAAACTATAACACTACTAATGATTTTGTAACAGATAGTTACAAGCTACTGAATGAAAAATTAGAGGAACTCCCTATGCATCAAGATATGGTACTTTTCCAAATGGATAGTCATCAGTTGCCTTTGAATAGCTTTAGTGAGCTGAATAAGGTATATCCTCCCAATTGGTTTTTGCCTATACTTATAGTGGTTGTGATACACTTGGTTATTCTAATACCTTTTATTACTTATAAAGTAAGAAGATACGACAATGAATCTACCCCTTCAAGCATAGGTGGGGCTACCGAATATTAATCAGAAATATAAATAGAATACACAATGGATAAGGTAAGGAAGAGACAAATTTTAAACAGTTGTAATGAAGTTTTTTTCTCAATAGATAAGCTTGATGAGTTTGTCATAAATAATGACATTACAATTGAAGAATTTAAACAATACAATTTAGAGATTGCTAAGGTAAAGGAGCTAGAAAGGCGCAAACGCCAGCGTGAAGGGTTGACTGCTGAAAATGAACCCCAAGCAACAACAACATCAGCTCCGGCATCGCCTTTTGCAACAAACACTACTAATAGTTTTGATCCTTTTGGAAGTTCATCGGGGAGCTCTATATTTGATACCTCGTTGAACTCTATTTTCCAAAACACAACCGTTATCCCACCACCTCCTACCACAGCTACTACTATTATCACCCCTCCTCCTGCTAATAAAACTACTGAAATCCAGAAAGTGATAAATGAGGAAGTAGGGATTGAAGACATACGCGACTGTCTAAACCGCAACCTTTATAGCTATGACGATTTAGAGGCTGCAGGAGTAGATAAAAAGCTGATTAACTCATTCAAACATTGGCAAAAACAACGACCTATAAAGGCTTTTACAGTAGATGAGTTGCCCCCAATGGATAAAGGGCGTACCGATGTATTTTTTGTAGGTATTCCTGCCTCTGGAAAATCGGTAATGTTATCGGGCTTGTTGTTCTACGCTAAAAAAGCGGGTATCAGTATCCCCGACTCTTATAACACTGAAGGCGAAAAATACGATGCTCAAATTACATCGGACTTAGAAAAAGGTATTTTGGCAAAAGGTACGGTATCAGGTTCATATAACTATATTGCTACCTCACTAAAAGACGAAAAAAACAAGACACACCCACTGAATATAGTGGAAGTGCCCGGTGAAAACTATGCCAAGATATTTGAAAATGGTTTGGAGAATGATGAGGTAAAAGATTTTGTAAATCACATTAAGAACAACAACCGAAAAATACTTATCTTTGTACTTGATGCCTTAGACCATATGAAGCGACTTGATGCTGATTATCACAATGATTACAACCAAAGTGATATTTATATCAGTATCCTGAATATGTTCAGAAAACACCGTATATTGGAAAAGACCGATGCGGTGTATTTGGTAGTGAATAAGTTTGACCTTATTAAGAAAGAACGTATAGGCACACAACAATCAGACCTTACCATAGCCGATGAGTTCGTAAAAGAAGAGTTTAGAAACTTATTAAACAACTGTATCAACGCTAAAGAGAGCGGAAATAACAAGTTTAAGATAAAGGTATTTCCTTTTTCAATAGGAGAGGTGGTATATGATAAGATTTTGAGAGAATACCACCCCGAATACTCTAAAAATATCATTGCTCAAATACTATCGGATAGCTTTATCGTAGATGAGGGCGGATTTTTAGGTAAATTTTTAAGACGTTTTTAATCATAACACTATGAAAGTACATTTATTAATACAACGCACCTTTGCGGGACTTAATACCGAATATACCAGCAACCCTGCTATAGCTCAATTAGACAACAAGCTATTTTTAACCGATGAGCGTAGCGTAGTAATGCAAATTACCGAGAACCCTGTATTCTCATTTGCTAAAAATGAAAAATGGACGTGTTATTCATTTATAAAGCGTGCTTTAGACCGTGAAAAACGCGCTGGGTTCTATGCTGTACGGCTATTTATCTCTTCGGCACATAAACTCACTAATGTAAAGGATTGCCTGCTCACTATTGCTCAGCGATATGAGCTTTTTATACAAAACAATACCCCCTCACAAGAATATACCGACCTGCTTACCCAAATCAATGAAAAAGCTATCATAGAAAAGGAACGTTATACCTTCGATATAGAAAGTATCAGGAAAGGTACTTACTACGCTATAGCTACTGCTGAAAATTTAGAAGCACTCTTTGCCGATGAACGCAATGAGTTTGTGGAAAAACTTTATCTTTTTACTACTAATATTGATAGCAAGCTCTTGGCAGAGTTTCACTTGCACTCTATAGACCCTCTAAGCGTAGTAAAGTGGCAAATAAACGATGAAAAGAAAGCCTTAGACAAACTTTGGCTTGAAAATACCGCTATTCCTGTATTTGCTAAGCAACTTTTGTCATTACAAGGGGCAAAACTATACTTTCAACTGAAAGGACAACAAGAAAAGCGAGAACTAACAGGTACTAATGAGCTAAAAACTACTGCTATAATTATTGATGATGCTGATAAGTGTATCACATCTCTAAAAATTAATAACACAGCCGTTAAACCTCAACCGTATTTTGAATTGTATGCTCTTGCTACTGATACTTTGTACTATACATTGAAAAATGGCAAAGAAATACCATTACCTATAACAGCTAAACTTTCTACCCGCAAACTCATAGTAGAGAATAGTGAAAACGCTTTGGCTAAATTATGGGTAAATGGTGAAGAACTCCCTATTCCTACAGGTAAAAAGTTTGAAATATACGCCCTTACGACCGATAAAATAGAATATACTATCGTGGGACAGGCAGGGAAAAAAACAACTGTAAACAGCGATATAAAAACGCTGTCAATACATCTGCCTAACAGAGGGCAAACCATCAATGATAACAAGAAAAGTCCTGTTATTGATATATTGCTTTATGCTCTATTGTCGTTGCTTGTAGGGGGTATTATAGGATATTTTTACCGCAGCAATACATCTGAAGAAGATATAAGTGCTATAGAGCAAAAAATACAAGAAAAAGAAGCTAAATATGAGCAAGTAAAGAAAGAACTCAATAGCTTTCAAATACTACCTAACAATACTGCAACAAAAACAGTTACAAGTACAACAACAAATACCATAAAATCAAATAATACCACTACAAAAACTACCAATGTAGCCACAAAAACTACCAATACAAATTCAAAAACCACAAAATAATAAGAAAAATGAATAAGAAAAGTTTATATATCACACTTGCAGTAGTTATAGGTTGTTTAGCTATAGGCTTTGCTGCTGGTTATTACTATGTAGATACTGAAACTCAGAAAATCATCAGCAGTAGAGAAGAAATCATCAAAGAAAAAGATAATTTGATTGCAAAGGCAAACGAAGAGTTGGCAGCTCAAAAAAAGCAAATAAAACAGCAAAAAGACAGTATTGCCAAAGTAGAAAAGACAAAGAAAGCTATTCCTGTACAAATAGCCCCAAAAGCTACTGCACAAGCTCCTAAAGCTAAACAACAACCTGCTGCTGCTCCTGCTAAAAAGCCTAATGATAACAAGCCGCAAGACAATAAAAAAAGTACCCCTAAAGACCCTAAAAACAATAAAAAATAACCATACAAAATGAATAAACGAACGCTCTATTTTATGCTTACAGCCTTAGTAGCTATAGGCTGTGTGGCTCTCTATACTTGGTTTTCCGAAAAAAGCTCATCTTCCCCCATTAGTAAAAGTACTGCCGAAGCTTCTTCGGTACAAGAAACTATAGAAACTGCCATAAGTAATCTGGATAGCATACAAGTTACCCCTCAAGATTATAACAATTTACTTATTGAAATTACAGGGTATTACAACCAAGGTGATATCACTAAAGATTTAAAAGATACTTATTTGGAAACCCTGAAGGATAATTATAGCCAAAGATCGGCTTTTATAGTTGCTCAAATACTACAAAAAGAACCTATAGATAAAAATGAGGTTAAGAAATACATCAGCCATTGGGCTACCATCAAAACCAATGACCCAAGTGTGAATGAAGTAAAGAAAGATTGGCAATGGTACGTTTTCTATACGAGTATACTACCCAAACAAATAGACAACTTTATCCATACTCCAATAGCACAGTTTTCAAAAGAAGAGTACGATAAGCTTATGAGCAAACTAAAAATCAATCCTAAATTTGAGCATTTTGAAAGCATAAAATCAATAAAAGAAGAAATGGAAGAAAAATTACGCTATCATTATGATAGTTGGAACAATTATAACTATTTATAATAATGAAAATCATATATCTTTTTTTAAGCATACTCTTTTCGGCAAGCGTATGGGCACAATCCAATGACACTATATTTGAAGCTATTAAAGCCTATAAAAATAAAAACTATCAAAAAGTATTAAGTTTGCTCAATACTCCTGAGTTGCGCCAAGACAATAAAATGTTGTATATATGGATAGAATCAGAATACGCCGTTATAAGCAAAATGTATAGTGATGATGTGGCTAACTTTGACTTTCAGCGTCTTGAAGTATTACGCCAAAATATAGATAACTATATAGCTAATCCTAATAGCAACAATGTAGAAAAAGTAAAAGAACTGAAAAACAAATTAGCCCAATACCCCCTTACTGCTACCGATTTTGTAGCTACAAAAAACCAAGAAGCTGCCGACTCCCAACTGAGAGATATAAAAAAAGCCTTTACTACCTTCCTAAAATTTGACGAAGTGCTGCGATTGGTAGATTTGTATAGCAGCAATGAGTATATTCCTGCTTATGAGCTAGCTTATCACAAAGCTGTAGCACAATATAGAAAATGGAAGCTAAACCGAAGAAATTTTACTGAAGAAGACCGAAAAAAAGTATTAGAAGAACTCAAGAATTACAAAGAGAATTACTCCAATAAAAATATCTTATACGACCAAGTGGTTAAAGAAGCTATTAGGGAAGCCAAATAATCACATTCCTAAAAGTTCCATTACTCTATTTCGGTATTTTGTTTGAAAACGAAACTGCCTTATACAGCTAATTTCAATATTACTACTATTGATGTCTATTTGTTCATTCTTTCTATAATAAAGCTGTTTGTTATTCTCTTGCACCGTAAAAATAAAAGTCCAATCTTTTTTAGTATACACCCCCGATAGCAATAGTCTGAAATTGTTATAACCATTTAGTTTCATTTTAGAAAGTGGCTTCATCTCACCTCCAAAATAACCTCCTATTCCCATCAGGGTAAAAGCAGTAAAGTTATCCGTAAGGTTAATATTACCTGTTACCCCCACACTCACGCCAGCTTGTATATGTCTAAATACCTCATTGCTATTAACATACGAAAGTGCAGGAATATCAATTTTGTGATAGTAAAGTCCTCCACCTATATACCACCCAAAAGCCGTCCCAAACTGTGTTTTTCCGTGGTTTAATAATTGTTCCAAAGCTATTTCCTTCAAGTTCCTAAAGTATAATAGTTCACTGCCTATTTGGTGTATTTTAGTATCGTTCAGTAGCCTTATATTTGCCTTATCTGTATAATAAAATCCTTTATAATCCTGATAATAAAGGTCAAATAGAAATCGTTCTTTAAAAAATGAATGCACCTGAAAGTCAAAAAACTTACTCTTACCATATTTATCAGTATCTCGTAGTGGCACGATACTTTTAGAATATCCCACCGTTACAAACGTATTGTAAATCCCCATACTAAACCCTAAGTTTACAGGGTAATTAGGCAATAACTTCTTATTTTTTAAACTTTCATTTTCAGGTGCTTCTATTACTTCCAATCTCAGATAATCCATATTGATAGACGGACGCAACCACAGATTGTATTGGTAGTACTTCATATCATTTTCCTGCCCCCATAATACTCCTACAAACAAAAAGAAAAAGAATATTCTCATCATTCTTACTTTTAGTAATAAAAAGACCGTTCAAAAAAGTCTCACTTGTCCAACAAAACTCCTCTGAACAGTCTTTTTACAAATCATTGACAATTAACAATTGTTTTAGTATCCTAATATCTTCAGCATATCCTCAGCTTTTTGTTGTTCCATAAAAAGCCGAGATACTATATTTCCTTTCTCATCTTTGTCTATCAATACAATTTTAGGTTGTGGAATAAGGCAGTGTTGCAAACCACCTACCCCTCCAATACTGTCTTGGTAAGCCCCCGTATTAAAAAAACCAATGTATAAAGGCTTGTTTTTGTTATACTTAGGTAAGTAGATAGCATTCATATTCTGCTCACTATTATAGTAATCATCACCATCACACGTAAGTCCGCCCAAAAGCACTCGCTCATATTCATCATTCCAACGATTAATAGGCAACAATACAAAACGCTTATTGATAGCCCAAGTATCAGGCAAAGTAGTGATAAATGATGAATTTATCATATCCCATTTTTCACGGTCATTTTGTTGCTTTTGGTACATAATTTCATAAATAGCACCCCCAGCTTCACCCACCGTAAAACTTCCAAATTCAGTAAAAATATTCGGTACAGGCACTTTCTCTTGCTCACAAGTAATTTTTATCTGGCGGATAATTTCATCTACCATATAAGCGTAATCGTACTCAAAAGCCAGCGAAGTCTTTATAGGAAAACCACCTCCTATATTAAGGCTATCCAGCTCAGGAGCCACCTTTTTCAGCTGAATATACACGCGCAAACACTTCAAAAGCTCATTCCAATAGTACGCATTATCTTTAATCCCTGTATTGATAAAGAAATGCAACATTTTCAGCCGCACTTTTGCGTTATCTTTTATCTCACGATTGTAAAAAGGCACTATATTCTTATAGCCAATCCCTAGCCTACTAGTATAAAACTCTGAGCGAGGATCTTCTTCCGAAGCAATGCGAATACCAATACTATAAGTCCCCTTTATTTTCTCCTCAAAAAGGTTAATTTCCTCGTAGTTATCAATGATAGGAATACAATTCTCATATCCACGATTGATAAGGTCAGCGATACCATCTATATAAGCATCGCGTTTAAAGCCATTGCATAAAATATGCTTTTCTTTAGTGATAAGCCCCTCATTGATGAGGTTATTAATAATGTTAATATCAAAAGCCGAAGACGTTTCCATATGAATATCATTCTTCAGTGCTTCCACCATTACGTGTTTAAAGTGCGAACTCTTCGTACAATAGCAGTAATTGTACGCCCCTTTGTATTTATGCTTTTTAATAGCCTTTTCAAACCATTTTTTAGCCCTCTGTATATTCTCCGAAATTCTCGGCAAATACATAAACTTAAGCGGCGCTCCGTATTGGCGTACCAGCTCCATTAAGTCAATATTGTGAAAGCGAAGTTCATCACCCTCCAAGGTAAATTCATCTTGAGGAAAATAGTAGGTTTGGTCAATTAAGTCGATATATTTATTTTTCATTTGTTCAGCGTAATTAAAATAATAGTAAATGTTTTTGCGAAGTGTGAGCAACAGTCATCACCATTGCCCAAAATGCTATTACTTCCTAATGCTGATTTTTCAAATACGAAGAGGTGAAAGGCTTTTTGCCTTGCAACGAATCTGTTGTGCACGTGTGTGAGCAGAGTGAAAATAACTTAAAAATATGATGTAATCGTTCATATTCATTGTAATAACCTCAATAATTAAAAGTTATAAAAATTGTTATATGTTATATAGACACAACGTTACGACTATACGGCTGCAAAGGTAGTCATTATTTTTTAATTAACAGCTATGTTTTAAAAAAATCTTTATCAAATATGATAGTTTTATAAGAAAAAACAGCAGAGACATCGCTATCTCTGCTGTTTTGTTATTTATTTTACCAATCCTACAATTTCATTTACAATTTGTAATTCCTCGTTGGTAGGTATTATCAATATTTTCACTCGGCTATCAGCAGCTTGTATTTCTACAGGTGCTTTAGGGTGATTTAGTTCTTCATTCTTCTTCTCATCAAGTTTGATACCAAAGAAATCCATATTCCTACAAGCAAATGAGCGTGTAAGAGCATCGTTTTCGCCCAAACCTGCTGTAAATACAATCGAATCCAACCCGTTTAAAGCAGCTGTATAAGCTCCTATAAATTTTTGGATACGATAACCGTACATCTCGTAACAAAGCTGAGCGTTTGCATCGCCTGCGTGGTATTTAGCTGCCACATCACGAGCGTCCGAATAGCCTGTAAGCCCCAGCATACCACTCTTCTTGTTAAAGATAGTTTTCACCTCCTCAAAGCTCAATCCCAATTCTTGTCCCAAAAAGAACGCTACAGAGGCATCTATCTGTCCGCAACGCGTACCCATAATAAGACCATCAAGCGGCGTTAAGCCCATTGAGGTATCTATACACTCTCCGTTTTGGTTCACAGCAGCCATACTCGCCCCATTACCTAAGTGAATTGTAATGTTCTTAATATGCGGATTATTGAGGTATTTACGCGCTTCAGCATCTACAAACTTATGGCTTGTACCGTGGAAACCATACGAACGAATACCATACTTTTCGTAGTATTCATTAGGAATTGCATAGCGGAAAGCTTTAGGAGGCATCGTTTGGTGGAATGCAGTGTCAAACACAGCCACGTGAGTAGCCTTATTAAAAAGCTTACGCGCCACGCGAATACCTTCTAAGTGTCCTGGATTGTGCAAAGGCGATAGTGGGATAATACGTGTGATTTCTTCCACAACAGCATCATCTATTACAGTAGGCTGCACCAATTTTTCACCCCCGTGCACCACGCGGTGTCCTACCCCTTTTATTTCTTCAGGATTATGAATAACTCCCACTTCAGGGTCGGTGAGGAATTCAGTTACCAAGTTCATACCCACCTCGTGAGTAGGAATAGGCACTTCTTTCTTCCTTTCTACTTCTTTACCGTCTTTTACCGCAACATATTTTATCAAGCTACCTTCAATACCTATACGGTCTACAATCCCTTTGGCTTTTGATTCTCCTGTTTTAGAATCTATAAGCTGATATTTTAGAGACGAACTCCCCGAATTAATAATTAATATTTCCATTTTCTTTTATAATTTCTGATTTATAAGCTCATTAAAATTCCGACTGTATGGCTGTAATAAGCACCGTATTGTAAATATCAGGAATAAGTGCCCCCCTGCTCAAGTCGTTTACAGGCTTTTTCAAGCCTTGAAGCATAGGCCCTATTGCCAAACCTCCTGTTTCGCGTTGTACTGCCTTATAAGTATTATTACCCGTATTAAGGTCAGGGAAAATAAGTACATTAGCTTGTCCTGCTACTGGCGAATTAGGCATCTTTTGTTTACCCACTTTAGGATCTACTGCCGCATCGTATTGTATAGGTCCTTCCACCAATAGTTCTGGACGACGTTGTTTTACTAAAGCGGTAGCTTCACGCACTTTATCCACATCAGCACCACTGCCTGAGTTACCAGAAGAGTAGGAGAGGAGTGCTACCTTAGGTTCTATGCCAAAAGCAATTGCCGAATCGGCAGAGCTGATAGCTATATCAGCCAATTGTTCCGCAGTTGGGTTTGGTACTACCGCACAGTCACCGTACACCAATACGCGGTCGTGCAACAACATAAAGAATACTGACGACACAGTGCTTACCCCTGGCTTGGTCTTTACAAACTGTAATGACGGACGAATAGTATGTGCTGTTGTATTTACCGCACCCGATACCATACCATCGGCATCACCTACAAATACCATCATCGTACCAAAGTACGAAGCATCAAGCATCAAATCTTTAGCTTGCGAAAGCTCTAAACCTTTGCTCTTGCGAAGCTCGTATAGTTTCTCAGCATACGCCTCATATTTAGGGCTATTAGCAGGATTTACAATACTGATACGTTTTTCGTTCCATTTCAAGCCCAATATATTGGTAGCACGTGTTTTTATCGCTTCGGGGTCGCCCAAGATAGTAAGGTATACCAATTCATCTTCGGCAAGTTGTGAAGCAGCAGTAAGAATACGGTCATCGGTACCCTCTGGCAATACAATGTGTTTTTGCCCTTGGCGTGCTTTCTGTACCATATTGTATTGGAACATTCGCGGTGTTATGGTTTCCGATTTAAATGAAGAAATGCTCTTGTTTAGTTTTTCAGCATCTACAGTTTCGTCAAACAACTGAAGTAGTAGTTTTATCTTTTCTGTGTTCTCTGGGTAAATACGAGGATTGATAGCCCCTATAAGGTTTGCCGTTTCAAAAGTATTGCTCTTGGCTATCATTATCGGGATATTTTTTTGAATACCCTCCAATATCTTGTGAATAGATTTGTCAAGCTCAAAGTTTCCGTATAGCACAATTCCTTTGATGTTTGAATAGTTGGAGTAGTTAGCTACTAATGAGCCCGTAATCAGGTCAGTACGGTCGGAAGGGATTACCGCCAAAGTATCTTCAGTAAGGTTTGCAAAATAGTTAGGCAATTGCATTGCTCCTATAAGCGTACGTTTGGTAATAACATCTATGTTATCGCCTTTGTACAAAAACTCAGCATTTAAAGCTTTGGCTACTTCGCGAATCGTAGGGCGTGAAAGCTCCTCTTTGCGCGGAATTACAGTAAATGTAATATCTTTAAATTTCTGTTCCAATTTGCTTTGGGTAGCCTCTGTCGCATTTTTAGCCTTGTTGATAAACACACTAAGCACTTGCACATCTTTTTCTAAAATCGAATTTAATTGTACCTGCACTTGGTTTAGTAGCTCGTCTTCCGAAGCAAAATTGTCCTTTAGCACTACCAGCACAGGAATATTCAAGCTCTGTGCTACCGAAGCGTTAAAGTCAGTATCAAAATTGCTATCACCTACAATACCAGGACTATCTACCAATACAAAGTCAAACTTTTCTTCTAAAGCTTTGTACTTTTTGATGATGGTATCATACACTTCACCAATATTTCCTTGGTTCTTAAGGGCTATTACCTCTTTACGTGTATAAGCATAAGTCTCTTCATAACTCATATTGAGCTTAAAGTGCTCCAACACTGTTTCTATAAGCATATCTTTTTCAGACTTGCTTTCAATAATAGGCTTAAAGTAGCCTACCTTTGATGTATTGCGCATTATCATTTGCAATACACCTAAGCTCACTACCGATTTACCACTGTGGGCATTTACGGGGATAATGTAAACTGACTTATTCATTGTTCTAATTTTACTTGTTTTAGTGTATAGATTGCAAAAGTACAAAATAATGTTTAATTGTCAAATAATTATTGATTATTTTTTTTGCCGTTACATACCCAGCGCTATACATTCGCTGGCTTGGCTATCACACGATACCCTTATTCTATAATAAAAATAGGATTTTACCCCATAAGGATAAAATCCTACAAAAAAATTTACACTAATGAAATCTCGTTTCTAATTTGATGTATTCTAAAAACTCCTTTCTCACTTCAGGGTCTTTAAATTTTCCACCAAATTCAGCCGTTACTGTACTGCTATCTATATCTTCTATCCCTCGCGAATTTACGCATAGGTGTTTTGCATCAATAATGCAGGCTACATCTTCAGTACCCAAAGCTCGTTGCATCTCTTGCACTATTTGCAGGGTGAGGCGCTCTTGTACTTGGGGGCGTTTGGCATAGTATTCCACAATACGATTCATTTTAGATAGTCCCAGCACTTTTCCGTTGGATATATACCCCACGTGTGCCCTCCCCACTATAGGTAATAAATGGTGCTCGCAGGTAGAATAAACCACTATGTTTTTCTCTACCAACATTTCGCCGTAGTGATATGAGTTGTTAAAAGTAGACATCGAAGGTCTGCGCTCTGGCAATAAGCCGCCAAATATCTCCTTTACAAACATCTTCGCTACACGTTTGGGCGTACCTTTTAGGCTATCGTCAGTTAAATCCATACCCAATGTGTGTAATATAGCACGCACGTGTCCTTCTATTTCGGTTATCTTTTCAGCCTCACTTTTCTCAAAAGCATCAGCCCTTAAAGGCGTTTCTGCCGAAGTGGCTATATGATTCTCTCCTAAAATATCTTCTTCTTTCATCGTTTTTTATTATAATGGGGCAAAGGTACAAATAATTATTCAAAGGTAAAAACTTTTTTATGTTTTGCGTCTTGCGAAGTTATAGCCAAGCGCACAACCTCTTCCATATCGGTTACGTAGTGGAAGGTAAGCCCTTTGAGGTATTCTTCTTTTATTTCTTGTATATCTTTTTTGTTATCTTTGCTCAGTATGTATTCTTTGATGCCTGCACGCTTTCCTGCCAATATCTTTTCTTTAAGTCCGCCCACAGGTAACACCTTGCCACGCAAGGTAATCTCACCGGTCATTGCCAAGTGCTTTTTCACACGTTTTTGGGTGAATAATGACATTAGCGAAGTGAGCATTGCAATCCCTGCGCTAGGCCCATCTTTGGGGGTAGCACCCTCTGGCACGTGTATATGCACATCGTAGTTTTCAAAGAGCTTAGGGTTTAGGTCATAGCGCTCGGCATTGGCTTTGATGTATTCTAAGGCTATGGTAGCCGATTCTTTCATCACCTGCCCCAAGTTGCCCGTAATGTTCAGTACCCCCTTGCCTTTAGAGAGTGCCGATTCTATAAATAGTATCTCACCTCCCATACTCGTCCAAGCAAGTCCTGTTACTACACCTGCCACATCGTTGTCTTCGTATTTATCACGATCAAAATGCGGTACACCCAATATTTTCTCTATATCTTCAACAGATATTTTAGGGTCGTAAGCCTCTTCCATAGCCAAGTTTTTAGCTCCGTAGCGCACCACTTTGGCTATTTCTTTTTCCAAGGCGCGCACCCCCGATTCGCGGGTATAGCCTTCTATAATACGCTCTATTTCTTTCCTACCCAGTTGTATATCAGATGATTTCATTCCGTGCTCTTTCAGCTGCTTGGGCAAGAGGTGTCGTTTGGCTATTTCGGCTTTTTCTTCAATAGTATAGCCCGTTACGTTGATGAGCTCCATACGGTCGCGCAAGGCAGGCTGTATGGTAGATAAATCGTTGGCAGTGGCTATAAACAATACCTTAGAGAGGTCATAACCCATCTCTAAAAAGTTGTCATAAAACTCCTTATTTTGTTCGGGGTCAAGTACCTCCAGCATTGCCGATGAGGGGTCGCCGTGGTAATTATTATTGCCTAATTTATCTATCTCGTCCAATACAAATACGGGGTTGGAGGTCTTTGCCTTTTTCAATAGCTGCAATATACGTCCTGGCATTGCCCCTATGTAGGTTTTGCGGTGCCCGCGTATTTCGGCTTCATCGTGCAAGCCTCCTAATGACATTCGCACATATTCACGGTTGAGTGCTTTGGCTATAGAACGCCCTAAAGAGGTTTTTCCTACCCCTGGCGGACCATAAAAGCACAATATGGGCGACTTCATATCGTTGCGCAGTTTTAGTACGGCTAAGTATTCTATAATACGGCGCTTTACTTCATCTATGCCATAGTGGGCTTTATCGAGTATCTTTTGGGCGCGGTTCAGGTCAAAATTGTCTTTAGAGTATTCATTCCAAGGCAACTCTAAAAGCGTTTCTATGTAATTGCGCTGTATGCTATAATCAGGACTATTGGGGTTGGTGCGTTGCATTTTGGTGATTTCCTTTTCAAAGAGGTCTTTCACCTTTTTGTCCCATTTTTTATCTTTGGCTTTAGCGCGTAGCTCTTCTATTTCGGCTTCTGATGAAGCTCCGCCCAACTCTTTCTGAATGGTTTGCATCTGCTGCTGCAAAAAGTACTCGCGCTGCTGCTTGTCTATATCAAAACGGGCTTTAGATTGCACTTCGTTGCGAAGCGTAAGCCTTTGGAAATCTATATGCAAGTATTTCAATACCTCTGTAGCGCGTTCCTTAAGCTCATCTATTTCCAATACTGCTTGTTTTTCCAATACTGTAGCATTCATATTGGCTGATATGAAGTTTATTAGGAAAGCATCGCTGTTGATGTTTCGGATAGCAAAGGCTGCTTCCGAAGGGAGATTGGGGTTTTCTTGGATAATCTTGATAGCCATTTCTCTTACCGACTCGATAGTGGCTTCAAACTCCTTGTCGTTGGGTTCGGGTTTTATATCGGCTACTTCGGTAATAGCGGCTTTTATATAGGGTTTTTCTTCTACAATATGGTCTATCTGAAAGCGTTTTTTGCCTTGTATGATAATAGTAGCATTGCCATCGGGAAGCTTGAATATACGCAAGATACGGGCTACTGTTCCCAGCTTGTAAAGGTCATTACTTGTGGGGTTTTCGGTATCTTCATTTAATTGTGCTACTATACCTATGGTTTTATCGGTGTCATTAGCGTCATTCATCAGCTGCAACGAGGCATCACGCCCTATGTTGATAGGGGCTACTACTCCTGGAAATAACACGGTATTTCTTAGTGGTAATATGGGAAGTATCTGTGGGATTGCTTGTTGTGATACTTCTTGCTCATCTTCCTCTGGGAAAAGAGGTATGATTTCTGCATTCTCATCCATATTGCTAATCACTAAGCTGTCAAAATTTTCTATTTTCATTGTCTTATTGAATCAAGATATGCCAATATGTCAGTCGCTTTTTTTAGTTACTGTTGGCTTTATTGAGTTATTAGTTTGATATTGTGCATTTTACTAATGTAAATGCTTTCTTGGGTATATATATTGCAATTGCTGTGCCAATTTGTGCAGAGGGTGGGGTTATTGTCTTATCAATCGCTTGTTGATGCGTTTTACAAGTCCTGCACCCTCGTATATAAAGCCTGTGTAAAGCTGCACCAGTGAGGCTCCTGCGTTCAGCTTTTCAATAGCATCCTCTTCGCTAAAAATACCTCCTACGCCTATAATTGGGAAGGCTTTGTTACTTTTTTCTGATAGAAAACGGATTACCTCGGTGGCACGTTGTCTTAAAGGCTTACCACTAAGTCCACCTGTTTCGTTTTGTGCAGGCGAGTGTAGCCCCTGTCTGCCAATGGTGGTATTGGTGGCTATAACACCTGCGATGTGGGTATTTTGTACAATCTCAATAATATCTAATAGTTGCTCATCGGTTAAATCGGGGGCTATTTTTAGCAGTATGGGCTTTGGTTTGGGATGCTCGTGGTTTTTGTGTTGTAGGGTACTGAGCAGCTGTTGTAGGGGTTCTTTTTCTTGTAAGGTGCGCAAATTGGGGGTATTGGGCGAACTTACATTCACTACAAAATAATCTACGTAATCAAACAGCTGTTCAAAACAGATGAGATAGTCATTCACGGCTTGGTCGTTAGGGGTAATTTTGTTTTTACCTATATTGCCACCTATGAGCACATTTTTATTCTTTTTAAGGCGTTTTACGGCTGCTTCTACACCTTCGTTATTGAAGCCCATTCTATTGATGATACCTTGGTCGTCTATTAGGCGGAAGAGCCGCTTGGGGGGATTGCCAGGTTGTGGTTTAGGGGTGATAGTGCCTATCTCTATAAATCCGAAGCCTAAATTGGAGAGCTCTTGGTATAGCTTGGCGTCTTTGTCCAGCCCTGCGGCTAATCCTACGGGGTTTTTGAAATGCAAGCCGAATACCTCACGGTGTAGTGAGGGGTGTTCTACCTTATAAATAGCTCTTATAAGGGCAGGCACAAGGGGTATTTTGTGTATGAATTTCAAATAGCTGAATGTGAAATGGTGCGCCTTTTCGGGGTCGAGCGAAAAGAGTAATGGGCGAATAATGGTTTTGTACATAATCTCAATTTACATATAAAAAAGGTTAGAAAAACGGCTTGTGCCTCCTCTCTAACCTAAAATCATACTAACACTTAATGATAATTCTTTTTTATGGTGCAAATATACAGCTTTTTTTTTATTCTGTACAATTTTTTTGACGAATATTTTTTTGGCTAATGTGTTTTCTTTGCTTAGTGCTTGCTGGTGCGGCTTTGCCCCTGTGGTAAGCGAAGGTTGAGCGAAGGATAAGCGAAGGATAAATTAGCTTGTTTTCTTATAATTCCAAATTGCCCAGCTGTTGAGCGCTACTGCGAAGCCCATAAGGTATAATAGCTCTGCCTTCAATTCCCATAGCGCACTGCCTTTCAAGACTATTTGGCGCATTGCTTTTACAAAGTGGGTAACGGGAATGAATTGCGATGCTGTCATTGCCCAAGCGGGCATACTCTCTATATTGGTAAGGAAACCGCTCATTAGCAGGAATATCATTATAAAGAAATAGGCGATAAACATTGCTTGCAACTGCGAATTGGCAAAGGTGGAAACCAGCAGCCCAAAGCCAAGAATGGCAATAAGATACATTGCAGCAAAGGTGTATAGGGTGAGCAAACTTCCCGCTGGGGCGATGCCATAAACTACATACATCAGGGTAAGCCCCAAGGTGAAAAGCAGCGTACCTAATACCCAAAAGGGTATGAGCTTGCCTAAAATGAATTGCCACTTCTTGATAGGCGTTACGTTTATCTGCTCTATGGTGCCTATTTCTTTTTCTTTAACCACATTCAGTGCCGATAAGAAACCGCCTATAATGGTGAGCAATATGGCTAATATGCCGGGCACAATGTAGTATTTGTACTGCATCAGTGGGTTGTACCAAGAGGTGCTTGCCATTGTTATTTGGGCTGTACGAGCAAGAGGTTTGGGGGCTTTGATATTGATAGCCAACTGTTGGTTGAAATCGCGTATTACTTGTGCCAAATAGGCTCCTCCTAAGCTGGACTTGCTGCCGTTGATAGCATCTATCGATACGCCTATGGACTGGCGCCCTTCGCGCACGAGATTGCGCTCAAAATCGGTAGGGATTTCTACTACTACATCGGCTTTGCCTTTTTCTATATACGTAATACCTTCGGCATAAGTGAAAGGGGCACTGATAAGGCGGAAATAACCCGAGGCGGTTATCTTCTGTAATAGCTGTTGCGAATAGGGGCTCTGGTCGTGGTCTATATACACGAGGTTGATGTTCTTCACATCAAAATTAGCTACTTGTGGCAGTATGATGAACTGCATTATTGGTGCTATAAACATCATTGCCAAGATGGTTTTATCTCGGAATATCTGTTTAAATTCTTTTTGGAGGATAAAGCTTAATGTATTCATTAGAGGTTAGTGTTTAGTTGTTTGACATTAGGGGTTGAAAGTTTGACATTAGGGTTTGAAAGTTTTACATTAGGGTTTGGAGGGAAAATTGCGGTAGTGGCTGAGGACTCACTGCTTTGAACTCACAACTAAACACTAACTTATTCTAAACGGACTTTGAACTTTTTCATTGCAAGGCTTAGAAATAGGATTGCCATTGTGATAAGAATTAGGGTTTCTTGCCATACATAACCAAAACTGAGCCCTTTAAGCATTACTTTTTTTACGATACTATAATAATAGCTGGAAGGGAAGACTTTGGATATTCCTTGAAAAACAAGGGGCATATTCTCTATGGGGAACATAAAGCCTGTAAAGAAGGCGGTGGGGAGCATTAACCCCATCATTGAGATGAGCATCGCCGTTTGTTGTGAGGCTGTTATGGTGGATATAAGTAGCCCCAAAGATAGACAGATGATGATGAACAGAGTACTTTCGGCATAAAGCAGTAGCAAATTGCCTCGCACCGGTACTTCGAGCATATAAGCCGAGAGTAAGAGTATCACAGTAAAGTTGATAAGCGAGAGTATCAGGTAGGGAGTGGCTTTGGCTATGAGTATTTTTAGGGGGTTGAAGGGGGATACTAAAAGGATTTCCATAGTTCCTAATTCTTTTTCGCGCACAACTGCTACTGAGGTGAGGGCAGTGCTTACTATCATAAAGACGAGTGCTATCACCCCAGGAACGAAGTTCATCGAACCATTTTGGGCTGGGTTGTACAGCATTCGGTTTTCTACCACTATCTGATAAGAAGGTTGCGCCGTAGGGTTGAGTGTTTGCTGGTAGCTGAGCAATATGGCATTGAGGTAGTTTTCTACCGTTTTGGCGGTATTGGGGTCAGCTCCATCGGTGATGAGTTGTAGGGTAGTGCCTTGGGGCGTGTATAGGTCTTTACCAAAATCAGGAGGGAAGAGAAGTGCGGCTTTGAGTGTGCCTCGCTTGAATTGGGTTTCTATTTCATCGTAATTGAGCAAGGGCTCTTTCACCTTGAAATAAGGACTTGCAGCGACTTGCGTTTGGATTTGCTGTGTATAGGTGTTGTGCGCCTTGTCGAGGACTGCGATTGAGATGTTCTTGACCTCGCTGCTGAGGGCTTGACCAAATAGGAGTATTTGGGCTATGGGAATACCGAAGAGTATCAGCAAGGTGCGGCGGTCTCGGAATACGTGATAGAATTCCTTGCGTATAAAGGCTATAAGCTGTTTCATTGGGTTTGTAATTAGGTTCTTAGGGATTAAAGGGCGAATTGCCATTCGCCCCTACACGGGGTTATTCATTGCGTTTTGCATTGCGGGCGAGCTGATAGAAAACTTCGTCCATTGAATGGGTGTTGTATTGTTTTTTGAGGTGGGTGGGGGTATCTAAGGCTGCTACTTTGCCATCGACCATTATACTGATGCGGTTGCAGTACTCGGCTTCGTCCATATAATGGGTGGTGACAAATACGGTGATGCCTTGCGCGGAGGCTTCGTATATCATATCCCAAAACTGACGACGTGTGATAGGGTCTACACCACCGGTAGGCTCATCTAAGAACACAATTTCGGGACGGTGGAAGATAGCTACCGAAAAGGCGAGCTTCTGCTTCCAGCCCAGCGGTAGCGACCCTACGAGTTTATTGGCTTCTGCCTGCAAGCCGAGCTTGGTGATAAGGTGAGCACTGCGGGTTTTGATTTCCTTGCGACTCAATCCATAGACGCCCCCGTAAAAGGTGATGTTTTCCTGTACGGTGAGATTGTCATACAACGAGAACTTCTGACTCATATAACCGATGTGCTTCTTTATCTGCTCTTGCTGTGTATAAACATCGAAGCCTGCTACACGCGCCTGCCCTGAGGTGGGATAGGAAAGTCCGCAGAAGATGCGTATGGCAGTGGTTTTGCCCGCGCCATTGGCACCAAGGAAGCCGAAGATTTCGCCTTTTTCAACAGTAAGAGAAATGTTGTTTACGGCTTTGAAGTCGCCGAACTGCTTAGTGAGGTTGTTACATTCTATGGCTGTCATCTTATTAATTAGCAAATTAGTAAATGTGAAAATTAGTAAATTGCCCCCTCTCACTTACTCGGCAACTGCCAACAATCCCAAAGGGGACAACTTATAAAGGGGATTGATAGCGATTGAAGGAGTGCTTTTTATTTATAATAATAATACCAATTTCCGTTATATTCTTTATCACAATCTTCTTGAGAGGCGAAAGTACAGTCTTTTATACCTTCTTCCGGGTATTCCTTTTTGCGTAGTAATTGTTTGTGATAATTGCTTATTTTTTGTAATAATCCTATCTCTTTTGCTTTATTTAAAGCTTCTTCTGTCTCGAAAATATAAGACACAAAATAATCTTGTGGGGCTATATAAGCTCCAAAATCTAAGGAAGCATATACTTCACTAAAGGTTGCTTTTACCTCTTCTTGTGTTTCAGCAACAATATTTTTCCATATTTTGCTCATTGTTTATCTTTTTTAATTTCAACTTTGCTAAAGATTTGGTTCAGAATTTATATATTCCCTTTTTCCTCCATTAGGCGGATAAAACTGTCCTCGATGGTGGGGGTGATGGGCTGCCAATCGAGGTGGGGGAAGGTAGTTTTCAGCTGCTGCTGGAATAAGGTTATATTGGTGTCTTCTTTGAGGGTAAGGTGCAAATACTCGCCAAAGGGGTAACAACTATCTATTTCGGGCTTTTGGCGCAGGTGTTGGAGCAGTGCGTACAGGTCGGGAGCCTTGACAGCATAGAGTGTTGTGGGGTAATCGGCGATAATTTGCGCAGGGGTGCTGGTGGATAGTACTTTGCCTGATTGTATTAGGGCTATGCGGTCACATAGGCTGGCTTCGTCCATATAAGGGGTGGAAACGAGTATACTGATGCCTTGCTCTTTGAGCTTGGCGAGCATTTGCCAGAATTCTTTGCGCGAAACTACATCTACGCCGGTGGTGGGTTCGTCTAAAAAAAGCACTTTGGGCTTGTGTATGAGGGCGCAGCATAGGGCTAACTTTTGCTTCATTCCGCCTGAAAGTTTGCCTGCTCTGCGATTGCAGAAGGGCTTTATCTGCTCGTAAATATCCTTAATAAGGGGGTAGTTCTGCTCTATGGTTGTGCCAAAGACGGTGGCGAAGAATTGTAGGTTTTCTTGCACGGTAAGGTCTTGGTATAGGGAGAAGCGCCCAGGCATATAGCCCACACAGTTGCGGATTTGTTTGTAATCGCGGACGATGTCCCAACCCTCGATGGTTGCTGTACCCTCATCAGGCAATAGGAGGGTAGTGAGCATACGGAAGACGGTGGTTTTGCCTGCGCCATCTGGACCGATGAGCCCAAATAGTTCGCCTTTCTCTACTTGTAAGGAGAGGTTTTGGACGGCTTGGGTAGTACCGTAGGACTTGGTGAGATTTTGTATATCTATGCTTGTCATTTTTTGATTTGTTGATTTATCAATGAGCTACAAGCTCTGTTCTTGGTAGGCACGAGCCACAGGCTCGCGCTAGCAATTAGTTTAGGTATTTTTGGATAAGGGTAGATAAATAAGCTTTATCCACAGCGAACCATTGGCTTTCTTCTTCTTTATCTCGGTAACTCCAATGCTCGAAAAGGAACTTATCAGGTGTTGGAATAAGAGCTGCAATGTGTGAGTAATAGTATTCTCCCTCAGTAATAGGTTCATAACCTTTTATCACGCATTCACTAATAATCTCAAGGGTATCTAAACTAAAGGCATACCATATTCCTTGTGTACTGGAGAAAATACCAAAATGCTCGTCTACTTGCCATATATTAAGTATACCTTCACCGTCAGTATCAGAGAGTTGTTTTTCTTTTAGTATCTCAAAATCGGGATAGGAAGCTAACATCAGTCCGTCATCAAAGTTAGTAAGAAGGGAACGATTGCCAAGAGGAAACATATATATGTAGCTATCAGGCAGTTTTTGATAGATTCTCAGTTCATTACCTTCTAAAGCAATATAGTAACTTTCTGACCAACCTGCACCATCTAATAAGGAAATAGTTACTTCATTTTCTTTAGGCAGATGGGTAAGCCATAAACTCGCTGCACCAAAAGGGTCTTCCATCTCCAATGAGGCTATAGTTTTACCATTTTCATCAATAGCCATAAGAGTAAAAGTCTCATTCTCATTGTATAGGGTACACCATAAATAGGTGTGATTTAGAGATTCTTCGTAATGGAGCACATCCCCTTTGATAAAGTACTCTTTACTTGTTTTTGTGTTCTTTACCGAGAGTCCTTCCTCGGTAAGAGTCATAAGTTTATCCCCACTGTTGAGTTTTTCGGGAATAGAAGTAAGGGTTTGATATTGTTCAATGTAAATCATAGTATAAAGGTTTTATTTTTCTTCTTTCTTCTTGTACCTAACCACAATAAAAGTATAAGTATCCACATTATAATACTTTTAGGAAGTATTTTAGTACAGTTAGCCCAATTGCTGGGTAATACTATTCATTTTTCTGATTTGTCAATTTGTCGGTTTTGCAAATGAGCTACAAGCTTTATGTGTTCTATGAGTTTTAATTTCATCTTCAGTAAAATTGTTATATTTTTGCCACGAATTTAGATACTATACTTATATGCATTACCTATACCTCACTTTAGCGATTGTTTTAGAGGTCTTAGCCACCGCTCTTTTAGGTAAATCGGAAGGGTTTACCAAGTGGTTGTTTGCCGTAGGCTCGCTGTTGTCTTATGGTGTTTGTTTTTACTTTTTATCCTTAGCCCTCAAGAATATTCCGTTGGGGGTAGCCTACGCTATCTGGTCGGGGGTGGGGATTGTACTGACAGCTGTCGTGAGTATTCTTGTTTTTAAGAACAAAATAGACTTGCCTTTTGTACTGGGTTCTTTGCTTATCATCGCTGGGGTGGTGGTGATTAACCTTTTTTCAAAGGCAAATGGACACTGATGTAATCATTAAATTAATAGATTAGCCAATTAGTTAATTCGGCAATAAACTTATTTATTTTTGACTTCGTTAGAGTTTCGACGGTCGCGACCGCCGAATTAAAAAAGGCTGTTTAGGGGGGTAATCCTGAAACAATTATCCTTTCTTTTTTAAAATTTCTATCATTTTATTTACATCGGGTAAAGCCTTACGCAGTTTTTCAGGCATATCGTCCAAAGTTTTATAGGTAGCTACTCCCATTGGCTTTGTATAATCACGTACGGCATACTGGGCGTAAGAATGGTTAGCTGTTTGGCAAAGTACAATACCTATAGAGGAGTTTTCGTGTGGCTTACGTACGTGGTCATCAAGTATTTGTAGATAACCAAAAAGCTGTCCTAAATAAGAGGTTTTAAACTCTCCTAATTTCAATTCTACCACTACCATAGCGTTTAATTCTCTATTGAAAAAAAGCAAATCAGGAAATTGTTCTACTCCATAGATTTCCAAATGGTATTGATTGCCAATAAAAGCAAAATCACGACCAAAAGTCATAATGAAGTTTTTGATATTCTGCACAATTTTTTGCTCTACTACACGCTCATCTACATCAATACTTTCACGTTGTCCTATCTCTTCCACATTAATAAAATCAAGCAAATACTCGTCTTTAAACATCTCTACAGCGCGACGTGCTTCTATAGGGTCGTTAATAGTCCTCGCGAAATTACTAGGCATATATCCTTGACTTTTATAAGCATCTTCTTTTATTAATTGACGTAGTTTCCTTATACCAAGATGCTCTTCTGCTGTACGATGTATATAATAATAGCGTTCCCGTACATCCTTTGTTCCGCCTATAATGATAGAGTGATGAGTAAAAGGCACTTTAAAAAAATCTTCTACTGGAAATTCTGTAACGTTGCTAATTTGCATCGTATGAAATATATCTATCTCATTATCAGAAGATAACAATTCGACGGTCGCGACCGTCGAATTACTCTTTTCTAATTCAGCAGTAGTAACTGCTAAATTAGCATCAAGTATTTCCCACGCCTCATAAAAGCGCCTCATATCCTTCATTTGAGTTCCAGAAAAACCTCGAAGTCCAGGAAGCTCTTTGCGAAGTTGCTCACTGATAGCAACTAATGCTCCCTCTCCCCAACTACGATTGCGCGTGTGCTTAGATAAATATTTACCAATAGAAAAATATAGAACAAGCTGCACACGGTTCACATCCTTTGCGGCTTCGTATTGTCCTTGTAGTATAGCTGTCTTTATAACCTTTACAGCTGCATCATATAGTACTAAATCACTCATAAAAACATTTATTAAAAAAGTTATATCCTAAAGGAATGCAAATATACAAATTTGTTTTTATTACATCATTTTAGATTTTTCTTCTTCTATACCTACCCTCTACATTGAATATACTTACACCGAAAGAACAGCGAAGGATGAGCGAAGGATGAGCGAAGGATAAGCGAAGGATAAGCGCGAAAGATCACCAAAGTACAAACATCTAACGATTGCCTAATAAGCAGAAAAAATATCTATTAATGAAACAGTACTTCGCCGTACATTCCTATCTTTATGTAGCCATCGTTCTTTACTTTGACTTTGATGGCGTAGACGAGGTTGGCGCGTTCATCTTTGGTCTGTATGGTTTTGGGGGTAAATTCGGCTTTGCTGGCGATGTAGGTTATTTCTCCTTTGTAGGTGTGCTGCCCGCCTTCTGCGGCATCGGTGTGGACGGTAACGGCTTGTCCTAACTTGATTTGTGGCAGTTGGTTGCCGGTGATGTAGGCTTTGAGGGTGAGGGTATCGGTATTGGCTATCTTATAAAGTGGCTTTCCGTAGGTTTGCATTTCGCCTTTGAGGGCGTAATTGACAAGTACTGTGCCGGTAGTAGGGTTGATAATCTCTCCTTGATTAATTTGTGCTTGTACGGCTTCGGCATTCTTTTGCAAGGGGACTTCTTGGCTTAATATGCTGTTGTTCTGAGTGTTGATATTGGTGAGGCTTGCTTTGAGCTGGTTTTGTGTTACGGTGAGTTGCTTTTGGAGCTGGCTAACTACGGCGGTGAGGTCATCTAACTGCTTTTGTGTGGCGGCTCCTCCTGCTACGAGTTGTTTTACACGGCTTAGTTCGTGCTGTTGTTGTTCTAACTGAGCTTTTTGTACTTCGTACTGGCTTCGTATGAGTGCGGCTTGATCATCGGGGTTTAGGGTTTTGTTTTTGAGTGTGGCGATAGTGGCTTCTACTTGCTGTTTTTGCAGTTGTAGCACTTCGGTGTTTATTTGTCCTACTTTTTGTCCTTCGGTGAGGGTTTGTCCTTCTTGGACGTTATAGGAGATAAGTTGCCCGTTTTGTTGGGCTGAAACGATGACTTCATCGGCTATAAAGTTGCCTGAGGCATCGAAATTGTTTTTGTGATTGCAGGCGATAAGGGCTGCAAGAGCGGTGATAAGAGTTATTTTTTTCATTGTTAATTAATCATTAAGTATTAGTTTTTGGTTTTCTTGGGCTTGTAGTAGTTGTATTTGGTGTAGTTGTAGGGTTTGCTGGGCGAGGTGCTGGGCATTGATTTTTTGGAGGTATTCGTGGGTGGTAATAACACCATTATCTAACTGCACTTGGGCGGCTTGGGTAATGCTTTGGTGTAGGGCTACATTCTCTTTGTCTTGCTCTATCAGCTTTTGTAGCTTTTTGAGCTGCTCGGACTGCTGAGTAAGGTCGAGTTGGGTGTTGCGCAAAAAGGCATCGCGGTCTGCCAAGAGACTTTCGCGGCTTAGGCGGAATATATTCTTTTTGCTGGACAAGTTGTACAGAGGGCTTAGGTTCCACTGCAAACGGACGCCTGTGATGTAGTAGAAATCGGCTTGGTTATTAAGTATATTGAGTGTAGGACGCCCATATCCGCCTTGGAAAAACGCGCTTAACTTGGGCATATATTCGCTATTGAGCTGTTTTTCTTGGGTTTTGAGCAGCGACTCTTGTAGCTGAAATGCTTTGAGTTCGGGGCGTAGGTTTTCGCTGGATAGAGGCTTACTTGCTAACTCGGATGCAGGTAGTGTGAGCTGGGTGGCGCTGGTGAGTTCTTTTCCTATGAAGATGGATAGCATTTGCAGGTAGGAGGCTTGTGTGGCTTCATATTCAGTAGATTGCATTGTTACTCGTAGGATTTCGGCTTTGAGCTCGGCTACATTGCTGGGCAGTGTGGTGCCGTTTTGTAGGGCTACTTCGGCTTTGTTGAGTTGTGATTGTAGGGTTTCTATATTAAGTTGGTTTTGAGTGCGTTGCGCTTCGATAAGGAGTATTCCGAAATATAGGTTGCTCACGCGTTGCTTAATGGTATACAACTGTGTTTCGACTGCTTGGATTTGGACGGCAGTTTGTGCTTTGGCAATAGCCTTTTGACTGCGAATGGTACCCCCACCATAGAGGAGTTGGCTGACTTCACCTACTACTTTGTATTGCTGTTTATCAATAGTGGGTAAAGAGATGTTGGGTAGCAAGGGGAGTACGCCTGCAACAGACTTGGAAAGGTCGGTTACTTCGGACTGATAGGTGGCTTGCCCCAAGATAGAAAACTGTGGGAGGTAGGCACGGTTGGCATTGGCAAGGGTGTAAGCTTCGGTTTTGGTGAGCAAATCAAGCTTTTGGATTGTTGGGTAATTCTCTTGGGAAAGTTGGTAACAATCATTCAGGGTTATCGTTTGTTGTGCGATACCTATGATTGGAAAGAGCAGAAGTGATGTTATGAACTTCATATGTAATTGTTGTTTATGTTATACAATACGTTTAACCATTTGGTTAGGGTATGAATAAAAAAATATATGCCCTACTAATCACCCGTTTTAGGTAGGAACAATATCGTCTTAATCCATTGAGGAATAAGGGTTTTGCGCTGGATCATTAAGGCTTTGTATTGCTCTTCGGGTAGGTTGGTAATTGCGCTTAGCATAGGCTTAGCAACGAAAGGGAATATCACCAATCCGATAACGTTGAGAATAGTGTGCATTAGATTAGGCTCGGTTACTATTCCTTGAATTACGGCTTGGGCATACTGACGGGCGAATACTGAGTGAGTAAGGGCTTCGTTTATAGGAGTTTGTTCTACAAAGAATTGTGGATTGGGGCGTACTTCATTAAGTATAAAGGTGGGTAATTCGGGTTCTTCTAAGAGTAAATCGATATAATTAGCCACTACACGCTCTATTTTTTCTTCTAAGGAGGTGTTTTCATCATTGAGTATGATACCTACTCCTTTGAAGAATTGTGCCATTGTTTCCATCATTACGATTTCAAATAGTTTTTCTTTGCTACGAAAATAATAGTTAAGCATAGCGTGGTTGATATTGGCTTCTTCGGCGATGTCGCGGGTACGTGTTGCGGCATAGCCTTTTTGATGAAATACTTTGCGGGCAGCTTGCTTGATGCGTTCTTCGGTATTTGTATCCATTATTAGTTATTAACTGTTTGATTTCGGGTACAAAGGTACGCTAACCGATTGTATTAACCAAATGGTTAATGTTAATTTTTTGTTAAGTTTTTTATGAGATAGGTGGGAGGTAATTTTGAATTATGAATTAAGAATTTGCATTAAACATTAATCATTGCATATTAATCATTATTCATTATTTTTTTGTATCTTTGCATCAAACTTTTAAATTGATATTATACTAATGGTTAAGAGATTGTTTTTAGGGGTTGTTGGGCTTATTTTGACAATGGGCTGCAACCGTACAAATAGCGATAAAGTAGCTGATACTGTGGTTACTAAGGGATTGGTGGCAGAGCATGCTATGGTGGTGTGTGCTAAGGAGGAGGCTGCGCAAATAGGCTTGGCAATATTGCAAAAGGGTGGCAATGCCTTTGATGCAATGGTGGCTACGGAGCTGGCTTTGGCGGTGAGTTACCCGAATGCGGGGAACATTGGCGGGGGTGGTTTTATGGTGTACCGCTTGGCTGATGGCGAAAAGGGGGCGTTGGACTACCGCGAAAAGGCTCCTGCGAAGGCACATAGAGATATGTATTTGGACAAAGACGGCAAGGTAATTGCCGACAAGAGTACGCTGGGGGCTTTGGCTATTGGGGTGCCTGGTACGATTGATGGGTTATTTGCCGTGCACGAACGCTTTGGCAAGCTACCGATGGCGGAGCTGATTCAGCCTGCTATTGATTTGGCTCGTAATGGGGTGGTTATTACACCTTTACAGGCTGATTTTTATATGAATAAGAATGTGGAGCTGATAAAAAAGGCTAATAACTACGTTACGCCGTTTGAGAATGGTTGGAAGGCGGGCGAGCGTTTTAAATATGAGGAGCTGGCGCAGACTTTGGAACGCATTAGAGATAACGGTAGGGCTGAGTTTTACGAGGGTGAAACGGCGAAACGAATAGTGAATTATGTGCAGGAGCTGGGGGGAATACTCTCACTAGAGGACTTGAAAGGCTATCATTCGCAATGGCGCAAACCTATTACATTTAACTATAAAAACTATACGGTGAGCTCTATGCCACTGCCTTCGAGTGGGGGTATTTGCCTCGCGCAGATACTCAAGAGTGTAGAGCCTTACCATATTGAGCAATATGCGCATAATGGGGTGGAGTATATCCAGCTACTTGTGGAGGCTGAAAGGCGTGCATATGCTGACCGCGCTTACTATATGGGTGATCCTGACTTTGTGAAAGTGCCTGTAGAGGAGCTGCTATCGGCGGAGTATTTAAAGGGGCGTATGGATAGTTTTTCGTGGGATAAGGCGAGCAAATCGAGCGAGATTAGGCAGGGTACTATAGTGGGGTATGAGAGTGATGAGACTACGCATTACTCTATAGTGGATAGTTTTGGCAATGCGGTGGCTGTAACTACTACGCTGAACACCAACTACGGCTCTAAAGTGTATGTGAAAGGAGGCGGTTTTTTCCTAAATAACCAAATGGACGACTTTAGTATTAAGCCAGGTGAGCCTAATACTTACGGGCTAGTGGGCTCTGAAAAGAATGCTATTGCGCCTCATAAACGTATGCTGAGCTCTATGGCGCCTACGATTGTAGAGGAGAATGGGAAGCTACGAATGGTAATAGGTACACCTGGGGGCTCTACGATTATTACTTCGGTATTGCAGTGTATGCTGAATGTATTTGAGTATGGAATGACGATGCAGGAGTCGGTAAGCCAACCTCGTTTTCATCATCAGTGGCTTCCTGATGATGTGATGTTTGAGCCTAAGGGCTTTGCTCCTGAGGTGATAAGCCAGCTAAAGGCGAAGGGGTATGTAACAAAAGAGGAGAACTTTGTGATTATAGGCAGGGTAGATGCTATTTTGGTGGATAAAGATGGTAAATTGGAAGGAGGAGCAGACCCACGAGGTGATGATGTGGCAAGGGGATTTTAGGACTTTTTTTATAGAGAGGTATTGTTAGTTTATAAAAAAGTTGTACTTTTGTGTCGTTTTTTAAAGATACAACAAATAGAAGATGAATGTAGAAACTGTTGCTACTAAGCCAGATTGGATACGGGTAAAGCTTCCTACAGGGAAGAAATACACCGAATTACGGAATGTAGTAGATAAATATAACTTACATACGATTTGTACTTCGGGCAGCTGCCCTAATATGGGCGAATGCTGGGGTGAGGGTACGGCTACTTTTATGATTCTGGGGAATATATGTACTCGCTCGTGTGGTTTTTGTGGTGTAAAGACGGGACGACCAGAATCACTGGACTGGGAAGAGCCAGAGAAGGTGGCACGCTCTATCAAACTGATGAATATTAAGCACGCTGTACTTACCTCGGTGGACAGAGATGACCTGAAAGATATGGGGAGTATTATATGGGCTGAAACGGTAAGAGCTGTAAGGCGTATGAATCCGCAGACAACTATGGAGACGCTTATACCTGATTTTCAGGGTGTGGAGCGTAATTTGAACCGTATTTTGGGTGCAGCTCCTGAGATTATCTCGCACAATATGGAGACGGTGCGCCGCCTTACTCGCGAGGTGCGAATACAAGCGAAATACGACCGCAGCTTGGGTGTGTTGCGCTACTTGAAAGAGAATGGTGCTAATCGCACTAAATCGGGGATTATGCTGGGCTTAGGCGAAAGGGAAGAGGAGGTAATTGAGACACTTCACGACCTGAAAGAGGCTAAGGTGGATATTGTAACAATAGGACAATACTTGCAGCCAAGCAAGCGACACTTGCCTGTAAGGGCTTTTGTAACGCCTGACCAGTTTGCTAAATATAAGGAGATAGGTATGAGCTTGGGCTTCCGACACGTGGAGAGTGGTGCGCTGGTACGCTCATCATATCGTGCTCATAAGCATGTTTTATAGGCATAAAAAAGCGATAGCTGTTTAGTGGCTATCGCTTTTTTTGTTTGTAAGGTTCTTATTTATTAGACTTCATTTCTGAATAAAGTATGCTTGAGTAGGAACTCTAATAGCAGTAATACACCTGCAATAAGTACCCATAATCGGAATTTTTCATCTACTTCGGTGTACTTAAATTCTTCTACTTTGGTAGTTTCCATTTGATTGATTTCATCGTAAATTTGTTGTAGTTTTTGGTTATTAGTAGCACGGAAATAGCGTCCGTTGGTGGTTTTTGCTATTTTCTTCATTAGTGGCTCATCAATATCTACTTGTTGCATTCGGTAAATGATGCTTCCGTCTATATTAAGGGCGTAAGGTGAAAGTGCCATTCCGTTGGTACCGATACCTACGGTATATACCTTGATGCCGTATTCAGCAGCGAGTTCGGCTGCCGTTTGAGGGTCTATAAATCCTGTATTATTAACACCATCGGTGAGAAGGATAATGACACGGCTTTTGGCTTTGCTTTCTTTTAGCCGATTTACGGCAGTGGCTAATCCCATACCGATAGCTGTACCATCTTCTATTTGCCCGTAAGTGAGTTCAGAAAGGGCGTTGAGGATAATGCTTTTATCGCTAGTTACGGGGGTTTTGGTATAGCTTTCGCCTGCGTAAATTACGAGTCCGATACGGTCATTAGGACGGTCTTTTACGAATTGAGAAGCTACTTTCTTGAGGGCTTCGAAGCGGTTGGGTTTAAGGTCTTGCGATAGCATACTTGCTGATACGTCAATAGCCATTACTATATCTATGCCTTCGGTTATCTTGGTTTTTGCACTTTCTGAGCGCGTTTGGGGGCGTGCTAAGGCTATGATTAGTAGGGTTACGGCTATTATCCTGAGCAAGAATAGCAGGTGGTAAAGCTGATTGTAGAGGCTTTTTGCTCTTTTGAAAGCTACGGTGGAGGAGATGGTAACGCTGGGTTTTGACTTTTTATCCCAAAAGAAATGCCATAATATCATCAATGGCAGTAGTAATAAAAGCCAAAAGAACTGGGGGTGAGCAAATATAATATTCTTGAACATTTTAGTAATTCTATATTGATGTATTATTCGGTTTTGAAAACTATTGAGCCTACTACCCTTTGAGCTATGGCTTCGGCTTGAGGATTATCTACATAAGTAATGAGCAGTTGCTGCAAGGCATTGTTCTCTGTAAAGCTATAAAGTTCATAAGAGGCTATGAAACTATTTCCTTTTACATCGGGGATTGTCATCTTGCCGTATACTTTTATACCTTTGGCACCTGTAGCGGAGGTGTATTCTTCTTGCAAGGTAGTAATGTTTTTAGCTCCTGCTTTGTCTAACTGCGAGAGTACGATTTCATTTACCTTCTGAGGGTCTAAAGTAAGCTCTTGTTGCGCTCCTTGTTGGGCAGTGTTTTGCGTCTCTTTTTTGAATGTAATAATGTTGGTCATTATATACAAAGGAGCATTGAGACTACCCCAATAGAACGTTTGCTGGCTACCTATGAGCGACTTGTATTCGGCTACATCTACAATTTGCTTACGGATAAGTACCTCTGGGGTAGTAAGTTCGGTAATAGGATAACCGTAATCACTGGTAACCCATTCTTGATTATTTAGTTTTTTATAGTCGTTTAGATAGCTATCTGACAGCTGATTGTAGGCTATTATAAAGAGCGGTATCAGCAGTATAAAGCAAATAGTTCCTATAACCGCATAACGATTGTGCTTTTTGCGGCGCTCAGCTATTTTTATTATTTCAAGTGTAAAATTATCATTGATAGGCTGCCCCTCTACAACTTCTGTAGGGATAGCCTCTTTGGTTTTTATCACTACATTCTCAATGGTTTCACGGTCATACTCTGCGTTATTATCAGAGGGCTTACTTTTGGCAAACTTCACTAAGTCGGCATTTTGTAATACACGCTTTAAGTTGAGAATGGTTTCTTGCGAAAGGTTTAGTTTTCCCTCACTTTGCAGTAGATTGATTTTAGTGAGCAGTTCATCGGTAGTACTTTCCTTAGCCAAAATATGCACTTCATCTTCTAAATATTCCTTTACAATATCGGTCAGACGAGTGTAATATTCCTTGTGTTTTGATTCTATGAGGTACTTAGAGTTTTGTAACTCTTTGAGGTCTTGAATAGCACGGTCAAAAGGTAAGAGCTTTTTGCGCTTTTCTTCGGGTGAAAGTTTCTTTCTTCGGAAGACAAAAAAGTATGATAGAAATAATAAGGCAATTATTGCTAAAGCCCCCAACAGCCACCATAACCAAGCCATAGAGTTCGTTGGTTTAGCGACATTTGTAATAGGTTTTATCTCATACAGAGGCTGTTTAAGGGTATCTATGGCAACAGTGTGCACTTCTATTTGTAAGGAATCAAGATAGTAGTCCTTATCACTAATACGCACTCTTTGGCGTGGAATGGTGTATTTTCCTTCGTCAAACTGTGTGAGGTAGTATTCTTTTATAAGTGTATAGCTTGCACCATTGCGGATAGTATCGGTATCACGTGCTTTTACCATCTCCAATGGCATAAACGTTTGCCCCTCAGGAAATGTAACTACATTCCCATTAGAGTTTTCTACCGATATTTTATAGTGGATTTGTTCTCCTATTTTGATATTTTTGGTATTAGTTTCTACCTTTACTTCCTGAGCGTAAAGTATAGGGCAAACTAATAAAAATATACAATACAATAAATGCTTCATTTTCTTTATAATCTGTTTTTTTATTGGCAGATAAGCCTACTTTTTTATTGGCTAATTATCTTATCGCCTCTTAAAGTAACCTAACAATTTTTGTGTGTAACTCTCATCATTTCGGCAACTTACAACACCAGCCCCCGATTTCTGCCACAAGCTCTCAAAATAATTCACTGTTTCACGATAATAAGCAGCATACTCCTTGCGTACCTGTCCTGAAGCTGTATTTACTCGCATCAACTCTCCTGTTTCGGCATCTTTTACCATTATATAGCCCAAATTAGGCAATTCTACCTCTTGAGCATCATAAACCCGTACACCCGTAATATCGTGTTTTTTTGCAGCTATCTGTATGGGCTTCTCATAGCCCGTATCCATAAAGTCCGACAACATAAACACTATAGCCCGTTTTTTCATCACTCTGCTGAGGAATTGTAAAGCTTCGCCTATATTTGTTTTAAAACTCTTAGGCTGAAATTCTAAAAGCTCTCTTATAATACGCAACACGTGTGATTTTCCTTTTTTAGGAGGAATATACAGCTCTATTTGGTCAGAGAAAAGAATTAAGCCTGTCTTATCATTGTTCTGAAGTGCAGAAAATGCCAATGTAGCTGCAATTTCGGTGATAATCTCACTTTTAAACTCTTCTTTTGTACCAAAGAGCTCGCTCCCACTTACATCTACCATTAGCATCAATGTAAGTTCACGTTCCTCCTCAAATACTTTCACAAAAGGCTCGTTGTAGCGCGCAGTTACGTTCCAATCTATATTCCGAATATCATCACCAAACTGATACGGACGCACCTCACTAAAGGTCATACCACGCCCTTTGAAAGTAGAGTGATACTCTCCTCCAAAAATATGATCAGAGAGCTTGCGCGTCTTTATCTCTATTTTACGTACTTTTTTTAGTAACTCTTTTGTGTCCAAAACAAATTATAATACTAATGTTATTACTTTAGTTGCCAATTATAAAACTCATAGTTATTCTGAGCATCGCTTATGAGGTCTTCATTTATACGTTCAATGTCAAAAGCATCTCTGTCCCAAGGCAATTCATAGCCTATTTCAGTAAGCCACTGTTTATAGTTATTATAATCAGCTTTAGGCTTTTTAGTTTCTAATACTTCCAACATTTCATAATACCCCCATATTCCCCCACAATTTTCGGGCGGAGGACATCCTTTACCTTTCAAACAAACAGGGTATAACAAAGTCTCCTCATCAATAGCTTCTAGCACAACCTTATGCTCCCACGAATCTCCAAAATCATATTCGTAAATAATATAATCTTTTTCTTTTTTCAAAACATCTGAAAGTAAAGTAGTTTCTGCTTCCTTGTAAATATCTTTTCGCGAATGCATTAATACCGATAGCGGATCGTTAGGGTCAAAATCATCATCTTCATCATCAGGAACATACCCCATTTCTTTTCCCATCTCCAAGTCCTCCACAGTTTTTATAAAAAGTCGTTGTTCGTTACGAGAAGATTTATAAAACTGATACAAATGAGAATTTTCCCACAAGAAAAGAGACTGTATCACATAATGTAGTGTTTTAAAAGTGAGATTGCTATTCACCTTTACCCGTCTCCAAATAATAGGCTTGGAAGAACCATCTAATGTTATTTTTAATGTATAAGCCATTCCTATAATGTTAATTGTTAATGATTAACGGCTATGGTACTTCAATTGTATTTACTATTTTATGGATAAGTTCTACCGAAGTGATATTTTCAGCTTCTGCTTCATAAGTAATACCAATACGATGACGTAATACATCAAATACTACAGCACGTACATCTTCAGGAATCACGTATCCACGCCTTTTGATAAAAGCATAACATTTAGCAGCCATAGCCAAGTTGATAGTACCACGAGGTGAAGCCCCAAAGTTAATAAGAGGTTTAAGGTCTGCCAAATTATATTTTTCAGGATAACGTGTAGCAAAAACAATCTCTAAGATATATTTTTCAATCTTCTCATCCATATACACTTCTCTTACCGCAGCTTGTGCCGATAATATTTGCTCCAAGCTCACTGTCTGATTCACTACCGCATAAGAATTACTAAGGTTATCCCTCATAATTTGCTGTTCTTCGTCCAGTTTAGGGTAATCTATCACCGTTTTCAGCATAAAACGGTCTACCTGAGCTTCGGGTAGGGGATAAGTTCCCTCCTGTTCTACAGGGTTTTGAGTAGCCATTACCATAAAAGGAGTATCAAGTTTAAAAGTAGAGTCTCCAATGGTTACTTGGCGTTCCTGCATAGCTTCCAACAAAGCAGATTGTACTTTAGCAGGAGCTCGATTTATCTCATCTGCCAATACAAAGTTAGCAAAAATAGGACCTTTCTTTATAGAAAACTCATTCTGTTTAATGTTATAAGTCATTGTACCAATCACATCGGCAGGCAACAAATCAGGAGTAAACTGAATTCTGCTAAATGACCCGTGTACCGATTTTGCAAGCGTATTGATAGAGAGCGTTTTAGCCAATCCAGGCACCCCTTCTAAAAGAATATGTCCTTTACCTAAAAGCCCAATGAGCAATGCGTTTACCATATGTTTTTGCCCAACAATAACTTTATTCATTTCGGCAGTAAGTACATCTATAAATGCACTTTCTTTCTCAATCTTTTCGTTTATCTTGCTGATATCTACTGCAGTTCTTTGTTCCATATATTAATTATTTTTTTCAATATTTTCATTGTACAAATATTATGCCGCACACTGCAAAAGTACAAAATAATTTTAATCTACAAAAACAAAATAACGCAGAGCTATTACTCTGCGTTATTCTGAACATAAATTTTAATACAAAATGAAACAAATTCTCGTGATCACGACAGGATTCGAACCTGTGACCGTCTGCTTAGAAGGCAGATGCTCTATCCAGCTGAGCTACGTGACCCCCTATACTCCAAAAAAAATATTCCAATAATGCAACTCATCAAGAAACATTAATGAAATATTATTTTTAGTCGGGGCGGCAGGATTCGAACCTGCGACCTCCTGGTCCCAAACCAGGCGCGATGACCGGACTACGCTACGCCCCGAATAATTAACAGCCTTTTTATAAAAAGATGCGGAGAGACTGGGACTCGAACCCAGGCGACGGTTACCCGCCGACAGATTAGCAATCTGCTCCGTTACCACTCCGGCACCTCTCCCACTATATGTTTAAGAACTTGTTTTGTCTCATTTGCGGTTGCAAAGGTACTACTTTTTTCATTACCTGCAAATTTTTTAGCAACTTTTTTTCTTATTTTTTTATCTATTTTTATTAACTATCTATCTATTAGATATTTATATATAATATTTTTTTCTATCCACTCCTGTTAATTAGCCATTTCACTGATAAATTTTAAACGATATATCCGCAATTCATCGTCTTCGTAATCGCCTGCAAACTCTTTTGAGGCAAGTGATATTTTATCGCTCTCAGCCTCCATAAAATATTCGTGTAACTCTTCTTGCTGCTCTTCATCAAAAATCTCATTCACCCAATAATCTATATTTAGCTTTGTACCACTATATACTATCTGTTCCATTTCCTTTAAAAATTCGTCCATTTCCAATCCCTTAGCTTGTGCAATATCAGGCAAGGGCAGTTTCCTATCTATATTCTGAATAATGAACAATTTTAGTGAAGAGTTAGAACCTGTAGTTTTCACTATCAAATCCTCAGCACGCACTATCTCATTCTCTTCCACATAGCGTGCTATAAGTTTAACAAACTCACCACCATATTTTTTAGCCTTACCTTCTCCTATTCCGTGTACATTAGTAAGCTCCTGAATAGTAATAGGATATTTCAATGCCATATCTTCCAACGAAGGGTCTTGAAACACTACAAACGGCGGTACCCCTTTTTGTTTAGCTACTTTCTTACGCAAATCCTTTAGCATCTCAAGTAGCACTGGGTCTGCTACCGAAACAGTATTGTTATTACTCTCATCAGGTTCTTCCTCAAAAGTATGGTCTTCAGTCATCATAAAAGAAGGTACCTCTACTAAAAATTCTTTACCCTTATCAGTAATAAACATAACACCATAGGTTTCAATATCTTTACGGATAAGCCCATTTACCATTACCTGTCGCAATAGTGCCATCCAATAAGCATCATCTTTATCTTTACCTATTCCAAAAAACTCTTGTTCATCAATGCGATGAGCCTTAATCAATGCACTAACCTTACCAATAAGAGTGTTTACTATCTCCTTAGCTTTAAATTTCTGCTTAGTAGCAATAATTACATTTAGTAATTTCACTACATCATCTTTTGCCTCTTTCTTTTCTTTGGGGAAGCGAACATTGTCGTCCATATCGGCACCCTCGCCATTCACTTCGTCAAATTCTTCGCCAAAGTAATGTAAAATAAACTTGCGGCGTGAGCTTGAAGTTTCAGCATATGCCACAATATCTTGCAGTAATGCCTGACCTATTTCCTGTTCGGCAATAGGCTTGCCTATCATAAATTTTTCTAATTTCTCTACATCTTTATACGAATAGAAAGCCAAGCAATGACCTTCGCCACCATCACGCCCTGCGCGTCCTGTTTCTTGATAGTAACTTTCTATACTTTTAGGAATGTCGTGGTGTATTACAAAGCGCACATCAGGTTTATCAATCCCCATACCAAAAGCAATGGTAGCCACTACTACATCCACTTCTTCCATCAAGAACATATCCTGATGTTTAGCACGTGTTTTGGCATCTAATCCAGCGTGATACGGAACTGCCGAAATACCATTTACTTGCAGAGTTTGCGTTAGCTCCTCTACCTTTTTTCTACTTAAACAGTAAATAATCCCCGATTTTTTTGGATTTTGTTTTACAAAACGAATAATATCAGCATCTACATTTTTAGTTTTGGGGCGTACCTCGTAATACAAATTAGGACGGTTGAATGATGATTTAAAAACATTTGCATCAGTCATTGCCAAGTTTTTCAATATATCTTCTTGCACTTTAGGCGTTGCAGTTGCTGTAAGGGCTACTATGGGTATATTAGTACCCAATCGTTCTATAATAGTTTTTATATTGCGATATTCAGGCCTGAAATCGTGCCCCCATTCCGAAATACAATGCGCCTCATCAACAGCCACAAATGAAATAGGTACTGTCTTCAAAAAATTAGCATATTCTTCTTTTATAAGCGATTCAGGAGCTACGTATAGTAGTTTCGTTTTCCCATTGCTAATATCTTCCATTACCTCACGTATCTCATTTTTAGTGAGCGATGAGTTAAGCACGTGAGCAATACTATCCGTTGATGAAATACCTCTCATAGCATCTACCTGATTCTTCATCAATGCTATAAGTGGCGAAATAACAATAGCGGTACCCTCTAACACCAATGCAGGTAGTTGGTAACATAATGATTTACCACCCCCTGTAGGCATAATCACAAAAGTATTTTCTTTGTTAATTACGCTGGTAATAATTTCTTCCTGGTGCCCTTTAAACGATTCAAAACCAAAATAATGTTTTAGAGCACTATGTAAATCATCTTTTGTCATTTTATATCTAAATTCTTATGTTGTGTTTTTTCCTCTTCAACAATTATTTTACAAATATACAACTTTTTCTTGATAACGCAAAAAATATTTTTACTATTTTATTTCTTTATTTTTTTATCTTTCAAATGAGCCGCTATCAGCTCCAATTCCTCATACCATTGGCTGCCAAATTTCCTTATAAGTGCCTCTTTTACAAACTTGTAGATAGGCACTTGCAATTCTTTCCCCAAAGTGCAGGCATCATCGCATATAGGGTGCCAGCGGTGGTAATTAGCAGCTGTGAATGAGGTGTATTCTTGTAATCTTATAGGGTATAAATGGCAGGATATAGGTTTTTTCCAACCGATTTTCTTATCGTTATAGGCTTGTTCTATAGCACATAGTGCCCAACCTTTTTCATTTCTAATCACATAAGCACATTCACCCCCGTTTATCAGTGGAGTTTCCCATTCACCATCACTACCTTTTATATAAACACCTTGAGCATCAATAGCGGCACGCCCTTCTTCTGTAAGATATGGTGCTACGGCAGGATATATTTGTTCCATTATTTCCAACTCATTCTCATCCACTGGGGCACCTGCATCGCCTTCTATACAACAAGCACCTTTACAAGCATTTAGGTTGCATACAAAATCATTTTCAATAATATCTTCTGAAATAATTGTATCTGCTATCTGTATCATCTTTGTGTTCTTTTAATTTGAGATTATAGCTTTTTCAAATGGAATGCGTTGTGCAATACTTCTCCCCAAAGTAACCTCATCGGTATATTCCAATTCACCTCCCACTGCTATACCACGAGCAATGGTCGAAATGGTAATGGGGTAAGCCTCTATTTGTTTGTAAATATAAAAATTAGTCGTATCGCCCTCCAAAGTATTGCTAAGGGCAAATATAAGCTCTGTTACAGAGCCGCTTTTTACTTTTTCTACAAGTGAAGCGATATGCAGGTCTGACGGCGAAATACCATCAATAGGAGATATTTTTCCTCCCAGCACGTGGTATTGTCCAAAAAACTGATGGGTATTTTCAATAGCCATTACATCGCGAAAGTCCTCCACTACACATATAACCCCTGTATTACGAACAGGGTTGGCACATATCTCACATAGTTCTGCATCAGAGAGGTTATGGCAATTTTGGCAATACTGTATATGTGTACGCAAAGCCAACAAAGCCTCTGCCAATTGCAATGTTTGTTCTTCGGGCTGTTTCAGCAAATGCAAAGCCAAACGCAACGCAGTGCGCTTACCAATACTTGGAAGCTGTGAAATTTCATACACAGCATTTTCCAACAGTTTTGATGAAAAATCCAAAACGTCTTTATTTAGAAGTTAATTTATGAGCTATTTTCTCACACGAATCATTGATAAGGTTATAAACATTTTCAAAATCCTTTTCCTCACCATAGTAGGGGTCGGGAATTTCGTGACGAGTCATTCCGTTAAGCGCATCTGCTAAAAAATAAACTTTTCGCAATTCAGTTTCTTTTCTCGCCATCTTGATGATATTTTTGTAATTAAACTTATCCATTACAAAAATGTAATCAAAATTAGCAAAGTCGTTTACTGTGAATTGTCGTCCTCTTAATATTGAAATATCTATACCGTGTTTTTTTGCTGAAGCTATAGATCGCTCGTCCGGAGGAGTACCAATGTGGTAATCTGATGTTCCTGCTGAATCTACCTCAAAACGATCGGCGGGTAGCTTGCTCCTCAATACTCCTTCTGCTAAAGGTGAACGACAGATATTCCCTAAGCAAACCATCAGTATTTTAGTTTTTTTCATTTTTTATTTAAATTTTTTCCGTGTTTTTATCTTTTTTATAAATATAATCCTGTTTTATCTATATATTCCCATACTTTTTCGGGTAATAAGGGGCGTACATTATGTCTTGCTTTTATTTCATTTCGTATAAAAGTAGCCGATAGTTCTATAATGGGTGCCTCAATACGATTTATATGAGGGTGTGCCTGTAATTCTGCTGGCACAATCTCTTCTGAAATGCGGGGGTATACGTAAATGGGGTAGTTTTCTAATATAAATTCGTAATTTTTCCACTTATGAAAACTTTTCAGGTTGTCCTCTCCCATTATCAGTGCAAAACTTATATGAGGGTATTTTTCCTCTAAATAAGCCAATGTATTAATTGTATAATTAGGCTGTGGTAAATGAAATTCTATGTTCGAAGCCCGTAGCCCCTGATAGTTAGCTAATGCTAAATTTACCATTTCCAGCCGCAAATAATTATCCAATAGTGATTGTTTTTCTTTAAAAGGGTTCTGTGGCGTTACCACCAGCCACAGTTCATTCATTGTGCTGTGTTCCAATAAATGATTCGCAATGATAAGGTGTCCAATATGTATTGGGTTAAATGAGCCAAAAAATAAACCTACTTGTTTTTTCATCGGTTGATAAATTCGGTTACAATACGTTCTGCCTCATCTAAAGCTTTTTGCAAACCATCATTTTTAATGATCACATCAAACTGATGAGCGGCTGCTAATTCCTGTTCAGCTTTGGCTAATCGCATCGCTATTTTTTCATCGCTTTCAGTATTGCGTGCTCGCAATCGTTCTTCAAGTACTGCAATACTAGGAGGCTGTATAAAAATAGCAAGTGTTTGCTTCGGAAATTGTTTTTTTATTCGCAATCCTCCTGCCACATCTATGTCAAACACTATGTTTTTGCCCATAGACCATAGGCGTTCTACTTCTTCTTTTAGAGTGCCGTAATAAAAATCTTTATATACTTCTTCCCATTCCAAAAAGTCGTTATCGGCTATGCGTTTTTTAAAAGTTTCTGCTGAAAGGAAGTAATATTCCTTGCCGTGCTGCTCTTCGCCACGGGGGGTACGAGAAGTCGCCGAAATAGAAAATGCTAAGTTTAGCGGTTTTATTGCCAATAGATGTTTTACGATAGTAGTTTTACCACTCCCCGAAGGAGCTGAAAAAATAATAAGTTTATTCATTTTTTTCACCTTCATTTATTCATTACAATACATTCAGTACTTGTTCTTTTATTTTTTCTAATTCGTCTTTCATTTGCACAACCAATTGTTGCATTGGTGCAAAATTTGCTTTAGAGCCTAAGGTATTAATTTCACGACCTATTTCCTGACTGATAAAACCAAGCTTACGACCATTAGAGTCTTCAGAATGTAATGTTTCCAAAAAATAATCTAAATGTTTTTTCAATCGTATTTTTTCTTCAGTAATATCCAATTTTTCTAAGTAGAAAATTAGTTCCTGTTCAAATCTATTAGCATCTACATTTTGTATTTCAGCTACAGCTTTTTCTAAACGTTCACGTATCAATGCCAAACGTTCACTATCTAAGGCTTCTACTTGTTGCAAATATTGGTTGATATTTGCTATACGCAATATAAAGTCTTTTTCCAATACTTTGCCCTCTTGAGTACGAAATTTTTCTAACTCATTCACTGCCAAATATATATGCTGAACAATTGCCTCCAGCTCTTCTTCTGAAATGGTATCTTGTGAGGTTTGTAGTGCATCGGGCATACGCACTGCCATTTTCAGTAGTTCAACGCGGTCTCCATCTACAATTGAGCGCATTTGTTCAATATATGATTTTACAATATTTTCATTAATCTTGGAAGGGGTTTGGGTTCCTATATTTTCTACAAAGATACTGAAATCTATTTTGCCGCGAAGTAGTCGTTCGGCTATAAGTTTCCTAAAATCGAGTTCTTTTTCGCGGTATAGTAGTGGAATACGGGTATTGATATCAATACTCTTGCTGTTTAGTGATTTTATTTCTATACTTATATGTTTGTCGGTAAGTGAAATAACACTTTTCCCAAACCCTGTCATTGATTGTATCATAGCCTTTTATAAAAATGAGTGCAAATATACAAAATAATTAGTAATTAACAACTTTATTTTTTTTGAATATTTTTTTACGTGAGCCTTATAGGCAATTTATCCTTCGTTAAGGTTCATTTATAGTAGTGAAGCTGTCCAGAAAGTCTTTAAAAGTGCAATTACACCACCACTTTACAAAACTTTTCGGACAGCCACGTATAGGAAGATTCTCTATCTTATTATAATTTTTCCTTTAAAAATAACTTATCATAGAATTGTGCAAAAATGATTTTAAACCATTCTGTATAAAATGTTGGATTCTTTTCTATATCTTTTTTGATGTTTTCAGGAGTTTCCCAACGCCAAGCGGCTACTTCTTCTTCATTTATGGCAGGGACATCATTATAATATCCTATTAAGATATGGTCAAGCTCGTGTTCTGTAAGTCCGTTATCAAAAGGGGCTTTGTATATAAAGGTTAGTACATCAGTCAATTCAGTAGTAAACCCCATTTCTTCTTGTAGTCGGCGTTTACCTGCAGCAACAGTAGTTTCGCCCGCTCGCTGGTGGCTGCAACAGGTATTCGTCCATAGGGTAGGGGAGTGGTACTTGTGAGCAGCGCGTTGTTGTAACATTACTTCACCTTTATCGTTGAGCACAAATACCGAAAAAGCCCTATGTAGCACTGCCTTTTGGTGTGCCTCAAGTTTGGGCATCAGCCCTATAGCGTTGTCTTGCTCATCTACTAATATTACGTGCTCTTCCATTATTTTCTAATTTTCTAATTTGCTAATTCTCTAATTTGCTAATTCTCTAATTTGCTAATTCTCTAATTTGCTAATTCTCTAATTTACTAATTCTCTAATTTACTAATTCCCTAATTTCCTAATTCTCTAATTTCCTAATTCTCTAATTTCCTAATTCTCTAATTTCCTAATTCTCTAATTTCCTAATTTCTATCCGGTCTCCTTTTTCTATACCCCATTTATCAGCCAATCCTCCATTAATTTCCAATACATACATTGCTGGAGCTTCTGAAGGCAATGAGGTTTCGTCATAAGGGCGCGCATTTTTAGCAATGCTTACCACTTTTTTGCTTTTATCTACATAGATAATATCTAATGGAATTTCTGTATTTTTCATATAGAAAGAGCGAGGTGCTTCATTTTCAAAAACAAACCACATTCCTTGTAGTGGTTCCATAGAAGAGCGGTACATCAACCCTACAGCGCGTTGCTCTTCGGTAGTAGCCATTTGTACATCTATTTTTTGCAACAGACTATCTTTTTTGTATATATAGGCTTCGGCATCTATTCTAAATACTAAGTCCTCTGGTGTAATTTCTATCACTTTTTCTTTTTCTGTAAAAAAATAAGGCAATAAGGCAGCTACAACAGCCAAGCCTACTAATGCTAACGCTAATAATACGAAGTGTTTTCTAAAAAAGTTCATTTTTACTAATTTTGAATTTTGAATGTGAATTATGATAAGCCTATCTAAGCCTTAACTTTCCTAAATAATAAGTAACAACCCGCAATAATAAAGGGTATGCTGAGCCATTGTCCTGTAGAAAGTATCCCCAAAGTGTTTTCAAAACCTCCCTGACTCTCTTTTACGAACTCTACCAAGAAACGTATTGTCCAAAGCAGTACCAAGAAAAGTCCGAAGATGAAATAAGGTTGGTTGCGTTTATCTGTTTTCCAATACACGTACCACAGCACCCAAAATAAGCAGAAATAACCAAAAGCTTCATACAGCTGGGCTGGGTGTTGATAAGGTATCATTGCCAATACATCGGCGTAACGAGGGTCGTCTGTAATAAGTCGGTAAGCCTCCTGAGGGTCAGTTTGCTGAGTAATTTCCATCGCTTTGCGGGGTGATATAATACCGCTTTGCACAAATTTCACTCCCAGTGGGTAATCGCTTGAAACTTCTTTACCATTAATTTCTGAATTGAAAAAATTACCAAAACGTACAAACATTCCTCCAATAGTAATCGGTATAACGACCCTATCCAATATCCACGAAAAGCTAATATCTTTATACCTACGCACATACCACCACATTGCAATAATAATCCCCACTGCTGCCCCGTGACTGGCTAATCCTGAAAAGCCTGTAAATTCCCAGCCTCCTTCAGCTTTTACCTTTATAGGTAAGAAGATTTCTATAATATGATGCCTGAAATAATCCCAATTATAGAAAAAACAATCTCCCAAACGAGCTCCTACCAGCGTAGCTACAGCTGTGTAAACAAAAAGGGAGTCTAATTGTTGCAAGGTTTTTCCTTCATTGAGGTATATTTTCTTGGTGAGATACCAGCCCAAGCTAAAGGCTATAATAAACATCAGGCTGTAATAACGAAGATGAAACCCTCCAATACTTGCAAGGATTTCATTAGAGTTCCATATAAAATTTAAAACAATCATCTATAAATTACTTTAATTGCAAAAGTACAACTTTTTAATAAATAAACAAACTTATTTTTTTAAATTTTACTATTAAGAATAAGTTGCGCCAATCGCTTTGTAAGTGCACGCCTACTATAATGTTCTATACCTATAGGAGTTACCTTTAGTAGCCCCTCTTTATATTGCTTATAATAAGTTTTCAGTATTGTTTTTAAGCGTTCCTTTCCATTATAATCCACAAAAAACCCTGTCTGGGTTTCCGTCAGTATAGGAATTACATCCCATTCCTTAGGCCCCATAGCTATAATAGGTCGCCCCGATACTATATATTCAAACAGTTTTCCCGCTATAATGCCTCGTGTGTCTTCCGAATCTATTTCAATAAGCAATAATACTTGTGATTGTTTTTGCAAGCTAATAGCTTCCATATGAGTGATATAACCCATATTTTTGTAGTAAGCTGTTAAGCCTCTCTGGTGCAATTCTTCTTCAATTTCCTCACTTACTTTTCCTGCAAAACAAAGCTGAAAATCATCTTTAAAACCTTCCTCTTCTATTAGCAATTCTTCCAAAACCTCCCATAATATCTTAGGATTTCTATCTGATAATAAAGAACCTATGTGCGAAAGTAAAAATTTATCAGATAGGGGAGGGGTATCATTATGTTCCTCGTCATAGCCATTAGTAATCACTTCTACCTGTTTATTGGTAAGACTCTTAAAATCTCTTTGGGTTTTAAAGCTTGTTACAAGCACTAAATCAGCTGTTTGTAGTACCTCTTTCTCCCAATAATGTTGCCTCTTATCAGCCCAGTGGGTAAGTAGTAAATCTTTGTAATAGCCAATAGTCGTCCATGGGTCGCGAAAATCACTAATCCATTTCAAATTCGGGAATTGTTTTTTGAGATGATATCCTATCAAATGCACACTATGAGGGGGCGAAGTTGTTATAATAGTATCAATACCATTATTTTTTATATAAGAAGTAAGATAACGTACTGAAGGCTTTACCCAAAACTTACGCGCATCAGGAATAAACAAGTTACCGCGTACCCATAATAACAACTTGTCCAATAAAGACACCTGCTTGCGTGGTATAATTCCGGCACTTATTTTCTTTGTTTTCTTCTTAGAAAAAAGCGAAGCTAATTTGTAAGGTTCCCATATGGGATGTTTTATGATTTCTATATCTGTGGGCAAATCGTTTCCTATTTCATTATCTATTATCGGATAAGTAGGATTTTCAGGTACATATACAATAGGCTCAATACCAAAATCTCGCAAATACTTTACAAATTTCAACCAGCGCTGTACACCAGGACCTCCTGCAGGTGCCCAATAATAAGTAATAATAAGTACCTTTTTCATTCCTGTATTTTACATAATATATATTATAGACATTTGTGGAAGGAACTTTTTATAAGCTATGATATCACGCCACTGCCTATTAATTCGTCTCCTATATACCACACGGCAAACTGTCCTTCTGTTATAGCACTTTGCATAGTTTCAAATTCTATATACAACTTTTCTGCACCTTGATATAAAACTGCTCGTTGTAAAGGCTGACGATAACGAATACGTACCAGCACATCTTTTCGTTCGCCTACTGCCAATTGCAAGTCTGGGCGTACCCAATGCTCATCTGCCTTTTCTATACTCAAAGCCTTTCGGTATAAGCCTCTATGCAAATGTCCTTGCCCTACATAAATAATATTCTTTTCAATATCTGTTTCTATTACAAATAAAGGCTCTTTTGTCCCTCCTACATTCAGTCCCTTGCGTTGTCCTTTGGTGAAGTAATGAGCTCCTTGGTGCATCCCTACTTTTTTACCATCTTTTGGTTGATATGCAAATCGTTGTGATAAGTATTCCAACTCATCGTCATAACTCTCAAAGGTTCTTGTTACATCATAGTCCGTATAACCTTGCCATTCGTTCGGGATTTCAATAATATCTCCTTGTCGGGGCTGTAATTTTTGCTGTAAAAACTCTGGCAAACGTACCTTCCCCACAAAACAAAGTCCTTGCGAATCTTTCTTTTCAGCTGTTACAAGTTCTTGTTCCTTTGCAATAGCTCTTACTTCCTGTTTTTGTAAATCTCCTATCGGAAATAATGCCTTGCTAAGCTGCTCCTGGGATAACTGACATAAAAAATACGATTGGTCTTTATTATCATCTCTGCCTGATAGCAATCGGTAGATTGTTTTTCCGTCCACTTCTACAGTTTCTTTGCGGCAATAATGTCCTGTAGCCACATAGTCAGCACCCAAACTAAGTGCCAACTTCATAAATACATCAAACTTTATTTCTCTATTGCACAACACATCAGGATTGGGAGTTCTGCCGTGTTCGTATTCGTTAAACATATAATCTACCACACGCGCTTTGTACTCCTTGCTCATATCCACAGTTTGAAATGGAATACCTAATTTTTCAGCTACCAAAAGCGCATCGTTACTATCTTCCAGCCAAGGACATTCGTCTGAAATTGTAACACTATCATCGTGCCAATTCTTCATAAAGAGCCCTATCACTTCATAACCTTGTTCTTTTAGCAGATAAGCAGCTACACTACTATCCACCCCTCCACTTAATCCTACTACTACTCTTTTCATTTTATGTTTCATTTTATGTTTTTCCTCTTATAAATATATATTACCGAAAACGTTACTAACAACAAAGCTATCAGCGGATAAGCCAATACTTTCACCCGCCACGCAGTAAGTTCTTCGGTTACTTTTTCTTTATTCAGTAATGCCAATTGCACTTTTTTATTGCGCAATACCAAAAAGTCAGTATCGTCCATCAAATAGTTCAATGTATTTTGCAAAAAAGCCTTATTGTCATAAAACTTCTGTGTCCATTTGTCCAATCCCAATTCTAATGGCATATGGCTCTGCCCATCTATATCATTCTTAATAATATCACCATCAGCTACCACAGCCATTTTGGTAGGAACACTCTTTTCTGCTTTTTCCTTTACCTGTTCTGTCGGGCGTATTCTATCCTTGTATGCCGAATTGAACTCTCCTTCCAATAGCACTGCCAGTGGTATATTACCTCCTTTATAGGCATTTTTATCCATCTTGTCAGGTGATATTTGCATCGTAATCTCACGGGGCGTACCATCTGCTTTTGAAATAGGCGAACTGCGCAATAGTACTGTTTTCTTTACTCCGTTTCGCAAAGTATCTATGCTATTAGCAAATTGTAATCGTACAGCATCTAAGTGATTGTTAATAAGGTGATTGTTATCTGATAACACTAAGGGCGAATACACCCACGGCAAAGGCATATAACGAGTCGCCGACCCCTCGCCCGTTGCTACCATTATTTCAGAAAAATACAAATCGTTTATCAGTGTGTAGTTAATGCGAAAACCATATTGGAAAAACATATCTGTAAGGTTCAAATCCACAGGCATTGCCATTGCTTTTCCACCCATTTTATACAAATCGTCCAACGATATATCCACATTATCAACCAGCCATAGCACTCGCCCACCTTGCATTATATATTGGTCTATTACCTGTTTTTCTATGTCTGTAAAAGGTTTTGTTGGTTTAGCTACCAATAGCACATCAAAAGGTTTAAGCTCTTGCAAAGTTTTCTGGGCATTCGTAGCTACCGAATCAAGTGTAAAAGGAGCTATAAAGTAATAATCACGAGCTGTTTTCAAAAAATCAGCTATATATATATCATCAAGCGTACCATTGCTTTTCAATACAGCTATTTTTTTCTTCTTTTCCAATATCATCTTGTTCAGCGCATCGGTAAAGTTATATTCCAATCGTTGCACCGAATTTTGTACTCGTTCTTGGTCATTTGCCCCCAATTTATTCACAAATAAGGGCACTCGCTCGCTCTTTTTGCCATCACTTATCATTGCCCAAGGAAAAATGTAAGCTACCGATGATTTTCCTGCCTCTGTTTGTGCTATTTGTAGCGGCGTGAGCCCATAGCTCATCATTTCTTGCAGTACTTTATTGGTATCCTCCTCCCCTTTCATAGGGTTAATATAATTGATGATAAGATGGCTATTTTGTGCTGCATATTCGTCTAAGAGCTGCATCGTTTCCATCTGTAGTTTCCTAAACTCTGTAGGAATATCTCCGTTTAGTAATACATCTATTTGTAAGGGGTAATTTATTTTAGCAAGCGTTTGGAGTGTTACTTCCGATAAGGTATAACGTTTATCTTGTGTGAGGTCTATACGCATATGCCACTGCTGCGCCATTATGTTTATCAGCCATAAAATTAAGAGAGCACCCCCTACCCTACTGGCTGTGTGATTTAGTATCTTTTTCATCGTTTGTAAGCTTTAAGAGATAAGGTTGTTATATAATTGAAAAACAAGATAATAGATATAAAATACACAAGGTTTTTCGTATCCAATACTCCCCTACTAATAGCGTCAAAATGAGGCTGAAATCCAAAACCATTATAGCTATAACCATCAGGTGCTATAAAAGCGATAAGCTGGTCAAGCCCAAAGAACAAGAAAAAACACAAAAAAGCTGCCAATACAAACGATATAATCTGGTTACTACTTACCGATGAAGCCCATAGCCCCACAGCAGCAAAAGTAGCTACCAGCAAAAACAAGGCAATATAAGAACCTACAATACCCGCTATATCCAAATTCCCTGTGGTATTACCCAATACCCACAGCATATAAACGTATATTACAGAAGGTAAAAGAATGACAAATAGCAAAAATAGTATGCCCAAATACTTCCCCAATACTATGTGCCATACACTAATAGGTTTAGTAAATAGCAAGGTAAGCATTCCACTTCTTTTTTCTTCCGAGATACTCCTCATTGTGAGTGCGGGTACTAAAAATACAAATACCCACGATGAGAGCTTAAAAAAAGGTAATAAATCAGCAAATCCTGCGTTGAAGATGTTGTAATCTGTTTTAAAAACAGTAAGAAAGAGACCATTGAGTAGTATAAACAAACTTATAATGGTAAATCCTATAGGAGATGTAAAAAAATAACGAATCTCTTTTTTAAATAGTGCGTACATTTTTAAAGAAACAATAAGTGTAATGGCTTGCAAGGAAGCCCAAACCATTCCGAAATACTAATATTCGTAAGAATACCGTGATAAGAATAAAGCCCATTCCTAAAGCCTTTATCTATCTGAAGCATATTTTCTATACCTCCTTCCTCCCCTATTTTCAGTAAGTAAGAAGTAAGTAAGTTACTAAGCGATAAAGATGCCGTACGGGCATAACGCGAAGGTAAGTTAGGCACACCGTAATGCACCACATTATGCAGTACAAAAGTAGGTTCTGCAAAAGTCGTAAGCCTACTGGTTTCTACACACCCTCCCATTGCAATACAAGCATCTACAATTACCGAACCGCGCTTCATCAGTTGTACCATATCTTCCGTAATTACAATGGGCGACCTGCATTCGCCCATCACTGCCCCTATCACTACATTACAGCGCATCAAGGCTTTGCGCAGTAGTTTAGGTTGCATTGTCGATGTATATACAGAAATAGGTAATCGTTCTCTCAAAGCTCGCAAAGCCGTAAGCGAACGCCCAAAAATCTTTACATTCGCCCCCAAGCCTATAGCAGCTTTAGCTGCAGATTCAGTTACACTATTAGCACCCAAAAGCACCACTTCTATAGGCGGAACTCCTGTGATATTGCCAAACAACCACTTTCCGTTCTCAGCTACCAATTCCGCTGCCGTAAGTACTGAAGCCACCCCCACTATTTCGTCTATTGACTGGCTCACAGGGGTATTGCCTTCATCATCTTGTATATATTCAAAGGCTAAAGCTGTGATATGTTTATCGATAAGCGTTTCAAAATATGCCTTGTCTTGGGTATTAAGTTGCAATGCCGAGATTAGCACACTATTAGGACGAAAATAAACCAATTCCTCCTGAGAAGGTGGCGTTATTTTTAGCACTATAGGGCAAGCAAAAACCTCTTCATTACTGTAAACTATTTCAGCCCCCACCTCACTATATTCTATGTCTTTAAAGTTAGCCCCCTCACCAGCACCCGTTTCTATAACCAATTGGTGTCCATTGGCAACAAGCACAGCCACATCATCGGGCGATAAGCATATACGGTGCTCCTGATAAGTATGCTCCTTAGGAATACCTATCCGCAAAGCACTTTGCTGAGTAGCGATAGCCAATCGCTCTTCTTGTGGTATAAGTTGTGTTAATTGATGTTTCATCAGTCGGAAAATTTAGTTTCCAAATCGCTCACATATTTTTTAAACTCACGGTCTGTTTCTATAAGGTTTTCCACCGTTTTGCAAGCGTATAATACTGTGGCATGGTCGCGCTGCCCTATTTGGCTACCAATGGTCGACAAAGAATTTTTGGTGTATTTCTTAGAAAAATACATCGCCAGCTGCCTCGCTTGCACCACATTGCGTTTGCGCGTTTTAGAGTGTAGTTCATCTATCTCCAAATTGAAATAATCAACAATGATTTTTTGTATATGATCTATCGTCAAATCATTCTTTTTATTCTTTACCGATTTTTCTATAATACTTTGGGCAAGCTCTATAGAGTATTCTTTGCGGTTAAACGCTGCTTGAGCAATAAGCGAGTTGCTCACCCCTTCCAGTTCACGTATGTTAGTACGTATATTTTCAGCCAAATAAGCAATAATATCATCACTCACATTAGCCCCATCATTGTAGAATTTGTTCTTTAAGATTTGATAACGCATATCATAGTCAGGAGCTTGCAATTCAGCAGGTAACCCCCATTTAAAGCGAGATAACAAGCGTTGCTCTATATCAAATAAATCAACAGGAGCTTTGTCCGAGGTAAGAACTATCTGTTTATTGTTTTGTTGCAAATGATTGAATATATGAAAGAAAGCATCTTGCGTTTTCACTTTGCCCGAAAGAAACTGAATATCATCTACTATTAGTACATCTATAAGTTGATAAAAATGAATAAAATCATTCAGCGAGCTCCTTTCTTTATCTTTTGAAGCACTAATAAATTGTTGGGTAAATTTCTCTGCAGATACGTACAACACCTTCTTATGAGGAAACTTCTCTTTGATATCCACCCCTATAGCGTGTACCAAATGTGTTTTTCCCAAACCTACGCCTCCAAAAATAAAAAGCGGATTAAATGCCGTACCTCCTGGTTTATTAGCTACAGCCATACCTGCCGAACGCGCCAATCGGTTAGAGGTGCCCTCTACAAAATTATCAAAGTTTTGATGCAAGTTCAGCTGAGGGTCTATCGTAATTTCGCGTATACCAGGTATCACAAAAGGATTCCTCATCTCAGGGTTTTTCCCTTCAATGGGCATATTCACATTCTGTTTGGGCAATTCAGGACGATTAATGCTTGGCAATTGCTCCCTGCTCACAGGAGTATCTATAATATATACCAAGCGAGCCCCTTCCCCAAGAGCACGTTTCATAGCCGAACCGATAAGAGAAAGATAATTCTCTTCCAGCCACTCCATTATATACATACTCTTTACCTTTATCTTCAGCTTATTACCATCTAAGTCAATAGGCTCTATAGGAGCAAACCACGTGTTAAATGGTTGCTCATCTATATTGTCTTTTATAAATTCCAGACAGTTATTCCATACTTTTTTAGCTGCTTCTTCCATAAAATAGGTATTCTTTTTGAGCTTCTTAGCACCCTAATATTTTGATTATTAGATTTTTTTACTAATTTTGCCCCTATAAATAGTGTTGTTATTTCAGTCAGCAAAATTGTGAATAATTTTTGAATAAAAAAAATATTTAACACTTGTTTTTATACTTTCTTTTTCGTATGAGGTCGCTATTTATAATGAATCGTATTTTTTATCTATCTATATATGAACAACTTATATTTTGACTATGCTTTGCGCACCCGCTATGCCGAAACCGACCAAATGGGCGTGGTGTATTACGGTAATTACCCTCAGTATTTAGAAATTGGGCGTGTAGAATGGCTCCGTTCCATCGGCTTTACTTACAAAACTATGGAAGAAGAAGGCATCATTATGCCCGTAGTATCCCTACAAATCCAATACAAAAAACCAGCTCTTTACGATGAGCTTATCACAATTCGTACAATACTGAAAAATATGCCCTCCTCAAAAATAGAATTTGATTACGAACTTTTCAACGAAAAAGGCGAGCTTTTATCTACAGCCAATACTATCTTAGTATTCGTAAACGCCCAAACTTGGCGACCTACACGCTGCCCCGATAAAATATTAGACCTCATCAAAATTAAAAGTGAAAATCAATAACTTATCACTGCACCACATACCACACACTTTGGCAAACTCCAAGAGTTTGCCAAAGTTAAATACAACACATCAATCAGATTCTACCAAATAAAATCAAACTTTATCCACCAAACAGAGGCTGTCTAAAAAGTCTTTAATAGTAATACTTCGGCATCTCCCCCCCTTTTGAAAGGGGGGAAGGGGGGAATGTTAATAACTCCAAGAGTTTGCCAAAGTTAATTACTCTGATAATCAATCTCTTTCATTCACATTGCAGGGGCGATTGGCAAATCGCCCTCACAAAAAAAGATTGGTACAAATAGTGCCGCTGTTTAATTTAAAATTAACGGTAATTCTTTATCAAATTCTTTACCAATAACACTACTTTAGGCATCGCTATAGTAGCAGCATTTAGCACCTCTTCGTGTGAAATGTCAGGAGATATTTCAGGTCCTCCCAAATCAGTAATTACCGAGAGAGCGCATACCTCCATCTGTTGGTGGCGTGCTACAATCACTTCAGGCACAGTACTCATACCTACAGCGTCACCACCCAATGCACGTACCATACCGTATTCAGCAGGCGTTTCAAACGAAGGACCCTGTAAACCTACATACACCCCTTTTTGTACTTTGATGTTGTTCTCTTTGGCAATCTTTTCCAATTCAGCTATCATCGCCAAATCATAAGGCTTGCTCATATCTGGAAAGCGCACCCCAAAGTGGTCTAAATTCTTACCTCTCAAAGGATGTTCAGGAAACATATTAATATGATCCCTGATAATCATCACGTCCCCTATTGAAAAATTAGGATTTACCCCCCCCGAAGCATTAGAAAGTATCAAACGTTTAATACCCAACTGACGAAATACTCTTATAGGAAAAGTAACCTCTTGCATAGAGTAACCCTCGTAGTAATGCACACGCCCAGCCATCATCAGCACATACCTATTCTCAATCTTGCCATAAATCAGTTTCCCTTTGTGCCCCTCTACAGTCGATTTAGGAAAGTTAGGAATATTCTGATATTTAATTTCTGATATCACCTCTACTTCATCTTCCAACTTACTAAGCCCAGAACCCAAAATAATAGCAAATTCAGGAGTATGCTCCGGAATATACGACTGTATAATACGAGCCGTTTCATTAATTTTATCGTAATACTGTTGCATAACTTTTATTATATCAATATGTTATTTGTCAATTTATAAACGTGCTTACTCGCCAATTATTTAAAACTTGTTACACCAAATTTAGCCGCTTCAGCCCTTGCTTTAGGTACTAAGCTTGTCAAATTCTTAATGCGAGATTCATTAGAAGGGTGAGTACTCAACAACGCAGAACTCGAACCACCACCACTTTTAGCACTCATACGTTTCCACAATTCAGGAGCTTCCGATGGGTCATAGCCCGCAATTGCCATAATTTGAATACCTATTGCATCTGCTTCCGTTTCATTAGAACGACTAAAAGGCAACATCACACCCAAATTAGAACCTAAACCATAAGCAAGCATAAACTGCTCAGTATATTTAGCATAGTCGCTAGATTGTAAAGCAATTGCCCCAGCATAAGCTCCTATTTGTTGCAAGGTAGAAGCACTCATACGTTGCGCCCCGTGGTCAGCCAAAGCGTGCGCCACCTCGTGCCCCATTACTACCGCCAGTCCCGTTTCGCTTTGGGTAATAGGCAAAATCCCCGTATAAACCACAATTTTACCACCAGGCATACACCACGCATTCACTTCAGGACTATCCACCAAGTGGTATTCCCAGCGATAATCATCTAAATAATGAGGATAACCATTGGTATCAAGCCATAGTTTAGCCGCTTTAGCAATACGTTCACCCACACGCTTCACCATTGCTGCGTCTTTTGTATTACTAATAACCTTATTTTCGTTTAAAAAAGTAGAATACTGACTAAATGCCATTGGAAAAACCTTACTATTAGGCATAAAATTCAATGTACTTTTACCCGTAAAAGGATTAGTTTTACAAGCCGATAGTATAAGCAAAGATGTAATAATAATAATTATTTTTTTCATCATTAATTGTTATCTATATTTTGAGGGCAAAGATACAAAATAATTTTGAATTCTAAATTCTAAATTCTGAAATTTTTGTTAATTATTTACTCCATTCATCTCCCGATATCTTCTCCCTTAGCTCCCTCCTATTCACCTCATAGCTTCAGCGAAGGAAAGTCGGCGAGCTGGCACAGCCGAGTATGTGACGAAGGATAAGCGAAGGATAAGCGAAGGAAAGTCCGCGAGCTGGCGCAGCGGAGTATGTGACGAAGACCTACTCTCTCCCCTTACCTTAAAATTAAAATTTATCAAAATTTTTGGCTGTTACAAAAATAATTATTACATTTGCCACGTCAAAAGAAAAACAGCATTAAAATTTTAACAAAGAACCATATGAAAAAATTATTCGTAATGGCTGCAGCTCTCTTGGTATCAGTAACAGCTGTAGCTCAAAAAAAGGAACTAAAAGAGATTGAAAAACAAATCAGTAAAGGCGACCTTAACGGTGCTAAAGAAGCCCTAAAAGCTCTGAAAAATGGCGTAGAAGGTACTGAATTTGCTGCTCAATACTACTTTTTAGAAGGTAAAACAAACTTAGAGTTTGCAAAAAAAAATATTAGTACTTTGCCCTCTCTACAAGCTACTGTAGATGCCTTCAACAAAGTAAAAGAGTTAGAAAAAAACGGCAAACAAAAATATACCTCACAAATCTCATCTCTCACCGATGAAGCTGCCGAAATAGCCTACAAAAAAGGCTTTGAAGACTATAGCGAACACAAAAACTACAAAAATGCAGCTATTGCCTTTGAGCAATTTTATCGCCTAAAAAACGACACCGTTTTCCTATACAATGCAGCAACTTCAGCTTATCAAGATAAAGACCTTGGCAAAGCAGTAAAACTTTTTGAAGAACTCAAAAATATTGGCTATGATGGTGCCGAAACTCTATTTTTAGCAACCAATAAACAAACTAAAAAAGAGGAAACTTTCACCGATAAAAACCAACGCGATTTGATGATTAAAGCGGGTACTCACGAAAAACCTCGTACCGAAAGAACTCCATCTAAACGTGCCGATATTGTCAAATATATAGGAGCTATTTACGTAGAACAAGGTAAAAACGACCAAGCTATAAAAGCTTTTGAAGATGCCCGAAAAATGTATCCAAAAGATGCCAATATCATCTTGCAAGAAGCTTACATATACCACCAGTTAGACAACAAAGAAAAGTTCAAAGAACTGATGCAAGAAGCTATCCGTTTAGAGCCTAATAATGCCGATTTGCACTTCAATATTGGTGTTATCAATATGCAACAAGATAACATTGCTGAAGCTCGTAAATCTTTTGAACAAGCTCTAAAATTAAAACCAAGCTATGCCGAAGCTGCTATCAACATTTCAACTTCTTACATCAATGAAGGAAATGCACTTATTTCACAAATGAACGCTTTAGGCAATACCAAAGCCGACACCGCTAAATTTGACGAATTAAGAGAACTAAAAGACAATTTGTTCAAAAAAAGTGCAAGTGTATTAGAGGATTTTATCAAAGCTAATGGTAATAATACCAATATATTAGAACAGTTGAAGAATATTTATGCAGCCTTGAGCGATACTGCCAACTTCCAACGTGTTAAAAAATTATTAGGAGAATAATCAATACTTGATTTATCTATAACCCCAACTTTGCCAAAGATGCACCCAATAGTGAGCTTTGGCAAAGTTTCATTAATTACCCAAGTAAAGTGCGTTATTTTATAGAATTTTCATATAACGGTAAAGCCTATCACGGGTGGCAACGACAACCAAAGGCTATTACAGTACAAGAAGTGTTAGAAAATGCGCTATCTACCCTACTACGCGAAACGGTGAGCGTAGTGGCTGCTGGGCGCACCGATAGCGGCGTACACGCCGCACAAATGTTTGCTCACTTCAATACCGAACTACCTATCTCAGAACTATTGGTACATAAACTAAACGCTTTTTTGCCTAAAGATATCGCTGTAAAAGCTATTTATAAAGTACAGCCTCAAGCACACGCTCGGTTTGATGCTCTTAAGCGTACTTATCATTACCATATAGCTACAGAAAAGGAGGTTTTTCTCTATGATTACGCTATGCAACTTACACTTCCACTGAACGTAGCTACAATGAATGAAGCTTGTCAAATACTACTTGACCATACAGATTTTGAATGCTTTTCTAAAACCCATACTGATGTAAAAACATTTCTTTGCAATATTTACGAGGCTCATTGGCAACAAGCCTCCCAAGAGCTCATTTTTACAATCTCGGCAAATCGTTTTTTGCGCAATATGGTACGGGCTATAGTAGGAACCCTTATAAATGTAGGATTAGAAAAACTTTCACTTACTGGTTTTGAGAATATTATCCTAAGCAAGAAACGTAGTAACGCAGGAGCTTCTGTGCCTGCCTGCGGACTTTTCCTTACTGAAATTATTTATGAACCTTCTATATTTTTAGAAAAAGTGAGATAAGTATTGCAACATTCAATATAAATGTTTATCTTTGCAAACTTTTAATTGAGAAACTAACAAAAAATGAAATATTTACAACACCGATACGTAAAGATAATTGTAGCAGCTTTAATTGTTTTATGGGCTGTATATCAGTTTGTTCAAGGAAAAATAGGCAATGGTATTGCCCTAACACTCTTAGCCGTATTTCCAGTTTTGCTCTATTTTCGCAATGAATTTTTATTGCTCACCTTTTTGCGATTGCGTAAGCAAGATATGGAAGGTATGGAAAAATGGTTAGGAAAGATAGTACATCCTGAAACTGCTTTATTGCGCAAACAACAAGGGTATTACAACTATATGTACGGCATTATCTATTCACGTAAAAACCTTACTCAAGCTGAAAAGTATTTCCGTAAAGCCTTACAATTAGGGCTTACTATGGATTATGATGTTGCGATGACAAAACTAAGCCTTGCAGGCATAATGATACAAAAGCGCAAAAAACGTGAAGCCCAAGAGCTCCTCGCCGATGCTAAAAAACTTGACAAACAAAATATGATGACAGAACACATCAAAATGATGCAACAACAACTGAAGAAGATTTAAAGTGAAAAAGCTGCCTTTGTAAATTTAGAGCAGCTTTTTTATTACAGCATTTTTTATCATTAACCATTTGCTATTAATCATTATTAAAAAACATTCATCAATGAATAAAAAAATAATTATCTTTGCTTTTTTGATAGCAATATTTACTATAGCTTGTAATGATGGTGATTTGGAAGTAGAAACGATTTCATTTGAAAATAATGATGTGCTTTCTTGTAAGGCTAATGATACTACAGCTACTTTTTTATTTAAAGTAAATCAAAAACAAGCACTTATACTTACACTCCCTACCAACGTATTAGAAAACAAAGCTAAAACCATTACAGGAGCTATTCCTAGTAGTTATAAGGTAGTTTATCGCACCTATTCTGATAATGTAAGTAGTAGTTATTTTTGTAGCGACTACCCTCCTGCACAGCCTACAGTAGTAAGCGAGGTACAGGCTACTGGGGGAACGGTATCTATCACTACACAAGCTATTTACGATGAAAATACACACCAGTTACTGCGCTATGATCACCTTATCCGCATTTCCGATTTGGTGTTGGTAAATAGCAAAGGTAATAAATTAGTAGATTCTAACTTTATTTTTGGTACCTATCAAACAAATCGCCGCTAAAAATAGGCAATTATAACTTTATATTTTGTAGATAATGAATCAGTTTATAGTATCAGCTCGCAAATACCGTCCACAATCTTTCCGCGATGTCGTGGGGCAGCAAGCTATTACCAATACCCTACAGAATGCCATTGAGAATAACCATTTGGCACAAGCATTGCTTTTTACGGGACCTCGTGGTGTTGGAAAGACTACTTGTGCTCGTATTTTAGCTAAAAAAATAAACGAACAAACATCAGGCGAAACTAATGATGACGACTTTGCCTTCAACGTATTCGAGCTGGATGCGGCTTCAAATAATAGTGTAGATGATATTCGTAATCTTATAGACCAAGTACGTATTCCACCACAAGTGGGCAAATATAAAGTATATATTATAGATGAGGTACATATGCTTTCCAATCAGGCATTTAATGCCTTTTTGAAGACATTAGAAGAGCCTCCAAAGCACGCTATCTTTATCTTGGCTACTACCGAAAAGCATAAAATTATCCCCACTATATTGTCGCGTTGTCAAATATTCGACTTCAAGCGTATCACACTAAATGACACTCGTGAATACTTAAAATATATAGCTGAACAACAAGGTATTACTGCTGAAGATGAGGCTTTACAAATCATCGCTCAAAAAGCCGATGGAGCTATGCGTGATGCACTCTCTATTTTTGATCGTGTAGTGAGCTTTTCAGGAAATCATATCAGTAGACAGGCTACTTCAGAAATTCTGAATGTACTTGATTATGAAACTTATTTCAAAGTAACCGACCTTATCATAAACAACAAACTGCCAGAGTTACTTCTATCTTTTAATGATATTATTGCACAAGGATTTGATGGAAATCACTTTATAGCAGGATTGGCGAGCCATTTTAGAGATTTAATGGTATGTAAAAACCCTGCAACTATTCAGCTAATGGAGGTAGGTGAAGAAACACAAAAAAAATATAGCGAACAAAGTGCTCGTGCTACAGTACCTTTCCTAATGGAGGCTATCAATATTGCCAATGATACCGACTTGAAGTATCGTACCAGCAAAAACCAGCGTTTGTTAGTAGAAATCGCTCTAATGCAGCTCGCTTCTTTAACCTTTGAAGGTGATAAAAAAAAAATGATGGACGCTTCATAATTCCCGCTTATATATACAATGGGCAAACACCACCAACTCCTGTTACAAAAGAACAAGTACAAGTTACTGCCCAGCAGGCTACTACACCACAATTTACTACCACCAATGCTGTAGCACCCAATATACCTACTATTAGCAAAGCACAGCGTTCTAATGTAGTATCAGGTTTATCTATTAAAAGTGTATTTTTAAAGAGTGAACACCAGAAAAATACACAAGAAGTGGTAATAGACCCCAATTCACTACCACGTGAACCATTTAGCGAAGAAAGTTTTTATAAACATTGGGAGGCTTACCAGCAAGATTTACTGAATAAGGGCGAACGTATACAAGCTTCAATTCTGAAAATAGCTCAATTACACCTCGAAGGAACGGTTATAAAATTAGAAGTATCTACAGAAGCTGCTAAAAATGAGATTTTAACGATGGAAACACATTTATTAGGGTACCTTCATAGATTGTTAAGAAATTACGATTTGCGATTAGAAATAGATGTAAATGAAGAATTAGCAAAAAAAATACTGATAACCCCAGAGGAAAAATATAGTAAATTATTAGAGGAAAATCCTAATTTACAATTATTTAGGAATGTTTTTTCACTAAGCATATGAATCAAGAGTTCCAATTAATTCTGTCTATAAATACATTTTTTATTACTTTTTATAGAGCAAGTCTTTAGTTTCTTAAATTTTAATACTTTTCTTAATCTATTATATATTATGGCAACTAATAAAAATGCACAATTACGGTATAATATATTAGATGAGTGTTTTAGCAATCCTTATAAGAAGTTTTTTATAGAGGATTTGATAGCAATTTGTTCTGAAAAGCTTTCTGAACACTATGGCGAAGAAGTAACAGTATCACGCCGCACTATATTAGGTGATATTGCTTTTATGGAAAGTGCCGATGGTTTTGAGGCTCCTATTGAACGAATTAAGGAGGGAAAAAGAGTTTTTTTTCGTTATGAAGAGGCCGATTTTTCTATATTGAAAAAGGAACTCTCTTCTTCAGATAAAGAAATACTCAATGAGGTGGTCTCACTCTTTGCACGTTTAAAAAATATAAAAAACTTTGAGTGGGTAGAAAATCTAAAAACTAAAATACAAACCCTTATAGACGTTGATTTTAAGGAGCAAATTATAGACTTTCAGGATAATAATTTTTTGGCAGGATTAGAACATCTTAATTCTCTATATCATTATATAGTTAACCAACAGGGGTTGAGTGTTACCTACAAACCTTTTACGGAAGATATTAAAAAAGCAACTATTTCTCCTTATTATCTAAAGCAATACAATAATCGTTGGTTTTTGTTTGGGTATAACCATGAAGCTGATAGACTTGAAAATCTTGCATTGGATAGGATAGTGACTATAGAACCTAAAAACATAACTTATAAAGAAAGTAAAATTAATTTTGAAGAATATTTTGATGATATTATAGGAGTTACTAACTTTGCCGACAAAGAGGTAGAGGAAATAGTGTTGGAACTAAGTAACAATATTATTCCTTATATAGCCACTAAGCCCTTGCATAGTTCGCAAAAACTAAAAGGTAACATACTAAAAATAAAGGTAAAAATTAATTATGAATTAGAGAGTTTGATACTTTCATATGCTGAAAACATAAAAGTAATAAGCCCTCTATCACTAAAAAATAGTATAAAAGAGAGGTTGCAGAAGTCTGTAAACCAGTATGATACAAAATAAATAGAAAAATAATCACATTAGTGCAAATAGGTTGCACACGTTGGTTATACTTTTGCACCGTCAAAACAAAAGTTCTTTGAAAAACACCTGCAAGTATTGACTTTTAGGATTGCTGGATAGACCGTTTATTTTCGCGAGTAAACGGAATATCAGATCGGCAATTGGCTCAGATTTTTTCTGAGTATATGGTTACTTTGGATGATCAATTGATGATATAATTATTTATTTTATATCATTTTTTTCATATTAATCACCTTTTTAAAACCTTCACTAATTTTTATTATTGCATAAACAAAGAGAATAACAAGTCAGGTGTTTTTTTTGAGAACTTATCTAATTATCTAAAAAGATGACTACTTTTACTAACGAAGAATTAAAGGACATAGCAGAAAAAGGAGATGAACTTATCATAGAGAAATTTGCATCATTAAACAGCTATAAGGATATATTAGAAATGTTCAATATTGCACAAGTAATTCTTTATGGTGAGAAAGCTACTCTTTTCAAATTAGAAGACCTTATCTTCTATGCAAGCCTTAATTTTTCTGAAAAGGATAGGTACTTTACCTTTACTATCAAGAAGAAGTCAGGCGGAGAGCGTATTATCAATGCTCCTTGTGAGGAACTAAAGGGTTTATTGCAGTGTTTTAACTATATATTGCAAGTACTCTTTACACCCCACATTAAGGCTATGGGGTTTGTACGCGAGCGCTCGGTAGTTAGCAATGCACAACTGCATACTAACAAAAACTATGTATACAATATTGATTTGAAAGATTTCTTTCACTCATTTGGTCGCCAATGGGTGAAATGGGTATTAATGCAGGAGCCTTTCAACCTATCAGGAGAGCGTGAGCCACTGGCTTTTTGGTTAGCATCTTTATGTACACATTCTCTCGAAATAGAAGGTAGTACAAAAATAGTGTTGCCGCAAGGGGCTCCCACCTCACCTACCCTTACCAATATACTTTGCTATCCGTTAGACAAAAAACTCAATGGTTTGGCAAAGCGTTTTGGGGCTACTTACTCTCGGTATGCTGACGATATTACTTTTTCATCAAACAAGAGTATCTTTAAGAACGAAGTATTCTTAAAGGAATTGGAGCGCATTGTAAAAAGTCAGAAACTGACTATCAATGAGAAGAAGACTCGTTTGCAAAAAAAAGAGTATCGACAAGAGGTAACAGGACTTATTGTAAACGAAAAAGTAAATACCTATCGACACTATGTAAAACAATTGCGTATGTGGTTGTACTATATTGAAAAATATGGTATGGAGAAAGCAGAAGCTTTTTTTAGAAGAGACTATATCAAAGAAAAAGGGCATATAAAATGGAAGGAAAACCCAATGAAGAATGTGCTACAAGGTAAACTTCTTTATCTAAAAATGGTAAAAGGAGCAGAAGATGCTACTTATCTGAATTTGGTACAGCGTTTTGACCGTGCTTTTGGTTTTGATGTAGAAGCCATACTAAAAATATGGGAAGAAAAGGGAATAGCAGCAGCTGAAGGTTTGTATTATAATAGTAAACCCAACAGACTTATAAAATATAAAAAAGCAGACTTTCACTATATACTTTCGGAAGAAGAAATAGCTGAACTGCGTACAAACTACCCTGAGCTTTTTATGGAAGAAGGATTTTTACAATAAAGTCATTCTTTTTTAAATATTTTGTGTAAAAACTTGATTATGACAGGAAATAAGTATAACTTTGCTCACAAATTATTAAGTAGTAGCAGGGTAACCCCCGAACAAAAAAAGAGGATATTAGAACTCATTGCTCAAGAACGCAATGAGGATATAGTGCTGCTTGAGAATAGAATAGGGAACTTGGAGAAAAAGAAAGCAGCTGCTATTGTTGAGGAGATTAAAATTGCAGGAAAGAAGGAAGAAAAAGTAGAAGTTGAAAATGCTTTACCTAAAAATTATATAAATCCTTTTGGAGGAAAAAGTTTATCTAAATTTTTGTTAGCCTACAATCAGGACCCTTTGCTTAAATACACTTGTCATGAAGTTAGTAATAGTTTCACTATTGATGATAAAGATTATAATTTTATAGATTATATAAAAGAAATAGCAAAAACAGATGTCTATACTGTTAGAGTGCATCAACAATTATTACAAAAAAGATTTGAAGAATTACTTTATGAGGTAGATAAGAGTGGGAACAAAAGGACAAATGAAAAAAAGAAAAAATACTTTATTAGTAATAATATAGAAACACTTATTTTAGTATATCTTACAGGTAAAAATTCTGAAGGGGAAAAAAAAGAATGGAGTTCCGATAATATAGAGATGAACTGGGCAAATAAGGAATTATTAGATTGGTCTGATAAAAATCTTAATTGTATTCCCCATCCCAATAACACTTTAAAAGAGAAGCAAAAGGTTTTTTTTAAACTAAAAAAACCTTTTACATCAAAGTTAAATGGTAAAAATATACGAGATTTTTCTGATTTGGTAATTCATTTTAAAAATTTATTTCATATTCGTTCAGGTAATTCTTTAAAAGACCTTTTAGAATATAGAAATAAAACTAAATGGGGAAAAAATATTGATTTTATCTTTAGTAATTTTAGAACAGACATAGAACTTTTTACAGATGTAGATAAGTTATTACAAATATATGATAAAATATTACATATTAGTACAGAAGAACTAATAAAAACAGATGGATATGCCTTAAAAGAAAATGAAAAACATAAAATTATCTTATCTTTTTATGAAGATAGGGAACAAGTTTATTTTGTGATTCATCATATCCATCCTCATTACCCTTTTTATGGGAAAAGTTCTAATAACGCCATTGAAAGAATAGGGGTTTCTCAAACAAATCTTATTAACAAGATTAATGGGATAGCTAATTTATATATACAGGCAGATTTTAATGAAGAGAATAAGAGTTATGAAATTAATTTGTGGGATGGAGAATGGAAAGATCAAAAATATGTTCCTAAAGAACGTGAAAAAAAAGAAGTTGCCCAAATAAATGGGGTTAAATATATATTAAGATTAAAATGATGATATATCTTATAGATGAACAAATAAATAGACAAATAGAATATGGTTGGACAAAGGAACGTTTTGTCCAATATAATACTATTGTAAAAACTATCCATAAAAAAGAAGAGTTTTCAGAAGATATTTTAAATAAAGGGGATATCATTTTTTTACACGAGTCTTTTCCTGATGAAAATATTAAGAATCAAATTTATGATTATTGGCGTGAAGAAAAAAAAATTTCAATAGGAGTGTTTAGTGGGAGTAAAAATGAGCGAAAAAGGAGAGAAGGTAGAATTGATTTACCAGTAAGTGTTTTTTATAGTAATTTAGCTATTTTTTTATTGAAAATAAAAGGAGGTACATTAAATATCAATTATCTTTTGTACGGAGAGTCTCCAGAACTTGAAAAGGCTTTATATGATGAATTAAATATAAGAAATAGGAATAATACTGGTGATAGCATAAAATCTAATTGTCAGAATTTAATATTTTTCACAAGTGAAGATTATATTAATAATCCTTTTGATAATCCTTTTGAAATAACTTTGTACGGACAGGAGGGTAGTTTTTCAGATGAACGTTTGCATAATATTCTTACAAAAGAATTAAACGGAAAAAGATGTGATAATGTCTTTATTCCTTTGTGTTTTGGAAACTCATTGTCAGATTATAATGGCTTACGATTGGCTAGTCATATACGTTGTACTGAAACGCCTATTCAATTAAGTAATATTTATATCTATGGTTTTGTTGGCTATGAGAAGTTATTAGCACATCCTTGTTTTAATATTCTGAAAACTAAAAATGTAAAACTTATAGACTATTCAGTAGAGGCTATCCAAAAAATTGATAAAGATGAACTACTATCTTCATTAGAAAAAAGTGATTTACCTAACGAGATAAAAAAGTTAGCACTTGTTTCTCCGAAAGACAACCATAGTATTACTAATGAGTGGGCAGTCTATCGATGGGCTACAACTATTAATACTAATGACGATGATATAGAAATAATAGCTAAAAATATAGAAAATAGTTTGTATTTCAAGTATCTTAAAACTATTTATCCTATTACTAAGAGTAAAGAATTATCGTCTATCAAAATAGAAAAAAATAATAAGAACCCTAAAATATTATATATTGATGATGAAGCAGAAAAAGGATGGAATGAAATTTTTGCTACCATACTTTATGACAATAATGAGTTGAATTATATCTCGTTAGACATAGACTATAAAACTTTATCAAAGAACGAAATAATTAGCTCATCTATACAGAAAATAAAAGAAGATAATACGGATATTGTGATTCTTGATTTTCGCCTGCATAGTAGTGATTTCTCTAAAAATGTTCCTATTCAAGAAGTTACAAGCGTACAAATATTAAAAGCTATTAAGGAGTATAATGCAGGTATACAAGTGATAATCTTTTCAGCTACCAACAAGATTTGGAACTTACAAACCTTAGAAAGTTCAGGTGCAGACGGTTTTATCATTAAAGAAGCTCCTGAAAATAGTGTTGACCCTAATTTTACACAAGATACTATAAATAACTTTCAGAAAGTAATGGAGAAAAGTATACGTATGACTTTTCTTAAAGAAGCTTATAGTATTATGAACGAAATTAAAATATATTTGGAGAAAAAAGGATCCAATAAAAAAGAAAATGAATTAAAAAATGAAATTATACTTCAGTTAGAGACTGCTTTTGAGTGTTTGAAAAAGACAGAAAGTAATAACTATTTTAAGCTATCATATATTTCTTTATTTAAAATTATTGAACTCATAACTATCTTTTATGTAGAAGGAAGATTCTTAAAAAAAGGAAAAAATATTACTCCTATTGAATGGTATAATGAGAAAAAAGAATGTTTTGAAGAGTATAAAGATGATAAAGATATTTCTACAAAGTCTAAGATAATCTATATATATAACCATTTAGGAGGAGATGTAAAAAATATATTTTCAGAGATAAGTACTATTTGCGAAAAAAGGAATAATATAATTCACCCTGAATCTATAAGAAAACAAAATATTGTAGAAGAACAAGAAAATATAATGTTATTAAATACTATATATACTATCATCAAAGTAATTTAAACTATGCCTACCATTTTTGACCATTTTCAGAACCTTACTCTTACCAATGACCAGCATAATGCATTGGAAAAGATAACTGAGTTTCTCAACTCGGATGCTAAAATATTTATCCTAAAAGGATATGCGGGTAGTGGTAAAACTACCTTACTAAAAGGATTAGTAAGATACCTAAACGAAGAAAAAAAAAGGTGCCAAGTAATGGCACCAACAGGTCGTGCGGCTAAGATTTTAAGGAAGAAAGTGGGACAAGGGGCAACGATTCATAAAAGTATTTATGCTCTTGAAGATATAATTTTAGGAGAAGATAATTGTTATTTTTTAGCTCCTCTTAGATCTTTGATGGGAGAAGAAGGATATATCTTTATTATAGATGAAGCATCTATGGTTTCTAATATGGAAAATAAAAATGAAAATCTTAAGTTTGGTACAGATATACTTTTAGAAGATTTGATTACTTATACTCGTGTGAGAGAGGCTAATAATAAAGTTATTTTTGTAGGCGACCCTGCTCAATTACCCCCTGTAGGAGAAGCTATTTCTCAGGCTTTAAATCCTACTTTCTTTGAAAATATGGGCTTAAAACCTATACAAGCTGAAATGACTAAAGTAGTACGACAAGATAATAATCTTATTCTTGAAAATGCTACAAAAATTCGTGCTCTTTTAGCACAAGAAAAGCGAACAGAACTGAGGTTTGACTATGACCATACTTTTGTTAAATTAGGGATTGAAGAAATAGCAGATAAATATGTAAATATGTATCCTATACCTCACTTATCTCAAAGTGTAATCATAGCGCAATCTAATACACAATGCTTACATTACAACCAAAATATACGTTCTAAAATTTTCCCTAATAGCCCCAATGTAGTGCCTGGTGATATATTACTTATTAACCAAAATAACTACAATAAACAAGTGGAATTGTTTAATGGAGATATGGTAAAGGTACTTGAAGTTGAAGATAAATTAACAGTACGTAGTAATATTCCTGTTTTTGAAGAGGGAATAAAAAAAACTATAACTCTTGCATTTAGAAAAGTAAAAGTGATTCCTGAAGAAAGTGATATTATTATAGAGTGTTATATTATTGATACCTTACTAAATTCTAAAGAAAGAGCTTTAACACCTATAGAATTAAAAGCACTTTATATTGATTTTAAAATACGTTTCACGGAAAAATATAGAAATCTGTATAAAGTTGGCTCTCGAGAATTTAAAGAACTTCTCAAAACAGACCCTTTTTTCAATGCTTTACGTGTAAAGTATGGTTATGCTATCACTTGTCATAAAGCTCAAGGAGGCGAGTGGGATACAGTCTTTGTAGATTACTCTGGACGCGTTGGGCTTAACAATGATGCCTTACGTTGGAGCTATACTGCGACTACTCGTGCAGTAAATAAATGTTATGCAGCGAATGCACCTCATATCACTTGTTTTTCTTCTTTTCAGATAGGACAAATAGGGGCTGTTGCTAAAATGCCTAAGGAAACGATTAGTATAGAAAATATTCCTTTATCCCCTTTTCATACTGAGGGGCAACATCGGGCTAAAAGTTTAAAATATTGGGAAATTGTAGCTAATTTGGAAACCACTCCTTATAAGGTAGAAAGAGTAGAAAGTAAAGGTGATTATCAAGAACGTTACATAATTAGTAATGGAGGGGAAATAGATGCTTTCGATGTTTTTCATACGGGAGCAGGAGTTTTTAAAGATTTTAAACCTTTACACTGCAATGCTACAGCTTGGCAAGTTGAGGTATTAATATTGCTCAATAAACCTAATACTGATATTACTTTTGATATAGATTACGCACCTTCTACTCCTCTGTTTGAGAAACTTTACAGACTAATGCAGTCGGCTTGTGAAGATGCTGAGGTTACTATTACCAATATAGAAGAAAGATCTAAAGACTATTATGTGCTTTATTATTTGAAAACTGATAATGGTAAAGGCGCATACATACAGTTTTATTTCAACAACAAAGAACAACTCACAAGAGCTATACCTAAATCAATGAATGGTGTAAATGACCAAAAATTACAACTATTAATCCAAAAACTAAAAGAATATGTCCTTTAACCAAGTAAAAGAACTTCGTAAGCAAGGAAAACTAGATGAAGCTTTTCAAATGGCTTTGACTGAACACAACGAAGCTCCTCTTGATATTTATAGAAAGAGAGCTTTGGGATGGGTGTATTATGAGTATGCTAAAAAAGCTGCTGAAGAAAACAATTTAAACGCTTTTTTAACCAATGTACAAAATCTCAAAAACATACAGTTTCCTCCGGAAGAAGTAATGATTTTTGACAATTTACTTTGGCAGTATGTCAAAATGTTTTCAGCTCTTCGTAAACAAGGAAATATAAATTATCAACAAGCTAATTTATTATTTGATAGCCTAAAAGGTATCTATTTCACTCTTCCATCAGAGGCTTTTTCTGCTTTGATAGAGCAATTACATAAAACCTATAAAAATTCATATCAATACATAGAAGCAATTAAAAATTGCTTAAATTTCTTACGCCCTGAGGACTTTGAACCTAAAGAGTATAATGGTAGACAGATTATGCCTTTAGCAGAACAAGTATATACTGTATACAGTAGGAAAGTTCTACAAGGAGATCCTATACCCAATGAATTTGGAATTATAAGTTATAAACTTAACAAAGAACATATCAGTAAATTTTTACCTATCTTAGCACAATGGATAGAGACACACGCTAATTACACTTTTCTACCATACTTCAAAACTAAAATGGAGTTAGAGCTACTTTCAGATAAAGAAGAAACCTTTAATACATTCTTGCCTTTTGCAAAAAAGAAACAAAATGATTTTTGGGTATGGCAACTGATGAGTGAAATAATGACTAATAAAGAAGTATCATTTGCTTGCTTGTGTAAGGCTTTAAGTTTGGGAGGTAAAGAAGAATTTTTAGGAAAACTTCGTGTAAGTTTTACTAAAGAACTTATCAATAGGGAGTTATTCAATGAAGCGCGTACTGAAATAGAGATAGTTCTAAAAGAAAAACAAGAAAATAATAAAAAAGTACCTTACGAGATACAACAATGGCAACAAGAACATTGGTATGCACAAGCAAAGCCTTTAAAAAACAACTTTATCTTATATAACCAACACAAAGGACAGTCTGAGGCTTTGTTATACCAAGATATATCTGAAGATATTGTAGTTATAACAAGTGTGAATGATGAGAAGAAAATTGCAAATTTTATAAAAGATACTTTTAAAAATGGTTCCTTTAAATATGACAGAATCCTTAAATCACCTAAGAAAGGAGATGTGTTAAAAGTAAGATTAGAAATTTTTGATGAGGCTAAAAAAGCGTATAAACTCTTGTCTGCTCAAAAAGGGAATGAAGCTGATTGTGAAGCTATAAAAGCTGTTGAAGGACAGCTTAGGATTATTCCATCAGGGGCTGGTTTTGTAGGAGGTGTTTTTGTTTCTAAAAACCTCATCGAAAAAAATCAATGGAAAAACAATCAAATAATAAAAGCTAAAGCCATTCTTTCGTTTGATAAGAATAAAGACAAATGGGGATGGGCTGTAATTTAGAAAAAAATGTACTTAATATTCGATACCGAAACTACGGGCTTGCCTCGTAATTATAAAGCACCAATTACCGATAGTGCCAATTGGCCTCGTGCCGTGCAGATAGCGTGGCAGTTGCACGACCAGTGGGGTAACCTTATAGAACATCAAGACTTCTTAATTGCCCCTGATGGTTTTGATATACCTTATGATGCCGAAAAAGTACATGGCATCTCTACTAAATTAGCCGAAACGCAGGGGGTGCCTATTGCTGAGGTTTTTGCAGCCTTCAATCAAGCACTAAGTAAAACCCAATATGTGGTGGGGCAAAACATTGGCTTCGATATTAATATTATGGGAGCTGAGTTCTATCGTTATGGAGTGGAAAGTCCGCTTACTACGATGCCCGTGTTAGATACTTGTACAGAGACGACTGCCAACCTCTGCCAAATAGCAGGGGGAAAAGGAGGGCGCTATAAGTTACCTACCCTTACCGAGTTACATTCTTTTCTATTCGGCATACCTTTTTCAGAAGCGCATAATGCCACTGCCGATGTTGAGGCTACCGCACGCTGTTTCTTTGAACTTATAAGGCGTGGCGATGGCTTTGCTGCTGGTACTTTCACCCCCGATTATCTGCGAGAGTTTCAATCACATCACAAAGCCCCCATTCAGCCTATAGGCTTACAACACGTAAATCTCAAAGATGCTTCAGAGGCACTGCGCAGCAAAGGTGACTCCCCCGAAATAATCGCTTCCGAAGAAGAGGTGGCACTGCTACAAACAGCTGCTTTTGCACACCTACATAATCACACCCAATACTCTATTTTACAGTCTACTACAGCCATAAGTGATTTGGTAAAAATTACAGCCCAAGAGAAAATGCCCGCTGTAGCTCTCACCGATAGCGGTAATATGATGGCTGCTTTCCTCTTCGTGCAAGAAGTACAAAAACACAATAAAGAGGCAGAGTCTAAAAACAAAGAAGCTGAAGAAAAAGGAGAGACTCCTACCGAGACCATTGTCAAACCCATTATAGGCTGTGAGTTCAATATTTGTGAAAATCACTTAGATAGAAGCCATCAAGATAATGGTTACCAAGTCGTTATATTAGCTAAAAACAAAGAAGGCTATCAAAATCTTATCAAAATGGCTTCAATAGCTTCTACAAAGGGATTTTATTACGTTCCTCGTATTGATAAGGCAATTGTAGCTGAGTATAAAAACGATTTGATAGTACTTTCAGGTGGTATTAATGGCGAAATTCCTTCCAAAATACTCAATATAGGTACTAAGCAAGCTGAAGAAGCCCTATTGTGGTGGAAAGACCTCTTTGGTGAAGATTTTTATTTAGAAGTAATGCGACACGGGCAGCAGGAAGAAGACCATATAAACAACGTATTGGTAGAATTCTCCAAAAAACACCAAGTAAAGTTAGTTGCCACCAACAATACTTTCTACATTCATAAAAAAGATGCCAGTGCCCACGATATTTTGTTATGTGTGAAAGACGGCGAGAAGCAGAAAACCCCTATAGGTCTCGGACGTGGTTATCGCTTCGGTATGCCTAATGACGAATATTACTTCAAAACAAGTGCCGAGATGAAGGCACTTTTCAAAGATATACCGCAAGCCATACTCAATATTCAAGAAATTCTCGACAAGGTAACACCCTATGGTTTGGCACGCGATATACTCTTGCCTAAATTTGATATTCCCGAACCTTTTCAGGTGGCTGACGACCCCACAGGTAAGAAAGGTGAAAATAATTATCTACGCCATTTAACCTACGAAGGGGCTAAACGCAAATATCCTGAAATTACCGATGAAATACGCGAGCGATTAGATTTTGAACTTTCTATTATTGAAAAAACAGGCTACCCTGGTTATTTTTTGATAGTACAAGATTTTATTGCAGCAGCCCGCAAAATGGGCGTTTCGGTAGGCCCCGGTCGTGGGTCGGCAGCAGGGTCGGCAGTAGCTTATTGTTTGGATATTACCAATATGGATCCCATAAAGTACGACCTGCTGTTTGAGCGTTTCCTCAATCCAGACCGTGTGTCGATGCCCGATATCGATATAGATTTTGAAGATTCTGGTAGGCAAGATGTCATTAACTACGTAATTGATAAATACGGCGAGAGCCAAGTAGCACGTATCATCACTTATGGTAAGATGGCTGCCAAATCAGCTATTAAAGATACTGCCCGCGTATTAGATGTGCCGCTGCAAGAATCAAACCGATTAGCAGCTTTAGTCCCCTCTAAACCACCCGGACTTTCATTGAAAAAACTTTTCAAATGGAATGACAAAGAGCTACGCGAAAAGGTACGCAGCGAAGAGCTTCCTAAAGTAGACGAACTCAAACAACTCTTGGCAGGCGAAGGCGATGTAGAGAGCAACCAAACTATTCAGCAAGCAAATATTATTGAAGGCTCAGTGCGCAACACCGGTATTCACGCCTGTGGGGTGATTATAACCCCCGATGATATTACCAATTTTGTGCCTGTTGCCTTAGCCAAAGATTCCGACCTATTCGTTACCCAGTTCGATAACTCGGTAGTAGAAAGTGCTGGTTTGCTGAAAATGGACTTTTTAGGGCTCAGTACCCTTACCCTCATCAAAGATACCATTGAAAATATCAAGCAAAGACACGGCATCGAGCTTAATGCTGAAGCCTTTCCCTTAGATGATAAAAAAACATACGAACTCTTTCAGCGAGGCGAAACAGTAGGTATATTCCAATACGAGTCCACAGGTATGCAAAAATATATGCGCGAGCTTAAGCCCACTGTTTTTGCCGATTTGATAGCAATGAATGCCCTCTATCGTCCAGGACCTTTAGAATACATACCAAGTTTTATCCGCCGTAAGCATGGTATCGAACCTATAGAATACGATTTGCCCGATATGAAAGAGTATCTGGAAGAAACCTATGGTATTACTGTATATCAGGAGCAGGTAATGTTGCTATCGCAGAAGTTAGCTGGCTTTACCAAAGGCGAAGCCGATATGCTCCGTAAGGCAATGGGTAAAAAGCAAATAGCCGTGCTGGAAAAGATGAAACCTAAATTCATCACACAAGCATCAGAACGCGGGCACGATAGTAAGAAATTAGATAAAATATGGGCAGACTGGGAGAAGTTTGCTGCCTATGCCTTCAACAAATCGCACTCCACCTGCTATGCGTGGGTAGGCTATCAAACGGCTTATCTCAAAGCCAACTATCCTGCCGAGTATATGGCTGCCGTACTTTCTAACAATATGGGCGACATCAAAACGATTACTTTTTTCCTTGAAGAATGTCATCGTATGGGCGTAAAGGTATTACCTCCTGATGTAAATGAATCGTTATATAAATTCGCTGTCAACAAAAATGGCGATATACGCTTTGGTATGGGTGCCGTAAAAGGAGTAGGAAAAGCTGCTGTAGATACGATTGTAGAAAACCGACAAGAACGCCCCTATAGCTCCATTTTTGACTTGGCTAAGCGTGTAGATTATAAGAATATCAACAAAAAAGCCTTTGAGAGTATCGCTTTAGCTGGAGGTTTTGATTCTTTTGCCAATAGCCACCGCGCTCAGTACTTTTATGCCGAAGCTGATGGTATACCCTTTATAGAAAAAGCCATACGTTTTGGTAATAAATATCAAGAAAGTAAGAACTCTGCTCAGATGAGTTTGTTTGGAGGAATAGACGAAGCCGAAATACCCGAACCTACCCTACCCAAGTGCGAGTCGTGGGGCAATATAGAGCAGCTACGCCGCGAAAAAGAAGTTGTAGGTATCTATATTTCAGGACACCCCTTAGATGATTTTAAGCATACAATACGCTATTTTTGCAATATAGGCTTGGCACAACTCCAAAGTCTTACCCCCTTCATAGGACGCGAAATCAGCGTGGCAGGAATGGTAACTGAAGTGCAACACCGCACCAGCAAAAATGGTAAAGGCTTCGGTTTTTTCACCCTTGAGGATTATGACGGCTCTTATGAATTTAGAATCTTTGATAAAGATTACTTAGAGTACCAACGCTATATGGTGCCCAGTGCGTTTTTGTATATCAAGTTTAGAGTTGTAGAAGGCTATATCAATAAAGAAACCCAGCAACGAGGTGAACCTCGTATGCAGTTTGTGCAAGTAATGCAGTTGCCCGATGTACTTTCTCAACTCTCTAAAAAGATAACCTTACATCTCAATATACAAGATATAACCCCCGATTTGGTACAAAACTACAAAAAACTGATAGATAAACACAAAGGTAACCAGTCTATTTACTTTATGGTACATAGCAATACCGAGAATATCCACCTAAATATGGAAAATGCAGCCTTAAAAGTAGCAATAACCAAAGATTTTTTAGGTGATTTAGACAATTTTATGGTTACTTATAACCTCAACGACCTCCGTTTAGAGCCAAAAACAACTACTGAAGTAAAAGAAGATTCCCAAGACGAAGACGAAGAATCTATTGAAGAAATGACACTATTAGATGATTAACTAATGTAATTATCTCATCATTTGTATAAAAAAATGGGCTATCCAAAAGTTAAAAAAAACTTTTTGGGTAGCCCTTTTCTATAGATTAAACAATAAAAAAATCTTTTTTTATTTCTATTTCTTTTGTTTTTTTCGTTATTATTTCTATCTTTGCGCCGAAATTAATAATTCTCAAAACGATATGTATGAAAGTGCTAAATGAACGCCAAGCAAAGATTCTAGAAAGTTTAGAAACTAAAAGATACATCAGCGTTAGTGAGCTGAGTGATAGACTTAAAGTATCGGTTGTAACCATTAGAAAAGACCTCACTCTTTTAGAAGAGGAAGGTTATTTGCATCGCACTCACGGAGGTGCAAGCAAACAAATGCGCTACGTTTTTGACCAAACGGTTAGTGAAAAAGAAACACTAAATGTAGAGGAAAAAAGCCGTATTATTACAAAGGCTTTAGATTATATCAAAGAGAATGAGTTTATCATTCTATCATCGGGCTCTACAGCACACTTATTGGCTCAAAAACTCTTCGGGCTGCGCAACCTTACCGTACTTACTCCTTCGTTGCGTGTAGCTCTAGAGGTATGCAAAAACCCCAATGTCAATACTATTCACTTAGGGGGGGAAGTACGTAAAAACTCAACCTCAACAGTAGGTGTATTAGCAGAAGAAACTCTTAATAATTTTTCCTGCACTACCCTATTCTTAGGTATTGAAGGCATCGACTTAGACTATGGTCTAAGCTCTACCAACGTAGGTGAAGCACACCTAAATCGCAAAATGATTGAACGGGTAGATAAAACTATCGTCCTTGCCGACTCTTCAAAGATACACAAGCGCGGCTTTGGATTTATCTGTTATGTAGAAAAAATAGATATGCTTATAACAGATAACAATGCCGACCCTGAATTTGTAGATGAATTAGAAAAACGTGGCATAGAAGTAATATTAGTATGATAAAAATTTACCATAACCCTAAATGTTCTAAATCGCGCTGTGGTTTAGACCTGCTAAAAGCCTCAGGCAAAGAATATGAGGTAGTAAATTACCTAAAAGAAGGCTTCACTGCCGAAGAATTAAAAGCCTTACTTGCCAAACTGCATATAGCACCCATAGATTTGGTTCGTACCAAAGAAGCTATTTGGCAAGAGCTCTTTGCCGAAAAACAACTTACCGATGAGGAAATTATTGACGCTATGGTGCAATATCCTAAGCTAGTAGAACGCCCTATAGTAGTAAATGGCAACTCTGCTGTAATTGGAAGACCTACTGAAAAAATTGAAGAAATTATAAATAAACAATGAAAAAAATTTTACTATCAGTTGTAGCCTTTTTAGGAGCAGCAACTATTTATGCGCAAAAAACGTATGTATCAGTAAGTGGAGGCTATGGCTTCCCGTCCAGCCAAAAAGTATTAGGTAAAGATGCCTCCGATCCTAACACTATTACTGATTTAAAAGGTAGCTATGGCGAAGGGCTACAAGCTCAATTACGCGGTGGTTATTACTTCTATAACAACTTAGCTGTCGAGCTCGCTTTAGGTTACTTACACGGTAATAACGTACAAACCAATAAGAATAAAATCATAGATATGAAAGCTCACGGGCGTGCGTTTGGTGCTTCGTTGTCATTGGTATATGATATTACCGATAACCTTTACGTACGCGCTGGAGCTGTAACCAAAATAGGTGGAAAAACAACTGTAAAAACCAGCCTAAATGCCAATTTACCGATGAATATGTTTGTCCCATTAGCACCTCCTAATGCTGTTATTGGCTTAAATACTGAGTTTGAGAGCAGTTTCCACGGCAAAATGCCTTTTGGTTTTATAGGAGGAGTAGGCTATCGTTTCGAGCTAACTAAAAACGTATCTCTATTTGTCGAAGGTGAGTACTTAAATATCAATGTACCTCGTAAGGAATCAAAATTAGAAAACTTCAAAGCCTCACAGACTATAGGGGGTATAAACAGAACTATAAGTGTAGATGAGTTTAAAAACTACGTAAGATTACTACAAGCCCTACCTGCTGGCAATGAAAGATTGGCTGCCTATAAGCAATTGGCTAACCAAATGGCACCTCTTTTAGAAAGTTCTTATGATTGGGAAGGAAAAGGTGCCCCCGATGCTCCTTACTCATCTATCGGACTGAATGTAGGTATCACCTATCGCTTTTAAGTGATAAAGATAAGAAAATAAAAAGCTGCCTTTTAATCGGGCAGCTTTTTTTATTACCTAAAAACAAGTATTATAACAATTTATGCGCTATTAAGTACTCCGCTATTTGGATAGTATTAGTAGCTGCACCTTTGCGAAGGTTATCTGCTACTACCCATAAGTTGAGTGTATTAGGTTGCGACTCATCGCGGCGAATACGCCCCACAAATACATCGTCTTTTCCGTGAGCATATAGCGGCATAGGGTAAGTATTCGTATCGGTATTGTCTTGCACCTTTATACCTGCCGATTGTGCCAAAAGTGTACGTACTTCATTGATATCAAAATCGGTTTTAAGCTCTACATTCACTGCTTCACTGTGTCCGCCCACTACAGGGATACGTACCGCTGTAGCCGTAACAGCAATACTATCATCACGCAAAATTTTCTTTGTTTCGCGTACCAATTTCATTTCTTCTTTAGTATAGCCGTTATCTTCAAACACATCACAATGAGGAATCGCATTGCGGTGTATTTGGTAATGGTAAGCCATTTCGCCTTTTTCGCCCTTATATTCGTTTTCCAGCTGGCGCACTGCCTTTACACCTGTCCCTGTAATAGATTGGTAAGTAGAAACCACAATACGCTTAATGCCGTATTTTTTTTGTAAAGGTGCTAAAGCCATCAGCATTTGGATAGTAGAGCAATTAGGATTAGCGATAATTTTATCGTCTTTAGTAAGCACATCAGCATTGATTTCAGGAATAACGAGTTTTTTAGTCTCGTCCATACGCCATGCCGATGAATTATCTACCACTGTAGTACCTACTTGAGCAAATTTAGGAGCCCATTCCTTAGATACACTTGCTCCTGCCGAGAAAAGTGCTACATCGGGCTTGAGTGATACGGCTTGTTGTAATCCTATCACAGTATATTCAGTACCTTGAAAGGTAATTTTTTTTCCTACTGATTTTTCTGAAGCTACAGGTATCAACTCTGTAACGGGAAATTTGTGTTCTGCAAGTACTTCGAGCATCACATTGCCCACCATACCCGTAACACCTACTACTGCTACTCTCATTATTATATGTTTTTTAGTTAATTATTTTTCTAACGCTTGCTTAAAGTCTGCTATTAGGTCATCAGCATCTTCCAGTCCCACTGCCACACGTATAAGCGTACGAGTAACCCCTCGAGCTACTTTTTCTTCCTCAGGAAACTCTGTATGGGTAAGCGTGCTTGGGTGTGTCACCAAAGTTTCTACCCCTCCCAAGCTAACTGCAAATAAAGCTATTTTTAGACTCTCAAAAAACGACTTTGCCTTTGCCTCGCTTTTTACAGTGAATGAAAATACAGCACCTCCCCCACTCGCTTGCTTTTCGTGTATTGCTTTACCTTTATTGTCATTTTCAGTAGGGTAATACACTTTCACTACTTCAGGGTGAGTTTTAAGAAATGCCAAGAGTTTTAGCGTGTTCTCTTGTGCTTTTTCTACGCGTAATTTTAAGGTTTTCATACTTCTTAGCAACAACCAGCTATCAAAAGGAGAGACCAATGCTCCCAAAGCCACTTGGGCAAAGCGTATTTTCTCTGCCAAACCTTCATCGTTCACCACCGCAGCCCCTGCAATAATATCGTTATGACCGCCTATATACTTAGTAGCACTGTGTAATACAATATCAGCTCCCAATTCCAAAGGACGTTGTAGTACAGGCGACATAAATGTATTATCCACAATCGTAAGCAAATTGTGTTTTTTAGCAATAGCCACAACCCCTACTATATCAGTAACATCCAATAGTGGGTTTGAAGGTGATTCTATAAAGATAGCTTTCGTATTAGGTTTTACCGCAGCTTCCACTTTAGCCAAATCGGTGGTATCAACAAAAGTAGATTCAAAACCAAATTGATTGAAAATATCGTGCATAATGCGGTAAGTACCCCCATAAATATCTAAGCCGAAAACGAAGTGGTCGCCAGCTTTAAACATCGTAAATACAGAACTCGTAGCCGCCATACCCGAAGAAAATCCAAAACCGTATTTTCCGCTTTCCAATTTTGCAATAAGCGTTTCAAAATCCTTACGAGTAGGGCTTGATACCCTGCTGTATTCAAATTCCTGCTCTACTCCAAACTCCTTGATAGGAAAAGTAGTAGCAAAATTAACTGTGCTCCCCCAATTCTCACTAGTAGGGTTATTAGTATGCCTTACACCGTGAATTGCTTTCGTTTCAAACTTCATATAGTAAATAATATTCGTTATTAATGGCACAAAGGTACAAAATAATTTTGAATTACGAATTCTCAATTGCGAATTTTGTTCTTCCGCCAATTCCACCCACCAATTCAAAATTCAGAATTCAAAATTCAGAATTCTTCCCAGCGAACCTTGAGCGAAGGTTGAGCGAAGGTTGAGCGAAGGATAAGCGAAGGTTGAGCGAAGGATAAATAAATTACCCCAAACTTTAAGCCTATACAGCGTTACACAAAAAATACCCTTTTTTCTTTGATAATATAAAAAAACACCCTACTTTTGTCAGCTGTTTTTAATGTACTATCGTTATGAAAAAACTTTTATTAGCAAGCACTTCCACTGTTTATGGAGGCACTTATTTATCTTATTTGCAAGATGAATTAATCAATTTTTTTGAAGGTATAAACCAAATCATATTTATCCCCTATGCACGCCCCAGCGGCATCAGCCACGATGAATATACTGCCATAGCCCACAAGGCTTTTAAAAAAATAGGAAAAGAAATTATAGGGCTCCACACCTTTGCAAATCCAGCAGAAACCCTACGTAATGCCCAAGCTATCTTTACAGGCGGTGGCAATACATTTCTATTAGTTACCCAATTATATCAGCAACAGCTCATAGCACCCTTGCGAGAAGCCGTGCTAAATGGTTGCCCCTATATGGGCAGTAGTGCAGGTACTAATATCGCAGGAGTAACAATGCAAACTACCAACGATATGCCTATCATCTACCCCCCTAGTTTCAACACTTTAGGGCTTGTGCCTTTCAACATCAATCCGCATTATATAGACCCCGACCCACATAGCAAGCACCAAGGAGAAACTCGCGAAACCCGCATAAAAGAGTTTCTAAATTTTAACAATATACCCGTTGTAGGCTTGCGCGAAGGAAGCTGGATTCGGGTGGAAGGTGAATCCATCAGCCTAAAAGGCGAACTCACAGCGCGCATTTTTACCCCCAATACAGCCCCTTACGAATCTCACGAAATTAAATTTTAACCTTATAACTATATTATTTTGACAAACATTCAATTTATAAAAAGCAAAACACAACTCACCGAAAAATCTATTGAAAACACTCTGTTGCTACTTGCCGAAGGCTGCACCATACCCTTTATTGCTCGCTATAGAAAAGACCATACTCAGAATTTAGACGAAGTAGCGATTGAACAAATAGCTAAAGCCCAAAGTGAGTACGACAATATCCTAAAACGAAAAGAAACCATATTATCCTCTATAGAAGAACAAGGTAAGCTCACCGATGACCTTCGCAAGCGTATAGAAGACTCTTTTGAACTCAATGAATTGGAAGACCTTTACTTGCCTTACAAGAAAAAACGAAAAACCAAAGCCGATGTAGCTAAAGAAAAGGGATTGGAACCACTCGCCAAACAAATAATGAGCCAGCGAGTAAATAATCTTGAACTATTAGCTGCCAAATACCTATCCGATAAAGTAACTACCGAAGAAGAAGCACTACAAGGGGCATCGGATATAATAGCCGAATGGATAAATGAAAATACCTATGTGCGCCGCAGTTTACGAAGAATATTTCAGCGAAAAGCTGCCGTAATTACCGAAGTACAAAAAGATAAAGCCAATGAGGAGGAGGCACAAAAATACGAGCAGTATTTTGAATGGGACGAGCCACTCAGCAAAGCCCCTTCACATCGCTTATTGGCAATGTTGCGCGCTGAGAAAGAAGGTTTTATCAAGATGAAAGTACAGGTAGCTCCTGAAGATACTTTGCCTTTTATAGAAGATAACCTCATTAAAAGTGAAGGCGAAACTGCCAATTTCTTGAGAAAAACCATAAAAGATAGCTACAAACGATTATTAGAGCCTTCCATTTCTAACGAAATATTGCAAGAAGCTAAAAATAAAGCTGATGAGAAAGCAATAAGTGTATTTTCTGAAAACTTATCACAGCTGTTATTGGCTTCGCCACTGGGAGAAAAACGCATTATAGCTATTGACCCAGGATACCGCACAGGGTGCAAAGTGGTATGCTTAGACGAGAAAGGCGACCTACTGCAGCACGATGTGATTTATCCACACCCTCCACAACAAAACACTGCCGAAGCGGCTAAAAAGCTACAAACAATGGTAAGCAAACACGCCATTGAAGCTATTAGTATAGGCAATGGAACTGCTTCGCGCGAAACCGAAAGCTTTGTAAAGAATATTCGTTTTGCTACCCCTGTAGATGTGTTTGTAGTGAGCGAGGCGGGTGCCTCAGTTTATTCAGCATCTAAAATAGCCCGTGATGAATTTCCCGATTACGATGTAACAGTACGAGGCGCAGTATCTATAGGCAGACGCTTAGCCGACCCTTTGGCTGAATTAGTAAAAATAGACCCCAAATCAATAGGAGTAGGACAATATCAGCACGATGTAAATCAATCGCTACTGAAAGACGAACTAGATGCTACGGTAATACGTTGCGTAAACAAAGTAGGCGTAAACCTAAATACTGCGAGCAAGTCGTTATTGAGTTACGTGTCGGGGATAGGCGAAAAGATGGCAGAAAACATCGTAAATTATCGTTCTACCAACGGAGCCTTTAACAAGCGTGAAGAGCTGAAGAAAGTACCTCGACTTGGAGATAAAGTATATCAGCAAGCGGTAGCTTTTTTGCGAGTGCACAACCCCAAAAATCCGTTAGACAATTCGGCAGTACACCCTGAAGCCTATCCCATAGTAAAACAGATGGCTAAAGACATAGGTATTTCGGTAGAAAAGCTAATAGCCAACAAACAAGCCATTGCAAATATCAACATAAAAAACTACCAAACCGATACGGCAGGAGAATTGTATCTAAAAGATGTACTAAAAGAATTAGAAAAACCAGGACTTGACCCACGCGAGAAAGCCAAAGTATTTGAGTTTGACCCCAATGTAAAAACCTTTGACGACCTACGCGAGGGAATGATACTAAACGGCATCGTAAACAACATTACTGCTTTTGGTTGTTTTGTAGATATAGGTATCAAAGAAAGTGGATTAGTGCATATTTCGCAACTAAAAGACGATTATATTACCGATGTGAATGAGGTAGTAAAGTTACATCAGCAAGTACAAGTAAAGGTGGTAGCCCTTGATAGTGTGCGCAAAAGGATTTCACTGAGTATGATAATCTGACACTTCAAAAAAAACTTTTGTTAATTATTTGGTAGTTCTGATAAAAATAAGTACTTTTGTAAAATTTTAATGATTAACAAAATTATTTCTATAACTATGAAATATAAAAGGATTTTACTCAAGCTCAGCGGGGAAGCCCTTATGGGAAGTCGCCAGTACGGGATAGACTCTGCTCGTTTAAAGGAGTATGCTACTGAAATTAAAGAGGTAGTAAAACAAGGTGTAGAAGTAGCTATAGTGATTGGTGGCGGCAATATTTTTCGAGGAGTAGCAGGGGCTAGCAATGGTATGGATAGAGTGCAAGGCGACTATATGGGTATGCTCGCTACGGTTATTAACTCACTAGCTCTGCAAAGTGCTTTGGAAGACGAAGGTATCTTTACCCGCTTACAAACAGCTATCAAGATGGAATCTATAGCAGAGCCGTTTATCAAACGCCGTGCAGTACGCCACTTAGAGAAAGGACGTGTGGTTATTTTTGGAGCAGGTACTGGCAATCCTTACTTTACAACCGACTCGGCAGCAGTACTTCGCGCTATTGAAATCAATGCTGATGTAATTCTTAAAGGCACTCGTGTAGATGGTATCTATACAGCTGACCCTGAGAAAGATCCTAATGCAGTAAAATTCAATAACATTTCTTTCAATGAATGTATTGACAAAAACTTGAAAATAATGGATATGACTGCTTTTACCCTTAGCCAAGAGAACCATTTGCCTATTATTGTATTTGATATGAACAAAAAAGGCAATCTCGCTAAAGTAGTAGCAGGGGAAAATGTAGGAACCGTAGTTAATGATTAATGGTTAATGGTTAATGATTAATGGTTAATGATTAGATTTTGATATAAACTTTGCCAAAGTTTATAATTGCTTGTTGTGCTACGACCTTTGGCAAAGTGTAGTGATAAGTAACTCGGAGCCCCTTATAAAACTCCAAACCCTATGAGTTTCTCATCATTCTCTAACAACTAACAACAAATAAACAATATGTTAAAAGACATTTTAGATTTTAGAAGGGCGGTGCGTTATTACGCTCCTACGCCTATTAGTGAAGAGAAGGTGCGGGAGTGCCTTAAATTGGCTACTCTGGCTCCTACCACCTATAATATGCAGTTGTATGAAGTATATCACATCACCGATAAGGAACTACTCAAAAAACTGGGACACGCTTGCCTTGACCAGCAAACGGCTACTACAGCACAGCAAATGGTAGTATTCGTTACCCGACAGGACAAACACCGTCTGCACGCCAAGAAGGTTTTAGAGTTTGAACGCGGTAATATACAGCGCAATAGTCCGCCAGAGAAACAAGCCAAGCGCATCAAGGAACAAGAGAAGTTTTACAACCAGCTGATGCCTTTTCTCTTTAGCAGGTGTTTTGGTCTTTTGGGTCTTTTGCGCAAGACTTTTGGGGTAGTTAGCAGTTGGTTTCACCCTATGATGCAACTCGTTTCTGAAAGTGATATGCGGGTGAATGTACACAAGAGTTGCGGATTGGTAGCGCAAACCTTTATGCTGGCAATGGCAGAAGCAGGCTATGACACCTGTCCTATAGAAGGCTTTGATAGCCGACGCGTAAAAAAGATATTACACCTGCCTTATGGAGCAGAAGTGAATATGCTCGTATCTTGCGGACTGCGTGAAGATCAAGGCATTCGGGGAGAACGTTTTAGGCTTCCTTTTGAAGAAATATACAAGAAGAAATAAGAACAATGATTAATGGTTAATGATTAATGGTTAATGATTAATGATTAATGGTTGATGATTAATGGTTAATGGTTAATGGTTAATGGTTAATGATTAAAATGATTAATGAAAGTATTATTCAATTGGTGTTGTGAAGTAATGCAATCATTGGCAAATTTCACAGGGTTTACCTATAAAGAAGTGAATGCTATTGTCTTTATTTTTCTAATGCCTATGGTAGATATTGCTCTTTTGCTACTTTTTGTAGTTAAATACGTGCAATACAGAGAGAAAAAGCGCTTTATTAAACAATTAAAAGCACAATGCTAATGGAACAAAATCTATTACATAGATGTTTTGACCTTGCAGTGGAAGGCTTGTATTTATTAGCAGATTCTTTTGGAACTACTTATGAAGCAGTGAACATCTATTTGTTTGTGATTATACAACCATTATTGACAATTTTATTGATTGTGGCTATTTTCTTCTTTCATAAGAAGAATAATAACCTACAAATGAAAATAGAAAAGTTACTATCAAACAAAACTAATTCCTAATAACTAACATTTAATAAATAAAAACAAATACAATGAACGAAGAAATTAATATTATCTTAGACAGTACATCAGAAGCGATGCAAGAAGCATTGCAACACTTGGATAAAGCATTGGGCAATATTCGTGCAGGCAAAGCAAGTCCGCAAATGGTAAGCAGTGTAATGGTAGATTATTACGGAGCACAAACACCTCTAAGCCAAGTTGCTAACGTATCAGCTCCTGATTCTCGTACCATCTCTATTCAGCCTTGGGAAAAGAAGATGATTCAGCCTATTGAAAAAGCTATCCAGATAGCCAACTTAGGTTTTAACCCTATGAACAACGGCGAAATGGTGATTATCACTGTCCCACCGCTTACTGAAGAACGCCGCCGTGAATTGGTAAAACAAGCTAAAGGAGAAGGGGAAGATGCTAAAATAAGTGTGCGAAATGCCCGACAAGAAGCAAATAAGGAGATAAAAAAAGTAGAAACTTCTGACGATATCAAGAAAGATGCTGAAGAGCGTGTACAAAAACTTACTGATAAATACATCAAAAAAGTAGAAGAAGTATTGGCTACTAAAGAAGCTGAAATATTGAAAGTTTAATTTAGGTAAGAAATAAGAGTTAAGAATTAAAAAATGACAAACACCGAACAAGTAAAGGATTTAGTGAATCGCCTGGGTGCGTTAAGGAGGTATCTTTGACATAGATGCCAAACGCATTGAAATAAGTAACGAAGAAGAAAAGACTTTTGCACCTAACTTTTGGGACAATGCTAAAGAAGCAGAAAAAGTAATGCGTGAGCTTCGCACTAAAAAAAAATGGGTAGAAGACTACGAGGAAGCCGAAAGTCTTACCTCGGATGTAGAAGTACTACTTGATTTTTTTAAAGAAGGAGAAGCCACAGCCGAAGAGATAGATCAGCAATACACCCAAGCCCTACACGCTATTGAGGCTTTGGAGTTCCGCAATATGCTTTCAGATGAGGGAGATGCTATGAGTGCTGTATTGCAAATTACAGCAGGAGCTGGTGGTACTGAAAGTTGCGACTGGGCTTCAATGCTCTTGCGTATGTATACAATGTGGTGCAACAACCAGAAATACAAGGTAAAAACACTGAACTTTCAAGAGGGCGATGTGGCTGGTATTAAAACAGTTACTATTGAAATTGAAGGTGAATATGCTTTTGGCTACCTCAAAGGAGAGAATGGGGTACATAGGTTGGTACGTATTTCACCCTTTGATAGCAATGCCAAACGCCATACCTCATTTGCCTCGGTATATGTATATCCGCTGGCAGATGACACTATTGAAATAGAAATCAACCCTGCAGATATTACCTTTGAGACGATGCGCTCAAGTGGGGCTGGCGGACAGAATGTAAACAAAGTAGAGACCGCAGTGCGCTTGCGTCACCACCCCACAGGTATTATTATTGAGAACTCCGAAACCCGCAGTCAGCTTGATAATAAAAACAAGGCATTGCAGTTGCTCAAATCGCAGTTGTATGAAATAGAGCTAAAAAAGCGTCAAGCCAAACGCGATGAAATAGAGGCAGGCAAAATGAAGATAGAATGGGGTTCGCAAATACGCAACTATGTGATGCACCCTTACAAACTCGTAAAGGATGTACGTACTAATTACGAATCTACCGATGTAGATAGCGTAATGAATGGTGAGCTCGATGAATTCTTGAAAGCCTACCTGATGCTTATGGGCACAAGTCGCACGGGCGATACTGATTAATAAAATATAACTTTGCCAAAGGTTGTAGCACAACAGGCTATAAAAACTTTGGCAAAGTATTTTTTAATAATGCATCTATTTATGTACACCTATTTTACCGATAAATACAATTTAAAAATCATTTATTCCCATCAAGGGTATGGCATTCCATACGATTATACAGAGGAATACCTGTGGAATTATTTTTTATGGATAAGGATATAAAATCATTTGATGATTTTTTGCCTTTTGCTGATACTGTAAAAAGTATAAATTTTTTGAGGTGCACTTTAGATGATGTATATTCGTTGGCAGAAGCTCATTTGCCTTCTTTGAGGAGTTTAGATATAGGAGATTTTGAAACAGATAGTTTAAAAGATGTATGTTTACCTTTTTTACGGGAGTTGGTATTGCCTTATTCGGTTAATAGTTTGAAAGGAGCTTATATTCCTTTGCTTGAGAAATTGGATGCTGAACATTTTAAAGAAATAGATGTTACATTGCCCAAGCTCAAAAAATTACATATAAAGTTGAAAGGTTTTGATTTTTCTTCATTTAAAAATACTCCTAATTTGCGAGAATTGTATGCAGTTCATACTTATTATGATGACCCGCAAACTTTTGATGGCTTGGAGGTATGCAAAAAATTAAAATATATTGAGATGCTATCTTGTCCTTTTAAAAACTTTCTTCCGTTTAGTAAATTGAAGTCTCTTGAGCATTTAAATGTAAGTTATGACTCCAAAATAGAAAGTTTAGAAGGCTTAGAGCAATTGCCAAATCTAAAAGAGCTCTGTTTGTTTGACAATGATTTTATCAAAGAAATAGATGATATATCGCTTATTAAGAATTTAAAAAGATTAGAAATAGAAAAACATAAGGTTGCAAAAATAATAGATGAAATAAGAAAACGAGATATTGCACTTTGGATAATACCAGATGAAAGTTGATAATGAACAAAGAAATTAAATTTTATTCAGATTATGATGGAAATAATCTCGCTTTATTAGAGATAAATAATGCGAGTGATGAAACTATTTTACAACTAAAAGAAATAGAGAATCATATTATTAGGCTTCGTTTTGAAGCACCTCCTAAATCTGAGAAGTTACAAGTGCTATCAGAGGTACTGGCAAAACCTCATAAATCGGTGTTTATATTGCAATTGCTAAGAGAAAATAATCAAGAGGCTTGGATAAATATAGAGGATTTTAAAAGTGTATGGAATGTAGAACAAGTGTTTATTAACAATAGAGATTGGGGATTTGATTCGCTCAAAGGTATTGAGTATTTTCAAAACCTAAAAGAATTAGTTTTGGTACTTCGGTATGATAAAAATCTAAGTCTTACACCTTTGGAATCTTGCCATAAATTGGAAAAGATTAACTTAGAACTTCCTCTAACAAAAAAACAACATCAAGAGTTATCGATGTTGCAATCATTAAAGAAAATGAATGTGAGAGGCTTACAAACAGATTTACTTCAAGCAATGCCCGCTATGGAGTTTTTGGAAGTGCAAGGGCTACAAAGCACAGACCTCGACAAGAAGATGCCTAATTTGAAAGAATTGTTGCTATTCAATAGCAATAAGTTAGAAGACATCAGTTTTATTTCGAGGTTAATATATTTAGAAAGTTTATCATTTTGGGGAGCTAATAAAATTGCTAGACTCCCTTCACTTGTCGAACTAAAACAACTTACCTATCTTTCGTTGATGAATATGAAAGAACTCACTGATATTTTCAGTATCAAAGAGGTGAAGCAACTGCGCCATTTACGTATTGCTACCAATTCGTTTAGATTAGGAGATTTGTCTTGGCTTGTTCCTGAAGTATTCCCTTTTTTGGAAAGTATTACAGTAAAACTCAAAACGATGAAAGAAACGAGAAACTTTTTGGAAAGATTTCCTGAGATAGGAAAGATACAATACAATTAGATTAAAAGAGATACAACGATTAAAACTATTTTAGTGATGTTATATGGAGTTTGTTTTTGGTTGTTGAACAAGAATAAAGACAATGTTTTATTAGACAATAGTGGAATAGAGAAGAGTTAGAATGTAATATAAAGAAGAGTTAATAATGGAAGCAGATAATTATATCCTCTCAATGATAAAAAAGTAGATAATGTGATATATTAAAATATGAGCGATAAAATAGTAGTTTATCAGGTGCTGACGAGGCTTTTTGGGAATACTAATACTACCAATAAAGCGTGGGGTACTAAGGAAGAAAATGGAGTAGGAAAATTCTCAGATTTTACTGAGAAGGCTCTATTAGAAATAAAAAAATTAGGAGCTACACATATATGGTTTACAGGGGTATTACATCACGCTCTCACTACTGATTATACAGCTTATGGCATCTGTAATGACTTTCCGGCGGTAGTAAAAGGACGTGCGGGCTCTCCTTATGCCATTAAGGATTACTACACTGTAAACCCTGACCTTGCTGACAATCCTGCAGAACGTTTGGAGGAGTGGGAAGCCCTTATTGCACGTACACACCAATGCGGATTGAAAGTGATTATGGATATAGTGCCTAACCACGTGGCACGCCGTTATGAGAGCATTGCTAAACCTGAGGAAGTACGCGGTTTTGGTGAAGATGATGATGTTTCGGTAACTTATGCTGTAAACAATAATTTCTATTACAACCCCAACGAGGCTTTTCAGTTGCCAGAGGGTATTTATGGCGAGTATCACGAGTTTCCTGCTAAATGGACAGGCAATGGGGCGCGTGCTTCTCAGCCCGATCGCAATGATTGGTATGAAACTGTAAAGCTCAACTACGGGGTACGCCCTGATGGCACTAAAGACTTCCCTACTCTACCTGCTGGTTTTGAAAATGAAGCTACAGAGATACATTACCACTTTTGGCAAAACCAAATAGTACCTGATACTTGGCAAAAGTTTAAAGATATTGCTTTGTATTGGCTCGAGAAAGGCGTAGATGGTTTCCGTTATGATATGGCTGAAATGGTGCCTGTGGAGTTTTGGAGCTATCTCAATTCGGCTATTAAGCATCATAAACCAGAAGCTTTTTTGTTGGCTGAGGTGTATAACCCTAATGAATATCGCCCTTACTTACATTTAGGGAAGATGGATTACCTCTACGACAAAGTACAGCTATATGATACACTACGAGCTATCGTTAGCTACGGACATACCACTGATACCCTTGCCCCTATACAACACAACCTGTCTGATATTTCAGACCGTATGTTGCATTTTTTAGAAAACCACGATGAGCAACGTATAGCCTCACCAGAATTTGCGGGCTATGCCGAAAAGGCTAAACCTGCAATGGTAGTTTCTACCCTTATCAGCGAGTCGCCGGTGATGGTATATTTCGGTCAGGAAGTGGGTGAGCGAGCGGCAGAATGGGCAGGTTTTGGCAGTCCGTCTCGCACCTCTATTTTTGATTATATAGGCGTACCTGCCCACCAGCGCTGGGTGAATAATAAACGCTTTGACGGGGGACAGCTTTCGGAGGCTGAACGGGCTTTGCGAGATTTCTATCAGCGATTACTGAACCTAAAGGTAAATGGAGCTTATACCGACTTGCACGCTTATAACCGCGAGCATACTGCCTATTACAACGACAAAGTGTATAGTTTTGCAAGAGGCTATGAGGAAGAACAATGGGTGATAGTGAGCAATTTTAGTCCGTATGAAAGCTATGGTTTTGATTTGCAGTTGCCTGCTTATTTATTAGGCAGTTGGTTCTTGAATGACGGCAGTTACCCTCTAACAGAAGCACTCTACAGCACAAAAGAAACTATGCTATATATAGAAAATGGTAAAGGACATATGCGTGTGGATATAGCCCCTTTAGAGTCATTGATATTTAAGCGCATTAATCATTAAACATTATGAATATACATTTTATCGTAGCTCCTAGCACTCATCTGCGTCCGCTGATGAAAGAGCTTAGCAATAAGCATCATATTACTACCCTCCCTGAAGAAATGACAAGCAACACTGATTGTGTGGTGGTAGATCCTCACCTTTCGGAACACCACCCCGATTTGCTACAAGCACAACAATTGGGGCTAAAACTCCTATCGCCTGCTGAATTTTTATATGAATACTTCAAAGACAAAACCCGTGTAGTAATAGCAGGTGAAAAAGGTAGGCAAGAAGTTTTAGCGCGTGTGCTGCACACTATGGCGTTCTACAACAAACCTTTAAGCTACTGCTTGCAACAGCCCATAATAGGGCAACAAGTACATTTAGAGGATACCGAATTTGTACTTATAGAAGCTGATGCCCAAAGTGCTGCCCTGCGACCTATTGTAGCCCTCATTACAGATATTGCCACTACGGATAGTCGTGATACTTACAATGCTTTTATCAGTGCAATTACCAAAGGAGGTATCTTAATTTACAACGAAGAAGATACTACCCTTAGCAGTATAGTAGAAGCCAACGAAAATCCTATTAGGAAAATGGAATACCATACACCTGATTTTGAGACACATAATGATGAAATATACCTTATTACGCCAGAGGGCGACCTTCCTTTAGGAAAACTTAGTGTGGCATCGGTAGGTTATATAGAAGCTGCTAAGTGGGTATGCCAAAATATGGCTATTGATGAAGCTGATTTTTACGAAGCTATGGCAGATTATCATCTATAAAAAAATCATTTATGAAAAAACTTTCTTTTACACCTATGGCACCGCAGTGGATTGCGTTCCCTGCTTATACTGAATTTACGATAGGCTGGCGTATGGGTGCTGGCGAAGGTTATAAATGGGAGTTTTGGGACTGGTATGAGACCCTTACCTCAGCACAACAAAAAGAGTACCAAGCACTTTTTCCGTATCCTTGTTTTTGGCATTACAACAGATGGGAAGAGGATGACCAAGATATAGATGACGAGGAGGATTATTACTACGAAGGAATTCCAGTTTGGCAACCTAAAGGTGCTTATAAATATTCTAAAGCGACCTTTATCAATTCGGCAAAGAAGCCCAAGTTTGTTTTCTTTTGGAAGCCCAATGCAGAGGTGGTGAATGAATCTTGTTTTTCGCAATGGCAACCCTCACCTTTTTGTGTAGATGGTGATGAGTATTACTGTGCTGAGCAGTATATGATGGCTGAAAAAGCTCGGTTATTTGGTGATGAAGAGGTGGAGAAAGAAATAATGAACACTTCCGACCCTAAACTGATGAAAGCCTTGGGAAGGAAAGTGCGCAACTTTGACCCTCAGGTATGGGACAAAGCCAAATATAGTATTGTGCTCAATGGGAATTATTACAAATTCACTCAGAATAAGGAAATGATGGACTTTTTACTCTCTACTAATGATAAAATATTAGTAGAAGCAAGTCCGATGGATACTATTTGGGGAATAGGCTTAGGCAAAGAAAATGAGAAAGCACAGAATATAGCTATGTGGCGTGGCAAGAACTTGTTGGGTTTTGCGCTAATGGAAGTAAGAGACGAGATTAGAAAGGTATATCAGAATGTACATTTACTAAATAAATAGGAATGAATAAACTCAAAATCAATGTAGTTACACTAAAAGAAGACGAATACCTCATTCGCGATAGTATTCGTTTTGAAAATTTTAGTTATCTACAGCTTCTCATTGACTACGAGGATATAGCTACTTATCCTGATTTTGAAGATATGCTAATAGTCCCCAGTGAATTATGCAAAAGTAGCTTACAAACTGGTGAATATCTATTGTTTACTTGTGCTTGTGGCGTTGCTGATGATGGGGGATGGAGTAAAATTAAGGTAACACATTCAGAAGCTATTGTTCAATGGGATTTTTTGAGAGGAAAACCTTATTGTTTTAAATTCTCTAAAGAAAATTACTTAAAAGAAATTCAAATTATCAACAAAAAAAGCTATACTTTCATTCCTAAAGAGATTATTTTTCCTGAAATTTAATTTTTAAGAAACAATAAGTTAGAAGTGATATATAACCAAAAAGCAAAAAAATGAACGAACGATACGAAAACATCAGTAAAATGAATGATATCCTCTTGCGATTGGAGGGTATCCTTACCAATGCTGAAGCCCTATTGGAAGAATGGAAGGCTATACAGCCCGAATATGAGGCTTTAGAGGCTTATTATGACAGCGAACAATGGCGCGAAGATTATTTTGATAGCAATGACGGAAAAATACCAGATGAGGTACCACAATGGGTACTCACCCAAGATGCTATCTTTGATGCTATAGGTACTCAGTTTGATATTGCTGATAGCTTCCAGCCGTTATTAGACCGCATCAATAGTAGAAAATGGAAGGAATAACAAATAAATAAGAACATTCAATAAAACTAAAATTAATAATTACTTTATGCTAAAGAAAAATCTATTCTTATGGCTCTTTACCTTTGCCATAACTCTCGGTACTTTCGCTCAAAGTTATGAGTGGAAAGAAGCACAAAGTGGAGGTTATAGTTACAAATACGTAACTAACGACCCTACCAATGCAAGGTTCTATACTCTTAAAAACGGGCTTACTGTTATACTAAGCCCTATTAAAAAAGAACCTCGTATACAGTGTTATATAGCTGTAAAAGCAGGTAGCAAAACCGACCCCGCTACCAATACAGGGCTTGCCCACTATCTTGAGCATATGCTCTTTAAAGGAACTGACAGATACGGCTCATTAGATTGGGAAAAAGAGCAAAAAGAACTTGAAAAAATTGACGCCCTTTACGAAGAGTACAACCACACTACCGACCCTGAAAAACGAAAAGAAATTTACAAAAAAATAGACGAAGTATCGGGTGTGGCAAGCAAATATGCTATTGCTAACGAATACGACAAGATGATGACCCATATGGGAGCACAGGGTACAAATGCTTTTACCTCGTTTGAACAAACAGTCTATACCGATGATGTTCCTTCTAATGCTTTAGATAAATACATCACAGTACAAGCAGAACGTTTCCGTAACCCCGTATTGCGACTATTCCATACCGAATTGGAAGCCGTTTATGAAGAAAAAAACCGCTCTTTGGATAGCGATGGAAGTGAAGTGTTTGAAGTGCTCTTTGCAAACCTCTTCCAAAAACACAATTACGGGCAACAAACTACTATCGGAACAGTTGAGCACCTTAAAAACCCATCACTGAAAGAAATTCGCAAGTATTTCAATACTTATTACGTGCCTAACAATATGGGGGTGATATTATCGGGTGATTTTGACCCCGACCAAGCTATCGCAAAAATAGATAAAGCGTTTAGCTATATGGTAAGAAAAGATGTGCCTAAATATACATTTGAAGCAGAAGCCCCAATCAACGCACCTATTATCAAAGAAGTAGTAGGTCCCGATGCAGAAAGCCTATCTATAGGCTTCCGCTTACCTGGTAATCAGGAAAAAGACGCTGCCCTTGCTAACCTTATAGGGGCTATACTTACAAATGGCAAAGCAGGACTTATAGACCTAAACTTGGTAATGAAACAAAAATTGTTGCGTGCTAGTGCCTTTTCATATCTGCTTACCGATTATGGCGTGCTATACCTATCAGGGGCACCTACACAAGGGCAGAACTTGGATGATGTAAAAAAACTTATGCTAAACGAGATAGAAAATCTTAAAAAAGGTAATTTTGATGCAGATTTGCTTCCTGCTATCATCAATAACTTGAAAAAATCTACTGTAGAAGAGACAGAATCATACGGCGGAAGGGCTAGTATGCTAATGAATGCCTTTACAGGTAATTTAGATTGGCGCAAAGAAGTAGATTTTATCAACGAACTCTCTAAAATCACAAAAGCCGATGTAATGGCTTTCGCTAATAAATACTTAAATAATAATTATGTAGCTATCTATAAGAAAAAAGGAGAACGCCCTATTACCGAAAAGATAGAAAAACCTCAAATTACACCCATTGAAATGAATGCCGACAAAACCTCAGCTTTCGTTGAAATGGTTGATGCAATCCCTAACACCCCTGTAAAACCTGAGTTTTTAGATTATAACAAAGATTTACAAAAAGGTAATTTAGGAAAAGCTGAGGTACTTTATGTACAAAATAAAGACAATGACTTGTTCCGCTTATCGTTCCGTTACAAAATAGGTTATAACAATGATTTGGTTCTTCCTTGGGCAGGAAGCTATCTCCAGTTTTTAGGTACTGATAAAAAATCAGCCGAAGAAATCGCCAAAGAGTTCTATAAAATAGCATCAAGCTTCAATATTACTGTAGGCGAAGAATACACTACCGTTTTCATTGAAGGATTACAAGAAAACTTTGAAGCAGCTGTAAAACTTTATGAAGAATTAGTACTAAATGCAAAAGTGGACGAAGATGCTTTGAAAGCACTAAAAGAAAGAACTTACAAATCACGTATCAACAATAAAACAAATAAAACACAGATAATGCAAGCTCTTACAAGCTATGCAATGTACGGAGCAAAAAACAAGTATAACAATTCACTTTCTAACGCCCAAATAGAAAAGATGAGCAGCCAAGAATTGGTAAGTAAAGTAAGAAAACTAAACGAATTAGAACAAACCATTATCTATTATGGTCCTGCTTCTCTTTCAGAGCTTACCAACAAATTAGGCAAATGGCACAAAATCCCTGCCAAATTTGCTAAAGCTCCTGCTGCAAAAGTATTCAAGCAAATAGAGCAAAAAGAAAACCAAGTACTATTTACCGATTACGAAATGGTACAGGCTGAAACCCGCTGGATTCGCAATACTACTCCTTACAACCCCGCAGAAAGCACCGTAATAGGCGTATTCAACAACTACTTTGGTGGGGGTATGGGGTCATTAGTATTCCAAAACATTCGTGAGAGCAAAGCCTTAGCTTATGCCACTTTTGGTTATTACGGATCCCCAAGCAAAAAAGACGGTAAATACTATCTATTGGCATACGTAGGTTCGCAAGCCGATAAATTTAAAGAGGCTGTAAAAGCAATGGACGAATTGCTAACCTCAATGCCTACAGTAGAAAAAAACCTAAATATAGCTAAAATACAGTTGAAAAAGGAAATAGAATCTGAACGCATCACCCAAGATGGTATTATCTACAGCTATTTAGCCGCAAAAGAATTAGGTTTGAACTACGATATTAGGAAAAACATTTATAATAATATAAATAATGTTAGTATGAAAGATTTAACAAACTTTCATAGTAAATACCTTGCTAAAAAGCCTTACACCTACGTAATTTTAGCTTCAGAGAAAAACATTTCAACAGAAGAACTAAAGAAAATAGGAAAGTTCAAGAAACTTTCGTTAGAAGAATTGTTCGGTTATTAAAAATAGTATAACATCGCAAAAAAACTTTGCCAAAGGTAGCGAGATGAATCTCACGACCTTTGGCAAAGTTTTTTTTGTTGAGAATTAATTAGTATCTTTGTCGCCGAAAAATAGAAATTTATACAATGAGAAGAACTTTTATAGATTATATCCTCATCTCACTAAAAGGAATAGCGATGGGTGCAGCCGATGTAGTTCCTGGCGTATCTGGAGGTACTATAGCTTTTATTTCGGGCATCTACGAAGAGCTTATAAGCTCTATTAGCAAAATAAATTTGCAAGCTCTGAAAGTTCTCACCCAAGAAGGAATTGTTGCTTTTTGGAAATATATCAACGGAAGTTTTTTCGTAGCCTTACTCTCTGGAATAGGTATCAGTATCCTTTCACTAGCTAAAATAATGAAATTTCTCTTAGAAAATCATCCAATAATGGTATGGTCATTCTTCTTTGGGCTGATGGTGGCAAGTGTACTTTTTTTAATGAAAGAAATAGAACGCTGGAACTTTGGTAGCATTATGGTGATGCTACTTGCTGGAGCGATAGCCTATATAATTACAGTTATTCCGCCATTGGTGAATGGCAGTAATGAAAATGTGTTTTTTATATTTCTTTGTGGTGCATTAGCTATTTGTGCAATGATACTACCAGGTATATCGGGAGCTTTTATTTTAGTACTTTTAGGAGCCTATCACACAGTACTTGATGCCCTTAGCAGTTGGAATTTCAAAATTATTTTAATTTTTGGTATGGGTGCACTTACTGGTATTTTAAGTTTTTCAAAAGCCCTAAAATGGCTATTTGCCAAATACCGCAACCTCACCTTTGCAGGACTTACAGGTTTTATCATAGGCTCGTTAAATAAAGTATGGCCTTGGAAAGAAACACTGCAAACAGACCCCCTAAATGGTAGCGTAATACACGAAAAAAGCGTACTACCTTCTACCTTTGAAATGATAACCCACAACGATGCCCAAGTAGTAACGGCTTTGTTACTCGCTATAGTAGGTTTCTTCGTAATTTATGGTATCGAAAAATGGAGTAACCTCCAAAAATCATAATAAAATGACAAAAGTATTACCAAGAGGACATAAAAAGTTATTGAATGCGTGGGCGTTTTATGACTGGGCTAATTCCGTATATTCGTTAACAATTGTATCTACTATTTTCCCCATATTTTACGGATTATTATTTCGCACTGCAGGCATTACCCACATCAATTTATTAGGAATACCCGTAAAAAGCACCTCAGTAATCACCTTTGTAACTGCTTGGGCATTTGCTGCAGTGGTTATACTCTCGCCCGTATTAAGCGGTATTGCCGATTATTTAGGCAATAAAAAGTCATTTATGCGCTTCTTCTGCTATTTAGGAGCACTCTCAAGTATCACACTTTATTGGTTTTCTTTAGAGCATATTTATTTTAGTTTATTATGCTATTTTTGTGGTGTAGTAGGCTTCTGGGGAAGCATCGTATTTTACAATTCCTACTTGCCCGATATAGCCCTACCCGAACAATACGATGCCATAAGTGCCAAAGGCTACAGCTTAGGCTATGCTGGAAGCGTAATATTACTGATTTTCAATCTTATAATGGTATTAAAGCCCGAATGGGTAGGCTTCGAAAACAAAAGCGTAGAAACCACCCTTACCACTATGCGTATATCGTTTATTACCGTAGGCATTTGGTGGATAATCTTTAGTGCTATCCCATTCTATTATCTACCTACCTACCAAAAAGAGCGCGGAAAATTAAGCCGACAGATATTTTTAAATGGCTTCAAAGAACTCAAAAAAGTATGGCAACAACTCACCACTTCTAAAAAACTAAAGTGGTATTTAATCGCTTTTTTTGTGTATAGTATGGGCGTACAAACAGTAATGCTGGTAGCCACCTATTTTGGCGAACAAGAGATAGCTTGGGCAAGCCAAACCGAAAGCACTATGGGGCTGATAATAAGCGTACTTATCATTCAGCTGGTAGCTATTATAGGAGCTAAACTAACAGTAAAAGCTGTAGAAGCGTGGGGCAATATCAATACATTGATCTTGTTGAATATCATATGGGTAATAATTTGTGTAATAGCATTTTATATCCATAAGCCCTTCCATTTTTACCTATTAGCTACCCTCGTAGGACTCGTAATGGGCGGCATACAAACACTTTCGCGTTCCACCTATGCAGCCTACCTACCCGAAACAAATGATACAACCTCATTCTTCAGCTTTTACGATATTACAGAGAAAATAGGGATTGTCATAGGAATGGGAGTTTACGGCGCTATAGACCAATATACCAGCAATATGCGAAACGCGACCCTATCACTACTCGTATTCTTTGCATTAGGAGTATTATTACTTTTTAAAGTTAAAAATAAAAAAACTAACCCATAACTTATTACAAATGAAAGGTTTCAGATTTTTTCTTGAAAGATATGGCTTTGCAGTATCATCACGATTAGCCGAGAAATTAGGCGTACGCGCCAAAGATGTGCGAATATTCTTCATTTACGGCACATTTGCCACACTTGGTGCTTGGTTTGGCGTGTATTTATTATTAGCTTCTTTATTGAAAATCAAAGACTTGTTCTACACCAAAAGAACATCAGTATTCGATCTTTAAACCACAACATTAGCAATACCCCCACTTCCAAATCAGCCCAAAAGTCTCACAATTCAAAATTCAAAATCCAAAATTCTTCTCACCGAAGGATGAGCGAAGGAAAGTCGGCGAGCTGGCGCAGCCGAGTATGTGACGAAGGATAAAAGCTTGTGCGGCTCGCACTGAGCTGGCGCAGCCGAGTATATGACGAAGGATAAAAGCTTGTGCGGCTCGCACCGAAGCTAGCGCAGCCGAGTGTGTAAGCAAAAAAAATAATCATTAAATATTTGTAATTAAACATTATTTTGTATCTTTGCAAAATAAAAAATCATCAGTTATGATAGACCCTAATAAATTATCTATAGGCATCTTATTACCCATTGAAGCATATGAAGGTGCCATTCCTAAAATGGAGCATCAAGTAGAGCTTATACAGCGAGCTGAAGAATTAGGTTATGAAAGCGTGTGGGTACGCGATATCCCACTCAATAACCCCGATTTTAAAGAAGTAGGGCAAATATATGACCCTTGGGTATATCTTTCGCATATAGCTTCGCTTACTAAAAAAATTAAATTCGGAATCGCAAGCGTTATCTTACCCTTACGACACCCATTACACGTAGCAAAAGCCTCAGCAAGCCTCGATGTCCTTTTCCCTAACAGATTTATAATGGGAGTAGCCTCAGGCGACAGACCCGTAGAATATCCCGCTTTTAACAAACCCTTCGAATTACGCAGTGCCCGTGTATCAGAACATATGCGAATGCTACGCGAGCTTTGGAGTAAAGATTTTCCCACCTATAACAACGACTACGGTACACTAATGGCTAATGTAGGCGATGTAGTACCTAAACCCATACGCAAAAATATACCAATGTACGTAACAGGGCACGTAGGCGGTGTAAACCTCGAGTGGATAGCCAAAAATGCTGATGGTTGGATTTACTACCCTCGTGATTTCGCTTTTACTAAAAAAATTGTTGAAGAGTGGAATGAAGCCCTAGCTAAAGACGGCGAACCTAAAAAACCCTATATCCAGCCTGTATATATAGACCTGATGGATGATCCTAATTTTGAACCTCAAAAAATAGACTTAGGTTTTAGATTAGGACGTAACTACCTGATAGATATGTTCCAAGAGTTGGAAAAAATAGGCGTAAACCACACAATGTTAGTACTAAAATACAGTACTCGCCCCGCTGCAGAAGTACTAGAAGAAATAGGCAAAGAAGTATTACCAGAATTCAAATAAGAAGTTGATATGACTATTACTCAATTTCAATATGTCTTGGCTGTAGCCAAATACAAGAATTTTACAACCGCCGCAGAACATAGTTTTGTTACACAACCCACCTTGAGTATGCAAATACAAAAGTTGGAAGAAGAATTAGGTGTTATCATTTTTGATAGAAGCAAAAAACCACTACAAATTACTGAAGTAGGAGAACGTATCGTAAAACAAGCTCAGGTAATCGTAAACGAATCTGAGCGAATGAACGATATCGTAGCACAAGAAAAAGGATTCATAGGTGGCGAATTTAGAGTAGGTATTATCCCTACTGTATCCCCTACCCTATTGCCAATGTTCCTAACAAACTTCATTAAAAAATACCCAAAAGTATGCTTGAAAATTGAGGAACAAACTACGGAAAATATCCTCAAAAAAATAGCTGATGGCTCATATGACGCTGGTATTTTAGCTACACCTTTGCATAATCCCAACATCATAGAAAAACCACTATACTATGAACCCTTTGTAGCGTATATCCCTGTAAATCACCGTTTGCAAAACGCCAAAACTATCTATAGCGAAGATCTTGATATCAATGATATCCTGATGCTCGAAGACGGACATTGCTTTAAAGATAGTGTACTAAATATCTGCAATCAAGATATTATAGAATCAAAACAGCATTTCCAGCTAAAAAGCGGTAGTTTCGAAACATTAGTACGATTGGCAAACGAAGGACTGGGTATGACACTGCTGCCATATTTGCATACTTTAGAACTCAAAGAAAAAGAAAAAGAATGTGTACATTATTTCGTAGAACCTTACCCCGCACGCGAAATTAGCCTTATCTATCACAAAAATGAACTGAAAATGCAGATTATTAAGGCTTTACACGATACCATTTCAGGGGTTATCAGGGGAGCTATCGCTTTCCAAAATGTAAAAATCATTAGCCCAACACGAGAAAGGCACAATATTTGATTAAATTAGGTGTTGGATATGATATCAATTTAAAAACATTTTTATTAATAATGAAAAATATTTCGGCAGTATTATTTTTACTATTCATTTCGTTTGCATCTTGTAGTTTTACAAGTAAAAACTTTAACAATCCCGAAAAAAATAAAGAACAAGTTCTTTTAGAGATTGTTGAGCACGTGCTTGCACGCGCACACTTTAGTCCCATAGAGATAGACGATGCTTTTTCAAAAAAAGTATTTAAAAGTTACTTAAAAAATATTGATGGGCAAAAACGCTATTTCTTACAATCAGACTTTGACGAGTTTAAAAAATACGAAACTCGTTTAGACGATGATTTAAAAAATGGTGATATTAGTTTTTTCTATCTTACTTATGACCGCTTGAAACAGCGCATAAAAGAAGCTGAAGGCGTTACTAAAGTTATCTTTGGGAAACCTATAGACCTAAACTCCAACGAAAGTATCAATACCGACTATGATAATTTGTCATTCGTAAAAAATAAAACCGAATTACAAACACGTTGGAAAGAAATCATCGTATTCTCTACCCTTTCTTCTTTTATTACCAAACAAAAAGAAGAAGTTACTAAAAAAGAGAAAGATGCCAAATATGAGCCTAAAAAAGACGAGGAACTAAGAAAAGAATCAATAGAAGCTACTCAAAAAACGATTAGTGAAATGTTCAATATGTACAACGACATTACTCGTGAAGAGTGGTTTAGTATATTCGTAAATGCTATTACCGAAACTTTTGACCCTCACTCCAATTATATGGCTCCCGATGTAAAAGAAGGATTTGATCGTGATATGTCGGGAAAATTTGAAGGAATTGGAGCACAATTACAAAAGAAAACAGACGGTATAGCTATTACAAACGTTATCTTGGGAGGGCCTGTATGGAAAGGAAAACTTTTAGAAGTAGGCGACCAAATACTAAAAGTAGGACAAGGTAGTGCCGAGCCTGTAGATGTAGTAGGTATGCGATTAGACGATGCTGTAAAACTTATCAAAGGACCTAAAGGTACCGAAGTACGCCTTACAGTAAAACGCGTAGATGGCACCATAGAAGTAGTGCCTATTATACGAGATGTTGTAGAAATTGAAGAAACCTATGCCAAGTCTGTAGTAATAACTGCTAACGGAAAACGTTATGGGCTTATCAATTTACCTAAATTTTACATTGATTTTGAAGATGTAAACCAACGTAATGCAGCCACCGATGTAGCATTAGAAATTGAAAAACTAAAAAAAGAAAATATTGATGGTTTAATAGTTGATTTAAGAAGCAATGGAGGTGGTTCACTAAAAACTGTAGTAGATATAGGAGGACTATTTATCCCCAAAGGGCCTATTGTACAAGTAAAATCATCTCGTGGTAGTCGCGATGTACTTTCAGATAACGACCCTAAAACACAATGGGATGGTTCGTTGGTGATACTTACAAATGAATTATCAGCATCAGCTTCTGAAATCTTAGCTGCAGCTATGCAGGATTACAAACGCGCTATTATCATTGGCGGGCGACAAACATTTGGTAAAGGTACTGTGCAAAGCTTTGTAGATTTAAATAGCTTTTTACGCCAAAACAACTACGGCGATTTAGGAGCTGTAAAAATCACTATACAGAAGTTTTACCGCGTAAATGGAGGTTCTACTCAGTTAAAAGGCGTAGAAAGTGATGTAGTAGTCCCTGATAAGTACAAATATATTGATGTTGGAGAAAGGGATATGCCTAACGCAATGCCTTGGGACAAAATAGAAGCCGCTAAATTTATCCCTTGGACAAACAATGCTAATTTTGAAAAAGCTATAGAAAATAGCAAAAAACGCATTGCTGAAAACGCTTATTTAAAGCTCATAGATGAAAATGCACAATACGTAAAGCAACAACAAAAAGAAAATGTATTTCCGCTAAACTATGAGGCTTATAAAAAAGTAATAGAGAAAAATGAAGAACAGTCCAAAAAATTCAAAGCTATAAGCGACTATAAATCAGACTTAAAATTTAGTTCAGTAGCTTCCGATGAGGCAAAAATAAAAACAAATGAAGATTTAAAACTTCGCCGTGATCGTTGGCACGAAAGCTTGCAAAAAGATGTATATATAGACGAAGCTGTAAAAGTGCTTGAAGATTTGAATTAAGGTTAATAGTTATATTTTTTAAAAACTTTGGTAGAGTTATAAAAAACTTTACTGAAGTTTTTTATTTTTTGAAGATTTCAAAAAAAAATCGTATATTTGCAGTATAATTATCATTTTAAAAATGCATTATAAATTTATTGTTATAATATGTTTATTATTAAGTGTGTGTGGGTTGCAAGCTCAGCCCCACGATACTCTTACAAATAAAGATGTACAAAGAGAAATAGAAATTATTAAGTAGTTTAGGCAAAAAGATTCTGTGTGTATAGCCTTATTACTGAATGAAATACAGGAGCTTATTAATGCAAAAAAAACAAATAATGACACTAAAAGTACAGCCGACTCTATAGCTACTGCCAAAAAAGAAAAAGAAATTGAACAATTACGTGCCAAAATACGAGGGATACCTGTTGTTTTTCAAAAAGATACACTCTTTTACTTGTACAACTCTTACGGACCTTACGATGTAGAAACACGAGCTAAATATGTAGAAGATAAACTAAAAGAACTGTATGAAGATCCTTTTTTGTAGCTGACTCTATCAAAATTATGCCTCTAAGCGATTGCTTATCAGTAGCATATCAAAATAAAATTATTGCTAGTATCACAATAGTAGATGCTCTTTGGGAGAATACAAACCAAAATGATTTGGCTACAAAGTACATAAATATTATTAAAAATGTTATCACTAAGTACAAGAGCAAAACAGCCTCAAAGCGGTACTCATACGTTTAGGAGAGCTATGCTTGGTACTCTTGATAGCTTTTGTGCTTATATGGGGTATCAATAAGCTATTTCGTTTTCTAAGAAGGCTTATTATAAATTCTGAACATCGTTTTTTAACAGGTATCAAAATAAAGAATTATGAGCTTATCAAGAGAAAACGTATTGTAAAAGTACTTTTAAAAATATTAGGAGTTGTAAAAGCTATTATATTCTTATTCTTAATAGTAACTATTATTCCTCTAATCTTTGATATATTCCCTTCTACACAGCACTTATCGAAAATTATAACACATTGGTTTTCAGATCCTATTAAAGATGTAGGAAAAGCAATTATCGGATATTTACCCCATTTATTTAATATTATAGTTATTATTGTTATCACACGCTATATATTAAAGATATTTCGCTTTTTTGCTTTAGAAATAGAGCGTGGTATCTTGAAAATTAGAGGTTTCCACCCCGAATGGGCTCATATTACCTATGTACTAATACGTACTATGCTTTATGTACTTGCATTAGTAATTATATTTCCTCATCTGCCAGGCTCAGATAGTGATGCCTTTAAAGGTATTTCTATGTTTTTAGGGGTACTTATATCATTGGGGTCTTCATCAGCAATTTCTAATGCAATTGCAGGTTTTTTTATTAGTTATATGCGCCCATTTCAGGTAGGCGATTGGATAAAATCTGGGGAAATAATAGGGGTTGTAATAGAAAAAAACGCTTTAGTAACTCGGTTGAAAACTATTAATAATGAAGATGTAACAATACCTAATTCGGCTATTTTAGGAGGGGCTACTATGAATTATTCTTCTATTGGAAAAGAAATAGGTTTAGCTCTAAATGTACATATAAAAGTACGCTATGATTACCCCGATAATCTAATAGAAGAATTACTTATAGAAGCAGCTTTAATGACCAATGGCATATCGCCTAAACCTCACCCTTATATTTTTCAGTTATCGTTAGGCGAGGTAAATGCTTTATATGAGCTAAATGCTTATACTTTCCTTCCTGAAAATATGTACTTTATAAAATCTGACTTGGTGAAGAATATCCAAAATATTTTTAAGCAAGCCAATGTAGAAATATTCTCTATGCAATACGTTGAACTTGTAGAAAGAAAAGATAAAAACATTAAAAAAGCCTGATATAATTGCTATCAGGCTTTTTTTAATTTCATTAGCAACTCCCATAGTACAATTCCTGCACTCACTGAGACATTTAAGGAATGTTTGGTGCCATATTGTGGTATTTCAATCACTTCATCTGATGCTGATACTACTTCTTGTGCAACTCCTTTCACTTCATTACCAAAGATAACAGCGTACTTAGTGTCTTTTACAGGAGTAAAATCTTGTAGCATAGTAGCATACTCTGCTTGCTCAACACTCACTATGCGTACTCCTTCATTCTTAAGCTGTTTTACTACCTCAAGTGTATCGGCTATGTATTGCCATTCTACGCTATCGGTAGCTCCTAAAGCTGTTTTGTGTATCTCTTTATTAGGAGGGGTGGCTGTAATACCACAAAGATATATTTTCTCTATCAAAAAAGCATCTGCAGTGCGAAATACCGAGCCTACATTATTAAGGCTACGAACATTGTCTAAAACTACTATTATAGGTGTTTTGGCTGCTTCTTTGAACGTTGTTACATCTAAACGCTGAAGCTCACTATTAGCTAATTTTCGCATATTATAATCGTATAACTTTATCTACTCCTTTTATAGCTTTTATATCCTGCATCAGTTTTTTAAGAGTAGCGTTATTATTAATAGAAATTGATACTTTACCACTAAATACATTACCTTCGGTGTCTATATTTATATTGGTAAGTTTCACAAATTTACTATCTAATATTACCTTTGAAATATCGCTGATAAGCCCATTGCGATCTATACCACTAATTTTTAAACTTACTTTAAAATCTTGCTCATCTGATTTTATCCATTTGGCTTGTATAATGCGATAGGCATAGTTTGATTGCATTGATATTGCGTTGGGGCAAGTTTTTTTATGCACCTTTACCCCTTCATTGATAGTTACAAAGCCAAAGATAGGGTCACCTGGAATGGGGTTACAGCATTTTGAAAATGTATAATCAAGGGTTTCTTCTTCTTTGCCAAATACAATGCTGTCGTAGTGCTTATCAGGGGAATATGTGGGTTCATCAGAGGCTTTTTTTACTGTTTTACTTTTGAAAAAGCCAAAGAATGAACTGCGATGTGAGGCAAACTCTTTTAGCATTTGGTTTGTAATCTCACCTGTTCCTGCTTGATAGTAAATATCTAAACTTGTCTTTGTTTTGAAATAACTTACCAAATCATTTACTACATCTTCGGTAAGTGAAATTTTCAGCTGTTTTAGCTTCCTGATAAGTATTTCTTTACCTTCTGAAGCTACCTCTTTGGTTTCTTCTTTCAGTGCATTTTTTATCTTACTTCGTGCCTTAGAGGTGGTGGCGTAGTTTAGCCAGTTTTTTGTAGGTTTGGTATTTTCAGAAGTAATAACTTCTACTGTATCGCCGCTTTTCAGTACATAGTTTAGAGGTACTAACTTGTTATTTACCTTCGCACCGCGCGTTTTTAATCCTACTCCTGTGTGAATACAGAAAGCAAAATCTAAAGGAGTAGCCCCTTTGGGGAGTGATTTTATATCGCCATTAGGGGTAAAGACGAATATTTCTTTAGAATAAAGGTTTAGTTTAAAATCTTCTACGAAATCTACAGCATTGGTATCGCTATTTTCAAAGACTTCTTGAAGCCTATTGAGCCATACTTCTATACCTTCTTCTTTTTGATCGCCGTGTTTGTATTTGAAGTGTGCTGCATAGCCTTTTTCGGCTATTTCGTGCATACGCTCGCTGCGTATCTGTACTTCTACCCATTTTCCTTTAGGTCCCATTACGGTAATGTGTAGTGCTTCGTACCCTGTGGATTTAGGTGATGATATCCAGTCGCGCAAGCGTGTAGGGTTAGGGCGAAAGTGGTCGGTGACTATGGAATAGATTTTCCAAGCTAAGAATTTTTCTTCGGAAGGGTCACTTTTATAAATGATGCGTATGGCAAACTTGTCATACACTTCTTCAAAACTCACCCCTTGAGATTCCATCTTTCTATTGATAGAGTAAATAGATTTAGGGCGTCCTTTTATATAATAGTCTAATTTTTGTTCGTCTAACGATTTGGCTACTATTTTGGTAAAGTCATTGATGTAGGATTGTTGTTCTTCTTTAGATTCTTCCATTTTTCCGAGAATCATAAAGTAGCGTTCTGGGTCGGTATATTTGAGTGATAAATCTTCGAGTTCGGTTTTGATGTTGTACAATCCTATGCGGTGTGCTATGGGGGCGTAGATATACAATGTTTCCGAGGCTATTTTGGTTTGTTTGTATTCAGCCATAGCGTCCATTGTTTGCATATTGTGCAAGCGGTCGGCAATTTTGATAAGTATTACCCTTACATCATCATTCATTGTTAGCAGCAACTTTCTGAAGTTTTCGGCTTGCAATGAAATATCATTTTCTCTACTGAGGTGTGATATTTTGGTAAGTCCTGCTACTATATGGGCTATTGTTTTACCAAAGATACGTTCCATATCTTCATTGGTATAGCTGGTATCTTCAACCACATCGTGTAGCAAGGCAGCACTGATAGAGGTAGCATCTAATCCTATTTGAGCTGCCACTATTCTTGCTACTGCTATGGGGTGAAAAATATAAGGTTCGCCGCTTTTTCTTCGTTGGCTTTTATGGGCTTCAACAGCGGTATCAAAAGCCAAGCGAATTAGTTTTTTATCTTCCTCATTAAGTGTTTGGTAGCTAACACTTAGGAGTTCGTTATATTTTTCCTCTATAGCTGCTTTTTCTTCTGGGGTATAATATTCTGTTTCCATTGGGGTAAGGTGTTAATAAATCAGTATGGTGAATAAGCACCTATTTATTGCTGCAAGCGGCGAAGTTTTATATCGGAAAGTATTTTTTTTGTATAAAGAGGAAAATCAGCATTTTGTAGCCAACCGAAGTAGCCAGGTTCGTTCAGTAGTACATCGGTTATGCGTTTTCCCTTGTGTTTTCCGAAAGTAAATATTTCTTCGCCTTTGTCATTATAAGCTATAAAACCTGCGAAATCAACTGCTTGCTTGCGAGAGGTAAAGTCGCTAAGCTTTTTGATGTCGTTTTCCAGCTCGTCATAGCGGTCGAGCTGGGCTTTGAGTATTTCGTAGGTAGCGTTGGTATCGGCTGAGGCACTATGGGCATCGTTAAGGTCTTTGCCACAATAGAATTTGTAAGCAGCCGAGAGGGTTCGTTGCTCCATTTTGTGGAAGATGGTTTGTACATCAATAGTTACGCTTTTGCCGAGACTGAAATCAATGCCTGCGCGGCACATTTCTTCGGCAAGTAGTGGAATATCGAACCTATCGGAGTTGTATCCTGCCAAATCGGCACCTTTTATCATATCGTATATCTGTTTTGCCAGCTCTTTAAAAGTAGGTTCGTTGGCTACCATTTCATCGGTTATTTTGTGTACTGCAGAAGCTGTTGGGGGTATGGGAATGGTAGGGTTTACTTTCCACGTTTTGCTTTCTTTATTTCCGTTAGGATATACTTTTAGGATTGAGATTTCTACGATACGATCTTTGGTAATGTCAATTCCTGTAGTTTCAAGATCGAAAAAACAAATAGGTTTTGATAATTTTAGTTCCACTTTTTGATAATATTAATTATACTATTCTTCTATTTCTGCTGAAAGTCCAGCATCTAAAAGCCCTATGCAGTAGGGCACAAGCACTTCATAACTTCCTAACTTCACATCGCATTTGCCTTTGAAATGGACAATAATGGCACACTGTTCGGCTTGTTCAAATGTATGATGGCACACTTGCACGAGTGTATCTATCACATAATCAAAGGTATTTACATCATCATTGTATAAAATAAGCTTGCACTCCTCGCCTAACGCTACTAATACATCGGTATCTGTAAGCGTTTGTTCTTGATGATTGATGAGTAACATATCTTTTTTTAAGTATTCTTTTGCCTACAAAGGTAGTACAAAAATATGACATATGCAAATTTTAGGATTATTTTTTTATATGGGGGTATAAGCACATACTCGACTGTGCCAGCTCGGTGTGTTTTATCCTTCGCTCAACCTTCGCTCATCCTTCGCTGAAGGTTCGGTGAGACATTTTTATCTTTATGGCTCACTCAGTAAGGTGGCTATCTCATTGAGTGCTGAGGGTGCAAAACTCTGTAGCTCTTTATTATTTACTAAAAATAATTGTTCGCAATCGGCTAAGGTTTCTATAATATGTGATGATACTAACACTATATGTTGTTGCGAAAGCTCGCCTAATAACTTTTTTACTTGATAAACTGAAGTGATATCTAAGCCGTTGAAGGGTTCGTCAAAAATATAGAAGCTATAGTCTTTTTGCAATATGGCATTCAAATAGACTTTTTTGCGCATTCCTGTAGATAGTTCCCTGATGAGCAATGATTTATCTACCTGAAAGGGCATATGGTTATTGGTTTTTATCCCTAATAACAAACTGTAAAAGGTATAAAACTCACCTACGGTAAGATGCTCATACAAATAGGGTTCGGTAGGTAAAAAACCTACTTGTTGTGGTGGTAATTTTTTATTATTGTACTTTACTTCGCCTTTAAATGAGGTTAAACCTGATAAACATTTAAAAAAAGTAGTTTTTCCTGAACCATTTTTTCCTACAACGCCATAAATTCCTGTTCTGGAGAGGTTAAGTTGTATGTTTTCAAGTATTTTTCTGTCAGAATAGTGTTTTTCTTTAATGAGAATGTTCAGCATATTGTATTTTCTTAATATTTCGTATTGCTAAATAATAAAAATAGGGGATTGCCATTATAGGTATGATGTAGATTATCCCGATAGTAATTGCCAGCAGGGCAAATCCTTGTCCTAAGGGTTGTTTCCAGAAGGTATATTTGGTAAGTACTCCTATAGCAGGAATGGCAATATACAGAGGCAGTACCTCTATATATTGCCACTTAAAGCAAATAAAGTAAGTGATAAGCACAGGTGCAAAAAGTAAGGTGCTGTTGTATATACCTGCTTTAAGCTGCTGTAATAGGTAATCTTTCCCTTTATGGGTAGCTACTACTATATGTGCTTTGTACTCTCTTTCAAAATAAGGCATACAGCCTGTTAAAGCTGTTATAGCCAAAGCAAAAAGAGCGATATTGGGATTGGCATACATTGCTCCTATAATTATAAGTGCAATGGCAATGGGGAGCATTATTATTAGTTTATACTGACGAAAACTAATGTGCCAAAAGGGGTCGGATAGCGAAAAAGGGTAGCGTATTACCCAATTTTGCTGAGGCAAAAAAGCAATGATGACTAATAGGATTATTACCCCTATAGCTGTTATAAAATCGGCTTTCCAAAACATCAAAAGCAAAGGTAGAAGGTTTTCAACGAGGTATTCTCCTATGATAGCAAGAGGATACTGAGGTTGTACTTTCAGTAGTGTTAGGTCTTTTCGCTGGTAATGATAAGCAAGTGTTCCTAAGGGTAAGCCCCATAGCAAATAGTGCAGACTATCGTAATGATGATATAGGCCGTACAAAGCATAGCCTGCTACTGCTATAAGTGAGGCTATTGTGAGTACATCACCCTTAGGAAATAACTTGCGATAATAAATATAAGCAAGATAAAATGAAATGCGCATTGTTAGAATAGTTTAAAGGAAGCTCTTGCAAAGATATAACGCCCATTAAGACCAAACTGAGAAGTAGCACGAGAATAAACAAACTGATCGTTGTTATTATTCGCTTTTACATTCTTTTCGGGATAGATATCAAAAAGGTTATTTACTCCCAAAGTGAGGGTCGCTTTTTCGGTAAAATTATAAGCCAGCGAAAGGTCGGTAATAAGTTTGCCACGTATTACTTGGTGTCCGTAGCTATCAAACTGAAAATCGCCGATTTGCTGGGCAGTTCTAATCACATCGGGACCTGTAGTATCGCCATAATAAGTATTACGCAAGTATAAATTTCATTTACTGATGTTCAAATTATGTGCCAATTCCACCCACAAGTAGCTCTTTGTTGAATGATTGTTCTGATAATATGCCTATTTTTAAGCAAATATAGTTATTTTTCTCATTGATAATAAAGAAGTTAGATTTTTTTGTAAAAATAAATACTAAAAAACTTGTGAGATATATAAAAATGTTGTAACTATGCACCCAAAATTAAGAAATATATAAAAACAATGAAAAGAATTTTATTTGGTATTTTAATTATTGCAACTTTTATAGGTTGTGGTAAAGATGACAGCAATGGCAACAGCGATACTCCAAAGTATTCGGCTGAAGAAGCTAAAGCAGAAGTAAAAGCGACTATGGATAGCTTTTACAATTGCCTACAAAAGGCTAATGATGGAGGTTTTGCAAATTTCCTTTACAATGCTATTGCTAAAACTTCAAAACAAGATGATGTTTGGTTTGCTAAATTAGGAGAGAAATTTGAAGAAACTTATATAAATGATATTAATTCATCAAAAGATAACGATAGGTTTGACTTCAATAAATTTAAAGGCACCTATACTTGGGATAATACAAGCAAAAGCTGGAATAAAGAAGCTAATAATAAAATTGTACTTCTATTTCCTGCTACGGCTTCTAGTACAACCAACAACGCACGAGCTGAAATAGATAGCTATACTGATGAAGAAATATTTATAGACAATCAAAAGAGATTTCTTGTTAAGAGTGCACATCTTTTGATCTCGGTAGATAATACTAAAATGCTTGAAATAACCCTTCGTAATGCTCAGTTCAAAAAATTAGGTAAAGGTATTACTCCTATTGCCATTGACTTGAGCATCTATACCAATCCATTTAACACTACAATTAAATTCTTTAAAAGAGAAAATGCACATTACAATTTTAACTTCAATTTTAGTTCGCAACAAGGTTGTGCTACAGGATTAGCAGCTAATGTAAAACTTACTTCAGACGATTTAGATAGCTTTACATCGTTTGAAGAAGCCGTAGAATCTATTAATGTAATAGCTTTTCAAGATAAATTTCAAATAATTGCTAATGCTGATATCAAATCAGTACACAAAGCTGGAAAGAAAATAAATAACCTTCAAGGAATAGACTTGAATACATACATTAAGGCGGAACTTTATAAGAACAATAAAAAAATAGCTGATGTGAAAGTAGAAGAAGATAATAGGGGCGATTCAGATCTTCTCTTTATCTTCTCTGACGGCTCAAAACAAAAAGCTGAAAGTTATATAGAAGATTTTGAAGAGAAAATAAAAAATATTTTCGGTCGCTTTTTTAACCTATAAATAAAAATGAAAAAGATATTATTTATCTTATTTATCACCATCAATAGCATTGCTTTCGCTCAAGAGGGCAATGCTATTTTTACAACTACTGATAGCCTTTCTTCTTCACCACAACATCAGATAGGTATAGGAATTTCGCGTTTTATTAACGCAGCCTTTCCTAATGATAGTAATACATTTTTATTAGAATACCGCTATCTAAAAAATGCAACTTGGGCTTATAGAATAGGTGGTGACTATAGTGCTAACAACCATACCGATAGCCTTTATGAAATAGCCCTAAAAGTAGGCATTGATAGGGTATATAAAAACTACCAACAATGGAGTTTTTACTATGGTATAGATATATGGGGACGACACTTATACTACAAAGACCGACAACAATACTTTACAAGCATAGCATTGAATCCATTTTTTGGGATACAATACAAGTTAAGTAAGAATTTCTCGCTTTCTACAGAACCCGGGTTCTTTTTTAAATACAATATACGCCGCGACTATAGAAGTTTCGATCCCAAAGCTCAAATGGATACGTGGGAAAGCCGATTTGCTAAAGTTGGAGTCGTACAAGTCAATTTTCATTTTTAACGTGTTATAAAGCCCTCTATTTGACCATAAGTTTATTTTCTATAGAAACTAAATAACCGCAATTTTACAGCCTAAAAATACGTTATTTAACACTTTACTACAATGTTCCTAAGAAGGAATTTAAAAAGGTTTTTGCAGTAGAGCACGGCTTAACCTCAATTAAAATTCAGCAAACAAAAAAAAGAGCAACTCATTACTGAATTGCTCTTTTATAAGAAGGCGGCGACATACTCTCCCACGTAACCGTAGTACCATCTGCGCTAAAAGGTTTAACTGCTCTGTTCGGAATGGTAAGAGGTGAGACCTTTGACTATAACCACCTTAAATCTTTTAGACTATATTTTATATTAATCAATAGCCCATAATATTTTAACATACAAGGATAAAAAGCATATCTTTAACTAACTACTCCTCTTAAAAAGAAGGCTGCGCAAAAAGTCTACGGGTTATTAGTATTACTCGGCTATGATGTTACCACCGTTACACCTGTAACCTATCAACGTGGTCATCTCCCACGACCCTTAAAAGAAATCTAATCTTGTGGTGGGTTTCGTACTTATATGCTTTCAGCACTTATCCCATCCGCACTTAGCTACTCTGCGATGCCCTTGGCAAGACAACAGATACACCAGTGGTGCGTCCAACTCGGTCCTCTCGTACTAGAGTCAGTACCACGCAAATTTCTAACGCCCACAGTAGATAGAGACCGAACTGTCTCACGACGTTCTGAACCCAGCTCGCGTGCCACTTTAATGGGCGAACAGCCCAACCCTTGGGACCTTCTCCAGCCCCAGGATGTGACGAGCCGACATCGAGGTGCCAAACCCCCCCGTCGATGTGAGCTCTTGGGGGAGATCAGCCTGTTATCCCCGGCGTACCTTTTATCCTTTGAGCGATGGCCCTTCCATACGGAACCACCGGATCACTATGCTCTACTTTCGTACCTGATCGACTTGTAAGTCTCTCAGTCAAGCCCCCTTATGCCATTGCACTCTACGCACGGTTACCAAGCGTGCTGAGGGAACCTTTAGAAGCCTCCGTTACACTTTTGGAGGCGACCACCCCAGTCAAACTACCCTCCACGAATTGTCCTTTGCGCTATGCAAAGTTAGACCTCAGATAAGCAAAGGGTGGTATTTCAACAACGACTCCACAACTACCAGAATAGCCGCTTCTAAGTCTCCCACCTATCCTACGCATCACTTATCCAAGACCAATACGAAGATATAGTAAAGGTGCACAGGGTCTTTTCGTCCCACTGCGGGTAATCGGCATCTTCACCGATACTACAATTTCACCGAGCTCATGGCCGAGACAGTGTCCAAATCGTTACACCATTCGTGCAGGTCGGAACTTACCCGACAAGGAATTTCGCTACCTTAGGACCGTTATAGTTACGGCCGCCGTTTACTGGGGCTTCAATTCAAACCTTCGTGTTACCACTAAGCTCTCCTCTTAACCTTCCAGCACCGGGCAGGTGTCAGACCCTATACCTCATCTTTCGATTTTGCAGAGTCCTGTGTTTTTGATAAACAGTCGCTTGGACCTTTTCACTGCGGCCTATCATAAGATAGGCGACCTTTCTCCCGAAGTTACAGGTCTATTTTGCCTAGTTCCTTAGCCATGAATCTCTCGAGCGCCTTAGAATTCTCTTCCCAATCACCTGTGTCGGTTTACGGTACGGGCATTAGTTATCGCTTTTCTTGGAAACGTTATCTCTACTCTCACTTCAGCCGAAACCTCAGTGTACTTTTAGTGCCATAACAACACCTTAAACGCAGTATTCCGTCTCTGCGCGGTAGATACCTCATTCCGTCACTTTATTCTAACCAATGGTACGGGAATATTAACCCGTTGTACATCCACTACCCCTTCTCGGGTTCGCGTTAGTCCCCGACTAACCCTCAGCTGATTAGCATAGCTGAGGAAACCTTGATCTTTCGGCGGGCAGGTTTCTCACCTGCCTTATCGTTACTTATGCCTACATTTTCTTTTCTATTAGGCTCCACCACGGCTCACGCCTTTAGCTTCTACGCCAATAGAATGCTCCCCTACCGGTATATACATCGTATAACCCCATAGCTTCGGTAATATGCTTATGCCCGTTTATTATCCATGCCCAACCGCTCGACTAGTGAGCTGTTACGCACTCTTTAAATGTATGGCTGCTTCCAAGCCAACATCCTAGCTGTCAGTGCAGTCAGACCGCGTTTGGTCAACTTAGCATATATTTGGGGACCTTAGCTGATGGTCCGGGTTCTTTCCCTCTCGGATATGGACCTTAGCACCCATACCCTCACTGCTGATGAACATTTAATAGCATTCGGAGTTTGTCAGGAATTGGTAGGCGATGAAACCCCCGCATCCAATCAGTAGCTCTACCTCTATTAAACTTTTTATCAACGCTGCACCTAAATGCATTTCGGGGAGTACGAGCTATTTCCCAGTTTGATTGGCCTTTCACCCCTACCCTCAGGTCATCCGAAGTCTTTTCAACGACAACCAGTTCGGTCCTCCACGCTGTGTTACCAGCGCTTCAACCTGCCCAAGGGTAGATCACCAGGTTTCGCGTCTACTACTACCAACTATTGCCGCCCTATTAAGACTCGCTTTCGCTGCGAATGCGTATCTGAAATACTTATCCTCGCTGGTAACAGTAACTCGTAGGCTCATTATGCAAAAGGCACGCCGTTACGGCTAAAAGCCGCTCCGACCGCTTGTAAGCGTATGGTTTCAGGGTCTTTTTCACTCCGTTATTCACGGTTCTTTTCACCTTTCCCTCACGGTACTAGTTCACTATCGGTCTCTCAGGAGTATTTAGCCTTACCGGATGGTCCCGGCTAATTCAGTCAAGGTTCCACGTGCCCCGACCTACTCAGGATACCCATAAGATTTATAAAGCTGTACCTATACGAGACTTTCACTCTCTACGGTGTGCCTTTCCAAACACTTCTAATCCAGCTTTACAACCTATATCTGGGTCCTACAACCCCCATATTGCCGTAACAATATGGGTTTGGGCTGCTCCCATTTCGCTCGCCACTACTCTGGGAATCACTTTTGTTTTCTTCTCCTCTGCCTACTAAGATGTTTCAGTTCAGCAGGTTTGCCCACCTATCGGTGTAGTACATCTTCAATGTACTGGGTTGCCCCATTCGGATATTTGCGGATCAACTCGTATGTGCCAATCCCCGCAACTTTTCGCAGCTTATCACGTCCTTCTTCGCCTCTGAGAGCCTAGGCATCCCCCATACGCCCTTACATAACTTTTCGCGCTTGTAGTCTCTTTTAATTCTAAATTCTAAATTCTGAATCCTAAATTAAAAAAGTACCTCGTTCTCTTTGATTCTTTTTAATATTTTTCGTTAGATTATCAATAATCTATTATTGATCTCTTATGCTCTTTATCCCAATATGTCAATGTACTGTTTCCTCACCCTAACCTTCTCTTTTGGAGAAGTACTTGTAGGGGAATTGTTGTGGAGAATAAGGGATTCGAACCCTTGACCCCCTGCGTGCAAGGCAGGTGCTCTAGCCAGCTGAGCTAATTCCCCCTTTTAATTCTAAATCCTCAATGGTGAATTATGAATTATGAATTAATTTAGAATCCTCAATCCAAAATTCATAATTAATCCCAGCTTCTAGAATTTCCTTTTTTGTAGTCCCAGGCAGACTCGAACTGCCGACCTCTACATTATCAGTGTAGCGCTCTAACCAGCTGAGCTATGAGACTGCTTTTCTTTTTTTTGTTGTCCAGCAAGATTTAAAGAATAAGTTAACTCTCCATCAATTTCGGTTATTCTCTAGAAAGGAGGTGTTCCAGCCGCACCTTCCGGTACGGCTACCTTGTTACGACTTAGCCCCAGTCACTAGTTTTACCCTAAACAGCTCCTCGCGGTAACCGTCTTCAGGTACCCCCAGCTTCCATGGCTTGACGGGCGGTGTGTACAAGGCCCGGGAACGTATTCACCGGATCATGGCTGATATCCGATTACTAGCGATTCCAGCTTCACGGAGTCGAGTTGCAGACTCCGATCCGAACTGTGATCGTCTTTATAGATTCGCGCCTGCTCACGCAGTGGCTGCTCTCTGTAACGACCATTGTAGCACGTGTGTAGCCCAAGATGTAAGGGCCGTGATGATTTGACGTCATCCCCACCTTCCTCACGGTTTGCACCGGCAGTCCCACTAGAGTGCTCGACTTTACTCGCTAGCAACTAATGGCAGGGGTTGCGCTCGTTATAGGACTTAACCTGACACCTCACGGCACGAGCTGACGACAACCATGCAGCACCTTGATAACTGTCCGAAGAAATACCTATCTCTAAGTACGTCAGTCACCATTTAAACCTTGGTAAGGTTCCTCGCGTATCATCGAATTAAACCACATGCTCCACCGCTTGTGCGGGCCCCCGTCAATTCCTTTGAGTTTCACACTTGCGTGCGTACTCCCCAGGTGGGATACTTATCACTTTCGCTTAGCCACTCAAACTTTAAAACCAAACAGCTAGTATCCATCGTTTACAGCGTGGACTACCAGGGTATCTAATCCTGTTCGCTCCCCACGCTTTCGTCCATCAGCGTCAATTAATTGTTAGTAATATGCCTTCGCTATCGGTGTTCTGTGTAATATCTAAGCATTTCACCGCTACACTACACATTCCAACTACTTCACAACCATTCAAGACCAGCAGTTTCAAAGGCAGTTGCTTAGTTGAGCTAAGCGCTTTCACCTCTGACTTACCAGCCCGCCTACAGACCCTTTAAACCCAATGATTCCGGATAACGCTCGCATCCTCCGTATTACCGCGGCTGCTGGCACGGAGTTAGCCGATGCTTATTCACAGAGTACCGTCATCAAACTACTCGTAGTCCTTATTCTTCCCCTGCAAAAGCAGTTTACAATCCATAAGACCTTCATCCTGCACGCGGCATGGCTGGATCAGTCTTCCGACCATTGTCCAATATTCCTCACTGCTGCCTCCCGTAGGAGTCTGGTCCGTATCTCAGTACCAGTGTGGGGGACATCCCTCTCAGAACCCCTATCTATCGTTGCCTTGGGGAGCCGTTACCTCTCCAACTAGCTAATAGAACGCATACTCATCTTTCACCACCGTAGCTTTAATAATAATATGATGCCACACCATTATTCTATGGGGTATTAATCCAAATTTCTTCGGGCTATCCCCCTGTGAAAGGCAGATTGTATACGCGTTACGCACCCGTACGCCGGTTTCAGCCCGAAAGCTTATCCCTCGACTTGCATGTGTTAGGCCTGCCGCTAGCGTTCATCCTGAGCCAGGATCAAACTCTTCATCGTTAAAATCTTTAATATCTTCTAACCGACTCTTTCAAGTTATTGACTTCAGGTTTCACTTAATTCTTTAAATCTTCTTTTGTGCTGTACAACATTATGTCAATGTACGTGTTGTTTCTTATTCGCTCCTGAGCGCCTATCGTCTCATTTGCGGGTGCAAAGGTACGGCGTTTTTTTAATTCTCCAAATTTTTTGCCAAGTTTTTTTTAAGTTTTTTTACTCATTGTTTTTAAATGATTGAAAATCAGTAATTAATATATAAAAGATTTTTTAGATTTATGAGGCACTTTGTTATAAAAATAGAGTAATTGGAGAGATATGAGGATTATAAAAATACAAAAAAGCAGTCAAGATGTATTCCTAACTGCTTTTTTCTAATCGCTAATATTTAATTTCTAATTGTCATATATCATTAATAAAGTCCTTCTACAGACCAATATCTCTCTCCTGTATCGTAATTTATAGTCAGAATACGAGCTTTAGGATTTTTCTCTAATACCTTACTTACAGCAGCCAAAGCAGCTCCTGTAGAGATACCTGCCAAAATACCTTCTTCTTTAGCCAAACGGCGTGCAAACTCGTAAGCTTCTTCTTTTGAAATAGGAAGCACCTCATCTACTACCGAAGCATCGTAGTTATCAGGAATAAAACCTGTTCCTAATCCTTGCAAAGCGTGTGGGCCTGGTTTGCCACCGCTTAGCACAGCAGATTGGTCAGGTTCTACGGCTATAGTTTTCAAGTTGGGGAAGTGTTGTTTTAGCACCTTAGATACCCCTGAAATATGACCACCAGTACCTACTCCTGTTACAAAATAGTCAAATCCTTCAGGGAAAGATTTTAAAATCTCCTGAGCTGTCGTGCGTTCGTGTACTGCAGGGTTTGCAGGATTTTGGAATTGTTGAGGCACCCAATAATTAGGTTTGCCTTCTGCAATTTCCAATGCTTTAGCTACAGCACCTCCTGTTCCTTTCTCTTTAGGAGTAAGCACTACTTCAGCACCGTATGCAGCCACCAATTTGCGGCGCTCAATGCTCATTGATTCAGGCATTACTACTATCAATTTATATCCTTTTACGGCAGCTACCAAAGCCAAGCCTACTCCTGTATTACCTGAAGTTGGCTCTACTATTACGCTATCTTTGTTCAAGATACCTTTAGCTTCTGCATCTTCCACCATTGCAAGTGCAATACGATCTTTGATGCTCCCCCCAGGGTTCAAACGCTCCAATTTAATAAACACATTGGCATTTTCGCCAAACAATCTGTTGATCTTTACTTCGGGAGTATTCCCAATGATCTCTAAAACATTTTTGTACGCCATTATTATAATTATTTATTTGTTACTATTTTATTATATTTAGTGCTTAGCTGTTATACAATCTAAATCCTTAACGCCTAAACTCCTTAAATTACAAAGTTTATAGGCTCTTCATACACTTCATTATCTTTCACTATTATCTGACTTTTGTGAAAAACTTTTGTAAAGGGTTCAATACTATTAGTTAGCCACACATTTCCACCAATCACACTATCGTGTCCTATCACAGTATCTCCTCCTAAGATGGTTGCTCCTGAGTAAATCACTACATTATCTTCAATGGTAGGGTGTCGTTTTGTATGAGCCTTATTTACTGATACTGACAATGCACCTAATGTAACCCCCTGATATACCTTCACGTAATTGCCAATTATAGTCGTTTCGCCAATCACAATTCCTGTACCGTGATCAATCATAAAAGGATTACCTACTACTGCCGCAGGGTGAATATCAATCCCAGTCCTGCTATGTGCCAACTCTGATAGAATACGCGGTAGCAACGGTACTTTTTGCAACCATAACTGATGAGCAATCCGATACACCATTATAGCAAAGAAGCCTGGGTAAGTAACTTGTACCTCACGTACCGAGCTGGCTGCAGGGTCGCTATCAATATAAAAGATAGCATCTCCTTTCAGTTGCTCATAAATATCAGGTAAGATACTATTGTAATAACCTTCTATTTCCTCTTTAGAGTGCTCTTCACCTACAAAATCACTCACTATATTTACAAAATCACAGCATAATTCGTCATATCGCACTTCTATGCTTGCTTTTGAGCGACACGAACGTTCATCAATCAAAAATAAATACTCAAAAAGCGACTCAATAAAAGTAGTGATACGCTGTTTCCCAATATGATGTTTTATTGTTTTACTTTCCTCATAAAGAGTCGTAATAAATGATTTTCGTAAATTCATATAAGCTAAAAAATCAGACACCTCACTACTAAAGCAGTGAGGTGTCTGTTGTATTAATTCAAAAAATATCTATAACTATGCTATATTTTCAACAACAACTGATGCCGCACTGCTCTTATCAAGCATGCAACACATCATCATAGCCGTTGTATTTAAAATATATAAAATCATCTTTCTTCTTTATTTCGGGTGCAAAGTTACGAATTATTTTTTAATATCCAAATAAAAATCAAAAAAATTACATCAAATTTAAAAAAAATATTTTCTACTCTAAAATTCTAAACAATCGGTTCACTGTTTCTTCTTTTCCTATTACTTCCATAATATCAAAAATATCAGGACCTTTCAATTCTCCTACCAAAGCCAATCGCAGTACGGGCATCACTTGTCCTAAGCCCAATTCCTTATCTGCAATATACTGTTTTACAATCCCTTCCAAGCCACGAGCTTCAAAGTCGGTTGCATTTCTAAGCAATGCTGCCACTTCTTCAACAATTAGTGGCGATTGTTCTTTCCACTGCTTCTTCATTGCCTTCTCGTCATACTGTGTAGGTGCTTCAAAGAAGAATTTACCTAACTCCCAAAAATCATTCACAAAAGTAGCACGTTCTTTTAATAAGCCTACTATTTTCTGTAGTGTAGAGGTTGCTACCTCTATCCCTTTATTCTTTAAAAGCTCACCAAAAAGTACTGCTAGCTCATCATTTCCTTTTTGTTGTAAATACTGATGATTAAACCATTTTATTTTTTCAGGGTCAAAACGTGCTCCTGCTTTATGAACTTTTTCCAAGTCGAATAAAGCAATGAGTTCGTTCATTGAGAATATTTCTTGGTCATTACCTGGATTCCAGCCTAAAAGTGCTAAAAAGTTAATAAGAGCTTCAGGAAAATACCCTTCTCCGCTAAATCCTTTGAGTGTTTCTCCGTTTTCAGTCCAATCCATTGGAAAAACAGGGAATCCTAATTTAATACCATCACGCTTGCTCAGCTTGCCATTACCTACAGGCTTCAAGATAAGCGGAAGATGTGCAAATTGAGGAGCTTCCCAACCAAAAGCACGGTATAACAATAGGTGCAAAGGCATTGAGGGCAACCATTCTTCCCCCCTGATAACGTGTGTAATTTCCATTAAGTGGTCATCTACAATATTTGCCAAGTGGTAAGTAGGCATTCCATCACTTTTGAAAAGCACCTTATCATCAAGAGTATTGGTATTGATAACCACCTCGCCCCTAATCATATCGTTCATTTTTAACACCTCATTATCAGGCATTTTAAAGCGAACTACGTATTCATTGCCAGCAGCCAAGTAGCGTTGTACTTCATCAGAAGGCAAAACCAAAGAGTTTTTCAAAGTAGCCCTTGTAGCCCAATTATAAATAAAAGTTTCGCCTTTAGCTTCAGCTGTTTTCCTAAGTATATCAAGTTCTTCGGCAGTATCAAAAGCATAATAAGCCCAACCATTGGCAATGAGTTGTTCAGCATACTGACGGTAAAGCGGTTTTCGCTCACTTTGTCTGTAGGGAGCGTGTTTGCCTCCTTTGCCTACCCCCTCATCATAAGTTAACCCCAACCAATTTAGCGAGTTGATAATATATTCCTCAGCACCTTCTACATATCTGTTTTGGTCGGTATCTTCAATTCGCAACAAGAATTCACCCTTGTGTTTTTTAGCAAACAGATAATTAAACAAAGCAGTGCGCACACCACCAATATGCAATGCCCCAGTTGGACTTGGAGCAAATCGTACTCTTACCATTTTTATTTTAATAATTTTAAATTTTTAATCACATTAAAAGCTACCTTTTCTTGTTCTTCGGGAATGATGAATGTAAATTCATTAGTAGTTGAAATCACCTCATTAAGCCTAACGCCTTCCCACGCCAAGCGCTGAAAAATAAAGTAATAAATTCCTGATACCATAGTATCTTCCATAGGGAGACGTACACTTATAGCTGTTAAATTAGTAAACTTATGCAAGCATTGTTCATTTTTAAAAACTTTTTCTACCAAGTTTTCTATATTACTACTTACAATCAGGCTGGTTTCGTCTACCCCCTTTGTCCAAGCGTAGTACGTACCTGCATTTTCCTGCAATAGCTGTAACAATTCTGCTTGACAATTCATTAGTGTTTGCGAAGCTAAAAAAGTATAATCCGTCAGTTCAGTGCGTACTATAGGGTTATCAATATTTTTCAGAATCTTTACAAAGCGATGGGTATCGCGGAACTCCATATCAACAGCCAATCGCTTCAGAGCCATTACAATAGCCCCTGTTTTCACCTCACGTGTAAAGTGATTGCGCTGTATATCCTCTTGAATAATACGTGCCAGCGCAGTGAGGTTTATGATCCCCTGCGAGAGTGAAGTTTGCAAAAAGGGCTTTTTTTTGATGTAATTTTCTACAGCCGAAGCGATTGTTTTCATTTTATATTAGTACCTAAAATTGAGTTTTTAATCTTAAAAAGGATAAAAAGCGTCCTCTATATAGTTGATTGAAAACTCCACACTATTTTTTACAATAGAGATAATGTCAAACTGTACCTCTACATCAAGGTTTTTGCGTAATATATAATTATTAGCCGCCTTTACTATAAGGTCTATTTTCTGCTGATTTACAAAACTCTCTGGTTCGCCATAAGCACTAGAAGTTCTTGTTTTCACTTCTACAATATGTATTATATTACCTTTTTGTGAGATAATATCAATTTCAGCGTGCCCATACCTAAAGTTTTGTTCCAAGATAGTATGTCCGTTTTCAATTAAAAAATTTACAGCATCTTGTTCTCCTTCTTTTCCAAAATCATTATGCAATGCCATAGTTACTGTTCTTTAAAATCTGCGGCAAAATTATATTTTTTATTTCAATTATCAAATTTTTACTTAAAGGTTCTCTATTACTTCGCTCTTAGGGTATTTCACCTTATAGCTAAGTCGGTATTTTTTACTTTCACCTGCTTTGAGAGTTGTATTCCAAGTAAGGATACCTGTTTCGGTATTCACTTCAGCTTTTGAATCTTCCAATAGTTCTACTTGTATTTTTTCATTGGTACTAATAGGGTATTGATCTTTCAACTTTAGGTTGATAGTTTCCTTTTTATTGTTCTTTACAGTGATTTCATAGGTAAAAGTCTGCTCTTTATAGCTTGAAATGAATTTAGTTTCAGATTTATCGGCTATTTTTTCGCGTTTTATGCTTATTTTCTTATCGTTGCCCATAGTAAGTTGCATACTTTCGGTAGTTTGATTGGGCGAAATCATTGTTTTACCTACATACATATCTTCAAAGATAATATTTGCTTCGCCATTGAGCAGGTTGTATTGCGAATAATCATCAATTGAGGCTACAAGATAAACTCCATTATCTACACGAGGTGCAGAGTAGTACTCGTATTTGGCTTTAATCTTGAGCTCTTTGAGTGCCACACTATATTCTCTACCATTAGAAAGGATATCATAGGGGGTAGTGATTTCAAAAGAAGTATTGAGTTGATTTTCACTCACATCGGTATAGTCATTCATTGTAGCTTCTACCATTTCTTCTTTTGCTGTATCTTCTAGATTTGCTACTTTCATTTCGGCTGCTGCAAAGGTATTGGAACGGCGGTAGGCGTTGATTTCCATAGTTTCTGCACTATAGCGATTGCCAAAGCGCAAGAACCAAGCTTTAAGCAAGGTAATTTCATTGCGTACATTGGGGTTTCCACTAGAAAGAGTCAGTTTGATATTTTTCCAATCTACTCCTGTAGTTTGGTAAATTTCACCTTTGTAGAGCAAACTTAGCGGGCTATTGATATCATTGGCACGAAGCTCATAAAATGGAAACCAACCAGCAAGAGGCGTAACATAACTGAGAGAAAAGTCGGCTTTTTGAGGTGTATCGCTCATTACTTGCAGTACAATTTTACCTTTAGAGAGTGTTTTTTCCTTGCTTACATCGCCTTCGAGACGTTGTTCTAATTCATAGCGAAGTGTACGTAATTTATTTTGTTTTTCGGTGTAAGCATCAGCTTTATCAAGTGAAGCTACCATTTCTTCTTTAGAATAGTTGATAAACTTAGTATATTCGGCTATATTTAGGGCAGTACCATTGCCTAAAACCTTTTTATTTTCTTTAATTAGCTCCACTATTTGCTTTTCGGCAGCTATTTGATTGGAAAGTTTATCAATTTGCAAAGTAAGTAGCTCTATACTATCTTTTATTTGTTTGCTTTTTGGGTGTAAATTGTCTTTATCGGTATAGGTATCGGTAGTAAATTGTGCTGAGAGTACGGTTACACTTTTAGGAGCCAAAATGCGGATAGTATTCTCATCGATGTCATTCGCTATGTTTTTAATGACAATTTCGTTAGTACCTTTATTGAGGTTGGCACTAAGGCTATGAGCCAATTCGGCAGAGCTGAAATAAACGGTTACAGCATTGAGTTTGGCATTGGTAATTTGAGCTTTTTGAGCCCAAATAAGGGGTGTAAATAGTAGTAGGAATGATGTTATAAGATGTTTCATATTCGTTCTTTATAATTTTTATAATGTAATTAGAACAAAAAAGAATTTGCCCCTACAATAAGTGATTATCTATAAAGAGCCTGTCCGAAAAGTTTGGTTTCGTGAGGGCGATTTGCCAATCGCCCCTACAATGTGAATAAAAGTAATTGATTATCAGAGTAATTAACTTTGGCAAACTTTCAGAGTTTGCCAAAGTGTGTGGCGTAATCGTGCTTTTAAAACTTTTCGGACACCCTCTGTGTGCAGTTGTATTTTATTTTGTATTTATTTCTTCTGTATTTTGTGTTTCTGGTTTATTTTCTTGTGTTTTATTATTAGCAAGATAGGTAGGGAGGTTAAGTCCTGCCATATTGAATAAATCATTGAGTGGTGGTACAGTTTTCATCATACCAGATACGAAATTGGCAGTAGAATTGTTGCCATCTTCGCCTTTACCAGAATCCCAAACAGTGATTTTGTCAATCTTAATGTTCTTAACAGCTTCCACTTGGGTTTTAACCAATTCAGGTAGTTTTTCAATCAATAGCAATTGGAAGGCTTTGGTAGGGTCGCCACCAGCAGCCCCCACCACATCTTTATACCCTTCGGCTTGCTTGGTAAGGATTTGGAAGAGACCTTTTGCTTCGGCTTCCATTTTCGCATAGATAGCATCTGCTTCCCCTTTAGCTTTTTCGCGTAGGCGTTCGGCTTCGGCTTGCGCTTCGATAATGGCACGTTGCTTGTTGATTTCGGCAGGGACGATAATATTAGCTACTTGGGTAGCACGCTCACGATCAGAACGAGCTGATTCGGCTTTTTGTTCAGCTGAATAAGCTTCTTCAAGGGCTTTAGCTTGTTGTACTTTTTCGGCAGAGATAGCGATGCGCAATGATTCGGCTTCTTTTTCACGGCGTAAAGCTTCGGAGTTGGCAATAGCGATTTTAGCTTCGTTTTCCCCTTTGATAGCTACTGCATTGGCTTCAGATATTTTGATACGGCTATCGCGGTCGGCTTCAGCTTTACCTATTGATTCAAATTTTTTAGCCTCGGCAATCCCTACTGTTTCATCTTTTTTAGCTTCGGCTATGCTAATTTCTTTATCTTTTTGTGTAATAGCAATTTTTACATCTCTATCACGATGTGTTTCGGCTATTTGGGTATCTTTCTCACGGTCGGCGAGGGCTTTACCTGTTTCTCCTATTTTTTCTTGTTCAGCTACGCTAATTTTAGCTTCGTTGATAGCTTTGGCAGCTGCTTCTTTACCAAGAGCTTCGATATAACCAGATTCGTCTTTGATGTCGGTAACGTTTACGTTGATGAGTTTAAGACCGATTTTTTTGAGTTCGCTATCAACGTTTTTGGAGATATTATCGAGGAATTTATCGCGGTCGGAGTTGATTTCTTCGATGGTCATTGTAGCGATAACCAAACGCAACTGTCCGAAGAGGATATCTTTGGCGAGCTCTTGAATTTGTTCGGGAGAAATACCTAAAAGTCGCTCGGCAGCAGCGTTCATATTTTCGGGTTCGGTAGAGATTGCTATAGTAAAACGGCAAGGTACGTCTACGCGAATATTTTGGCGGCTAAGGGCATTGGTAAGGTTTGCTTCGATAGAAAGAGGACGGAGGTCTAAGTAAGCAAAGTCTTGAATTACAGGCCATACGAAGGCTCCTCCTCCGTGAATACATTTGGCAGAAGAGCCTCCTGTTTTACCATAGATAACAAGGATTTTGTCGGAAGGGCAACGTTTATATCGAGCCACTAAAGACGAAATAGTTACAAAAATGACGATTGCGAGAATCACAACCAACCCAATGGGTGAAGTAAATGCGTCCATAGAAATAATGTTTAATGTTTTTTAATGTTTCTTTAATTGCGCACAAAGGTATTAATATTTTTTTTGATTTGCAAATTTTGGTAAGGATTTTTTTGTTCAATTTACCTTTCGTCACATACTCGGCTGCGCCAGCTCGCCGACTTTCCTTCGGTGCGAGCCGCACAGGCTTTTATCCTTCGTCACATACTCGGCTGTGCCAGCTCGCCGACTTTCCTTCGTCACATACTCGGCTGTGCCAGCTCGCCGACTTTCCTTCGCTTATCCTTCGCTTATCCTTCGCTTATCCTTCGCTGAAAAGAATTTTGAATTTTGAATTGGCGCATAAAAGTTTTTTGAAAAAATTATTGTTGTTTTTAAAATATTTAGTATCTTTGCAGCAACAAAATTTAATTGAAAAAATCAATGAAAATAGTAAAAAAAATACTAAAATGGGGAGGGATAACCCTACTGCTACTCATCGCTCTAATGGTGGCTATACCTTACTTCTTCAAGGATACTATCAAAGAAAAAGTGATTGCTATTGCTAATGAAAACCTTAAAGCTACTATTTCACTTCAAGATGTGGATATTAGCTTGTTTAAGAATTTTCCTAAGGCACAGGTTACACTCTCGGATTTTGTACTTGCTAACAAAGAACCTTTTGTAGGGGATACTCTTTTTGCTGCTAAACATTTAGATGTGAGCTTGAGTATAAGCGACCTTATTAGTGGTAACTATAACTTATTGGGAGCTAATGTGAAAGATGCTTCGGTGTATGTGCATATGAACCAAGAGGGGAAAGGTAACTTTGATATTACTATTCCATCGGAAACTCCTGAAGAAGAATCTACTCCTATAAAACTGGATATTCAATCATATAATGTTGAAAATCTGAAATTTACTTTCAGAATGGAAGATAAGGAGGGGGATATTTTTATGGAAATTGACGATATTTACCACAGCGGAAAAGGAAATTTTGCTCAAGAGGTACTTGACTTGGACACTCAAACAAAGGCTAATGTTACTTTTGCTATGGGTAAGAGTACTTTTATGAAACGTATTCCTATTACTTTACAAGCTCTTTTAGGAATTGACCTCAAAGAGCAAAAATATACTTTTAAAGAAAATAAGGCTACTGTCAATCAGCTGGATTTGGTGTTTAATGGGTTTATACAGCTATTGGACGATGGACAACGTTATGACTTGACTTTTAGTACGCCTACAAATACTTTCCAAAACTTTTTAGCTCTTATTCCTGAAGAATACACCAAAAGCCTTGAGGGGGTAAAAACTACGGGTAACCTCACTCTGAAAGGTTTTGCTAAAGGGGATATGGTAGGGGATAAAATACCTACTTTTGGGATAGAAATGTATGCTGATAATGCTTCGGTAAAATACCCTATGCTACCTAAAACTGTGCGCAACATTAGTATAGACTTAAAAGTGGATAATGCTACAGGGATAATGAACGATACGAAAGTGAACTTGAACAAGTTTGCGATGACTATTGATGAAGACCAGTTTTCGGCACGTGCTAAAGTGAGCAATGTGATTGCTAATCCGTATGTAGATTTGGCTGCTAAAGGGTCTATTAACTTGGCAAACTTATCGCAAGCATACCCTATTGCTTTAGACAAAAAGTTTGAGGGAAAACTGAAGGCTGATTTGGCTTTGCAATTGGATATGAAATCGGTAGAGACGAATAACTATCAGAATATAAAAGCACAAGGTGATTTGTCATTAGCAAAATTTGTGTATGCGGGTGAAGAATTTGTAAAGCCTTTTCATATAGAAAACTTGCAACTGAAGTTTAACCCTTCGCACATAGGTCTCTCTACATTTGACGCTCATACAGGGGATAGTGATTTGCACCTTGACGGTACTATAGATAACCTTTACGGTTTCTTATTCAAGAAAGAAACGCTAAAAGGTAACTTCAATATGTTATCTAACAAACTGGCAGTGAGTGACTTTATGCAACCTACTACTGAAAGCACTACACCTGCTAAGGAAGAGAAAAAAGAGGAAACAAAAACTACAGCTGCAACTAATAACAATACGGCTTCGGCTATAAAAGTGCCTGCTTTTTTAGACTGTACGCTAAATGCAAAGGCTAAAACGGTGCTTTACGACAATTTGAACTTGAGTAATATTTCGGGGAAACTTATCATTAAAGATGAAAAGGTTACTTTGGAACATCTAAAAACAGATGTTTTTGACGGTAATATAGGTATTGCTGGGGGGGTATCTACCAAAGGTGATGTACCTACTTTTGACGTAAATTTGAACCTCAATAAACTAAACATTGTTGAGGCTTTCTCGAAGATATCAATGCTTGAAAAGATTGCTCCTATAGCAAAAGTATTACAAGGGAAAATCAATACAATTATTAACGTAAAAGGTAAATTGAATAATGACCTTACTCCTGATTTGAATAGTATTTCGGGTAATTTGTTTGGTTCGCTTGCAGATTCAAAAATTGATACAAAAGCCTCTCCTCTACTCTCGTCTTTAAACGAACAATTTACGGGGTTGAATCTTGCTAATTTCAATCTGAACAATGTGAAAGCGGGATTGGACTTTGAAGATGGTAAAGTAAAAATTAAACCTTTTACTATAAAATACAAAGATGTAGCAGTGGAAGTGGCTGGTATGCACGGGTTTGACCAAGTAATGAACTACAACCTAACTTTCAATGTGCCCCCACAAATGTTGGGCAAAGAGGCTGAAAACTTGTTGGCAAAGCTAACACCTGAAAACCAAAAGAAAATTACAAATTTACCTGTAGTAGCTACTGTAGGCGGTACTTTTAACAAGCCTGAAGTAAAGACAGACATTAAGACAGTAGTAAAAGATTTGGCAACACAGATAGCTAAAAATCAAATAAATAACCTTGCAGACAAAGGTACAGATGCCTTGAAAGATGCGATTGCTTCTAAAACAAATTCGGGCACAGCGGCTGATGTTATGAACGTAGTGGATGGGCTGAAGAAGAACAAAGATAGTACAATTACTAAGGTGAAAGAAGACCTTAAAGAAAAAGCCAAAGAGGAAGCTAAAAAAGAGGCTAAAAAACAATTGGGCAACTTTTTGAAAGGCTTAGGCGGCGGTGATAAAAAAGAATAATAAAACAGAACATATTATGTATAAAGTAGTACTTTTACGCCACGGACAAAGTGAATGGAACAAACTAAACTTATTCACTGGGTGGCAAGATGTAGATTTGACAGAGCAAGGAGTGCAAGAAGCACGCGAAGCAGGACGTGTAATGAAAGAAGAGGGGTTCAAATTTGATGTTGCCTACACTTCGGTATTGAAACGCGCCATCAAAACATTAAACAACGCCTTGGAAACTATGGGTGACCTTTGGGTACCTACTCACAAAAGCTGGAGACTTAACGAAAAGAGCTATGGTGCTTTACAAGGGCTTAATAAGGCTGAAACGGCTGCAAAATACGGTGAAGACCAAGTACTTTTGTGGAGACGCTCATACGATGTGCAACCTCCATTGTTGGAAAAGAGTGACGAACGCCACCCTTCACACGACCGCCGTTACAACAACTTAACTGACGAAGAAAAAACAGCAGGTGAAAGCCTCAAGGATTGCTACGACCGTATGTTGCCACTTTGGTTCAGTGAGATTGCTCCTGACATAAAAGCTGGCAAAAGTGTGATTATTGCAGCTCACGGTAATAGCTTGCGCTCATTGGTACAATATTTAGACAGTATGAGTGAGGCTGATATTTTGAAACTAAATATTCCTACAGGAGTGCCATTAGTTTATGAGCTCGATGCTGATTTGAAACCTATTAAACATTACTATTTGGGTGATCAAGAGGCTATTGCTGCAGCAATTAACAGCGTAGCTAATCAGGGTAAAAAACAATAAGTTGTAACGATTGCTAAATATAATAAAAAGAGGCTGTCCTTAAAAGTTTAGTTTAGACTTTTTGGACAGCCTCTTCCTTATTGAAATAGGGTTTGTAATACTTCTAACGACTTTATTTTCTTAAAGTTGGGATAGTGCCATTGGTAATATTTCAACAGCTGATGTAACAAAGCATTGCGCTCTTCGCGAGTGCTGCTGAGAGTAGCTAAAAAATTGGTATCAGTAGTTAAAATATCTTTGAACAAGATGAGGGGTCTCCCTGAAATGCAATGTAAGGTTTCAGTAGTAGCAAAAACACCTTCTTCTATATTGAAAAAAGGCAAATGCGTTTGAGAAGTATCGGGGTAAAAACCGAGAAGATTGGTGAGCTGAGTAAGGAATTTGAGGGTAAAATGAGGATTGAAAGGTGATTGGTCAAAAAGCTGCAGTTGCTTTGCTAAAAAGTTGAAAAGGGGAGCATCGGGTGTACCTGCGGGACATACTATCGTACAGATTTCGGCAAGAAAAATACAAATAGTGCTTTTGTAAATATCGGTATGCAGCGAATCATAAGGGTGGGCTATTTTAGCATCTTTTATATAGCCTAATTGCTGAGTATCCTTGTGAGTAGCTACTAATTCTAACTGTGTAAAAGGCTGAAAAAGAGCTGCTTTTAGAAACTTCTTCTTAGGCGATAATACACCTTTAAGCAAATAGCTACAAGTGCCATAAGCAGGGGTAAAACATCTTACAATGAGGCTATTATCACTATATTTTGCACTTGAAAGCACTATAGCGTTGTATTTTTCGTATTTTTCCATTACCAAACATTAGTTGGCACAAAAGTACAAAATAATTCATAATTTATTCGTATCTTTGCACCCAAATGAAAAAGAACAAGAATATAATCATAGAAAATGTAACCGTAATAGATGCGGGAGCTAAAGGCAAAAGTGTAGCCAAAGCGCCTGATGGGCGAGTTATATTTATAAGCAATGCAGTTCCTGGTGATGTGGTAGATGTACAAACTACTAAAAAAAAATCGGCTTATTACGAGGGGCAGGCTATTAAGTATCACCAACTATCAAAACAACGTGTTACGCCTATATGTAAACACTTTGGCTATTGTGGGGGATGCAAATGGCAGAATATGAGCTACGAAAGTCAGCTATATTACAAGCAAAAAGAGGTGGAGAACAATCTTGTGCGCTTGGGACGGATTGAGATACCTGAATTGATGCCTATAATAGGTTCAGACGATATCTATTACTACCGAAATAAGATGGAATTTTCTTTTTCGGATATGCGTTGGCTTACGCCTGAAGAAATAAAAAATGCTGACGAGATAGAAAATCGCAATGGTTTGGGTTTTCACATATCAGGAGCTTGGGATAAGGTATTGGACATTGATGAATGCCACCTACAAGCTGATCCTTCTAATGCTATAAGACAGGAAATTAAGCGGTTTGCATTGGCACATAATATGGCATTCTACAGTCCCAGACAACAAATAGGCTTCTTGCGCTCAATAATGATACGAATAACGAGTACTGATGAAATAATGCTCGTGATTCAGTTTTATAAAGAAGATAAAGAAAAAAGGGAGTTGCTATTGCAACATATTGCGGATACATTCCCTCAAATAACTTCGCTACAATATTGTATCAATAGCAAAGGTAATGATGCTATTTACGACCAAGAGCTGATATGCTACAAGGGGAAGGATTGTATTTACGAAGAAATGGAGGAGCTGCGTTTTAAAATCAATGCAAAGTCGTTTTACCAAACTAACTCTAAACAGGCTTACAAACTTTATGAAGTGGCTCGTAATTTTGCTGACTTAAAAGGTGATGAGCTTGTGTATGACCTCTATACAGGTACGGGAACTATTGCTCAGTTTGTAGCTAAAAAGGCTAAGAAAGTAGTAGGAGTAGAAGCTGTTCCTGAAGCTATTGCCGATGCGAAAGCAAATGCTCTTGCTAATGGAATAAGTAATGTTACTTTTTATGTGGGAGATATGAAGAATGTATTCAATGATGACTTTATAGCTGCCAATGGAACTCCTGATGTAATCATTACCGACCCTCCTCGTGATGGTATGCATAAAGATGTTGTAGCCCAAATACTGCAAATAGCTCCTGAAAAAATTGTGTATGTGAGCTGTAATAGTGCTACCCAAGCGCGAGACCTTGCACTTATGGATGAACTATATAAGGTTACCAAGGTACAGCCTGTGGATATGTTTCCGCAAACATACCACGTGGAAAATGTAGTACTTTTAGAAAGACGATAATTTTTAATCACGTAGAATAATAAGCTCTCCGCTGGCATCAAAACTGATAAGGCGCGAGGGCTTTTTTATAGTGGTATCCTCTTGCTTATAAGGCACTATGTAATCACATTGGGCAATAATTTCGGGACTTATTTGCTTGTAATATTTAGGGGTAGGAGCTCCGCTGATGTTGGCAGAAGTGGAAATGATGGGTTTGCCAAAATCATTGATAAGCTGCTGGCAGAAATTATCTTGCACAATGCGAATGGCTACAGAACCATCGGCTGCAATGGCATTGGGTGCTAAGCCCTGAGCTTGTGGATAAATAATGGTTGTGGGGTGATGTGGCACTTGAAGATAGGCTAAGGCACTAACTGGAATAAACGTTACGTATTCCTGCAACATACTAAGGTTGCTCACCAAGACTATAAGGCTTTTGCTCTCACTGCGCTGCTTAATTTGGTATATTCGGGCTACAGCATCGGGATTGGTAGCATCACAACCTAAGCCCCATACTGTATCGGTGGGGTATAATAGTATTTTGCCTTCTTTTAATATTTGGGTTGTAGGGATTGCCATTTGCAATTAGTTTTGTAATTTTGCGGCGAATATACACAAAAAATGCGAAACAATATTATTTCTTTCTTTAAAAGTTTTTCATTCTTCAAAGGTTGCATCAAAACTATTGCCGTATTAGTGCCTCTTGGTATTGGCAATTGGTGTGATCGCTTGGATATTGGAGTGCCTATAGCCTTGAGTGTTGTAGCTATATCGCCCAGCGATATTCCTGGTAATAGAAGACATTTATACGGCGGGCTGCTGATAGCTACTCTGTTGTGTATGTTCAGTAGTGCTATGGTAAATCTTACAGAGCCTTACCCATATTTGCTATTGCCAACAATGTTCGTTCTTACATTTTTTAATGCTTACATTTCACTCTATGGACAGCGAGCTACAATGGTGTCGTTTGCGGGACTCTTTGGGATTGCTTCTACTTTGGCACATTTGCAAACAGGGTGGAATATAGCTTTATATTGTAGTTATATACTCTCAGGGAGTGTATGGTATAGCTTACTTGCCTATCTGATGCTGAAAATACGTCCGCGCTTGTATAGCGAGCAGTTATTAGGGAAGTGCTTTGCTCTCACTTCTCAATTTTTTGCTACTCGTGCTGATTTGCTTACAGCAACAGATCGTACTCAAGGACTTAGCAAACTTATTAATCTGCAAACCAACCTAAACGAAAACTATGAAAAACTACGCGATGAAGTGCTCGACTCACGTAGCAAAACAGGAAAAACAGATTACTTACAACGACAATTCTTGATGTTTATAGAATTGGTAGATATTTTTGAATTGGCTTTAGCTAACCCTGTGCAATACGAAAAAGTAGAAAAAGAATTTGCTGAACATAAGGAGTATCTGAATATATATGCTTCATTTCTGAAGGAGTTAGCCAAGCAATTACAGCAAATGTCGGAATATATAGGTTCGCGCAAACCTATCACGCTAAATAATCATTTAGAAACACTGCTCCAACAAGCACAACAAGAGAATGAAGCCTTAAAAAAAGCGGTAGCTACCGCTGCAGATAAAGAACGCTTACTGATGTTGCGTAACTTCTATATTTACATAGAATGCCAATACAATTCTATAAAGAATATCCGGTTGATATTTGAAAATTATTACAATAAAGAAGCAGGGGTACGTGATGAAAGTACATATAGGAAGTTTGTAAGCTATCAAAACTATTCGTGGCGAAGACTTAAAGACCATATTTCGCTAAAATCTACCTTTTTTAGGCATGCTTTACGGCTTTCTGTTGTAGTTATTATAGGGTATCTCATCGGTATCATATTTCCTTTGAATAATGCTTATTGGATTATTCTTACTATCTTCATCATTATGCGCCCAGGTTTTGGGATTACTAAAGAACGCTCACTCAATAGGGCTTATGGTACTATTATAGGCGGGGTGGTATCATTTGCTGCTATTTATCTCCTCCCCTACCCCAGTTTGTACCTTTATATTGCTATTATATGTATGCCTATTGCCTTCGGACTCATACAGGAAAATTATATGTATGCCTCTGTATTCATTACCATTACAGCTATTTTTATTTTTGCACTCATCAATCCTGATATTTATACTCTTATTTACGATAGATTACTTGATACAGTGATAGGAGTAGTTCTGTCATTTTCATCTAATTATCTACTCTTACCTACTTGGGAACACAATAGCTATAAAGAGGCTATAACCAAATCAATAGAAGCCAATATTGGGTATTTAATAGAAGTGAAAGAAATTTTCAATACTGAAGAAGGTATTACTACTGCTTACAAAGTATCGCGTAAAGAGGCTGTTTTGGCTCTTTCTAACCTCAATACTACATTCCAACGAATGTTACAAGAACCTAACTTTATGCAATACAAAAATCCTGCGGTATATGGTATTATTGTTATCCAGCAATCTTTTTTGGCTACAGTTGCTTCTTTAGGTATTCGGCTAAATAGCAAACGTATCACTTTTCCTAAAGCTGTTTTCAATGAGGCTATTGATAATCTTATACAGTTACAGCAACATTCTTTGTTACTACTCTCAAAAAAAGACACTACTATTAGCAATCATTACAAAACAGCTATCGACCATCTTAGCGCATCTGTAAAAGAAATTACAACTAATGCCAATAAAGAAAAAACTGCTCCCATATCAATGCGCGAAACACAATTCTATTGGGAACAGTTTAATTACTTATTTGGATTATCCAAGAACTTAGAGCAAGCTGCAAAACAAATCAGCTCTTTATAAGCGCTCTACAAACAAAATATTATCTTCTATAGCTGTTACTTTCACCTTTATACTTGTAGGGATAGCTTCTTCATCAGTCATAGCATCCAATTCGTGTATAGCCCCACGCACGCTAAGCATTACTTTCCCTGTGCCTTTTCTTCGTGAAGGTATAGGTACATACACTTCGGCAGCTTTGCCTATAGCTTCTTTTAGTTTAAAAGTATTATCTTCCGAAAGACGCATCAGAGCCCTGATTATAAGAAAAAACAAATAAATAAAAAGCGCACCTACTAATATTGCCGTTATGATTAGTACTATTGGATTAGTAATAATCTTATAGAAAGATATCCCCGTCCAGCTAAATCCCAACAGAAAATTCATTAAGTTGCGAAATGAGAACAACTGAAATGGGGTATCCCCTCCGTCAAAATCACCATCAAAATCGGCTGAAGTACCATCTGAAGCATCGCTTCCCATAAAAGTAAGTACCATTTGGATAATAAAAACAATCGTAACTGGTATTGCTACCATCCAAAACCCCTTAAGGAGTACATCAAGGTTATTAAAAGCTTCTATCATATACATCATAATTTAGTTAATATTCTATTGTATAGTTTTAGGATCTACACCTGTATCTATAATAGCTTGGCGAATGTTTGCAAATGTCTTCAAATTAGCTTTCCCTTTCACCAAATTATAATTATTATTCTTTTTTAAGTAATTAATAAGGTTTGACTGACCTCCAAAACTCGAAGTCTTTATATTATCTATAGGAGTACCATTCTTTAGTGCCGTAAAAAACATACTATATTGGTTTATGCGCTCTTCTATTTCTTTACGTTCTTGGTTTAGTTCATATAGTACCAAGCTCCAATCCTTACTATCCAATTTCTTGATATTTGCCTTTACTCTATTTACTACCTCTTCTGAACAGCCCAGCAAATTAAATCGCTTCAAGTCTGTAAGCACCTCATTAGTAAGGGTAGGATTTGAAGCTACAGGCTTGGGAGTGTTTCTAATACGCCTTGTAATAGTTTTTGATTTACGAGGTTCATCAAGAGGTGGTGAAGCCGTGTTATCTGTAGCAGGCACTGGTACCGCTGCAGGTAGTTCATTAGGAATTGTAGGCACACTTGCTTTCCTTTGCGTCTCACTATTTCTTGGTGTAGTACTCGCCATAGCTTTAGGAGTTGTTGGCTGTTGTACCACTTCGGTTGCTACAGTACCCTCTTGTGTCGTATCACCCCCACCTTCTTCACGTGCTTTAGTCTGTTCTATAATTTGCTGCAAATCATTCTGATAGCCTAATAGTTCATCACTACCTCCTTTTAAGTACGGACTCAATATACTATCCACTTGTTCACTATTATATGCCGAATAATCAAAATCTTTCAAGAAATTATCCCATACAGCTTTCTCATATTCAGATCGTAACCCCTCTGTGATAAAATTGTGCTTTCTCGCTTCAGCCAAGAACAAAGTCCCTTTAGGGTCTGCGTGCGTTTCTTTCCATTGACTTACATTGAAAAGAAAATACCGCGCAGGCGAGAGCACCTCTATTTTAAGTGTATCTTTAGTATCATTTGCTACCATCTTCGCCAAGTTACTCAGCTGTGTTTGGCTAAGTACCAAAGTATCCTTTCCCTCCTCATCAAAATCAAGTACCAACTTTGTCTCTGCTATTGGGAAACTCTTCTTTAAGCGTATATACACATCATCAATTTCATAAGTACGCTCATCTATATTTGTTAAGAAACTGATATTTTTAATCTTACTATCCGATGAAAACATCACATAAGCCTTTACAGGGTCTTTCAGCATTGGAAGTATAAACCAATACCCTACCCCTAGCAGTAATAGTACAAATACAATAATAGATGCTATTTTAAGCCATAAAAAACGAGATTTAGGAGCCACTACCTCATCATCTTCCAAACTCTCATCTATTACCGATAATTGCTTATTATCATTCGTAGGACTTTGAGAAGCTATCATTTGAGGGTTAAAATTCTTAGCCGCAACATCAAAGTTTATCTCCCCACTTTTTGATATATTAATTACCCGCTTTGTTTCTTGGTTTTCAAACTCAAAGTGATATAAGTGCTCGGGCAATACTATATCAATAGGTGCATCACTACGCAGTGTATTACTAAACAATATACTATTAATTTTAAGCGTAATTGTAGCCTTTTTCTTAGAAACTATTGTAAAATGATATTTCTCAAAGCCAACCATTAGTGGCTCACGATCGTCCACCATATAGTTACTCTTAAAAACAATACCATTATAGTTCAAACTAAAAATATTATGAGCCTCCTCACCTTTCAGCAAAAAGTAATATCCTTTGCTATCACTATTTGTCTTTACCTTAAAATTATTACTTTCTAATGACAAAAAGGAAACGTATTTCGCATACTCCTTTTGTGTTGCTTGCACATACACCTTAAATGTCTTATCTGCAAACGTAACATTATCTAAAGCATAACCATCTTGTATTTTCTTAAAAATACCCTTTTTAACCCCTTTTTTCAGTGTATCGTGAAAAGAAAACATCTCCTGATAACGCGACTTTTCCAACAACAACTCAATCATATCATCTTCAGAAAAAGCCTCATTTTTGTAGGTAAGACTCACATCTTTACCATTTTTCATAAATGCTAATATTTTCAAATTAGCATCTCCCAATGAAAAACGAGACACTTCAGTAGTAGATTTTGTTGTCGCCGAAGGTTTAGCTGTTGTATCCTGTTGCTGTAGAGTATATTCAGGAAAAAGAAAATCAATACTATAAGCACGAGGATCATCTACAAATTCCTTGCGCAAAAACACCACATCTTGAACGTCACTAAACTCAGGCTGATAGGGCATATTAAAGTACTTATCCACTTCATAAAGGTTTGTATAAGTAAATACCTTAGGCGAATAAGGTAATTGCAATACACACGACCTTGCTTCAGGATCATCTATCAGCTGCCGCTCATAACTCCTCAGCAAATTAAAATAAGGATATATATCTTCTTTTACGTTTAGCTGAGGCATATTTGTTTGGTAATCAATATGCTCAGCAAAGTACATATCCATTAGCAAGTTGAGCACTAAGCGCACCCCCCGCCATTGTAAAAAATGAGGTATGTACAATGAAATAGCTATAAACACACCACTCTGCCCATTCACCTCTTTAGACGAACGATATTGTGTATATATCTTGTAATTTTGAGTAAATTGCAAAGTATAAAAATCTACACGTGGTGTATGAATACGTATAAAAGCACTTATATCTTTTAGACGGTCTTTTACCTCCTGAGCCTGAAAATTAACGCCCTGCGAAGCCAATACTTTGCACCCCTGTTTATAGCCCCAAATTGTAAGCCCTATAGTATTAATCTTAGAATCCATTGCTGAGTTAGTTACTAAACTTAGGTACAAAAGTACAATTATTTTTTGAAACAATCAAATTTTTATGTGTAAAAAAACACCTACAAAGAAAAATTCTTCGCAGGTGTCCAAAAATTATAATTGATATGAACTATTTGCTTTTTGTAATTTATTAGTTTTCAGTACCTTATTCTGCACTTGCTTCAGGTTGTGCTGCTGCAGGAGCTTCTGGCTTTTCAGCAGGTTTATTTTCCTCTTTTGCAACTTCAGCAGCTACTTCAAATGGAAAATCAACCACTACATCACGATGCAAACGAATAGCCGCTGTATATTTACCAGTGCGTTTGATACTATTACCAGCTATTGAAATAAACTTCTTATCAATACTGTGCCCTAATTTTTCTAATTCCTCAGCAAGATGAGCATTGTTTATAGAACCAAACAATTTATCTCCTGAACCCACTTTGGCTACTATTTTCATAGTAAGTGCCAATAAGTTTTTAGCTGTCTTCTTAGCCTCTTCTACTATGTGTTGTTCTTTGTAAGCTTTTTGCTTTAAGTTTTCAGCCAACACTTTTTTTGCTGAAGAAGTAGCCAAAATAGCATACCCTTGCGGGATTAGGTAGTTACGCCCGTAGCCATTCTTCACTGTAACTACGTCGTCTTTAAAACCTAAGTTATGTACGTCTTGTTTTAATATAATTTCCATATTTCTCTACTCCTTTTTTATTTTAATAAATCGGCTACGTAAGGCATTAATGCCAAATGGCGAGCTCTTTTCACAGCTGTAGCCACTTTACGTTGAAATTTAAGCGAAGTACCTGTAAGACGGCGAGGCAACAACTTACCTTGCTCATTTACAAACTTCAACAAGAAATCAGGATCTTTGTAATCTATATACTTAATACCTGATTTTTTAAAGCGACAATACTTCTTTTGTTTTGATGTGTCGATGTTTAACGGAGTAAGATATTTTATATCTCCTTTTTTTTGTTCTACTGCCATTTTCTTACGCTTTTTTAGTGTTTAGTTTTGCTCTTCTTTTTTCAGCCCAAGCAATTGCATCTTTGTCAAGCTTTACAGTTAGGTAACGCATTACACGCTCATCACGTCTGAACTCAAGTTCAAAAGGCTCAATCGCTTCACCAGCCACCTTAAATTCAAAGAGGTGGTAAAATCCGCTCTTTTTGTTTTGAATTGGGTAAGCCAACTTTTTAAGCCCCCAGTTCTCTTTTGCTACAAATTCTGCCCCCCTTGAAGTAAGAAAATTTTCAAACTTTTCTACTGCTTCCTTTATCTGTGTTTCAGATAAAACGGGATTCAAAATGAAAACAGTTTCGTATTGATTCATAAATAAAATGATTTAAATTGGCTGCAAAATTACAACATTCTTCACAACCTACCAAATATTTCTTTACTTTTTTCTAAAGAAATTTTTTAATAATACGCAAGCAATTAAAAATCAGACAATTATAATTTATTAGCATACTTATCGTATTCATATAAAGGTATTGCTTGTCCCCTTTGTGTAAGCTTTTTTAAGTCTGCTTTTATTTCAGAAGCTTTCCCCACCACTATGATTCTGAAATTATACAACGTATAGTAATGGTTCGCTACTCGCAATACATCTTCTTTAGTAACCGCCTCTATATTAGCTATATAATTTTTGTAAAAATCAGCAGGCAAATTGCATACTTTTATATTGATAGCGTAATTTGCAATAGTTTGCGGACGTTCTGTAGCCAGTATAAACTGCCCCAAATACTGCGCCTTAGCTTGTGCAAGTGCTTCATCTGTCACATATTCTGTGCGAATACGCTCCACTTCTTTCAGCACCTCAGCTATGGCTGGTGCAGTAACTGCATTGCCCACTTTCGTTTTGATAGAGAATACCCCTTTTGTCCATTTATCAGTTTTGAATGTTGAAAAAGCCCCATACGTATACCCGTTAGCTTCCCGTAAATTCATATTGATATAACTACCAAAATCACCTCCCAAAATACTATTGGCTACAAGCAGCGCAAAATAGTCTTTATCTTTCATAGAAAGTTCTATTAGGTTAGTAACTCGTACTTCCGATTGCACCGCAGTGGGTAAATCTATCAAATCTATTTGGGTAGTAGGCACATTTATAGGTTCATAAAGAGGTTTATGGGTAATCGTTACCGCTTCCCACTTACCAAAATATTCTGTTACTAAAGCAATCACCTCTTTAGCCTGTACCTCTCCTGCTATTACCAAATAAGCATTATTAGGCACAAAGTGTTTGTGATACTGCTCTTTTATGTCTTCAAGAGTAATAGCTGCTATTTTTTCTTCAGTAGTATATTCACCATAAGGGTGCAAAAGCGTGTAGCACAACGCCTTCCCTACTCGTTTCATTATAGCTTCGGCATTATTGTCGTTTGCTCTAATACTTTGTATGAGTCGTGCTTTTTCTTTTGCCAATTCCTCTTCACTGAAATGAGGGTGCAAGGCAGCATCAGCTATCAACTCCAATACCCTACCAAAATATTTTGACAGTGTACGCCCCATCACACCATTAGGCATTATACTTATATCTGCCGCTAAATAATCTATCTCTTCGTTAAAATCATCTTTACTGATAGTTGTAGAGCCATTCCCTGCCAAAAGTGATATCAGCTCAAATACTCCTTTTTTATCCCCTTCAAGAGTAGGTTGTTCATCAAAAGAAAGCCGAATACTCACCTGTGGCAAGCGGTTATTTTCTACAATTAATAGTGTAAGCCCATTGGGCAATATATGGGTAATAGGCTCTCCAAGATCTATGACAGGTGCTGCCGAAGGCTGTGGTTGTTTCATTTATTGTTAGTTTTATTTGTTTATTCTTCAGTAGCAGGCAAATAATCAAGGTCTAAACGCTGGTGCGCCCCCAAATATTGTCGTGCTGTCTCTCGTATATCTTCACGTGTAACAGAACGATACATAGCTATTGTATTGTTAATAGCGTGCGTATCTTTATAAAACAGATAACTATCAGCAAGGGCAAGAGCAATACTCTCCATATTTGTTAGTCCACTTACAAACTGCATTTCTATTTGGTTTTGTAGTTTTTCATATTCTCTTTCACTGATGAGTTCTGTTTGCAATTTCACTATTTCTTCATCCATCTGCTCAGCAAGTTGTGCTAAGCTCACCCCCTCCATAGGCAGTGCTCCCATTATATACACACCATAATCTTCTTGCGCATCCGAAAACGCCAATACCTGCAACGCTGTTTTCTCCTCATCAATCATCTTTTTATAAAGGCGCGCACTCTTGCCGTCAGTAAGTAAATAAGCTATTAAGTCAAGCGTATAAGCATCTTTATGAGCCATTGCAGGCGTACAATAAGCATATAGTTTTAAAGGTATTTGTATGTTATTATCGTATTCTGTAGCCTTAATAGTTTGGGTAATAGGTAGTTCATCCACCTTAATAGGTTTCTTTTTATCAGCTGTATTAGGAATATTAGCAAAGTACTTCGCAATCCACTCTTTGGCAGTAGCTTCCTGAAAATCACCTGCCACTACCAATACTGCATTGTTAGGATTGTAAAAACGTTTTTTGAAAAGTACAAATTCATCAAGGGTTGCAGCATCCAAATGAGCCGTCTCGCCAATTACCGTTCCTTTATAGGGGTGTTGCCCAAAAAGATAGCGATTAATAGCCTCCCTATACATTATCCGTCCGTAAGGCGCATTATCTATACGCTGACTTTTTTCTTCTTTCACTACCGAATTTTGTGTGCTTACCCCTATTTCATTAATAATGGGGTGCAACAAACGCTCTGCCTCCATCCATAAAGCAAGTTCCAAATTATTGGCAGGAAATACCTCATAAAAGTAAGTTTTATCTTGAGTAGTAAAAGCATTGTTATGACCGCCATTGGCTGATACAATATCAAACCATTTGCCTCTACTTATGTTTTTAGTTCCTTCAAAGAGCAAATGTTCAAAAAAATGAGCAAAGCCTGTGCGTTCAGGCTGTTCATCTTTAGCTCCCACGTGATACATCATCCCTACAGTAACCACAGGTGCTGTACTATCGGGGTAAAGTATTACGTGCAAACCATTAGCCAAGTCATATTCGGTAAAAGAAAGTGTCATTTATTAGAAAAGTGATTATTATGAAAATAAAGAAAGGGTGCTACGTATTGCGCACCCTTTCAGAAAATATATTTTATTACAAATTAGCGTTGATAAGTTCTTTAATTTTAGCATTTGAAGGACGTGGTGCCGCAATATCTATAATTTTACCGTCCTTGCTTATCAAGAAGAAACGTGGGATACTAGTAATGTCATTATTAGTAACAAATTCACCTTGAGTAACCAAGTTAAGATGAAGTTGCAAACCTTCCATCTTTTTCTCAGCTACCATTTTTTTCCATTCTTCTTTATCTCTATCTACCGATAAGCTTACAAAAACAACATCTTTACCTTTATATTCCTCTTGCAATGCTTTCATAGCAGGTATTTCTTCCACACAAGGGTCGCACCAAGTAGCCCATACATCTACATATACTAATTTTCCTTTCAAGCTGTTGTAGTTCACAGGCTTTCCATTGATATCCTCTCCTTCAAAACCTGAAAACTCTGTTCCTGGTTTTGTTTTTTCTAAACCAGCGATACGTCTGTCCAATTCTTTAAGAGCCATACTATCTTTCACTACTGCTTTGATAGCATCTATAAGCAAAGCATTCGTTTCAGCATTATTAGAAGCCGATACCGCAGTAATAAAATAACGAGTAAGTCCTTCTCTGATGTTATCAGATTTCAATCCTTTTACATAATCAATAGTCTTAGCCCAAGTCTCAGCACCTTCACCTTCAAACATATTGAATAAGTGAGTAGCTACCAATTCTTTATATGTTCTAAAGGTATTGTAATCTTCTTTGTTGTCATAATCTATTTTTGCAATTTCGTCAGCAAACTCTTTAGGGAGTTTTACCTCCTCTTGAGTATAGCGCAAGTGAGCTTTTTCATAAATAGATTTGATGTGTGCGAGCTCGTAGTTAATAGATTTTTCTTCTTTTTTTACAAAATCACTTGATAAGTTCTTTGTATTTTTAAGAAAATCAGTATACTTTTTGCCATAATCCTCTACGCCTTTCTTAAAATCCTCTACGCCTTTTTTAAACAAGTCCTCCAAGCCATTTTGCAACTCTATAGATAGATCAAATTTTTTGCGCAAATAAGCTGTGGCAACAGTATCTTTACCTGCCAATTTTATGCTCAAAGGCATTTTGGTAACGTCTATATTCACGGCTAATTCGTCACCTTGTGCCAAGTACATAGGCAGTTCAATTCCTTGAGGGTTAAAAAGCACATAGTAGTTATCAGGTGCTTTGATAGTATCTTTAAAAGTACCGTCTGGCTGCACTTTTATAGTCTTATCCACATCGCCCCCAATGAGTCTCAGTTCCAAAGGAGCACCGTTTAAACCGTCAAATTTACCCGACAGCAGTGCATAATCAGCTCGCTTAGAGCAAGCCCAAAAGCCTAAAGAGGCTAACGACAAAATAAATAGTTTTTTCATTATGATTAAATATTTCTGACGGCAAAGGTATAAAATAATTTTGAATTACAAATTATGAATTTTAAATTATTTTTTAGAAACGTACTATCCCCTGCCACTTTATAAAGATATATTTTCACATCAACTATACCTGCTCGCCTACTTTCCTTCAGTTACAAAGAACAGCCACTTTTAGTTATTACGTGTCGCACTACGATCTAATTAGCGTATTTCCACCACTTCTTCAAGCGGAAGTCTCCTTTTAGGCGTTTTGCTGGGGTGGTTAGCATCGGCTTCACTGTGATAGCCTACCGCTAATGCAAGTACCACTTTACAGCCTTTTACTTGCAGTTTTTGGGTGTAATAAAGGGTATCAATACCTTCCATAGGGGTAGCATCAATCCCCTCTGCACCACAAGCGGCTATAAAGAAACCTGCTGCCAAATACACTTGTTTTTGGAACCAAGCTTTAGCTCTTTCTTCATCACCTGCTTTTACACTTTCGTAATAATCTACTATAGGTTGTGGCTGATGAGCTTTGAAATAGGTTTCAAAGGCTGCTATATCATCGTAAGCAAAAAATACGATGAGGTGACTGGCATCTTTTACTTTCTGTTCATTGAAGAACGAATGTGCTGCCAAGTCGGCTTTAAGGGCTTCATCGCCTATGATAGCAAATTTCCAAGGCTGACTATTTACTGAGGAAGGAGCTAAACGGAGTATCTCTGCCAACTCCTTAATTTTAGCCTCACTTATCTTCTGGTTGCGATAAGCTTTAGCAGCATATCTCTTTTGTGCGATTTCTAAAAAATTCATATAGTTTTATTTTAAATTATTTATTGAGGTGTCTATTTAGCTACATACTAATTGACTTTGGGAAACGGGAGAACGTTCTAGAATTCTTTTCATTAATTTGTTAAAGATAGTATCTTTATTTTGTGAGCGATTAATTCTAAAACTGTATTCCGCTAAATATAGGTCTATGTTAAATTCTGATACCCAAGAATATATACCTCGTATCCAATACTTTACCTGATGTATTACCTTATGTAATATAGGAAAATTCTTCCCATCATTACTCGGTTTTTGAGTTATATTAAAGTCTTTTATTTGTCCCTTAAATAATTCCATAATACATTAATTTTCAGAGTGTAAATATATGAAATTATTCAGACACCTCAATCTCATTAATCATCCGAAAATTCTATTTTTGTTTCAATTTTCTTTATTTTGTTAATATACAATGAATCTATTAGTATAAAGGTTGTATCTTTTCTTATATTATACATTAATCCTTTTTTAGTATTATAACTCAAACATAAAGAATCAGAAGCATCCCCATCTTCCATCTTTACAAAATAAGTTAGCAGAGTATCTTTTTCTTCTATTTTCTCTATGATCCATTTATTACCTTCGATTGTATTCCAATTATCTATAAGCATATCATTGATAAATACAATTGTAGGCATATCATCATCTCCTTTAAGATAAGGGTGTACAGCAAGAAAGAGTTCTCCATCATCTTCACCTTTATATAAATAATAGAATTTTTTACCTATAAGTGGATTATTTATTTTAGTTTTATCATCAAATTTTAAACTTGAAATGTTATCCGTAGAAAATTCTATTTTAGTGTGTGTTACTATTAACACATTCACAAGAATACATTATTCTTGTTAAAAATAAACTAATAAGTAATAATTTCATATGTTGGCTTATATTTTGTTTTGCAAAGGTAAGGGTTTTTATCAAAATACTTACTTGTACTTACTTGTTTTATCTTATCTGTTGATATTTTATTATTTATTATGTGTTTTAGGATTTGCAAATATTTCACGCCTACTTCGTAATAAATACTCAAAAGTTTTTTGATATTCTAATTTTACATCACACTTATAAAATCAATTTTATATAAATTGTTTTCTTTGACAACCTTTATTTCATAAGTTGAAAAAACCTCATTATCAATATAATCTTGAACATAATAGAGAAAAGCTTCCCCTTCTGTTTTATATTCATTCTTAATAGAAAAATTTCCATTCTTTTCTTCTTGACTTCCAAACCAATATTCTTTTACAATAAAATCACATTCTTGGCAATCTTCAAAATCGTAATATTCTTCTAATGGATTAAAATCCCATTTCTTTTCTAAAAGGATAGAATTACATTTTACAGTTCTATCGATTAAGAATTTCTTATATTTAGTTGAAAAAAAAGTTATAGAATTTATATGCTTTGCATATTTTTCAATGTCAAGACCATATTTTCCTTTAGATAACTTTTTAAAGGAGGGGGAATATAGATATTCTTTGTTTTTCAAATAAATGTCATTTACATACCAATTATAAAAATTGTAAACTACATTTCTGACCTCTTGATTTTCAACAACCAAAAGGCTTCCCACCTCTTTGTTATTTACAGTTATATGATCTTTTATAACTACTTTTCGATTAGTATTTGTACAAGAAATACTAAAAGCGACTAATACTAAAATTATTTTTTTCATAGGCTTATCTTATTATACTTGGCCTAACCATTGTCACTATATATGTTTTATTTTTCTATATTCCTTTTAGACTATTATCTTCTTGTAGTATTAACACATTATTTTTACTTGTTCCTCTATCTTTATTACTTGTTTGTGGATCAAAAAATAGATATTCAATTTTTTTATTACATTGCCTTCCTACAATTAAAATCCAATGGTCAGTAGTCTTATCGTGATTTCCTGTATGTCCAGAGGAATGGTCCACTCCTACAACAATTGGAATGCCTCTTTCTAAATGGTCATCAATTATTTGTATCCCTTTTTGAATATTTGGTTGATTTATCAATATATGTTTATTTTTACTTTCGCACTCATCACACTTAGTCATTTGGAAAACGGAAGGATCTTTTACAGAAACAGATTTGTAACCACAAGAATTGAGCATATCTTGACATCTTCTAAAACAACCTTTTTTATCAGAATCTCGATACCCAAAAAAGGTAACAGACCCTGTTAGGTCAATATGCTTTTTACGACAATGTGGGCAAGCCCCTTCTTCTAATGGTTCTTCTTTCTTTTTCTTTTCTTCTTTCTTCCCTTCTCCAACCTCTACTTTTACAGGGCTTTTACTCACTTCAATTTGCTTACTTTCAAAACTAAGTTCAAAAGTACCCGATTCTTTCTTACCTGCATAGGCTTCTACTTTTATATAATAGTTTTGCTTTTCGGAATTTTCTTTTCTTGATTAACAATGATCCACTTAATCATCATAAGTATAATACTTTAATCCTGAATCTTTTACTTTTTCTTTTTCAATAAGAAAATCTTCTCTTCCCATCTTATCAGAAGAGGGAAGTGTATCCCAAGAAATTATATTATAATTATTGCTCTTTTTTATATACATTTTAATAACATTCTCTTCATAGCCAAAAAAGTCCTTAACACTCCTAAAATCATCAGTATTATTATCATTCTGATCACCATCAGCTACTTCATTACACATAATAGTAATTAAGGTATCGTTAATCTTTATATCATTAATTTTAAAGATATAAAAATCCATTGTTGTTCTATCTATAAGGATATTTCCCTTAATCTTAAAATAAGATAGTGTATCTATAAGAATTGTTTTCTTTCCATCTTCATTATATCTCAATGGATAATATGTTTTATAAACAAGAGAAAAACTTTCTTTACTTGAAGTATCCCTTTTTGATTCTAAGTTGTTATCTATTTGTGTTATAGTGTTAGAATTTAATTTCTGCTGATTATTACAATTTATAAGTAGCATATTCAATAATATAGATATTAATAATATTTTCATTTTCATAACTCTTCTTTTAGGTTTTCTATTCTAATCTTTTTTATTTCCTCTTTACCATCTTTTTTTTTAAAGAGCCCAATATTTCTCCTGATCTGTGTTACAACATAAGGTTCAGGTACTTTTCTGTATGGCTTATCACAAGTAAGATGATTATTAGATTCTAACTTAAATTTATATCCTTCTTTACCTTTTGAAGTACCTACTTCCCAGAAAGGATAATAAATTTGTCCATTCTCACAAGTACGCCCTACAATAACAACAAAATGATCAGTAGTTTGAGGTGCTTTTTCTGATTCATTAATTGTTTTATTGAAAGTATGGTTAACTCCAACCATTACAGGAAATCCCTTTTCTAAAGATAAATTTAGATATTCTAATCCTTCTACTATTTTATCATTATAGAAAGTTAACTCTGTTCTTTTTCCTTCTATTACATTTTTTTCTAAGGCTAATTGGTAGAAACAAGTCTTATTGGCTAATATTTTCCCTTTTTCATAGCCTCCTGCACCTTCAGGATCTTTTAAAATAATTTCTTCAATCTCTTTATTATTTATTTTAACGATAGTGCCATTTATTATAGCCTTTGATGTAACTGCACAAAGTTAACTTTTAGGAGGTTGATTTTGAAAAGTCATTTTATTTGTTAAATCAATATGCTTTTTACGACAATGTGGGCAAGCCCCTTCTTCTAATGGTTCTTCTTCCTTCTTTTCTTCTTTCTTTACTTCAACAACCTTTACTTTTAGAGGGCTTTTACTCACTTCAATTTGCTTACTTTCAAAACTAAGTTCAAAAGTACCCGATTCTTTCTTACCTGCATAGGCTTCTACCTTTATATAATAGTTTTGTGTTTTTGCATCAGGGTCTAAATAATTTAAATCTATTCCTTTCTTAAATAGGGTTTCTGTTATCTTTTTTTAGAACATAACTGAGATATAAATCATGGTATCCACTCTGCTTTTACTTTTCTCACACTATTACTCTTTAAAGAATCTATTAAAATATAAGTCGTATCTCTATCCTTTCTATATAAAATACCTTTTTTTTCATTATAATTAAAATAAAAAGTTTTTTGAGTTTCTGGATTTTCCATCATTTGTAAGTGATAGATTAAAAGAGAATCTTGTTGGGAAACCCTTTCTATTTTCCACTCGTGTGGTTCCATAACATTCCAACCATTAATAAGCATTGAGTCAGTAAAAATAATTTTAGCCATATCATAATCGTCTTCAAGATATGGGAATATTGAGAGAGTCAATTCTCCATTCTCCTCTTTATCTAAATAATAAAACTTTTTGTTCGTTAGTGGATTGTTTATTTTGGTATCAGATTCGATACTTAATGATTCATTTAGTGGATCTTTTTCAGTGTTATTATCAACAACGTTCTTACAAGACCATACCCATATTAAGAATAAACTAATAAGTAATAATTTCATATATTGTTTTATTTATTGTTTACAAAGGTAAGGGTTTTTTATTTAAGGTTTATAGTCTTCCCAACCATATTTTCTATATTCAGGAGCAGGAGAAAATTCAGCTGCACCCCAATCTAAGTCTCCTGAGCAAGGGATGCGACAAATGCCCCAATTAGCTACTTTTTTAACTCCTGTCTTATAACTTGTCCAAGTCCCTACAAATTGGTTGTTTCTATAGTCATCTGAATATTCTTCAATATCATCAAATAAAAACACTCCTTTATTGTTAATATACCATCTTAATAAAACCTTTCCTTCAAAGATACCCGTAGCTGATAATTTTTTATCTTCTCTAAAGTAATAATCTGCAATGATAATTCCTTGTGATTTTATTTTCCCCACCATATCATCCTCTAAACCTTTAGAATGCTCTGCAAAAAAATATATATGTTTGATTTTTATTTCTCCTTCAAACAATCTTACATTTTTACCAACTTTTGTTTTCCCTTTTGCTATATAAAGACTATCATTTGTTGTTGATTTTTCTATTTTTAGAAAATTAATCTCTAATCTTCTTTTAATCTTTATATCAATAAACCCAATATAAGGAATAACCCCATAAGGAAAAGATGGTTTAGAGAGCATTGAACTTATATCAATGTTCCCTAAATCAAGTCTTCCTTTGCTATTAAAACCGCCATTTAAATAGCCAATCTCTTCCTTAATAAAACTGTCAAAATCACAATGTTCTTGTGCATTAGATATGGTATCAGATTTGGTATCAGATATGGTATCAGATTCGATACTTAATAATTCATTTTGTGGATCTTTTTCAGTGTTATTATTAACATTTTCACAAGAACTCACTGTCCCTATTAAAAATAAACTAATAAGTAATAATTTCATATATTGTTTTTTCATTTGTTTTTTTATTTGTTATTTCTTCTGTTATTTTTCTTCTATTTCGTCTTATTTGTGTTATTGTATATTCTTTTGAATTATGTGTTTTAGAGGCTGTAAATATTCCATCTTCCCACTTTAAAGAAGCTAGATATTCTTCGCAATCTAAGTCTGTTTTAAAGCGTTCAGTAAACTCTAAGAGGCTTTGTCCCTTAAATAATTCCATAATACAT
>NZ_JAGDYP010000006.1:0-181629 GCF_017565765.1 Capnocytophaga bilenii
GCAAGGGAAGCATATTTTGCTGATAAGCAATAACATAAAGTTTAAACTTGTAAATATTGCTTTTGCAGTAATCAAGAGAGGAACTCCTTATGTAGACATATATAAATATGCTACCGTAGCATAAGAGGAAAAAGAGTGTATTAATACTCTTAAATATTTGAATAACAATAAAATAATAGCTTAAATAAATTAAGCTATAGGTGATGTTTTGGGCAAAAATTTGTTCTAAAATACAAAAAAATCAAAAAAAATACCTTTTAAAATTTGGATATTAACATAGAATGTGTGCCATCTGGTCGTAGTAGGGGAACCAAGGGTATAGTGATTGGGTAATAACGGGATGTGCCTTATAACGTTCTAAAAAGCTGTAGGCGTAGGGAATATCTTTGAGGATGAGTTCGGCATAGGCTTCGTGGGTATCGCGCAATTTCTGATCGAAAAAAGTGGCTCCTGAGAAGGCTACCGTATCATAAAAGGCGTTGATAAGGCTGTGGGTATTGGGCTGACTATAGGCAATAGGGTTGCAGAAGCTTTGCCAATCGGCATAACCTATGTAGTTGCAAATGAGGTTTAAGCTTGAAATACTGAGTTGTTTATCTTTATCTATTTTGCCATAGAAGCGGCGTAGGGTTTGTACGGAAAGTTGTATTTTCTCGGCGAGTTGTTCAAAATCATATACAGAGGTTACGGTGCGCCCAAAGGCACGATTAACTTCTGTTTGTAGTTTTGTAATATGCTGTTGGTAATCCATTTTGATTTAGGTGTTAGTGGTTAGGTGCGAGCCGTACGGGCAATTTTACTTGTTAGTGGTTAAATCTTCGTTTATCCTATAGAGTTTGTATATCTAAAAGGGGAGATATGAAAAAATTGGGCAGCAAAAATATAACAAAAAATTTATTTGTACAAATTTGGACAAAACTTTTACACAATTATTGTAAAGGATTGGACTTTTTTATTTTTGTTGTGGGGTCTAATTTTGCGATGTGAAAAGTTAATAATTTTGAATTGGGGGAATTTTGAATTGTGGGACGGGTAGGACGGGGAGAGAATTGTGAATTGTGAATTTTGAATTGGGCACAAGCTGCAAGCTTGCGCCAGCGGGGGGAATTTAAGTTTATAAAGGATTACATTTTTTATTTTTGCAGGCAAATATAGATTTGTACTGAATTTTTTAGTTTAAAGTATATAAAAGTAAAATGTTTATTATACTGAAAATCTGACAGTTATGAGATATGTTATATTTATAACAAAATAAAGTTGCTAAAAATAGTAAATAAAGAGTGTTTTTGTATGATATATAAAGTGAAAAGCAATAATGATTAAATATTTAAAACATAGCAAAATATGAAAACAATTGTACTTATTTCGTGTGTTTCTCAGAAAGAAAATACAGCAATAGAGGCTGAAAAGATGTATAAAAGTCCTCTATTTAGAAAAAGTTTGGCATATGCTAAAAAATTAGTGCCTGATGATGCTATCTATATACTTTCGGCTAAGCATCATCTATTGCCTCTTGATAAAGTGATAGAGCCTTACAATGAAACACTTAATAAAATGCGTAAGGAAGATAGAACTGCTTGGGGAGTAAAGGTTATAGAGCAATTAAGAGAGGTTGCTAATCTTAAGGAAGATAAATTTATTGTCTTCGCGGGCGAAAAATATATAGAACCTATTAAGGATTGTTTGACAAATATTGAACTTCCTTTAAAAGGAATGAGGATAGGTCAGCGCCTACAATATTTAACATTTGAAAATGAAAATTTAAATAGTATGCAGAAATCATTAACATTGAGATTACACGAGTTATTTAACTCGCTTGAATGTTTTAGTTATCCTTTTGAAGCGGAAAAGGAACAAATTCCAGCTAATGGCATTTATGTAATGTTTGAGGAAGGAGAAACTTTTGAAGGTTTAGATCGTATAGTGAGAGTGGGAACTCACAATGGAGACAACAACCTTTTCAAACGCTTAGAAGAACATTATGTAAACGAAAACAAAAACCGTAGCATTTTCCTTCAAAGAGTGGGTGATGCTTTACTAAATAAGGAAAATAATCCTTATTTTGAAGTTTGGAATGTAAATGCCACTGCAAAAGAAGCGCAGGAAAAAGTGGCAGGGAAAGTAGATTCGGTACTTGAAGCACAAATAACTAAGGAAGCTGTAGCTCACATTAGAAAAAAAGTAACTTTTGTAGTTTTTGCAGTAGAAGAGGAAAAAGATCGTAAAAAATGGGAGAAAAAACTCATTGGAACTCTTTCTAATGCAGCTAAAGCAGGTGAAATAAAAGCATCTGAAGGGTGGTTAGGTAATTTTTCTACTGAACCAAAGGTTAAGGAAAGTGGTCTTTGGCAAACACAGGGATTGTATAGTGAAAGCCTTACAGAGGAAGAGTTTGCAGTGCTTCAAAAACTAGTGTAATACATTTATTACAAAGAACATAAAAGGGAGAGGGTAAAAGCACTTTTTCCTCTCCCTAATCTTAGCAAACAAACAATTGTAAAAGTACTATATCTTTTAAAATTAAAAGTAATAGACCTATAAAAAGTATTCTGAGTTTCCATTTTTTTTAAGATATCAAATAGAAGAATGGAATGCTGAAACAACTTTATAGTGAGGGTTGAATTGAAATAGTATAATTAGAAAAAAGTTAAAACTAAAGAATAATGGCAGCATTAATTACAAATATAAAAGATGCAAAAAATGGATCAATAAAGGAAAGGATTAAGAGTGAATTTCCAGATTTTGATTGTATAAGTGAAGGTTATACCCAAGTTTTTAATGGTATAGAGGAGGGAATGAAAAAAAGTTTAAGTAACTTTATAATGGATATTTACGAGTTGCTGAAAAAAAGTATAGAGATTGCAGACCAATATAACGAACCTGATATTTTTGAGACCAGTCCTTATACATTTACTCCTCCCCAAACTCTCATAGAGTACTATGTAGCAAAGTATCTACGTAGCCGGTTAGATAAAGAACGATGGAATCTTCTTTTTAAGAAACCAATAAATGGGGTTGTTCACGATATTAGGTTAGTTGAAAAAGAACTTCCTCAAACGGGTGAAAATACCCCTAAAAGGAAACAAAAACTTAGAACCATTGTTATTGATTTATTTGCAGAACTATGGTTATTCCCACTATTTAATTCTGATTTTATTCAGAATAGAGAAGCAGAATTTCCTGCAATCACTCTTGATGAACTTGTGGCAAAAATTAAGGCAAAAATGGAAGCTTCGGGTGTTACTCCTGAAAATTATTTTGTTGCTTTAATCATTTTACCTGCAACTAATGGTGGAGAGGGGATTGATTTAGATGAGCTCGCTACAAGATTAGGGATTCCAAGAAAGAACCTTTCAATTTCTGAGCCAGACGATATTAGAAAGCTATTTGAAGAACTTATTACAATGATCCAGTCATTAAGTATTCTTTTTGAATCAGAAGAAGAAAATATTAAATATTAGAAAAATGAAGAATTTTATTTATATCGTGATGGCGATAGCAGCTCCTATGGCATTGGTGAACTGCACTAAAGAAAAAACAATTGTAGAAGTACAAAAAGGGAATACTATTCTTTCGGGTACTGAAACTCCTACCGCTACTTTGGGTAATGTAGGTGATTATTATTTGAGACTTCCTGTCTATGATTTTTATGGGCCTAAGACCGCTGAGGGCTGGGGCACTCCTGTAAGCCTAAAAGGTGCGCCCGGTAATAATGGTGCTGCTGGTGAGGCAGGCACTAAAATACATTCTGGCAATGGTGCTCCTGCCGCTGACAAAGGTAAAGAAGGTGACTGGTATATAGATACCGTCAACAAACGCCTTTACGGGCCTAAAACCGCTACTGGATGGCCTACTACTTATATTGGTTTAGGGGGTAATAAGGAAGAGGAAGAACCTGACCAACCTATCACCGCTGCTGACTATGAACTAAGCCCTGACGGTAAAACATTGGTGAAGTGGAAAAATAATAAGACTAAAAACCTTGATATGCAGGCTGACCCAGTGCTGAAAAATGTAACCGCTATTGGTAACTATGCTTTTGAGGATAAGAAAAGTTTGATAACTGTTGTTTTGCCTGAAAACCTACTTACTATTGGCGATAGAGCTTTTGCTACCGATTTCTTCACAGCAGAGTCTATACTGAATGAAATAATAATTCCAATCCCTAATAAAGTAACTCATATAGGGAAAGAAGCCTTTATGAATAGAGGGATAAGTTCTCTTATATTACCTAATAGTGTAGTGAGTATAGGCGAAGGAGCTTTTGCATTTAATGCTTTGAAATCCGTAGTTATTTCTAATAGTATTACTATTATTCCTAAGAATGCTTTTCAAGCAAACGCATTTACTACGATTACCATACCTAATTCGGTGGTTACTATAGAAGATGAAGCTTTTCTTGTTGGTGAATTAACTTCAGTTAACATTCCTAATAGTGTACAGGTAATTGGAAAAAGTGCTTTCGATCACAATAAATTAGCTACTCTTACTATCCCTGCTACTATTAAAGAAGTAAAAGAACGGGCTTTTCAGGATAATCGTCTCACTACCATTACTTTTGAAGGGACTACACCTCCGATAAAAAGTGATAAGAATAGTAAAACTATTTTTGAGGAAAATAGGATTCAGCATATCTATGTGCCTGCAAGTAGTGTAGCGGCTTATAAAGCATTGCTTCCTACTTATCAAAGTTATATAACTGCTAAATAACCTATAATAACCTTATACAAAAGCACCGCTTGCCTTTATGCTTGCGGTGCTTTTGTATGTTATAAAGGGGGAAGGTTGTTTTTTGTTATTGGGATTACAATATATAGTCGGTATTGATGAAATTGGAGGTGTTGGTATTTAGTAGGTTATCGACTATTTGCCTATTGTAATCGTTGTTTTGGAAGGATACGAATGTGCGTATAGAAAACGAGCGTAGGGCATCGTGTACGCTAAGTGTTCCTACAGCAGAGTCTTTTCGCCCAGTGAAAGGGAACACATCAGGCCCTCGTTGGCATAAGCTGTTGAGATTGACACGGCATACCAAATTGACAAGGGTATCAATAAGAGGTGCTAAGGTGTTAGGGTCTTCGCCAAAGAGGCTTATTTGTTGCCCGTATTTGGAGTCGGCAATTTCGTTGATAATCTCACTGCTATGGGTGAAAGATTTGATAGGCACGAGTGGCCCGAATTGTTCTTCGGAATAGACTCTCATTTCTTTGGTTACAGGGTACAACACTGCTGGGAAGATGAAATTCTCGGTGCGTTGTCCTCCTTTTTTATTTTGTATGGTAGCACCTTTGGCAAGGGCATCGTCTATGAGCTCTTGTATGTAGGCTGGTTTTTCTACTTCGGGTAGTGGTGTGAGCATTACGTTGTCTTCCCAAGGGTTTCCGAATTTAAGTTCATCTACTTTTTCAGCGAAACGTTTGATAAATTCATCTTTAATATCTTGGTGTACGTATAGGATTTTGAGTGCTGTACATCGCTGACCGTTGAATGATAGCGCTCCTTTGATGCATTCGCTTACGGCAAAGTCGAGGTTGGCATCGGGGAGGACAACCCCTGGGTTTTTGGCTTCTAATCCGAATACTAAACGGAGTCGGTTTTTGTTGGGGTGTTCGTCTTGTAGGGCGATAGCTGTTTTGCTATTTCCGATAAGGGCGAGCACATCGATTCGTCCGGTTTGCATAATAGGGGGAGCTACTGTACGTCCTCTTCCGTATAGAATATTGATAACACCTTGCGGGAAGGCTTCTTGGAAGGCTTCTAATATAGGAGAGAAAAGTAGTACGCCGTGTTTGGCAGGTTTGAAAATGACGGTGTTGCCCATTACGAGGGCAGGAATGATGAGTGCAAAGGTTTCGTTGAGTGGGTAGTTGTAGGGTCCGAGGCATAGGACAACGCCTAATGGACCACGGCGAATGAGGGCATATACGCCATCGCGTTGTTGGAACTTAGAAGATTCGTTGTCTAATTTTTTATAGGCTTCGATGGTGTCGTAGATGTATTCGGTGGTACGGTCGAACTCTTTACGAGAGTCGGCGAGGCTTTTACCGATTTCCCACATCATTAGTTTTACCACTTCATCGCGTTTTTTTTCCATCAGTTTGACAAACTTGAGGAGTGCAGCGATGCGGTCTTTGACTTTCATTGTAGGCCATAGTCCTTTACCTTTGTTGTAGGCATCGCAGGCTGATTGTAGGGCTTCGAGTGCTTGTTCCTTGCCGAGATTGGGTACACTCCCCAACAATGTGGGTGCATACTGCTCGGTAGAGGAAATTGTGGAGTATATATTGGTAAAATCGCCGTTCCAAGTGCGTAATTTGCCATTGATGAGGTAGGTTTGTTGTTGGAATGGTTTCACATAGTGTTCTTCTGGTATTTTATTCATAAATTTTTTATATATTTATTTTTTTCTGATTTATCTGAAGGAGTTACTTCTTAATGTTTGCTTATTTTACACTCTTCCTTTGAGGGCGTTGAAAACCCACGCTATAGCAAGAAAGCCCACGCCTACTGTGCCAAAGCCCCAGCCTGCGACTTCGTTGTACTTGAAAGCGGCGAGAGCAAATAGTACAAGGGCTATCACTACCATTGCCAGAGCTGCCCAGCCTAATACTGTATTCTTATTCATCATAATAATTTGCTTATAATGAGTGCAAAGGTAGGATTTTTTTTTAAATAACAAATGACTAATGACAAATTGGAGTGGGGTGGGTAATTATTTATTTTTGTATATTTGCAGCCTAAAACATTGCTTATGACTCAGAAACAATCGGCGAAGGGAACCTTTCAGCAGCTTTGGCACTTTGTAAAACCTTATAAATGGGTGTTTTTGGCGGTGGCTTCATTTGTTATTTTATCATCTTTATTTTCGACCGCTCAGCCTTATTTGATAAAGGTTGCCATAGATAATTATATCACACCTAAGAACTATGAGGGTTTGGTACGGATTATTTATTGGCTGGTGGCTTTGCTATGCGCTGAGGTGCTGATGCAGTTTTTGTTTTCATACTACTCGAATTGGCTTGGACAAACAGTGGTACGAGACATCAGAGCTGGGCTTTTTAACCACTTGCTACGCTTTAAGATGCGCTATTTTGACCGCTCATCGGTGGGGGTGCTTGTAACACGGGCGGTGAATGATATGGAACGGATTGGGGAGATTTTCAGTTCGGGTTTGTTTGAAATGGTGAGCGACTTGCTGAAAATGTTGGTAATAGCAGTGGTGATGCTTGTGATAGACTGGCGATTGGCACTTATCAGCTTTGCAGTGCTTCCGCTGATATTGCTGGCGACACGGTGGTTTCAGCGTTCGATGAAAGCAGCTTTTGTGGAGGTGCGCCACGAGGTGGCTAACTTGAACTCGTTTGTACAAGAGCGTATATCGGGGATGAAGGTGTTGCAGCTATTTGCTGAAGAACAGCACGAACAGGAGCGTTTTCGGCAAATAAACGAAAAACACAAACGTGCGTGGCTGAAAACGATATGGTATAACTCTATTTTCTTTCCGATTAGTGACTTAGCGGTCTCGGTAACTATTGCGCTGATTGTGTGGTTTGGGGGTATGCAGCTGGTGAATAATTCGCTGTATGACCTTGGTAATATTTTCTTATACATACAATTTTCGCAGCAATTGTTTCGCCCTATTAGGCATATAGCAGATAAATTTAACACTTTACAAATGGGGATTATCGCTTCGAACCGTGTGTTTGCCATACTGGAAAGCAAAGAGGATATGGAAAAGGGTGGCACCAAAGAATTGTTGCCCTTGAAAGATTGTATAAGGTTTGAAAATGTGAGGTTTGCATATATTGACAATGAGGAGATATTGCACGGGGTTAGCTTTACGGTGAAACGCGGTGAAACAGTGGCTATAGTGGGGGCTACGGGTGCTGGAAAAACAACGATAGTGAATTTGCTGAATCGCTTTTACGACCTTACAGGGGGGACTATCTATATTGATGGGGTGGACATCAAGGAGTTTACTTTGGATTCGCTACGCCATCATATTGCGACTGTACTACAAGATGTATTTTTGTTTGCAGACAGTATTTTGAACAATATTACGCTGAAAAATCCTGCTATCAGCGAGGAGGCGGTAGTGGAAGCTGCTAAACGTATTGGGGTACACGACTTCTTGTGTAGCCTCCCTAATGGATACCACTACAACGTGAAGGAACGGGGTGCGATGCTTTCGGCAGGACAACGACAGCTGATTGCTTTTTTGAGGGCGTATGTGCATAGCCCTGAAATATTGATACTTGATGAGGCTACTTCATCGGTAGATTCGCACTCGGAACAACTTATACAGGAGGCTACGGAGAAAATCACTCAGGGAAGGACTTCTATTATCATTGCTCACCGCCTTACAACAATAAAAAAAGCTGACAAAATAATTGTACTTGACAAGGGTGAAATTGTGGAGGTGGGCACTCACGATGAGTTGCTGCAGCTGCCTAATGGTTACTACAAGAACTTATATGAGGTGCAGTTTAATGGGGAATTGGCAAATTAGGGAATTAGAAAATTAGAAAATGGGTGTGTTTTAAAATATAAATGGATATGGAGGAGATTGAAAGGAAATTTAGGGTGTGTGGTGATGTTTTTAAAACATTGGCTACTAAAAAGATGCGTATTACTCAGGGGTATTTGTGCTCGGCTCCTGAACGTACTGTGCGGGTACGACTGAAAGGTGATGTAGGTTTTATAACCATTAAGGGGGCTAGTAGCTGCGATGGGACGACTCGCTTTGAATGGGAAAAACCTATAGAGGCTGAAGAGGCTGTGCAACTATTGGCACTATGTGAAGAGGGGGTAATAGACAAAACTCGGTATGTGGTGCCTAATGGAAATACTTGTATAGAGGTGGATGTGTTTCACAAAGATAACGAGGGGCTTGTAGTTGCTGAAATAGAATTGGCTACTAAAGACACTGCTTTTGAACGCCCTGAATGGCTGGGAGAAGAGGTTACTGGCGATGCTCGCTACTACAATGCGATGCTTAGTAAAAATCCTTATAAAAATTGGGGTGGTTTGGAAAAAAGTAGTACTTTTGTGGTTTGAAAAGAGATTAACGAATTAATTATTTGATATTATGGCTAGAGATATTTTACCTACCCCTGTGCTTGAGGGTGAAGAAGTGATTGAGTTCTACAACAAGTTGGCGAACTTTAAAGAGAACTTAGAGAAAAAAGGGATTACTTGGGAAGTAATTCAAGAAGATGCAAAACGTTTAAAAGCTTTGTTTAAGAAAGAAGAAAAAGAAGATGACAAACAAAAATAATTTAGAGATACTATGGCTAGAGATATTTTACCTACTCCTATTTTGGAGGGAAATGATGTGATTGAGTTCTACAACAAGTTGGCGAACTTTAAAGAGAACTTAGAGAAAAAAGGGATTACACGAGAAAGTATTCGTGAAAATGCAAAACGTTTAAAATCAATTTTTAAAGAAAGACCTGATGTTGAGAAAAAATAACTTAGAGGGTTTATCTTTCTTTCAACTAAAAGAAAATTACCCAATCAAACCTTTTGACTGTGGCGATGATGATTTGAATGATTTTTTGTTCAATAAAGCATTATTATACCAAAAAGAATTACTTGCTACCACTTTTATTGTTGAAAATGAGGAACGCACTTTAGGCTACTATAGTGTGCTAAGTGATAGTTTGCAACTCAAAGAGGAAGATTTTCCTTCTAAAAGCAAATACAAAAAGTTCTTAAGCTATTTGATACCTCATCCTAAACGCCATTTGAAGAGTGTTCCTGCTGTGAAAATAGGGCGTTTGGCTATTGACAAGACTTATAAGGGGATGGGGTTAGGCAGAATACTTGTTGACAATATAGTTGATGATTGTATAGAACTTAACAAAACGATAGCCTGTAGATTAATTACAGTAGATGCTTACAAAGCTGCTTTACCTTTTTATATAAAATCAGGATTTGAGTTTCTAACTGAAAAAGATGAACAGGAAGAGATTCGGCAGATGTTTCTTGATTTGACAAATCTTGATAATTAATGACAAATAAATATTATGGCTAGAGATATTTTACCTACCCCTGTGCTTGAGGGTGAAGAAGTGATTCAGTTCTACAACAAGTTGGCGAACTTTAAAGAGAACTTAGAGAAAAAAGGGATTACACGAGAAAGTATTCGTGAAAATGCAAAACGTTTAAAATCAATTTTTAAAGAAAGACCTGATGTTGAAAAGAAATAGCTTAGAGGGTTTATCTTTCTTTCAACTAAAAGAAAATTACCCAATCAAACCTTTTGACTGTGGAGATGATGATTTGAATGATTTTTTGTTCAATAAAGCATTATTATACCAAAAAGAATTACTTGCTACCACTTTTATTGTTGAAAATGAGGAACGCACTTTAGGCTACTATAGTATACTAAATGATAGTTTGCAACTCAAAGAGGAAGATTTTCCTTCTAAAAGCAAATACAAAAAGTTCTTAAGCTATTTGATACCTCATCCTAAACGCCATTTGAAGAGTGTTCCTGCTGTGAAAATAGGGCGTTTGGCTATTGACAAGACTTATAAGGGGATGGGGTTAGGCAGAATACTTGTTGACAATATAGTTGATGATTGTATAGAGCTTAACAAAACGATAGCCTGTAGATTAATTACAGTAGATGCTTACAAAGCTGCTTTACCTTTTTATCAGAAATCAGGATTTGAGTTTCTAACTGAAAAAGATGAACAGGAAGAGATTCGGCAGATGTTTCTTGATTTGACAAATCTTGATAATTAAAGACAAATAGATAAATTAACATATGACAGAACCTACGAAATATAACCCTACTGATTTAGAGGAAAAATGGTATGCTTATTGGCTTACCCATAATTACTTTCACTCTACGCCCGATGATCGTACTCCTTACACTATTGTAATTCCGCCTCCTAATGTTACGGGGGTATTGCATATGGGACATATGCTTAACAATACTATTCAGGATGTGCTCATACGCCGTGCACGCCTTAAAGGTTTCAATGCTTGCTGGGTGCCTGGTACTGACCACGCTTCGATAGCTACAGAAGCTAAGGTGGTGGCAAAACTAAAAGAACAGGGTATAAAAAAATCTGACCTTACTCGCGAGGAGTTTCTCGTACACGCTTGGGAATGGACGCACCAATATGGGGGCGTTATTCTTGAACAACTCAAAAAATTGGGTTGCTCGTGCGACTGGGAGCGCACTAAATTTACTATGGATGCTCCTTTGTCGGCTTCGGTAATAAAGGTGTTTGTGGATTTGTACAACAAAGGTGAAATATATCGTGGGCATCGTATGGTGAACTGGGATCCTGAGGCTAAAACTACGTTATCGGACGAGGAGGTGATTTACGAAGAGCGTCAAGGATTTTTGTATCATTTGAAATACCAAATTGAGGGTACAAACGATTACTTGATTATTGCTACTACACGTCCGGAGACGATTTTTGGAGATACAGCTATCTGTATCAACCCTAATGATGAGCGTTGGCAGCACCTGAAAGGCAAAAAGGCTATTGTGCCTATCTGCAATCGTGTGATTCCGATTATTGAAGATGAATATGTGGACACTGAATTTGGTACGGGCTGCCTAAAGGTTACTCCTGCTCACGACCCTAACGACAAGGTGTTGGGCGACAAGCACCAACTGGAAGTGATTGATATTTTTAATGACGATGCAAGCCTGAATCAGTATGGTTTGCACTACGCTGGCAAAGACCGCTTTGTGGTGCGCAAGGAAATAGTTGCTGAACTGGAAGAGAAGGGTTTGTTGGCTAAAAAAGAGAGTTATACAAATAAAGTAGGCACCTCAGAACGCACTAAGGCTGTGATAGAACCTCGCCTTTCTGACCAGTGGTTCCTAAAAATGGACAAGCTGATTCAGCCTGCTATAAAAGCGGTATTGGAGGATGAGAGCATCAAATTATATCCTAAAAAATTTGAGAATACTTATCGCCATTGGGTAGAAAACGTACGCGATTGGAACATTTCGCGTCAGCTATGGTGGGGGCAACAGATACCTGCTTACTACTACGGCGAGGGTAAGAGCCAATTTGTAGTGGCTGAAACGAAAGCTGAAGCACTTGTTTTGGCTAAAGAAAAGAGTGGCAATGCACAGCTTACTGAAGATGATTTGCGACAAGATGAGGATGCGCTTGACACGTGGTTTTCGTCTTGGTTATGGCCTATGAGTGTTTTTAATGGCATTTTAGAGCCTAACAATCCTGAAATAAACTACTACTACCCTACCAACGATTTGGTAACGGGTCCTGATATTCTTTTCTTCTGGGTAACACGAATGATAGTGGCTGGCTATGAGTACAAAGGGGCGCGTCCGTTTAGCAATGTATATTTGACGGGATTGGTGCGCGACAAGCAACGCCGCAAGATGTCGAAATCGTTGGGTAACTCGCCTGATGCGCTTAAACTGATAGCTGACTATGGCGCTGATGGGGTGCGTGTAGGTTTGTTGCTTTCATCGGCAGCGGGTAATGACTTGCTATTTGACGAGGCGCTTTGCCAGCAAGGGAAAGGCTTCGGCAATAAACTTTGGAATGCTTTTCAATTGGTGAAAGGTTGGCAGGTGGATAACAGCGTAGCACAACCTGCTGCGGCTGGGCTTGCTTTGCAATGGTTTGACGCTAAATTTAATGCAGTACTCACTGAGGTGGAAGACCATTTTGAGAAATATCGTATTTCGGATGCCTTGATGGCTATTTATAAACTTGCTTGGGACGACTTTTGTGCGTGGCTTTTAGAAATGGTGAAACCTGAATATGGCAAGCCTATGGACAAGGCGACTTACGAGGGCGTGGTAGCGGCTTTTGAGAATTTACTGAAGCTGTTGCATCCTTTTATGCCATTCCTTACAGAGGAGATATGGCAGAACTTGGCAACTCGTACTCCTGAGCAGGCTCTTATCGTAGCTACTTATCCTGCTGTACAGCCGTATGACGAAAAATTGTTAGCCGAATTTGATTTTGCTGCTGAGGTGATAGCGGGTATCCGCACGGTACGCAAAGAGAAAAACATTCCTTTTAAAACGCCGCTGAGTGTTTCGGTATTGAATAAGGAACAAACCTCTTCTCGTTTTAATGTTGTTATAACTAAAATGGGAGGTCTTGAGGCTATTACGGAGGTGAAGGCTGCTATAGAAGGGGCTATGTCGTTCCGTGTGAAGGCTAATGAGTACTTTATTCCGATGGAAGGGGCTGTGAATGTAGAAGAAGAGTTAAAGAAACTACAGGAGGAGCTTGTGTATACTCAGGGCTTTTTAAATTCAGTGCGCAAGAAACTTTCTAATGAGAAGTTTGTAAGTTCGGCACCTGCAGCGGTAGTGGATAACGAACGCAAAAAGGAAGCTGATGCATTGGCTAAAATAGCGACTATTGAAAAGAGTATACAACAATTGAGCGGAAAATAAGAAAAAGGTATTGATAAATACGTTATGCTGTATCGTCTGTATCAAAGTATTAGAGCGTATAAATGGGCTGCGGTGTCGTTTTTTGTGGCGTGGCTACTGATTGCGGTTTATGCTGCTACCCAATTGCATTTTGAGGAAGATATTACCAAAGTACTTCCTCAAAATGCTAAAACAACGCTTACTTCAAAAATACTGAAACAGCTCAATTTTTCGGATAAAATATCGGTAGTACTGACGGCTAAAGACAGTACGCTTCTAGATGATATGCAGGAGGTAGCACAGGCGCTGAACGATAGCCTTGCTACTACCTCTTTTAGCCGCTATATAGCGAGCGTACAAGGTATTATAGACGAAGAAGACATAGATAACACTTGGCAATTTGTACACGCTCACTTACCGCTATTTCTTACCGATGAGGATTACCACTACTTGGAACAAAAGTTAGCCGCTGACAGCGTGCAAGCAATGGTGCAATTGCATTACAAAACAATGCTTACACCTGCGGGTATGGTAACCCAAAAATATTTTCGCAATGACCCTTTTGGGCTTAGTTTCAGAGGACTTGCTCAACTGAAAAATCTAAATATAGACGATAACTTTACTATTACTGATGGTTATCTTACAACTACCGACCGCAAACATCTTCTTTTTTTTATCAATCCTACCTATGAGGGCAATGACACTGAACACAATGCTGCCTTTGTAGCTTTATTGGAACAACTTCAACAACAATTTAACAAAGAATATTCGGGCAAGGTAAAAACTTATTTTTTTGGTGCTCCTTTTATATCGGTGGGCAATGCTACGCAAATAAAAACTGATATACTTACAACTGTACTGATTTCATTATCGGTGCTTTACTTGCTGCTGGTATTCTTCTACCGCAGTGTATATATTCCTTTTATAGCTTTTATCCCTTCAGTATTTGGGGTGCTAACAGCCCTATCGGTGCTGTATGTGCTAAAGGGGAGTATTTCGGCTATTTCTATCAGTTTGGGGGCAGTGCTATTGGGGGTAACTATTGACTACTCGTTGCATATACTGACACACTACAAGGTAAGTAGGGACATAGGTAGCCTTTATCGTGCGGTAACTGTACCTATTTTGCTAAGTAGTATCACTACGGCTATTTCATTTTTGTGTTTGCTATTTGTCGACTCTGAAATAATGCGCGATTTGGGGGTATTTGCTTTTGTAGGCATTATGGTATCGGCATTATTATCATTGGTATTAGTGCCGCACTTTTACCGAAGTAACAACGCAGTAGCTGTACGCACTACTTTTTTAGACAAGGTAGCGGCTTACCCATTACATCGCAACCGATGGATTGTAGCAAGTTGCCTACTGCTGATTGTGCTGAGTTTTTTCTTCTTCAACAAAGTACGTTTTAACGGCGATATTGCTGCTATCAATTATATAAATAAGTCCTACAAGGAGGCGCAGCAACAATTGGAGGCTATTACGGATAGTGGTTACAAATCGGTATACGCAGCGGCTTATGGCAATAGTTTTGATGAGGCTGCTGCCCGCAATTACGAGCTATACCAACAGCTACAACAATACAAAGCACAGGACAGCCTAAAGCAATTTAGCTCGGTAGGAAGTGTAGTATTGCCATTGGCAGAGCAACAAAGGCGTATTGACCGCTGGCAATCGTTCTGGAGTGCAGAGCGCAAAGCACAATTGCGTGACAATCTGGTTGCTTATGGGCGTGCATTGGGTTTCAAAGAACATACTTACGAGCCTTTTTTGGAGCATTTAGAGGTTGTTCCCTCTACTTTACACACACTTGCTGATTACAAAGCACTGACGGCTATCCCTTTTGAGGACTTTATTACTGAGAAAGATGGTTTTTACACTATCGCCAACCTCATAAAAGTTACTGATGCCCAACGTTCTGCATTTATACGAGGCGTAGAGGCTAAAGGAAGTGCGATCGCTATTGACCGCAAGAACCTAAGTGAGACTTTTTTAGGTAAGCTAAAAGACGATATATTGCTACTCGTAAATTATTCATCTGTTGCTATTTTTTTGATTTTGCTATTGTTTTTTAGGCGTATAGAGTTGGCATTACTCACCCTTATCCCTATTGCAATTACAGGGGTTGTAACTTCGGCAATAATGAGTTGGGTAGGAATAGAGTTCAACGTATTCAGTATGATTGTTTGTACGCTTGTGCTGGGTCATTCGGTTGATTTTAGTATTTTTATGACTTGTGCACTGCAAAAAGACTATACTGATGGCAAAAATGAATTGCCTGTATATAAATTATCGGTAGTATTGGCTTCTATCACTACTTTTTTGGCTATAGGTACGCTTATTTTTGCCAAACACCCCGCACTAAAATCAATAGCAGGGGTATCGGTGATAGGTATTTTTACAGCATTGGTAATTACTTTTGTATTCTATCCTACTATTTTTGGGTTTTTCATCAGTAATAGACCTCGCAAGGGGCTTTCTCCTATCAGTTTGCGTTTGTTGCTTTACAGCATCTGCTCTATGTTGTACTATGTAGTGTTATCGGTTGTACTATCTAATATAGGCAGATTGTTATTACTTTTCACACCCAAACGCACTTTGTGGTTGCGGCGTTGTGCTGCTTGGCTCACTACTTCGGTGCTTTACAGCAATATTTTTGTACGAAAACGAGTAGAAAACCCTCATAAAGTAACATTAAAAGAGGCTTCTGTAGTGATAGCCAACCATAGTTCGTGGCTTGATACGCTCGCGATAGGCTTATTTACTTACAAAATAAGTTATATGGTGAACAAGTGGGTATATAATTCGTTAGTTTTTGGAAAATATGTGCGTGCTATGGGCTTTTTTCCTGCTACTGAAGGCATAGAACGTGTGATGCCGCAGGTAGAAGCTAATCTTAAAGGAGGTATTTCGGTAATGATATTCCCTGAAGGCAAACGCTCAGAAAGCAACCAGATACACCGGTTTCATCAGGGGGCTTTTTATATTGCTCAGCAATGCCATACGCCTATAGTGCCTATTTATATACACGGGGCTTCGGAAGTGCAGCCTAAGGGCGATTTTGTTATTTACGATGGTGCTATTACGGTAGTAGTGGGAGCGCCTATAAACCCCAATGCGCCAGAATGGGGCGACACAACACGCGAACAAGCCAAGCGCATAGGTGCCTATTTTCGTGAGCAATTTGCCGCCTTGCGCAAGCGATTAGAGGGGGTTGACTATCTGAAAGAAAAACTATTATTGAACTACTTATATAAAGACCCCGCTGTAGTGGCTGCCGTAAAAGCTGATTACGAACTACACAAAGAAGAATACTACCAGCTGAGCCGAAGTTTGCCCACCAAAGGTGCCATAGTGCGACACGCTGATGACTACGGGCAAGTGGATTTCTTGCTTCTGATTACCCACCCCGAACGCGAAATAACTACTATCATTGAAGACGACTACAAGCGTGCTGTAGCCCAGCAGAGCTATATTACGCGCATCAGGAAGTTGCGATACTTAAGTAGGTGATATTTTACAAATGACTTTTGTAGAGAGTAAAAATGCTCCCACTCAGAAATATGTAACCTGTCATTTTTGCTAATTCTCCAATTTGCTAATTTACTAATTTTTACTATCTTTGCCCTCAAAAAAAATATTTGTATGAAAAAAGTACTTTATCTAACGCTGCTATTTGGCAGCTATTTCGCTACAGCTCAAGAAGTAGAGAAAAATGAGTCCAACCAAAATGAAGTAGTTACTGCAACTACTGAAAATGTAACGTCCACAACCGAACCTGCTAAAGCCGAAAATACTGAATACGTGAGAAAACGCAAGCGTTTGTTTTATCAAGGTGAAATGGGCTGGGTTATGCCTGTAAAAGGAGCCGCTAAAGAATACTACTATCTGCAAAATCCTCTCAAGCCCGATGAATATTTCTATACCTCTAGAAATATTGAGGAAACTCCTATTCTCTACAATGATTTTAGTGTGAACTATCAACTACTAAAGAAGCTGAGTTTGGGTGCCGTAATAGGCATAGGGCATTTCAATAACCCTATGGCAATAGGTTTAAAATACGGTGGAATTGTGCGCTTTAACTTTATAAAAGAAAATCCAGGTGGTTTGTTTTTGCAGCTAAATAGTTTGTTGCCCATAGCCTCTTTTGATGGCTTAAAAGAGCCTGCTGAGTTGCGATTTGGGGTGAATGTACCCATTATGATAAGAAAGTATTATAGTATGAGCCTTTCTATGCATACTTCTTTTATAGAATATGAAACAACAGGACGGTATAACAATAATACAATAGAATACAGAGGCATTGGCTTTGGTTGTAATATACGATTTTAAACAACAACAAATCTCTCACATACCCCCCTGAACATTTACTAACTGCTTTACACCTAATATTACTAAAGAATTTTGCCAAAAAAAGTGCATTTGCCTAAAATAATTTGTACCTTTGCGGCAAGATAAAATAATAATAATTTTGAGGTATTTTATTACATATATACTTGTTATTATCACTTTTACAGCTTGTAATTGGCAGGAAAAGAAAAATAAAGTAAAGCCCTTTTCTTTTCCTGACAATGCCGAGCTGATTTTTCATATCAATCACAAAGATAATTTTTTAAGTGCTATTACCAATAATACACTTTGGAAACAACTCCCCCCTCATACATTTCACTTGCACGAAATGAAGCTTATAGAGAGTATGCCCTCTGATGTAGATATTTGGGTAGCAATTGATAACCATCAGCGGTTTGTAGCAATCACACCTATAACAGAAAAAGATACTATAACCGTGTGGAAAGGCGCTAATAACACTCTACAGAAGCAGGCGCAGTTTGGCAAGGAATGGTTCTACACACTTGCTAATAATTACCTTATCATAAGCGATAGCGATAAAATAACCGACTATACGCAGCCTGCCAAAACTCCAAAAAGTACTAAACAACAAGAACTTCAACAGCTACAGGCTCTTGCTTCTACCGATTGTGTAGCAAATTGGTTTGTACCTACTACCCTTGCAAATCACTATTTCAGTCAGTATTTTGAACAGAACATACTTACCACCTTACCCCAATGGGTAGCTTTTGATTTGTATTTAGATGATAATAGCTTCAGGTATAGTGGCATTACCAGTATGGGCAACCCAACCGAATCACACCCTTTGCAACATACAACGCCTTACCCTAATAGCCTCGCCGATCTAATCCCTGCGCGTACACTGGCTCTTACTATTTATTCTTTTGAAGATGCCAATCGTATAGTACAAAACGATAGTTTGGCTCAAAATGGTATCTTTGAGGAAGCTATTAATGGCGTTGCTTTTGCCAAAACAATAGATGGTGAATTTGCTATCGTTCCTACTTATGATACCGATCAAGCCTTGGATGGGCTGCCCATACTCTCGGAAGACTTCAAATATAACTTTCCTATATATGACCTTGGCGAACAACCTTTGGTGTTCTTTAGGATTTTCAACCCCCATTTTAGTCCAAAATACGTGGGAGTATATGAAAAACATTTGGTATTTGCCCCTACCAAAGAACTTTTGGTATCGGTAGTGAATGATATGCAGCGGGGCTATGTGTTGTCGGCAAACAAGGCTTACCAGCTGCTGGCAGAAAGCAGTGCTTCTTCAGCAAGTATTACTAAGGTAGCAAACCTTTACGACCAAACTTCTTTTGCTAATAAACATCCTTTTGTAGCCGAACATTATCGATGGGCTCTATTTCAGCAAACCATACAAAATGATTATTACGTGCTGAACTTCGTATGCCAACAGCAAACCCAGCAAACACTCACCAACGAAATGCGAGAGCAATTCCGCTTTACTGTAGATGACCAATTGGTTACCCCCCCAATGTTGCTCACCAACCACCGCACCAAACAGCTTGAAATAGCAGTGCAAGATGTGAATAACGAACTTTACCTCATAGACAATAAGGGATCTCTACTTTGGAAGAAAAAATTAGACGGCAAAATACAAGGTGAGATACAGCAGGTAGATTTGTTTAAAAACGGATTCTTGCAGATGATATTCTCTACTGAAAAAACCGTGTGGGTATTAGACCGCAATGGCAATGTAGTACCTCCTTTCCCATTATACTATAAAAACAATATCACGCCAGTAGAAGTATTTGACTATGACCAAAATAGAGAATACCGCTTCCTATTTGCCGAAAACCAAACGCTTCACCTTTTAGATAGAAAAGGACAGCCCGTGAAAGGCTTCTTCCAGCGCAGTAATGGGCTGCCACTATTTACACCCCAGCATTACCGCATAGGCGATAGAGATTACCTCATATATCCCTCCAAAAACGGAGTGTTCAACATTCTGCACCGCAATGGCGAGAATCGCATTACAGTGAAAGACCGTTATGAATTTTCTAAAAACCCACCAGCGGTAATAAACAATCTCTTTACCTTTGCTACCGAAGACGGCTATTTGGTATCTATAGACGAAAAAGGTGGGGTAAAAAAAGAACGAAAAGGCTATGTAGCGCCGTTCTATTGGGGTGCTAATCGCTATACGCGCTATGCACTTACAGGAAACCTACTCATCTTCGGTTGGCGCAAAATAGAACTGTTGGACGGCAAGTATATGCGTCCTCAGCTCTTCCGCTTGCGAGGAATGAATTATATAGCCGTAACCGATGCTAATATCCAAAAAACCTATCTGTATGACGAAAAAGGCGAATTGGTGAAAGACTTCCCCGTAGAATCAGCAAACCAAATAGCTATAGACATCAATACCGATAAACAAATGTGGATAGTAACCGAAAAAACGCCTACTGAAATAGTAGTATATACATTTTAAGAAAAATGAAAACAGCAGTTATTATAGGATTAGGGCTTATAGGAGGCTCATTGGGTTTAGAACTAAAAAAACGATTGAACTATAAAATTTTAGGTATAGACAACAATGCTGCCCACTTGCAAAAAGCAATAGAGTTGGGCATAATAGATGACGAAGCTACCTATGAGGCTATCGCTACTGCAGAACTTGTGATAGTAGCAGTGCCTGTAAATCATATAGCAGCAGTAGTTTGCAAGGCGTTAGACTATGTAGGCGAAAATACCTTAGTGATGGATGTAGGCTCAGTAAAAAATAGTATATGCAAGGCAGTAGCCGCACACCCACACCGCAAGCACTTTGTAGCCGCACACCCTATGGCAGGAACAGAACATTCAGGTCCTGAAGCTGCTATTTACGACCTTTTTGACGGCAAAGTAATGGCTTTGTGTGAAATAGATGATAGTGGATGGCAGTTCTATGACCGCGCTATAGATATAGCCAAAACCCTGAATATGAGAGTGAAGATAATGCACGCCGAGAATCACGACCTGCACACAGCCTATGTATCGCACCTTTCACACGTGAGTTCCTTTATGCTGGGAAAAACAGTATTGGAAATAGAGAAAGACGAATCACAAATATTCGATTTGGCAAGTACAGGTTTTGCCTCAACTGTGCGACTGGCAAAAAGTGATGCGCATATGTGGTGCCCTATATTTTTAGAAAACAAAACAAACGTACTAAAGGCTCTTGATGAATATATAAAAAACTTGCAAGAGTTCAGAACAATGATAGCCGACGAGCAAGCCGAAGCAATCTACAAAACAATACACGATATAAACTATATCAGAAAAATACTGAAATAAAACAACTTTCACCCCTTAGCCATTAGATAAAAAATGAAGAGAATAGTCGTTTTTTTGAGAGATAGCAGAACACTCACTTTTGTGGTTTGTTTGGTAGTTACCTTGTTCCTATGGACACCAATGAAACTCTCTAAAAACCTATTGCGTGAGCTATCAGTGCCTGTGGTAATCACAAACTTACCAGCAGATAAAGTCCTAATACCCTCCCCCGAAAACAATTATATGAAACTCCTTGCCGAAGGCAATGGCTTTGCCTTGCTTAAAGCCTATAGCCAAAATCCTGTACTTCATATAGACTTTCAGGACTTGCAGCCCATAGATACTCATTCCTACTGCCTCACCAAAAACGGTAAAGACAAACTCAATAACAGCTACTTGTCCAACTTCAGAATACGCACAGTAGTTAATGACACCCTACAGCTAAACCTATCTCCTAAGCACACCAAGCGCGTGCCCGTACAAGTACAGCTAAACGTAGAGTACGCCAAAGAATACCAACTTACAGAACTGCGCATAGAGCCCGACTCGGTAACCGTATCGGGAAGCAAAGCGGTCATTGATACCCTCAGGGCAATTACTTTCACCTACCACCAAAGGCGTATTGCCAAAGAAAATTTCAGAAAAGACTATCCGCTGAAAAACACCCCATTGCTGCATTACAATACTCACAAAGTAGCTATGCAAGCTTTTGTAGATAAAGTGAGCGAGCAACTCCTGCGAGTGCCCGTGCAGGTAATAAATGCCCCCGCAGGCAGTCAGATAAAGGTCTTTCCCAATGAAATTACACTCCTCTGTACAGGTGATTTAGAACTGCTAAAAACACTTACCCCCAATGACGTTAGCGTAACTGCCAATGTAGCCGAAGCCTCAGGAGACAATCGTATCCCCTTGCGCCTCACTACCAAGGCAAAAAGAGTAAAAATATCCTTCTTCAATGAAACTACAGTAGATTTTTTAATACGGAAAGAATGAAAATAATAGGACTTACAGGCGGTATAGGTAGCGGCAAAAGCACCATAGCCAAAGAATTTGCAGCAAGAGGTATCCCCGTATATAATTCTGATGACGAAGCTAAAAAACTCATAGCTACCAATGCTCAGCTGCGCCAGCGCATTACAGAAACCTTTGGCGAAAACGCTTATATCAATGGGCAATACAACAAAGCCTATATCGCACAAATCGTCTTCAATGATGCCAATCAATTAGCGCAACTAAACGCAATAGTACATCCTGCCTTAGCAGTTCATTTTAGGGAGTGGGTACAGCAACAAAACACACCTTATGTGATTAAAGAAGCAGCCATACTTTTTGAAAGTGGCAGCTATAAAGATTGTGATTTTATCATCTCAGTTGTAGCTCCCGAAGACCTACGCATAGCACGAGTTATAGCACGCGACCATTGCACCGAAGCCCAAGTAAAAGCCCGTATGGCACAACAATGGACAGATGCACAACGCATAGCCCTATCTAATGCCGTAATAGAAAACATAGATTTAGAAAAAGCAAAACAACAAGTAGAGAGAATTGTGAAATGTGAATTATGAAATTTATTCAGAAAAAATACCTCATCATATCCCTTTTAATAGCAATATTCATAGCAGCCGCCTGCCTGCTCTATACCTATTTGATGCAAATAGGCGTAGATGAAGGCTACGAACCCGTGCAGCCCATACACTTCTCCCATAAAATACACGCAGGCGACAACCAAATAGCCTGCCAATACTGCCACGCAGGCGCACGACAGGGTAGGGTAGCAGGAGTTCCCGCCTTGCGCACCTGTATGGGGTGTCACAAAGTAATATCCCAATATGAAGGTGCTGAAGATACTACCAAAGGCTATACAAAAGCTTTTTATACAGCCGAAATAAAAAAACTATACAAAGCCGTAGGCTGGGACGAACAACGTTTTCGCTATACCGATAAAACTGATGAATTTACGTGGGTACGCATACACAACCTCCCCGATTTTACTTACTTCAACCACTCACAACACGTACAAGTAGCCAAAATAGATTGCCAACAGTGTCACGGAGAGGTACAGCAAATGGAACGTATGCAGCAACACGCACCCCTGACGATGGGATGGTGCATAGAATGCCACCGCAAGACAATGCCCACCCAAAGTGCCTATTACACCCAATACGAGCAAGTGCATAAAGAATTAGCCCAAAAAATGAAAGTAGCCAAGCTAACAGTTGCACAAATTGGCGGTTTGGAGTGTGCCAAATGTCACTACTAATACAACGAACCTTGAGCGAACCTTGAGCGAAGGATGAGCGAAGGATAAGCGAAGGATAACCATTAATCATTACATTACCATTATGCTTATAAAATCTGTTTTTTGGGCAACATACTGCATAGGCTGCGGACGTATGCTCCGCGATAACGAACACTTCCTCTGCCTCCATTGCCGCGAAATGCTACACGAAACCAATTATCACCAAGCACCCCAAAACCCCTTGTATCAGCTCCTTTCTTCACATTGCAAGTTACAGGCAGCTACTGCATTGTTTTTCTTCGAACAAGGCAATTTGGCACAACATTTGATACATCAATTGAAGTACTACGGCAAAGAATATATAGGCGAATATATAGGAAAATGGCTTGCACTACGCCTGCAACAAACTCCCGCCTTTGCTTCCTGCCAAGTAGTTGTACCCGTGCCTATGCACCCCCACAAGCTCCGCAAGCGAGGTTATAACCAAGTAACCCTATTTGCCAAAACATTAGCAAAAACAATGGGCATAGCGTATAACGCACAAGTACTGATAAAACAAACCTCCAATACCACCCAAACCCATAAATTCGTTTGGAAACGCTATAACGATAGCAATCATATATTTGCCTTGCAACAGCAAGAACAACTTGAAGGGAAACACCTATTGCTGGTAGATGATGTTATCACCACAGGCTCTACTATAGAACGTTGTTACGAACAGCTTTGTCATATAGAAGGAGTACATATAAGCGTAGCCTCTATGGCTTGTGCCATATTGTAAAACAGTAACTTTAATAAATTCAAACATATGAAAAACACATTGAAACTTATGGCAATGGCAGCAATGTTTGCTTTTGGAGCAAGCGCAACTGCCGCAACTTTTTCAGCTAATACAACTATGAGCGTAGCTTACGACCAAGACGGTAATGCAAACGCAACAGTGAAAAAATCTTGCGATAAAGACGGCGAGAAAAAAGAATGCAAAAAAGACGGTGAAAAAAAGTCTTGCTGCAAAAAAGACGGTGAGAAAAAATCTTGCTGCAAAAAAGATGCTAAAGATAAAAAATCTTGCGACAAAAAAGCAGCTGAACAAAAATAATCACAACACACACTTTGGCAAACTTCAAAAGTTTGCCAAAGTTGGTTATAACCAACTTTTTCGTATCTTTGCCCCATTAATTAACCTTTTAGTATAAAAGTATAATGAGAAAAGTATTATTTTTGTTGTGTGGTTTTATACTAACCTTACATAATGAGAAAATTAGAAAATTAGCAAATTAGAAAATTGACAAATTAGCAAATCGCAAAATTAACGATGAAGATATTTACCTGTTTACTGATACTTACAACAAGCTTACTAATAGGCTGTAGCAATGATACTTTGCCAAAACCCAAAGGCGTTTTGCGCTTAGATTATGCCCCCGCTACCTATCACTCTATTACACAGCTGGCAAACTGCCCCTTCAGCTTTCAGGCAAATGACATTTCCGAACTAAAATACAAACCCCACTCCTGCGATTTGAATATAGAATACCCCACAATGCGCGCTACTATCTATCTAACCTATAAAAACGTAGATAACAACATACGCAAACTGCTTACCGATGCACAGAATTTCACCTACGGACATACCATAAAAGCAGATAACATCGCCTCCAACGTTTTTGAAAACGACACCACTCGTGTATATGGGCGTTTTTATCAAGTGTATGGCAATGCTGCTTCACAAGCACAATTCTATGCCACCGATAGCGTAAAACACTTTATATCAGGCTCTGTTTATTTCAGGGCAATTCCCAATTACGACTCTATACAGCCCGCAAGTGCTTATTTAGAAAAAGATGTCAGAAAAATAATGGAAAGCCTACAGTGGAAATAAAAAACTGTGAATATTGTGATTTAAAAATATTGTTGTATATTTGCAACCTAAAAAAATAATAAAAAGATGAGTTTACAAGCTAAAGTAATGGAAGAGCTAAAAGAGGCTATGAAAGCGAAAAATACAGTTGCTTTAGAGTCTTTACGAGCTATCAAATCTGCAATATTATTAGCCAAAACTGAGGCAGGTGCTACAGAAGAATTGACAGAAGCTGATGAGCTGAAGTTATTGCAAAAGTTAGTAAAACAACGCAAAGATAGTGCCGCACTTTACAGCCAGCAAGGGCGTGAAGATTTGGCGCAGCCTGAATTGGCACAAATGGCAGTGATAGAAAAATTCTTACCAAAACAGCTTACCGAAGAAGAAATTACAGCTGCTGTAAAAGGCTTTATAGCCGATGTAGGAGCTACAAGTGCTAAAGATATGGGTAAAGTAATGGGAGTAGCAAGTAAAGCATTGGCAGGAAAAGCCGATGGCAAGCTTATCTCGGAAATCGTGAAAAAGCTTTTAGCGTAAAAATATAGAGCGGCCGCATAGTTCAACTGGATAGAACATCAGATTTCGGCTCTGAGGGTTAGGGGTTCGAATCCTCTTGCGGTCACAAAAAAACTACTGTTCCTAAAGAAAGTTTTTAGAAAGTACAATTACACCATACACTTTGGCAAAACTTTAAGCTTTGCCAAAGTTTTTTATATATACCTCACCCTTTGCCAAATACTTTCTACATTGTAGGAGTAAATTGCTATTTGCCTCTACAAAATAAGACTTCTGCGGACTGTATGTGGAACAACGGTGAAAAATAAATTTGTATATCTTAGAAAAAATCATTAGCTTTGTACCCTTGAAAGGCTAAAAAACATATTTGATATGGATTTAAAAAAATATATTATTGCTTCATTAACGGTTTGTGTATCAACTTTTAATACAGTTATAGCACAAAATGCCGAAGGAGCCCATAAAGACACCATCAGGAATAAAAATATTTCAATAACAAATAAAACAGAAGGGCTTAATAAGCTGAATGACAACCCAAAAGCTAAAAAATACGATGAAAAATGGCTACAAGAGTTGTCAAATTCCGATCTTTTCTTCCAAATGAGTGAAGATGTAGCGGCTGTACCTACTGATGTGGATTATAACGAACTTCCTACCGAGGTGCTAAAAGAACGATTGGAGAAACTCAATGAAAAAACACCTTTTAACATTGAATACAACCCCGTATTGGAACAAGTTATAAAGTCGTTTTTGAAAAACAGACGCTCCTCATTGGAACGCCTAATGAGCTTGAGTGATTACTACTTTCCTATGTTTGAACAGGAAATGAGTAACCAAAGAATTCCGTTGGAAATTAAATATTTAGCAATAATAGAGTCGGCTTTAAATCCTAAAGCACGTTCAAGAGCAGGAGCTACGGGCTTATGGCAGTTTATGTATGCTACAGGCAGAAGTTACGGACTGGAAGTGAATAACTATGTAGATGAGCGTTGTGACCCTTTACGTGCTACCAAAGCCGCAGTACGCTACCTCAATGAGCTTTACAAAATATTCGGCGATTGGGATTTGGTATTGGCTGCCTATAACTCAGGTCCTGGTAATGTAACCAAGGCTATGCGCCGTTCCAACGGGAAAACAAATTATTGGAATCTGCGACCCTATCTTCCTAAGGAAACAGCAGGTTATGTACCCGCTTTCTTGGCAACGCTTTATATTTTTGAATATGCCAAAGAACACGGCTTTAAACCCCAAAAGCGCACTAATCACTTGTTTGAAACCGATACTATTAGGGTAAAACAAGCTATACCTTTTAAAAGTATTGCCGATATTACAGGGATGAGTATCCAAGATATTCAGTTTTTTAATCCTTCGTACCAGTTGGATGTGGTGCCTTACGTAGAAGGGCGTAATTACGCTTTGAGATTGCCTATTTCGGAGGTAGGAAAGTTTGTTGCTAATGAAGAGACTATTTATGCTTATTTGAACGAAGAAAAAGCAAAACGCGAAAAACCACTTCCCGAAGTCTTAACAGGCGACCAATACAAATCATCATCTAAAAAAATCACTTATACAGTTAAGAAAAGTGACAATTTAGGTAAAATAGCTACTCGCTATGGGGTGAGTGTTTCAAGTATCAAGCGTTGGAATAGGATTAAAGGAAAGAGTGTACGAGTAGGACAACGCCTCCTAATTTATAAATAATGAAAAAAAAACGTGCCTTGCTAAAACTCTTAGGAGTGTTTTCGCTGGTGCGAGGGTATAATATAGCATTTGTGTGTGTAGCGCAGTATTTAGCAGCTATCTTTGTACTGTCGCACAAGAGTTGGCGTGAGGTAGTGTTTGATGACTCTCTACTGATGCTTGTAATAGCAGGAGCTTTGGCAATAGCAGGAGGTTATATTATTAATGGTTTTTACGATAAAGATAAAGACCTGATAAATAAGCCACTGAAAACAATGATAGACCTGCTCGTAAGCCAAAACACACGCCTAACGCTTTATTTCTTGCTAAATTTTCTTTCAGTAATTGTAGCGAGCTACGTATCTTTTAGAGCTGTATTGTTCTTCTCGGGCTATATATTTGCAATGTGGCTATATTCACATCGCATTAAAAAGTTACTGTTTTTAGGAAATATTACTTCGGCAGTACTTTCTATAATTCCCTTTTTTGCAGTGTTTATTTACTATCGCCAGTTTGATACTGTTATTTTCTTCCACGCTATGGTAATTTACCTGCTAATGCTGATACGAGAATTTACAAAAGATTTGCAAAACATCAAAGGCGATTTAACGCACAACTACGCTACCATAGCCGTAGTATATGGAGAACGCTATGCAAAAGGAATGATAACCCTGATGGTATTGCTTTGCTTTATTCCTGTGTATGTGCTTATTAACTATATGAGTGTAGGTAGGCTGGTGTATTTTTTTGAGTTTATGGTGCTTTACCTACTACTATTTGTAATAGTGCTGTGGAGTAGCCAAAAACAAGTGCATTACGCTTGGCTATATGTGGCTATAAAAGTGCTTATAGTTATGGGTGTATTTGTGCAAGTATTAGGAAATATGCGAGTGTGAGCAAAAAAAAAACTTTTTTTCTTTTTAATTAAAATAAAAGTTGTATTTTTGCCGAACTTTTAATGAAAATTATAAATATGGCAACTTATAAGAAAAACAACAACAGACCTAATAGAAACAGACAAGTTGAAAACTTAGACGAAGAACAAGAACAACAATTGCATACTGAAAGTACTACTGCGGAGGTGTTTGATGCTCTTGATTTAGGTGCTTCAAAATCAGAAGATTTTGTTCGTAATAACCAAAAAACAATTATCGGGGTACTGATAGGGATTGCAGTTATAGGATTAGGCTATTTGCTTTATCAACAATTTGTAAAAGCGCCTAACGAACAAAAAGCGGCTAATGAGTTCTTCTTTGCTCAACAGTTTTTTGACGAAGCTATGCAAGCTACCAATGCCAAAGAGCGCGACTCTCTTTTCAAAGTATCTATCAATGGCGGTGGTGGTAAATATGGCTATAAGCAAATTGCCGAAAACTACAGCGGTACCAAAGCTGCCAACCTTGCTCAATATGGTATGGGTATGGCTTATATGCGCTTGGCAGACTATAATAACGCTATTACACACCTAAAAGCTTTTGATGCCGATGATGATGTGCTGGGTGCTTTTGCTTACGGAAATATAGGCGATGCATATTTGCAACAGAAAAATAATGCTGAAGCATTGAACTACTATAAAAAAGCTTTTGAACATAGCAATAACGACTTTATTACTCCTTTGTACTTGAAAAAGGCTGGTATTGTAGCAACTCTTTCAGGTAAAAAAGAGGATGCGCTTAAATATTACGAGCGTATAAAAGACGAATTTCCTGCTTCTGAAGAAGCTCGTACTATTGATATATTCATCGGAAAAATAAGTGAATAATTAAAGAAATAAGACCGTAGTGGCAACAGAAAATAAAAATTTATCAAATTACGATAAAACAGTAATCCCAAATGCGAAAGCACTTCGCTTTGGGATTATTACTTCGCAGTGGAATGAACGCGTAACCTATGGTATGCGCGATGGTGCTATTGCTACCCTAAAAGATTGTGGAGCAATAGAGGAGCACATTACCTGCTGGGAAGTACCCGGTAGCTTTGAGCTGGTGCACGGGGCTAAACGAATGCTCAGTACGCTTGCCGTTGATGCTATCATTGTGATAGGCTGCGTAATACAAGGCGAAACCAAACACTTTGATTTTGTATGTCAGGGTGTTACTCAGGGTATTGCTCAGCTGAATGCTGCACAAAGTGAAGTGCCTATTATTTTTTGTGTTCTTACCGATAACACTATGCAACAATCGCTTGACAGGAGTGGCGGTAAGCTGGGAAATAAAGGGGTAGAAGCAGCTATTACAGCTATAAAAATGTCCGTTTTAGGTAAAAAAATGGAATAATTTTTGAGGATATATAAGGAAAAAGACTATATGGGACGACTATTGATATTGTTTTATCTGTTGCTATTGCCTTTTACCTTAGTAATTGCTCAGCCTCGTGATACGTTATTTGTATTTGATAAGGAGTTTTATACAGGCGATACAATACGGCTTACAGAGGTGAATCTGTTTGGCAAAGAACGTTCTTTTAGCGATTTAGAGGCTCAAAAACGTTACTTGCTATTGCAACGCCGTGTAAAGAAGGTATATCCTTATGCCAAAATGGCTGCTGATAGACTGAGTGTAATGCAGCATACTATGGATACGATGCAGCGTGCTCGTCAGAAAAAAGTGTATGTAAAGCGCACACAACGTTATATAGAGGAACATTTTACAGATGAGCTAAAAAAATTATCGCGCTCACAAGGGCGTATCCTCATAAAATTGATTCATAGACAAACAGGGCGTACGGCTTATGACCTTGTGCGTGATTTGCGTAATGGCTGGAATGCTTATTGGTATAATAAAACGGCTTGGTTGTACGACTTGTCACTGAAAAAAGGCTACGACCCAATGAATGTAGAAGAAGATTATTGGATAGAGGAAATTCTGCTGCGTGCTATTAGTTCGGGTGAATTGGAAGAGCAAGTCCCTGCCTTGCGCTATGATTTTACAGAACTTACACAACGCCGTTGGCAACGACTAAAAGAAAACAGTCATTAGTTGCTGAGAAAAACATTAAAAAAACCACCAAAATATGAGAACCTTTACTTTCTTCATTTTATTTTTTGCCATCACATTTTCTGCTTTTGGGAAATCTGTGAATTTTGACACCGAATTTTATACTACAAAGGTGCGAGATAGCGTTGTGCCTTCACTAAAAGACGCTAGTGAAGAAGCAAGAGCAACGAGTAAACGCCTTTTGGAGCAAGAAAAGAAGCTGAAAAAGATTGTAGATAGCTTGCTAAGGGCAAAATTCAAAGTAGAATTATTAGAGAAAAAGCCGTATATTATAAGACAGATGAAAAGGGTGTACAAAGTGTATCCTTACGCTGTAATAGCGGCTGATAAAATGCGAGTAATTGAAATGGCATTAGACTCGCTTCGTACAAAAAAAGAAAAAGAGCAATATCTTCAGCAAATGCAACAACATATAGAGTTGCAATTTACAGAACAAATAAAAAATCTTACTCCTGCAGAGGGGCGTATTCTTCTGAAATTAATACACCGCCAAACGGGAAATACAGCATATCAAATTATAGAAAAATTCCGTAGCCATTGGTATGCTTTTAGTGTAGAAAAAGTGGTAACGATGTTTGATATATCACTCCTTGCAGAATATAATCCCGAACAAAATGAAGAAGATTTTTGGCTGGAACTTATAGTACAAACAATGGTAGGCAAAGGAAGATTGGCATCTCAAGAACCATTTGTGAAATACGACCTTTGGAAACTTTATAAGCAAAGGGCAAGGCGTAATTGAAAAAAGTTTTTTAACATTTGATTTTTTTGTATTGAGTTTTTTTGTAACTTTGCCAAAAATAAAGAGACAATGGAGTTATATTACGCTTTTTCGGTGATTATAGTATTGGCGGCTGTGTTTTCGTATGTAAATGTGCGTTATGTGAAATTGCCAATGACGATAGGTATTATGGTGATTGCTATGATAGTATCGGTGGGAATACGACTTTTTGGAGGTGATATTTTTGCAGGACTTACTCATAGATTGGAATCATTATTACAGGGCTTTGATTTTACCGAAATATTGATGGGTGCGATGCTTAACTTCTTACTTTTTGCAGGGGCGTTACACATTAATATATCAGATTTGAAAGCGTTTAAATTGCCTATTATTACTTATGCTACAGTGAGTGTAGTGCTATCGGCTATCTTTATATCGCTTTTGCTTTACTATATAGCTCCTTTGGTGGGGATTGAAATTCCTTACTTATACTGCTTGCTCTTCGGAACACTTATTTCTCCTACTGACCCTATTGTGGTGCTTGGTGTATTAAAACAAGCCAAAGTACCCAAACGTATTGAGGCAAAAATTACGGGTGAATCGCTCTTTAACGATGGGGTAGCGGTAGTAATGTTTGCTGTAGTACACCGCTTGGCTACCGATGCGACTTTTGAACCTTCTTTCAATGCAATTACTAAGTTGTTTTTATTAGAAGCTGGAGGGGGTATCTTCTTGGGGGTACTATTAGGCTGGATAGCTTCTCAAATGATGAAAGCTGCCAACGACTATCACGTGAGCGTGTTACTCACACTTGCCGTGGTAATGGGTGGTTTTTTAATAGCAAAGGCTTCGCACGTATCGGCACCTTTGGCAATGGTGATAGCAGGGCTTTTTATAGGAAATGTAGGTAAAAAGGAAAGTAGCGAAGAAAATAAGGATTACTTAGAGAAGTTTTGGGCGATAGTGGACGAGATAATGAATGCTATATTGTTTTTATTTATAGGTTTCGAGATGTTGTTGATAAACAATTTAGTAGGGCAGTTTTTGCTGGGAGCAGTGGCTATTATTGTTTGCTTATTGGGGCGTGCGCTGGCTATTTATATTCCTGCAAAAACTATTTTGCGCAAAGTGAGTACCTACTCTCGTGGCTCATTGATTACAATGGTGTGGGGGGGCATCAGAGGCGGTGTTTCTATTGCATTGGTGCTCTCTATGAAATCAGATAATTTTGCAATAAAAGAAACACTATTGCAGGTAACTTATATAGTAGTATTGTTTTCTATTTTGGTACAGGGGCTTACTGTGGGTAAGGTAGCTTCTAAGGCGTTGTACAGAGATGAGGTGATGGCAAGACTGAGGAGAATAAAAATGCGTCAGCAAAGAAATAGATAAAACGAATACTACCTGAATAAACCGAAGATAAGATGCAGAAAGATAAAGGATTGGTAAGTGCGAAAGACCTTGCTACTGCCATTAATATGAATAAAATGGGGGCACTTGGCACTTTGGGTGGCTGGGTGCTGATGAAAATGCTTAAGCTGGATAAGCTAAATGCTATTTACAACCGTAATAAGCAGCTGGAAGGTGTTGATTTTCTGAATGCTTTACTTGATGAATTTGAAATAAAATTTGAAATACCCGAAGAGGACTTTAAGAACATTCCTAAAGAGGGTGCTTTTATTACTATATCCAACCACCCATTAGGGGGAATAGATGGTATACTATTATTGAAATTATTGGCAGAAAAGCGCCCTGATTTTAAGATAATTGCTAACTTCTTATTACAGCGCATTAAGCCTCTCTCTCCTTATGTATTGCCTGTGAATCCTTTTGAGGATAGAAAAGATGTGAAAAATAGCGTAATGGGCTTTAAACAGGCAATAATGCACTTGCGTGAAGGTAAACCGTTAGGAATTTTTCCTGCGGGTGAGGTATCGGTGATTAAAAATAAGGATATAGTGGTAGATAAGCCTTGGGAAGAGGCTGCAATGAAATTAGCTCAAAAGGCTAAAGTACCTATAATACCTATCTACTTTCACGCTAAAAACAGTAAATTATTTTACTTTTTGGCAAACTTGAGCGGTACTTTACGCACAGCTAAATTGCCTTCGGAATTGCTTACACAAAAACAACGTACTATAAACGTAAGAATAGGGAAACCTATTACGGTAGCTATGCAGGAAGAGTATAAGCAATTAGATGCATTTACTGATTTCCTACGTAAAAAAACATATATTTTAGCAAATGCTTTTCAGCAGGATAAAAAGCTTTTGCCATTACCAAAAGTGCTAAAAGTAAATAAGTCTGCAGCAACTCCTAAGCAGATAGAAGCACCTATAGCACCTACACTAATAGAACAGGAAATAGCCTATATTACCAAGAAAGACTATCGCTTGCTAAAAAATAACAATTATGAGGTGTTTTTAGCTCCTTATGCCGAAATTCCGAATATAATAAAAGAGATTGGTAGGCTTAGGGAAATTACCTTCCGTGAAGTAGGGGAGGGGACTAATGCTTCTTCGGATTTAGATAAGTTTGATACCTATTACCATCATCTTTTTTTGTGGGATAACGATGCTAAACGCTTGGTAGGGGCTTACCGAATGGGGTTGGGTGCCGAGATTTTTCCTAAATATGGCATAGAAGGCTTTTATACCCACGATTTATTCCGCTTTGAGCCTGAACTATACGATATGATGAGCAAAACCATAGAAATGGGGCGTGCTTTTATCGTATCGGAATATCAGCAAAAGCCTATGCCGCTTTTCTTGCTTTGGAAAGGTATTGCACATACTACTTTGCGCTATCCCGAACATTCGTTTTTGTTGGGAAGTGTGAGTATTAGCAATCAGTTTTCAAACTTTTCAAAGTCATTGATGATAGAGTTTATGAAATCGAACTTTTACGACCCTTATATAGCACAATACGTGCGACCTAAAAAGGCGTTTAAAGTGAAACTGAAGGACGAGGATAAAGACTTTATTTTTGACGAAACCAAAGCCGATTTGAATAAGTTTGATAAAATCATAGATGAATTAGAACCTGGTAGCTTGCGCTTACCTGTACTGATAAAGAAATATATCAAACAGAATGCTAAGGTTATAGCCTTTAATGTAGATCCGATGTTTAATAACTCTGTAGACGGACTTATGTATATTCGGATTTCAGACTTGCCAGAGAGTACAATGAAGCCTGTGATAGAGGAATTTCAAGCTGAATTGGAAGCAAGAGCCAATAGTAGTGAATAAGAGCTGTATTTGATACGGAATAAGTGTGAGCAAATTAAAATAATAAATATTTAACAAGTACTACTTTGTATAGTAAAGCCGAAGCAAAAAAACTACGAGAAGACTTCTGGATTTCTTTTGGAAAGTCTTTTCCTTATAAATGGACACTCTACGATACTAAAATCAAGGATTTTAGTTTTAAGTTTTTATTTGATACTAAAAAAGCGCGGGTACTACTTGCTATTGAAGATAGCAATGTAGATACCCGTGATTTTTATTATAACAAATTGTTGTCATTACAAGCTATTCTTACCAATGATTACCTCCCCAAAGTTGTTTATGATTCTCATTTGGTGTTAGATAATGGTAAAGAAATCAGTGGTGTGTATGTAGAGTTAGAAGGGGTAAGTATTCATAATAAGGCTACTTGGCAACAAACAATGGTATTTTTGTACGATACAATGCTGCAATTTGAAGCCTTTTGGGCAGAGTATAAAGATATTATACAAGAAGAACTATAGTCCTATCTTTTTAAGCTCGCTGATGGTGAGTGCAGGGTTGGGCGCACTAAAAATAAAACTACCAGCTACTAAGGCATCAGCACCTGCTTTGATGAGGGCTTGTGCATTATTGAGGGTAACACCTCCATCGATTTCTATAAGTGCATTAGAGCCCGATTCTACTATGAGTTTTTTAGCTTGTTGCACCTTTTTATAGGTGTTTTCTATAAACTTCTGTCCGCCAAAGCCTGGGTTTACACTCATTAGGAGCACTTCATCTACATCTTCAATAATATCTTCCAATACCGCTACAGGGGTATGAGGGTTAAGAGCTACCCCAGCTTTCATACCTTCAGCCTTAATAGCCTGCAATGTGCGGTGCAGGTGCGTACAAGCCTCGTAATGAACCGTAAGAATGTCACTACCCAGCTTGGCAAAAGTACTGATATAGCGATCGGGGTCAATAATCATAAGATGCACATCTAAAGGCTTTTTAGCATGTTTTTTGATAACTTCAAGCACAGGCATACCATACGAGATATTAGGCACAAATACGCCGTCCATAATATCTATATGAAACCAATCAGCTTCGCTATTGTTTACCATTTCAATAGCCTGCTGTAGGTTGCCAAAGTCGGCGGCTAATAATGAGGGTGAGAGTATCATATTTTGATAATTAATGATTAATAAGTTGTTATCCTACACTTCCTTCCAATGAAATCTCTAAAAGTTTTTGAGCTTCTACAGCAAATTCCATAGGAAGTTTGTTCAGTACCTCCTTACCAAAACCATTTACGATAAGCGAAATAGCTTTTTCGGTATCAATACCACGTTGGTTGCAGTAAAAAATCTGGTCTTCACCTATTTTAGAAGTAGTAGCTTCGTGTTCTATTTGGGCAGTAGGGTTTTGAGCCTCTATGTAAGGAAATGTATGAGCACCACAATCGTTACCCATAAGCAAAGAATCGCATTGTGAGAAGTTACGTGCATTTTGGGCACGTGGAATAACTTTTACCAGTCCGCGATAGCTATTTTGTGATTTTCCGGCTGAAATACCTTTAGAAATAATAGTAGATTTGGTATTATTGCCCAAATGTATCATTTTAGTACCTGTATCAGCTTGCTGAAAGTGGTTTGTAACCGCTATAGAGTAAAATTCGCCTATAGAATTATCCCCTTTTAGCACTACCGAAGGGTATTTCCACGTAATAGCCGACCCAGTTTCTACTTGTGTCCAAGATATTTTAGCGTTTTTCTCGGCTAAGGCGCGTTTAGTAACGAAGTTGTACACCCCACCTTTACCATCTTTATCACCAGGGAACCAGTTTTGTACGGTAGAATATTTTATTTCGCCACCTTCCATAGCAATGAGTTCTACCACAGCCGCGTGTAGTTGGTTTTCATCGCGCTTGGGGGCTGTACAACCTTCTAAGTACGACACGTACGAGCCTTCATCTACGATAAGCAACGTGCGCTCAAACTGACCAGTACCAGCCTGATTGATACGGAAATAAGTAGATAGCTCCATAGGGCATCGCACTCCTTTAGGCACATAACAAAAAGAACCATCCGAGAAGACTGCCGAGTTTAGTGCCGCATAAAAATTATCAGTTTGAGGTACAACCGTACCCAAATATTTACGCACCAAATCAGGGTGTTTTTGGATAGCTTCCGACATTGAGCAGAAGATAATACCACGCTCTGCCAATGTTTTTTGGAACGTAGTAGCTACCGATACCGAGTCCATAACCACGTCCATCGCTACCGCAGGTTTTTCCTCTTCTACACCTGCCAATCGCTTTTGCTCTTCTAGTGAAATACCCAATTTTTTAAAAGTGTCCAGCAGCTGAGGGTCTACCTCGTCAAGACTGTTGAGCTTTGGTTTTTGTTTAGGGGCAGAGTAGTAAGCAATATCCTGAAAGTCAGGAGTTTCAAAGCTAACATTAGCCCAATGTGGGGGTACATCCATAGCCTTCCAAGCTCGGTAAGCCTGCAAGCGCCATTCGGTCATCCATTCAGGTTCATTTTTCTTTTTAGATAAGGCTATTACCACCTCTTCACTAAGCCCTTTGGGAAAGGTATCCGATTCTATATCAGTGTAAAAGCCGTATTTATATTCGTTATTTTCTAATTCTTGTTTAAGTTCCTCTTCTGTGTATTTAGCCATTTCTCTGTAGTATGTTATTAATTAAAATAGACAGCCTTGTGTTGCGTAATAAAAACGACTATAATGTCTATTATTGGGTGCAAAGGTAATATTTTAGATTGAATTTAAAATATCTATACGCTTATTTTTTTTGATAAAAGATTGAAAAAACTAATATTACTGCACTATTAGGCTATCTATCAGCTCGTGTACCTTATCGCTGTTCCAGCGAGCAATCCCTTGTTTTTCAGCACGTAAGTAGCCGTTTTTGTCTAAGATATACCCCGATGGTATCTCTTCAGGGTCGAAAGGAATGTTTTTTTCTTGCATAATTAGGTAAGTAACCTTAAAGTGGAAATTGCGTTTTTGCATCATCTCCTCTACAGGTGCGGGTAGCTCGTTGGTAATGATATAGAAATCTACTTTGTCTTTATAAGAATCGTACAGTTTTTCCACTGCGTAAAGGTCGGCGATACTGATAGCTCGCCAAGAAGCAAAGTAATACACAAAAGCAGGTTTGCTACCTTTGCTTGCAAAGTAAAATTCCTCATTATTGCGTTCTTTGAGTTTCCAGTTGAAGTTGTACTGTTTTGCCTCGTTGGCAGGAATAATATCTACCCCACTGGCAAAAATACGCTGTAGCAATATCTTGCTTTCGTAGCCTAAGGGAGTAACGAAAAATGAAATAACAAACAGAATTAGTAGCAGGTTTAAGATAGTACTTTTTTTCATTTGGGTTTGTATTTTTTGTTTATTGAAAGTGCTTTATAAATTCCCTCACACGTGCCACCTCCTTCTCACCAGGTGAGGTTTCAAATTTGCTGTTGATATCGAGTGCAAAGATAGGAATTTTTGTAGACAACAAGGCTTTTATTGGCTTAATTTCGCTCAATCCGATGCCACCACTCAGGAAAATAGGCTGCTTATAAGGATAGTTACTTAGCAAATCCCAGTTAAATACAGTGCCGTTGCCCCCGTAGTTTGCTCCTTTGGTATCAAATAGGAAGTAATCGGTAACAGATAGGTAAGGCGCAAGCGGTTCAAAATGAGCCTTATCGCCTATGGCAAAAGCCTTAATAATTGCAAGTTGTGGGTATGCCTGTTTCAGCTGTTGGCAAAACGCAGCAGACTCATCGCCGTGTAGTTGCAAGGCATTGAGCTGATAAGTATTTATCTTCTCCTCTATATATTGCAAGGAAGCATTCACAAAAACGCCTACTTTTTGTATAGTATCGGGTAGAGTAGGGAGGCTGCCACTGCAAAAGCGCGGTGAGGGCGGATAGAAGATAAACCCCATATAGTCAGGGTTAAGTGCCGCTATATCGCCGATGTTTTGCGGTTGCCTCATTCCGCATACTTTTATTTTTACCATTTGTTACGCTCTCTTATGTTGTGAGATAGCACACTTCAGTGCCAATACACTGCCCAAGTGTACCCCTTCGTGTGAGATGTTGAAGTAAATAGCTTCTTCTATGTTGTTCAGTTCGTATTCTATGCCCGTTACATAGTGGTTATAGTGCTGAAAAATCCCTTTATTGTAGTCGGTTTCCAGCTGAGTAACGGTACTGATAAGCAACGTTTTTACCTCGTCAATCTCCTCTTGGGTAGGGATATGCCCATCGGGAACAGTTCCTTTGCGGTAACGCTCTGTAAATTCGGCACTTATGTGCGTAGGCAAACCACTATTGCCATAGCAATACAGCTGCTGGGTAACCACACAATGCGCCAAGTTCCAAAGAATATTATTTTTAAAGCCCGCAGGGATAATAGCCAATTCTTCGGGGGTAAAACTATTGAGCAGCTTGAGCTGTCGCTCGCGTAGTTTTCTGTAGAGTACAAATACTTCTTTCATTTTATAGTTATTTTTTGGTTATGAGTTAAAAATCAAAGTCAAAGTCGTTCAGCTCGTCTAATTTTGAGGTTTCTGTTTCGTTAAGTATTTCTTGAAGTCGTTCAGCTGTAGTCTCTTTGTTAGTGCCCCATAGTTCAGCCAGCAGTTCGCCAATGCTGTTTTTTTGGTTAGGCTCAAAGCTCGCAAAGGCACGGCGCAAGAACACTACCGAGCGCATAAATTGTTCCTCGTCTAATTGTTTGATGTAATTATCCAATTCGCGCCATATTACAGTGCGCGATAGCAGCGCATAGCGGTTACGCCCCGAAAAGCCCTCAAACCAAGCAGCCCCCAAGTCGGCGGGCGTACCTGCCGATAGGCGGCATGATACCTCACGAGCGCAATCCTCTTCAGTAGCAAGGTTGTGTTCTAAAAGAATAGCAAAGGCAGTACCCGATAGTTTGGTATTCAGGTCATCACGCCATGCAAGGTGGGTGAGTTCTTTTTGCCAAGTTTCGGTATCTACTATTTCGTATTGTTGTTCAGCGATAACTTCCATTACATTCATAGCCTCAACAATAGGTTTTGAAGCTTTATCATCGCAAGTAGCCGCATCGCATAGCAAGAGAGCAGCGCGCAAGAAAAGCTGTTGTAGTATCGGTTTTAGCGGTTCGAGGTTAAACTGACGAAGGTCGCCGTATTGTATTAGTACCGATAGCTCTTGGGCAGCAAGAGCCGTTTCGCTAAAGCTGTTGGTATCTACCAAAAGGCGTTGTAAGGTAGTGAGAGCATTGGTAAAAATATCGCTGAGCTGGCATTGGCACGTTTGGCGTATGATTTTGGCTACAAGTGCTATATTTTCGCACTCGTTTAGCTGTTCTTTTAAAGAATAAGCAGCTGCAATTTCTAAGGTTTCACCTTTTAGGTTGGCTTCTACAATTTCTATTTCTACTTCGGGCGACCATTGTAGTACCCATTGTTCTGCCCACGAAGCTTTATCTTGTGTAATTTGTTTTTTAGAGGCAAAGTGAATACCCAAAGCCTCTAAGCGGTGTAAGAAAGTAGAGCGATTCAGGTCTATAAACGCTGCTTCTTTAGTTTTTACTTTGATGTTTTCGCGAAGGTCGAGGGTGAGGTCTTGTGCTACTGCCGATTTGTAGTTAGTAAGTTTTAGGCGTTTCAGTTCTTGGTTTACATCTTCCTGCACAGGAGTCTGACTTACGCCTTCGGGCAAGCTACCAATAGCCGTACCTATATCTACTTTGTTGATAGCTTCTGCCACCCCCGATAGCCCGCCTCCGCCAAAGCAGGTAACCACAGCATCGTGAAGGTCTTCCAGCACAGGGTAAGCGCCCCCTTTCATTGCCGAGAGCACATTGGCAAGGCGTACCGCTTCAATAACACTTGCCGAAGAGGCATTTTGCCCCTGAGCGCGTAGGTGTTGTGCTACTTTGGTGAGGTAGGTAGCTGCCAAATCGTCAAAAGAGTCATTTTGCATAGCCCGCCACATCAGTTCGTAGTAGTAAGGAGCATTGTTGCCCGCTCCGTAGCCCGTGCGGCTGCTTAGGCGTAAATACGAATAAGGCATTAAGGTAAGTTGCGAAGTAGCTTTGGGCAACTTTTTAAGTTCGTCATCACTCATTGGGGGCAATTCATTTTGTACCCCCATCAGGTGATAAGCCCCCACGATTACCACTATTTCTTCAGGTTTAAACTCTTTTAGAGCTTTTTGTATTTCACGTTTCATATAAGCCTCACGGATAAGGTTATACGAAAAGTCAAAAGGAGCTTCTTCTTGTTCTTTATCCACTACCATTTTTCGCATTTCTTCAGATTGCAAGGCGAGGGTAGGGGCAAAGGTATTAGGTTGTAGATTGTGCTCGTAGTTGCGTTCCCAATAGTTTTCGTAGTCGGTTTCGCCACTTTGTTCGGCTACTTCTTTGTAAAGTTGGTTGTGATAGCGGTAAAAATTATGAGCTTTTAGGTTTTCCTCTTCATTTTTAGGTTGTTCTTGGCGCAGTTTGAGCATATTTTCCGAAGGAAGGTCTATAAAACGCAGTGTAACCTTCTTTTTTACCCCCCAGCATATCGCTTGGTATTCCGGCGAATATGACGCAAAGGGGTATAGTACCGTTTCTATAGGCAGTTCGGTAGTATAACCCAGCATAGCGATAGGCGGTTTTACGTTTTTTTGAGCGATTTGTGCCATTAGAGGGGTCGCATCGCTGGGACCTTCTATCAAGATACATTTAGGCTTGTGTTTTTCTAAAAATTCTATGAGGTGGTATGCGGCACTGGGGGAAAGGTGTCGTACCCCAAAATAGTGAATGTTACTCATAATATTCTAAAGTACGTTCTATAATTTGCAGCGGAGTGCCGTTGATGTAAGTAGTTTTGCTTGTCCAATTGCCGTGAGCGTCATATACATAGCTATAAGTAACTATATTTTTCTCTTTTTTAGGGATTTTTATATGAGCTTCTAAGCTGATACAGTCGTTATTTTCGTTGTATTTGCGTTTTACGGTGCTTAAAAGGTCGTTTTTGCTGTTGTAATTGCGTGTTTGTACTACTAAATGTTGTTTGTTGTATTTGTTTTTTTCAGCTTGTAGCAAAGAGCCGTCATTAGCAAGGTATTTTTTTTCAATAGCGTCTCCTTTTTTGTCGTAAGCATATACAATACTACCTTCTAAAGAGTTCATACGGTAGGTATCTTCTTGGGTAACGTTGCCATTTTCGTCACGTTGGTAGTTGTAGTGGCTTTTTAGAAAGCCCCCAGGTGAGTAAGTAGCTTCTTTAGTGAGGTAGCCTTCGGGCGAATAAGCATACATTGTTTTGTCGGAGTTATAGCGAGACACGATAAGCTGTTTGCCTTCGTGAATATAGTGGTTTTCCATACGCCCATAAAGTTCGCCGTTTTGTAAGAAGAAGCGAGTTTGGGTAGTATAACCTTCGGGGTTGTAGTCTTTTTGGAGGTTATCGAGGTTTGCAATTTTAGCTACCGTATCAAGGTCGGTTTCTATAGCAGCCTTTTTGCCGTTAGCCACAGTATAGGGGATAGCGCGCAAGCTTTTTACTTTGCCTTTGAGGTTGCTAAGTTGTAGGTCGGTAGTAGGGTAGTGCATATTTTGTGCAGATACACTTGTAGCGATAGCCACTAGCAGAAAAGTAATGTATTTCATCAATGATATTTTTTAATTGAACACCGCAAAGGTACGAAAATAATCATAAATGACAAATGATAAAAATTAGTTGTTAGTTTTTTGCTAATTTAAAATTCAAAATTCGCCAAACCTTCAGGGAAGATAAGGGGAAGATAAGGGGTGAGTGGGGGAGAATTATGAATTATGAATTATGAATTTTGAATTGGGCACAAGCTGCAAGCTTGCGCCAGCGGGGCAATTTCTTTTGAGGTGCTTCTACTGCTTTGTTTTCTTCTACTCTCATACAAATACAATTTTGTATAATAGTTCACACATATATCATCTACTTCCGTTGATCTTTCAACTGCTTCTTTTATTTCTTGTAATGAAAAATTATCTTCTATAAAACGTATTTCTTTATCTGTTCCTCTCATTAAAACTCTACCAATGATGAAAATTTTGTCCTTTTCTATATCCAATTCTTCAAAACGACAATCCCAAAACACTCGTGGGTGTATGTGAGCTTTAAATTCTTTATCTAAATCGGTGTTATTCATAACATATTTATATTTTTTGCAAAGATACAAAATAATGTTTAATGCGCTACACTGAGGCTGTCCGAAAAGTTTTAAAAGCACGATTACGCCACACACTTTGGCAAACTTTCAGAGTTTGCCAAAGTTAATTGCTCTTATAATTGCACCACACTTGCGCCACACCTCCCCCTTTTGAAGGAAGTCCGCGAGCTGGCGCAGCGGAGTATGTGTTAAGGGGGGATGTTAATTAATCACTCTGATAATCAATCACTTTTATTCACATTGTAGGGGCGATTGGCAAATCGCCCTTACGAAACAAAACTTTTCGGACAGCCTCTTTTTCTAGAACATCACCTCTCCAAGTCCCAAAAATCTGCCTGTGCGGCTCGCACTCCCCAAAGTCCTACAAGTCCCAAAAGTCCCATCAATTCAAAATTCAAAATTCTTCTCATCGAACCTTGAGTGAACCTTGAGCGAAGGTTGAGCGAAGGTTGAGCGAAGGTTGAGCGAAGGTTGAGCGAAGGATAAGCAGTGGGGGGGGAAGCTTGTGCCAGCGGGGGGGGTAGTAACTTAGAATGGTTTTAAATTTTGCGATTGCAATAAAAAAATAATACCTTCTTTTTTGCGAATAATGCAACAACAACCCTCTTAAATTATTGATATTATATTTTTCTAAATATTTATGCTATATTTATTATAAAATACTAAAAACGTAACTTTTTAGCTGAAAAAAATATTTTTATTTATTATTTTTTCTTTCAAAATATTTTCGTACCTTTGCGAATGAAAATTAAAAAATAGTAAATAACCCCAAAAAACATTACCACTATGGAAAATACAGCAAAATTAATTCTTGATGGCAAAGAATACGCTTTCCCTATTGAAGTAGGTTCTGAAAACGAAAAAGCTATCAATATTGAAAAGTTACGTGCCTTGACGGGCTTTATAACTTTAGACTCTGGCTTTAAAAACACAGGTGCCTGCAAAAGCGCAATTACTTTCCTTGATGGCGAACGCGGTATCCTGCGCTATCGTGGCTATAATATAGAAGACCTTGCCGCTCACGCCGAATTCTTAGAGGTGGCTTACCTGCTCATCTTCGGCGAACTGCCCACTGCCGAACAATATGCGGACTTTAAGAAAACTATCCACAAATATACCCTCATTCACGAGGATATTCGCCATATTTTGGACGGTTTCCCACGCTCGGCACACCCTATGGGCGTACTTTCTTCGCTCACCAGCGCCCTTACTGCCTTCAACCCTGTTCCTGTAGATGTTAATTGCCCCAAAGATGTCTATCAGGCTGTTTGTAAGGCTATTGCTAAAGTTACAATCGTGGCTACGTGGGTGTACCGCAAGCGCGAAGGCTTGCCTGTAAATTACTACAACAACTCTATGGGATATATAGAAAACCTCTTGCAGCTCTTCTTTGCTATCCCTACCGAAGATTATAAAATTAACCCTACTGTGGTAAGGTCGCTTAACAAACTTCTTATCCTTCACGGCGACCACGAACAAAACTGCTCTACCTCTACTGTACGCCTCGTAGGTTCGTCAGAAGCTGGACTTTTTGCAAGTATATCCTCTGGGGTATCAGCCCTTTGGGGGCGACTACACGGCGGCGCCAACCAAGCTGTGATAGAAATGCTACAAGAAATAAAAGACGATGGTGGCGATGTAGATAAATTTATACGCAAAGCTAAAGATAAAAACGACCCCTTCCGCTTAATGGGCTTCGGACACCGTGTGTATAAAAATTTTGACCCTCGTGCCAAAATCATTAAAGTAGCTGCCGATGAGGTACTACACGCCTTGGGTATCTCCGACCCTATGCTGGACATCGCTAAACATTTGGAAAAAGTAGCTCTTGAAGATGACTACTTCAAATCACGCAACTTGTACCCTAATGTAGATTTCTATTCAGGCATTATTTACAAAGCCTTAGGAATGCAGTTGGAAATGTTTACCGTACTCTTTGCTATAGGCAGGCTACCAGGGTGGATTGCACAATGGAAAGAAATGCGACAAGGCGGCGAACCTATAGGACGACCACGCCAAGTGTATGTGGGTGCCAAAGAAAGAACCTTCGTGCCTTTAGCTGACCGCTAATCTATTCTGAACTTGGAATAGGGTTACTAAAATACTTTTATACTTTTTTTAATCCTCACCCCCGTTCCCCCGCTCCAAAAGAGAGGGGGGAGCGGGGGTGAGGAATTATGAATTTTGAATTATGAATTTTGAATTGAGGGTGTCCGAAAAGTTTTGTTTTGTGAGGGCGATTTGCAAATCGCCCCTACAATTTGAATAAAAGTGATTGATTATCAGATGAATTATGAATTATGAATTTTGAATTTTGAATTGGCACAAGCTGCAAGCTTGCGCCAGCGGGGGCTCTACCTAATAACGATTAGCCTCATTAAATATTATTTCTTATCTTTGCAAAAAAATATATTTATGAATAGCACCGATTTAGATAAAGAATTTAAAGCCCATATACACCCACGTGTGTTTTGGGATTGTCGTTTTGAAGAATTAAGCCTGAAAGATAGCAAATATTTTATGATAGCACGTACACTGATGCGAGGAACAGACAAAGAAATAGATTTTATAGAAACACATTTTTCATTAGAAGATATTTTAAAAGCTGTAGAACGTTCTCCTGAAGCAGATGCTGTTTGTAAAAATTACTACCAATACATTTATAAATATGTTACTGAAAAACAACAAAGCATTAGAAGCACCTCAAAAGAAATTGCTTAAAGAGTTAATGAGTTTGGAAGCCTTAGCAGACTATTGTTTGGTGGGAGGAATTGGCGAAATCACAAAGAATGTTAAAATTTTATGGTGGTGAGAGAAAATGTTGTATCTTTGCGGCGGAATATAGTGTATTCTTTACTGTATTCTTGTTGTAAAAATAAAATAAATGATACAGAAACTAAAAAACGGAACTTTTAAAGGGCTTTTGATAGCCCTGCTGATGGTATTGGCACTCGCAACGAGCGGCGTATATGCCCAAACGTGCGACCCCAATACACAAAAAGCCTTAAAAGAAACCCACGTGTCGTACTTTGATAAAGTAACACAAGGGGCAACGGCTACTTTTACAATTAAGTACCCTTTGCAGGGCACTACCTACATTTTTTCCGATAACCTTGGGGCTACGTATTCTTATACGTATACAGCAACAGGGCAGGACTTTGTTTATATCAATGTAGGAGCGGTAAATACCACTCGTAGGTTTGCCCTAAAAGCTATTAATGGGGGCTGTACTTACCAAACAGGGTTTGACTATACTATCAATCCTGTTACTACCTTGCAGCTTGCCTATAGGGTAGAACACGAATGGTGTGGTAGCAGTGGAGCGATACGATTTACCCTTGTAGGTCCTGGTGCTGATAATAGCCAATATAACTTCTTTTGCAAAAAGAAAGATGAAACTAACTATGGCGCACCTCGTTCTCTTTCAGGGGCTATATCATTAGAAGCTGGTATATATAATCTTATAGCAGTTCGGGGAGGTGTTACTATTACTACTAATCCAGTAGATATTAAAGTTGATAAGGATATTAAAACAATAGCTTTCACAACAACACAATTACCTGCTACTTGTGCTTCTTCGGGCTTGGGTATAAAAGTGAATGTTACACAAGCTAACTATCCTGTATACTATACGTTGAAAGATAATGCAGGAGTAGATATACCAGGGAAAATAAAGCAAACTTCTAATGTTTTTACAGGCTTAGCTCCTGGTACTTATTTCGTGAAAGTAGAGAATTTTTGTGGAAGATACGAAAATCCTCAGCCTATTACTATTAACAGCAGTTCTTTTAGTATTACACACGTTAGTACCTATATAAAACCTAGAGAGTACAATTGTGATTATGTAGACTTTTTCCGTCTTTGGTTTATGGGTACAAGTGTGACAGATGCTTATAATTCTAATGCATTTTCTTATCCTTTTACTTTTAAGGTATTGCTTACTTCTCCTTCAGGAAAACACTATACTCCTACTTATACTATTACAAATAAAGAAGACTTCGATACTTATCTATCATTGCTACCAGGTTGGGGAGGAGAAGGTTTTACCATAGCTAACAGCCTTAGAGAACATCGTATTGCAAAAGAATACGGTACTTGGCAAATAGGAGCAGAGTTGGATATGTGTGGGGTAATAACAACTTACCCTGCTGTTAGCAGTGATCTTTATAATCCTATAGAAAATGTACAAACAGAGATAGATACAGGAGGGAATGATCCATCTTCTTGCCATACAACCCAGCTTAGGATAAGATATAGAGATGGTTATTCTCGAGAAGACACTCCTACGCTTGATACCTATTTGGTAGTAGATACTGCACCATCAGGTTTTGATTATGCAGGAGCAGGCTTTTACCAATTGGGTACTACTACCAATACTTTGCTACAAGGCAAATACTTAAAAGCTATACGTTATAACTCCGATTCGTTTATAACGGTAGTAGAACCCCGATTTTTGCGCAATGGCGATACTTTCCGTTTTCGCTTGGTAGATGCTACTTGTAGCAGTACTCGTAGCTACCTAATGCCAGCTGTTACCGTTAATAATGCTAATCCACAAGCTACTAATTTAGGTGTTTATGAATCAGGTAGTTGTGATGGTTTTACGCTTACAGGCACTACTAAGGGATCGATACACATAATAAGAAACTACGGAAGCCCTATTACCCAAATAAAGATAGTGCGTTATAACGGTAGTGATACAGGTAATATAGGAAGCACTTCGCTTGCGCTGCCCTATACGCTTAATGCAAGTCATCACGAAAAAGAGAATAATTGGTATGTGCGTGATTTACCTTTTGGAAACTATTCACTTACCGTTACCAATGCGTGTGGTAAAACAATTACACCAAGTGTAACACTAAAAGGGCAAACTTATTCGGTTACGTTTTTACCGGGTTGTGAGCCTACTGTATCAGCAACTATTGGTGATTATAGAGCGTATAATACAGATGGACAAGATACTTCTTTTGTAATACAACGTTATGACGAATCAAGACAAGAATGGATTGAGTTCGTTCGTCCTCGAATGAACTTTGGTACCTATACTACAAAAACAACAGATTGGGGCTTAGGTAAAAAAGGGAAATTCCGTGTGATACGCCGTGTGAATGACTTGGATGGTAACAATATATGCTTGCAAGTACTTGCCGAAAAAGAATTTAAAGGCGATTTGGAAGAACCTAAGATTGTAGGCTTTGGCTGCTCAAATGGTAAATACCACTTGGTTGTTATTCCACAAGGGGGAACGCCATCCTATACCTATGAGCTTGTACACCGTGTTGATTCGGGGTCGGGTGTTACTATTCCTATAAATCGAGTACAATCAGGAGATAGTTTCTTCTTAGATTTGGATGTAAACAATCCTAATGATGCCTATAAATTTAAGGTAACCGATAGCTGTCCGGCAGCTAAAGAACGTGAGATTACTATTGCCAATGTGCGTACTCCTACAATAGAGGCAAATCAAAGGTTCTATTGTGTGGGGCAATCGGCACAACTTACTGTTCCAGATTTGGGACCTAATGTAACTATAGAATGGTATCGTTCTGATGATGCACCTAATACGTTTAGAGGAACAGGTACTACCTATACTATTAATGCACTTACCAATGACGACTTTACCCATAGCTATAAAGTACGCCTTAAGATACCTTTGCAAACAGTAGTACAAGGCTGTATATCAGATGCGATTCAGCCTTACCAGTTTCAGGATCCAGCGGTTGTGATACCTTCTATTTCGCCTACAAATGCCGAAACGATAAAATGTGTGGAAGCAAATGAAGACTTTGATATAATGAGTATCTTCAATATTCCATCGATGACCTTGCCAGCTAATGTAACTACTCGTGTGGTAGAAACTACTGGTGAGATACCTGTGATGAGCAATGATAAAATAAAGATACGCTATCAAGGTGCTTACCAGGTCCTATGGGCTGGGGTACTCACACTTTCCGCTATGAAATACTTTACCCTTGTGGTACGGTAGCAACTCATCAGGAAGCTAAACTAACAGTAAAACCTTATATAAATTACAACCCTAAAGACGTTGTAAAGATATGTAATCCTAATGTAACTTTAAATGAGGTAAAAACTCTTATCACTGAGGGGACTCCTACTATTACGACTATACAGCCAGAGTTTCATTGGTATACATCGTATGCAAATGCTTTAACTGAAAGCTCAGAACTACCGGGTAGTACCTCGCTTGATACTTCAAATGGAAAAACTGAAGTGCGCTATTTGCGCTTTAGCAAAGCAGCGTATTGTTCTACCAAAGTTTATACTATTACCATACAAGGAGAACAAGCTGTAACTAACAAAACGCTTGCTAATAATGGTTGTGATATTACTACAATAGCAAGTTTGAAAGCTTTGGTAGACCCTGTAGATGCCGCTAAAGTAGTGATTTATAAAGATGGTGTAGAGCAAGCCGATAATGCCTTAGTAGAAACTAATACAGGCTATAGATATGCTAAAAACGTATATGAATGTGTAACGGAATCGGCTACTCTTAGCTTTAATCTTAGCAATCGTTTGCAAGCGAAAAATGAGTTAGTAAAAGTATGTACTTCTTTAGGTTATCGTAACAATTTGGTAACTACTGCGGGCAATGTAAAAGATGCCTTGGGAGCGATATATACCGATACCTCTCTTACAATAAAACTTTATAACAAACGAGAGGCTACTACAGCAGATGAGTATACTAATAACGATAGTGAAGTATATACATATACAGATTTATACTTTAAGTTGCAAAAACCAAGTTGGTGCGACTCTATGGTATATTCGGTAAGATGGGCGCAAAGTACGATAACTCTTGCTGAAACAAAGTCTATTACGATATGTGAGGAGGTAACCGTAGGCGAGTTGGCAGATCAATTGCAAACAGCCTATAATTACCAAGATGTATATATTTATAAGAATGATGAAAATAGACCGCTTGGAACAAACGTTTTTGTAGATTGGAATAGTGCGCTTTACTTTAGTAGTAAAGACTCAGGCAAATGCCGCAGTATCAAAGTACCTTTGGTGCTTATCAAAAACACTAACGTTACTACTGCTACTGCTAAAACCTTTGAGGTGTGCAGAATGCCAAGCGAAACGCCTAAAGTGTCAGCGCTTAAGAGTGTGATAACCGGTGGTGATGTAAGGATATTTATCCGTAACAATAACCAATGGTACTTGCAAGCAGATACTGATAATGTAAATACAGGTTACTCGTATTTCTATACGTTGCAGGCTACAGGTAAGTGCCCAAGTGAGAAAACACCACTCATTGTAAACTTACTCGATAGACCTACCGCTACCCCTACGGTAAGTGCTACGGTTACCCTTTGCCCTACTGCTACCAGCACGGTGGTATCGCTTACTACTTATGTAGCGCCATTGGCAGGGCACACCTTGCAGTGGTACGATACCGCTACGGCTACTACTACCCGCACGGTACCTACTATCAATACACACGTAACTACTAAAACAACGGTATCGGGTTATGTGGTATATGTAAATAGCAACGGCTGCGAAAGTCCGCGTGCTGTAGTAACCGTAACGGTAGATGATACTGCTACGCCTACCCTTACAGCACCAGCACCTTTGGTAATAGATTGCAAAAACGCTACTGCCAGCATCACCGAGTGGTTGGGCACCGCTACAGCTACTGATAGCTGTGGTACGGTGAGCATCACCAATAATTACAACGCAGTAAAACCTGCCAACTTGTGCAACCACAGCGGGGTAGTAACCGTTACCTTTACCGCTACCGACCTCTTTGGCAATGCGGTAAGTGAAACCCGCACTATTACTTTGGCACATATAAAAGCTAATACTGATAGTGTGACCATCGCTAATGGGGCTAATGGAGGCAGTAGTACTATAACTATATTTGATAATGATCAGATAGGTACGCAAACGGCTACGGCTTCTACCGTAAGTATGACGGTAACCACTCCAGCAACAGGAGCAGCGGGCAGCGCAACGCCTACCCTCAACGCCGATGGTACCGTAACAGTACCAGCAGGTACAAAATCGGGTACATATACTATAGGGTATAAAATATGTGCCGATGTAGTATCAATCACTGTTTGCGACAATGCTACTATCACCATAGTAGTGGGACAAGCAAGTCTTTCGGTGGTATCGGAAACCTTTACCATAAGCAATGGCGCTAACGGCGGTACTACCAGCAGCGTACTTGAAAACGACAGCTATAACGGCACTACAGGTTTAGCGGGTAATGCTTCGGTAACGCTTACTTGGACAAACGTACCAGCAGGGGTGCAAACCCATACTGACGGTACTATCACCATACCCGCAGGAACACGTTCGGGTACTTATGAAGTAGGTTATAAGCTTTGCGAAAACTTAAACAACAACCATTGTGCTGTAGCGACTGCTACGATAGTAGTAGGGCAAGCAAGTCTTTCGGTGGTATCGGAAACCTTTACCATAAGCAATGGAGCTAACGGCGGTACTACCAGCAGCGTACTTGAAAACGACAGCTATAACGGCACGACAGGTTTAGCGGGCAATGCTTCGGTAACGCTTACTTGGACAAACGTACCAGCAGGGGTACAAACCCATACTGACGGTAGGATTACTATACCAGCAGGAACACGTTCGGGTACATATGAAGTAGGTTACAAACTTTGCGAAAACCTAAACAACAACCATTGTGCTGTAGCAACTGCTACTATAGTAGTAGGACAAGCAAGTCTTTCGGTGGTATCGGAAACCTTTACCATAAGCAACGGAGCTAACGGAGGTACTACGAGCAGCGTACTTGAAAACGACAGCTACAACGGCACGACAGGTTTAGCAGGCAATGCTTCGGTAACGCTTACTTGGACAAACGTACCAGCAGGGGTACAAACCCATACTGACGGTACTATCACCATACCAGCAGGAACACGTTCGGGTACTTATGAAGTAGGTTATCAGCTTTGTGAAAACATAGTAGGTAATAACAACTGCTCTGTAGCAACGGCTACCATAGTAGTAGGACAAGCAAGTTTGACAGCAAGCACTGATACCTTTACAGTAACCAACGGAGCTAACGGAGGTACTACGAGCAGCGTACTTGAAAACGACAGCTACAACGGCACTAACAATTTGGTAGGCAATGCTTCGGTAACGCTTACTTGGACAAACGTACCAGCAGGGGTGCAAACCCATACAGACGGTACGATTACTATACCTGCAGGAACACGTTCGGGTACTTACGAAGTAGGTTATAAGCTTTGTGAAAACATAGTAGGTAATAACAACTGCTCGGTAGCAACGGCTACGATAGTAGTGGGACAAGCACCGCTACAAGCTACAGATAATGACTATGTAATAAGCAATGGAGCCAATGGAGGTACTACCAGCAGCGTACTTGAAGACGACAGCTACAACGGCACGACAGGTTTGGTAGGCAATGCTTCGGTAACGCTTACGTGGGATAGTGTACCTACAGGTATACAAACTCATACCAATGGTACGATTACCGTACCAGCAGGAACGCCATCGGGTATTTATACGCTTACATATCATATTTGCGAAAACCTAAATAGCAGCAACTGTTCGGCAGCAACTGTAACCATAGCTGTAGGAGTTTCGCTTATCGTAGCGCATAAAGATGAAGGTGCTTCCTTCAGCATACCTAATGGAGCTAATGGTGGAACAACAAGTAGTGTATTGGCAAACGATACCCTCAACGGAAATGCGAACCCAAGCACCAGCTCGGTAACGCTTACGTGGACGAATGTACCAACGGGTATACAAACTAATACAGACGGTACGATTACTGCACCTGCAGGCACACCCGCAGGCACTTATACCCTCACTTACCGCATTTGCGAACAGTTGAATGGTACTAACTGCTCGGCAGCTACAGTTACCCTTGTAGTGGGACAAGCAAGTTTGACAGCAAGCACTGATACCTTTACAGTAACCAACGGAGCTAACGGCGGTACTACCAGCAGCGTACTTGAAAACGACAGGTACAACGGCACTATCAATTTGGTAGGTAATGCTTCGGTAACCCTTACTTGGACAAACGTACCAGCAGGGGTACAAACCCATACAGACGGTACGATTACTGTACCAGCAGGAACACGTTCGGGTACTTATGAAGTAGGTTACAAACTTTGCGAAAACTTGAATGGCAGCAACTGCTCGGCAGCTACAGTTACCCTTGTAGTGGGACAAGCAAGTTTGACAGCCGCAGCTGATACCTTTACAGTAACCAACGGAGCTAACGGCGGTACTACCAGCAGCGTACTTGAAAACGACAGGTACAACGGCACTATCAATTTGGTAGGTAATGCTTCGGTAACGCTTACTTGGACGAATGTACCAACGGGTATACAAACTAATACAGACGGTACGATTACTATACCAGCAGGAACACGTTCGGGTACATATGAAGTAGGTTACAAACTTTGCGAAAACTTGAATGGCAGCAACTGCTCGGTAGCGACTGCTACTATAGTAGTGGGACAAGCGCTTATCGAAGCCGTAGATAACGACTTTGCAGTTGCTAATGGTTCTGTAGCAACAACTACAGGTAGTGTACTTGACAACGATAAATATAATGGTATTATTGGCTTATCGGGTAATACATCCATAACTTTTGCTTGGGATACTGTACCTACAGGTATACAAACTCATACCAATGGTACGATTACCATACCAGCAGGAACGCCATCGGGTATTTATACGCTTACATACCATATTTGCGAAGTCTTGAATAGCAACAACTGTTCATCGGCAACGGTAACGGTAGCTGTAGGAGTTTCGCTAATAATAGCACGTGGCGATAATAATGATAATTTCCATATTGCTAATGGTGCTAATGGAGGAACAACAAGTAGTGTATTGGCAAACGATACACTCAACGGGGTTACCCCTCCTAATACAGCCTCTATAACGCTTCATTGGCATAACGTTCCTACGGGTATCCGCACCAATACTGATGGTACTATTACCGTACCAGCAGGCACCGCTTCGGGTACTTATATAGTAACTTATAGTATTTGCGAGGCACTAAACCCAACTAACTGTTCGGGTATAGCCACTGCCACTGTAGTAGTGGGACAAGCGACTCTAACAGCCGCAGCTGATACCTTTACAGTAACGAATGTTGCAGGTGGTACTACTAGCAGCGTACTTGCTAACGATAGCTATAATGGAGTAACACCACCTAATACGGCTTCTGTAACGCTTACTTGGCTTACTGTGCCAGCAGGTGTTCAAACTCATACTGATGGTACGATTACTATACCTGCAGGAACATCTTCGGGTACTTATGAAGTAAGTTATCAGCTTTGTGAAAATATAAATAGTACTAACTGCTCGGTAGCAACGGCTACCATAGTGGTAACCAGCGTAAGTTCGCCAACGGCAACTCCAACAATTACCGCTAATGCTGATACCTTTACCCTTACGGTAAGTAGTACTACTTATACTACTACAAGCAATGTATTGACTAATGACCGCATTGGTACCGCTACGGCTACTGTAGGAAGTGTAACCATACAAACTACACCTACTGCTACCGATAAGCCTTATATAGATACTAATACAGGTTTTGTAGTAATACCAAGTGGTGTGGCTACGGGTACGTATACTATCAACTATAGCTTGTGTGGTATTGCTCCGCTTACAGGTTGCAGCAGCGTAACCACCGTAACGGTGAATGTAACAAGTGTTACGGCTACGCCTACAACGCCTATCAACATAGTAGCCGTGCCTGATGGTACCGTTAATATCAATGCTGAAACAGGCGGACATATAGCAAGTGTATTGGCAAACGATACATTGGAAGGTCAGCCAGTAACCACAGGTACTGTGTCGTTTACTTGGACGACAGCTACCCCTACAGGCTTTACACTCAATAGTGATGGTACGATAGATGTAGCTTCAAATACTACCGTAGGCTTCTATACGATATCTTACACTATTTGTGCTACCCGTGGTAGCGACCGCGCTTGTGCTACTTCACTTATAAACGTGAACGTGGTAACACCTACCGCTACTCCTACTATAGAAGTGAACGGCGAAACCTTTACTTATACCGGTAATATGGTAGTGGGCAACGTGCTTACTAATGACAAGCTGAACAACATCAGCAACCCATTGATAACTAGCGTAACGCTTACAGCACCAGTGCCAGAAACAGGCAAGCCTTATATAAAACTCACTTCGGGCGAGGTGATGGTATTGCCAGGTACGCCAGCAGGTAGCTACGAAATACCTTATAATGTGTGTGTGCCAGCAACTACTATATGCGGTACCGCTACCGTAGTGGTAATAGTACCTGCAGCTACGCCTACCCCTACTCCTGTGCCTGTAGCTGCTGATGATGAGGCTACTACCGTACGCAATACGCCTGTAACTATAGCTGTATTGGCTAACGATACACCTCACGGCGCAATGCCTAACGTGGTAACAGTGCCGCTAAATGGTACCACTACCGTGAAACCAGACGGCACAATAGAATACACACCTAATAGCAGCTTTATAGGCAACGATGCTTTTGTATATGAGCTTTGCAATAATAACGGAGCGTGTGTAACGGCTACTGTAAGAATAAAGGTAGAAAACAACTTGATTGTTTACAACGGGGTATCAGTAGACGGTAATGATAGGAATAGACACTTCCATATAGCAGGTATAGAGAACTATCCTAAGAATGTGGTGCGTATATTCAACCGTTGGGGCGTACAAGTGTTTGAAGTGGAAGGCTACGACAACGTACGCAACGTATTTACAGGTCGTTCTGACGGACGTGTAACTATAGAAGCTGGTGATAAACTGCCACAAGGTACTTATTTCTACACTATAGAATACGTAGATGAGAACAACCAAAAACAAAAACAAGCAGGCTGGTTATACTTGAAGAGAAATTAGTGCAATCGGCAAAAACAATAAAAAAGTGCTCAAGAGACGATCTCTTGGGCACTTTTTGTAATTATGAATTTTGAGTTTTGAATTTTGAATTGGGGAACGCCGTGTGTAATTGTATTATTAAGTATTAAGCATTAATCATAATTATTTTGTATCTTTGCCAAAAAATAGAGCGTATGAACACTATAGTATTAAAACAGAATTTAGATTTTCAGCATTATCAATTGGCAGTTAAAGCCTTAGCTAGTGTAGGAGTAGAAGTGGCTGAACCTCATAATCCTTATGAGATAACAGAAGAGGATATACGTGCTATTGCCTTAGCACGCGAAGATGTAAAGCAAGGAAGAGTTAAAAGTAGTGAACAAGTATTTGAAGAAGCAAAAGCCTACTATGAAAGTTTTTTTAAAGGAAAGTTTTCGGTGTTTTATGAAGTTAATGAAGCAGAGGGGAATTTTGAATTTTGAATTGGGCACAAGCTGCAAGCTTGCGCCAGCGGGGGAGTGTTCCTAAAATTCTTTAAAAGTGTGATTATACAGTGCAGGTTTGTTGTTGGGTAATCAGCTCGATTACACCGATTACTTCATCGGCGGGGATGGGGTTGGGGGCTTGCTGGGTGAGTGCTAAATAAATAGCCTCGTATAGCTGCATATAATTGCCGTGTTGGGCAGTGGTGGGTAGGCGTCCGTCCTCGAGAGTGTGAAGAATGCCATTAGGCTGGGTGACAGGTTCTAGCCAAGCTGTGGTAGCAGGGATAGCTCCGGCAACAAGTGCTGCTTCTTGAGCATCAAAACGCTGTTGTAAGAATGAGCCGTGTGTGCCGTGCAGTATGTATTCCCATTGGCGCTCTAAGGCATAAGTAGATGATTTAAGGCGTACGCGCAGCTGTTGGTCGTAGTGTAGCAGGAGTTCAAAATAATCATCAGTTTGCGTATTGGGGCGCAAATACCCCAAATCGGCATATACCTTATTAGGTTTGCCAAATAGCTGCAAGGCTTGGTCGATGAGGTGAGCGCCTAAATCATAGAGAGCTCCACCGCCAGCTTCGGCAGTTTCTTTGTGCTTTTTGGCACTGATTTGGCTACGAAAGCGGTCGAAACGTATTTCTACCTCTTTGAGTTCCCCAAGTACGCCACTTTGCACTATTTCTTTTACTTTTAGGTAATCGCCATCATAACGTCTGTTTTGGAATACTATGAGTAGTTTTCCTTGCTCTTTCGCTAAGCGGGTGAGCTGTTCGGCTTCTGAAACACTAACTGTAAAAGGTTTTTCTACCAATACATTTTTGCCTGCTAGCAGTGCCTTGTAAGCATATTCGTAGTGTGTTTGTACAGGGGTATTTACCACTACCAAATCAATAATAGGGTCTTGTAGCATTTCTTCTACGCTACGATAAAGCCTACTTTGCGGGTATAATTGTCTAGATTCGTTGCAATGACGCTCTACTACAGCCGAAAGCTGAAAATGAGGATGATGGGTAATAAAAGGAGCGTGGAATACCTTCCCGCTCATACCAAAACTTGCTAATGCTACGTGTATCATAGTTATATAAATGCTAATCAGCTACTTTTACCTCATATATATTTTGGAAGATTTCTTTTACTCTGGGATAGTCGGTAGTGCGTATAGCCAAGTGGAGCTCACATTGCTCGGTGAGGTGTTGTGTTGTGATAGTAAGGTTTTGTTCTTTTACTACTCGCATTACCTTGTTCATCAGCGGATAGTCAAAAGTTAGGATTAAAGTTTCGGTAATGAGGCGTTCTTCAATTTCAGCCTCTTGCAGAGTGAGTTGGGCTGTAGTTTTGTAAGCCTGTACCAGTCCGCCAACACCTAATTTGATACCTCCAAAATAGCGCACCACAATTACCAATACATTGGTAAGCCCAAATGATAGTATTTGTCCGTGAATAGGGATACCAGCCGTGTTATTGGGCTCGCCATCGTCATTAGCGCGATAGCGTTCATTTCTGCCATAGCCTAATTGCCAAGCATAGCACCAGTGTCGTGCTGAGAAATGTTTCTTTTTAACAGCCTCCAGATGTATTTTTACCTCGTCTTCGGTAGTAATAGGAAAAGCGTAGCCTAAAAACTTGCTACTCTTTTCCTTAAAAATTACTTCTTCTATGGCTGTTGTTATTGTTTTGTAGGTATCCAAGGTGTTAGTGTAACTACTAATTAAACGTATATTTTACAGATATTCCCGATCTGAGGGTGGTCATTGGGAAGGCTGTAGATATCGCTGATTTTGAGAAATTGTACTGCAAATAATACGATGCTAACAGATTTTTGCTCAGTGCGTATTCTGCAGTGAAATTACCCAACCACGAGCTTTGTCCTGCTGTTACTTGGTTGTTGAAAGTCTCCATATTGCGTATTACTGTAAATTCTTTGAGGTATGACAATGAGGCTTTCATTACCAAATCGCTCTTTATTACAGTAGATTCTCCTGTGATGCGAGTGGCAAAACTCAAATCTTTCAAGCGGTAACCCAAGCCGAATTTGTATTCTTTTTTCAGTATCTCGGTAAGGTAGTCATTGTCTAAGCTGATAGAAATAGTGCGGTCGCGATTGAACTCAGCCAGCAAGCTCATTGAGTTTTTGAGTTCCATATCGGCGCGCAATAGTGGGTTGAATTGTTCAGCCAATGTAACTGTAGCATAGAGCTTATCATTTAGGAAGTCGCCTGCGGTATTGGTTTTATTAGGGTTGGCAGGGTCGTATTCCAAATTAGTACGGAATTCGCTAAGCGAATAGCTCGCGCGGTAGCCGTGTGCTAACGAAAAGCGTTTGAAGTGATTTTTGATAGCCTCTATACGCATCAAGCCTGTGTAGCGGATATTCCATTCGGGTATAGGGATACTTCTAAAAGCACCCAGCGATACGCTATTGGCATTACTGCCCGAATAAGCAGCAAAAAAGGCAGGAATCATTACCGCTTGGCTCTTTTTGCTATAACCTATAGGGTAGCCATCATTATCTACACGAGCAGGATTTAGTCCGCGCTCTTCAGCCAAACGGCGTGCTATGGTTAGTCTATTTTCTTTGAAACGCTCAAAAGCTGCCGAATTGTACTCGTCAATACTATTGAAGGTTGTAGCCAATAGGTTTGTTGAAATATTAAACCTACCTATTTCGTTTCCTACCAATTTGTTATATACAAAATTGCGCACCTCGAAGGTTTCGGTATAGTTTTCACTATACTGCTTATTGCCTTTCAAGTTGATTTGCAAATCGGTAATAGGCTGCAAGTTGGCAGTGATGAGCAATTGCTCTTCTTTTGAACTGATATATTGGTCGTTGAAATCGACAAAGTCAGTAAGATAGCCGTTTTTAGCCATTTCGTATCGCAGATCGGTTTGGTCGCCTAGCATAAAGTTCCACGAAGGTTTTAGCGTACCTAAGAATCCCACTTGCTGAGTATACCCAGGTAGTGTACGCGCTTTAGTAACCGAATAGTTTACCCCTCCGGTTTTCACCATCGTCAGCAAGCTCTTGCCCAATGACGTTTTTTCGCCACGTGGTGTAGGCTTCACCCCGAGATAACGGTATAATTGGTCGAAGGTGAGGTTGGCTGTCAGGTTGTGCGTATTGCCATTTTGCAGTGTATTGATGTCGTGATGTGCCAATTGTAACAGCGTTTGAGAACCTCGTTGGTAATCAAAATCGCCTGAGTAGGTGTAATTAGCTCTCACAAACTGCAAGAATGGGAATTTACTCATTGGCAAATCGTAATTCAGCTGAAATTTGGAGAAGAAGTGGTCTGGCGTACCCAAATCCCAGAAATCACTCCATATGTTTTTGGTTTTGTCTACTCCCGAAATATCGCCATTGTTGTCGTATAAGTAATAATTGCGAATTACACTATTATTCGTAGCGTTGAAATTCAATCGCAACGATTTTGTGAGATTGTAATTGATAGCGTATTGATGATTCATTACAAAATTGCGTTGTTGCAGCTCTGGCAAAGCCTTCTGTAGGCTTGAATTTACGCCTTCAAATTGCACATCGCGGAATAGCTGTTTGGTGAATGAACGATTCAAATCGCTGGTAAACATTACGCTTGTAGGCAAAATATTCAGGTTGGTATCTGCCAGCCATTGCCAATAGCGTTTGCCTGCAAAGTATTTCACTTTTTTCAGTGGTTCTACACTTGTAGGTTTGAAGGTATAGTTATACATAAAGCCAGCGCGTACCTGCTGCTCATCTTCGTAGCGCAGTTCGTAGTCGCGGTGATTTTTCTCGTTATAAGCGTAGTTGAAAGTGAAGTTTTCGATGTTATAAATACGATTTTTCTGTCCTTCAGCAAGGTTTTTCTTTACGCCTATAAGGTTGATACTTCTTCGGGAAGTAAAGTCCTCAGCTTGTTCTTTGATGATTTCACGCTCACGAGCCGACTGTGCCACGCTTAGGCGGTCTTCAAGTTTGATGTCCTGATATACAGGGTCGTACTCGGGGGTGCTTCGTTTTTGCGACTGACTTAAGCCCAATGGTATCTGTACATTCCATTTTTTAGGTAAAAGTTTTCCAGCGTTGATATTCATCATCACATCGTATTCTTGCGTGCCTTCCAAAGCGCGCTGGTTAGGAGCTTGATCTACAGCTCCAAAGCCTACGGTGTGCATACGCCCTGTAGCCGAAAGGTTTATGAGTTCGGAAGCATTGGCGTCCAACGAACCTACAGCTGCCCAGCCGCCTTTGTTGTTTAATTCAGCTACTCGCAACTCGTTGAACCAGTATTCACCGCTCAAACCATTAATTCCCGATACGTTCTTAATTCCCAACATCACAGAGCGCACACTCCCCAATGAAGGATTACCCTTCACCACATAGCGATTTTCGCCCATTTGGTGAGGTGTGTTTTCGCTTACCACATTGAAGTTGGCATCGTAATAGGTAACGCGATCCAGCGACTGATTGCGAATGCTTATAGCTTTCAGTTTGGTAAGTACCTCCATAGGTATAGTCAGCTGGTTGAAATCAGGCCAAATAGCGTGCTCGGAAGTACTACCCGCAGGGGTAACCTTTAGCGGTATTTCTACTTGGTAATAGTTGTCTTTAAAGTCTGTACCTATGCGCAAAAATGCCACAGCTTGTCCATCGTTTAGCGGGTGGTTTTTATAAGCCTCAGCGTGTACAAATAGCTTGATGTACTTATACTGGCGGAGGTCAAAGCGCAAAGCTTTATATACAGCGCGGCTATCGTTGTTTTCTAAGTTATCCACTATATACGAAAGTGCCTGTTCGTTTTGCTCTACCAGCGTATTATTCGTGTTGATACGCTCGCGGTTTACCCCTGGTGGCATACGGTAAGGAATAGGCTGGCGTGTTTCGTTTTCTATCAAGTTTACCGAGTTGATTTCTACCCTTGTGCCGTCATCAGAAGGGTCGTCATTATCACTGCTAAGCGTATAGTTGTAGTAACGCCAGTCGCCACGCACCAAGTCGAGCGTTCCGAAGCGCAATAGCATTTCTTGAGGGAAGCCCGTAAGGTACATACGCATATGTGTCATAGAGTTGATAATATCCAGCTTATCGTTGTTAGGCACAGGGAAAGTAAAGCCCTCGCGCCACATAGCACCACTTTCAATCGGTATTTTGAACTGTATCCAGCGCGTAGATACTCGTCTTCCGTTAGGAGCTTCTACCGATACGGTACGTATGTCATTCACATAAGGGTCGCTGGTAGTTATATTAGGTTTGATACGCACACGATACTCCAAGTAATTGTTGGTAGTGTTCATCGTGTAATCACCGTTGATATCTTCAGTGTCGGGTAGGGTAGTAGAGCCCCTGTTGGTATCACTGATATTTACAGGCGAGTTACCTTGCGTTCCGTTGTAATTGTAATAGCGGTTCATAATATTACCGCTGCGCGCCAAGAAGTATTGGTAATTATCTAATGCAGGGTCGTTGGGCGAAGTAGCTACGTTGTTGTTGTAGATACGCGCCTCTTCAGCATCGGTAAGCCCGTCCAAACCAATATCTTGCAGCCCGCGATTGGTAGCACTGTCGTCAAAAGCATATACAAGTGATTGTGCAGCAGGCACTTTACCCCAAGACGAAGTATTGACGCTGGACGATGAAGAGAGCCCAGGTAATCCATTTTCGTATTGTTTTCTACCATCGCGTAACACGTCTTCAGAAATGTTTCCCAAGTTGAACACCAAGTCACCTGAACCGCTGTATTCTCCTGAATAGTAAGGATCCATTATCCAAAACTGCAAAAACTCTATATTGCTTTCCTGAAAGTCGGAATAGCTCATACTGCGCATTATGCCTCCCCATTTTTCGTCTTTGGTTTTAGTGCCAAAATTGGGGTCGTTGTTGTAAGTACCCTTAGCGTTAGGATAATACGCCAAGTCTAAAGTACTTTGCACCAATGATTGCCCTTGTGCTACCTGCTGTTGTGGGAATATTTCTTCAATAAAGATACGTCGGGTACTATTTTTTGATATTTCATCACTGCTGATGTCGGAAGGTTTTTCGCCTGAATAGAAGATAGGGTCTATCGTATACCACGATAGTTTAGCACGCCCGTAGCCATTTTTGAGGTTGTCGGCATCGTCAGGAGCGTTGCCGAAAAGCGTTTGTGGCGCACTGCTATTTCTGCCACCAGCTGCGCCAAATTCTAAAGGAGTACTTGCTAATTTCCACGCCAAAGGTGAGCGCATATCAATAGTGCTTTGCGCAGCCTCAAAGTCGTCTAAATACACAGTAGTTTCACCATCAAAATCATCAGCCTTAGGAGTCCCTGCTTTTAGGTAAGCAAATTCGCCTCGCACCGATAGATTGGAAGGGGCATCGCTTTTTATTGTAGGCAAGCGGTTTACCCAACGCGTAAGGAAAGGCAATTCGGTAGAATAACTACCGCCAATGCCAAAAATGGTGTTATTCACCGATTCTTGTCCGTAGCTCGTTTTCTGCGTAAAAGGTCGCTCACGCAAGTTTACAATAGCTCCGTTCATCACAAATTTATCGCTAAATTTATGCTCTACATTCACTCCCATAAAGCGAGTGGTTTGTCCCCCGAAAATCAAGTTGTTTTCTAAAGATACTTGTATGGGCAGGTTGCTTGCTTGTATGCTAGGGTTTGTGATTTCCACCGTTCCCGATTGGTAATCTACAAGGTAGTCTAATCCTTCCACCAGCACACGCCCTCCGGCAATTACCGTTACCGAACCTCGTGGCACATTGAAAGCCCCTAGCGAAATACCCCTGCGCGAAGAAGCCTTATAGCGCCCCTTCATCACAAATTTGTTCTTTTCACCGTCCATTTGAGCTTGAGTTTTGGTGTTCTTGTACAGAGCGGTATACACATATTTCTGCTGATTGGCATTATAACTTGCCGTTTGCCCGTACTGCGTTCCACCACCCAATGTGTTATACAAAAATTCACCAAAAGGCTCTACTTTGGTAAAAAATATCTTACCAAATTGCTCATCTACAGTAATCCCAGGTAGGAAGTCGAAGAAACCATCACCTCCAGGTTGTGGGTCGTTGTATTTATTTAAACGGTCGAAATTGAAAAGATTTAGCAAGATGCGATCTTCCAAGCCCGTAGGCCAGCCCGTATTGTTCACTTTCTCGATGTAATTGATAGGCGAAGGATTGGAGTAATAAATATTCATCCTAAAATCTTCTGCTGAAAGCTGTGCCGAACCTACCGAATAAACGTTTTTCATCATCAAGTCCCAAATAGGGTCTTTTACGTTTAGGCGGTTGCTTTTTAGCATTTTTAGCACCAAAAGGTTGTTGGTAATAGCATTGTTACCCAAAAGGGAGTTGTAGGAAGTAGCCGAAATACCGTCATTGGCAAATTCGCCCACCTGATACACTTGGCTTCCGTAGGTATATTGGTAAGCCACTGCCAATACCTCATCGGCACTAAGTGCAGTACTTAGCGAGATGTACCCTAATTTTTTATCTACTTTGTAATCAACGCCTTCTTCTAATTTGCGGGCGTTTTCTATCACTGCGTAATCATACCCCTGACTCACGTAGGTACTGTTGGTACCAAAACCTTGTTGCACAGTTGCCACATCGCGTATTGCCTGAGTAAGTACTGACTGGGCTGTACCTATTTTTGTAGGGTCGTATTTGTTGGCACTATTGGCAGGCATATTATTCACTGTAGTATTGAAGAAGCCAGTTCCTGCCTTATCTTTTAGGCGGCTGCGCACCAAGCGAGGTTCTCCTAAATCTTGCAAAGCCAATATGTTGCGTATATTGCCCATACGGCTATTGCGGTTGGTTACCCACACCTCCAGACGCGTAATCTGCACTTTGCTATTGATAAACGGATAGTTTTCTAAAGCACGATCGTAGTTGTCACGGAAGAAATGTGCCAAAAAGAAGTTGCGGTTTTCATCGTAGTCTAAAGCAGAAAATTCAAATTCGGTAATAGTACCGCCGCCTTGTGCGCTCACGGTTTTGCGTTCCGATTTTTGTTCTGAGAAAACACTCGTGATAGTAGTACGACCAAATTTCAGCTCTGTTTTTACCCCGAAGAGACTTTGCGAACCTGTAATCAGTGAGTTGGCTATAGGCATAGAAATGTTACCTAACTCTATTTTCTGAAGTATATCGTCTTCGTCAGGTTCGTAATTTAGTTTGAAGATATTCTGAAAGTTGAATGAAGCCTGAGTATCGTATTGAGCGTTAAGGTCTAAGCGCGTACCTATTTTACCTGTAAGCCCCAAGCTAATACGCTGCTCAAAATCTAAACCAAACGAACTGCGATAACGCGGACTAATGGCTGGGTTATCGTTGCGGGTATAGCGTACGCCAAAATCTAAGCCCACGCTACCGGTAGGTGTAAATTCTATGTTTTTGCCTCCGAAGATAGTTTCAAAGAAATCAGAATTTACGTATAGCTCGGGCAGCAAGTCGCGGCGAGCTTTCTTTTGGGCATTAGTTTCGGACTGGGTATTAGCTAGTGCTGTTAGTTTATCGGCGTAGTAATTCTGCATACGCTCGCGCATCACGAGCTTTTCATATTCTTCTACCGTTAGGAAAGCAGGCATACGAAGGTCGTATTTGCCTAATTTTTCGGTATATACATAGCGGTTGATTGTAGGATTATAAGTGTATTTCTGAACGATAGAAGCGGGTTGTTGCAGCCCAATAGTAGGAATACCATTTTTTACAACAGTTGCTGTTTGAGTGCCGCCTTGTGATGTAGTATTGCTTTGTGTAGTAACCTGTTGTGCTTGTATGCCGATACAAGTACAAAAAGCTACTAATATTAATAATACGTAGTGCTTCATATATAACGCCTATAGTTTTACAAAATGCAAAAATACAAAATAATTTTGAATTATGGACTCTGAATTGTGAATTTCACCAATTTGCCAATTCCACCCACAAGCTAATGACTCATCATTTGCTATGTGAGCTGATTGAGTCCTTCTTTGATGAGTTCTTCTACCGATAGTTCTTGGGTAGCGGTACGGAGTACTTTATCTAATACTTTTTCGGCTTGTTTTCGTACAAAACCTAATACCTCGAGTGCTGCAAGAGCTTCTTCTTTATTGCTGTGAATTATTGCGCTAGGTTCATCGGCGAGGTCTTGTAGTTTTAGCATTTTGTCTTTCAGGTCGAGGACTACGCGTTGGGCTGTTTTAGCTCCTATACCCTTTACCGATTGTATGGTAGCTACATCGCCATTGATGATAGCACTTCGCACCTGTGCTGCCGTTAGTGCCGATAGCATCGTGCGTGCCGTGCCTGCACCTACCCCCGATACCGAAATTAGCAATACAAATACCTCACGCTCAGCCTTATTGGCAAAGCCATAAAGCGTGTGGGCATCTTCTTTTATCTGCAAATAAGTATATAGGCGCACGTTATCAGTACTTCCCAATGCCGAATAGGTATTGAGACTGATATTTACAAAATACCCCACACCGTGGCAATCTATTACCACATTGGTAGGGTTTTTCTCTACTAATTTTCCTTCTAAGTGTGTGATCATATTAGTGTTTAGTGACTTTGTACTAAAATTTCTATTACTTTTTCGTCACCTGCTTCGTTGATGATGCGCAACCAGTGTTTGCCTTTGTTAGCATATACGTTCATTTCGTGGAAGGTGTCGGTAGTGCCCAGATGCTGATTGTCTAAATACCAAAATACCTTACCACTGCGGTTTGCTGCTTTGGCAACAAAAGGCTGTAGTTTGCCTCCGAAATCTTTAGTAGTATAGATAATACTTTGGTGTTTGGGATAGATAAATGCCAATCCTTTTTGGGTAGTACCTTCGGTACAATCGGGGCGGAAAGGCGGCAGGCTGCGGTAGTGCATATGTTGTTGTTTGTAGTACCATTCCATTACAGGGGGAAGTACAAACCACGCTTTGCTGTGCATCTCTTGCACCGATTGGCAATTAGCATTTACCTGATAGTTTTCGGAGGGGTCTAAATGTACTATTTTGTGATAGGGACATTGCCCTATTTCTTTAGGAGCAAGCGTACTGAAGATTGTTTTTTGGGGGCATTCGGGTTTGGCTAAAAATCCGGAGTCTTCGCATACTGTTACTTTGCGCAAGTCGTCTAACGGCGCTGTAAACCAAGTTGTGGAAGGCAATGCGCTAAATATGCGGAACATTACAGGGGCTGCATAGCTTGCGCCTGTGAGGGTAGGGCGTCCTTCGCCGGTAGCATTACCCACCCATACCGCTACTACATATTCGGGGGTAGCACCTATTGCCCAAGCGTCTTTATTACCAAAGCTGGTGCCTGTTTTCCAAGCGACTTTTCGTGCCGATTCGTAATACCGCCACGCCACATCATCGGTAGGGCGATTCACTTCTTTCATAGCATTGAACATTTCATACACAGCCCCTGCGCGCAATGTTGGGAGCTCGTTAGTAGCCTTTCCAAAATCTATAGATTCGCTTTCGTTTAGATAACGCAAAGGCTGAAATTCTTGGCTGCGGTAGTGCTGTTGGTGTGCAAAAACTTCGTTTAGTGAAGCGAGATTGGTATAAGCTTGTGCCAAATCCCACAAATTACTTTCAGCCCCTCCTAAGATGATAGAAAGCCCATAGTGGTCGGGGTGCTTATTGATGTTGCGCAAGCGCAATTGTTGTAGCACATCGTAAAAACGATACGTAGTAAACTGCTTTAGCAACCATACAAAAGGGATGTTTAGCGATTTAGCCAAAGCGCTATTAGCAGGCACAGCCCCTTCAAAACTATTGCTAAAATTCTGTGGTGAATAGCCGGCTATTTGTGTAGGAACATCGGGGATGAGCTGTGTGGGTAGCAGTTCCCCTTCGTGTAGCATTGCGGCATACAACAGCGGTTTGAGTACACTACCTGTACTGCGCGGAGCGTGAATAATATCTACATCTTTTTGGTGATCGCTATCAGTAGGCGTATTGCCCACATAAGCTAATACCTTGCGCGTTTTTACCTCTACCACCAAAGCCGCCATATTGTAGATTTCACTTTGAGAATAATGAGTGTAAAAACCACTTACGATATTGTTTACCTTTTCTTGCAAATGGCTGTTGATAGTAGTGCTAAGGCGTTGTCCCTGATGGGTTTTGCCTGCATAAGTAAGCAAGTGAGGGGTAATTTGTGGCACAGGATGGGGTTCGGTGGGTAAGGGCTCTAAAAGTGCTAAATCGTAAGTATCTTGGTCGATGATGTTTTTCAAGCGCAATTTTTGTAGTAAGGCATTGCGTTTTTTCAGTAAGCGTTCTTGGTTTTTGCCAGGGAAGATGAGGCTAGGGGCATTGGGCAATACTGCTAAGGTAGCTGCTTGCGCCCACGACAGCTGATGAGGAGCCACCCCAAAATAACGCCACGAAGCCATTGGTAATCCTACCACATTCCCCCCATAGGGAGCGTGCGATGCATAGAAGCGAAGAATACTTTCTTTACTGTATTTAAACTCTAGGCGTGTAGCCCATATCATTTCTATAATCTTTTCAAAATAAGTGCGTTCTTGGTGTTCGCGAGCGATACGCACCACTTGCTGGGTGAGCGTACTCGCTCCGCGTTTTATTCTTCCACTACCTATATTGCTCCATAGGGCTTTCCCTACCGAGATAGGGTTTACCCCCCAATGGTAGTAAAAATAAGCATCTTCAAACTCTAATACCGACATTTTGAAGCGGTAAGGCACACTATCGATTTGGGGGAAACGCCATTGCCCATCGTTGGCTATCTTGGCTGCCAAGAGCTTACCATCGCTACTCTCTAACACGGTACTATAAGGTTGCGGAAAAAGCTCGGAAGGTAAGAGGAAGATATACCACACCAATAGCACCCCACTTATAGCCGAAATAATGGGGTGCTGTTTTATTTTTCGTTTGCAGAAACTCAGGAAGGTAGTAAATAGTTTTTTACTCATTCATTTTTTACAATTACAAACTGCGCCTTAGAACCCGTAGCCAAAGCCCAATTGTTGTGAGCAATTACCCTGTTTTGCTCATCGATTACTTGAAATTCGGCGGTATTGGGTCCGGCTTCGCCTTGGTTGAGTGCTAAAAACTCTATTTTGTTAAACCCAGGTTTGAGTTTTATCACAAATCCCCGAAAAGTATTTGTAAGAAACACATCGCGTACTTGTTCTTCGTCATTTACAAATACACTGATACGATCGCCGTCTACATCAGCATAGTCGCGACAATACACAGTGATAGCGTTTCCATTGTTGACAAAATCCCCAAAAAATTGGTCGCCTTTGGGCACTTGGGCATCTTCTCTTTTATGGTCGTTCAGTTCGGTATAGTTGGGTTTGAATTCTATTTTTCGGTGCACCAAATTGCTTTTACCTGTAAAATCAATGGATTTTTCAGTTTGTTTCATAAACTGATTTTCAGGTTGTTGTGGTTGTTTTAGCAATGTAAAGGGATTGTTGGGAGCTTTTAGTTGTAGTGTAGGGGGTAGGGCAGGCAATTCGGGTGCGTTTTCTTGAGGTGCAATTGCAGGAATTTGTTTTTTCTGCGTTTCAAAAGGTTGTGCTGCCACTTGCAGGCAGAAGAGCGATATAAGTATGAGAATGTATTTTGTCATTAGGCGTTAGGGTTTAGTTTTTTGGAATGATTATAGCTATTTGCTAAATCTTAAAAATAGTCTTGCAAAAACTTTGCCAAAGGTGTTTATTCTTCGCTGGGAAGAATTATGAATTATGAATTTTGAATTGGGCACAAGCTGCAAGCTTGCGCCAGCGGGGGGTAAAGCAGAACCTACAAGCTCACACTCCCAGCGAACCTTGAGCGAACCTTGAGCGAAGGATGAGCGAAGGAAAGTCGGCGAGCTGGCACAGCCGAGTATGTGACGAAGGCTGAACAACTTTGTCAAACTCTGAAAGTTTGCCAAAGTGTGTGGCGCAATTGGGGGTGGTGTATGAACTTTGTGAATTGGGCACAAGCTGCAAGCTTGCGCCAGCAGGGCGAAACTACTTTAACAAAAGATTAACCATTTGTAATTGTTATCTATAATTTTTTTTTGAGTAATTTTGCCTGCAAAAAAAATTGTTTTTCTGACTCATCAAAAAAAACAGTTTTCTGACTCATCAAAATCGATTTTCTAACTAATGATGCCTATTGGGATTGAATTCATATGTGATGGGCTCTTGATTTATATTAATGACTAACGACTAAATAATTTTTATGAATAAAACATTTTTATTAGCAGCTACAATGCTATTAGTAAGTTGCCACAACACTCCGAAACAGCAAGGTAATAATCCGCAGCAGCCGCCTCAATATCCTGTAATTACGGTAAAAGAACGCAATACGGTATCTACTCTTTCTTATCCTGTGAGTATAGAAGGTGTAGTGAATAGTCCGGTGCAGGCTAAAGTATCGGGGTATATAACTAAAGTGCTGGTAGATGAAGGACAAGCGGTAACACAAGGGCAAGCGATGTTTCAGCTAGAAACTCAAACGCTTAATCAATCGGCACAATCGGCAAAAGCGGCTGTAGATGCTGCCCAAGTGGAGGTAAACAAGCTGTTGCCATTGGTAGAGCAAAATATCGTTAGCAAAGTGCAACTGGATACAGCTAAAGCTAATTTGCTGCGCGCTCAGGCTGCCTACAACGAGGTTGTAAGCAATATTGATTTTGCTGTAGTGAAAGCTCCCGTAAGTGGGGTGGTAGGTGCTATTAACTTCCGCGAAGGTGCTTTGGTAACGGCTAACAATACGGTACTTACTACCGTTTCGGATGTAAAAGATGTATATGCTTACTTTTCGATGAACGAAAAAGAGTATTTAAACTTTTTGGCTTCAGCTAAAGGAGCTAACATTACCGAAAAGCTAAAAAATTTGCCCGAAGTAAGTCTTGTAATGGCAAACGGGCAAGAATACTCTGAAAAAGGTAAAATACAAGCTGTAACAGGACAAATAGATGCTACCACAGGTAGTATACAATTCCGCGCTACTTTTCCTAACCCTAATAGATTGCTTACTAATGGTAATAGTGGTATTGTGAAAATACCGCAATACTTCAACAACCAATTGGTAATACCTGAAGTAGCTACTTTTGAACAACAAGGAAAAGTATACGCTTATAAAGTAGTAGCGGATAGCATTGTGCGTACTATCATCACTCTAAAAGACCGCGCTAATAACTATGCTGTAGTAAATAGTGGTTTGGCTACTGGGGATGTCATATTAGTACAAGGGCTCAACTCTCTGCGCCAAGGTAGTAAACTTACGCCTAAACAAGTGGATATGGATAGTCTTGTAAAAGCTATACATCCTATATTTAGGGAATAGAGGGGAATTAGCAAATTAGAGAATTAGCAAATTAAATGATACACAATATAAAAAGGATAACGGTGGTGGCTGCAATGGTGGTGTTGGTTGCTGCTTGTGGGGCTCGGCAAACGTATGAGCCGCCAAAAATAGAAGAAAAACTTTTCCGCACGGATAATGTTCCTGCGGATAGCTTGAGTACAGCGAATGTGTCGTGGCGCGATATCTTTACCGATGCTACTTTGCAAGCTCATATAAACAAGGCTTTGAACAACAACCTTGATGTGCGGGTGGCTTTACAAAACGTAAAATCGGCAAAAGTGTATTTGGCACAAAGCAAACACTCTTTTTACCCTGTACTATCAGTAGGTGCAGATTATACGCGTAGCACTAACTCTATCAATGCGACAGGAGGGGTGGGCAATCGCTCTTATAACAACTTATGGGACATTACAGCGAACGCTTCGTGGGAAGCTGATATTTGGGGAAAACTATCTGCTGAAAAACGAGCTACTTATGCTTCATACCTCGCTACTGCTGAAGCTCAAAAGGCTGTGCAATCGGAAGTGGTGGCTACACTGGCTACTGCTTACTACCAACTGCTGATGCTGGACGAACAAAAAAAGGTACTCGAACAAACAATTGCCTTTAGAGAAAAGAGTTTGGCTACCACTAAACTGCTTAAAGATGCTGGTTCGGCTACTGAAGTAGCTGCCAAACAAATGGAGGCTTTGGTATACAATGCACAAGCTCAGCTTATCAGCATCAACAATAGTATATGGGCTTTGGAAAATACTATTAGTGTGCTTTTGGGCGAAGCTCCTCACGCTATTGAGCGCACTACCCTTGCTGAGCAGCAATTTCCTACTGATTTTAAAGAGGGCTACGAAGCTAAACTATTGCAAAATCGTCCTGATGTGGCACGTGCAGAACTGAATTTGCGCAATGCTTTTGAACTTACTAATGCTGCTCGTGCGGCTTTCTACCCAACGCTTACCCTTAGTGCTCGCGGCGGACTTAGTAGCACTGATTTGGAAACTTGGTTTTCACCCAAATCGCTCTTTGCTAGCTTAGTAGCTGGATTGGCACAACCTATCTTGAACCGCCGACAAATACGCACCCAATACGAGGTGCAAAAAATAGCACAAGAAACGGCTTTGCTGAACTTCAAAAAAACATTGCTATCGGCAGGGAAAGAGGTTGCTGATGCTATGCACCAATTTTCATCGCAAACTGACTATATCGCCTTGAAAACACAAGAGATGAAAGCTTACCAACAGGCTACAGATTATTCGCAAAAGCTGTTTGATAGCGGTATGATTAATTATTTAGAAATTATCACTGCCGAAGTGAATCGCCTTAATGCTGAACTGAGTGTTGCTGAAGCGCAATTTACTCGTATGCAGTATGGCATTACTTTGTATAAAGCCCTTGGAGGAGGGTGGAGATAATTTTGAATTTTGAATTGAGAATTTTGAATTGAGAATTTATGATAAAAAACTTTATAAACAGACCGGTGCTATCAACAGTTATCTCTATACTGATAGTGATTTTGGGACTATTGGGGATAAACTCGCTTCCGGTGTCGCAATACCCTGATATTGCACCTGTAACGGTATCGGTAAACGCTAACTACGGGGGAGCTAATGCCGAAACGGTACTAAAATCGGTAGTGATACCTTTGGAAGAGCAAATCAATGGGGTGGAAAATATGGACTATATCACCTCATCGGCATCTAATAATGGCTCGGCTAATATTACGGTTTACTTTAAAAACGGTACTAATGCTGACAATGCAGCGGTATTGGTGCAAAACCGCGTATCGTATGCGAATGCTATCCTTCCTGCCGAAGTGAAACAAGCGGGGGTAACAGTAGAAAAACGAGAGGCTGGGCAGCTGATGTTCCTTACTTTCTTTTCTGAAAATCCTGAATACAACGAAACTTACTTAGAGAACTACTTAAATATCAATATTATTCCTGCTCTTAAACGTATTTCGGGGGTGGGCGATGCTGATGAATTTGGTGGTAAAAACTACTCTATGCGGATATGGCTTGACCCTCAGAAACTACAAGCCTATAAACTGAATCCTACCGAAATAACGGCTGCCATCTCGGCAGAGAGCTTGGAAGCTGCGGCGGGTACGCTGGGGCAAAATAGCGGTAGTGCTTACGAATACACTATTAAATATAAAGGGAAATACAACAAGGTAGAAGAATACGAGAATATCGTAATTAAAGCCCTTGACGGGGGGCGTGTGCTTCGCCTTAAAGATGTGGCTGAGGTGGAGCTTGATGCATTTAACTACACAAGTTTTTCGGAAAGCAAAGGGCGTGTGGCTATAGCAATGGGTATTTCGCAAACCCCTGGTGCTAATGCTCACGCTGTGGTGCAGAATATAGAAAAGTACCTTAAATCTATAGAAAAAGAATTGCCTGAGGGGGTTACTTATTCTATCAACTTTAATGTGAATACCTTTTTGAATGCGGCTATTTCTAAGGTAGTTTCTACACTTTTAGAGGCTTTTCTTTTGGTGTTCTTGGTGGTATTTTTATTTTTACAAGATTTTCGCTCTACGCTTATTCCGGCAATTGCGGTGCCTGTATCTATCGTGGGTACCTTCTTCTTCCTCAACCTTTTTGGTTACTCTATCAATATGCTTACGCTCTTTGCCTTAGTACTTGCCATAGGTATTGTGGTGGATGATGCCATAGTGGTGGTTGAGGCGGTGCACGCCAAAATGGAACATACTCACGAAAAAGCTAAACCTGCTACTATTTCGGCAATGAACGAAATTACAGGGGCTATTATTTCTATTACCCTCGTAATGGCAGCGGTGTTTGTGCCTGTAACTTTTATTGAAGGAACTACAGGGGTGTTCTACAAACAATTTGGGGTTACGCTTATTATTGCGATTGTTATTTCGGCAATAAACGCGCTTACCCTTAGCCCTGTGCTTTGCTCGCTTTTCTTGAAGCCTCACGGTGATAAGGCGTACGAAGAAAAGTCGTGGTTGGGTAAATTTTTCTACAAGTTTAACGTAGCTTTTAATGCTGCTACGCTTAAGTACGGACAAACTTTTACTTTCTTCTTGCGCCATAAATGGGTAACCTTAGTGCTTTTTGCTATTGCAGGGGGGGGGATTTACTTTGCTAACAAAAATATGCAAACGGGCTTTGTACCCAATGAAGACCAAGGCTTTGTGCTAATGGACTTATCTATGATTCCTGGTGCCTCTATGGAACGGGTAGCAAATGAGATGCGCCAAGTGAGTAATGAACTGAACGATATTGAAGGGGTTGAGAACTTTACTTTTGTGGTAGGGCGCGGTATGCTATCGGGAGCGGGTAGCAATAATGGTATGGGCTTTTTTAAACTTAAACCTTTTGAAGAGCGCGCCAAAGATCCTCAGCAAAGTATAGGGGCTATCATACAAAAGGCTTTTGTGGTAGCATCTAAGGTAAAAGATGCTCAAATAGTGTTTTTCCAACCGCCGGCAGTATCGGGCTTTGGTATGGGAGCTGGGGTGTCGTTTAACCTACTGAACAAATCAGGGGCTGATGTAACTGAAATTAATAAAACGGCACAAGAGTTTATGGGAGCGCTTGATGCGCGTCCTGAAGTGAAGTACTCTAAAACGTCATTCAATACGGACTACCCTCAGTATCAGTTGGATATAAACGTAGAGCGCGCTATGCAGTCGGGGGTATCGGTGAGCACCGTACTCTCTACCTTGCAAAATTATATAGGGGGATATTACGCTACTGACTTTACTCTCTACGGGAAACAATATAGGGTAATGGTGCAAACGCTTCCTGAAGCTCGTAAAAATGTGAATAGCCTCAGCGGTATGTTTGTGCGTACTGCTAATGGTGAAATGGCGCCTCTTTCGGAATACGTGAGTTTGAAGCGCGTGTTTGGTCCTCAGGCTATTAGTCGTTATAACCTTTATACTTCGGTGGATATTTCGGCTGCTAACAACGAAGGTTATAGTACTGGTGATGTGGTGAAAGCGGTGCAAGAAGTTGCAGCCCAAACGCTAAACGCTAACTACGGCATTGACTTTACTGGGCTTACTCGTGAGGAACAAAATGCGGGTTCGCAAACTCTCCTTATTTTTATACTCAGTTTGGTGTTTACGTACTTTATCCTTTCGGCACAATACGAAAGTTACTTATTGCCGCTATCGGTACTGATGTCGTTGCCTTTTGGTATTTTTGGGGCGTATTTTGGTCAGTGGTTGTTTGGATTGGAAAACAATATTTACTTCCAAATTTCGCTGATAATGCTCATTGGTCTTTTGGCAAAGAATGCTATTTTGATAGTAGAATTTGCGGTGCAACGCAGGCGAATGGGTGAAAGTCTCTCTAAAGCGGCGATAAATGCGGCAATGGCGCGTTTGCGTCCTATCTTGATGACTTCTTTTGCGTTTATCGTTGGTTTGTTGCCGCTGGTGTTTGCTACGGGTGTGGGAGCTGCTGGTAACCGCTCGGTAGCTACGGGGGCAGCAGTGGGTCAGCTGATAGGTACTTTCTTTGGTTTGATAGTGATACCTGTGCTTTTTGTGATTTTCCAAGACTTACAAGAGCGTATTTCGGGGAAACCTAAAAAAGATGAGATATTTGCGACTCCTACGGAGGAATTTTAATTGTGAATTTTGAATTGTGAATTTTGAATTTTGAATTGGGCACAAGCTGCAAGCCGGGTAGGGGCGATTGGCAAATCGCCCTCACAAAATGCGCCACACACTTTGGCAAACTTTCAGAGTTTGCCAAAGTTTTTTTTAATCCTCACCCCCATGAATTATGAATTGGGCACAAGCTGCAAGCTTGCGCCAGCGGACGAACCTTGAGCGAAGCTTGAGCGAAGGATGAGCGAAGGATGAGCGAAGGAAAGTCAGCGAGCTGGCGCAGCTGAGTATGTGACGAAGGAGAATTTTGAATTGGGCACAAGCTGCAAGCTTGCGCCAGCGGGGCAGTTGTGCTGTGTAAAGAGAATTTTGAATTGGCAGAAAAAAAGTGTGAAAATATTTGGCTGATTGAAAAAATGTTACTACCTTTGTGGCTTGAAATAAATTGTTTTATTTACGACTGAATATATTATTAAAATTCTAACAAACCAGATGAATTATCTAACGATGAAAAGGAATTTACTTACAGTAATACTCTTGATTATAAGCACTTTAGGGGCTATGGAGTATGCGGTAGGACAAACGTTGCCTAAGGCGAGTATATTGCGCCAAGTGGGCTGTGGAACAGGAACTGATGCTGGTAAAGCAGAGGTGATTGTGACTGTAGACCAAGATAATACGAGTAATTATACGTATAATTTTGGTAATGGTTATAGCTCAAGTAATAGGGCTTGGCTTGACCCAGGTACTCGCACTATAGCTGTGCGCCGTAATGATAACAAACAATATAGTGTTACTATTACAATTCCTGGCAGAACAGCTACTCCTACTATTACGCCTGCAATTACTTACAATTGTAATGGTACTACTGCCGATGTACGCCTAATAAACGACCAAGGTACTTATAACTATACTTATGTATATAACGGACAACCCCAAAGTAACCCTTATTTTAGGAATCTTACAGTGGGACAACAACATACTATAACGGTAAAATATACTCCTGCTCCTTCAGCAGTAAATAAAACAATTGTATTTTACGATGATTTTGGGGTGAAAGATGCTAATAGTCCTCAAAAATCTGTAAGTAGCCCTTATGTAAATAAAGGGGTGTACTTTGACCCTCTTGATGGTACAGGTATACAAACACGTCCTATAGACAACGCTACACGAAGCTATAACTTGACGGTAGACTCTTCGTATGCTATTGCTACGACTGCAGACATTTCATTTTTGAATAGTGCTTATTGGTGGTATGTGTGTAACGACAAGGATGGCAATCCTAATGGTCGTTTTTTGTGGTATAATGCGAATATTACCGATGCTGAAAACGCTACCTTCAAGAAGAACGTGGCGTACAAGCGCCAAGCTACTATACAACCCGGTAAGCCTGTACAATTTACAGCCTATGTATATAACCCTGTAAAAAATACAGTACCACAAGACCAACGTGTACAAGCTCAGTTACAGATATTTAGGACTGAAACTGATGCGATGAACAATACTAACCCTATTTATACTACTAGCAATATTATTCCTCATATGTTATCTAAAAACAATCAAACAGGTAATGATTGGATAGCATTAGAAACTATAGCAAATACACTTCCTACTGATACTTCTCTTTGGTTTGTAGTGCGTTTTGATGCGCCTGGAACTACAGGGAATGATATAGCGATTGATAATATTTCGGTTACCCAACCTGCAGATACTTGTGAAACTTCTATGGATATAGCTGTGAATGTAAGCAGCAATACCAATACTTTTTCTACTACAGTAAGTTATGCTACTTGTAATGCTACTACGGGTATAGTAACCGTAAATGCTTCGGATACTACTAATTACGATTATACTTATAGTTTAGATGGGCAAGTAGCTCAAACTAATAAGGTGTTTAATGGGGTAGCAGTAGGGGTACATACAATAACAGTAAATGCTACACCTAAAGGAGCTAAAATACTCTTTAAAGAAGATTTTGGTTCAGGAGACCCTTATAGATTACCTGAAACAGTGGTTCCTAAACCTTTTGTGTGTCGTGATCAACTATTTGGATATCCTGCTGATATTCCTGCTGAAGGGCATTACCAAGTTGCTAACCACGATAACCTTACTCCAATGACAGGGTGGGGGTGGAAACCTGTAAAAAGTCACGGTGATAATAGCAATACAGGACGCTTTTTAGCATTTAACTATGGGGCTAATGCTAATAGAACATTTTACCAGCAAGATATAAATATAGAGCCTAACAAGCCTGTTACTTTACAATATTATGTACTGAATATAGATGCATATGCGCTGCCTAATATTAGTACAGTATTTATAGATAAAGCTACAAACCTTCCTATAGCAGGCTCTTCAAAAACTTCAGGAGTATTGCCAGGTCGTACTAATCCTGCATATAGCCCAAGTGATTGGTATTTGGTAACACATACTTTTAACCCTGGTAATGCTACTACTATTCAATTACAATTTACTGATTTGATTAATAGTGAAGCTTCTAACGACTTTGCGATAGATGATATTCTTGTTACACAAGCCTATGAGGCTTGTACAGTAACGCTTACAACTACTGTAACTACGCCGGTGTCTCGTGCGTTTGCGGGGGTTACGAAGTTGATAGGTTGTGGTACAGGACTAAATGCTAATAAGGCTGAAGTGCAAGTTACGAATATAGAAGGAGGAACAGCTCCTTATGAATACCAATTTGGTACGGGCGCTAGTTGGGTTACTACTAATACGGGCTGGCTAGATGCGGGTACGCATACGGTTTCGGTACGCAATGCGGGTACTGCGGGCTGTGTATATAGTATGAGCGTAACCGTACCAGCAGCTTTGGCAGTACCTGTGATAAAAACAGAGGTGTTCTACGATTGCGATGGTAAACCTACGCTACAAGTAGGAGTACAAAACCCTATAGAAGAGCTTACTTATCTTTATAAATTGGATAATGGTGCCTTTACAACTACTTATATATTTACCGATATTAGTACAGGTACGCACGAAGTGAGTGTGAAGTATAGCTATCGTGAGATTTCTTCACCTTATATTCTGATGAAAGAAGATTTTGGCAAAGGAGACCCAACCTCTAATAGTTGGGTAGATACAAACTACTTTACTTTCAAAGATCCTCGTACAGCGGGAATTATTCAAGCTGAATATACAGTAGCCGCTTATAAAGATTTTATTGCACCTACAGCTTATGCAGCTCTTAGAGCACCTTATTGGCCTGGAGCACCAGCTTCTTATTGGAGAGAGCCTCTTAAAGGTACTACTACAGGAGGTAATGATGACCGTTATTTGTATGCTGATATGTCACAAGCTACTTATAACAAGATATTTTTGGAAAAAGAAGTAACTATTGACCCCAATAGCCCAATAGAGTTTAGTTTCCAATTGGCAAGCTGTGATGGGAATGGTATTTATTCAGGCAGAGAGTTGTCTCACCCTAATATGCAGATTAAGATTGTAGATGCTGCTAATCCAGCTACTCAGATAGCAGCGATTTCTTCAGGATCTATTCCACACGATGGTCAGTGGCATCTTATCTCATCAAGAAATTTGGGAACACTGAATCCTAATGGAGTTTCGCATATTAAGATTCAGTTTATAAATCTTGAGCAAGATGATTTTGGTAATGATATTGCTATTGATGATATTACAGTATGGCAAGCTCCAGTTGCTTGTGGGCAAGTGGTTTCTAGCACTCTTAACGTTACAGATAAGCCTGCAGGAGCTACTTTTACGGCGGCTCAATTGGGTTGTGCTAATACTAATGGTACGATAGTTATAACAGCTTCACCTACTACGGGGTATATTTATACTTATACATTACAAGGTGGTACGGCTACTAGTGTAAATACTTTTAGGAATTTATCATTTGGTACGCATACCTTTACTATAAACTATGCGCCTATAACCAATACGCTTGTATTGTTAAATGAAGATTTTGGTGAGGGTACCGATGCTGTGAAGAGTTTTTATGCAGGTAAGAATTTATACTTTAACACAAATAAACCGGGGACTTATATTGCTTATAATGCAAATGGGCAGTCACGTGCTCATACACTTTCGTTAGAAGAATATGAATATACGATAGCACATCAGTTAATTGATAATAATGGTAATTGGAATGTTCCTATAGATAGGAGTGGCAATGCTAATGGTAGGAAACTATTTGTGAATCCTACTACTATGACGCAACAAGACTTGTACTTGCGACAAGTAAGCGTATTGCCTAACAAATCGTTGAAGTTTTCGGCACAATTCTTCAATTTGCTAAAAAATGCAGGAACAGAACCTATTGTACAATTGGCTGTTTACGATAAAGAAGGAGGTAACCTAATTAGCCAGACATCGCCATATGCTGTGCCACATTCAACAAATGGTAATGATTGGTATCAACAATTGTTGACACTTACAGATAGCCAAGTAGGAGCTCGCACTTCGTTGTATGTAGTGGTTAGAATGTTGAGCACTATACCAGGAGGACACGACTTGGCGATAGATGATATTTTGGTAACACAAAATTTAGCGACTTGTTCGGCTACCATTACAGCGACAGTGTCTTCGGGGGTAACGCGTGCGTTTGCGGGGGTTACGAAGCTAATAGGTTGTGGTACAGGACTAAATGCTAATAAGGCTGAAGTGCAAGTTACCAATATAGAAGGAGGAACAGCTCCTTATGAATACCAATTTGGTACGGGCGCTAGTTGGGTAGCGAGCAATACGGGCTGGCTTGATGTGGGTACGCATACGGTTTCGGTACGCAATGCAGGTAGCATAGGCTGTGTATATAGTATGAGCGTGAATGTACCAGCAGCTTTGGCAGCACCTGTGATAAAAACAGAGGTGTTCTACGGCTGCGATGGTAAACCTACACTACAAGTAGGCGTACAAAGCCCTGTAAACGAACTTACTTATCTTTATAAATTAGATAACGGCGCCTTTACAACTACTAGTGTTTTTGCAAATGTTAGTAGCGGTACACACCAAGTGAGTGTGAAATATGAATATAGAGATACGCCTTCGCCTATGGTATTATGGCGTGAAGATTTTGGTACAGGCGATCCTGCTCCTAATTCTTCAGTGAATGCGACTGATTTTACTTATAAAGACCCAAGAGTAGATAATCTTTGGGCAGTAGGACGCTATACAGTAGCAGGGTATAAAGATTTGATAGCACCAACACCTTTTGGTACTTCACGTATGCCTTTCTATCATCCTACTACAGCACCTAATGCTATTTTTAGAGAACCTCCCAAAGGAACAACTACAGGAGCTCCTGATGACAGAATTCTATATGTAGATATGGCATCTGCTTATATAGGAAAAGTATTTATGGAAAAAGAGGTGGATATACACCCAACTAATCCTATAGAATTTGGTTATCAAATACAAAATGCGAATGGGCCTAATGCTTTGCCAAGAAAATTGGAAGAGCCTAATATGCAAATCAAGATAGTAGATGCTAATAATCCATCGAATGTATTGAGAACTATCAGCTCAGGAAAAATACCTAATGATGGACAATGGCATTTGGTATCATCTAGAGAATTAGGAGCTATTAATCCTAATGGAGTGAGCCGTGTAAAAATACAATTTGTAAACATAGAGCCTGATGATTGGGGGAATGATTTTTATTTAGATGATATTACTGTGTATCAAGCTCCAGTTGCTTGTGGGCAAGTAGTATCTATAACACAAAATATTACTGATAATCCTGTAGGGGTAGCTAGTTTTACGGCGGCTCAATTGGGTTGTGGTGGTATTGATGGTACGGTAGTGGTAACGGCTTCGCCTACTACGGGTTATGTTTATACTTATACATTACAAGGTGGTGGTACGGCTACTAGTGTAAATACTTTTGCTAATTTGTCATTTGGTACGCATACCTTTACTATAAACTATGCACCTGTAACCAATACGCTTGTATTGCTAAACGAAGATTTTGGTGAAGGTACTGATGCTGTGAAGAGTCCTTATGTAGGTAAGAACTTGTATTTCAATGAGAATACACTTTCTGCTTATACGGCTTATAATGGTAATAAGCAAAGTATGAATCACCCTGCTAATACTTATCTTATGGAAGGTGAGTATACTATAGCAAGCAATATGGTGAGACTTAGCGGTGATTGGACAGTGCCAACAGACCGCTCAGGAAAAGCAAATGGTAGGAAACTATTTATAGATGGTATTGTAAGTGTTCCTGAACAAGAGATATACACACGTGAAGTAAGTATAGCACCGAATTTGCCACTTACTTTTACTACTGATTTTTATAATTTAGTACATAATGCGTCAGTACCTTCGGTTAATAATCCGAGGGTGAATATAGCGCTTTACGAGAGTGAAGCATCGTATAAGAACGGCAGTGTCCCATTGGCACAATCGGCTATAGAAGAATTGTTGTCGGTAGGTAATCAGTGGAAAACGCATACTCTTACTCTTACAGCAGGTGATGTAGGGACACGTACCCGAATATATGCAGTAGTGAAGATGCATAATGTGATAAATTCTGGTCACGATTTGACGATTGATAATATTCGCATTACGCAGTCTATAGGTTGTGAAGCTACCGTTACGGCAACTGTACTACCTGGGGTAACGCGAGCTTTTGCAGGAGTTACTCAATTGATAGGTTGTGGCACTGAAGAGAATGCTGATAAGGCACAAGTGCGAGTATCAAACGTTGAAGGAGGAACAGCTCCTTATGAATATCAATTTGGTGTAGGGGAAGCTTGGGTAACTACCAACACAATGTGGTTGGAAGCGGGTACTTATACCGTATCGGTACGTAGCAATGGCGGTGTAGGCTGTGTGTTTAGTACTAAAGTGGTAGTTCCTGAAAAATTGGGTACGCCTACGGTTACTACTCAGGTGCAGTACGATTGCGAAGGTAAAGGTATACTTACCGTAGGGATAGAAAATCCTGACCCAGCATTGCGCTATTGGTTTAGCCTGAACGGCGAAGCTTATACTACTACCTATATATTTACGGGCTTGACCAGCGGTACACAATACCTGAGTGTAAAATACGATTATATCACTCCGCCACAATCGGTATTGTTGTTTAAAGATGATTTTGGCAACGGAGCTCCTACGGCACTGCCGGGTCCTGCAAGTGATTATAGTTTGACCTTTGGAAATTTCCCTAATTTACCTTCAGGTTATTATCAAGTTGTAAGTCAGGCAGATGCACCTACCTATTGGGCAATATTAACGCCTTTTGGTAGTTGTGCGATGGGTAATCCATCGGGTGTAGATAAACGTTGGGTATCGGTATACGACCATACTTCAAGAGGTACAGATGCTACTGGACGTTTCTATATGTCGGACTTTAGAGGTAACCAAACAGATGGAGATTTGTTCTACAAGCGCGAAGTGAGCGTGTTACCAGGTTCGGATATTAGTTATGAGTTCTATGCAATGAACTTGTTCCGTGGAGATAGTACAGAATCACCTTTTGTGCCAGGGCAACACGCTTTGAAACCTAATGTGGTGGTACGCTTGGTAGCCCCTAATGGTACCGTAGTAACCAGCACAACTACAGGTGAGATGCCATATTCGGTTTGTGCTACTAACGTGGAAGCGAACTTAAACAACTGGCGCAAATACGAAGGCAAGCTAAATGTGGGTACTTATACGAAATTGACTGTAGAAATTAGGTCGGTGGGTAGTGCGTCACACGCTTGGGGTAATGATATGGCGATAGATGACATTACGGTGCTTATGACACCTAAGTCGTGCGGGCAATACCACAATGTAGATACAGATGTGATTGCTACGGATCGTGTAGTGCCACAATTTACGGTGAGCAGGACGATAGACTGTGCTACAGGCAAAGGCGGTTTTGTAGTAACTCCTACTCTTACCACAGGCTATACATATACATATACTTTGGGTAGTACTACTGTTACGGGTACTATAGCTACCTTTACAGGGCTAAGCTTTAGTGATACTACGCATACAATAACAGTTCAGTACCAAAGTGTTAGCAAAACAGTAACCGTACTAAAAGAAGATTTTGGTGCAGGTGTAGAAGCAGTGAAGAATGCGTATGTAGGCAAAGACTTGTATTTCAACAATAATACAACAGGAGCTTATACAGCATATAATGCAAAAGGACAATCGCGAGCACACGTGGCTGGAGCAATGCTTGCAGTAGATGAATATACAGTAGTTAATGCATTGAGTTTGCATACCCCAGATTGGCGTAGTCCTTCGGATAAATCGGGTGATGCGAATGGTAGAAAGCTTTATGTAGATGGTTCGGCATCAGCGATTAAGCAAGATATATATACGCGTAAGCTATCGGTACGTCCTAATACAGCACTTACCTTTACAGCTGATTTTTACAACTTGGTACAAGCAGATTTGGTAGCACCAGCTAATAATACGGCAGCTAACTATCCACAAGTACAATTGCAGTTATACGAAAGTGAAACGGCTTATAATGCGCCAGGAGCTACACCCATACATTCAGATAATATATATGCTGTAACACCAGCTACAAGTTTGAATGATTGGCGTACGAGGTCAATAACACTTACTGATACTCAGGTAGGAGGTAGAACAGAGTTTTACGCTGTAGTACGTATGCATAATGTAATAAATGCAGGACACGACTTGGTAGTGGATAACATTATAGTTACACAAGAATTACCAGCGTGTGTGGTAACGCTTACGGCTACACTTACTAACGAGGGCTTGCGTACGCCTACCCTAAGTGTACCCGCTGATATAGATATTTTATGTGTATCGGCAACTGCTACAACTGCAGTGGCTAACTGGATAGCACAAGCTACGGCTACAGATACTAACTGCGATGTAGCGGCAACCGTAACAGCTACTTACACCTATACAGGTAGCTTATGCAATGCAGGTAGTGTAACAGTAACCTTTACAGCAACAGGTACTTTTGGTAATATTACTACTAAAACGGCAGTAATAAACTTTATAAAAACTCCTCTTGTTGTTACCCCAACGGTATTGCAAGTGCCCGATAACACTACGGGCGGCACTACCAGCAGTGTAATACCTAATATCACTTTGGGAGGGGTAACCAGCCCAAGTGTAAATTCGGTAACGATAACCTTTAGTGGTTTGCCATCGGGGGTAACCAGCACAACCGGAGGACGCTTGGTAGTAGCGCCTAATACGCCAGCGGGGGTACATAGCATTAGCTATATGGTGTGTGAAGTTGCTAACAGCAATAACTGCAAGACAGTAACGGCAACCCTTATCATAGGAGCGGCAACGCCTACAGTGGGTGCTAATACGTTTACTGCTACAACCAATACCCGTACAGTAATACCAGGGGTAATAGGTAATATACTTACGGGAGCTACCGTAGGTACACGTACTGCGACCGCAGGTGTGGGCGGTAATGTAAGTATTACGCTTACCCATACGCCTACAACGCCTAATGCGCCACAAATAGACCCAGCGACAGGTAGTGTAACGGTAAGTAGTAATACGCCAGCAGGAGTATATACTATAGGTTATCAGCTATGCAGCTCGCCTATTCATTGCCAAGCAGCTGTGGCTACGATTACAGTACCACAAATAAAACCTTATATACCTGCAGCTACGATTACCCATAGTGGTACAGCGACCACTACACGTAGTATATTTGTGGGCGGACACGTAAATGGAGGAACACAATCGCCAACAGTAGGTACGGGAGGTTCGGTAAGTATAGGTAATATAGTGAATCCGACACCTGCAACACCAGGGGCATCAGTACCCTATCTTACTCCTACTACAGGGGTGATAACTGTACCACCGACAACGCCTAATGGAGTGTATACTATCAGCTACCAAGTATGTACTACTGCTACGCCAACAAGTTGTGTAACAGGTACTACAACTATAACCGTAGCGAATGTAACGCCAACAGTAACCGCTGACAACTTTACGGCTAATACCAATACACGTACTACAGTACCAGGTGTTATAGGAAATGTATTGACCAATGACCGCGTAGGTAGTCGTTCGGCAACAGCAGGCACAGGAGGAAATGTTACTATCAATATCACTCATACGCCAACTACGCCAAATGCACCGGTATTAAATCCATCGACAGGTAGTGTAACGGTGAGTGGTAATACCCCAGCAGGAGTATACACTATTAGTTACGAAGTGTGCAATGGTTCGGCTTGTACGCCTACCAATGTGGTAGTAACTGTACCACAATTGCAACCTAATGTACCGAATGTGACCATTACCCATAGCGGTACAGCAACCACTACAAGGAATATATTGGACGGTGCTACAGTGAACGGCGGCAGTCAGTCGGCAACTGTAACGGGTGCTAACCCAACAGTACAAATTACGGTAACATCGACCCCGACAGGTTCAGTAGTACCAAGATTAGACCCATCAACAGGAATAGTACGAGTACCACCTGCAACGCCTGATGGAGTTTATACTATTAGTTATAGCATTTGTACCACTGCAACACCAACAAGCTGTGTAAGCAGAACAACAACTATAATAGTAGGTAATGTAACACCAACAGTTACTCCAGATGATGTAACAGCGAGTGTAACAACTAACAGCGTAGTACCAGGCACTATAGGTAACATCTTGACCAATGATACTATAGGCGGTGCTTCGGTAACAACCAATGAAGTAACCATACGCGTAACTCATACACCGACTACGCCAAATGCGCCGGTATTGAATCCAGCGACAGGTAGTGTAACGGTGAGTGGAAATACGCCAGCAGGAGTATACACTATTAGTTACGAAGTGTGCAATGGTGCTAACTGCGCTACAGGTACTGTAACGGTAACTGTACCACAATTGTTGCCAAATGTTCCGAATGTGAGCATCACCCATAGCGGTACAGCAACCACTACAAGAAATGTATTGGACGGCGGTACGGTGAACGGCGGCAGTCAGTCGGCAACTGTAACGGGCGCTAACCCAACGGTACAAATTACGGTAACATCAAGTCCGACAGGTTCAGTAGTACCACGATTAGACCCATCGACAGGAATAGTAACGGTACCACCTGCAACGCCTAACGGAGTATATACTATTAGTTATAGCGTTTGTACAACAGCAACGCCAACAAGCTGTGTAAGCAGAACAACGGTAATAACTGTGGGCAATAGTAGTGCGACAACAACAACGCCAACAGTTACTCCAGATGATGTAACAGCGAGTGTAACAACAAGCGGCGTAGTACCAGGTACTATAGGTAATATATTGACTAATGACCGCGTAGGTACTGGTTCGGCAACTGCAGGCACGGGAGGAAATGTAACTATTAGAGTTACTCATACGCCGACTACGCCAAATGCGCCGGTATTGCATCCAGCGACAGGTAGTGTAACGGTGAGTGGTAATACGCCAGCAGGAGTATACACTATTGGTTACGAAGTGTGCAATGGTGCTAACTGCGCTACAGGTACTGTAACGGTAACTGTACCACAATTGTTGCCAAATGTTCCGAATGTGAGCATCACCCATAGCGGTACAGCAACCACTACAAGAAATGTATTGGACGGCGCTACGGTGAACGGCGGCAGTCAGTCGGCAACTGTAACGGGTGCTAACCCAACGGTACAAATTACGGTAACATCAAGTCCGACAGGTTCGGTAGTACCAAGATTAGATCCATCGACAGGAATAGTAACGGTACCACCTACAACGCCTAATGGAGTGTATACTATTAGTTATAGCGTTTGTACGACTGCAACGCCAACAAGCTGTGTAAGCAGAACAACGGTAATAACTGTGGGCAATAGTAGTGCAACAACAACAACGCCAACAGTTACTCCAGATGATGTAACAGCGAGTGTAACAACTAACAGCGTAGTACCAGGCACTATAGGTAATATATTGACTAACGACCGCGTAGGTACAGGTTCGGCAACTGCAGGCACGGGAGGAAATGTAACTATTAGAGTTACTCATACACCGACTACGCCAAATGCGCCGGTATTAAATCCAGCGACAGGTAGTGTAACGGTGAGTGGTAATACCCCAGCAGGAGTATACACTATTGGTTACGAAGTGTGCAATGGTGCTAACTGCGCTACAGGTACTGTAACGGTAACTGTACCACAATTGCAACCTAATGTACCGAATGTGACCATTACCCATAGCGGTACAGCAACCACTACAAGAAATGTATTGGACGGTGCTACAGTGAACGGCGGCAGTCAGTCGGCAACTGTAACGGGGGCTAACCCAACGGTACAAATTACGGTAACATCAAGTCCGACAGGTTCAGTAGTACCACGATTAGACCCATCAACAGGAATAGTAACGGTACCACCGACAACACCTAATGGAGTGTATACTATTAGTTACAATATTTGTACCACTGCAACGCCAACAAGCTGTGTAAGCAGAACAACAACGATAATAGTAGGTAATGTAACGCCAACAGTTACTCCAGATGATGTAACAGCGAGTGTAACAACAAACAGCGTAGTACCAGGCACTATAGGTAACATCTTGACTAATGATACTATAGGCGGTGCTTCGGTAACAACCAATGAAGTAACGATACGCGTAACTCATACGCCGACTACGCCAAATGCACCGGTATTGAATCCAGCGACAGGTAGTGTAACGGTGAGTGGAAATACGCCAGCAGGAGTATACACTATTAGTTACGAAGTGTGCAATGGTGCTAACTGCGCTACAGGTACTGTAACGGTAACTGTACCACAATTGTTGCCAAATGTTCCGAATGTGAGCATCACCCATAGCGGTACAGCAACCACTACAAGAAATGTATTGGACGGTGCTACAGTGAATGGCGGCAGTCAGTCGGCAACTGTAACGGGTGCTAACCCAACAGTACAAATTACAGTAACATCGACCCCGACAGGTTCGGTAGTACCAAGATTAGACCCATCGACAGGAATAGTAACGGTACCACCTACAACGCCTAACGGAGTGTATACTATTAGTTACAATATTTGTACAACAGCAACGCCAACAAGCTGTGTAAGCAGAACAACGGTAATAACTGTGGGCAATAGCAGTGCGACAACAACAACGCCAACAGTTACTCCAGATGATGTAACAGCGAGTGTAACAACTAACAGCGTAGTACCAGGCACTATAGGTAATATATTGACTAACGACCGCGTAGGTACAGGTTCGGCAACTGCAGGCACGGGAGGAAATGTAACGATACGTGTAACTCATACACCGACTACGCCAAATGCACCGGTATTGCATCCAGCGACAGGTAGTGTAACGGTGAGTGGAAATACGCCAGCAGGAGTATACACTATTAGTTACGAAGTGTGCAATGGTGCTAACTGCGCTACAGGTACTGTAACGGTAACTGTACCACAATTGTTGCCAAATGTTCCGAATGTGAGCATCACCCATAGCGGTACAGCAACCACTACAAGAAATGTATTGGACGGCGGTACGGTGAATGGCGGCAGTCAGTCGGCAACTGTAACGGGCGCTAACCCAACGGTACAAATTACGGTAACATCAAGTCCGACAGGTTCAGTAGTACCAAGATTAGACCCATCGACAGGAATAGTAACGGTACCACCGACAACGCCTAATGGAGTTTATACTATTAGTTACAATATTTGTACGACTGCAACGCCAACAAGCTGTGTAAGCAGAACAACAACGATAATAGTAGGTGATGTAACACCAACAATTACTTCGGATGATGTAGCAGCGAGTGTAACAACAAGCGGCGTAGTATCAGGTACTATAGGTAATATCTTGACCAATGACAACATAGGAGGAGCTTCGGTAACAACCAATGAAGTAACGATACACGTAACTCATACGCCAACCACGCCAAATGCGCCGGTATTAAATCCATCGACAGGTAGTGTAACGGTGAGTGGTAATACGCCAGCGGGAGTATACACTATTGGTTACGAAGTGTGCAATGGTGCTAAGTGCGCTACAGGTACTGTAACGGTAACTGTACCACAATTGTTGCCAAATGTTCCAACGGTGAGCATCACCCATAGCGGTACAGCAACCACTACAAGGAATGTATTGGACGGCGGTACGGTGAATGGCGGCAGTCAGTCGGCAACTGTAACGGGTGCTAACCCAACGGTACAAATTACGGTAACATCGACCCCAACAGGTTCGGTAGTGCCAAGATTAGACCCATCAACAGGAATAGTAACGGTACCACCTACAACGCCTAATGGAGTATATACTATTAGTTACAATATTTGTACAACAGCAACGCCAACAAGCTGTGTAAGCAGAACAACAACGATAATAGTAGGTGATGTAACACCGACTATTGTAATCACACCAGATAGTTTTGTGGTATCGAGTACAAGTACGCGCACTACCCCAAGTGTATTTGATAATGACCGCATAGTAGATGCTAACGGCAACACTCATAGTGTAACCAGCAGTACGGTAACTATCAGTACGCAAACGGTAACAACAAATGCAAGTGGTAATACGGTAACGCCAACAATCAACCCTGATGGTACGATAACTATACCAGAAGGCTTGAGACCTGGTAACTATACAATTACTTACCAATTGTGTACAACTACAACGCCAACGACTTGTGCTAATGGTACGGTAACCTTTACGGTAGTACCTACACAGCCAACGGTGATTGTTAACCCAGATAGCTTTGTAGTTACAGGTACGGGTACTCGTACAACCCCAAGTGTATTTGATAACGACCATATATTGCACCCTAACGGTAGCACTACTGCAGTAAATAGTAGTACGGTGACTATCAGTACTCAAAGTGTAACAACGAATGCAAGTGGTAATACAGTAACGCCTACTATCAACCCTGATGGTACGATAACAATACCAGAAGGTTTGAGACCTGGTAACTATACAATTACTTACCAATTGTGTACAACGGCTTCGCCAAGTACTTGTACAACAGGTGAAGTGAATTTTGAAGTGCCTGATAACGAAGTGCCTGACGCACATACGATAACGGCTACTACCTTTATCAATACTCCTGTAGAGATAAAAGTAACCGATAAGCCAGCAACTCACGTGAATGTAATTACACCTCCTGCCAATGGTATAGCTACCAACAACGGAGACGGTACAATTACTTATGAGCCAAACAACGGCTTTGTGGGCACTGATGAATTTGAATATACACTATGCACCGCAGGTGGCTGTAGCACAGCAACTGTACGCATCACTGTTACAGCAGATTTGATAATCTATAACGGGGTGTCATTGAACGGTTCGGCATTGAATAATCACTTCCATATAGGAGGTATAGAGGCTTATCCAAATAATACGGTACGCATCTATAACCGTTGGGGAGCAGAAGTATTTAGTGCAGAGGGTTATGACAACTTGACGAAGGTATTTAACGGAAGATCGAATGCACGAGCTACTATGGACGCGGGCGACCACTTGCCACAAGGTACTTATTACTACATCATAGAATACTACGATGCAGCTAATGAGAGACATAAAGAAGTGGGCTGGTTGTATTTGAAAAAATAATTAATGTTTAATGAAGAAAAACTTTGGCAAGGCTTGGGGCTTTGCCAAAGTTTTTTTATGAATTTTGAATTGTGAATTCTGAATTTTGAATTGGTGGGAGTGCGAGCCGCACAGGCAGATTTTTGGGATAGGTGAGATAGGTGAGAGAATTTTGAATTGTGAATTCTGAATTGGCAAATTGTTTAAAAAAAATAATTATTAATCATTGACAATTAAACATTATTTTGTATCTTTGCCACAAAATTACAACAGAACGATGAAGTATCAACAAAAAAAAGATGCGGTATTGCTTTTAGCTGATGGAACTGCTTTTTACGGTAAAAGCGTAGGCTATGAAGGTACTGCTTTTGGGGAAGTATGTTTTAATACAGGGATGACAGGCTACCAAGAAATCTTTACTGACCCTTCTTACTTTGGTCAGATAATGGTAGCTACCAATGCTCATATAGGTAATTATGGAATTACAAGTTCTGAAGATGAATCGGATGGACTGAAAATAGCGGGTTTGGTATGTAGGAATTTTAGCTATACAGCCTCAAGAGCGGGTATGGAAAGTACGCTGAAAGATTTCTTTGATACCAACTACTTAGTAGCTATTACTGATGTTGATACTCGTGCTTTAGTGAGCTATATACGCGACAACGGCACAATGAACGCTGTTATTTCTACCGAAACAACCGACTTGGAGGTGCTTAAAGCACGTTTAAACGATGTTCCTAATATGAAAGGTTTAGAATTGGCATCACGAGTGTCGGTTACTGAACCTTATTTTTTTGGTAATCCGGATGCTAAATACAAAGTTGCAGCTCTTGATTTTGGTATCAAACGCAATATATTGCGCAATTTGGCTGCTCGCGATATGTATATAAAAGTGTTTCCTTATAACACGCCTTTGGAAGAACTAAAAGCGTGGCAACCTGATGGTTATTTCTTATCAAACGGGCCTGGCGACCCTGAACCGCTAACAGAGGCTATAGTTCTAGTAAAACAAATGATTGCAGAAGATTTGCCTCTTTTTGGTATTTGCTTAGGACACCAAATTATCGCTCTAGCTAATGGTATTTCTACCTATAAAATGCACAACGGACATAGGGGAATTAACCACCCTGTGAAAAACTTACTGACAGGCAAGGATGAAATTACTTCGCAAAATCACGGTTTTGCAGTAAATAGGGCTGAAGCAGAAGCTAATGCAAATGTGGAAATTACTCATACACACCTAAATGATAATACGGTAATGGGCTTACGCATTAAAGGTAAAAGATGTTTCAGTGTGCAATATCACCCTGAAGCGGCACCAGGGCCTAATGACGCTACTTATCTGTTTGACCAGTTTGTGGAGATGATAAGGCGCTAAGTGCGAGCCGCAGGAGGAGAATTTTGAAATCTGAATTTTGAATTTTGAATTTTGAATTGGGCACAAGCTGCAAGCTTGCGCCAGCGGAGGGTGCGAGCCGCACGGGCAGATTTTGGGGACAGGTGAGACGAGTGGTTGTTAGTAGAGATATATAAAAGATTGAAAAAATAAATAATAATATGAAAGAAATACTTACTCCTGAAGCATTACTTACTAATTTGAAGGATGTACGTGCTCTTACTCGTAAGGTGATTGAGGCTTTTCCTGAAAAAGACCTTTTTGAATTTAAAATAGCTAACTTACGTCCGTTCTCAGGAATGGTAGAAGAGTTTTTAAGAGTGATGGACTATCTTTTTAAAGAGAGATTTCAGGAACAACATACTCTTTTCTTGGAGGGTACTTTTCCTACTACTAAAGCAGAAGTATTGGCTTTGTGGGATAGAGCTACTGAAATCCTCGACCGCGAATGGCAAAAAGTAGGCGATTATACTCAACCGCTTACTATCTATCAAATGACTTTTAGCTTTGCTCAATGGATATTATACTTCATTGAAAACGAGAGTCATCACCGCGGACAAGGCTATACATACCTTCGTGCTTTGGGTATTGAACCTCCTCTCTTTTGGGGAAGAGAGAGTTTTGGGTGATAGATGCGAGCCGCAGGAGGAGAATTTTGAATTTTGAATTCTGAATTTTGAATTGGTGGGAGTGCGAGCCGCACAGGCAGATTTTTGGGACTTGTCAGACGAGTGGGACTTGTGAGACGAATGGGACTTGTGAGGGTGATGCTTCTGAAAAACTTTGGCAAACTCTTAAAGTTTGCCAAAGGGGGTAACGCACTAGTGGGAGTGTGAGTCGCAGGAGGAGAATTCTGAATTTTGAATTGGGGGACAGGTGCGACTTGTGAGACAGGAGGAGAATTTTGAATTCTGAATTTTGAATTTTGAATTGGGCACAAGTTGCAAGCTTGCGCCAGCGGGGGCGATTATGGGATAGGTGAGACTTGTGGGGCTAGTAGGTAATGTGTAAAAAAGTAAAGAAAGTAAATAATTTAACAAAATATAAAAAATATGAGTATTATAGTAAGCGTGCATGCACGTCAGATTTTGGACTCGCGTGGTAATCCCACAGTGGAAGTAGATGTATTGACTGATGCTGGGGCTCTTGGTAGAGCTGCTGTGCCATCAGGTGCTTCAACAGGTGAATATGAGGCTGTAGAACTACGTGATGGTGGCAAGGAGTATTTGGGCAAAGGCGTACAAAAAGCTGTTGCTAACGTTAACGAAATCATTGCTGAGGAATTGATAGGGATGAATGTTTTTGAACAAAACCTTATCGACCAAACAATGATTGCACTTGACGGTACTCCTAACAAATCTAAATTGGGAGCTAACGCTATCCTTGGTGTTTCGCTAGCTGTAGCAAGAGCTGCTGCTGAAGAATTGGGCTTGCCTTTGTACCGCTACGTAGGGGGGGTAAATGCTCACACTTTGCCTGTGCCTATGATGAATATCATCAACGCTGGGGCTCACTCTGATGCGCCTATTGCTTTCCAAGAATTTATGATTATGCCTGTGAATGCAAAAGACTTTTCACAAGCTATCCAAATGGGTGCAGAGGTATTCCACAACCTTAAAAAGGTGTTGCACAACAAAGGATTGGGTACTGCTGTGGGTGATGAAGGTGGTTTCGCTCCTAACTTCAAAGACATTGAAGATGCGCTTGACTCTATTAAAGAAGCTGTAAACAAAGCTGGCTACAAATGGGGTGAAGACATTAAAATTGCCTTAGACTGTGCTTCATCTGAATTTTACAAAGATGGTAAATATGACTATACTATTTTTGAAGGTTCTAAAGGTAAAGTGCGTACTTCAGCAGAACAAGCTGAATACTTGGCTGAATTGGTGGCTAAATACCCTATCATCTCTATTGAAGATGGTATGGATCAGAATGACTGGGACGGCTGGAAATTGCTTACTGACAAAATTGGCGACCGCGTACAATTGGTAGGTGATGACTTGTTTGTTACTAACGTTTCTATCCTTGAAAGAGGTATCGCAAAAGGTATCGCAAACTCTATCCTTATCAAAGTGAACCAAATAGGAACGCTTTCTGAAACAATAGCAGCAGTGGAAATGGCAAATCGTGCTGGTTATACTGCGGTAATGTCGCACCGCTCTGGTGAAACTGAGGATAATACTATTGCTGACCTTGCTGTAGCTTTGAATACAGGACAAATTAAGACAGGTTCTGCATCACGCTCAGACCGTATGGCTAAATATAACCAACTGCTTCGCATAGAAGAGTCGCTTGGTAGTGTGGCTTATTATCCTAAAGAAAAAGCTTTTAACGTGAAAAACTAAGAAAAGCTTAATAATATCAGGAATATCAAGAGGGTATCCGAAAAAGGAAGTTGAGCACTGCAAAAGTGAAATTGTGTTTTTTTTCGGATAGCCTCTTATTTTGTCTAAAAACTATTTTTTACAATGAAGAATATACTAAAGTTTATCCTATTGCTATGTGTAACACCGCTTGTGGCTCAGGAAACTGAGTTGCACGGGCATATATATAGCGTACAGCACAACAAACCGATGCCTAATGTGCATATTTTGAACTTGAATAAGGTGAAAGGAACTACCACCAATGACAAAGGCGACTTTGTGATAAATGTGGCTGTGAATGATACTTTGTATATTTCATTTTTAGGATATAAATCTACTAAAGTGTTGGTAACCAATGATATGGTGAAATATCAGGGGCTGAAAATAGGGATGACAGAACTTGCCTACGCTTTGGAAGAGGTAGTAGTAACCCCCTATAAACTAACAGGTTACTTAGATATAGATGCAAAAAATGCACCTATTAACAACAACACACGTTATAGTATATCGGGCTTAGAAATAGGCTATGAAAGCAGGGCAAGTGCCAGTGCTGTGGGGCGGGTACTGAACAGTGTGATGAACCCTGCCGACTTGCTGTATCGCTCATTTAGCAACAAAGGAAAAGAACTGCGAAAACTGCGCAGTATGCGTAAAGATAATGAGCTGAGCGATGCACTTTCTACACGTTATGACCGCGAAACGCTTTTGGAACTGCTAAAAGTGGATAGGGCTGAACTGGAAGAAATCATACGTTCGTGCAACTATTCTAACGATTTTATAATGACTGCAAACGACTTGCAGGTATTGGAAGCTATCAGCCAATGTTACGAAGAATACAGAGTGCTTCATAAAAGCAAAGAAAAATAATGGAAAGGGTTGTGCATTAGAAAATAATTTGTATCTTTGTACCCTGAATAGAAATAATGATTTTTATAAATACAGACAATGAAAAAAGTAATTTTAACAATGTTATTATTAAGCGGTTTTGCAGCTGAAGCGCAACAATCGTTTGTGGGCTTTCGCGAAAGTGAATATGCGGGTACGATGCAACGCACAGCCAATCCTGCTTATATGATTAGCAGTAAACGTCCGTGGGATGCAACTTTGTTCTTAGCCAACGTGAATATTGGTACTAATGCAGTGAAATTGAGTACTGATATTGCAAAAAGTTTCAACAACTTTGAGAGTGCAAGCAAATCTTTACTGAACAACAACAATATCAATGCACGTTTGAATATAGATGTATTGGGGCCTTCGGCTTTTTTTAAAATAGGCGATAAACACTCAGTAGGGTTCTTTACACGTGTGCGTGCATTAGGCAACATTAATGATATAGATGCAAAACTAATACAGTCATACATATCTGATGTTAAAAATATGGAGCTTCGCAATAACTATAGTATCAATCTTAAGAACCAAGAGATAGTATTACACGGTTTTTCTGAGTTTGGGCTTTCGTGGGCTGGCGAATTGTATTTTGATGGACATAACGCTATTAAAGCAGGAGCTTCAGTAAAATATATAATGGGAGCAGGTAATCTGTATGTTGGCTTCCGTGATTTTGCTGGTTCGGCATCACTTACTGTAGAAAATGACAAACTAAAGGTGAATATAGACTCTCGTGGAGGCAATTTTGAAGTGCTAAATGGGGGTACAGATTTGGTGAAATTGAGCAACTTAAGTTCGAGTTCGCTATTAGGGAAAGAGGCTTCTACAATGGGGTTAGACCTTGGTGTGGTATATGAATACCGTTTTGATGGTTGCCGCACTTGCCACAACCGTCCGCACGACTTCAAAGTAGGGCTTTCATTGATGGATATAGGAAATGTTCAGTATAAGCTTAACAAACAATCGTTTAGATACCAATTGCCTGCATCGGGGGCTATAAAATTGTCTCTTGATGACTTATCGGAAGAGGCTTTGACAAAAGCAGGTTTGACTACAGCTACTACACAAGTAGCAGGACGTACTGTAAAGAGTTCTTTGCCTACGACTTTGAACTTGAGTGCTGACTATCGCATTATTGATGGGCTTTATGTGAGTGCTGCTGGTAATATCAACGTGGCTTCAAAATCTAAAGCAGACCAGTATAATGCAAACTACGCTTCTACTTATTCGCTTACTCCTCACTACGATATTAGCTATTTTGGAGCTTACTTGCCTATCTCATACAACGAGGTTACTAAAACAAGTGTAGGTTTTGGATTGCGATTGGGTTCATTTTTAACAATAGGTTCAAGCTCTATCATCAGCAACTTAGCAGGTGGTGGAAAAGATTTGAACGTGTTTGTAGGTCTTGGCTTTGGACACATAGCTTATCCTACTGAAAAAAGTAGATAAATTGCTTTTATAATAAAAAGTGTATATAATAGAAAAAACTTTGCTGAATATGAATTTGGCAAAGTTTTTTTCTGTATATTTGCAGACGAATTACTTAATGCGAATTGCTTATAATTAATGGATTATATAATATATTTGGTAACGTACCCTATAATTTGGTTGTTATCGGTATTACCTTTTAGGCTGTTGTATTGTGTTTCGGATGTGCTTTACTTTGTAATGTACGTATTGCTAAAGTACCGTGTGAAGGTGGTACGCAAGAATTTGTATACGGCATTTCCGTTTAAAACGACAGAAGAATTGAGGGTGATAGAGCGAAAGTTTTATCATCACTTTTGCGATACGCTATTGGAAATGGTAAAATCGTATAAGATGAGCGAGCAGGAGATGAAGCGCCGTATGGTGTTTACTAATATAGAGGTGTTGCGAAAATACGAAGATGAAGAACGCAATATACTTTTTATGTGTAGCCACTATGCGAGCTATGAGTGGTTGCTGTCATTGGCTTATTACTTGAAACACAAATCGTATGCGCTTTATACGCCTTTATCAAACAAGTATTTTGACAAGTTTTTGCAGAAAATACGAACCAAACATCACAGTTATTTGCTCTCGCGCTATACGGCTCACAAAGAGATGAAGCGGCACAAAGATGAACAGGGGGTGTATTGTTATGGATTTGCAAGTGACCAAGTGCCTAATAACAAAAAAAATTATAAGCGTCCTTTTTTGGGTTTGCGTGTTCCTGTATTTACTGGGGCAGAGCGATTGGGTAAAGCCCTGAATACGGTGATTGTTTTTGCAAAAATAGAAAAGGTGAAACGCGGGTATTACCAGACGACTTTTGAGGTATTGGCAGAAAATCCGCAAGAATTTGTTGATTACCAAATTACAGATATGTTTTTTGAAAGGGTAAATAGGCAGATATATGATGAGCCTGCGTATTATCTTTGGACACATAATAGATTTAAAAGAATGTAATAAATGTTTAACAACTAATATTTAATGAATTATGAGGAGGATTGTTATTTTGAGTTTGCTAAGTGTGGTAGTGGCTTGTAATAAGTCCGTTGCCCCTCGTGAAGAGAAACGACAAGAGGTGGCTACAGCTGTAGTGGAAACCGTGCCATACACTAACTATGTGAATACGCTAATGGGGACAGACTCGCGTTTTGACTTATCCAACGGGAATACTTACCCTGCTATAGCGGTACCTTGGGGAATGAACTTTTGGACTCCCCAGACAGGAAAGATGGGTGATGGATGGGCATACCAATACCACGCTGATAAAATAAGAGGGTTTAAACAAACCCACCAACCAAGTCCGTGGATAAATGACTATGGGGCATTTTCGTTGATGCCTGTAACAGGTGAGCTGAAGATAAAAGAGGAGGAGCGCGCTTCGTGGTTTTCACACAAAGCTGAAACGGCACAACCTCATTACTACAAGGTGTATTTGGCTGATTATGACACCTCCGTAGAAATTACTGCTACTAACCGCGCAGCGCAGTTTCGGGTTACTTTTCCTGAAAATCAAAAGTCGTATTTATTATTAGATGCTTTCTTCAAAGGGTCGATGGTGAAGGTAATTCCCGAAGAGAGAAAAATTATAGGATATGCCCGTAATAATAGTGGTGGTGTGCCTGAAAACTTTCATAATTATTTTGTAGCTACTTTTGATAAGGATTTTGAACTGACTAACACTTGGGGCGATGGCTATAAACTGACTGGGAAAAATGAAAGTATCGGCGACCATACGGGTGCTGTAATAGGTTTTGCTACCAAAAGAGGGGAGCAGGTAACCGTGAAAGTTGCCTCGTCTTTTATATCGCCAAAGCAGGCTGAGCGCAATTTGCAGACGGAAATAGGTAGTGATACTTTTGAACAGACAAAACAAAAGGCTTTTGACTTATGGGAGCGTGAATTAGGAAAGGTGCAGGTGGAAGATGATAATATAGACCATTTACGTACATTTTACTCTTGCTTGTATAGGGTATTGCTTTTTCCGCGTACATTCTACGAGATAGATGAAGAAGGGAAAATAGTGCATTATAGTCCTTATAACGGTAAAGTAGAGGCGGGGTATATGTATACTGACAATGGTTTTTGGGATACCTTCAGGGCTGTATTTCCTTTGTTCAATTTGTTGTATCCAGAAATGAATCAGCAGATAATGAAGGGCTTGGTGAATACTTATAAAGAAAGTGGATGGCTGCCTGAATGGGCAAGTCCTGGGCATAGAGATTGTATGATAGGCTCTAATTCGGCATCGATAATAGCAGATGCTTATTTGAAGGGGAATATAGCGCAAGCCGATGCTGAAATACTATTGGAGGCGATGCTGAAGAATGCTACCCAAGAGAAAGGTCGCCCAGTGAAATCGGTGGGGCGTGAGGGGGTAGATTACTACAACCAACTGGGTTATGTGCCTTATAATGTGAATATTAATGAAAATGTGGCACGCACGCTGGAATATGCTTATGCTGATTATTGCATAGCTCGTATGGCAGAAAAGATGGGCAAAGTGGCTATTGCCAAACAATACTACGAGCAGATGGGACGCTATAAAAATGTGTTTGACCCAGAAACTAAATGGATGCGCGGCAGGAATAAAGATGGGAAATTTCAAACACCTTTTAATCCGCTAAAATGGGGTGATGCTTTTACGGAAGGGAATAGCTTGCACTACACGTGGTCGGTATTTCAGGATATAAATGGGCTCATCAGTTTGATGGGCGGTAAGGAAGCTTTTGCGAAAAAAATAGACCAAGTATTTGAGATGCCTCCGCTTTTTGACGATAGTTACTACGGCTTTACGATACACGAAATACGCGAAATGCAGGTGATGGATATGGGGAATTACGCTCACGGCAATCAGCCAGTGCAGCATTTGATATACCTTTATCAGTATGCAGGTAAGCCAGAAAAAACACAGCGCAAAGTGCGGGAGGTAATGGAAAAGCTATATGCGCCTACCCCTGATGGCTATTGTGGTGATGAGGATAATGGACAGACTTCGGCTTGGTACGTGTTTTCGGCATTGGGCTTTTACCCTGTTACGCCCGCTGATGATGTGTATGTGCTGGGTAGCCCATTATTTAAATCGGTAACCTTGCAATTGCCTGATAATAAAAAGTTTTTGATAAAGAGTGTGGAACGCAGTAAGGGTAGTGAACTGGTAGAGAGTGTGCAGCTGAACGGGAAGAAGATGGAGGGATTTGAATTGCCATTTGCTGTGTTTAGGGATAATGGGAATTTGACGTTCTTCAAAAATTAGTACTTTTGGTATAGATGGTAATTAAAAATAATTTTGTATCTTTGCGCAAATTTAAAAAGAATATATGAAATCAAACGTATTAGGTTATCCTCGTATAGGTGAAAAACGAGAACTTAAGAAGGCTAATGAGGCTTTTTGGGCTGGTAAAATCAGCGAAGAAGAGCTTTTGTCTGTTGCTGAGAATATTCGTGTTCATAATTGGACACTACAGAAGGAGGCAGGTGTAGACTTGATTCCTTCGAATGATTTTTCTTTCTACGACCAGATGCTTGACTTTTCATTTACGGTGAACGCTATTCCAGAGCGTTTTGCCCCTATTCACAAGTTGAGAGATACAGAGCGTTATTACGCTTTGGCACGTGGTTATCAGAAAGATGGAATCGATATCACCGCTATGGAAATGACTAAGTGGTTTGATACGAATTACCATTATATAGTGCCTGAATTTACTAAGAATCAGGAGTTTCGTATTCTTGTAAACAAACCTTTGCAAGAGTATCAGTTGGCGAAAAAGCACGGATTTGACACTAAACCTGTACTTATAGGGTTGGTTACTTACTTGTTGCTTGGTAAAGAGAAAGAACAGGGTTTTCACCGTTTAGAGCTTGCAGATCGCTTATTGCCTGTATACTTGCAAATAGTAGAAAGCTTGGTGAGTGCAGGTGCAAAAACGATTCAGATAGATGAACCTTACTTGGTACTTGACCTTCCTGAAGGTGCTGAGGCTGTATACAAAAAAGTATATGCTGAACTAAGAAGTAAATTCCCTACTACTGAATTTGTACTTACTACTTACTTTGGTGCGCTAGATAATAATACAGAGTTGGCAGTATCGTTGCCTTTTGATGTGTTGCACATAGACTTGGTGCGCGCTGCAGCACAGCTTGACAGGGTGCTTAAAGTACTTCCTGCAGATAAAAAGTTATCGCTTGGGGTAGTGGATGGGCGCAATGTGTGGAAAAATAACTTTGAACATTCATTGGCATTGATAGAAAAAGCTAAAGAAGCTATTGGAGCTGATCGCTTGTGGGTGAGTACTTCGTGCTCGTTATTGCACTCGCCTTGCAACCTTGAGCTTGAAAACAATGAGAAAGTACTTACTGCTGAAATTAAACAATGGTTGGCATTTGCTAAACAAAAAGTAAAAGAGGTTACTACTCTACAAGCTCTTGCTACAGGAAAGGTATGTGAACAGGTAAAAGCTATCTTTGAAGAGAATAAAAAAGCTGCTGAAAACCGCAAGACTTCAACGCTTATTCACGATAAAGCAGTGAAAGAGCGCGTGCAGAAAATTACTGATAAAGATGCGCAACGCTTGCATTCGTTTGATGTTCGCAAAGAAGCTCAACACAAATCGCTTCACTTGCCAGCATTCCCAACGACTACCATAGGTTCGTTCCCGCAAACAGATGAGGTACGCAGCTGGCGTGCTCGCTTTAAGAAAGGAGAACTTACACAAGCTGAATACGATAAGCTTCTTGAAAAAGAGATAGAAGAGTCTATTCGTTTTCAGGAGGATACTCAGATAGATGTTCTTGTACACGGCGAATTTGAGCGTAATGATATGGTGGAATATTTTGGTGAGTTGCTAAAAGGATACACCTTTACTAAATTTGGATGGGTACAAAGCTACGGTTCGCGTTGCGTAAAACCACCGATTATCTTTGGTGATATTTCACGTCCTGAACCGATGACTGTACGCTGGAGCCAATATGCGCAATCGCTTACTAAATTGCCTGTGAAGGGTATGCTTACGGGTCCTGTGACTATCCTACAATGGTCGTTTGTGCGCGATGACCAACCACGTTCGGAAACTTGTTTGCAAATAGCCTTGGCAATTCGCGATGAGGTAGTGGATTTGGAAAAAGCGGGTATTAAGGTTATCCAAATAGATGAGCCTGCAATACGTGAGGGGCTGCCATTGCGCAAAAGCGAGTGGAAGGCTTACTTTGATTGGGCTATCAAAGCGTTCCGTATTTCGGCATCTGGGGTACAAGATGAAACACAAATACATACACATATGTGCTATTCGGAATTCAATGATATGATTGAAGCTATTGCAGATATGGATGCTGATGTGATTACCATAGAGTGCTCACGCTCACAAATGGAGCTTTTGGATGTGTTTGGAGATTTTAAATATCCTAATGAAATAGGTCCTGGGGTGTATGATATTCACTCACCACGTGTGCCTTCACAACAAGAAATGACAGACTTGATGAAGAAAGCTATCAGCGTAGTGGCTAAAGAGCAGCTATGGGTAAACCCAGACTGCGGACTTAAAACGCGCCACTGGCCTGAAACCAAAGCGGCGTTGCATGCGATGGTGGAAACGGCTAAAGAGCTGAGAGCACTTTACAGCAAATAATAGTTGAGAATTAAGAAAACAATAAAAAAGAGCAAAGTGGGAAAACCGCTTTGCTCTTTTGATAAATATAGGGTACTAACTGATGATACTATAAACAGGGTAATCTTTAAGTTTGTTACGCCCGTTTAGGAAGGTGAGTTCCATTAAAAAATCGAGTTGGACGATGTTGCCACCAAGTCGCTCAACTAATTTTACGACAGCTTCGGCTGTTCCTCCAGTAGCGAGGATATCATCGTGAATAAGTATGTTTTCGCCTTTGTTGATGGCATCTTCGTGAATTTCGAGTACGTCTTGTCCGTATTCTAAGTCGTAAGTTTGCGCAATAGTTTTGCAGGGTAGTTTTCCTTTTTTACGTACGGGTACAAAGCCTGCATTTAGGCGCTGAGCAAGTAGCATTCCGAAGAAGAAACCACGACTTTCCATACCGATTACTTTATCGATACGTTGCCCGTGTAGGTTTTCTACCAAAGTGTCAATTACATAAGTTACGCCTTTTACATCCATTAATAGGGGAGTAATGTCTTTGAAAATAATACCTTCCTTAGGGAAGTTTTCAACATCGCGTATTTTAGATTTAATGTATGCTATTTTATCCATTTTTATAAGTTATTTTATAAGTTGTTCTATCCAGTCGTTAAAATGTTTGTTCTTTTGACGTATTTGTTCTATACCGATTTTTTCGGCAATTGCATTCCCTTGTATTATTTTTCTGTAAGCAGGAATAATCTTAATTAGCCTATGTGAAGGGCTGGTTTCTGTTCCTTGATCAATCATTTCAGGGTCGGGAAATTCATTAAATATGTTTAGCAGTTTAGTTCTATCATATTGCTCAAGCTCAAACATATCGTCAAAAATTTCTATGCTATTAAACAACAAGGCTTCAAATTCGTGTAATTGGATATAAGGAATAAATCGGTATCTTAAATTACTATCAATCTCTTCGCGCATTCCATTTTCTAAGATTTCAATACGTTCTCTAACATTAGCATTATTCATTCCTATTGTTTCCTTCCAATTAGGGAATTTCCTCGTTTTCACCCCATAATAATCAAAAAAAGTAGTAACTAACGCATCTTTCTGCTGCTTTAAAGCCTTTTCAGCTATATCTTTGATACGTTGCCAGTTGCAATTACCTCCTAACAAACGTATTTCTACCCTACAACTATTTTGTAAATACTGAGAAAGTAAGTTCCTACAAAACACTTCTTCAGTAGCTCCTTCACAAATAATAATTATTGTTTTCATATATTAAAAAGGTTGTCCGTTAATAAAATTTCCTTTCCACAACTCTCCTAAGCTAAAATCTTCTAACCAAATAGCTAAAGATGCTTCATCAAGACGTTCAAAAACGCTTTCTCCATTTTTATAGTCTACTGTGATGATGTCTTCAGGGGTAAAGTAATTAATTAGTTCTACCGATTGGGTAGCTACTATGATTTGGCAACCTCGCTGAGAAGCCGATTTGATAAGTCCCGCTAATTTGGCTATAGCGAAAGGGTGCAAACCTAATTCGGGCTCATCAATAATAATAGTTTGAGGTAACTTAGGTTGCAAAAGTAATGTCGTTAGGGCAATAAAACGCAGTGTACCATCGGAAAAATTATAAGTATTATAGAGCTGTTCGTTGAATTTATTACGCCATAGAAGCTCTATATAGCCATTTTCATTAGGATTTAATACAAAATCTAAAAAATAAGGAGCTATAGATTGAATTGTTTGTAAAATCCAATTATATGTTTTAGGTTTTTCTTGTTTAATCTTATACAGCAAAGTTCCTATATTACTACCGTCATTATATAAATACAAAAAATCAGTATTAATATTGGATGCTTTGTGAAAAGGAGCGTTTTTACCAGTATCGTGGAAATGGTATTTTCGTACTTCTTCCAAATAATCTTTTATATATTTGGCACTTTCTGAACTATGCAAGTAAGTTTCAGAAGAAAAATTAGATACTTCATAGTTGTTGTCGTAATAACTTAATATTTCTTTGCTAAATGTTAAGTTATTTTCGCCTTTTTTCAATGTAAAAGAGTACGAATTTGCAGAAAAAGTAAGTTTTCCTTCAATTTCTTGTGTTACTTTACTACCATTGTACAGAAATTTATCTACCCCTCCGTTGAGAGCTACATATCCTTGTAAATTTTTACGATATATATTTTGCAATAGTTCAAAAAACGACAAAAAGTTGGATTTCCCACTGCCATTAGCTCCTATCAGTATATTGATAGGTTTCAGGGGGAGCTGTAACTCTTTAATCGATTTAAAGCCTTTTATATCGATACTTTCCATTTTAGGCATTAGGGGTTAGAGGGTTGAAGACTTCTGCCAACATACAGCGGGCGCTACCACCGCCGCAGGTTTCGATGGTAGTGAGATTGGTATGTAATATTTTGGTGTGTTGTTCTAATTGATTGATTTGAGCAGGGGTAAGCGATTGGTAAGCAGCATCGCTCATTACTAAATAAGTGCTGTTATCGCCTTGTACTTGTAGCATATTACCTGCAAAGTGCTCCATTTGCTGTGTAGTGATGTAGATAATGTCTTTCTTGTCGTCTTTGAGGTGTGCTAACACATTTTTTCGTTCTTTTTTATCGGTGATGCTATCGGCACAAATTACAGCAAAGGTATCGCCTACAGCCATCATCACGTTGGTGTGATAGATGAGGGCTTGCTTATCGCCTACTTGCTGGTAGGCGTGGAAGATAATGGGGGTGTACTCAAAGTCTTCACAAAATTCAATGAAGAGGTCTTCGTCGGCACGGGGGGATAGCGCACAATAAGCCTTGCGGTTTACCCTATCGAGTACCATAACGCCTGTGCCTTCTAAAAAGATATTTTCTTCTTCGGCACTGGTATAATCATATACGTTTTCTATAAGAAAGCCTTCGGCTTCTATTTTATCAAGTATATCTTCGCGGCGCTCGCGGCGGCGATTTTCGGCAAACATAGGGTATAAGGCAACGTTTCCGTTTTGATGGAAAGAAATCCAATTGTTAGGGAAGATGGAATCGGGGGTGTTTTGCTCGTAAATATCATCTACTACGATTACTTTTACCCCTACCAAACGAAGTTTTTGTACGAAGGTATCAAATTCTTGTTGCGCTTGGTGGTTAATTTGCTGGTTTTCTGTATCTATTTTCTCTTGAAAATAGTTGTTGACAGCCGTTTGTTCGTTCATTCTGAAACGTACAGGACGTATCATTAAAACAGTGTTGGTAATTTGCATTTGTTAAATGTAAGAAAAAATGATTAACGGGGCAAAGATACGAAATAATGTTTAATTATTGATACTTAATGTTTAATGAATTTTAAATTGGGAGAGGGTGTGCTTCGGTGGATAGTGTTGGGTAGTTAGACTTATTTTTGTTAAACAAATAATATTATTAATAAAATTTATATTAAAATATTTTGCCAGTTGAATATAAGTTCGTACCTTTGCAGTGTCAAACTAATATAGGACAATGAAAACAATATTATACTATTGTTGTGCATTGATTATAGGTTTGCAGACCGCCAACGCACAACAAAAAGTAGTAGAAATCTTCAATTATTTTACGCAAAATCAAACTGTTAGCTGGGCAGTTCCTCTTCAAAAAACCGAAACTTTACCCATTGAATGGCAAGAGCGTAACAACAATTTTAGTACTGATGGCTTTCGCAATTACGTAGGATACCATCAAGGACATTTTGTAGGTGTTATCAGTATGAATCTGAAAACGCTTAGTGGAGAAGTGTTTTACAAAGGAAAATCGTATGTATTGGGCAGTAACAAAAAGGGTTACTTAACTGTTACAGAAATTACAGATGAGAGCGCTTGTGGGAATCAGCCCACAACACCATCGCTCCCTACAGGGCGAAATATGTTTCCTGAAGATAATGAGGACAAGAATGACCCTCCTATTGAACAACCTGAAATATACAATTCGCTTTACCCTAAGGCTCTTATTCATACCGATGGGGTATTTAGGCACTATCGGTTGGCACTTCCGGTAGATTACAGCATTTACGATTCAAAATTTTTTAATAAAGATATCAATAGAATTAAGGCTTTTTGGAATGCTACCATTGCTTTTGCGAATGAACTATACCGCAATGATGTAGGGGTAGATTTTACTTTGGTAGATGATGAGGCTCTTATTTTTACTACTCCAAAAGATCAGCTCTTTCGCAGAAGAGAGGCAGCTAATGAAGTAGTAAACAACGGTACGATTACCCTTAACAAACATTATGACCCTAAAAAGTATGATTTGGCAGTTATTCTGACAGATTATAGAGAAAACTATAACGGGTTGGCAATGGTTTATTCAGCTTATGAGCAACATAATAAAGCGAATGCGGCTGCACGCCCTATAAAACCTTCAACTATAGCTCACGAAATAGGGCATATGTTTGGGGCTGACCATACTTTTTCTAACGGCGGACAATATTCGAGCAAGACAGAAATAGGATCGGGGCAATCTATTATGAGTTACGGGCACGATTACCCTCGTGATTTTTTCTCATTGGTGAATTTGGAAACCATACGTAGATTTTTGGGTAATTCGATGGCGTATTATGCTGATGAGGCGCGCACTCAAGAGGCGGGGAAACGCGTGGAAGGCACCGGCTCTAACCTTGTGTATGGCGTGAAGAGCAACAACCAGCCGCCTGTATTGGACAGAAAACACTTAAAGAAAACATACGTAATTCCTAAAGATACTTACTTTCAGTTTTACTTATCGGGTAGTGATGCCGAAAACGACACTATTACTTATATAGCCCACCAAGCCGATAGGCGCTTTCACTCTACTAAATCTAACGCCCGCTTTATGACTTATAAGGGGAAAACTAATGGCAATATACGTTTTGAGACTACTTGGCTTGAAAGTGAACGAAATACTTTTGTACCTATAGCAGCTACTTCGCCTTTAGGATATAGTCCTGGTACTTTTACTTTTTGGTTAGCCGCTGCCGACCACAATAGGGCAGACCGCAACCACGTAGTGAAATACGATGTGGAAGAGGTAACGCTAAAAATAGCTGAAGGAGAACCTTTTGCTATTAAGGACTTTGACAATGGCAAATGGGAACGAAACAAAACTTACAAAGGAGGAGAACGAATTACACTGCATTGGCAGGTAGATAAAAATATTTTTGCGAAGAATAGCAAAGTGCGTATTTTGCTATCGGACGACTCGGGAAAGACCTTTAAATATATACTGAAAAAACAAGCTGACAACAACGGCACTTGCGAGGTGCAGTTGCCTAATATCACTATTACGAGCACTCACGGACATTTTGGCAAGGAAAGGGGACAAGGCATCATAAAAATAGAGGTGATTGATGGGTTGGCTTTTGCTCTTTCGTGCACTAAACCTTATCACGTAGGCGGTTTTATGATAGAGAAGAACAAAAATGCCCCTGATCCTGAGCCTGAACCAGACCCCGAACCTGAACCTACACCTGAGCCTACGCCAGACCCGCTTACGTTTGTAGTGAATAGCTTGCCTAATCAGTATATTACGGTAGCTTGTGCAAGTGAAATACCCGCTGCGGCAAAAATAGAAACGCAAGGAGGTTGTGGTAGTATTACATCGGAAATTACAGAAGAGGAAACCAATAAGCAATGTGCTAATCATTACAGCTTAAAACGAAGTTACCATTTTGTAGATGAGTGCCATACGACACTAATTTTTGAACAATATATTACAGTGAAAGATGAGGTTGCTCCTACTTTTTCAGGGGTATTGCCTACTGATCAGACTTTTGAGGAGGGCAGTCACTTGCCCGACAACTTACTTTTGACAGCTAATGACAACTGTGCAGGAGTATTGAAAGTGTTACCTACTAAAAAAGTAATAGCAAATAAGGTAATATACCGCTGGGAAGCTACCGATGGTTGTGGCAATAGTGTTTTTCATACACAGACGATTACCATTCAGCCTAAGACTACGACACCGACAGTAAGCACCCCGACAGTGAGTACTCCAACGGTAACGACACCGACAGTGAGTACCCCAACGGTGAGCACCCCAACGGTGAGCAGTCCGACAGTAACGACCCCGACAGTGAGCACGCCAACAGTGAGCACGCCAACGGTGAGCAGTCCGACTGTAAGTACTCCAACAGTGAGCAGTCCGACAGTGAGCAGTCCAACGGTAACGACACCGACAGTAAGTACCCCAACGGTGAGCACTCCGGCAGTGAGCACTCCAACAGTGAGTACACCAACGGTAAATAATCCGACAGAAGAAGTTATTATTTACAATGGTATTTCAACAACAGATCCGAGAAACTATTTCAAAATAGAAAATGTTGATATTGACAAACCTATTTCAGTAATTATTTTTGACGAAATGGGACTAAAAGTATATGAAAGTGACCATTATCAAGAAAGAGGAGAAATATTTAGGGGTGTTGCCAATGTGGGCAATATAATAGGAAGTCGGAAAAAATTAGCTGGCACTTATTTTTATATTGCTACTTATTATAAAAATGGACAATTAGAAAGTAAAAAAGGATTCTTATACATAAGATAACACTAACAATATGAATATATTACGACTATTAGCATTATGGTTTTTAGCCATAGGAACTATAAATGCACAAGAAAATGTATCTCAGATTGCACGTTTATTTGAAGAGGGCAACTCTGTAGAATGGAGTGTACCCGCAGGGGGCAAAAACATTGCTCTAAAGTGGTACCAACGCGATAACTCGCTTGCACAAGAGGGCTTTCGTACCTTTGTAGCCTACTATAATGGTGCTTTTGCGGGTAGCATTTCGCTCAATGCCACAACCCTATCGGGTGAGGTATGGCACGAAGGAAAAACTTATTTTTTAAGTAGCGAAAAGGGAGTGCTAAAAGTTTCTACTGAAAAGAGTCATTTTAGCTGTGGCACTTGTGCCGATGGACATTGTAATACTGCCGCACCAAGGACTGCTACCTCGCGAATAAGCTCTATGGCGAGAAGTAGTGAAAATACCCAAATGGCACTTCCTTCAGAAGACCAACGGGTGCTTTACAATAGTAATGTACTGAGAACCTTCCGCTTGGCAATGCTCATTGACTACAGTTTTTTTGTAAGGCACTGCCAGAGAGATGTTGACAAAGCAAAAGCCTTTATGACAGAAGTGCAAACAGGGCTTAATGAGGTGTGTGGCAGAGAGATAGGTTGCCAATTTGAATTGGTAAACGACCCTCGCCTTATCATCACTACTAAAGAAAAGGAAGTGTATGACTTTCCCACAGTAAGAACGGTAGTTGAGAGAGCTACAGGCGATTTTAACAGCTTGATAGGTGAAGAAAATTACGATGCAGGTATAGTATTTTCGGTATATAAGGATAATCGTGGGTTGGCACATTTGGGCGAAATCACAGGGAAACTGAAAGGTGGTTGTATTGCCAATCACGAGTTTTATATTATACTACACGAATTAGGACACTTATTAGGTTCGGCGCATACTTTTACTATTGGAGGACAAACGGCTTCATCATTTACAGAGCCTGATAGAGGAAACTCTATAATGAGTTACATCAACGACCCTTATGGCACTTATTTTTCGTTGCCTTCAATCTATACGATTCGCAATCGTACTAATCTGCACGATGCTTACTATAGCGACAAGGAGCGTACCCAATTGGTAGGGGTGCCACAAGCTAATATTCCTTATGGTGAGGTATCGGACAATCGTGCTCCTGTAATCAATCGTTCTGCATTGAAAAAAAATTACAAATTGCCTCCTAATACTTATTTTCAGTTTACTATAGAAGCCAGCGACCCTGATGGAGACCCGCTACTTTATATGGCTCACCAAGCTGATTTTTTGGCATTTGGGAAAGCCCGCTTTCCTTCTAATCGCCCTACAGAAAGCAATCGTATAGAGTTCTATCAGCCTTATAAAAAGAATGAAAGCAATGAATGGAAACCTATAGATTATAAATTTACAAAGCCCGAAGAAACAGGAGATTTTACCTTTTGGTTAGGGGTATCCGATGGCAAAGTAGGGGCTTACAAAAACGGCAAACCTCACGCGACTCTTTATGATGTATATGAAACTAAGGTAAATATCGTAGATGGTACTCCTTTTAGAATAACTAATGTAAGCAAAAGCAGTGCAGGCAGATTTAAATACGGAAAAGAAACTACTATCTTTTGGAATGTTGATAAAAATATTTTTGGCGAAGATAGCAAAGTGCGTATACTTTTTTCGGACGATTATGGAAAAAGTTATAAATATGTGTTAGCCGAAGGAATTCCGAACAATGGTAAAGCTACTGTTATTTTTCCTGTACAAGCTAGAGGGTGGAAGGGAGGTAGCTCATATATGGAAGAATACTTTAAAATAGAAGTAATTGACCATATAGCTTATGCTGTCAGCAAGGACTATCCTTATTTATCGGATATGCACAGTCCTGATATTACCTTTAAAAATTTGCCAGAACCTACAATAACCGTAAAAAAAGGAGAAGTACCAGAAGTACCTATTGTTACAGCAGTTGCTAATTACTGCCGTAATAAGGTAGCCCAAGTAACATTTACGGAAGAAGATCACACTACCTATTTACTGCGCAAATGGGTAGCCTCTGACCAGTGTAACCGCACAGCTACTGCACAGCAATTTATCTACTACGAAAAAGACGCTCTTACCAATAGTTTACACTTTGTGGGAGATTTGCCTAAAGATATGCACGTGCAGTGCAAGGGAGAAATACCCGAAAAAGCTGAGGTAAAAGCAGAAGGAGCTGATAATATTCATATAGACTATGAAGAAGAAATGAAAGAAGGGGATAAAGAATCCTATAAATTTACACGCTCTTGGATAGCTTATGCTGATGGAGCACTGCCTATTAGGCATACACAGCAAATCTTTCTGAAAGACACGCAAAAACCGGAGCTTTCATCTTATCCGAAGAGTATGACTGTAAAAAGTGAAGACGAAGTGCCTTTAAGAGAAAATCTTACTGCTACTGATAACTGCGGTGGGGTATTAGAAGTAACTTCAAGTGAAGAAAGTAAATACGACAAAAATGGCAAAAAGATAGAAGTACGTTATACGTGGTATGTAGAGGATAGTGTTCATAACAAAAATCGTTATCAACAAATAATTACTATTAATCCTAACCCAACGGTAACGACACCGACAGTGAGCACCCCGACAGTAACGACACCGACAGTGAGCACTCCAACGGTAAGTACGCCTACAGTAACGACACCAACAGTAAGTACACCAACGGTAACAACGCCTACAGTAAGTACCCCAACAGTAAGCACGCCAACAGTAAGTACTCCGACAGTGAGCACTCCAACGGTAACGACGCCAACAGTAAGTACTCCGACAGTGAGCACTCCAACGGTAACGACACCAACAGTAAGCACCCCAACAGTAAGTACGCCAACAGTAAGTACCCCAACAGTGAGTACCCCAACGGTAACAACGCCAACTGTAAGTACTCCAACAGTAAGCACGCCAACAGTGAGCACCCCAATGGTAACAACTCCAACGGTAACGACACCAACAGTGAGCACTCCAACAGTAAGTACCCCAACGGTAAGTACCCCTACAGTGAGCACTCCAACGGTAACGACTCCGACAGTGAGCACGCCAACGGTGACTACTCCAACGGTGAGCACTCCGACAGTGAGCACTCCGACTGTAAGTACCCCAACAGTGAGTACGCCAACGGTAAGTACCCCGACAGTGAGCACCCCAACGGTTAGCACCCCAACGGTTAGCACTCCTACGGTAACGACTCCAACGGTAAGCACCCCAACAGTAAGTACGCCTACGGTAAGCACCCCAACAGTAAGTACGCCTACGGTAAGCACCCCAACAGTAAGTACGCCTACGGTAAGTACTCCGACAGTGAGTACACCAACAGTGAGCACACCAACGGTAACGACACCAACAGTGAGCACACCAACGGTAACGACTCCGACAGTGAGTACCCCAACACTGAGTACCCCAACAGTGAGTACTCCGACAGTGAGCACACCAACGGTAAGTACCCCAACTGTGAGCACTCCAACGGTAACGACTCCGACAGTAAGCACCCCAACAGTGAGCACTCCTACAATTCCTGATATACCCGAAAGTACAGAAGTAATTATTTACAACGGTATTTCAACAACAGATCCGAGAAACTATTTCAAAATAGAAAATATTGATATAGACAAACCTATTTCAGTAGTTATTTTTGACGAAATGGGACTAAAAGTATATGAAAGTGACCATTATCAAAAAAGAGGAGAAATATTTAGAGGATATGCCAATGTGAAGAATATAATAGGCAGTAAGCCTTTAGCAGGTACATTTTTCTATGTTTTAAGATATTACAAAAATAATAAATTAGAAGAGAAAAAAGGATTTTTATACGTTAGGTAATTGCTTTTAGGAATAGTTTTTGTACCTTTGCCACTCAAATAAACAAGATATAAAATGACCTATATAGATTACCTACTCTCGGCAGTATTGATGCTTATCACCTTTGCTATAGGTAGCTCATTACGCTTTGCCGATTTTGAAAATATATTTAAAAACTCAAAGCCCCTTCTTTTGGGGCTTTTCTTGCAAATGGTGTTCTTACCCATATGCGCTTTTATTATTGCCGAATTTGCTGGACTTTCTCCAGCCGAGAAAGTAGGGCTTATTATTGTAGCTATTTGTCCTGGGGGTACAACCTCTAATTTTATTAGTTATCTTATCAAAGCCGATACCGCCTTGGCAGTAGCACTCACCGCTGTGAATAGTCTGCTTATACTGCTCACCATTCCGCTACTTTCCAATTTGGCTGTAGTAACCTTTATGGACAGTCATACCGAAGTATCATTACCTATTCTCAATATGGTATGGGACGTAACCAAAATTATTATTGTTCCAGCAGTTTTAGGTTTATTATTCAATCGTTTTTTTTCTAATATAGCACAAAAAATAAAGTTTCCTCTAAAGGTCATCAATACATCTCTTTTGGGCATTGTATTTCTTATCAAGTTTTTTGCTGGTGAAGAGTCGGGGGGAAGTGGTATTTCAGTAGATGAAATTTTCAGGCTATTACCTGCTACCTTGCTAATGCACCTCAGTGCTATGATTCTCAGCTATTTTATAGCTATTAAACCACCTTTCAGGCTTTCAGGAGTACAAGCTACTACCATTAGTATAGAAGTAGGACTACAAAACACGGTTTTGGCTATTTTCGTGGCAGGAACTTTAATGCATAATACTGATATGACCAAACCAGCCCTTGTATATGCAATGTTCTCATTCTTTACTACCCTAGCCTTTGCCCTTATTACTATCCGAATAAAAAAATAGTAACCCTAATACAACAAAAAAGCGCGATGTTTATCATTCAAAAACATCGCGCTTTTTTGTATTTATATTTTACTTACAACTTGCTTGCCAATAAATATATAACTGCCATACGTATTGCCACTCCATTTTCTACCTGTTGTAGGATAATTGATTGCGAGCTATCAGCCACATCACTTGTAATCTCCACCCCTCTATTGATAGGACCTGGGTGCATAATTACAATTTCTTTATCTAAGGAGTCGAGGATTTCTTTTGTAAGTCCATATTGTTGCACATACTCACGAGTTGAAGGAAAATAACTAATATCAAGACGTTCATTTTGTATTCGTAGCATATTTGCCACATCGCACCAATTTAGTGCTTTGCGCAAATTTGTCTCTACTTTCACTCCTAATTCGTGTATATATTTAGGAATAAGCGTTTGAGGCCCGCATACCATTACTTCAGCACCTTGTTTGTGCAAGGCATAGATATTAGAGAGTGCCACCCTTGAGTGTAATATATCACCCACTATCACCACCTTTTTGCCAGCAACCTCCCCCAAGCGTTCTCGTATAGAATACGAATCTAAAAGTGCTTGTGTAGGGTGTTCGTGAGCCCCATCACCCGCATTCACTATCGCAGCCTTTACGTGTTGAGAGAGAAACACTCCTGCACCAGGGTTAGGGTGTCGCATCACTACCATATCCACTTTCATCGAAAGAATATTATTCACCGTATCCACAAGCGTTTCTCCTTTTGTAACCGATGATTGTGAGGCTGAAAAGTTAATCACATCAGCCGAAAGTCGTTTTTCAGCCAATTCAAATGATAACCTAGTACGAGTACTATTCTCAAAAAAAAGATTGGCAATAGTAATGTCACGCAGCGAAGGTACTTTCTTAATAGGGCGATTGATAACCTCTTTAAAATGGTCTGCTGTCTCAAATATCAGCCGAATATCTTCCTCTGTAATATATTTGATACCCAATAGATGATTTACACTCAATTCACTCATATAATATACATTTAAGTGATTCGTAAAAATATAAAGTAATATTTTAGTAAGCTTTATTTAGCTTTATAATCTTCCTTGCAAGAACTTTTTCACCTTTTTAGGGTCATAACCTTTGCCTTCCTCCAATTCTTCACTCTTTTGGGTGAAAAGCACAACGCCATCGCTATCCAAAATCAAGAAAGCAGGATACCCAAATTTTGCACCGGGGTTTCCATATTTCTTAAAAGCCGCTTCATTCTTGTTTTCAGGTGAAAAGTTCAGATGATAGTAAATATATTTCTTGTCTAAAATGCGTTTCAATTCAGGCGTTTTCGTAACCAAGTTGTTAAAGCGTAAGCACCACACACACCAATTACCACCAACTTGCACCAATAGTTTTTTGCGCTCTTTTTTAGCTTGCTTTAGCAGTTCTGTTATACGCTTATCGCCGTCCTCTTCAGGGTGATAAGGCTGTTCATATTTCGCTCGTTCCTGATTTATCTCTTCACTATTTTGGGAAAATACCCCCGTAGTAGTACAGCACAACAATGCCATAAAAATATACATTCTCATATCTACAAATTATTTGATGCTGCAAAGATAATAATTTTTTTCTAAACAAATGCTATCCAAAAATTAATCATTCATATCCTCAATTCAAAAAGATTTCGTACCTTTGTGTCCTAAATATTAAATATCATCTTTATGAGTACTGAAACAACTTTAAATGAAAAACAAGGGCACTGGATACTCGCCAAATTAGGCAAACGCGTATTGCGCCCTGGTGGTCGTGTCCTTACTGAGTGGCTCGTCAAAAATTTGGATATTACTCCAAAAGACGACATCGTAGAGTTTGCCCCAGGACTCGGGTTCACCGCCAATATCGCTTGCAGTTACAAGCCTTTTAGCTATACAGGAATCGATAAAAATGAAGAAGCTGCTGCGCTGGCAAAGAAGAGTATCAAGTATGAAAGTGCTCGTGTTATCAATGCCGATGCTGCCCACACTACCCTCGCCGATGCTTCTGTCAATAAAGTTTATGGCGAAGCAATGCTCACTATGCAACCCCTTGAGCATAAGCGAGCTATCATTGCCGAAGCTTATCGTATCTTGAAAGCAGGAGGCTACTATGCCATTCACGAACTTGGGTTGCAACCTGATGAGGTTAGCGAGGCTGTCAAAAACGACCTCTTCAAAGACCTCAGTAGTAATATTAGGGTACACGCTCGCCCAATGACAGCCAAAGAGTGGAAAACACTCCTAGAAGAACAAGGCTTTAAGGTGATAAAAGAGCAACACAGTCCAATGTTGTTGTTAGAGGGCAGTCGCATATTGGAAGATGAGGGCTTTTTCCGAACCCTCAAATTCCTGTTTAATTTGTTGCGTTTCCCCGATTTGCGCAAGCGAGTGCAAAAGATGAAGCAATCTTTCCGCAAGCATCAGCAAAACCTCGATGCTATTGCTTTGGTGGCTCAAAAACCCCTTTAGCCTCTTGCCAATAGCTTTCCATTTCGGCTAAAGTCATATCCCGCAACGATTTGCCCCTTTCGGCAGCCTTGCGCTCTAAGTACTGAAAGCGCGTAATAAACTTTTTGTTTGTACGCTCTAAGGCATCTTCAGGATTCACTTTTAAAAAACGAGCATAGTTTATTAGGCTAAAAAGCACATCGCCAAATTCTGCTTCTATGGCGGTGTGCTTTTGTGCTTTTACTTCCGCGTGAAGTTCGTCTATCTCTTCCTTTATTTTAGCAAATACATCGTCTATATTCTCCCAATCAAAGCCTACACCTGCCGCTTTATCTTGTATCCTACTTGCTTTTACAAGAGCAGGCAAACTCTGGGGCACTCCGCCCAGCACACTTTTGTTACCTTCTTGTAGCTTTATTTTTTCCCAATTGCGTTTTACATCTTCTTCGTTGGCTACCTTCACATTGCCATAGATGTGGGGGTGGCGTACTATGAGTTTGTCGCACACGCCATTAGCTACATCCGCAATGTCAAAATCACCTGTTTCACTGCCTATTTTCGCATAGAAAACAATGTGCAATAGCAGGTCACCCAGCTCCTTTTTCACTTCTTGTAAGTCGTTGTTCAAGATAGCATCGCCCAATTCGTAAGTTTCTTCTATAGTAAGGTGGCGCAGACTTTCCATCGTTTGCTTTTTATCCCACGGACATTTCGCGCGCAGGTCGTCCATAATGTCTAAAAGCCTGCCAAAAGCTGCCAATTGTTTTTCTCTCATTGCCATACTATTGTGTTTACTTCACTTGTTTTGTAAACTTCTTGAGTGCCACTTAGCATATTTTTCAGTACAAAAGTGCCGTTTTGCAATTCGCTTTCACCTATAATGATTACAAAAGGAATCTGATTTTTGTTAGCGTATTCCATTTGCTTTTTAATTTTTGCAGCATCAGGGTAAAGAGCTGCTCTTTTGCCCTGTTGGCGCAATTGTTGCAATAGCTGTGTGCATTGCAAGGCTTCGGCATCGCCAAAGTTTAAGCATAATATTTCCAACCCATTGTTGATAGTTTCAGGAAAGAGGTTTAACTCGTCCATTACCAAGCCTATGCGGTCTAAACCAAACGAAACTCCAATGCCGCTCACACCCTTTAGTCCAAAGATACTTGTGAGGTCGTCATACCTGCCACCGCCGCCAATAGAGCCCATTTGCACCCCTTCTGGCGCTGCAATTTCAAAAATAGCTCCTGTATAGTAATTTAGCCCTCTCGCCAAGGTAACATCAAGGTCTATCAATGCCGTTTGTAGCGGAAGATGCTTAAGCTGTTGCTCTACAAACGAGAGCTCTTCTACCCCTTTTAGACCCGTTTCCGAGCTAGACAACATAGCTTTTAACACTTCCAATTTTTTAGCAAACGAACCTTCCAAGCTAAAAATAGGCTTTACCTTTTCAATAGCTTCAGTACCAATGCCTTTAGCGAGCATTTCAGCAATAACGCCCTCTTTGCCTATTTTGTCCAGTTTGTCTAAGGCAACAGTAAAATCTATTAGTTTATCTTGTTCGCCTATCATTTCAGCAAAACCACTCAATATTTTGCGATTGTTTATCTTGATAGTTACCCCTTTTAGGTTTAATGCAGTAAATACGCAATCGTACAGCTGTATAAACTCTATTTCTTGCCATAAGCTGTGCGAGCCTACCACATCGGCATCACACTGGTAAAACTCTCTAAATCGCCCTTTTTGTGGTCGGTCAGCACGCCATACAGGTTGTATTTGGTAGCGTTTAAATGGAAAAGTAAGTTCGTTTTGATGTTGCACTACATAGCGTGCAAAAGGTACCGTAAGGTCATAACGCAACGCCTTTTCCGAAAGTTGCGGCGTAAGGCGTTGCGCATTTTTAGCTTCCCAATCTTCAGATTTTACCCCTTGTGTGAAATCTCCCGAATTGAGTATTTTAAAGATAAGACGATCACCCTCTTCGCCGTATTTTCCCATCAGGGTATCGTAATTTTCAAAACTTGGGGTCTCTATAGGTTGAAAACCAAAAGTAGTGAAAGCATTCTTTATAGTATTGATGATAAAATTACGTTTAGCTACTTCGTTGGGCGAAAAATCTCTTGTCCCCTTGGGGATACTTGGTTTTTGTACTGCCATTACAATTGTTTTTGAAGTTTACAATACCGCTATACACGAAATCTCTACCTCCACAGCCTTAGGCAATTGCGCTACTTGCACCGTTTCGCGTGCAGGTGCCGTAGCTTCGTCAAAATAACGCGCATATACAGCATTTACTTGTGCAAACTGACCCATATCAGCCAAAAAAATAGTCGTTTTTACTACATTTTCAAAACTCGCACCTGCCTCGCTAAGGATAGCCTTTAGATTTTCCATCACTTGCTCGGTAGCGGCTTCTATCCCTTTTACGACTTCGCCTGTGGCTGGGTTTACGGGTATTTGTCCCGATACGTAAAGAGTGTTACCAGCAACTACAGCTTGGGTATAAGGACCTATAGGGGCTGGTGCATTGGGGGTAAAAATAATCTTTTTCATTTCTGTATATTTTTAGTTATTTATTGAATTATCTTGTAAAAGTCGCTTTTAGAGTGCCTACATTGCCTGCTTTGTCAAAGGCTTTTACTTCCAAATCGTAGCTATTACTGTCAGAAGGGGTAATATCGGCAAAATTGAAATTCAAGGTGTGGTTTTTAGGCTCATATTCAAACAGAATCCACTGTCCGTTTAGAGTTGCCGAACAATGAGAAAAGCCGCTGAGGTTATCGCTTACACTCAGTTTCAGCACATCGGCTTTTACAATGCCTTTGTTCTTAAAGTTAAGTGCTTTTACTACAGGAGGCGTTTCGTCTTTGCGAAGCGAAAACCGTCCTAAGCCACGCACACGTGCCGTAAAAAAGCCGTCTTTATACACCGTAGGCTCAAAGCTCCCCCCACGTGATATGTATACCCTGTTCACCTCGTCATCTTTGTACTTCGTATTCTTGATGCTCAGCGTGTAAAATTTGTGTATGGGCGTTTTATAGTCGCCTATTTGCACCGATTCACCTTCGCCACTAAGGCTAATTTTGATGTTTTCGTAGAAAGTGTTTTCAGGGAAATACACATTGCCATTAGGCAGTTCGTAATAGTTGTCTCTGCTAGCGATAATTTCAGTATTACCTTTGTCTTCTAGGCGTGGAGTTTTTAGTTCAGCACGCGCCCCTTCAATAGGAATATTGATGCGAGTAGCATTGCCCTTAAAATCCTCCACTATCACTGTAACTGTGTATTGTTGCCCTTCAGCGATAGTAAGGTAACCATTGTTAGGGTTCAGTACAGGGTAAATTTCCAGTTTGTTACCTGGTGTTTTGTACAACAGCTGCACAAAGCCTTTATGATCTATATAGTGAGGATAATCCACTAATACATTGATGTAGCGAGTATCGTCAAAATTTACTTTGTCAAAAGCAGATACTAATTGGGTTTCACCATTCAGCTGTAAGGTTGCTTTGTAAATCCCGTTTTTGTGAGCAGTGCCGTCTTGCCTGTCATAAGCACTAAAGCCAAAACCTATAGTGCCAATAGCCGAAATTTTATCGGCAAGGTAAGTACCATCAGGCTGTTTGGTTTTGTGAATTTGGCGTGGCAATTGGGTTTCCTCCACTTGTGCATCTTCGCTAAGCGAGTAAGCAAATAGTTGTGTAACCTCTGGCGGAGTGGTATCTTCAATGTCGTTAAAGCCAAAAAGCAACGGATTCCAGCCGTTATTGCTCGTATCGCGCACCTCAAAATGCAAGTGCGGACCTTGGCTGCCTCCTGTATTGCCACTCACCGCTACCCAATCGCCTTTCTTTACTACAAACATATCTTCCGTTGGGATAATGTCTATGTCGTAACTTTGTTTTTCGTATTGCTTTTTCTTTACAAAAGCCTCTATTTCAGGGGCGTACTTTTGCAAATGATTATAGGTAGTTACATAACCATTGGCGTGAGTAATGTAAAGCGTTTTCCCATAACCATACGGACTTACCTTTATCCGCGAGATATAGCCATCTTGCGCAGCCAACACCTCCAAGCCCTCTTTCCCTAAAGTCTTAAAGTCCAATCCCCCGTGAAAATGATTCGGACGCAATTCTGCAAAGTTCCCAGCCAATAGCGGAGGCGTATTCAGCGGCATAGCAGGCTGAAACGCTTGCCCCATTGCCATACAAGTAACAAGTGATAAGAGTATAATGATGAGTTTTTTATTCATTCTATTATGAGTTATTAATCTTTAATTGTTACTCCATAATCCGTAGTTTTAGTTGTTAGTCCATAGTTTTTAATCGTTAGCCTGCAACTTGCTAACGACCAACCACTATATAACATTAATTGTTTCTCCTATCGCAGGGAGGTGTAAGCGCCGATGGTCATCTTTAAATTTTCGTACCGCAGCTTCCGTGTCTATAGTAATAACAGGGAAAGTGTTGTAATGCACCCCCAGCACGTTGTTAGTTTCTACAAAGCGAGCCGCAGTAAGAGCATCGCGCACCCCCATAGTATAGTTATTACCTATAGGGAAGATACCCAAATCGATGCGGTATTGGTGCGGGATAATCTTCATATCGTAGTGCAAAGCCGTATCCCCCGATATATAGATAGTTTGGTCGTTGTAAATCACTAAAAATCCCGCAGGGTTACCGCCATAGGTGCCATCAGGAAATGAAGACGAGTGTTCAGCTTTTATCATTTTTATCTTTACAGTACCGTCTTCAAAGCGGTGCGACCCCCCGATGTTCATATCGTGCCCATCAAGCCCCAAGTTGCGAAAGTATTGTAGTATTTCAGGGTTACTAATCAGCTGAGCCCCTGTACGTTTCGCAATAGCCTCCACATCAGCAATGTGGTCGCCGTGAGCGTGAGTAATAAGAATATAATCTGCTGGAACAGAGTTGATGTCAATGTGTTTTGCTAAAGGGTTAGCCGAAATAAAAGGGTCTACCAAAAAGTATTTACCATTAATTTCAATATTCACGCAAGCGTGTCCTAAATAAGTTACTTTCATAATTAAAATATTTTTGGCAAAGGTAAGAAATAATGTTTAATAAGCAATGTTTAATAAATAATTTAGTACGCGCCAATTCCACCCGCAGACATAAAAAAGCCCCTCCGCTTAGGAGAGGCTTCTATAGTTCGCTTTGATACCAACCACTAATATTCAAATTCTCTAATACTTTCTAATTTTCGCTCGTCATCACCCTCTTTTATATATTTTTTTATCTCTATAGGGCGACCTGACGCATCATAGCGGTATTCAAAAGTTGTTACCTCCACCTTTGGTGTCATTTGGTTTGTTTTAGTAATCTTTGTAATGTTATTTTTAGAGAACTCCACATCAAATATTTTATATACATTTGTTCCCACCAATTTATCTAGTTCATATGCAGGGTTAGGGTGATTGTCATACTCACATACTATAGAATTTTCATTGTCTATGATTTTCAGTATATTATCATTGACAATAGTGTAAATTGTTGTTTTGCTATCCACCCCGTAGCTATTTATTATCACCCCATTCTTATCTTTAGTATAAGAGCTCATTACTTGGGTTACAGTGTTGCCATCATAAGTGTATTGTGCCTCTATATGGCTTGTGCCGCTTTGCACATCTCCATTTACAGATACTGTTTCCGAGTGAGTAGCTAATACATTAGTAAGCCGATTACCCTCATAGGTACATTGGATAGTATGGATATCACCCATCTCATTTTCGGTTACTGTAGAAATCTTTCCATTTTCGTAGTAGTATTTCAATTCATTTTCAGCTGCTTTTACTTCTTTTATAAGGTTACCTTCGTAGCTGTAAACAACCTTAGTGGTACCTGTTTGTACACCATTATTGTATTCAGTAATGGCAATTTCAGTAAGCAAATTCCTTGTATAGGTATATGAGCGAACTTCTTTTATATTACCATCTTTGTTTTTATCAATCAGTTTCTTTGGCAAGTTTGGGTTTTGAGGAATGTTATTAGGTGTGTCCTCATTTTTGTTACAACCTACCAAAAAAGTAGCTGCGGCTAAAAAGCCAAGTAAAATCTTTTTCATATGTTATTTTTTAATTTGCTGCAAATATAATACTCTTTTTTGTTTTCCGTTGTTAAATAAAAGTTAAGATAAAAAAGCCCCCCCGCTTGGAAGAGGCTTGTATAGTTCGCTTTTTAAGTGCCTGTTTTACTGCTTGTGTAAAAGGACACTATAAACAAAATGCCTTTGCATTTTTACGCTGCAAAAGTACTATATTTTTTTTAATCTACCAAAGAAATTTTAGTTTTTAAATTCAAAAAAACATCAAAGACTTTTATTGAGAGCTTTTTTATAATTGTATACTAAGCAATTCAGCACCTAATTTATGTAGTCCTTCTTGTATTTTTTGACGTTGAGCAGCACGTGGTTTTTTTAGCCCTACGGCGTATTGGTGAATAAGTTTCTGATTGATACCTGTAAGTCGCTCAAAAGCAGGATTGCTTATTACACCTTTAAAATATTGCAAAACACTTTCAGTGTCGTATTTATAAGTAAGGATATAGTCAGTATAAGGAAAATTACCAAGTTCTTTTTGTAGGGCAATTACTTCCAAAATACCATCTTTAGCCTCTTGTACAGTCTTGCCTCCAGCACTTATGCCCTCTATATTATCAGCATAAGCCCAATAAAAATCACTACTACGTTCTATAATAATGGTAATATTTTTCATATGATATAATGTTTTTAGGATAAATCCATTTCTTTTTTTACTTTTTTCTCAAGCCCTTTCCCTACCTCTTTGCTTCCGTGATAAGGAACAGGATATGTTTTATCATTTTTCTGATAGATATAATGGCTACCAGCTACTCGTATCAGTATCCAACCATTTTCAATGATAAGCCGGTGTAACTCACTTGACTTCATATAGTTTTACTTAGTTTTCATAATGCAAAGGTATATAATTATATACTTATAAACAAATTTTTCTGCAAAAATATTTTTACACAATCTCCTGCTATTACAATCTAAATCATAAAAATCTCTGCTCACCACACATCACCCACCAATACAAAAAAGCCTCTCCGCTTGGAAGAGGCTTGTGTAGTTCGCTTTTTAAGTGCCTGTTTTACTGCTTGTGTAAAAGGGCAACTATAAACAAAATGCCTTTGCATTTTTACGCTGCAAAAGTACTATATTTTTTTAACCTACCAAAGAAATTTTAGTTTTATTTTTAATTGCCAATTCCAGCCATACTACCAATTCAAAATTCAAAATTCATAATTCTTCCCCACTACCTGCCTAATGACAAACGCGCTTGTGCGGTAACTTCCTGCCCTACAAACTGCTCTTGTAAGTATTTGTAATAACCTACAATGCCTATCATAGCAGCGTTGTCGGTACAATACTGAAATTTAGGTATATAAGTATGCCATCCATATTGCGCCCCTAAGGCTTGCAGTGCGTTGCGAATCCCTGTGTTGGCAGAGACCCCACCCCCTATAGCTATATGCTTGATGCCCGTTTCTTTAGCCGCTCGTTTTAGTTTTTTCATCAGTATCTCTATAATAGTGTGTTGCACCGAAGCACAAATATCAGCAAGATTTTCAGCAATGAAATTAGGGTTCTGCTCAGTTTGCTTCTGAATAAAATATAAAATAGAAGTCTTAAGCCCCGAAAAACTAAAATTGAGTGCAGGAATATTAGGTTTGCCAAAAGAGTAAGCAGTAGGGTTGCCCTCTTGGGCATATTTATCAATAAGCGGGCCTCCAGGGTAGGGCAGCCCAAGTATTTTAGCAGTCTTGTCAAAAGCCTCGCCCACAGCATCGTCCAAAGTTTCACCCAATACCCGAAAATCAAAAAAACTATTCACCTGCACAATCTGCGTATGTCCGCCGCTGATAGTCATAGCAAGAAAAGGGAAAGAAGGCTTAGGCTGCCCTTCGTCAATAAAGTGCGCCAAGATGTGTGCCTGCATATGATTCACCTCAATAAGTGGAATGCCCAGCCCCATAGCCATTGCCTTAGCAAATGAAGTACCCACTAATAACGACCCCAATAAACCAGGACCCCGTGTAAAAGCTACTGCTGAAAGTTCGCTTTTGTTGATGCCCGCTTTTTGTAAAGCCGTTGCCACTACAGGCACTATATTTTGTAAATGAGCACGCGAGGCAAGCTCCGGAACCACCCCCCCGTATTGCTGATGTACAGCTTGATTGGCTACTTCGTTAGAAAGCACTTTATCATTGCAAAGTACTGATGCTGAGGTATCATCACAAGAAGATTCGATAGCCAAAATATAAACTTTTTCCATTATTTATCTAATTGAGCCGCAAAGGTATAAAAAAATATTTTCTTTTTTTTACTAAAAAAATTTTTATATTCCGAAAATGTTCTTATCTTTGTGCGAAAGTTCTAAAATTAATCAACGTATGAATTTACACGAATATCAAGGAAAAGAAATCCTATCGAGTTTTGGAGTACGCGTACAACGTGGTATTGTAGCGCAAAATCCTGCTGAAGCTGTAGAGGCAGCAAAACAGCTTACTGAGCAAACGGGCACACAGTGGTATGTGGTAAAAGCGCAAATACACGCTGGAGGTCGAGGTAAAGGAGGCGGAGTAAAATTAGCTAAAGGGCTGAAAGACGTAGAACCTTTGGCTAATAACATCATCGGAATGATGCTCGTAACTCCTCAAACACCTCCTACAGGTAAAAAAGTGCACCAAGTGCTTATTGCCGAAGATGTCTATTACCCTGGCGAAAGCGAACCTTCAGAGTTCTATATGTCGGTATTGCTAAACCGAGCTACTGGTAAGAATATGATAATGTATTCTACCGAAGGTGGTATGGATATAGAAGCTGTAGCCGAAAAAACACCTCACCTTATCTTTACTGAAGAAATAGACCCCGCAGTAGGCTTGCTTCCTTTCCAAGCACGACAAGTAGCATTCAATTTGGGACTTACAGGCGAAGCTCAAAAAGAGATGGTCAAATTCGTTACTGCGCTTTACAAAGCTTATGTGTCGGCAGACGCTAGTCTGTTCGAAATCAACCCCGTACTAAAAACTTCCGATAACAAAATTCTTGCAGTAGATGCTAAAGTAGTACTTGACGATAACTCTCTCTATCGCCACCCCGAATATGCAGCTTACCGAGACCTCCGCGAAGAAAACCCTATAGAAGTAGAAGCTAAAGCCGCCGGACTTAACTATGTGGCTCTTGATGGTAACGTAGGCTGTATGGTAAATGGTGCTGGCTTGGCAATGGCTACAATGGACTTGATTAAGCAGGCAGGTGGCGCCCCTGCAAACTTCCTCGATGTAGGTGGAACTGCCGATGCTAAACGTGTAGAAACTGCCTTCCGCATCATCTTAAAAGACCCTAATGTAAAGGCTATTTTGGTGAATATCTTCGGCGGTATTGTACGTTGCGACCGTGTAGCTCAAGGTATTGTAGATGCCTACAAAAATATGGGTGACGAAATAAAAGTGCCTATTATCGTGCGTTTGCAAGGTACTAATGCCGAAATAGCTAAAGAATTAATTGATAATTCAGGCTTAGCGGTACATTCAGCTATCTTATTCCAAGAAGCTGCCGATAAGGTAAAAGAAGTATTATCATAAAGAAGTTTTTTTCATATACACAAATTTGATTGTAACTTTGCCAAAGGTTTATAAGATATTATCTTAGCCTTTGGCAAAATTTTTTATTGATAGTGTTTTTTTTTTACAATTAAGTTATATCTTTGCGCCTTAAAAATAATAAATAATTAAAAACTATGAAAAAAGTATTTTTAGCAGTATTTGCCTTGCTATTTACTCATTTAGCTTTGGCACAAAAAGGGATTTACCACAACGATAACCTTTCTTTTGGAAGTAACTTTGTGAGTGGTGAAAAAGCGATGAGCCAAATCAATTTAGATATTGGGATGGGTTATAGCTTTTCCGAGAAATTCCGCTTAGGACTTATCTTAGAGCTGGGCTTCTCTTCCTTCCGCGATGAGCTTCTCAACAAAGCCCAAACTATCACTTCGGGCATAGGGCTTAGTGGCAGCTTTAGATTCTATACAAACGAAAAAATTAGCCTGCGTTCCGAAACTCATTTTGTAATGGGTTCTCCCACCCGTGAGCGTTATTCCGACTGGTTTTTTATGCGCTGCGGTACCGAAGTGCAACTTTTCTCCTCATTATCTATTCTAGATACACACCCTTATATAGCATTAGGAACTAAAGTTATCGGCGCAGTTTACGAAAAGAATAACATAACGATAGAACGCACCTACCTACAGCCCTACCTTTCAATAGGAATTATAAGGAACTTCTAAAATACAGCACACAACGATTTTTTTTACATACACTTTGGCAAAGGATCATATAACTACCTTATAAAGAGGCTGTCCAAAAAGTCTTTAATAGTACAACTTCGGCATCTCCCCCCCCTTTTGAAGGGGGGAAGGGGGGATGTTAATAATCAATTAGTTACAAAAATATTCTATTTATTAATAAGCTTGTTTTAAACTAAAGCAAAATATTTTAGATAGCCTCTATATAACTACCTTATAAACACCAATTTATACCCCTCAGATAAATGCGCTGCATACGTATACCCATCAGCATCAAACCCCTTGAGGTCATCTATTGAAGTAATTTCGTTTTCAGCCAAATAGCGCAACATCCGTCCCCTCGCTTTTTTAGCATAAAAACTCACCACCTTCAGCACATCGCCCTTGTAATCTTTGAATATAGGCGTAACAACAGGCACTTTCAGCAGCGAACTGTCAATCACCTTAAAATATTCCTCACTCGCCAAGTTGATAAAAAGCTCATTAGGTACTAATTCTTCATTCAGGGCTTGTGTAATTTTATTTTTCCAGAAAGTGTATAAGTCAGCATACTCCCCAACAGCCAATTTAATCCCCATTTCCAACCGATAAGGCGCAATAAGGTCTAAAGGCTTCAGCATACCATAAAGCCCCGAGAGTATCCGCAAGCAACCCTGCAATTTCTCAATATGTTTCTCCGAAAGCGTAGCCGCCTGCAGCCCATCATACACATCGCCATCGTAAGCAAAAAGAGCAGGACGCGCATTTTCAGGCGTAAACGGCATTACAAACGATTGGTTGCGTTGCCAATTTAGGTCAGCCAGTTTAGGCGAAATATGCATCAAAGCCGATAGCGCTTGTGGCGATAGCGGCTTTAGCGAAGAATGCACCTCAGAAATTTCTTGCTGAAAAAGAGGCAACGAATAGCGTTTTGTAGGGACTATCCCTTCAAAATTCATAGTTTTAGCTGGCGAAAGTACAATTTTCATAACAATATTTAATAAACAATAAACTACAACTCATCCCATTCCCCCAATCCACATCGCCCAATTCATAATTCAAAATTCAAAATTCAAAATTGTTCCCCACCGAACCTTCAGCGAAGGATGAGCGAAGGATGAGCGAAGGTTGAGCGAATAATAAAAGCCCGTGCGGCTCGCACCCATAAGATTAAAAATTTTGCGCAAATATAAAAAAAGTCTTATATTTGCACAAATATTTATATTTTTAAAAGTTGATAAAAAACAACAATATATGAAACTAAACAAACTTATAGATCACACACTTTTGAAAACTACAGCTACCATTGCTGAAATTGAAACCCTTTGCCAAGAAGCCATAACCTACGACTTCTATTCAGTGTGTGTAAATAGTGGCTATGTAGCTACTGCAAAGAATTTTTTAACAGGTACAAATGTCAAAGTCTGCAGCGTAGTAGGTTTCCCCTTAGGAGCAATGGCTGCTGAAGCTAAATACTTTGAAACAAATCAAGCAATAGCCGATGGAGCAGACGAAATTGATATGGTACTAAACGTAGGGCTACTCAAGTCAGGCAAAGTCGATAAAGTATTAGAAGAAATAAAAACACTTAAAAACATCGTTGGCGAGAATCGCGTGCTAAAAGTAATTTTAGAAACCTGCTATCTTACCGATGATGAAAAACGATTGGCTTGCCGCTTAGCGCTCGAGGCACAAGCCGATTTTGTGAAAACCTCTACAGGCTTTGGCTCAGCAGGAGCCACCCTCGCCGATGTAGCTCTTATGAAAGAATGCGTACAGCACAAGGCAAAAGTAAAAGCCTCTGGCGGTATACGCGATTACCAAACAGCTATGCAGTACGTAAATCTGGGAGTAGAACGCATAGGAACTTCCAATGGTATTGCGATTTTTAAAGGAGAAAAAGGAACAGGTTACTAATGAAAATTATCAGTTATAATGTAAATGGCATCAGGGCAGCCCTCACCAAAGGCTTCGCCCAATGGTTGCAATCAGCCAACCCCGATGTGTTATGCCTACAAGAAATAAAAGCCATAGAGGCACAAATACCCACCGAAGTATTTGCCCAATTAGGCTACACCCACCAATATTATCACAGCGCCGAAAAAAAAGGCTATAGTGGGGTAGCAATTCTTTCAAAAATAGCACCCAAACACGTAGAAGTAGGTACCGGAATTGACTATATGGACAAAGAAGGACGTGTGCTCCGTGCCGATTTTGAAGATGTTTCAGTAATGAGCCTATACCTGCCTTCAGGCACCAACCCCGATAGGTTAGATTTTAAGCTCACTTTTATGGACGATTTTCAGAAATATATCGATGAGCTAAAAAAGAAAGTACCCAATTTAGTAATCTGCGGCGATTACAACATCTGTCACCAAGCAATTGATATCCACGACCCCGTACGCAATGCCACTGTATCAGGGTTTTTGCCCGTAGAGCGAGCGTGGATTGATACCTTTATGAAAAGCGGTTTTATAGATAGTTTTCGTTATTTTCACAAAGAGCCCCATCAATATTCGTGGTGGAGCTATAGAGCTAATGCGCGCAACAACAATAAAGGCTGGCGAATCGACTATCATTTAGTAGCCACCCCCTTAGAAAATCGTATGACTCGCGCCCTCATTTTGCCCGAAGCCCACCACAGCGACCATTGCCCTATACTGCTCGAAATCACCGATAAAAAAGCGTAGTAATTTATAATATAGCACTCATTTGAAAAAAAATAACTATCTTTGCCCAAAATATATAGAGGTATGCAAACAGGAGTTATAAGATTTCAATCAGAAGTAAGTGTTTTAGATTTTCCTATTATCAAAACAATATTAGAGAAGTTTAAAGCACATACAGAGATCATAGAAGAAAAAAACTATGATTTTTATGATGATTTGTCAGTAGAGGATATAGCAAGATTAGAAAAATCAATAGCACAAGCCCAAAAAGGAATGCTAATAGATAGTGAGGAGGTTTTTAGAGAAGCAAGACAGCGGATATATGAAAACAAAATGGACAATAAACGCTAAATTGGCACTATTCAATACTCTTGATTATTGGACAGAACGTAATGATTCTGAAACCTATTCTAATAAAATTATTGTAGAGACAGAAAAAGCTTTGAAAGAAATACAAGAGAATCCTTACCAAAAAAATTATTATAGTGAGAAAATAAATTTATATCTTAAAATCTTTTTTAAAGGTAAGTTTGCTCTTTATTATAGGATTATAGAGGAAGAAACTACTATTTGGATTATTGATTTTAGAAGTACTAAGCAAAAACCTTTATTTTAAAACCAACAAAGCCTGCCTTGTAATGATTAAGGTAGGCTTTTATTATCAAATTGCAATTTATCTATTTAATAATGAAATATATCATTATCCTTATGGGACTATTTACTTTTTTTAATACACACGCTCAAATAGAGCGCGTAGAACCGCCGTTTTGGTGGGAAGGAATGCAATACGCTGAGGTGCAAGTATTGCTCTATGGCAAAAATATAGCGCAATACCGCGTAGAAAGTGATTTGCCTATCATCAATGTATTGAAAACTGAAAACCCTAATTATCTGTTTGTTACTGTAGATACCAAAACTAAAAAAGCTGGTAATTACCATATTTCTCTTTTTGATAAAAAGAAGCAAGTAACCTCAGTAACTTACCCGCTGAAGAGCAGGCGCGAGGGCTCTGCCCTCCGTAAAGGCTTCGATAGCTCTGATATGATTTACTTGCTGATGCCCGATCGTTTTGCTAATGGTAATCCCGATAACAATTCGCATTTGGCTCTTGTTGATAAACTGAACCGAGAGGCTTCTGACGGCAGACATGGGGGTGATATTCAAGGGATTATCAACTATCTGGACTATATACAATCCTTAGGGGCTACGGCTATATGGCATACGCCCTTATGTGAGGATAACGAACTGCAACATTCGTATCACACTTATGCCCAAACTGATGTCTATAAAATAGACCCTCGCTATGGTACGAATGAGGAATATATACAGCTATCAGCGGCTTTGCACAAGCGGGGAATGAAGCTCATTAAAGATTATGTAACGAACCACTGGGGCAGTCAGCATTGGATGGTGAAAGACTTGCCTTGCTACGATTGGTTGCATCAGTTCCCAGGGTACGGGCAGAGTACTTTCCGTATGAGTACCCAAATGGATAGCAATGCTTCCGAATGGGATAAAAAATACTGCGAAAAAGGCTGGTTTGCCCCCTCTATGCCCGACCTAAACCAAGCCAATCCTTTGGTGCTTAACTACCTCACCCAGAATGCTATCTGGTGGATAGAATACGCCGACCTTGATGGACTGCGCGTAGATACCTATTCATACAACGACAAAGAGGGCATCGCTAAATGGACAAAAGCGATTATGAATGAGTATCCTTACTTTAATATTATGGGCGAGGTATGGCTCAACCAAAGTGCTCAGGTGTCGTATTGGCAAAAAGACAGCCCTATAAGTGCGATACAGAGCTACAATACTTATCTGCCTACTGTGATGGATTTTCCGCTTTTTAATGCGATAGGCGAAGCATTTCGCTCAGCTCCTTCGTGGGATAAGGGTATGATACAGTTGTATGACAATTTTACAAATGATTTTCTCTATAAAGATATTAATAATATACTTATATTTGCTGAAAACCACGATACCGCACGTGTCAATCAAGTATATCCTAAAATAGCCGATTACAAGCTCACTATCACCCTTTTGGCTACGGCACGCGGTATTCCGCAATTGTACTACGGCAGCGAGATAGGTATGGCAGGCGATAAGAGCAAAGGCGATGGCGACATACGACAAGATTTTCCAGGGGGTTGGCAAGGAGATACTCAAAATGCTTTCTCTGCCGCTGGGCGTACGACTATCCAAAATGAGTATTACGATTTTACCGCTCAGCTTTTCAATTGGCGTAAGGATAAGGCAGTGATTCACTATGGTAAAACTAAGCAATATTTGCCTGAAAACGAAGTGTATGTTTATTTTCGCTACAACGATACTGAGACGGTAATGGTAGTGCTCAACAACAGCGAAAAGCCGCAAACACTACAGCTGAACCGCTTTGCAGAGAGTTTGGCGGGATTTTTGAAGGGTAAAGAGATAATATCAGGAAAAGAAATAGTTTTAGGAGATACTTTGCAAATAGCAGGGAAGACAAGCTTTATTATAGTGATGAATAAGTAATTAAAAAGAGAATGAACTATGAAAGAACCCATTAGTTTAGATACAGCTCTACAAATTGTAGGGTCATTGAAAGTAAGAACTATTAAACAAATAGATGAAACTAATAACGCTGAAGAAAAGGAGTTATTAAATCAAAAAATAGCAATGTATTTACAAGAAGAAAAAATGCTATATGGTATAAATGATATGGCACGACTTTCTGTTATGGATAAAGTAGTGCATTATTATAGTCCGTTAATAAAAGAAATGAATGGATTTAGAAAAAGTTAAAAGTATTTATCTCAATAAAAAGGATAAATTAATTAAAGGAATAGTTTCGCAAGAAAAGCCGATAGCCTTTATATTAGGGGGACAGCCTGCTTCGGGAAAGAGTGGATTGGCAAAAGCTATTTTACGACAGTTCCCTGATAAGGATTTCCTTTTTGTAAATGGGGATATTTATAGGGAGTTTCACCCTGAAGCAGATGAACTTATAAAATATACTGAGAGATATTCGGTTGAAACACAAATATTCTCTAACTTTTTCACAGAGGCTCTCATACAAGAGGCTATAACCTATAAATACAATATTATTGTAGAAGGTACTATGCGCAATCCAGAAGTACCCTTGCGTACTGCATTGGCATTTAGAGAAAATGGTTTTGACACCGAAGCCTTTGCAATAGCAGCACCTGCTCTTTTTACAGAATTAGGTTTTTATTTGCGTTATCAGGAGGAAATTGATTTTCAAGGATATGGGAGATTAGCAGACAAAAGTTCGCACGACAAAGCGGTAGAAGGGCTACTCTGTTCACTAGACCGTTTATATACTGAAAAAGCAGTTAATAAAATACATCTTTACAGCTATCAGGCTGAAAAACATTTAGTTACTTTTACATTGAATAAAGAAGAATGGGATGTAAATATTCTACCTTCGGTAGAAGTTATAAATGCAAGAGAAAAACAATATCAGGATAAGGCACTTCGTTTACAATTGATAGAACGAACTAATATGGCTATACCACGAATGATACCCTCTATAAAAGCTATAGTAGAAATATTAGTTCAACAGATAAAAAACTAAAAAAACAAAAATTATGAGGAATATTATCACAATAGGAATACTGATAGGATGTGTTTTCTTCGGAAAAGCACAAAATGAAGCAGATAAATGGCTAAAAGCAGTGTCAGAACAGCAGGGAATTGACATTCAATGGCAAGAGCGCCCTACTTCGTTTGCGAAAAAAGGAATTAAAAGTTTTGTAGGGTACCACAATGGCAACTTTGTGGCAACTCTTTCAGTTGGAAAGTCTGTTTCGGGGAGTTTTAATTATCAAGGAATTTCATACGAAATTTCCGATAGTAAAGGGCAGTTAGTATTTTATAAAGATGAAGAAGGTATCTGCGGCAATCAAGATAAGGAAGAACAACACAATCTTTACGCAAGACCTGTTTTAGCTGCCGAACAAGCGCAACCAAAGATTGCCAATACCCAAGTGCTAAGAGTATACCGATTGGCAATGCACATCCCTTATAGCACATTCACTACAGAGCACTTCAAAGAAAAGCTAGAAAAAGTAGAAACCTTTTGGGCAGATACTGAAAACTTTCTCAACGAAATATACCTGCGCGATTTAGGAGTGCGTTTTGAAGTGTTAAAAGATGAACGCCTTATTATCAAAGATGAAGCAAAAGAAACCTTCAGAAGAACTGATCGTGCCGATTATGTGATGAGTAATTCAACTCGTGTTATCGGAGATCTTATTGGCGAAAATAGTTATGATGTGGGTATTTCTCTTGTATATACTAGCTCTTTGAAGAAAGGTACAAGAGGATTGGCGTATATTGAAGGAGTTTATCAATCTAATACCAAAGCTGATGCAGTAGCTGTACTTACCAAAGAAGTTATAGCACACGAAATAGGACACCTATTTGGCGGCAGACATACTTTTAGCTCTCATAAAGGTTCTACTGCCTATGATAGTGAAAAAACAGAGCAGGGGAGTGGTACTTCGGTGATGAGCTATGGCAGTCCGCGTGATTTTTTCTCGCTATCGAGCATAGAGCGTATACGCAAACGATTGACAGAAGTACCTACAAAAGCTCACGATAAAACCTTTACTACTCAAGCCCCTCGTATAGACCACAACAAACTCAAAAGTCATTATACGATTCCGAAAGGCACTTTCTTCCAGTTTTATATTCCCGCTACCGACCCCGATAGCGATCAACTGCTATATGCTGTAAATCAGCACGATGTACGCAATGCTGACGAAACCCCTATAACCCAATACACTATTTACAAACCTACTACCACCAACCCTGTTACGATTAAAACAGAATATAATGATTCGGGCACAGTAGTAGCCAATAGCGGTTTAGCACATCAAGCAACGGGTACTTTTACCTTTTGGTTGGGGGTAAGTGATGCGCAACCTCAACAATCTGCCGATTATATAGTACAATACGATTTGGCAGAAACAAAGGTTACTGTAAAAGAGGGAACGCCTTTTGAAATCACCACTAACCCTAAAAATAAATACAAAGGGGGTGAGAAAATCTTGCTACAATGGAAGGTTGACACCGCTATTTTTGCAGATACAAAGGTGCGTGTGCTACTATCAGATGATTTAGGAAAAACGTTTAAGCATATTGTTTTAGCCGAAACGGCAAATGATGGTACCGAAGAGGTTACTTTGCCTAATATCAATACATCTAAAGCAGTGCTAAAAGTAGAGGTAATAGAGGGATTGGCGTTTGCGCTTACAGATTATAATCCTAAAACAGGAGGCTTTACTATTGAAAAAGACAACAATCTTGCTTCTGAGCCTTTAGTATTTGTAGTTGCTACTTTGCCTCAAGACCTTAATCTTGGTTGTGCTAAGGAAGTGCCTACAACGGTAATGCCTACCACTACGGGGGGCTGTGCGAGTGTTAGCTATCGTATGGAAGAGAAGAAAACTGCTGTGCTGTGCGATAATCGTTTTACCCTATTGCGTATCTTTATAGCTACCGATGGTTGCAGTACCCTCACCCACACGCAAACTATCAAAGTATGGGATGATGTACCACCTACTTTTGTAGGAACTCTACCACAGGATATTACAATAGAAGAGGGCAACGTTACTCCTATACAAATAGTACTTACCGCTACAGATAATTGTGGAAGTGTTTCAGTAAGTACTACACAACAGACTGAGAAACAGAATGGTAAAGTAAGTAAATTGTTGTATATATGGAAAGCAAAAGATGCTTGTGGTAATCAGGCTGTTTATACTCAGACTATTGTTTTCACTCCTAAAGCAGCAACTCCTCCTTTGGCATTTGTAGCTTCAACCTTACCTCACGACCTTAATTTTAGTTGTGCCAAAGAAGTGCCAGCTGTGGTAACACCCACTACTACAGGAGGCTGTGCAAGTGTGAGTTATCGTGTGCAAGAGCAGAAAACAGCCGTACAATGCCTCAATCGTTTTACCCTATTGCGTATCTTTACTGCTACCGATGGTTGCAGTACCCTTACCCACACGCAAACTATCAAAATGTGGGATGATGTGCCACCTACTTTTGTAGGAACTCTACCACAGGATATTACAATAGAAGAGGGCAATGTTACCCCTACACAAATAGTACTTACCGCTACAGATAATTGTGGAAGTGCTTCAGTAAGTACTACACAGCAGACGGAGAAACAGAATGGCAAGGTAAGTAAATTGTTGTATATATGGAAAGCAAAAGATGCTTGTGGTAATCAGGCTGTTTATACTCAGACTATTGTTTTCACTCCCAAAGCAGCAACACCTCCTTTGGCATTTGTACCTTCAACCCTACCTCACGACCTTACACTAGCTTGTGCCAAAGAAGTGCCAGCAGTGGTAACACCCACTACTACAGGAGGCTGTGCAAGTGTGAGTTATCGTGTGCAAGAGCAGAAAACAGCTGTACAATGCCTCAATCGTTTTACCCTATTGCGTATCTTTACTGCTACCGATGGTTGCAGTACCCTTACTCACACACAAACTATCAAAGTATGGGATGATGTACCACCTACTTTTGTAGGCGATTTGCCGCAGGATATTACGATAGAAGAGGGCAAAGTTACCCCTACACAAATAGTACTTACCGCTACAGATAATTGTGGAAGTGCTTCAGTAAGTACTATACAACAGACTGAGAAACAGAATGGTAAGGTAAGTAAATTGTTGTATATATGGAAAGCAAAAGATGCTTGTGGTAATCAGGCTGTTTATACTCAGACTATTGTTTTCACTCCTAAAGCAGCAACTCCTCCTTTAGCATTTGTAGCTTCAACCCTACCTCACGACCTTAATTTTAGTTGTGCCAAAGAAGTCCCAGCTGTGGTAACACCTACTACTACAGGAGGCTGTGCAAGTGTGAGTTATCGTGTGCAAGAGCTGAAAACAGCTGTACAATGCCTCAATCGTTTTACCCTATTGCGCATCTTTACCGCTACCGATGGTTGCAGTACCCTCACCCACACACAAACTATCAAAGTATGGGATGATGTACCACCTAGTTTTGTAGGCGATTTGCCACAAGATATTACAATAGATGAAAACGAACAGATTCCTACACAACAAAGTATTTCGGCAGAAGATGGTTGTGCAGGTGCTCCAACAGTTAAACGTACTCAAGAAGAAGAATATACCGATGAAAAACTAACAAAAGTTATTTACCATTGGGTAGCCCGTGATGTATGTGGCAACCAGCGCAGCCATACCCAAACCATAAATATTAAGGTAGTCAAAACTTCAGAAAAAGAAGAAGTCGTAGTATATAACGGCGTATCTTTAGAAAATAATTCCGAAAATTATTTCCGTATAGATAATACAGATGCTAATACTGCCATTTCAGTAGTTATTTTTGATGAAATGGGATTAAAAGTATACGAAAGCAATCATTATCAAGAATATGGTGAAGTGTTTAGAGGTTATCCTAATGTACAAGGAGTGATAGGAAGAAACAAATCGTTAGCAGGAACCTATTTTTATATCGTTAGATACTACAAAAACGGCAAAGAAGAAGCAAAACAAGGATTTTTGTATGTGAGATAGCTCCTCCTTTTTATTTCCTATTTTCAGCGAAGGTTGAGCGAACGATGAGCGAAGGATGAGCGAAGGTTGAGCGAAGGAAAGTCGGCGAGCTGGCACAGCCGAGTATGTGTGACGAAGGATAAACATTCACTAATGCTGCTAGCACTAGCGAAAAAAGAAAATTAATCATCAATCATTGTTCATTAAACATTATTTTCGTACCTTTGCACAAATTTTTTTAAAAACGAGGTAAAACTAATGAAGAATTTTGTAGAAGAATTGCGATGGCGAGGTATGATTCAGGATATTATGCCTGAAACAGAACAACACTTATTAGAGGCGTTGCGCGCTGCTTATGTGGGAATTGATCCTACTGCAGACTCTCTGCATATAGGGCACTTAGTAGGAGTAATGATGTTGCGACACTTCCAAAATTGTGGGCATAAACCTTATGCACTAGTAGGAGGTGCCACAGGAATGATTGGCGACCCTTCAGGAAAATCAGTAGAACGCAATTTGCTCACAGAAGAAACTTTAGCTCATAATATAAAAGGTATAAAAAAACAATTAGCCAAATTCCTCGACTTTGAAAGCGAGGCAGATAATCGTGCCGAGTTAGTAAACAACTACGATTGGATGAAAGATTTTTCATTCCTTTCCTTCATACGCGACATCGGCAAGCATATCACCGTCAATTATATGATGGCTAAAGATTCTGTAAAAAAACGTTTCGACCCCAACGAAAATACTGACGGAATGTCATTTACCGAATTTTCATACCAGCTACTACAAGGCTATGACTTCTTGCACCTCTATCAAGAAAAAGGACTGACCTTGCAAATGGGAGGTTCCGACCAATGGGGAAATATCACCACAGGTACCGAACTCATTAGGCGTATCGCTTCTGGCAAAGCCTATGCTCTTACTTGCCCACTCATCACCAAAGCCGATGGTACTAAATTTGGTAAAAGTGAAGGAGGGAACGTATGGCTCGACCCCGAAAAAACATCACCTTATAAATTCTACCAATATTGGCTGAATACCTCAGACGAAGACGCTAAACGCTATATCAAAATATTTACAATGCTGAGCAAAGAAACTATCGAGGAACTCATTGCACAGCACAACCAAGCACCTCATTTGCGCGTTTTGCAAAACAAATTAGCCGATGAACTGACTGTATTGGTACATAGCCAAGACGACTTGGAAAAAGTGAAAAAAGCTTCACAAATACTTTTTGGTAATTCTACCTCCAACGATTTGAAGCAATTAGACGAGCAAACCTTCTTAGATGTCTTTGAAGGAGTGCCACAAGCCGAATTGCCCAAAGCCGATGTAATTGCAGGAATAGATATGATAGGAGTACTTTCAGCAAAAACAGGTTTTATAGCTTCAAATTCAGAAGCAAGACGAGCTTTGAAAGAAAATTCTATAGCTGTAAATAAAGAAAAAGTAGGCGAAAACTATATAGTAGGCGAAAAAGATATCATTAATGGCAAATTTGTGCTGTTACAACGAGGTAAAAAGAACTATTTTGTATTGAAATTAATATAATAGATGATGCAACCACTGAATGACACACTCAAACATCAAGGGCAGCGCAATCAATTGGTAGCATTATTAAAAGAAAAAGGCATAAAAGACGCCAGAGTTTTAGAAGCCATAAGAGCAATTCCACGACATTTATATATCGACTTGGGTTTTGAAGACTATGCTTATAAAGATCAGGCTTTGCCAATAGATGAAGACCAAACCATTTCGCAACCTTATACAGTAGCTTTCCAAACAGAACTACTGCAAGTGCAACAAGGACATAAAGTATTAGAAATAGGCACAGGCAGTGGTTACCAAAGTAGCGTACTGCTTTACCTTGGTGTACGGCTTTATAGTATTGAGCGCCAGTATAAACTTTTTAAGCAAACGCAACTACTATTGCCCAAACTAATAAACCGAAGAGCCCATTTATACTTTGGCGATGGCTATAAAGGATTACCCCAAATAGCCCCTTTTGATAGAATATTAGTAACAGCAGGAGCACCCTATGTGCCACAAGATTTGCTTTCGCAATTGGCAGTAGGCGGACGAATGGTTATCCCAATAGGGGAGGGGTCGCAGGTGATGACACTATACGAACGTGTCTCAGAAAAAGAATTTCACAAAACAGACTATGGTGAATTTCAGTTTGTTCCAATGCTTAAAGAAAAAAATTAATAGTGATGAAAAATTTTAGAAACGCCCTTATTGCTGTTGGATTTTTACTGTTGTCAAGTTGTGGTATCTACAACTTTACAGGAGGTAGCACGGGCGATGCTAAAACCTTTCAAGTAAATTTTTTCAGAAATGAAGCACCTTTGGTAGAACCTGGTCTCGACCGAGATTTTACAATAGCCTTACAAGACCTCATAAACAACCAAACCAACTTAAGCCTTACCGACCGCAATGGCGACTTGGTATATGAGGGCGAAATAGTAGAATTTAACATTACACCAATGACTGCTACTGCAGGACAAACAGCAGCTCAAAACCGACTTACCATAGCTGTGAAAGTGCGTTTCACTAATAATACCGAAGAAAAAAAAGATTTTGAAAAACGCTTTTCGTTTTATTACGATTATCCTGCTGCCGCACAGTTCAATAGTGTGAAAAGGGAGGCTATCCCACAGATATTTGAACGTATTACACAAGATATTTTTAATGCATCATTAGCCGATTGGTAATGACAGTAGCTGAATTTATACATATTATAAAAGAACCTCACACCATCAATTACAAGCAAATGCAAGAACTTGATGAGATAGTGAAAGAATATCCTTATTTTCAGGCAGCCAGAGTATTACAGCTCAAAATGTTGCATACCGAAGGTGATTACAAATACCATAAGGCACTGAAATTGGCGGCTGTTCACGTTACAAATCGCACAATATTGTTCAATTTTATCAATTCAAAAAGCGATATTTCGCGATTTACTGATATAAGCAGCGATTTTCAACGTATTAGTAAGGCTCACGAGCGAAAAGACCCTACGATAAACGAGCATACACCACCACAAGTGAGTTATATAGAAAGCGAACCGCGTACTTTTCGCCCTAAATTGCCCGATCCTATCTTTCAAGAAGATATATTCCCCGATGAACTCATTAATCATCGCGAATTAGCAGATATATTCGTTCCTAAAAAAAGTGTGGAAGAAGCCGAAAATACCCAGCCAAGCTGGATGAATCGCACCGATACAATTACACCTACCCCACCACCCACCCAATACAAAGATGAAAATGTAGCCGAGAAGTTTAAAATTATTGATAAATTCTTAGAGACCAATCCTAAAATAGAACCCTCAAAAGATTACGTCTCCAATGTGAATTTAGCCGATGAAGTAAAAACCGATGAAAAACAATTAATGACAGAAACTTTGGCGCAAGTGTATGTAAATCAGCGTAAATACAAACAAGCAATACAGGCATATCAAATATTAATTTTGAAAAATCCAAAAAAAAGTGCTTACTTTGCAGCCGAAATAGAAAAAATCAAAAAACTACAACAAAATAATTTATAACAATGACAGTATTCAACATCTTTTTAATTTTGATAGTAGCCGTATGCTTGCTACTTGCTTTGGTAATAATGGTACAAAACCCTAAAGGAGGCGGACTTTCTTCTACCTTTGGTGGTAATACACAAGTAGTAGGAGGAGTAAAGAAAACAGGCGACTTCCTTGAACGCAGCACTTGGACATTTGCAATTGCTCTTGGTGCCCTTATCTTGATAGCTAATACTCTTTTGCAAGGAAATACAGGCGTAAATGCAGATTCTAAATTGTTAGACGGCAATTTACCTGCAACAAACCCTATTGAAAATACACAAGCTCCTGCCAATAATGACAATGCAGCTCCTGCAACCCCTGCCACTTCATCTCAAACAGGAAATTAAACTGACAAAATGTCAGCAAAATGAGCGTGGCACAATTTTGGTAATAAGTTGATTGCACAACGTGGCAATAAAACAATAATAACAAAATAAAAAATAACAAGAATAATGGCAAAATTGAATATTAAACCATTGGCAGATAGGGTAGTGATAGAACCTGCCGTAGCCGAAACTACTACAGCATCAGGGATTATTATCCCCGATACAGCAAAAGAAAAACCCCAAAAAGGTACAGTAGTGGCTGTGGGGGCTGGTACTAAAGATAACCCTGTAACCCTAAAAGTAGGTGATGTGGTGCTTTATGGAAAATATGCAGGCACTGAACTAAAATTGGAAGGTAAAGATTATCTTATTATGCGCGAAAACGACGTGTTGGCAGTAATCTAAAAAAAGGGAATTTATGAGTTTTAAAATAAAAGATCCTCAAAGTATTTTAGTCCCAAAAGATCAAATCAGCAGTCTAATAGTAATAAAGCAAACTGTTGCCTATTCTATTGCTAAAATCACTGATCATAATGGAAAACAGAAAATAGGTGTAAGATGGAATGTTTCTAGCAAAGAAAATAGCGACCCCGATAAACAGAATGGAACAAAAGAATGTTTAGGATTCCCTGCTTTTTATGGAAACCCTTGTTGGTTTATCTTACCTGATGAATTTTTAGATCTAAACTTCATTCAAGATGTTTTAACATATTTTTAATAACTAATTAGAGAAAAATGGCAAAAGATATTAAATTTGATATTGAAGCGCGCGAAGGCTTAAAACGTGGGGTTGATGCCTTGGCAAATGCTGTAAAAGTAACATTGGGTCCTAAAGGGCGCAACGTAATCATTAGCAAATCATTTGGTTCACCACAAGTTACTAAAGACGGGGTGAGCGTAGCTAAGGAAATAGAATTGGAAGACGCTCTTGAAAATATGGGAGCTCAAATGGTGAAAGAAGTTGCTTCTAAAACCAACGACCTTGCAGGTGATGGTACTACTACCGCTACTGTTTTGGCACAAGCTATCGTAAAAGAAGGTCTTAAAAACGTAGCCTCTGGGGCTAACCCTATGGATTTGAAGCGCGGTATTGATAAAGCCGTAGCTAAAATCATTGAAAACCTTGCTAAACAAGCAAAAGAAGTAGGTTCTTCTTCTGAAAAAATTAAACAAGTAGCTTCTATTTCGGCTAATAACGATGATGCAATAGGCGAACTTATTGCGCAAGCGTTTGAAAAAGTAGGTAAAGAAGGGGTTATCACTGTTGAAGAAGCTAAAGGTACTGATACTTATGTGGATGTAGTAGAAGGTATGCAGTTTGATCGTGGTTACCTATCTCCTTACTTTGTAACAGATTCTGAAAAAATGCTAGCAGAGCTAGATCGTCCGTACATATTGTTGTACGACAAAAAAATCTCTACTATGAAAGATTTGCTACCTGTATTAGAGCCTGTAGCACAATCAGGAAAACCTTTGTTGATTATTGCTGAAGATATTGATGGTGAAGCTTTGGCTACTCTTGTAGTGAACAAACTACGTGGTACGCTACGTATTGCAGCTGTAAAAGCTCCTGGTTTTGGCGACCGCCGCAAAGCAATGCTTGAAGATATTGCTATCCTTACAGGAGGTACAGTAATTGCTGAAGAAAGAGGCTTTACCCTTGAAAACGCTACTATAGATATGCTTGGTACTGCCGAAAGAGTATCTATTGACAAAGATAATACTACAATTGTAAACGGTGCTGGAAAATCAGAAGATATCAAAGCGCGTGCTGCACAAATAAAAGCACAAATAGAAAATACGTCATCTGATTATGACCGCGAAAAACTACAAGAGCGTTTGGCAAAACTTTCAGGCGGGGTAGCCGTATTATATATAGGTGCAGCATCTGAAGTGGAAATGAAAGAGAAAAAAGACCGCGTAGACGATGCGCTTCACGCAACACGTGCTGCTGTAGAAGAAGGTATTGTAGCAGGTGGTGGTATTGCGCTTATCCGTGCTAAAGGTGCTTTGGCTAAACTAAAACCTGTAAATACTGATGAGGAAACAGGTATGAAAATTATACTAAAAGCCTTAGAAGCTCCTTTGCGTACTATTGTAGAAAATGCAGGTGTAGAAGGTTCGGTAGTAGTAGCAAAAGTACTTGAGTCATCACGTGATGCTTTCGGATACAACGCTAAAACCGACAACTATTGCGATATGTTCAAAGCAGGTATCATCGACCCTAAAAAGGTAACTCGTGTAGCACTTGAAAATGCTGCATCAGTAGCAGGAATGATACTTACTACCGAATGTGCTTTGGTAGATATTAAAGACGATAAAGCAGCGGCAATGCCTCCAATGGGTGGTGGTATGCCAGGAATGATGTAAAAAATGTTATTACACTATAAAAAAGACTGTCAGCTTTTGGCAGTCTTTTTTTATAATTATGCCTCACACAGCGACTGTTTGAAAAGTAATTCAAAAAATCCTCAACTATAGCTATAAAAAGGAAAAACTATTGTTTTAAGTGCAAAATGAAAGCTGAAAGGTAAAAAAAGAAATGATACGAAAATAAAATTTAAGATTATTAATAATTGATTATCAGCAAAATATAAAATAATCATAAAAATTTAACATAAAAAGTAGCCTGAAAATTTTTTAATTAGAAAATAAAGCTCTATTTTTGCACAAGTAAAAACAACAAAAATAATGAAAGTGAAAAATTGTATTACGTATATCACTTTATTTTTAATAGCGTTATTTCCTTTGGTGAGCAATGCTTCAGCCTCACAAGATGATAAGCCTTTTAACATCAACGATTTGATTGATGGGCATACGGGGGACAGTCACGATTTCCATTTATTCGATTACAATGGGCATAGCTATGCAATGCCACTACCTATTATCTTGTATACTGATAATGGGCTAGTAACTTTTTTGTCGAGTGAGTTTCACCACGATAATGAAGGAAAAGTAGTGGTAGAGAAAGACGGACAACGCTTTGTGCGCTATAAAGAAGATATTTACTATGCCAATGAAGATGGTACGGTTGCTTTTAATGAACAAGGGAAGGTAACGAATGCTCGTCCGCTAAACTTTTCAATTACAAAAAATGTATTTTCGCTGTTACTCATTTCAGTGCTATTGGTAGTTTTGTTTACTTCTATGGCTCGTTCGTACAAGAAGAATCCCAAAGCACCCAAAGGAATGGCAGGCTTATTAGAGCCTTTAGTGCTTTACATACGCGATGAGATTGCAATTCCTAATATAGGCGAGAAATATTATATGCGTTATATGCCTTATTTGCTAACTGTTTTCTTTCTTATATGGGTAGCAAACTTATTTGGGCTAATACCTTTCTTCCCTTTTGCAGCAACAGTTACTAATAATATTCTATTTACCGCAGTATTAGCCGTATTTACGCTTCTTATTACGCTATTTAGTAGTAATAAGAATTATTGGAAACATATTTTTGCTACCCCTGGTGTTCCACCGCTTTTGTTGCCCATAATGATTCCTATAGAAATTATTGGTATATTTACAAAGCCTTTTGCCTTAATGGTGCGTTTGTTTGCCAATATGAGTGCAGGGCACATCATTATACTCAGTTTGCTATCGCTTATATTTATCTTTAAAACAGTGTGGGTATCACCTGTTTCTATATTGTTCTCTTTGTTCATCAGTACATTGGAGCTGTTGGTGGCTGTATTGCAGGCGTATGTATTTACGTTGTTATCGGCACTATTTATAGGAAATGCGGTGGAAGAAGAACATCATTAAAATAATATGTAAACATTTAAATTTTATATATATGATTTTAGCAGGTATTGGTGCTGGATTAGCAGCACTTGGAGCAGGACTTGGTATTGGTAAAATAGGTGGCTCGGCAATGGAAGCTATTGCACGCCAGCCAGAAGCTACCTCAAAAATCCAAACCGCAATGATTATTGCTGCCGCTTTGATAGAAGGGGTTGCTCTTTTCGCGGTAATCGTAGCTCTAATTACTAACAAGTAAATCAATGAAAAACCACCTTATAACGGTTGGTTGTAAGGTGGTTTTACTATTAACAAATGACTAATAACTAATAACTAAATAAAATGAATTTAGCACATCCTGAGAGTTTATTATTTTGGAATACTATCACCTTTCTAATTTTGTTATTTTTGCTTTCTAAATATGCTTGGAAGCCTATAATGAAATCGGTAAAGGAGCGCGAGGCATCTATTAACAGTGCTTTGGAAGCTGCTGAAGAGGCTAAAAAAGAAATGCAAAATTTGAAGGCTAATAACGAGCGATTGCTTGCAGAGGCGCGTGTAGAACGCGATTTGATGCTGAAAGAAGCTCGTGAAATGAAAGACAAAATTGTGGCTGAGGCTAAAGAAGAGGCACAACGCGAAGGTGATAAGCTTATAAAACAGGCTAAAGATCTAATTGATAGTGAGAAAAAAGTAGCATTAGCCCAACTAAAAGATCAAATAGCTGCTCTTTCAATAGAAATGGCGCAAAAAATAATGATAAATGAGCTTGTTGATACTAAAAAACAAACAGTACTTATCAATAACTATTTAAAGGACGTAACTTTAAACTAAGCTGAAAACTATGTACGGATTGAGAGCTGCAAACAGATACGCCAAAGCTTTGCTGGAATATGCTATTGAGCAAAATGCGCTCGAGGTGGTATTCCAAGATATGAGTTTGATAAATAAAACTATAAAAGAACATAAAGACTTAGAGCGTATGCTTATTTCGCCTATAGTAAAAACTACGGTGAAGCGAAGTGTATTGGAGAAAGTCTTTACAACTATATCACCACAAGTAAAGCGTTTGTTAGACTTACTGATTGAGAATAGGCGTTTGCCAATGTTAGGACATATAGCAGGTAACTTTATCATACAATATAACAGCTATAAGCATAACGAAATAGCGGTGGTAACTACGGCACTGCCATTAGATGAAAAACTAAAGGGAGAAATGCTTCAAAAAGTGATAAGTCTTACTAAGAACCCTCATATGACACTTGAAAACAAAGTAGATGAGCATATTATAGGGGGCTTTATCTTGCGTGTGGGTGATGTACAGTACAATGCAAGTCTTGCTTATAAATTGAATAAATTGAGGCAGGACTTCCAAGAAAAGCTTTTTGTATAAAAGCCTTTGTAATATTATAGTGATTTTGAATGATGTATGAAAATTGATGGTTTATGAATAAAATACTATATATATTATTATTGTTATTGTGGAGCTTTAATAGTAATGCAGAGGAGATTGTTACAGCAAACATCTACAACAAGCCTTACAGCTCGGAAGGTTTTGGTGAAGACAATCAAGAATTAGAAGGACTTGTAAAAAAGTGGAATAAAGCTCATAACGAAAGGGGGCTGTATACCTTTAGTGATTTGTATGCCGATGATGTATTGCTCTATGGCGAGGCTAATAATAAAGATAAGTGTATTGATAAGAAAATGGCTTATCTAAAAGCTAAACCCGACTATTATCAGCAAATAAAAGGAACTATTAGTATTCAGCAGAATGGGGAGAGGGCTAAGTGTTCGTTTGTAAAAAGTGTTACAATAAATCAAAAAACGAAAGACTATCCTTCCTATTTGATATTTCAGAAAATGAAAGATGAATGGCGTATTGTTGCTGAAAGTGATTTGCTAACAGATAATAATCTTGCAAAAAAAGCAGCAAAGCAACAACACTCTAAAAAAACAAATACTAAAAACTAAGGACTAAAATTAATAACTGAAAAAGATGGCAGAAATTAAAGCCGCTGAAATTTCAGCAATTTTAAAAGAACAATTAGCACATTTTGATGCTGATGCTTCACTTGAAGAAGTGGGTACGGTATTGCAAGTGGGTGATGGTATTGCTCGTATTTTTGGGCTGTCGAATGCTCAATATGGTGAGTTGGTAAAATTTGAAAATGGATTAAAAGGTATTGTACTTAACCTTGAAGAAGATAACGTAGGGATTACTCTTTTAGGTACATCAACCGATATTAAAGAAGGAGATACTGTAAAACGCACAGGACTGATAGCTTCTATCAACGTGGGTGAAGGTATTGTAGGGCGTGTGGTAAATACTCTTGGGCAGCCTATAGATGGTAAAGGACCTATTACTGGGGAACTTTACGAAATGCCTTTAGAGCGCAAAGCACCAGGGGTTATTTTCCGTCAGCCAGTGAATGAACCATTACAAACAGGTATTAAAGCGATTGATGCAATGATACCTATTGGTCGTGGGCAACGTGAGTTGGTGATTGGAGACCGACAAACAGGGAAAACTTCGGTGTGTATAGATACTATTCTAAACCAAAAAGAGTTTTACGATGCTGGTAAGCCCGTATATTGTATTTATGTGGCTATAGGACAAAAAGCTTCAACCGTAGCAGGTATTACCAAAACATTGGAAGATGCAGGTGCTTTGGCATATACTACTATTGTGGCGGCTAATGCTTCCGATCCTGCACCTATGCAAGTATATGCGCCTTTTGCGGGTGCTGCTATAGGTGAGTATTTCCGCGACACAGGTCGCCCAGCACTTATTATTTATGACGACCTTTCTAAACAAGCGGTGGCTTATCGTGAGGTGTCGTTGTTATTGCGCCGCCCACCAGGACGTGAAGCTTACCCTGGAGACGTGTTCTACTTGCACTCTCGCCTCTTAGAACGTGCTGCTAAAGTGATTGGCGATGATACTATTGCACGCCAAATGAACGATCTTCCTGATACTATTAAACACTTAGTGAAAGGAGGAGGCTCTCTTACGGCTCTTCCTATCATCGAAACACAAGCAGGTGACGTATCAGCATATATCCCTACCAATGTGATTTCTATTACTGACGGACAGATATTCTTAGAGTCCGACCTTTTCAACTCTGGGGTACGCCCTGCTATCAACGTGGGTATCTCGGTATCGCGAGTAGGTGGTTCAGCACAGATTAAATCAATGAAAAAAGTAGCGGGTACACTGAAGTTAGACCAAGCTCAATACCGTGAGCTTGAGGCTTTTGCTAAGTTTGGTTCAGACCTTGATGCTGCTACTATGGGGGTTATAGAAAAAGGTAAGCGTAATGTTGAGATATTAAAACAATCACAAAGCGACCCTTACCCTGTAGAAAATCAAATTGCGATTATTTATGCGGGTTCTAAAAACTTATTACGCCAAGTGCCTGTAAATAAGATAAAAGAATTTGAGAAAGAATATTTAGAGTTTCTGAATATTTCACATCGCGATGTGTTGGACGAGCTTAAAGCAGACAAGCTCACCGATGAGATTACCGCTACTCTTGAGAAAGTAGCTAAGGAATTAGCAGAAAAATACATTAAATAATTTAACATCATAGAAAATTATTATGCCTTTTTATGTATATATAATTATTATAATAGTAGTGGCGGTTGGGCTACAAATTTTGGTAACTAACCTATATGCAAAGAAGCGCTTGCAGGGACAAGTAGGGCACATCAATCAGCAACCGCTTACAGATGAGCAAAAACGTTTGCTTACTTACGGAGCGATATTAGCTTATTATCGCGGTGAGAACCTTACAAACCTTATGCCTAAAGAGGTGTTAGATAGGTATCAGTCAGGATTGCGCCAGCAGTGGAGTGTTACTGATGCTGCAAGTGCTAAAGCTACCTTAAGCGACTTATTGGCACTGAAGCGTTCGCAGCAGTTCCGCCCAGCACTCACACAAACTTCTGCTGAGCTTAGCAAAATACAGAAACAAATAGCCAAAGGTTTGGGAATAGAAGTAGCAGAAGTAGCAGCTGTACAAAGTGCTTACGCTTGGGATTTGTGCCGTGCTGCCTCATTAGCTAAATGGTGCTATTGGTGTAAGTATCTTACCGAGGCTGAAATGTGGGAAGTACTAAACCAAGTAGCTGCTATTGCAAAAGAAAAAGGCAAAAATTGGCAAGAATATACTATCTCTTTCCTTTTAGGACGTACTATTCAAGGCTTTGATTTAGAAGAGTTTATTATTTTAGCCTCACAGCTATTTCATAGTAAGTCGCCTTCATTGAGAAGGATAGAAGATATAGATGTTTATCAGAAATACTCTTTTTAACCGCAATATAAATTGCGAATGCTAAATTGATACAATGGCAAATTTAAAAGAAATACGAAGCAGGATTTCATCAGTGAGCTCTACGATGCAAATCACGGGAGCTATGAAAATGGTATCGGCAGCTAAACTTAAGAAAGCGCAAGATGCTATTCTATCAATGAAACCTTATGCTTACAAGTTAAAACAATTGTTAGAGCATCTCAGTTCAGCTTTAGGCAGCGAGAATGTGTATAATCCACGAGCAGGTGAAACAAAAAATGTACTTATAGTGGCTATTACCTCCAATCGTGGGCTTTGCGGTGCTTTCAACTCGAGTGTACTGAAGAAAGTGTTGGAGTTGCAGCAAACTACCTTTAAAGGTAAGCAATTGCACTTCTATACACTTGGTAAAAAAGGTAATGATATTCTGAGAAAGACAGATAAGGTATTGGCTAATAACAATCATATATTTGATAATTTATCTTATGCCGCAGCTGCCGATGTTGCTTCTGAGCTGATGCAACTTTACACCTCGCAACAATTTGATCAAATTGTGCTTGTGTATAACAGCTTTAAGAATGCTGCTACTCAGATATTAACAACCGAAACATTTTTACCAATTCAACCGGTATCTTCTAAAGAAGCTGTTACTGATTATATCTACGAGCCTTCTAAACGTGAGATAGTAGAGGAATTGATACCTCGTTCGTTAAAAATGCAGTTGTTTAAAGCTTTACGTGATTCTTCAGCTTCTGAACACGGAGCCCGTATGACGGCTATGCATAAAGCTACTGATAATGCGCAAGAGCTTAAAAATGAGCTTATACTTACTTACAATAAAGCACGTCAGGCTACAATTACAGGTGAGATTATTGAAATTGTGGGCGGTTCTGAGGCTTTGGCTTAATTAGGTTTGCCTTATTATAAAATAGAAAAAAGGCTATCTGAGAGTTTTTAATTCTTAGATAGCCTTTCTTTTTTGAGGGTTTAGTCAAAAAGTGAAGGTTGTTTTTCAGGATTTAAGCGTCCTAAGTGCTTATATGCCAAGTTGGTAACCTCACGACCTCGCGGAGTGCGCACTATAAAGCCTTCTTGTATCAAGAAAGGTTCGTATACTTCTTCAATTGTTTCCGCGCTTTCCGAAACAGCTGTAGCAAGTGTACTAATCCCTACAGGCCCTCCTTTGAATTTATCTATCAAGGTAGCTAAAATCTTATTATCCATTTCGTCTAGTCCGTGAGCGTCTACATTTAGAGCTTTAAGCCCAAAACGAGTGATTTCTATATCAATTTTTCCATTACCTTTTATTTGTGCAAAATCGCGAATGCGCCGTAACAGAGCATTTGCAATTCGAGGCGTACCACGACTACGACTTGCCAATTCGGTAGCTGCTTCTGCACTAATGGGTACTTTTAAGATAGTAGCACTGCGTTGCACTATCTCGGCTAATAATTCGGTAGAATAGTACTGCAAGCGGCTTTGTATTCCAAAGCGAGCCCGCATAGGAGCCGTCAATAGTCCTGAGCGCGTAGTAGCACCTATCAGAGTAAAAGGATTGAGTTTTATCTGTACTGTTCGTGCGTTAGGACCCGATTCAATCATAATATCAATCTTATAATCCTCCATTGCCGAATACAGATACTCTTCCACCACAGGGCTTAGCCTATGTATTTCGTCTATAAAAAGAACATCGCGTTCCTTTAGGTTAGTCAGCAATCCTGCTAAATCACCCGGTTTGTCCAATACAGGGCCTGAGGTAATCTTTATCCCCACTCCCAATTCATTAGCCAAAATATGCGCTAGGGTCGTTTTCCCTAGTCCTGGAGGCCCGTGAAATAGCGTGTGGTCGAGTGCTTCTTGCCTCATATTCGCAGCTTTTACGAATACTTTCAGATTCTCCAATACAGCCTCCTGACCTGCAAAATCAGAAAATGAAAGCGGACGTAGTGCCCGCTCTATATCCAATTCTTGGCTACTGTAATTTTCTTTATTAGGATTTAAATTTGCATTCATTTTGTTAGTCCCTTAGCACTCTTTTTTATTACATCGTCTATGTCGCTGTATTTAAAGTTGATAGCTTTTTCTATGGCGCTACCATCATAAGTAGTTGTAAGCCCCAAAGCATCAGCTGCCGATAGTGAAAGTTGTTGTTTTTTCAAGTGTAAAAAGCTCAAAAAAGCATCCAATCGAGCCAATAAACGCAGTTTTTTATGCGATACAAGTTTTGTAGGAGCTTTTGCGCCCATTGCTTGGGCTATTTTTTCAAAAAGAGAGTGATAGCTTAAATTAGCCGTATTGAGTATAAAACGCCTATTTTCAATTTCCGAAAACTGCAGTAGTATCATAGCGCGTACAACATCAGTTACCGCTACAAAGCCCGTGCCTCCCGAGGGGTAGTAAGACAATCCTTCAGCTATTTTCTTGAATAGCAGTCCCGAACCACTGTCGTAGAACCCACTGCCCAGCACTACCGAAGGGTTTACCACCACCACTTTTAGCCCCTCTTGCGAGCCACGCCACACCTCCATTTCGCCACCGTGTTTGCTGATAGCGTAATCAGTGTTGTTTTCCTCGTTGTTCCAGTCGCTCTCTTCGGTAATTAGTTTGTTAGGAGTTGCCGAAAGTGTAGCTACCGAACTCACATAGCACAGCTTTTTCACCCCAAAGTCAATACATAAGTTCACAATATTTGCCGTGCCCTGTACGTTCACTTCTATAAGTTTATCAAAATCGTTGGGTTTGAAAGAGATGAGTCCCGCACAGTGAAAAACAAAAGTAACATCCCTAAACGCTTTTTCAAGCGCAGGGATGTCATTAAGGTCGGCAACTACCCAATCAATAGCAGCAAATTGCGCTTCGCCATTGTTAGATAGGCTGTTAAATAGTTGTTTTACTCGCTGTAAGGTATCGGCATTACGATAGATAGCCCTCACTTTATGCTCCTTATTTTGTGTAAGGTAAAAAAGCAAGGAGCTACCAATCAGCCCTGTACCACCAGTTACTAAAATCATTTTGTTACTCCTTTCCTTCCAATGGAATACGGTCGTCAATTAGTTTAAGGTCTATAGGTGATGAGTTTTCATCGTAGAACTCAAACAAGTCTAAGATAGAGTGCACCAAACGCTCTTCCTCAAGCTGCTCTTGTACAAACCATTGTAGGAAGTTTTCAGAAGCATAGTCGTCAGATTGGCGTGCTTTTTTGAATATAGCAAAGATAGATTGAGTAACTTTAATTTCGTGTTCTAAAGTTTTTTCGTAAACCTCTTTAAGAGATTCAAAATCTTGTTGCACTTCACCCACTTTAGGAGCGTATGCGCGAGCTCCGTTTTCGTTCAAAAAGCGGAAGATTTTCATCATATGATCTCTTTCTTCCACAGCGTGATCGTAAAAGAACTCAGCGCTACGAGGATAACCGTTGTACTCCGACCAAGACGCCATTGCCAAGTAAAGTGAGCTCGCTTCAGCTTCTTTGCTTACTTGTTCATTTAGCAAGTCAATAATTTCTGGGTGTAGGCTGGTTTGCTTTCTCGTGTACTTGTGTTTTGTCATTTTTTTCGATTTGTTTTTAAGTTATTGATGCTGCAAATGTACGAATTAAAATGCAATTGACAATCCCAAAGCAACAAAAAGCACCAAATTTTAATTTATAATGAATTATTATTCATATCTTTGCGCTTTCATATACTACTGAAAATGGATTTAGATTTTAATAGCAACGACGATTTTAACAAGTTAGCACTTAGCGAATTGCGCAAACGCCTCAAAAAAGTAAAAGAAGGAGGCGGTGCTAAAAACCTCGAAAAACTTCACGCTCAAGGCAAGTTATCAGCTCGCGAACGCATAGATTATCTGTTAGATAAAGAGGCTCCATATATTGAAATTGGAGCTTTTGCAGGCGATGGTATGTACCCCGAACACGGCGGTTGCCCAGCTGCAGGCGTGGTAGTAGTAATCGGTTATGTAGAAGGACAACAATGCGTAGTTGTTGCCAACGACCCCACCGTAAAAGCAGGAGCTTGGTTCCCCATTACAGCCAAGAAAAACCTTCGTGCACAAGAAATCTCTATTGAAAATCGCTTGCCCATCATCTACCTTGTCGATAGTGCTGGCGTATACCTCCCTTTGCAAGATGAAATATTCCCCGACAAAGAGCATTTCGGGCGCATTTTCCGCAACAATGCGATGATGAGCAGTATGGGCATCACTCAAATAGCCGTAGTGATGGGCAGTTGCGTGGCAGGAGGAGCCTATTTGCCCATTATGAGCGATGAAGCTATGATTGTTGATAAAACAGGCAGTATTTTCTTGGCAGGCAGCTATTTAGTAAAAGCCGCTATAGGCGAAAATATAGATAATGAAACACTTGGAGGCGCCACCACACACTGCGAAATCAGCGGAGTTACCGATTATAAAGCCCTCGACGACAAAGATGCACTCAACCGCGTCCGCCGCACTATGAGCAAAATAGCCGATGCACAAAAAGCAGGCTTCAATCGTGTTACACCTCAAAAACCCGCTAAAAACCCTAAGGAGATTTATGGCATTTTGCCCAAATTGCGCTCCGAACCTTACGATATGAAAGAAATTATTTACCGATTGGTAGATAATTCCGAGTTTGACGAATACAAAGAAGGCTACGGACAAACCATTATCACAGGTTATGCCCGCATCGATGGCTGGGCAGTAGGCATCGTAGCCAATCAGCGAAAAGTAGTAAAAACCAAAAAAGGCGAACTCCAATTTGGCGGCGTTATCTATTCCGATAGTGCCGACAAGGCAACCCGCTTTATCGCCAATTGCAATCAGAAAAAAATACCACTTGTCTTTCTTCAAGACGTTACAGGCTTTATGGTAGGCTCCAAATCCGAACACGGAGGTATCATCAAAGACGGAGCTAAATTAGTCAATGCCGTAGCCAATTCCGTAGTGCCCAAATTTACAGTTATTATAGGCAATTCCTATGGCGCAGGCAATTACGCAATGTGCGGTAAAGCCTACGACCCCCGCCTTATTGTATCTTGGACATCAGGCAATATAGCCGTAATGGGCGGAGCACAAGCCGCCAAAGTACTCTTGCAAATAGAAGCTGCAACCCTCAAAAAGAAAGGCGAAGAACTCACCCCTGAAAAAGAAACACAGCTCTACAACCATATAAAAGACAAATACGATGCTCAAATTTCACCCTATTACGCAGCCGCTCGCCTTTGGACAGATGCAGTGATAGACCCATTAGAAACCCGCAATTGGATTTCCATCGGCATCGAAGCAGCCAACCACGCCCCTATCGAACGCCCCTTCAATTTAGGCGTTATTCAAGTCTAAAAAAACAACTACGCCACACCTTTGGCAAATTTCAAGAGTTTGCCAAAGGTAATTCTCCCCCTCTTTACATAAGTTTTTCCAGCCTTTCCTTTACAAAAGCACTTACCGTAAGCCGATGCACCCCCAAAATACGCCCGATAGCCGAATACGACACCTTCTTGTCCAAAAGCTCCTTAATTTGTTTTTCCATTCCCGTAAGTTTCGTTTTGGAAGATTTACTACCTTTAGGGCGACCCAACACTACCCCCTCCGCTTTTTTGCGAGCCAAAGCCTCTTTGGTACGCTGACTGATAAGGTTGCGTTCAATTTCAGCCGAAAGCCCAAAGGCAAACGCCAGCACCTTGCTATTGATATCGCTCCCCAAGCGATAATTATCTTTGATAGTCCACACCTGAATATCGCGGTTCATACACTCATTCAGCACCCCCATAATCATCAAGAGGTTACGCCCCAACCGCGACAACTCCGAGCAAATAAGCACATCATTCTTCTTCATTTTTTTAAGGAGTTTACCAAGTTTTCTATTCTCCACTTTTGTCATCCCCGAGATGGTTTCTTCAACCCAAACATCAATAGTTAGGTTGTTTTTCTCACAGAAATTACCAATTTCAAAACGTTGGTTTTCAACAGTCTGTTTGTCAGAACTTACTCTAATGTAACCGTATATCATTGTCTAAATTAATTTAATTAACCGACAAAGATAGCTAAAAATAATAAAACAAAGATGGGCAAATAATTTAAACAACTCTGGCTTCGATATTGTCATTGGTAACCCACCGTATGGAGCTAAACTTTCACAAGAAGATAAAGAGGTTTTAAAGAAGAAATATATATCTGCTCAAACTATCAAAGGAATACAAAAAGGTTCATTAGATACGTATACACTCTTTATTGAATTAGGCTATAACCTATTGAAAAAAGGAGGAAATTTAGGCTTTATAGTACCTATATCTATTACATCAAGCGAAGCTGTAATAGGAATTCATAAGCTACTAAGAAATAATTGTAGAGCAATAAAGCTGTCCTCTTATGCGGTTCGTCCTAAACCTGTTTTTGAAAATGCAATGGTAAATACTTCCATTATTCAATATGTGAAAACAAATACACCTTGTGAGAGTATTCTATCTACTAAAATGTATAGAAGAGGAAAAAACTTTAATCTTGAACAACTTATTAATAATTTAGATTTTGTTGAAACAAAAGATCTAATGTTAGTAGGACGTATACCAAAAATCAGCTATAATATAGAAAGAAATATTTTAACAAAAATACTCAATCAAAAAACTATATCTAAATATCTATCAGAGAAAGGGAATCCTATATATTATAGAGCTGCAGGAGGAAGATATTTTAAAGTTGTTACAAATTATTCAACAGGTTCTTCTGCTGAAAAAATGCTATTATTTTCTTCTGAATTATCTAATTCTATTGGAGGAATACTAAGTAGTAATCTTTCTTTTTGGTTTTATCAGATTTATTCTGACAATCTTAATTGGAAAAGTTATGAAATAGAGAATTTTACAATACCCTATCTTAGTGATAAAGATATTGTAGCATTAGAAAAACTTTATCAAGAATACTTAGCTGATATAGAAAATAATGCTAAGAATAGGACTGTAACAGAGGATTCAAGTTATCATATCAATGAATTTAAAGAGTATAAAATTCAAAAATCAAAACATATTATTGACAAAATAGACGATCTTATTTGTCCTTTGTACGGACTTACACAAGAAGAAATTGATTTTATAAAAAACTATGAAATAGAATTTAGACTATCTGACAATGATTAACAAAGAAGTGAGTTAAAAACTCACTTCTTTGCTTCATATTCTTCTTTTGATATAATACTTTCAATATTAGGATCTATTATTTTTACCTCTTCATACGTTAGGTTATAAAGTTTATAGACTAAGATATCTATCTGATTTTCTAAGTCTATTGTGTCAAAGTTAGAATCCTTTTCTTTAGCATTAAGAATTTGTGTTACTAAAGTTATAAAAGGATATAATATATCCTTTTCTATTAAAGGAATAGGTAAGTTATTAATCATTTCAGGATTGAAATTTATACCTTGATTGTAGCTTGAGCCTCTATATTTTTCTGTTATATAAAAAATAGAAAACTTTGAATTTATAAGGGCTAAAGGGAAAAAAAGTTCTTTTGCAGTATCAGATGTGATAACTAATGTTGATTTTCCAGGAATAATAATACCTTCTTTATCAATGCAAGCGTCCAATAAAGTTAAGCCCTTAATAATAATTTTAGGGCAATAAGATTTCATACCATAACTATTTTTAAAATTCAAACTAAACTCTTCTTTATTAACTGTTGGAATCTGATATTTATCTTTAAGGTAAGTCATTGTTTTCTCCCCCCATTTAGATATAAATCTACCTATTGTTCCTGTATTTATTATTTTCAGTCTACTAGAATCATACTTTGTATCAGATATGTATGGTTTTATCTTATAAGCATCTGATGTTGCACAGGCATTTTCACATACCCAATAGTCAGAAAATATTTTTATACAAGAATCTACCTTATTTATGATACTAATATTTTTAGAGAATAACCAATCTAAAGAGTAAGGCTCTTTTATTATTTCTTTACTGATGATAGAAAAGTTTATAATATTTTCTTTTGCAAAAATATCTATAAGAATTTCCTTTTTTAATTTTTTTGTTAGAAATGTTATAATTGCATCTACATTAGCACTTTCAAAAATATTTCTTCCGCATTCTGTTATTCTATAAAAGTTTGGGAATAGTTCTTTTCTTAATTCATAACCAAAAGGCTTAGAAGTCCACTTATCAGGGGTGATATATGTTAATATTCCTTTTTCGTTAAGTATTTTAAAACCTTTTTCAAAAAAAGCTATATAAATATCCCAATTACCTTTACAGAAGTCATATTCTATAGATAATGTATTTCTAATAGCTTCTTGTCCATTTTTCACCATTGCTTCTGAATCAATGTATGGTGGGTTACCAATGACAATATCGAAGCCAGAGTTGTTTAAATTATTTGCCCCTTTAAATACATCAGCAAAATATATATGCCATAAGAAAAAAGGTTTTTCATCTGTTTCTTGTAGTTTTATTATTTCCTTACGGCTTATATCTAATTTTGCTATCTCCTGCTCTAAGGATTCTTTTTCTCTTTCTTGCTTAAGAGTTAAAATATCATTTTTATATTTAGGAGTAATTTCTAACTTTAATCTTTCTAGGTGATTTCTACGCAACTCCAAATTATAATCTATATGCTCCTGTATTTTGTTGTTAATTTGTTTTCTTAAACGCTTCTTTGTTTCAGCGTCTGTAACACTAAAATATTTTTTAATATCTTGCTGCAAGCTTTCAGTAAAGTCTTTTTTGGTAAAGGTTATTTTAAGCTGTGGTTCTACATAGTTTCCAAATAAGTCTTTTTGTGAATTTTCAACAAGCATTAAATTATTATTTTCTGTTGTGAGATTACTCAAATCCACTCCCTGATAGCTCTCTAACAAGCTATTTCCCTGCATAATTTTAAAATCTAAATTAGGCAAAGGTTCTGGAATAGTCTCATCTACCACCAAGGCTAACCAAAAACGCAAACGTGCTATATCCACAGCCCCTTTCTCAATATCTACTCCATAGATATTGTTTTGCAAGATCTCCTTCTTTATATTTACCGACTTCTCCTCCCCAAGTGCTATCCTACATTTGTACAACTCATTCAGCATCCCCATAGGGAATGCTCCCGACCCAATCGCTGGGTCACATATTTTTACCTCTTTTAGACTATTAAGTACTTTTTTGCAAGTATCCTCCTCCCATTTAGTGTTGTGCTTTTCTACTAAATTGCGTATGTTTACCTCTTCCTCTTTGTGTTTCTCAGTTAGGTAGGCAATAAGCGACTCTCTGCACATATATTGTACAATCTCTTTAGGAGTATAGAACGCCCCTTTATCCTTATTGTCTTCCAAAAGATTCTCAAATATTTTCCCTAACATTTCAGGATCAATACCTATTTGGGTATCTTCAGGGTCGTTCTCATCAATGGTAAAATTGTATCTACTAAAAAACTCAAAGGTACGCTCAAAAAGTTCTTCCGAGAAAATAACCCTTTCATTATCTATAATATCTCTTTCAAACAGCCCCCCATTCAGGTAAGGCACTTTTTCCCATTCCTTTAGTAGTGATAAATTCCACTGCTCAGCTTCAAAAAGCGCTCTTCTGTCTTCTGGTTTGGTATTAAGTACTCCAAAAAATAGTGGCTCTAATACCTCTTCCAAAAAAGATGTTTTATCTGATTTTCCAAATAAATTTTTCAGATAATTTACATCACCATTCAGCCATTCTTTCTTTTGTAAGAAATATAAAAACACCAAGCGTCCTAATAGTTTCTTTACGTAATCACGTACGCATTTGTCATCTTCTCCAAAAGGAGAGAGATATTGTGGGTCTGGCAAGTGTTTTTCTTTCTCTACCCATTTCCCTTTTTCTTTTACAAAACGCTTTCCTGTAATGTGTTCTACAAAATCCTCATATATAGCTTTATACTCTTCAAAGAACTCTTTATTAAGTGCTTCTACTTCAAAAGCAGCAAAAAAATCTTTTACTTCAAAATTAGATTGTTGTAGAGTAAAAAAGCGCTCAACAGCTGTAGTATGAAGCTCATCTGTACCAAAAACGTAAGTATATTTTCGCGGATTAGTTTCTTTACTTTCAGCCTCAGCAAAAAATTCACTAGCTGTATTTTTACTGATGAATGAAAAACGCCATTCTTTTCTATCGGTATCTTCATAAGCATAAGTCACCAGTGCTCCTTCAATAGCATTGTTTACGATATACTTCTTTACAAAGTTGTTTACCGTTACTTTATTATGGCTTATCTGTACCTTGTTATTCAAAATCACTTCATAGATGGGGAACTCTACATCATCGTTTGTTCTCAGCTTTCCTAACAGATGAAAGCTTTTTACTAGCTTAGTAGCTTCATTAGTATAAAGAGTAATACTTTTGGGTGGTAAAAGTAATTGTAATCTATCGTTATTGCCACTCAAAAAATGAAGACTATGCCCCCAAGTTTTTTGGTTGTAAGGAGCTTGAAATATTTGGCGTAATTCGGTCTTTGTCATCTTAAATAAAAGTTTCTGTAAGCACTATAGTAGGTTCTTCGTAGGTTTGAACTATATGATTTTCTTTTAGTCGTAAACTATCAAGACGAGCTATCTCTGCAAAAGGATAATGATTTAATATCTCTGCAAGTTTCTCTACCAATATTGATAGAGGAAATTGCTTCTTTTTCTGTATAGTCGCTAATTGAGTTACTTCTCTTAAAAAACGATTAAATTTTCCTCTATATATAGTCTCCAAGCCTGTTTTTATAATTGTTACTTGCATATCTGTAAGTCCTGCTTGCACTTTCATCTTTATCAAATTTTCTAAGAATTTTTTTGCTTTATTTTCCTGCTTATTTAAATTGTATTTATCAAATTCTTCAACCGAATACTCTCTGTTGTATACTTCCTTAAAATGAATAATAGCCTTATTTACAGGTTTAAATAATTGTGTTTCAATAATAGTGGTTTTTTCCTCTTTGGTAGCTTCAAATAGCTTAATAGCTTGGTAAAAAGTAATTTCCACACAGTTGTTTTCATTAGCTACATAAAAACCTTCTTTCATTTGGTTGCGCAGATAGCAAAGTACAGCATTATCTATAGGTTGTCCTATAACAGCAAGAGCTTCTTCACGTTTCACATTGGCTAATCGTGCAATACGACTTTTTAAAGGTAATTTTTTAATACGTTGGTAGGTTTTCAAATCATTTTTATATAGCATACGTACTTTTTCCAAATATTGTAAACGCTCATCTACTTCTTCTTGTGTTTGTAGATTACCTAAAACGTTATCTACTATTTGTTCCTCTTCCGTATACACTTTGGCATCCTCCCCCAATGCAGTGTGAAAACTTTGTAGTTTTTTCAGAGCCTTTTCGTTAAGAGTTATTAGTTTGTTAGATTCAGCAGTCGGGAAAAAGTTATAAACATAAATGTTTTTAGCTTTGCTACCAATACGATTCACGCGCCCTATACGCTGCATTAGTTTAGTAGCATTCCAAGGTATATCATAATTCAATATCACATTAGCTCGGTGCAAGTTAACACCCTCAGCAAGTACTTCTGTAGTAATGATTATATTGTATTTATTTTCCTGATTTTCAGGGTAATTAGCATCAAAATTCTTACGAATAGTAGCAAATTGAGTTTTGCTATTTTTAGCACTGATAGCCAACACATCATTCCTGCCTATCTTTCTAAGCTCATCAGCTAAATAATCAACTGTTTCTGTACTTTCAGAAAAGATAACTAATTTTTTCTCTATATTCCTCTCATCCAAAAGAGTAGTATTTATTGTTTTAAAAAACTCTTCTAGCTTAGGGTCTTCTCCTATATTTTCCCACTGTTGTACCAATGCTTCCAATATTACTTGGTCTTTTTTGAGTCCTTCCAATAAGCCTTCCGAAAAATCTTTAGCCTTAAATATCCTATTCTTAGGCGATTTTTCACTTAAAGATTCTATTTTAGCCTCTAATTCTTCTTCTCGGTAATTGTCTAAAAACTTATTAATATCCAAATCAGGAGCAATATACACTTTATCATTGGCAAACATTTCTATCATTCTCTGGTTAGAAATTTTGAAGCGGCGTAAAGAATTAACAAAAGCTGTAAAACTACTTTCCAAACGTTTTACCAGTAATGTCTTCATTATCATTGCCAACTGTAAAGCTATGTGTTGAGCATTATCGTATAAATTAGCAAATTCAGGATTAAGAAATTCAATAGCTCTATACCTGTAATAAGCCAAATTAGTGAGAATAGCAGTTACTGTACTTTCAAATACTTGTGCCTGATAAGCATTAAAATTATAGCTTATTTTATTAGGACCTACTACTGTAGGGAATGTCATTCCTTGCGAGGCTATATCTTCACTATAACGTTCTATTTTCTTAATGTCAGCACGTGTACGCCTAATTACTATTTCCGAAAATACTTTTTCTCTGATAGGCTCATAAATAGCTTTTACCTCCTTTATTAGCGCATCACCTTTCAAACTTTTTAAGTTTTGGTATGCTACACTTTTCTCATAAAAGAATGATTTAAGGTTAGGAACTCCTTCAATAGTTGAATTCCTTGCATCTTGAAAGAGAAATATTTGGTTTGCTATATCATCAGGCTTATTATTGATAGGGGTAGCCGAAATAAGTATTACTTTTTTTCTATTACTCATATCATTACCCAATCCTATACGTGGTGTTTTACAAAGTAACTCTAAATATTCGTATTTAGTAGTGTTAGACGAACGAAAATTATGAGCTTCATCCACTATAATAAGATCATATTCCTCAGGTTTCTGATAGTCAATGTTTTTATCTATAAATAGTTTGTGTAAGCTACCATTTGAAATAAAATCAACATAATTACCTATACCAAAATCTTTTATTGTGTTTTCCCACCCCACTTTCAAAGCATTAGGATGAACTACCAATACTTTAGTGTTATGTCCGTTCTTGGCAATATACTTCTTTATGATGCGAGTTGCTACCACTGTTTTACCAAGTCCCACGACATCAGCTAGTATAAAACCATTGTGTTTCATCAGCATACGCACTCCCTCATTTACAGCATCAGCCTGATATTGCAAATTGGTATACCCTTCAGGTAGTTCTTCATTGTTTAGACTATCCAAAACAGCTTCTTCACCAAAATACTCTATAAGCATTTTTAAATACAAATCATAAGGAGTAAGAGTATTTTTAGCTAAATAAGTGCCTGCGATCAGCTTGTCTATATCTGCAGGAATAAGTTCAGAAGCATTTTTCCAAAGAGGCTCAAACTCATCAAGAGCAAACTTTACATCATCATAACTGTTGAGTTGTACGTTAAGTTCGTAATTAGCATCATCATAAATCCCTAAACCAGCATTTGTAAGGTTAGACGAACCCATTATCACACTTGCAAAAGAATCTTTATTAAAGTTCATTGGGCGTAAGATATAGAATTTAGCATGCAGTTTTTTCTGTCCGTAAGCTCTTATCTTTACTTTGCCCGAAAAAATATCGTCTAAAAACTGCTTAATACCATCCTCCACTTCAGCTTCATAAGGAGCTTTATCTATATCTTGTGTAATAGACCTCAAAAGTTCTTCTTTCGTTTTAATCTTATCCTCTAAGTATAATAATCCTTTTCGTTTAGCATCAGCAATTAGTTTATCAGCATTAATACCCACCAATATACGTATTTCGCTCATTTTCTCTAAAAAAGGACGCAATTTAAAATAACCTGAAGCCCTAAAATAGCCTACTAAAGCATCAAAAAAAGCTATAGGATTATTTTCAAGCACTCCTTCAAACTTCTTAAACAAGGTATTCCCTTCGGTATTGGTGAAAAACTTAGAACTCATAAATGCTTACAATACGGTTTTAAAATTAATAATTCCTTTTTTATCAACTCCTGCAACAATCACATAAATATCTTTTCCAATCTTATAAGGACATTCATTCAAATAATAGATTTTTCCTTCAAAAATTTCGCAATATTCAATATTTTCTTGTTTTACCTTTTAATTTCAAATTAAAAAAAAAGAGTTTTTTGTTCTATACCACTATCATCAGTATAGGCAATAATTCCCTTATTTTTGTGTTTTATTATCTGTTTAATAATACCAGTATATAACCTTTCCATAGTCAGTTTTAAAGAAAAAGACATTTTTTTTAAACAACGGCAAAAATAGTAAATGTTTTTTAATAAACAAATATTTTTTATACAATCACTCCCAATTCATAATTCCCCCGTCCCTCGCTGCGCCACACACTTTGGCAAACTTTCAAAGTTTGCCAAAGTTTTTCTGGAACATTCCCCCCAAAACCCCACAAGTCCCACACCTCCCACAAGTCCCAAAAGTCCCATCAAATCAAATTTCTTCTCACCGAACCTTCAGCGAAGGATGAGCGAAGGTTTAGCGAAGGATAACGCACTCCCCACAAGTCCCAACAGTCCCATCAAATCAAAATTCTTCTCACCGAACCTTCAGCGAAGGATGAGCGAAGGATGAGCGAAGGTTTAGCGAAGGATAACGCACTCCCCCCAAGTCCCACACCTCCCACAAGTCCCAAAAGTCCTACAAGTCCCATCAATTCAAAATTCAAAATTCAGAATTCAAAATTCAAAATTCTTCTCAAAGCATTAATAATTAAACATTATTTCGTACCTTTGCCCCCTGCAAAAGCAGTAGTATTTTTTGGCACAATATATGCTATGTTTCTTTGGTAAGTGTTATGCCCCAAAGAGAGTGCCGCACAAGTAATTTTTATAAAACATATATTTTAACCATTGAATATTAAACATTTAAAATTTTAAATATTAAACATTATAAAAACAATAATGAGAAAATTTATAACACTGATAATGATAGCCTTTACAGTAGCTGTATCCGCACAGATACACAACCCTGTAAAATGGACTACACAAGCCCAGAAAATTAACGACAACGAATACAACTTAGTAGCCTTTGCTACAATAGAAAACGGTTGGAAACTCTACGGACAGCACCTGCCTGCCAACGGACCTGTACCCACCACCTTCACTTTTGAAAAACAAGAAGGCTATGAGCTAATAGGCACACCCGAAGAGTCAAAACCTATTGTAAAGCACGACAACGTCTTCGATATGGAAATAGCCTATTTTTACAATCGGGCTACTTTCACACAACACATCAAGCTCACACAGCCCTTGCAAACTATTAAAGCAAGTGTCGAATTTATGAGCTGTAACGACCACAGTTGTCTCCCCCCAGATACTGCCGACTTAGAGTTTACACTGCCCAATACCACCAGCAGTGCAGTCGCTACAGCCACCCCCCAATTTAGCTTTACCCTCACCCCCGATGACAATACAGCAGCTACCGCTACCAGCAATACAAAAGCAGTAGCTACCCCCACCGATAGTGCCACCAATGATGCCCCAGTAGGGCAAATGGGCATATGGACGATATTCATTATCTCCTTCTTTTCAGGTTTTGCAGCATTGCTTACCCCCTGCGTGTTCCCAATGATACCAATGACGGTGAGCTACTTCACCAAGCAAAGTAAATCAAAAGCCAAAGGTATTAGAAATGCCGTTATCTACGGACTTTCCATCATCGTCATTTACGTGCTTTTAGGTTCTGTAGTTACCGCAGTTTTTGGCTCCGATGCGCTAAACGCTTTGGCAAGTAGCTTCTGGTTCAACCTCATATTTTTCATTATCTTAGTAGTTTTTGCTGTGTCGTTCTTAGGAGCATTTGAACTTACTTTGCCTAGCTCGTGGAGTACTAAAATAGACGCCCAAGCCGACCGCAGTGGCTTTGTAGGCATCTTCTTTATGGCGTTAGCTTTAGCTATAGTGTCATTCTCTTGCACAGGCCCCATTGTAGGCACGCTCTTAGTGCAAGCCGCTTCCGAAGGGGGCATCGCTCCTATTATGGGAATGTTTGGTTTTTCATTGGCTATAGCACTTCCTTTTGCCCTTTTTGCAGCCTTCCCAGGGTGGCTACACTCAATGCCTAAATCAGGTGGATGGCTCAATACAGTCAAAGTAGTATTAGGATTTTTAGAGCTCGCTTTAGCATTCAAATTCTTATCAAATGCCGATTTGGTTGAACAAAGCCATTGGTTCGAACGCGAAGTGTTTATCGCCATTTGGATAGCCATATTTGGTGCCTTGAGCCTCTATTTGTTTGGCAAAATACGCTTGCCACACGATGACAACGAAAGCCGTATTTCAGTAGGCAGGTTGTGCTTAGGCTTGCTCACCCTCAGCTTTACGATTTATATGCTACCAGGGATGTGGGGCGCACCACTAAACCTTATCAATGCGTTCCCACCTCCACAACATTATAGCGAATCACCTTACGGGGTAGGCTATACTGCCGGTGGCAATGCAACAGGTGTAGATGAAGGCAAGTTACCCGAAGGAGCTCACTTGTTTAAGCCTCACAATATTGTAACTTTTGACGATTACGATAAAGGATTAGCCTATGCCAAACAGGTAAACAAACCCGTATTGTTAGATTTTACAGGCTGGTCGTGTGTCAATTGTAGGCGTATGGAGCAAAATGTATGGCCAGACCCTCAGGTGCTCGATGTGTTGCGCAATGAAGTTGTGCTTATTTCCCTTTATGTAGATGACAAACGCCCACTGCCCGAAAACGAAGTAAAACCTTCACAAGTGCGTGAAGGAAAAATGATAAAAACAATAGGACAAAAGTGGACAGAATTCCAAACGCTTCGCTATAAAGCCAATACCCAACCCTTTTACGTGTTGGTAGGGCATAACGAAGAAAACCTAAACACACCCATTGGTTATACACTCGATACCGATGAAGCCGAAGAATTTTACCAATGGCTAAAAACAGGTATTGGTGCATTTAAAAAATAATTAGGGAATCCTGATGAAAAATAAATACTATATACTTCCCACGATTATAGGAACTACTTTAGCTTTAGGATTGATATTGGGTAGGCAGCTGGCTAATATCTATATCCCAAAGCCACCCCCTCCTTTACCCGTAGTGATTGACGATACAATTCCACAAAGCCCTTATATGGAAAAACTCGGCAAGCTGATGGATTATATAGAAGAGGATTATGTTGATAAGGTAAACGCCGATAGCATTGTCGATTTAACGATTAATAGCATTTTGCGAAAATTAGACCCACACTCCACTTACATCGCTAAAAACGACATACAAGAGGTAGCCGAAACGATGAGTGGTAAGTTTGTAGGCGTAGGTATTAGCTTTTATGTGTATCGCGATACCATAGCTGTCATTAAAACCATTGAGGATAGTGATGCCCAAAAAAAAGGAATCCGCTTTGGCGACCGTATCTTGATGGCAGGCAAGGATACCCTCTATAAAAAACACCTCAGTACCGAAAAAATCAAAAATATACTGAAAGGCGAAATGGAATCTCGCGTAGATTTAACCATTTACCGAAAAAACAAAGACAGTATATTCACCGTGCCCATACAGCGCAAGTTTATCCCTATCAAGAGTGTAGATTGCTATTATAAGGTGAATGATACATTAGGCTATATTCGTATGAATAGATTTGCCGAAACCACTACCGAAGAATTTACCAATGCCCTCAAAGCACTTGATAAGGAAGGAATCAATAGCCTGATATTAGATTTGCGCAACAATTCGGGAGGCTTTTTCAATGTAGGTATACAAATAGCCGATGAGTTTTTGCGTAAAAACAAAATGATTGTATTTACCAAAAACAATCGCAAAGAAACCGAAGAAACTTATGCCACCGATGGAGGCTTGTTCGAAAATCGTCCTATATTCGTATTGGTCAATGAAAATTCAGCTTCGGCAAGCGAAATTGTAGCAGGAGCATTACAAGATAATGACAGAGGAGTGATTGTAGGCAGACGTACCTTTGGTAAAGGATTGGTACAGAGCGAAATGCCTTTACCCGATGGCTCAGCAGTACGGCTTACTACAGCACGTTACTACACTCCCACAGGGCGTTCTATACAGAAACCTTACGCTTATGTGCAGCAACGCCGCAGTGTCCCTATAGATAACGCTACAGTCCCCGATTCGCTTAAGTTTAAAACGCCTAAAGGGAAAATAGTTTATGGTGGTGGCGGTATCTACCCCGATGTGTTTGTACCTATTGATATGAAACCCGAAAGTTATCTTGTGAATGAACTCTTAAGTTCGGGGCTTACAAGTTTCTTTCTGTTTGAATATTTAGACAAACACCCCGCTCTAAACAACAAACCCTATAAAAACTATTTTATCAACGAGTATAAAATTCCGAAAGAAATGCTCACCGCCTTTGCTAAATTCCTGCGTGATAGGCGTATTAGTATTAACTTTGCAAAAAACGGAAAGGACATTACCAAGCACCTAAAAGCAAATTTAGGCGAAATATGGTTCAATGAAAATGTAGCAGGAATGATACGCAACCAGGGCGACCTCTATATAGAGGAATGCTTGCACTATCTGAAACCTCCAAAACACACCTCTACTACTAAAAAGAAACACAAAAAAAACTATTAAAAAAACGAACTAAATAGTATGAGCAAGAACTTAACCTCGCGAAGTGAAGATTACTCTAAATGGTATAACGAATTGGTCGTAAAAGCCGATTTGGCTGAAAATTCAGGAGTACGTGGCTGTATGGTGATTAAACCTTACGGTTATGCTATATGGGAAAAAATGCAGGCTGAATTAGACCGTATGTTCAAAGAAACAGGACACTATAACGCTTATTTTCCGCTGTTTGTTCCTAAGAGCTATTTTGAAGCTGAAGAAAAAAATGCAGAAGGTTTTGCCAAAGAATGTGCGGTAGTAACTCACTATCGCCTCAAAACAGACCCCAGCGAAAAAGGCAAGCTAATGGTAGACCCCGAAGCAAAATTAGAAGAAGAGCTGATAGTGCGCCCCACTTCTGAAGCCATCATCTGGAATACCTACAAAAACTGGATTCAATCCTATCGTGATTTGCCTATACTTGTAAATCAATGGGCTAACGTAGTGCGCTGGGAAATGCGTACCCGTTTGTTCCTCCGTACAGCTGAATTTTTGTGGCAAGAGGGGCACACCGCCCACGCTACCAAAGCTGAGGCAATAGAAGAAGCCGAAAAAATGATGAATGTATACGCTACTTTTGTAGAAAACTTTATGGCAGTACCTGTTATCAAAGGCGTGAAAACCGAAAGTGAGCGTTTTGCAGGGGCTGATGATACCTATTGTATTGAAGCATTGATGCAAGACGGCAAAGCATTACAAGCCGGCACATCACACTTTTTAGGACAAAACTTCGCTAAGGCTTTTGAAGTGAAATACGTGAGCAAAGAGGGAAAACAAGATTATGTATGGGCTACTTCGTGGGGGGTTTCTACTCGCCTGATGGGCGCCCTTATTATGACCCACAGCGATGACAACGGATTGGTATTGCCGCCTAATTTGGCACCCATACAAGTGGTAATAGTACCTATTTATAAAGGTACTGCCCAATTAGAGAACGTGCGTGAGCGCATTACACCGCTAATGGAAGAGCTTAAAAAACAAGGTATTAGCGTGAAGTTTGACGATCGTGACACCCAATCACCAGGTTTTAAGTTTAATGAATATGAACTAAAAGGCGTACCCGTACGCTTGGCAGTGGGGCAACGCGACTTAGAGAACCACACCTTTGAGGTTGCTCGCCGTGATACCCTCACCAAAGAAACCATCTCCGCTGATGCTATTGTTGCACATATACAACAACTCTTAGCCGAAATACAAGAAAATTTGTACAAAAAAGCTTTAGCTTACCGCGATACTCATATTACAGAGGTAAATAGCTATGACGAGTTCAAGGAATTGTTAGAAACCAAAGGCGGTTTCTTTGCAGCCCATTGGGATGGTACTGCCGAAACAGAGGCAAAAATAAAAGAAGAGACAAAAGCTACCATACGCTGTATTCCTTTAAACAGCAAAGAAGAGGCAGGAGTATGTATGTATTCGGGCAAGCCTTCGGCAAGACGAGTACTATTTGCTAAAGCCTATTAATATTGCAATATAACGAAAAAATATATAAAAATATTTGGTAGTTATTATAAAAAGAAGTATCTTTGCATTGTAATAATTAAAAAAAACATAATTACGATGAAAAAAATTATTTTATCATTAGTAGCAATTTTTGCTTTTGGTGCTGTATCAGCACAAAGTTTGGTGTCTTCTAAAGGTGAACAGTACCTTCCTAAACAAGGAGACTGGTCAATCGGTTTCAATGTAGGTAATGCTTTAACTTTCGTAGGACAAGCATTCAACGGTTCACCTTCTAACTCAGGACAAAACCTTTTTGAAGGACAAAACTTTGTTGGTTTTGGTGAAGGAGTTTTCTCTTCTACCCATTCAGTACTTACTTTTGTTGGTAAAAAGTTTGATACCGATAATACCGCTACTCGTTACATAGCAAGCTTCAACTTCAACTTGTCTAAAGATAAAGATGTAGATGCTGTAAGTAGCGTTGGTTTAGTAGCAGGTTATGGTAAAGAGTGGAGAAAAGGCGTTACTCGTTTGCAAGGTTACTATGGAGCTGATGCTTTGGTAGGATTTGTATCTCCTGCTAAAAAACAAACAGCCTTTGGCTTAGGTGTAAATGGTTTTGCAGGGGTTGAGTACTTTATCTTTCCTAAAGTAGCACTTGGAGCTCAATACACTTATGGTGTAAACTTTACTTACGCAAGTAATGGCAATACAGAAAAAAATAGACTGGGCTTCAACATTGGTGGTAAAGATGGTTTAGGAGTACTTTCAGCAACTCTTAACGCTTATTTTTAATAGAAAAAGCTACTAAAAATAAAAAAAATCAGGCACTATACTATATAGTAGCCTGATTTTTTTATTGCCCAACATCTTCTAAATGCACTACTTCTACCCCTGCTTTTTCTAAAAATACCAACCCTTCATTATCGCGGTAACCTTCTTTATACACCACCCGCTTAATCCCCGACTGATAGATAAGCTTACTACACTCTTTGCACGGCGACATCGTAATATATAGCGTTGCGCCTTGTGATGATTGTGTAGAGGCAGCAACCTTCATTATAGCATTAGCTTCGGCGTGCAGTACAAACCAGTGCGTATTGCCTTGTTCATCTTCACAACAGTTATCAAACCCTGTAGGAGTACCATTATAGCCGTCGGAAATAATCATTCGGTCTTTCACCATAATAGCACCCACTTGCTTACGTTGCGCATAAGAGAGTTTAGCCCACTCCATAGCCATTCGCATATAGGCTTTATCGTAGCGCAATTGCTTTTCTCGCTGCTGTTTCGTCATTAGCTATTTGTTGTTTTAAGAGTTCTATAGAATCAAATTTTTGTTCTTCACGTAAGTATTTTATGAAATAAATGGTAATTTGCTGGTCGTAAATATCGCTGTTAAAGTCAAAAAAATGCACTTCAATAGAGCTGCCTTTCCCCTCAATAGTAGGGTTTTTGCCTATGCTCATCATCCCGTATACCTTTTGTTGGTTGATAAGGCTATACACAGCATAAACCCCGTCCTTTGGGATAAGTTTATACTTGTCATCTACCACTATATTAGCAGTAGGGTAGCCTATAGAACGACCCAACTTCATTCCGTGCACCACCGTACCTGTAAGGCTATAAGGGGCAGCAAGGTAGCGTTCGGCAATATCCATCTTTCCTGACAGCAGTGCATTGCGTATAGCCGTAGAGCTCACACTCACCTCATTGATTTCTTCCACAGGTATTTCTTCCACTGCAAAGCCGTATTGTTCCCCAAAGTGTTCCATATCTTTTATATCAGCTGTGCGCCCTTTGCCAAAGCGATGGTCGTAGCCAATGATTACTTTTTTGGCATTAAGGCGTTCTACTAATAGCTTATGCACAAAATCTTCAGCAGTAAGATTCGCAAATTTTTCGTTGAAGGGTTGCACAATCAGTAAATCAACTCCTAAGGCTTTTAGAGCCTCTTTCTTTTCACTCAGAGTATGAATCAGTTTCAGACTATTGTCGTGCTGCACTATCATACGAGGGTGCGGGAAAAAAGTAAAGATAGTCGCCAAGAGGTTTTCTCGGCGAGCGCTCTCCACTACCTTATTGATAATTTTTTGGTGACCGAGATGTACTCCGTCAAAAGTACCGATAGTAATAACAGTAGGTTTAGGGCTGGTAAAGGTACTAATATCAGTTATTTCAATCACTTGTTGTAAAACTTGTTATAGATGTCTATATATTTTTCTTTGATAACACGGCGTTTGAGTTTTAGGGTAGGGGTAAGGTGTCCGTCATCAATAGTCCATTCATCGGGAGTAAAGGCAAAAAGTTTTACCTGTTCCCATTTGCCAAGGCGTTGGTTTACGCGTTCCACCTCTTTAGCCACACGCTCGTGCAGGATAGGGCTAGCAGCAATTTCAGCATTGGTAGTGCCTATATTTACGTTGTGGCGGCGTGCCCATTCTTTCACAAAAGGAAAATTAGGCTGAATAATAGCTGCAGGCATTTTCTCACCTTCGCCCACTACCATAGCGTTTTCTATAAATCGGGAAAGTTTAAGTTTGTTTTCAATCAGCTGTGGCGATACGTATTTACCACCAGAGGTTTTAAATATTTCCTTTTTGCGGTCGGTAATTTTTAGGAAGCCCTCCTTATCCAATTCGCCTATATCGCCAGTATGAAAAAAGCCATCGGTAATGTTTTCTTTCGTTTGCGCTTCGTCTTTATAGTAGCCCAGCATCACGTTTTCACCTTTCACCAGTATTTCGCCGTCTTCAGCTATTTTCACTTGCACATTGTTAACAGGCTTCCCTACGGTTCCTATTTTCCAATATCTTCCAGCCTCGCGGTTTACAGAAATTACAGGAGCCGTTTCAGTAAGTCCGTAACCCTCCATAATAGTCAGTCCTGCTGCTGAAAATACCTTAGCCAATCGAGGTGAGAGCGCAGCACTACCCGATACAATCATTTCTACACGACCGCCCAAAGCTTCCCGCCATTTGTTGAATATAAGTTTGTTAGCTATTTTCAGTTGTAGTTCGTACCACCAGCCATTTTCGCCATAAGGTTTGTAGCGGAAGCCTAAGTTCAGTGCCCAAAAGAACAGCGTACGCTTGATGCCTGTAAGTTCAGCACCTTTGGCAAATATCTTGTCGTAGATTTTTTCTATCAATCGTGGTACTACGGTGAGGATATGCGGTTTCACCTCGCGGAGGTTATCGCTAATTTTATCAATAGATTCCGCAAAATACAATTGCAATCCATCGTATTGGTAAAGGTAAGTAAGCATCCGTTCAAACACGTGGCACACAGGCAAGAAGCTGAGTGCGGTAGACCCCGTTTTCACAGGCAAGCGGTCTTGGCAGTTGATGATGTTAGAAATAATGTTCCAGTGAGATAGCATTACCCCTTTTGGTCTACTTGTAGTGCCTGAAGTGTAGATAATTGTAGCCAAATCGTGCTTATCGATGCTATTTTTGCGAGCTTCTACTTCATTTTGGTTACTTTCATCGGCACCTAAAGCAATAATTTCGTTCCAGTTTTGGGCATTAGGCACATCGTCAAAGGTATAAATTGTTTTTAGGTGAGGTAGTTTATCTTTGATAGCCTTTATTTTTTCGTATAGAACCACGTCAGAAACGACACAATATTTGCATTCGGAGTGGTTTAGAATATATTCAAAGTCATCAGCAGTAATAGTAGGGTATATAGGGACATTTTGGGCGCCCACTTGCAGAATACCAATATCCAAGATATGCCAGTCCGTACGATTGTTAGAAGAGATAACCGCTATTTTATCGTTTTTTTCAATACCTAAGCGCAGTAATCCCCTGCTTACGGTATTCACTTTTTTAATATATTCATCGGTAGAAGTTTCTTGCCATATCCCATTTACTTTAGTAGCCAAAGCTACTGATAAGGGGTATTTAGTTTGTTGATAATAAGGAATATCAAATAAACGAGTAACTGTAATCATATATTTTTTTGTTTTAGAGAGGCAAAGATACAAAATAATTTTGAATTGTGAATTTTGAATTATGAATTTTTACAGCCTCTCAATTCAAAATTCATAATTCTTCCCAGCGAAGGATGAGCGAAGGATGAGCGAACCTTGAGCGAAGGATAAGCGAAGGATAAGGGGTAGATAAGCAACACTACAATTCTTACAAAAAAATATTTAAAAAAAATCATAATTCAGTTTTTTTTTGTATCTTTGCCCCAAAGTTACAATGATTTAACCTAACCTGACCAAAAAGTTATCATTAAGAGTAATTAAAAAATAGAGAAATTTAATATGGAAAACAGAAAATTCAGCCGAGAAGGCAGAGAAAACTATCAGGGTAAGAATAATTATCAGGCAAAAAATAATTATCAAGGGAATAACAAACGTAGGGATTACAACAAACCTTACGAAAGCCAACAAGAAAATCAACGTAATAATAGCAATAACCGCTATAATAGCGGAAATAATCGCTATAATAATAACGAAAATCGTTATAACAATAGCGAAAACCGCTATAATAATAATGAAAATCGTTACAACAATAGCGAAAACCGCTATAATAACAACGAAAATCGTTATAACAACGGAAATAATCGCTATAACAATAACGAAAACCGCTATAATAATAACGAAAATCGTTATAATAACGGAAATAATCGCTATAAAAACAGCGAAAACCGCTATAACAACAGCGAAAATCGTTACAGCAATAGCGAAAATCGTTACAGCAGCAACGAAAATCGCTATAACAATAGCGAAAACCGCTATAACAACGGAAATCGCTATAGCAACTCACGAGAAGGAGGCTATAAAGGCAATAATAACAATGGCTATAAAAAGCCTTTCAACAAAAAAACTTATTACCAGCCTGATAACCAAAAACCTGTAGAGTATGATTTGCCGGCTTCTACTGAAGAAATACGCCTAAATAAATACATCGCCGATGCAGGCATCTGTTCACGCCGCAATGCCGATGTCTATATTTCCTCTGGTAACGTAACCGTAAATGGCGAAGTAATGACTACCTTAGGTTACAGAGTAAAACCTACTGATGAAGTGCGTTTTGACGGTAAATTACTCTCTTCAGAGAAAAAAGAATATATCCTGCTGAACAAGCCCAAAGGCTTTATTACCACTACCAACGACGAGAAAGGTCGCAAAACAGTAATGGACTTGGTAGCCAATGCTACCAATGTGCGTATCCTGCCCGTAGGACGATTAGACCGCGCTACTACGGGGCTACTATTGCTCACCAACGATGGCGAGCTTACTAAAAAACTAACACACCCCACTCACGGTGTTAGAAAAATTTACCACGTAATCCTCGATCGCAGATTAGAACTCAAAGATTTAGCAGCTATCAGAGACGGGCTCACTCTCGAAGACGGATTTATAGAAGTTGATGAAATAAGCTATATCGACCAAAAACCTAAAAACGAAGTAGGTGTAAAAATTCATAGCGGTAGGAATCGCATCGTGCGCCGCATATTCGAGCACTTAGGCTATCAGGTAGATAAATTAGATAGAGTACTATTTGCTGGGCTTACCAAAAAAGACTTGCCTCGCGGGCATTGGCGCCGACTTACACAGCAGGAGGTTATCAACCTTAAAAACTTAAAAATAGATGCTTAGACATTACCTGCTGCCCATTACCTTGCCGCTTTCGCTACTTTGGGCAGGGGTGTTACACTTGCGCCATTGGCTATATGATAAGGCTTGGCTGAAACAAGAAGTGCTAAAACAAGTACCTACTATTTGTGTAGGCAACCTTAGCTTCGGAGGTACAGGCAAAACACCTATGGTAGAATACCTCGTAAGGCTTCTACAACCTCAATACAACCATATAGGGGTGCTCAGTAGAGGATACAGGCGCAAAACACGCGGTTTTGTATTAGCCAATAACCAAACAGCCGTAACCGATATTGGAGACGAACCCTTTCAGTTTAAACGTAAGTTTGCCGAAGTAATGGTAGCTGTTTGCGAAGATAGAGCTGCAGGAGTAAAGGCTATGCTTGCACAACAATCTCCACCCCAAGTAATTATCTTAGATGATGCCTATCAGCATCGTGCTGTAAAAGCACAAAAAAACATACTGCTTACCACCTACCAACACCCGTTCAGTACCGATAACCTATTCCCAATGGGGCAACTGCGCGATGTGAAAAGTAGGGCGCAAGCAGCGGATATAGTGGTAGTAACAAAATGTCCCGCTACTTTACAACAGAAAGATAAAGAGCTAATGAAAGCGCAATTGGGGCACTATTATAAGGGAACAATTGTTTTTGCAACTATTGCCTATGACCAAAAAGTGTATGCCAATGAAGGCAGTACACCGCTTATAGCGTATGCAAAAGAGCCTTTCACTTTGGTAACAGGTATAGCCAATCCAGTTCCTTTGATAGCGTATTTACAAGCACAAGGCGCTGTATTTCAGCATTTATCTTTTCCTGACCATCATCATTTTTCATTGGATGAAATAGAAAGATTAAAGCGTGCAGGGCGCATACTTACCACCGAAAAAGATTACGTGCGATTAGAAGGAACATTGCCCAATTTGCACTACCTGCCCATAGCTATGCAATTTTTAAGTAAAGAAGACGAACAATTGTTTGGCACACTTTTTGGAATGTAAATACCATAATAACTTTTAATGTAAAAAAATATGATTAGAAAATTCATCGCTATCGCAATTTTATTACTAACCGCTACCACAGTGGCTACAGCCCAACAAATAAAATGGATGACTTTTGACGAGGCTATCGCGGCACAAAAAAAGAATCCTAAAAAAATATTTGTAGATATATATACAAATTGGTGCGGACCCTGCAAAATGCTATCAAGCAACACTTTTACGAATAAAGACTTGGCTAAATATGTGAATGATAACTACTACCCAGTAAAATTTAATGGGGAAGGTAACGAAGTGGTAAATTACAAAGGACAGAAATTTGAGAACAAAGGCTATGACCCTGCTCGTTCTGAAACTCGTAACTCACCACACCCTATTACCTCTGTTTTTCAGGTAGCTGCTTACCCCACAATGCTGTTCTTAGACGAACAAGCCAATCTACTTACAGGCGTACCAGGGTATCTCACCCCTTCACAATTAGAAATATTTTTGAAATTATTTGCTAATAACGACTATAAAACGGTAACATCGCAAGAAGAGTTCCAAAAATACCAGTCGAATTTCAAATATACTTTCAAAGCAAACTAATATAATTTTAGATTCTAATTTTTGAAGCTGTTTAAACTTTTTAGAGAAGTAAAAGTTCCCGAAAATTAGTGATTTTCTGTTTGAAAAAAAAGAACACCAAAATTCAGGAACTTAGGGAAAAGATACAATAAATAATTGGATTATTCCCTTTTTAAGTGTAGGAAAAAGAGGATTTAAAAGTAATTTTGATTTGGCTTCAATATTTTTATTGATTCTCAAGAGGTTAAAAACAGGGGTACAATGGAGAGAACTTCCAATTGAGAGCTATTTTGAAAAAGGTGAAATCTCTTGGCAAAATGTCTATTACTACTTCAATAAATGGAGTAAAGATGGTAGTTTTCAGCGAGTATGGTTGAATCTATTAAGTAAGAAGAAAAGAAAGTTAGATATGTCTTGCGTTCAATTGGATGGTAGTCATACACGTTGTCGGTGTTTGGCTTGGGTGTGAACTGCAAGTTCTAAGTTTCTACACGAAAGTGCATATATGCCAGCGTGGGGAGAAGAACTAATACTCCCATAATTAATCATTTTTATTATGAAAAAGTCAGTACAAATCTTTTTAGAACTTATCTCAGCTATTGCACTTTACTTGTTTATAAATTCAATAGCCTATGGAGATCATTTGGTAACCCTACCCCTATACTTAACAGGGGTAGTGATTATGAGTTATCTCTTTGTAAGAGAGAGACCCCAAGAATGCCTACAAAGTGCCTTACGCATTGTTCTTCCGTTTACGGGGTTAATGCTTATTGCAGGGAGTCTGCCTGATGCACATTTCAGTTTAGCTCTGATTTATATTGTGAGCACAGGGGCAGCTTTTTTATTAGGAATGCTCATTGCCACCGTGAGCAAGACGTACCAGAAGATAGGCTTATTGGCATTGACTTTTCTGCTGGTAGTTGCCGTACGGTTGTTGTTTTCAGCGGAGTTTCAATATTTGATAGGCGTACATTGGTATACCTTAGGAAGTTAATCATCTAATAGAATATAGAAAGAGGTTGCTCAGAAGTCTGGGCAACCTTTTTTATGCTTTGTTACTTATAAAATATTTTTTTTGTATCTTTGCGCTTTATTGTTGAACTATGAAGCTGTTTAAACTTTTTCTTATAATAAAATAAAAGTTCCCAAAAATTAGTAATTTTGTGTTTGGAAAAAAGAACACTAAAATTCAGGAACTTTGGGCAAAGATACAATAAATAATTGGATTATTCCCTTTTTAAGTGTAGGAAAAAGAGGATTTAAAAGTAATTTTGATTTGGCTTCAATATTTTTATTGATTCTTAAGAGGTTAAAAACAGGGGTGCAATGGAGAGAACTTCCAATTGAGGTCTATTTTGAAAAAGGTGAAATCTCTTGGCAAAATGTTTATTACTACTTCAATAAATGGGGTAAAGATGGTAGTTTTCAGCGAGTATGGTTGAATCTATTAAGTAAGAAGAAAAGAAAGTTAGATATGTCTTGCGTTCAATTGGATGGTAGTCATACACGTTGTCGGCGTTTGGCTTGGGTGTGAACTGCAAGTTCTAAGTTTCTACACGAAAGTGCATATATGCCAGCGTGGGGAGCTGCAAGCTCTATGATTATAGGCACGAGCTGCAAGCTCGCGCCAGCGTGGGGGAGCGTTAAACGAAAACTTAATAAATAAAAATAACAAAAAAACTCTTGACCAATAGTTGAGAGTTTTTTTATTTTTACTACCTTTGCAGTACGATTACACTACATCCTTTGCAAAGTTAATCGCAAGAATAGATTTATCATTGATTACAATATGGCAAAAATACTTATTATAGAAGATGAGCAGGCAATACGCAGGGTGCTTACCAAAATATTGCAAGAAGAGAGTAAAAGCTACGAAATAGAGGAAGCCAATGATGGAGTAGAAGGGCTGGAAAAGCTAAAAAAAGACGACTACGACTTGGTGCTGTGCGATATCAAGATGCCTAAAATGGACGGCTTGGAGGTGCTTACCGAGACTAAAAAAATGAAACCTGAAACTCCTTTTGTAATGATTTCAGGACACGGCGACCTTGAAACTGCCGTAAACGCTATGCGCTTAGGAGCTTATGACTATATTTCAAAACCACCTGATTTAAATCGCTTGCTTAATACAGTACGCAATGCGCTTGACAAACAAAAATTGGTAGTAGAAAACAAACACCTCAAAAAAAAGGTAAGCAAAAACTACGAAATGATAGGCGAAAGCGAGCCTCTACAACAAATCAGACTGATGATTGAAAAGGTGGCGCCTACCGAAGCTCGCGTACTCATTACAGGGTCTAATGGTACGGGTAAGGAGCTGGTGGCTCACGCTTTGCACTGCCAAAGCGAGCGTGCCGAAGCCCCTATGATAGAGGTGAATTGCGCTGCTATCCCTTCGGAACTGATAGAAAGTGAACTTTTTGGGCATATAAAAGGGGCTTTTACCTCTGCCGTGAAAGACCGCGCAGGTAAGTTTGAGGCTGCTAATAATGGTACTATCTTCTTAGACGAAATTGGCGATATGAGTCTCTCTGCCCAAGCAAAAGTGCTACGTGCCTTGCAGGAAAATAAAATTACACGCGTGGGGAGCGATAAAGATATCAGTGTGGATGTACGTGTGATAGCTGCTACTAATAAAGACTTGAAAAAAGAGATAGCCGAAGGGCGTTTCCGAGAAGACTTATACCACCGATTGGCGGTAATACTCATAAAAGTACCTTCTCTGAACGAGCGCCGTGAGGATATACCGTTGCTCATCAATCATTTTTCTAATAAAATTGCCGCTGAACAAGGTATTTCGCCTAAAAAATTCAGTAAAAAAGCAATAGAATTACTACAACAACAAGATTGGACAGGAAATATACGAGAATTGCGCAATGTAGTAGAACGCCTTTTTATTTTGGGAGGTAAAGAAATTTCAGAAGATGATGTAAAAACATTTGCAGGAAAATAACAAAATTCGCAAATGAGCAACTAACAAAAACTAATGATAAAAAAATGGCTATAATAATAACTGACGATTGTATTAATTGTGGGGCTTGTGAACCTGAGTGCCCCAATAATGCTATTTATGAAGGAGGCGAAGAATGGCGTTATAGTGAAGGAACTGCTCTTAAAGGAAAAATTGTATTACCCGATGGGCGCGAATTAGGTGCCAATGACCCTCACGAGGCAATAAGTGATGATTATTACTTTATAGTTGCCGATAAATGTACAGAATGTATCGGTTTTCACGATGAACCGCAATGTGCAGCTGTGTGTCCGGTAGATTGTTGCGTGCCCGATGAAGACCATCAAGAAACCGATGAAGAATTGTATGCTAAAAAACGCTTTTTGCATAACGAGGATTAAATACAATATAGTAAACTTGTTTTTAGCTGAAAATAAAACTTTTGAGGCTAATCAAAAGCATAATTTGGTTCAGGTAGGAATCCGTTCGTGTGATGTGGAAGAAATGCAGTATGTCCCAAAAGGACAGTGTTTCTGGGCGCATGAGATTGCTGAAAATCCAAACTGGATAGAAGATGTCCTTAGTAAAGTTTCTGGTAATGTGTATATTACGATAGATTTGGATGCTTTTGATCCATCTATTGCGCCATCTACGGGAACGCCAGAACCAGGAGGATTGGTTTACTATCATTTAGCTGAAAAACAAACCTTTATAAAATCTAATTAACATGAAAAAATTACTTTTAATTGTCATGGTGGCAGCTCACTTTGTGGCTTTTGGACAAAAGAAGGAAAAATCTATTCCTCCACCACCTGAAAAAATTACCAAACAAAAAGTGCAAAAATCTCCTTACCGAAGGATTTTTGAAGATAATATGATGCTTGCTTTTCAATGGAGAATGGAAGTAAAGGATTCTATTATCACTAATGAAGACAGGATGATTTATAAAATCAATCTTGAATTTCTGTCGGTTAAAGAATTAAGCTCTTATAAAAAGCAACCTATTTCTGCTCAGAAAATAATTTACTCTGTAGAAAAAGGAGCTAAATTGGATAAAAACCTTACCCCTCGTATGGATTATACTGATTTTGTGGATTATCCATCGATTTTTGAATCCGTTAAAATTGTTGGCGATAATGTAGAACTAACAAATAATGAAACGAAAGAAAAGGAAATTTTTAAGATTTTTTTAGATAAGGACAAGAAAAATATCATTAAGCTCCAAGATTTGAAAACAAAGAAGGAGTTCTTCCCAACGGAGGATTTTTATTCTCCAATTATTAGTATATAGTATAGGTTTTTAATAGAAAAAAATGCAACTTTGCAATATAATAAATCGCAAGAAATGAAAAATAGTAGTATCTCCCTATGTTACAAAATAGGGTATTATATCAGTCTTTTTGGAGTGGCAACTATTCTACTTTGGATAGGCGCATACAAGTTTACACATGCTGAGGCAGAGGGGATTAAATCCTTGGTAGAACAAAGTTTCCTGCTATCATGGCTTTATAAAATTCTAAGTTTGCAAGGAGTTTCCAATCTCATCGGCGTAATAGAGATAGCTATAGCAGTAGCACTGATAATAGGGATATTCTCTCCGATAGTGCGTAAATTAGCCTTTGTAGGTTGTACAATTACTTTTCTTATTACTTTGAGTTTTCTTTTTACTTCTGCTAAAACCTTTTACTATATAGAAGGAGTTCCCGTTACAGATTTCTTTATTTTAAAAGATATTCCTATGTTAGGCTTTGGAATGATAAGTATGAACAAGCCTAAGTAGCTTTTTTAAAATGGAAAGAAGGATATTGCTGTAGCAAATGTAGTCATAAAAAATATTAAGTCAGAAAAGATTTTTATGGATTTGATACAGAAAGTCCTACTACAGGAACACTATTTTAAGCAAAAAGTCCGTGAAGCTATGAAATCCAGTGAATCGCACAAAATGAATGATAGCGTTTAGGTTGATGAATTTAGCATAGACCAATATTTAGCGGAATATAGTTTTTAGAATTAATTGCTCACAAAGCAAAGAGACTATCTTTAACAAATTAATGAAAAGAATTGTAGAACGTTCTCCCGTTTTCCAAAGTCAATTAGTATGTAATTAAATAGACACCTCAATAAAAATATTTTAATAGAATAAAAAATGAACAGTACAAAATCTATATTATTTTTAGATACTGAAAATGGAGATTTTTTTCTTATAAACGGTGTAGTGATTTCTTCTAAAACTACTTTTTCCTCGCTCAGAGAGCTGTTTCCTGATAATGATATCTGGGATGTGGGGACAGGGTTTTATTGGATTTATTTTGAAAAATGTCCTTTTGAGGGAAAAGAGTTTGATATTTCTATTTGTTTTGAAGGAGAAAAACTCGAAACGATATTTTTTTCTATGAAAGAAAGATATACACCTTGGGAAAACTGGACAGAGGAATATGAACTACAAACCGAAAAACTATATAAAAAATGGCTTGCAGCACACATAGGGGAAGAGTGGGAGTTTGTCTGGGGAAAGGTGGGAGCCGCTTTTGATAGGAAAGGAGGAAGGACAAATATGTGGGTCGGTTATATTTGATTTGCATAAAATACAAAAAAAATGTAATTTTAGGTTAGAAACAAAATTTTCAGATGTCGTAGCATTATATTATTTAGATGTAGATTTGCGAAATATTCTGATGAGATATATTAATAGATTGAGGTGTTAAAATAATTTCATACATTTGCACTCTGAAAATTAATGTATTATGAAATTATTTAAGGGACAAAGCCTCTTATAGTTTACTGAACGCTTTAAAACAGACTTAGATTGCGAAGAATACTTAGCCTCTTTAAAGTGGGAAGATGGATATTGCTGTCGCAAATGTGGTCATAAAAAATACCAAGTCAGAAAAGATTTTTCACGCACTTGCAATATCTGTGGAGATACGGAAAGTCCTACTGCTGGAACACTATTTCATAGACTAAAATTTGGGTTACGTAAAGCATTTTTTATATGTTTTGAAATGACAACTACAACTAAAGGGTTATCAGCCTCACAAGTTGCTCGTCGTTATGAAATTAGTCGTCAGACTGCACATTATTTTATGCAAAAAGTCCGTGAAGCTATGAAATCCAGTGAATTGCACAAAATGAATGATAGCGTTTAGGTTGATGAATTTAGCATAGACCGATATTTAGCGGAATATAGTTTTAGAATCAATCGCTCACAAAATAAAGATACTATCTTTAACAAATTAATGAAAAGAATTGTAGAACGTTCTCCCGTTTCCCAAAGTCAATTAGTATGTAGCTAAATAGACACCTCAATAAATTTAAATACATAAAAAATGAAAACATACGCAGGAATACCAGAAGAAAATGCAACATTAGAAAATTCAAAAGTAATGCTGGTGACAGTTCCCTATGATGGAACTTCTACTTGGGGAAAGGGAGCGGATAAAGGTCCTGAACTTTTCTTAGATGCATCAGAAAATATGGAACTCTATATTTTTAGCAGCAAAATTATACTATAAAATGTTGGCTTACTATCATTTA
>NZ_JAGDYP010000006.1:181663-187622 GCF_017565765.1 Capnocytophaga bilenii
ATGAAAAAATTACTTTTAATTGTCATGGTGGCAGCTCACTTTGTGGCTTTTGGACAAAAGAAGGAAAAATCTATTCCTCCACCACCTGAAAAAATTACCAAACAAAAAGTGCAAAAATCTCCTTACCAAAGGATTTTTGAAGATAATATGATGCTTGCTTTTCAATGGAGAATGGAAGTAAAGGATTCTATTATCGCTAATGAAGACAGGATGATTTATAAAATCAATCTTGAATTTCTGTCGGTTAAAGAATTAAGCTCTTATAAAAAGCAACCTGATATTTCTGCTCAGAAAATAATTTACTCTGTACAAAAAGGAACTAAATTGGATAAAAACCTTACCCCTCGCATGGATTATACTGATTTTGTGGATTATCCATCGATTTTTAAATCCGTTAAAATTGTTGGCGATAATGTAGAACTAACAAATAATGAAACGAAAGAAAAGCAAATTTTTAAGATTTTTTTAGATAAGGACAAGAAAAATATCATTAAGCTCCAAGATTCGAAAACAAAGAAGGAGTTCTTCCCAACGGAGGATTTTTATTGTCCAGCTGTTAGTATAGGTTTTTAATAGAAAAAGAATGAGTAATGAAAAAAGTATTTGTATTATTCAGTTTAGTGATAGGGCTTTCTGTAAAGGCTCAAATCACGGTGAGAGGTGTGGTTTCGATGAGAAATGAAGATAGAAACTATTGAACTGTGGTATACCATTTGTGAAAGATCAATAGGCGAGGTAATTGTCAACTATATGATACGCCCAGAGGAAACTGATGAAATCCTTGCTATTGACTGGGAAAGTTAATTTATAGAGTAGAAGTTTTACAAAGTAAATAATAGGATTGAGGTGTCTAAATAATTTCATATATTTGCACTCTGAAAATTAATGTATTATGGAATTATTTAAGGGACAAAGTCTCTTAGAGTTTACTGAACGCTTTAAAACAGACTTAGATTGCGAAGAATATCTAGCTTCTTTAAAATGGAAAGATGGATATTGCTGTCGCAAATGTGGTCATAAAAAATACCAAGTTCGCAAAGATTTTTCACGCACTTGTAATATCTGTGGAGATACGGAAAGTCCTACTGCTGGAACACTATTTCATAGACTAAAATTTGGGTTACGTAAAGCATTTTTTATATGTTTTGAAATGACAACTACAACTAAAGGGTTATCAGCCTCACAAGTTGCTCGTCGTTATGAAATTAGTCGTCAGACTGCACATTATTTTATGCAAAAAGTCCGTGAAGCTATGAAATCCAGTGAATCGCACAAAATGAATGATAGCGTTTAGGTTGATGAATTTACCATAGGAGGAAGAGGAAGGAAAACAGTTTTAGAATTAATCGCTCACAGAGCAAAGAGACTATCTTTAACAAATTAATGAAAAGAATTGTAGAACGTTCTCCCGTTTCCCAAAGTCAATTAGTATGTAGCTAAATAGACACCTCAATTATAATATTCCCAAAATAACTGCTAATGAGGCAAATAAGAAACATTTTTTTAATTTAGAAACAGAAGAAAATGATGCTACAAATTAAAACATTATTTACCTTATGTAGTATATTCATTTGTACTATGGGTATAGCACAAGAGGATAAAAATTATAGAGAGACTCCTCTTACAGATATGGAAATTAAAAAACTTTTTCCTGCTGAGGTGTTGCAGCAGATAGGAGTTGAATTTCCTATATTTAGGGTGTATCCTTTTGAGGATAAAAGTGGTAAACAGTATTTGATTCTTACTGAAAAGGTGACAAAAGGGAATATACAGGACGAAAATAGTCTGAAGCGGTCTATAAAAGCATTTAACGTGTCTTTTGAAGAAGATAAGACTGTAAAAATAAGATGGACTATTACTGATTACATAAATGAAAATGAGTCCTCTATTTGGTTTTGGACACGATACTTAAGATTGAAAGATTTAGATAATGATGGTTTTGTAGATCCGATTGTAGTATACGGAACGAAATCTATCTATGGAGAACATTTTGAAGAAGGTAGGGTGAAAATCATTACATATCATCTCGGAAAGAAAATAGTTATCCGTCATCAGAATTCGGAAATGGATGATGCAAGACACACCCAAGTGGATAAAAGTTTTTATGCTTTACCTCTTAGCATAAAGAAAAAGGTATATGATATAATTGATCTTCTGGAAGATAATGGACATTCTTTGTTTAATTCGGAATTGAAAGATCAGATTAAGAACTCATTGAAAATACAGAAAAACACTACCTCTTCTGATAAAGGTGAAACTATTGATGAATTTTTACAAAGAGCCAAAAAAGCAGCTTCTTCTGATACTGAACTGCAAAAGATGATAAATTTTCCGTTACGAGTAAGGGGACTTGATGAAAATTTAAATGTTTTTGAGGGTAAATTTTATTCTTTTGCTGAAATAAAGGACAACATAATGCTATATGATGCTATTTTTAAGGTAGGACTACTTTCAGCTGTTCGTATTTATCGTGGAGATTGTCAACTTTTTAATGATAAAAATTGCTTTACCATAAAAACAACTGAAATTGGGGATATTGAAGTGGTACTTATTAAAAAGGGCAAACAGTATATAATAGTAGGAATAACAATATTGACAGCATAATAATGCTTACTAAAAATTCTATGATCTAAGTTTATGAAAAAAACCTTACCTTTGTAAACAATAAATAAAACAAGATAGAACAATGAACAATCTACTCACCCATTATCCTGTAAATTGGATAGACGGAATGAAGCTAAGCAGCAGCCATTTTATTGCTGTGCAGGACTTTGTAACTGATAGCGTTAGAGATGCCATAGCCCTGCGAACCACAGACCTTAACGCTAAGCAAGGATATGACAGAGATGAAAGGTAATGCCACTTTTTCTGTTATTACTAAAGTTGAAAACTCTGAAAAAATATTGCTATGAATTATCTTGTATATTTTATTATTTCTTTTCTGTTTTTTTCTTGTAGTAAAAATATCAAAATATCCGAAATGGATAAATCTTACAATGCTAGAATTTTACAGATTATGAATGAAAACTCATCTTACAAGTTTAATTATTTCTACTATGAAATAAAAAACTATACCCATAAGGATTATAGCAAGGTAGCATATGAAATAGAAGATTTTGTTGATAATAGTTATATTTCATCTATTGCGAAAAATAAAAGAGCAGAGATATATTGCTTTTTTTATACTAAAAGATGGTGGTATAGGAGAATTAACTTGAATGATACCGAAGAAATTAGCGATAATGGCTTAATTTACGATAGAGATTTAATCGCATTAGTTGAGTTCATATTAGATGAGAATAAAAATTATATTAAGAAAATTATTGTATATAATAAAAAAGAGATAATGTATGAAAGAAAAGAGATTTTGGATTAAGTTATAACCAACAGTTGAGTAATTAGAAATAAAAATATGTATAAAGTTATTAAAATAGTTATTATTATGGGTATATTAAGTAGTATTTTTTCTTGTAAAGTAGAAAAAGACATCTTTATATATAGAACAGAGGAATTCAAAAAAAAGGAAAAAACATTTAAACTTTCATTGGATGAAGCAGGGCAAAAATGTATAAAATATATTTTGAAAGAAGAAATAGCTAATGATGGTTCTTTTGAATTGGATATTATATATGGAGATTATTATATTTTTAAGCCAAAGGGGGAACTATATAACTTGAAAACAGGAAACTATAATTTATCTGGCATTTGGATTAATGGTAACACTGGGGAAATAAAGGAAGTTAAAACAAATGAGAATATTAAGATTTTACTAGGATATAATAGTCATATGCCTTATATGAGAAGAATTGAGAAAGATAAGGAGGAAAATTGATGAAAAAATTTCATTCAGTTTTAGCTATAGGGTATTTATCCTTGAGAAGTGGTAATTACTCCTTCTCCACCAAATGCCTCAGCCCAAGGCTTCAAGTGGACATAAGTTCATCTTTACTGAAGATGAGAGCATCTTGCTTACTGATAAGAATGGCAATGTGATTAAGTTGGATACTCAAGGTAAGAATATAGAAATTTCTGCTCCTGAGACTATTAATATAATGGCTAAAAACATCAGCTTAAAGGCAAGTGATAGCATTGATTTATATGCTAATGTAAATATTACAGAAACAGCTGGGAAGGCTAAGAGAAGTGATATTGGTGGGGATATGTTCGTGTATGTGAATGGTGCTTTAACTGAAAAGATAGAAGGTGATTTACATAGTGAAACAAAAAAGGGAAAACTATGCTAAATAGTGAGGGAGAAATTGAAAGTAATAGTGCTGAAATGATAAATCTTAATGCTGAAGGTAAAATACATGGGAATAGTAATGAAATCACTAAATTTTGATGAAGATAAATTAAAAGAACAATAAAAATTGACTTAGAAAATCTAAAAGAGTTATGAAAATTTCATTTATTTATATATTTTTTAGTTTGTTGCTTATAAATTGTAAGAACAATGAAGTTCAAAAATTCTTAAGCTATGAAGAAAAAGAGAAATCAATATCTATTACCATTAATGATAAAACCTCAATAAATAATAAAAAAAATTTAAACAAACTATTTTATCGTTTATTAGAAATAGATAATGAGATTTTAATAGACACTCTTTCCTCTATTGAAATTAAAGGAGATATTTTAATGGATAGGTTGTCTATGGATTGGTATTTATTAAAAATAAAAAAGATTGATACTATTTCAGGAACTGTCAATATATACATAGGAGAAGAGTCTCAATATGAAGATGACCCTAAATTATATGAATGGGGTGAAGTAATGAATAATAGATATATTTATCATATAAAAAGAAAAGGAAAATATTTATCTATATGTAATAACCTAACAGAAGGTTATGAAGATTTATGTATAGATAAAGATAGTATAAAAGAAACTAATTTAAAATATTATATCTATGAAAATAATGAATGATATGGAATAAAAACTAATTAATATCTACAATAAATTAAAAACAAGATAGAACAATGAACAACCTACTCACCCATTATCCTGTAAATTGAATAGACGGAATGAAGCTAAGCAGCAGCCATTTTATTGCTGTGCAGGACTTTGTTACCGACAGCCTTAGAGATGCCATAGCCCTGCAAACCACAGACCTTAACGCTAAGCAAGGATATGACAGAGATGAAAGGTAATGCCACTTTTTCTGTGTTTATCACCGCTGAATTGTTTAAACCGACCCCTTATGGAGAGGCAGCAGCACAAGAATACCCACCGCGTATTCCTTTTTTGCGTCCTACCTTCCTCATATGCCTAATCCTAATGAGATGTTAAGGAACTTTTTAGATAAATTTATCAGACCTAGAATATTTTAGTATGAAAATATATATTTTTATTATATTTATTATTTTCAATAGTTGTACCCAAAATATAATTAATCAAGGAAAAATAGAATGGATTAGTAAATATGACTTATACGAAAACATTTACGGAAAAGGGATTGAATCTAAAAGAGGATTAAATGTTACAAAATTTCTAATTTTGGATGAATCTATCATTTTTATTGCAGCAGAAAAAGATAGCTACTTCTTTGACACTAAAGAAGATAATGCCATTTTATTCATCTCTAAAGATTTAGGAAATGAATACAAAGAAATCATATTTCCTGAAAAATCTATTGTTTCTATCCATTCATATGGCAAAAAGTCTTTAATAGAAACTAATATAGGAGGTTATGGAAACAATGCTAAAAATTGTATTTACTTATTAGATAATACCTCATTAAAATATAAAAAAATTAGAGAATTTTCTCCTAATAGTATTTCTCAGATAAAATTTAATGGAAATTTTATTTCATATAATGAAAATGGAGATGTTATATTAATAGATGTTTTAAATAATGTAAATTATAAAATTCCTAATATAGTTACTAAAGGTAATTACATATTAGAAGATAAAGACGCAAATATAATTTTTTTAGATAAGAATAAAATAATTAGATATAATG
>NZ_JAGDYP010000007.1 GCF_017565765.1 Capnocytophaga bilenii
ATTTACCATTCTATTTTGAAAATCAGGGTATTCAAAGAACGGGCAGAGGCAGAATGAACAGACTTTTATTCTCCTCTGCTTTTCTTTGAAAATAACTTCTTATTTTCAGGGTGCAAAGTAAAGACCCTCCTTGCTTAGGGTTATAATAAATGTGAATAATCTTCAGGAAGTTCAGCGTCAATATCTCTTAGATATTGCTGTAAAGCAGAAAGTGTGGAATGTCCTGTAATAAGCATTAGCCTATCATAGGTTTCATATTGTGAGTATTTAGAACGTAACTCTCTGTATAACTTGGTAATAAAGGTATGCCTAAAAGAATAAAGTCCATAATCTTCTCCTAAATTAAGTTGCTTCTTTAATTTTCCAAAGCGTTTAGTCCAATAATCGCGTTTATTTACCTCGCTTGTCTGCCAATCATCAACACCATTGGGAGTAAATAAGAAGTAATTAGGATTTGCTCCTTTTAAATGTTGAATTTCTTTAAGAAGTATTTCTGGTATTATCTTAATCTTTACCAGTTTATTTTTAGCACGTACATTTAACTTAGCACCGTCAAAATCAATATCTTTAATTTGCAATCTGCATACCTCTATAGGTCGTAAGAAGTTATAAGATACAAATTTAACAAACAAAAGTAACTCTTTATCCTTTTGTGTCATAAGAGTAAAAATATCGTCTTGTTGCTTCTGTGTGTAGGTTTTATTGCGTTCTGGTTTAGCTTGCAGCTTCTTAATTTTTGCAACTACATTTTGTTGTACAATCTCATTTTCTTCTAATGTAGCAAATATGGCATTGATAACTGTAAGTGTATTATTTCGGTTACGAGGGCTTGTTCTCAGTAGTATTTCATTCAAGAAGTCATTAATATGTCTCTTTGTTAAACTGCTTATAGGAGATTTATCTAAGTTTTTATCTATCAAGTATTTTTGAAATTGTTTAATACGATAACTATAATCAATAAAACTATTTTCTGAAACACTATTTTTCTTTAGTTTCAGAGCAAAATCAAGTGCAGATACTGTAGTGTATTGCTCGTTAATTATAGAATTTTGAGTATTTTCAGCATTAGGAGTATAGCCATTTTTTAAGATACGTTCAATGATATTTCGCAAGGTATGAATTTCTGTGTATCTACTATCAAAATCTTTATATACTTGGTTTATTTTGAAGAAAATAGAGGGTTGCTTTACCATTTTACCTTCTTTATTACGGAAGTAGTAATATACGTACCAACGCTTATATTTTTGCAGTATTTCCTCCTTTTGCTTTTCAGTAAAAGCACTTAATCGTTTCTGCTCTATAATTTTGGGGTATATTTTTGGTACTGAATAGTTTTTCTTATCCATAACCCTGTCGGTTTTACGATTATTGATATACTCGGTTTTATACTCGCTTTCTATAAGTTCGTTTAGTATAGACATAAAAAAATACGCTCTAAGGCGTATTTTTATTAGGTTTTTACCTTTGTAGCGGGAACTGGACTCGAACCAGTGACCTTCGGGTTATGAGCCCGACGAGCTACCTACTGCTCTATCCCGCGATTTTCTGAGTGCAAAAGTACAAACTTTTTTTTATATGACAAGCTTTTTTGTAACTTTTTTTGATATTTTTTATCATTCTATATATAAACGCTTGATTCTGTGCGCCATAGAGGTCATCAATTCATATGATATTGTCCCTGCTGATTCTGCTAAAGTCTCTGCTGTATGCTCCTTGTCAAATACTATTACCTCATCTCCTTCCTCACAATTTATGTGGGTGACATCTACCAAAATCATATCCATACATACATTTCCCAGTATAGGGGCTTTTTTTCCGTGTATAAATACAAAACCTTTTCCTTTGCCGTAAATTCGGTTAATTCCATCGGCGTGGCCTACAGGTATAGTTGCTGTTTTAGTAATATGACTGGCTATATAACCACGGTTATACCCTAAACTATCACCTACTTGTAGCGTATGAATTTGCGAAATAACACTCTTCAAAGCCATAATAGGGGTTAAATTAGGTTGCAATGCTGCATCATTTGCAAAACCATACATTCCTATACCACTGCGCACCATATCAAACTGTGCCTCAGGATAATTGAGTATCCCTGAAGTATTGCATTGGTGGTAAATCACTTTATGTGCAAAAGTTTGGTTTATCTTTTCTTGAAAAGCGATAAAACACTGTATCTGGTTTTTGGTAAACTCTCGTTCATTCATATCTTCTGAGGCTGCCAAATGCGAATAAGCTGTTTTTACCTTTACAGTAGTGTTATTTTTTAACAAACTAAGTACTTCATCTATTTGATTGAAATCAAAGCCTAAGCGGTTAAGCCCTGTATTGCATTTAAGATGCACAGGATAGTGAGTTAATTGGTGCTTTTGAGCATATTCTAAAAACAAATGTGTTGTCCTAAGTGAATAAAGGGTAGGTTCTAATTGGTATTTTATAATATCATCAAAATTAACACTTTGTGGGTGTAGTACTATGATAGGCAAGCTGATACCACATTTGCGTAGTGCAATACCTTCGGAAGTATAGGCTACTGCAAAATAGTTTGCCAACTTTTTTTTCTCTATATACGCAGCTATTTGGGTAGCTTCATTGCCGTATGATGAGGCTTTTACTACTGCCAAAAACCAAGTAGTGGGTTTTAGCTTACTTTTCAAATACTGTACGTTTCTCTCTAAAGCGTTAAGGTCAATTTCTAATACAGTTTCTTCAGTTTTCATTTATTCTTTAATTTTTCTAACATTAATCGTGTTTGTTCAGATAGCACTAATTTACCGGAAATAGCTGCATTATCTAATAGTTCTTTTTCCCAATGGTCTGTATGTTGCCAAGTAATGCGCTTCATTTCTGATAGTGCCAAAGGATTTGATTTCAATAAAGTTGCTATAAAATCATCAATCTCTTTATCCATATCTTTTAGATTTTCAAATACACGGGCAAACAATCCTTTTTGCTGTGCCCAATAAGCATTTTTCCATTGATTGGGTGCCATAAATAGCTCGTTAAGAGCTGCCTGTCCTGCTTTTCGCAAAATTACAGGAGCTATTACAAAGGGACCTATCCCTAATGAAAGTTCTGATAGCTTAATACTCGCACTTTCGGTAGCAAATACGTAATCTAAGGCTGCCACTAAGCCTACACCTCCCCCTACAGCCTTACCTTGCACTCGCCCAATAATAAGTTTTTTACAACGGCGCATAGCTAAAAAAAGATGGGCAAACCCTTCAAAAAAAGAGGTACCTTCAGCTTCATTGGTAATAGCTAAAAGCTCATCGAAGGAGGCTCCTGCACAGAAGGCTCTTTCGCCTTCGCTCTGCAACAAAATGATGCTTACTGCTTCGTTTTGGGAAAGTGTATCTATTTCTTTAGCTAAACGTTTTAAGAGCTCTGAAGGAAAAGAGTTTGCATTAGGATGCCCAAAAGTAATAGTTGCTAATTGGTTATCTATTTTGGTGTATAGAGAGCCTAAATGATTGTTGATATTCATAAGCTTTATTTTGAGGGCAAAAGTAGTAAATAATGTTTAAATATCAATGATTAATAATTAATTTTGTTTGATAAAAAAGTTATGGTTAGACTCTTGCTATTGGTGTGAGCTGCACGGGCTTCTAACCTTCGGTGCGAGCCGCACAGGCTTTTAACCTTCGGTACGAGCCACACGGGCTTTTATCCTTCGCTCAACCTTCGCTCAACCTTCGCTGAAGGTTCGGTAGTTATAAGGCTGATGTGACTGGTAAAAAAAACTTTGGCAAAGGCTGTGGAATGATTCCCATAACCCTTGCCAAAGTGCATACGCTGTACAAGTGTGTACTGCTATTTTGGTGTTTTACTAAAATACATCTTTGATGTGTTTCATACTATTAGTGATGCTGTCTTTAGCTTCTGAAAAATCACCTTGACCTATCTTTTTGATGATATTGGTAGCAAAGCCTTTCATTTGCTCAAAGGTAATGTGTGGTGGCATTGCTAAGGTGTCGCGATTGGTGTAGATGTTCACCAAAGTAGGTCCATCGTGCTCAAAAGCGGCTTTTACAGTAGCTTCAAGGTCTTCGGTTTTGCGTACTTCATAGCCTTTGATGTTCATCAGGTCGGCGAGCTTATCAAAAGGTGGGTTTACCATATTGGTTTGCCAATCGAGGTAGCCTGATACTTCCATTTCGAGTTTCACCATTGCAAGCGAACGGTTGTTGAAGACAAATATTTTTACGGGGTATTGGTACTGCATTAGGGTTGCTAAATCGCCTAAAAGCATAGAGAGACCGCCGTCTCCGCACATTGCTACTACTTGTCTGCCTTTAGCTGAGGCTGCTGCACCTATAGCCATTGGGAGGGCGTTTGCCATAGAACCGTGATTGAATGAGCCGGTGAGGTAGCGTTTGCCTGTTCCTTTTATAAAGCGTGCTGCCCATACTACATTCATACCTGTATCAACGGTGAAGATAGCGTCTTGAGCGGCATATTTATCTAATAATTTAGCGGCATATTCGGGATCTATTTGGTTTTCTTCGGTCTTCTTTTTGGTGTAGTCTTCCAATGATTTTTCGAGTTCTAAATACTCTTTGTGAATGTCTTTTAGGAAGCTATCATCGGTGCGTGTGCTTAGCTTAGGCAACAAAGCTGTAATAGAGTCTTTTATATCGCCTGCGAAGCCGTAATCTACTTTGGCACGGCGACCGATAATCTCGGGGCGTTCGTCTATTTGGATAATAGTACTTTTCTTAGGCAGGAACTCAGCATAAGGGAAGTCGGTGCCCAACATAATAAGGACATCGGCTTTGGCACAAGCGTCATAACCAGAGCGGTGCCCAAGCAAGCCGTTCATACCTGCAATATAAGGGCTATCGGCGCGGTCGAAGAATATTTTGCCACGGAAAGAGGCTACGATAGGAGCTTTAAGGGTTTCGGCAAGCTGTTCTACTTCTTTCACTGCGTGCTGACAACCGTGTCCGCAGTAAAGGGCAATTTTCTTATTTTTGCTATCGTTAAGCACCACCGCAAGTTTGTCGAGCTCTTCGTCTGAAGGGCGTACTACGGGTTTAGCCAAGAAGGTTTGGGTAGCAGTAGGCACTTCTTCAAGTTCGGCACCTGCCACATCACCTGGGAGTCCTAATACTGCTACGCCTTTTTCGTTGATAGCGGTTTGAATAGTGCGTTGCATCATTGTAGTGAACTGCTTAGGGGTATTGGCTACGTACACGTATTTGCTGCAGTCTTGGAATAGCAAGAAAGGGTTGGTTTCTTGAAACCAGTGGGTGCCGAACTTGTGAGTAGCACAGGTGCTGGCTATGGCAATCACAGGGTTGCCAGAGCGGTTGGCATCGTAAAGCCCATTGATAAGGTGTACGTGTCCAGGTCCTGAACTACCCATACAGCAACCGATACCGTTGAGTTCGGCATCCATAGAGGCAGCATAAGCCGCTGATTCTTCGTGTCGTACGTGTATCCATTCTAAACGTCCATCGCGGCGAATGGCATCATTTACGGGGTTTAGGCTATCGCCTGTAATGGCGTATACGCGTTTTACGCCTGCTTGTACTAACATTTCAACCAATTGGTCGGATACATTTTTGCTCATATTTTTTTTGTTTTACTAAACTTTTATTTTAAATATTTCAGACGCAAAAGTACGATTTTTTTCATTTTTTAAATGCTAATGTTTTGTTAATTTTTTCGGAGTAGTAAGAAAAACAAATAGTTATGTATTACTTATTGAATATTATTTTCGTATATTTGCAGCATAATAAAAAATACAAAAATTATGGCTAAGAAACTACCCGTAAAAAACGGGATAAAAATAGCAGTATCTATCATTGTGGTACTATTAGTGCCTTCTTTTATCTATCTTATTACCGATGATAGTGATTTTGGTGGAATTATTCTTTTTGCTATGGCTCTGTTTGCCAGCTTTTTGGTGGTAGTTATTTTTTCTATCTACTATAGTTTTTTCTACCGTTGGGCAAGGATATTATTAGGATGTCTGTTGGGGGTAGTTTTCTTAATTATTTTATATAACGTTTTTTCTCAATACAAATACCGCATTGAGGAATGGTATGCCAATTATACCTTGCCTGAGGAGTACAAAAGTTATGAAGATATGGATTTGGTTGCTGCAAAATCATCTTACCATAAAAAGGGTATGACTTTAAAACTTGTTACTCGTTATTTAAACCTTAACGATGCACTTTTTTACAACAAAGCAAACCAACTTATTTATTACAGAAGCTCGAGCTCTACTTTTATGCGTTATGACCAAGACGGAAGATTTATTGATAGCCTTGATGTAAGTATAACGCACTCACAATCGTATGAACCTCCTGTATTTTTAGGGGATTATTGGGTGGATGTTTATCAAGATTGCTATTTTTCGTGGGCGGTAGATGGTGATGAATATGCTCAGCCTATAATTCCTGTATATGATTCTGAAGATTGGAATGATGATACTCGCAAAATGTATTTCAAAGAAGTACAAAAAACAGCTGATTATTTTATGCTAACCCCCATAAATAGCAATGAGGCTGATGCTGGTCATAAGCTAAATCGCAGCGATTGCAGTGCTAAAGTAGTTTTCTTTAGGGAAAAAGAATGGTACTATTTTTATATGAATACACCCTCTAACTATGGTTATGAAGATTTTATAGCTGAAAAAGGCAAAAGATCTGAGGAAGAACTATTCCTCCAATTTAAAGAGCGGGCTACCAACGAAAGAAGTACACTGAAGCGACGCCTTATCCGCCCTCGTTATCTAAGTTATGACGATTATATATATCTGGATATAGCTACTTTTCAGCTAAAAAGTTCGTGGTGGTATAACGATGAGGAGCAGATGAAGGTAGAACCTACTACATTTTATTGGAACAAGGACGAGTCGGTAGAGAATTTTAGCAATTTTTATGTTTACCAGAATAACAACGTAAATTACAGCTTATTGAAGATTGAAGACGGAGTGTATATTCTCAAGTAGTTCTAAATCACTCTGGAAACAGTAATTCCATCGCGTATGGGGAGTAAAACGGTCTCTACACGGGGGTCGTTTTTTAGTTTTTGGTTATATGCCATTAGTGCAAGGGTATGCTTGTCGTTAGGCTTTACTTCTTCTACTACCTTGCCGCTCCAGAGAACATTATCAGAAAGAATAATACCACCTTTATTCATTCGGGAGATAACTAAATCAAAATAAAGGGCGTAATTTTGTTTATCTGCATCTATAAATACAAGGTCAAAAAAGGTATTAAGGGTAGGAATAATATCGGCAGCCTTGCCAAGATGTTGTACAATTTGGTGTCCATAACCGCTACGGTCAAAAAACTCACGTTGCAGGTCAGTAAGTTCTTCTTTTATGTCAATAGTATGCAACTTGCCTTCAGGAGATAGTCCTTCTGCAAGGCATAGGGTAGCATAACCTGTATAAGTACCAATTTCTAAGATAGTTGTAGGGCGTAGCATCTTGGAAAGAAGACTCAGAAATCGCCCTTGCAAATGCCCACTAAGCATACGTGGTTGCAATACGTTTAAGTGAGTGCGGCGTGTGAGCTCTTGTAATAGTGCAGGCTCATCAGTGGTATGGGTAGTGGCGTAGTTTTCTAAATCTTCTGATAAAAAGTGCATTATAAATTATTTTATATATAATAAAAAAGCTGCCCTAAAAAGGACAGCTTTTATAGTACCTGAGGAGGGAATCGAACCCTCACTCCGAAGAACACGAGTTTGAGTCGTGCGCGTCTACCAATTCCGCCACTCAGGCAAGTTGCTTTTTCAATTCGGGTGCAAAGGTACACAAGTTTTTTTAATATGCAAAAAAAACAACAACTTTTTTTCAATCTTTTTTATAACTACTTATACTTCAATACTAACCGATTGCGTCTTTGTATTACTTATATCTTCAAAAAAGAAGTCTATACGACCTAAATTGATGCCATAGCAGCCCACTTGGTTCACTAAAGTAGTCTTACCGCTCTTGTTGGTTACTAAGGTTGGTTTATCTAAAAAGGTATGTGTATGCCCTCCAATGATAAGGTCGGTATGAGAAGTTTGGGCAGCTACTTTCAGGTCTGATACTTTAAGAGGGTTATCGAGGTAGTCATAGCCAAGGTGCGACAAGCAAATTATTAAATCACATTGTTCTTCGTTGTGAAGCTTGTGTTCCATATCTTGGGCTATTTCTATAGGGTTGAGGTATACCGTTTCTCCGTATTGTCGTTTATTTACCAAACCTTCCAGCTCCACCCCTAAGCCATACACTCCTATTTTTATCCCTGCTACATTGTATATTTTATAGGGTTTTACGTGTCCTGCAAGGGCTGTATTGCTCACATCGTAGTTGGCGTTGATAAACTCAAAGGTGGCGTGAGGAAGCTGGGCTACCAACCCTTCTACCCCATTATCAAAATCGTGATTACCAAAGGTAGCTGCATCATATTTGAGCATCGACATTATTTTAAACTCTAATTCACCCCCGTAGAAGTTAAAGTAAGGAGTACCTTGAAAAATATCGCCTGCATCAAAGAGCAGTGTATTTGGATTCTCGGTACGTATTTGGTTGATAAGCGCAGCACGGCGTGCAGCTCCTCCTTTATTAGGGCGCAAAGGGTCGTTAGCTGGCAGTGGGTCTATATGGCTATGGGTGTCATTGGTATGCAGTATAGTAATCTGTTTTAGGGTTGAGTTAGCTTTCATTGAGAGCGTACTCCAAGCGCCTGCTCCTAATAACAACGAGGTAGCTCCTATATTTTTTATAAAAGTTCTTCTTTTCATCGTAAAATTAAGGTTTATATTCAAAGCGGTTATCCTGTTTAGCGTGTAGGGTATCTATTTTAGTAAAATAGTCTATGAGTACATTGCGTACTTTATAGTCCAACATATCTGTTTTTAGCGGATTACTGAAGAAGTACATCGCATCGCCGCCATACATTAAATAATCGGAAGTAGCTACAAGGTAAGTTGCTTTAGGATTAAAGGGCTTGCCGTGTATGGTGAAGTGGGTTATCTTGCCATCGTGGGTAATTTGCAATTGCACTTGCTTGGATAGCGGGTGCGGCAAGCGGTGTTTAATAAGGTAGTCGGCAAGTTCTTGTACCTTCTCGCCGCTCATTGTGAGCACTACCATTTCATTTTCAAAGGGCATCAGGTTATATGCCGACCCCATTGTAATATCGCCTTTAGGCAAATCGGAACGAATACCTCCAAAGTTAAGCAGTACAAAATCTATAGTTTGCCCTGTGCGCTTTTTGTAATAAGGAGCAATAGTTTCATATATTGCATCAGCAAAAAAATTGCTAATAGGCATATTTAGTGGCGGATTATTGCGGTCTTTCACCAAATCCTGAGCATTTTGTGCCAATACTTTATTCATTTCGTTATCCACGTGCTGCCTATAGGGTGCTATAAAATTCTCAATTGTAGCCTCTTGAGGGCTATTCTCGTCTATAGGTATATTTATTGCCTTAATGAGTGTCAGTACTTGGCTCATAGAAGTTGCACAAGCACTCAATACTATTAAGACAATAAAGTAAAGGAATAGTTTTAATTTTTTCATAAATTGTTGTTCTTAATTTTAGTCTATCGGTATTTTCATTTAAAACTGCACATTGGCAGCTACCTCTTTTTTCAGTTCTGCCGAAGCCTCTACCAAAGGCAATCGCACATAAGGCTCACAAAGCCCTTTGGCTGCTAATATAGCCTTGATACCTATAGGATTCCCTTCTTTAAACGCCAACCCTATTTTGGGTAACAAACCGTAGTGCAATTGGTTGGCTTCAGCTACTTTGCCTTCCAATCCCAAACGCACCATTTGCGAAAATTCAGCAGGATAGGCAATGCCTATTACCGAAATAGCGCCTTTACCCCCCATATACACTGAAGGTAAGGTAGTGCCGTCATCGCCCGATAGGAATGTAAAGCCTGCAGGCAGCTGTTTTAACAATTGCATATCAAATACCAAGTTGCCCGAAGCCTCTTTCACAGCGGTAATATTACTAAAATTAGTAGCCAAAGACACAATCGTTTCCGCTGTCATTGATACCCCCGTTCTGCCTGGTACATTGTAAAGTATAATAGGTAACGGACTTGCCTGTGCTATGGCTGCAAAATGGGCATACATACCAGCTTGTGAAGGCTTGTTGTAATAAGGCGTTACCGATAAAATTGCTACAAAGTCATCTAATTGAGTATGTTTTATCTCGTCTATCACATTTTGGGTGTTGTTACCGCCTATCCCTATTACCAAGGGTACGCGTTTGTTATTAACCCTCACAATAGTATTACATACCAATTGTTTTTCCTCTTTGGTGAGGGTGGGTGCTTCGCTGGTAGTACCCAAAGCAACAATAAATTCCACTCCACCAGCAATTACGTACTCTACAATCCTTTCCAAGGCAGGTATGTCCACTTGGTTATCAGCTGTAAAGGGGGTAATCAGTGCTACCCCTGTTCCTTTAAGTTCCATAATTTATTTTATTTACGAATGATTGTACTCAAAACTTTTTTTACTTCCGAAGCAAACAACTCTCCCTGCGCAGGCGAGCAGCCTATCACTATATCGTTGTATTGTAGGTCTATTCCTTGAAAACCAATGCGCAATTTAGCTTTTATAGACGATGAAAGCAGTAATAAAGGCAGTTTAGGCTCACTAAAATAGTTAATAAGCAAGTCAAATTCTTGTTCTGCAAGACGATCGGCGTGATAATTGCGTACCTTTCCCTGCCAATTGATTTCTTTATCAATCAAAATAGGGGTGCCATCGTTGTGTGTTTCTTCCGAAGTGCGTTTATAACCCAATATAATTTGATTTTCAGGACGAATATTGTAATATTTTATAAGGCTTAGCAGTGGTTTTATATCTTTCACCACATCCATATCAATAATACAGCCCACTTTCACAAGTTCGTTATTCAGCTTGTTGTTATATTTAGCCAAAAGTTTAAAGTTCTTGCGAATTTTATTCTTTATGTAATAATTCTTTATAAATTCCACAGTTTGTATAATTTTCTATATCTCTTAAGTTTCAGGCGACAAATATACAAAATATTTTCTATTTTTGAATAATGATTTTTTGAATTATTGCAGATATTAGTTAAGAATCAAACTGTTTTATTTCCTTCAGTTGCTCGTCATCTATGTTGTAAATGTCGTTTTTGATGATTTGTTGCCCTTGTTCGTCTATCCAAGAAGTATTGTAAATAATATTGATTTTAAACTTTGTTTTTAGAGGAACGCGATATTGGTTGCGCTTGCCGTGCATTGCTTCATTTACACGCTCTTCTGTCCAAGGGTTCTCAGCATCTTCATTTTTAAGTAGCTGATAAGCAAGCTGTGATGGATTTTGCACCCGTACACAACCGTGACTAAGGGCGCGTACTTCTCTGTCAAAAAAATATTTAGAAGGAGTATCGTGCAAGTAGATGCTCATATTATTGGTAAGAATAAATTTCACCAATCCCAATGAATTATTCGCCGATGGTGCTTCTACAAAAAAGAAACCGCGTTTGTGCACTGCAGGGTCGTTCCAATCCACCTGAGTAGGGTCTATTTTTTTACCGTTTTCGTACATCGTATAGCCTCTATTTTTATACTTTTCTGGGTTGGCTTGTGATACTATTTGGGGTATCATCTCTTTTTTGATAATACTTTGCGGTACCGACCACGTAGGGCGAAATTCTACGTATTGTATCGTATCGGTAAAAATAGGTGTAGAAGTAGCTGATTTTCCTACCACTACTTTAGTTTCAAAAAGTACTGAATCTTTTTGGTAAAGAGCAAGTTTAAAATCTGGGATATTCACTATAGCGTAATTATCGCCCAAATTGTTGTTAAACACGCGCATACGTTCCATATTTAGCTGTAGCAAGTCGCGCTCTTTGGTGGGGTTCATATTGATAAAATAGAGCGTTTGCTTACCCAAAACGCCATCGGGGGTAAGCCCTTTACTTTGTTGAAAACGTTGTACCGCAGCTATTAGGGTACTATCTACGGTTTCAGGAGTATCTGTAATAGAACTATCAAAGCCTTTTTGTTTCAGTATATTGCGCAGCTGTGTTACTACAGTGGCTGTATAGCCCACCGCAAAGTTTTTAGGATTGTCAATCGTTAGCACCGAAAGTGAGTCGGCAGTGAGCTTTTTAAGTGCTGCGTATTTTACCCGCATCTTTTGGTATTGTTTAGAGGTGGGTAATAAACTCGTTATCAGACCGCTCAAAGGTTCTTTATCGTCTATCTGCAACAATAAGTCCGAAGGGCTTAGCGTGTTTTTAGGTCTAAACCACGAGTGCTCTCCGTAAAACTTCTTAGCAAAACGCCCTTTGGTGAGGTGCTCTAATAGCAAGAAAAAAGATGCTGTAATTTCTTTATCGCATTCTGCCTTTACCTCATCGGGCACCTGATGGGCATAGAGACTATCCACTGTATTTTTAAGTGCTGTACGCCTATAGGTTTCGGGATTAAGCCCATCGCTATCTATGCTATCCAATACGGCAAGGTATTCAGCAAAAAGACGCGAAGGCATATCTTGGTACAACCAGCGCGTTTTCATTCCGTTTTGTATGTAATAACTAAGTGTGTGTGACTGTACACCTTTTTTGTAATTATTATCCAACACTACCAGCTGTGCAAATGCAGCTGCAGTAGTATCTACAGCAATAGTTAGTGCTTCTTTATACACTTCTTCGCCTGTTTCTCGCAAAGACGAATTGGGGTGTGATGAAGGGTCATTTTTACAGCTTTGCATCACAAACAATACACCTATGAGCAGTAAGTATTTAATAATCGTGTTTATCATTGTTGTTGTTTTAAGTTACGAATTACGAAAATTTATGAATAGCTTCTTCTATCACCTCATATACTTTGCTAAGTTGAGCATCCGTAATGATGTAAGACGGCAATATATAGATGCTGTTGCCTACAGGGCGCAGAATAACGCCTTTAGAGATGAAAAAGTTATAGAGTTTATCGCGGAAAGAACCGTAATAATCGGTATTTTCGGCTGTTTTGAGTTCAAAAGCTAAAATTACCCCCAAGGTGCGCGGATTGAGCACTTGTGGATATTGGGCAATGCGTTGCAAAAACTCGTGATGGCGTTGCGCTACACGCTTTAAGTTTGCTTGCATCTCATCTGATTGCAGTATTTTTATCGCCTCAAGGGCTATAGCACAACCCGTTGGGTTTGCAGTGAAAGTATGTCCGTGAAAAAGGGCTTTATTTACATCATCACTATAAAACCCATCAAATATTTTTTGAGTAGCTGTAGTAACCGCAAGGGGTATGGTGCCACCAGTGAGTGCTTTGGAGAGACAAATAATATCAGGTTTGTGCTCTAAATAATCGGAGGCAAAGGTACGCCCTGTGCGCCCGAAGCCTGTCATTACTTCATCGGCAATGGTAATAACGTTATTGGCTTGTGCTATTTGTATCAACTTATCGAGGGCTGCTGGCTCATAGATTTGCATACCCGAAGCACCTTGCACCAAAGCCTCAAAAATAAAAGCGGCAGGCTGATGCTCGTCAATCACTTGTTGTAGTTTTTGGGCAGCTGCATCGCTTCCTTTTTCGGGCAGTGGAATACGCACTACCTTCAGCAAGTGATTTTTGAAGGCTTCTGTAAAAAATGAAATACCTGAGGCTGCCATTGCTGCAAAAGTATCACCGTGAAAAGCATTCTCAAAAGCTACTACCGTAAATCGTTTTTCGCCTTTGTTAAAAAAGTATTGCAATGCCATTTTAATAGCAATTTCTACAGCGGTAGAGCCATTGTCGGAAAAGAATACTTTTTGCTGATTATCAGGCAGAATACTGATAAGTTTTTCGGCAAGAAGTACAGCAGGTTCGTGTGTAAATCCGCCAAAGAGTACGTGCTCTAAATGAGTGAGTTGTTTGTAGGCAGCTTGTGCCAATTGTTGGTTGCTATGCCCGTAGGGGTTTACCCACCAGCTGGCGATAGCATCAATATATTCGTTGCCGTTTTCGTCCCAAAGAAGCGCATCTTTTCCTTTTACAATAGCCAGAGGTTTAGCAGCAGTTTGGTGTTGGGTGTAAGGATGCCATAGGTGTTGGGCATCGCGTTGTTGTAAATTCATTTTTTCTTTGATTGTATAATGGTATTGGTTATAATATCTTTTTCTAAGCTCCAGCCTCTTGCAGGGCTATACTCTCGCCCGTATAATATAATTTGTATGTGGAGTTTATTCCATTTGTCTTTGGGGAAAAGACGCTTGGCATCTTTTTCGGTTTGAGTAACGGAAGAGCCATCGGAGAGCCCCCAGCGATGCATCAGGCGGTGTATATGGGTATCTACAGGAAAAGTAGGAATACCAAAGGCTTGTGATAGTACTACACTAGCTGTTTTATGTCCTACAGATGGTAGCGCTTCAAGCTCTTCAAATGTTTGTGGCACTTCGCCGTTATGTTTGTCAATAAGTATTTGTGATAAGCCGTGTATGCCTTTTGATTTCATCGGCGATAAGCCCAATGGCTTGATAATCTCACGTATTTCATCTACCGATAGCAGTACCATATCATAAGGATTATCGGCTTTGGCAAAAAGTATTGGGGTAATGGTATTTACGCGTGCATCGGTAGTTTGTGCCGATAGCAATACCGCAATCAGCAAAGTGTAAGGATCTTTGTGATGCAGTGGGATTTCTATCTGAGGGTAAAGTTCCTCAAGGGTATTGATGATAAACTTTATTTTCTCTGCTTTTTTCACTTCTAAGAAATTACGCCGCAAAGGTAATAAAAAATAATGATATAGTAGGCAACGAACGTTAATTTTTTGTTAAAAAGCGAAATAACACTATTTATGGTATTATTTTTGTACCCTGATAATCATAATGAAAAAGATTTTTATACATATTATTCTTTCACTACTCATCTTGTTCTCAAACTCAGGATGGGCAATATCTTTTCATTACTGCCATAACAAACTTACTTCGGTAACTCTGCAATACAGTGAAACTGACATAGAAGAGGGTTGTACCGATATGGATAGTTGTTGTGGTGATGATGAAGAGGCTGAAGATGATATGAGCAATGACGATGAGGGTTGTTGCAAAAAATCTTCTGTAACTTCTTCAACTTCTGATAGCGTTGATGTTGTAAAGCTGTTTAGCTTGCATCTTCCTATATTTGTGCTATCGGGTGAATCATTTGTTTTATTAAACGCTGACATTGTTCCTGCAGCAGCAAAAGAGTCTGTTACGCCTATTTACTATGGTTCAGGAGGTCTTCCGCTATATGCGCTTTACTGTCAGCGGGTGTTTTATGCTTGATACTTTTTTTGGATAAGGTGTAGGAAGGCTGCGCCAGTTCGGTTCGAGCCGCACAGGCTTCACATACTCGGCTGCGCCAGCTCGCCGACTTTCCTTCGCTCATCCTTCGCTCAACCTTCGCTGAAGGTTCGCTTAAAGAAGGGGCGAGATGACGCTGTATCAAAAGAAGTAAAAAAAATAAAACACTTAAAGAAAATAAAAATGTACAAATCATATATATTTATCATAGGGCTATTGTTGCCCTTATCACTCTTTGCTCAAACATTTAGCAAAGGAATGGTTGTAGATGAAGCTCACCAACCGCTAATAGGTGCTGAGGTATATTGGGAAAATACCGAAATTGGTGTTTCTACCGATGAACAAGGCAACTTTACCCTTAAAAATACCCCCGATTCACATACTTTGGTAGTAAAATACGTAGGCTACCAAATTAAAAAAATAAAAGTAACAGGACAAGCTCCATTACACATACAATTAGCTCCTGAAGCCGATTTAGACGAAGTAGTCGTAACCCAAAAACGTGCTAAAGTGATGAAATCTCAATTTCAGGTGGCTAACATACAAACAATGAGCAGCGGGGAACTGCTAAAAGCGGCGTGCTGCAACTTGTCGGAAAGCTTTTCTACCAATCCATCAATAGATGTGAACTTCTCTGATGCTGTTACGGGTAACAAACAAATAAAAATGTTGGGACTTACAAGTCCGTATATACTAATGGCAGAAGAGAACATTCCTGCAATGCGAGGGGCTTCGCAGGCTTATGGTTTATCGTTCGTACCAGGTACGTGGATAGAGAGTATTCAAATTACAAAGGGTGCGGGTAGCGTAATCAATGGGTATGAAAGTATATCGGGGCAAATAAACTACGAGATAGAAAAACCGATGAATACCTCGCCTTTCTTTTTAAACTTGTATGCTTCGGGCGATAAAAGATATGAAATCAACGCCCATACCAATAAGCGTCTGTCGGACAAGTGGGCAACAACGCTCTTGGCTCACGGCAATGTGCGTCAAGAAAAATCTGACCACAACAACGATGGCTTTATTGATAGTCCATTAGGAAACCAAATCAACTTGTTAAATCGCTGGCAGTATACCAATCACGAAAAAGGTTGGGTAGGCTTTTTGAACCTAAACTATATGAAAGACGACCGCCAAGCGGGTGAAATGCGCTTTGATAGGCTTACGGATAAACTTACTCACAATGCGTGGGGTAGCGAAGTAAATTCGGAACGATGGGGTGCTACCAACAAAATAGGCTATGTGTTCCCCGAAATGCCTTATAAGAGTTTCGGTTTCCAAAATTCGTTTTTGTCGCACAAACAAAACTCGTATTTTGGATTAAACCAATACGATATTCACCAAAAAAGTTGGTATGGTAACTTTATTTATAACTCTATCATAGGAAATGCAAAACACAAATTTGCTACAGGCTTAAACGGAAGTTATGACGATTATGACGAAGAATTAGCACTGCCTTATGCTTATAACGATTTTTCGCGTGTAGATAGACAAATGGGGGCTTTCTTTGAATATACTTATGACAATCAAAGCAACTTCAGCGTGGTGGCTGGCTTGCGTGCCGATAGTCACAACCACTTGGGCTATTTTATTACACCACGCTTGCACTTGCGCTATAACCCTTGGAAAAATGCTACTTTTAGGCTTTCGGCAGGTAGAGGAAAACGTGCTGCCAATGTGATTGCCGAAAATCAGCAGTTCTTGGCTTCTAATCGCCAATTTATACTAAGGGGTGATGGTGGTAAGTTGTACGGCTTCAACCCCGAAATAGCGTGGAACTACGGAGCGAGTTTCTTGCAAACCTTTAAGGTATTGGGCAAAAACGCAGAAGTATCTGTAGATTTTTATCGCACTGACTTTAGCAATCAGGTAGTTGCCGATGTAGATCACTCGGCGCAACAGGTGCTTTTCTATAACCTAAATGGTAAAAGTTTTGCCAATTCACTACAAGCTGACTTCAGTATCAGTCCTGCCAAAGGTTTAGACGTGAAAGCAGCTTATAAATATTACGATGTGGAAACTACTTTCACCAAAGGGCTAATGGAAAAAACACTTACCCCCAAACAACGTTGGTTTGCCAATGTAGCATACGAAACAGAAGATAACCACGAAAATAACCACTCTCAATGGAAATTTGATGTTACCTTCAACTGGCTAGGCGAACAACGCCTTCCTGATACAAGTGCTAACCCTCTGCCCTACCAAATGGAAGCGTATGCGCCTGCTTTTGCTACGCTCAATGCACAAGTTACAAAAGTGTTTTCTAAACGCTTTGAAGTATATGTAGGTGGTGAAAACCTCACTAATTACAAACAGAAAAATGGTATAGTAGCTGCTAATGCTCCTTTTGGTGCTTACTTTGATAGTACGATGCAGTACGCGCCTGCTTTTGGGGCTATGTATTACGCTGGACTACGTTTCAAACTAATAGCAGATAAATAAAAAGAAATAGAACTATAACAACAAAATAAAAAATAGTAAACAATGAACATTAAAACATTTTTATGGATAGCTTTAAGCCTAATAGGGCTTGGCACCGCAGGGGCACAAACTACGCCCAACAAAAACAAAAAAGTAGAATTTGCTGTAGGAGGCAATTGCGAACAGTGTAAGGCTCGTATAGAAAAAGCGGCTTACAGTGTGAAAGGAGTGAAAAGTGCTAATTGGAACATCAATAGTGGTAATATCACCCTTATCATAGACGAACGCAAATGCAGCGAAAGCGATGTGCAAAAAGCCATTGCCAAAGTAGGACACGATGCTGGCAAAGAACGTGCTGATGATGCTGTGTACAACAAGCTACACAACTGCTGTCTGTACGAAAGATTACCATAAACACAAAAGAGGCTGTCTCAAAAACGGGACAGCCTCTTTTGTATTTTATAAAGAACGTAGTAAATAATACTAAGCTTCGCAGCTGCTGCAATTTACAAAGTTCATTATCATTTCTTTAGCCACCGACTGGCTTCGTTGGTAATACAACGATTTTACCCCCAGCTTCCAAGCTTCAATCATTACTTTATTCACATCTTTGATAGGCATTACTGAAGGGATATTCAAATTCAAACTCTGCCCTTGGTCTATATACGCTTGGCGCTGTGCTGCCTGCGATACAATTTCCATAGGCGAAATTTCTTTAAAGGTCTTAAACACGTTCTTTTCTAACTGCGATAGCTCTTGCAAATGCTGTACAGAGCCATTATTCAAGCGTATAGAACGCCATATATCTTCATTATTCAATCCTTTTTCCTCCAATAATTGGGTAAGATACTTGTTTTTGCGCATAAAGTTACCCTTAGAAAGCCCTACTTTGTAATAATTGCTTGAATAAGGCTCGATACCTGGTGATACTTGTCCTAAAATAGCCGAACTTGATGTTGTAGGTGCAATTGCCATAGTAGTAGTATTGCGCCTGCCGTAGCCTTTTAGCAATTCAGGCTCACCATAAATATGCGCTAACTCTCTGGTTGCTTTATCAGCCTCTTCACGTATATGCTTGAAGGCACGAGCGTTGAACTGGGTAGCTTCAAAGCTCTCAAAAGGTATCATATTGCGTTGTAAATACGAATGATATCCCAATACTCCCAAACCTACTGCACGATGACGCATTGCAAAGCGGCGTGCCGATTGTAAGTAATAGTTACCCTTAGTTTTTTCAATAAACTCCGATAAGACGGCATCTAAAAAGAAAACGGCAAGCTTCACTGCTTTAGTATCCTTCCATTCATCAAAAAGCTCTAAGTTCATTGAAGATAAACAACATATAAAAGATTCTTCTTCTGATGAAGGCAACATAATCTCACTGCACAAGTTACTAGAGCGAATAATCATATCATTATCTTTGTACACCTGTGGGCGAGGACGGTTTACATTATCTGTAAACAGAATGTAAGGAAGCCCCTTTTGCTGGCGTGATTCAAGAACGCGCGCCCACAAACGGCGTTTTTCCATATCGCCATCAATCATTTCTTGCATCCAATAATCGGGCACACATAAGCCGAAGAAGAGGTTTTGTATGGGGAACTCTACATCTTTAATCTGTAGAAATTCTTCAGCATCGGGGTGGTCTATATCAAGATAAGCCGCAAAAGCACCACGCCTTACCCCTCCTTGCGATACCACATCCATAGCCGAATCAAACAGTTTCATAAAACTCACCGCACCGCTTGATTTTCCATTATCAGTAACTGCCGAACCGCGACTGCGCAATTCGCCAAAATAGCCAGAAGTACCCCCGCCTATTTTAGTCTGCATAATTACCTCGCCCAATTTGTGAGTAATACCTTCAATACTATCGGGCACGTGGACGTTGAAACAAGAAATAGGCAAACCGCGCTCGGTACCCATATTAGCCCATATAGGCGAAGAGAAGCTAATCCACCCCTTGGTAATCATCTCTTTAAAAGCAGGCTGTAATTCAGGCTTGTACAACCTACGAGCTGCAGCGTGCGTAATCCTATCTATCGCTCCCTCAACACTTTCACCCTTTAATAAATACCCCCGATTGAGTATCTGCTCAGACTCTTCGTTGAGCCACCATATATTTTTATCTTCATTCATAATTTTACTTTTTCAAGGGTGCAAAATAACGGCTTTTATTTTGATTTACAAAATTTAAATATTAACACAGTTTTCAACAACTCCACCACCAATACGCACACTCACTCCTTCAGCAAAGGATAAAATTGGCGCACCAAAAATTAATCATCAATCATTGATATTTAAACATTATTTACTATTTTTGCCCCAAATCATAGTTTTATGCAGATTATCACCTTAACTACCGATTATGGGCTGCGAGATTATTCAGTTGCAGCAGTAAAAGGAGCACTTTACAGAGAGTGCCCCACGGCTACTATTGTAGATATTTCGCATCAAATTTCACCCTTCGACATCTTCCAAACAGCTTATATACTAAAAAATGCCTATATTCACTTCCCCAAAGGTAGTATTCACGTAATAGGTGTGGATGATGAACGCACCTCACAAAAAAAACACCTTATTATGTACTATAACGGACATTATTTTATAGGTGCCGATAGTGGTATCTTCAATCTAATAACCGATAATAAGGAAAATATGGAACTATATGAGTTCAAACATCAATATCCTTCAGAACTATTCCCCACCTTGTTCGTCTTTCCAAGTATCGTACAGCAAATTTACAACAACGTTCCACTTGCCAAAATTGGCACTAAAACCGAACAATACATAAGAGCTACCTACTTAAAACCAGAAGTAAACGCCGATAATACTTATATTTATGGTGCTATAATGTATATAGACCATTATGGCAACGCCGTGAGTAACATTACACAAGAACTCTTTGAAGAAGTACGACAAGGACGCTCCTTTGAAGTAATCTTCAAAATGTACCCCTTTGATAAAATTTACAAATACTACAGCGAAATAGTTCGCAAATACTCCATAGAAGAACGCTCAGAAAAAGACGGCGAAAGTATGCTCTTGTTCAACGAACTCGGTTATTTACAAATCAGCATTTATAGAAGTAATTGTGATACCGTAGGAGGTGCTGCTTCACTTTTAGGAATCTACTTACACGACAGAGTATCGATACAATTTAAGTAAAAAATTAACTATCAGTATTTTAGCAATACCCTACTCCTACTCCTATATTTTTTGGATTAAAAATATAGGAAACTTTTTTTGTTTATTAAGTTTTTTGTAGTATCTTTGCACCCCGAAAATAAAGTTGTTATCAGAAAAACACTTTAGTTACAACTTATCATAAAATATAATCTTATAACAAATGAAAAAAGTTATCACTGTAATTATTATTATAGCCTGTTTAGGCTTAATGGGATACAAATTGTACTCTAATAAACAAAAAAATGAACAAGAAGTGGCTATCGTTGCCCAAAAAGATGCTAAAGTAGCTGTACGTATAGCCAAAGTTACTGAAGAAAAAATAAGCGACTTATTTACCGCTAATGGTACTTTCGTAGCCGAACAAGACTTAGAGGTATCTTCTGAAATGGGCGGACAAGTAGTGAAAATATTAGTAAAAGAAGGCGATTATGTGAGTGCCGGACAAATATTAGCACAAACAAAAAGCGACAGAACCAATGTGCAACTTGAAAATGCTAAAGCTGCCCTACAAACAGCCCAATCAGACCTTAAACGTTTTGAAAGTGCTTTTAATACAGGAGGGGTAACCGCTCAACAATTGGAACAAGCCCGTTTGCAACTGAAGAATGCACAAGCCAACTACAATTCGGCTTCTATACAATCAGGCAATACCGAAGTACGTAGCAAAATTAGTGGTATTGTTAGTAGCAAGAATGTAGAAGAGGGTACATTGGTAAATCTAGGGCAACCACTATTCAATGTAGTAAATATAGATTTCTTGAAGCTAAAAATAACTGTTGATGAGCAACAAGTAGGCAGATTAAAAGTAGGTGAAACTATTAAAGTGCGCCCAAGTGCCTCACCCGAAACTATAGAGGGTAAAGTAATTTTTATTGCTCCTAAAGCTAACAATGCTTTAAAATTCCCCGTAGAGGTATTAGTAGCCAATAAGGATAAAAAGCTAAGAGCTGGAATGTATGCTACAGCAGCCTTTGGCAACGAGAGTACAGCTTCCAATATATTGGTAGTGCCACACGCTGCTTTTGTGGGTAGTGTAAGCCAAAATAAGATTTTCAAGGTAGTAAAAACAGGCGAAGATGATTTAAAAGCCGAAATGATTACAGTACAAAGTGGTCGCAACTTTGGTGATAAAGTAGAAATATTATCGGGCTTAAATGCTGGAGATGAAGTTGTTGTAAGCGGACAAATAAACCTTGATAATCAAACTCCTATAAGAGTAGTAGAATAGAAGTTTTTATAGCTTTATACAAAAAAAGCCGTCAGTAAAATAACTGATGGCTTTTTTATTATATTGTAACAATGATTACTCATCGCCGTCCATATATTCCAAAAACTCTTTGATAATTTTGGTAGGGTTAGCTTTTTTCGTCCATAGAACAGGGGTTTCTTCAAAATCGTGGTGATGAATAATGATGGGTATGTTCTTACCAAATACTTTTTCAATAATGCCTTCATCAAAGAGTTGTTTTGCAAGGGCTATTACTTCTTTGATAAATTCTTTGTCAAACTTATCACCTTTTTTAAGGAGCTTTTCATATAATTCGTCATCGTGTTCTATAGCTCGTTCATTTTCTTCGTCTGTATAGAAATAGGGTGTTTTGGCGAACCATTTGGCTAATAGCTTGTCTTTTTTACCTCCAATAGTTTCTAAATCGTTTTGTAGCCAATAATCATAGTGCCATTTAGCTTCTTCTTTAGAGGGCGCATTGTAGATTTCCTCCTTTACGTTGTTCAGGGTGTTGTAACTAAGTGTAACTTTTGGAAAACGCAAATCGTCATCTTCGCAGGTATAACACAATGAAAGTGTGTATATATCTTTGAGTTCTTCATCATTGGCTATTTCCTGAACAGCGTTTTTCAACTTTTCATAACTCTTTTCTACAAAGTTCTTTTTCTCTTTTTCCACTATAAAATGTTGTTTTTAGTTTATATTTTTTTGAATTGTTTTTCTTAAAAAAATGCCTGCAAAAGTACATTTTTTATTTGATATAGCGAAACTTTTATTTTATTTTTTTTATCATTAGTAGTTTAGCTTACAATTTTGTATTTATTAGTAAGTTTCAGGGCTACAGTTTCTCCAAAGGAGGTAGTGTTTTTTACTTGTATTTCATTGTTACTCTGCTGTATAGTGAGTGTGAGTTGCAAAGAGGGGTGTTCCTGTGGATTGATAAGAGCCATAAACTTTACATTGGTAGTTTTTTCTAAGAAGAGTTCTTTGCCTGTAATTTCTTCAGTAATATTCTTAATTATTTGCATCATACACACTCCTGGTGTAATAGAGTTATTAGGAAAATGCCCTTCAAAAATAGGATGTTGAGGGTTGAGGGTAATCGTGCAAAGGTAATTTTCAGCATCTTGCTGCTCCAAACTGCTGAGGGTATAAAAATCTTTTAGCATAGGTTTAATAAGGATTTAAACTTTATTTTAGTAAACAAACTACATTGTAAAATTTGTTTCATCAATATTGGTGTTCAGCTTTTTATTGCTAAACAATATTTCGGTATAATCTTTTGAGGGTTGTATGAGTTTCACTCGTTCTACTATGTAATCAGCTCCAAAATAGAGTTCTATTTCGCCTATATACTTTAGTAACTTCTTATCGGTGGGCAGGAGCTTTACAAGGGTACTTTTGTCTGTTTTGGTGTAGCTGATAGTAAAAGCTTTATCGTTGAACATATCGCCTGTGATAGTGCCTATTATAAGGTTGTTTATCTTCTTAAAGGCTTTATTATCAGCGTTTATTTGTGATACTTTTCCTGCATCGTTTATAGTGATATGGTTGTTATGGAAGATAATTCGGTACTGATAGGGCTTGGTGTATTGCCAATTGAGTTTAGCGGGCTTAGCAAAAGCCATTTTGCCAAAGCTCTCAATATCCTTGGTCATAAAATCGGAGTGTTTTCTTTGCAAAAAGTCGGTTTGCATTGTTTGTATAGATTGATTTTTGGCTTGTACTTGGGCTTTGAAGGTTTGCACTTGTGCTGGCGTAAGAGTTTGTGCTTGCGCTAAATAACAGCCACAGAGGCTAAAAAGTATCAACAGTTTTTTCATTCTATATGGTTTGTAATTGTATAGTTATTTTCTTTGAGGTATTGCAATAAGCGTTCCAGAACGCGAAGAGTATGTAAGTGCTTATCGTGTAGCAGGATTATATTGCCGTGAGTGAGTTTGCGTACAATTCTATTAAAAAGTTGGTCTTCATCTTTGATAATTGTATCCAAGGAGCGTATATCCCAACCTATAGTTTTTTTGCCCGTAGTGCGTATGGCTTTAGCTAATTTGGGATTGGTAATGCCATAGGGCGGACGGAATAGGTGGGTGTGTATGCCTAATTGTGCTAAGGCTTCATCGGTGCGGTTAATTTCGTTTATGAGCTTTTGGGTACTGAATAGGTTTTTGGGTTGGTGACTAAAGGTGTGGTTGCCTATGAGGTGCCCTTCAGCCTGCATACGATTGATGATTTCAGGGTATTTTTGTACTTGCTCACCTATACAGAAAAAGATAGCTTTGGCGTCATAACGTTGTAATAAGTCTAAGAATTGCGGGGTAAGTTCAGAAGGTCCGTCATCAAAAGTAAGAACTATTGTTTTGGTGGGTCGTTGTTTTAAAAAATACTGAGTTTTTACAAAATACGACAACCTCACATCAAAAACGCCCCACGAAGTGATGCCTAAATATATGAGTGTTAGCGTTATATAGGTATAAAAAGGCTGCTGCCATAGGGTACAAGTGGCTATGGCGAGTAAAAAGAGTATAGTAATATAAAAATGTTTGCTTAATTTCATATGTTTTTATTCATTTGCAATTGCAATGCTATAAATTTTCTATTACAACGAAGCTAATAATACCAAACTAAAGTCCTTATTGCGATAGGAATTGATAAGCAATACATATTTTGCTTGGGTGTGTTTTATATAGTGGCTGGCGTAACATAAACCAAAGGCAGAGGCGGTGTAATACTCGGCACAAAGAGGCTTGTAATGTATGGTGGGAGTAGCAATATTGCGTTGTTGGTCTTCGCCTGTAAAAATGAGGGTTATATCATCAAGGGTAAGGTTGTTTCGGTTTAGGAAATTGGTGAGAAATGGGGAAAACTCATCGGGGGTGAGTTCATTACGCAGGGTTATATCAACAAGCTGAGCATAAGTAGAAGAGGTTGGTACTGATGAAAGTACAAAAAAGCTCGCCCCCTCCCCTTTTTGGTTAAGCCCTACCAAATTATGCAAAAAAACAGTGTGGGGGCTGTGCTCATCAACTCCACCTACCAAAGCGGTAGCGATAGTGCCTTGTTCCATTTGTATTTTGGCATCTAATAAGGCAGACTCAAACGATACGGCTCCGTTTACGTAAGTAAAATTAAGCCCTTTGCACTGCAAATTGAGGGCTATTTGCCCTGCAACTGTGTTGTGCGTAGATTGTATAAAAGAGGTAGGGGTGAGATGCTGCTCATTATTCTGAAGGAGTGCCGTAAGAAATTTTTCGGAATCTTGCACGCAACCCATACCTGTACCTACCAAAATAGCATCGGGAGTGGTGATATTAGCTTCTTTGAGAGCTTCGGTAGCGGTGGCTATGCCCATTTTTACGCCTTTAGCCATACGCCTACTGGCATTGGGGGTTATATACTCTTTATAAGAAGGTTCTTGAGCGTAATACACTTCTTCAGAAGAAACTTTAAGCGCTGCTATGCTTTGTTCTTCCTGAAAGAAATGGGTTAAGAAAGTAGGTTGTATTGAGATACAGGATGTTCCGTTGATGTAGGAGTTCATTTAATTATTAATGATTAATGGTTGATGAAAAGGTTTATTTTTTGTTGTGTTTCGGTATCTACAGGTAAATATTTATTGACTATGAGTGTATCGGTTTCATCATCGTGAATAAAAGTATGAATGCTCTTTAAAAAGGGTTTTTCTTTTAAAAGAATTTTATATTGATCTGTACGAGTGTTACCTTGAAACATATTTACCTCTAATGTATCGGCATTATTTACAACATTCATCTCATTGACTGTGATTGTATCATCATAAAACATATAAAAATAGGGTATTAAATATGATTGTTTTGAATAGCGCAAATAGTATTTTGTACTTTTTTCGTCTTGATAGCACTTTATAGTATCTCCTTTAAAAAGAATTTCCTTTTTGTTAGCTTCTTCAAATAGTGCTACATTCTGTGTGTTTTGTTGTTTTTCAACACAGCCTAACAAGAGCATTAATAGTATAACTATCAGATATTTCATATTTTACTTTTTTTACTTTTCACAAAAGATAGTATTCCCAACAATAGTACTACCCCTATTGCGTAATATACAAAAGTGGGGGTGATAATCTTGTCGCCTGTAGCATAGCTGTGCATACCTGTAAGGTAGAAATTTACGCCGAAATAGGTCATCAATATACTGCCAAAAGCAACAACGCTCATAAAATTGAACGCCCACAAGCTGCGCATTTTGGGTACTAAGCGCAGGTGGATTACAAAAGCGTAAATCATTATGCTAATCAGTGCCCACGTTTCTTTAGGATCCCAGCCCCAATAGCGCCCCCAGCTTTCGTTTGCCCACATACCGCCTATAAAATTGCCAATAGTGAGCATCACCAAACCTACAGTAAGCGATAGTTCGTTGACAATGGTAAGCTCTTGCTGAATTTTCTTAAGCGTAAGTACGTTGTTTTTGGTAGTAAAAATTATCAGCAAAAGATTGATAGCCCCCAAAAGCATTCCTAAGGCAAAAGGACCATAGCTGGCTACAATTACAGCTACGTGCAGCATCAGCCAATAGCTATTGAGCACAGGCTGTAGGGTGCCAATAGCGGGATCCATCCAGTTCCAATGGGCTATCATCAGTATCATAGCGGTTACAAAAGCAGTGGCTGCTACCGACAGAGGAGAGCGGCGAGAGAAGAAAAGTCCTGCGCCTATAGCCGACCAGCCCACGTAAATCATACTCTCATAAGCATCGGTAAAAGGAGCGTGCCCTGATATGTACCAACGCAGGATAAGCCCCGTAGTATGAAGGGCAAAACAGCACCAGAGCAGGGCAATGGTCAGCTGGGTAAGTATTCTAAACACTCGTTTAGGGGTGAAAATATGCCATAATTGCACAATAAATAGTGCTATGCCAAGATACAAATACGCCTGAAAGAGCCATTCGAAAATATTGATGCGGTTATACCATAGTTCTGTTGTTACTTTGTAGGGTGAAGGGAGTATTGAAGCCGAATAGAGCTCTTGCTGCAGTTTAATATTCTCTAATACTTTATCGGCTTTGCTGTAATCACCTGTTTTTGTGGCTTGTTGCAGCAGGATAAGATAAGCCGGCAGCGCGTTCTTTACAAACTTTTTGTAGAGTGGGTCGGTGATTTGGAGGGTATCCCTTAAGTAATCTAAGTGAGAAATCCACTTGTGATTGGTATCGTTAGGTACTGGGAAGACTTTGAAAATGTCGCCTTGCAATGCACGATTTAGCAAGCCGATGCGCTGGTCTACTTCCTTAAAATCTTTCTGAAACTGATTGGGAGTATTGGTATTGTAAATGTCTTTTAGCAAAGGGGCGAGTTTATAATGCCCTTGTGCATCAAAAAAGTCGCTGGGTTTTACCCATTTACTACCTTCTTTTACACCCAAAAAACGATGCAGACTATCATTAGCTTTCTTTACATACACAAGTTCGCTCTCATACCACAATTGCGGACTGAGAAGCATAGAGAGCAGCACTTGGTCGGCATTGAGCCCTTGGTAAGTGTCGTGCTTGCTGAGTTTTCTCAAGAGTTCTGAAGAAAAAGTATTAATAGGCTTAATGCGTCCATCGTCTTGAATGAGTAAGGCACCAAATCTAGCAGCGTGGGTTTTATCTACTACAGGATAAGATTGAGCCGTTAGCAATGAAGTAGTTATAAAGAAAAGGAAAAGAGCCCCCGCTAAACGTTGCTTTTGTAGTGATTTAAGTTGTTGGCTGAGTTTCCTAAACCGCGACTTGCCTACAAACATAAATAGCAACAACCCAATAAATAGCAGTGAGTAGCCTATATAAGTAATCAGCGTACCCCAAAAGTCGTCATTTACGGAAAGTATGGTACCTTGTTCATCGGGGTGAAAAGACGATTGAAACAAGCGGTAGCCTTTGTAATTGAGAATATGATTCATATAAATATCGTAGTTGAAGCTATCTTCACGACTATCAATCGATACTTTACTTTTAAATGAGGCATAACTATTTTCAGTTCCTGGATATTTATCAGCTATAAAATCATTTAGTTTGATGCTAAAGGGCAACAATACTTCACGCGCCCCGTAACTAATGTGAAAGTCTAAACCATTGAGGCTTGCAGTTGTGGGAGGGTGTTGTAGCCCCTTGTGCCCCATCACAGTAACTTGCTGCCGTTCGTTACCCGAAGTAATAGTAAATACCACTGTGCTCATTCCCTCAGTAGGTTCAGAAAAACTCTGATAATCCACCTGGAAGGGTTTTCCTTTAAAATCGGAATGCCATTGGTAATGATTGGAAGTATAAGTAGAGAAAAGTACCTCTTTTTGGTTTCGTTTTCTGAGCGGTTTTCCTTGATAATCACCATCTACTAAAACTGTAATATAAGTACGGCTGGAAAGATAGGCGTTAGCAGTTTCACCCTCGCGTAATGAGATAGTACCTTCATCGCCAAAATAACGCGTAATGCCCGCCCCCACAATGATAAATACCCACGAAAGATGCAAAATAAACACTGCCCAATTTTCTTTTTTTAGCAGGCGATAACGCTGTATATTCCCTATAAAATTCACTACAAAAAACACTATCATCGCCTCAAACCACCAAGTGTTGTATACCCAAATGCGCGCAGTATCGGTATCGTAGTTGCTTTCTATGAAAGTACCACAAGCCATAGCGGCTGCAAAGGCAATAAAAAGAACTGCCATCAGCTTGGTAGAATAAAAAAAAGAAAGAATTTTTCGTATCATAACAGCGGCAAAGATACGTTATTTTTGATAATTACCAAAGTAATAAATAGGGTATTTAATTTTATTTTTTTGAAAAATATTGGTATTTAAAAAAATAATTGTACATTTGTGCGATTATTAAGTATTTAAGAAATGGAAAAGTTTGGCGATATTATCAATGTAAGCACTCCTGTACTACTATGTTTTTATTCTGAAGGGATTGAAAACTCACTGCATATGAATGCGGTATTGCGTGAAGTTGTTTCTATTTTTAAGAGTCACGTGAAGGTAGTAAAAGTAGATATAGACAAAAATAAAGAACTTAGTAAAGCACTAAAAATTAGCACAATACCCACTATTATCATCTTTAATAAACAAAGTTTGATATGGCGAGGAGAAGGATTTCAAGATACAGAAGTATTGATGAAAGAGCTCAATAAATTTTTGCAGTAATCAGGGGCTTATGAAGTGTAGTGAGAAATAAGAAGCCCTACTACCAAATCATAACTATTAATACCCACACTCTGTTTATTTGCTTTTAAGAAAACATTATAGCTGGACTTGAATACAGGTTCAGCTTTATTTTTATATTGTTCCCAGAAAAGACGCACTTCTTTGTAATTTTCGAAAATACCTTTGTGAACCTTTGCTCTCAGTTCTTCGTAATGCTGAGGGGCTACCATAGCTACCTCACCCAAAAAGTAACGCAAGGCAAAAAGCTCGGCACTGTAATTAAAATAAGGATTTTGAACTTTTTCAGCTGCCAAATAGCCCAAATAATTCGCTTCTTGTTCAGCAGCATACCCCATTTGGTGCGCTATCTCGTGGCAAGCCGTAATAGGAGTGCTATAGCCCACCATTAGTCCGTTTACTTGGGCTTCATTGGTAAAAGGATTTAGATAACCACTATAGCCCATATAAGTAAGCAATTTGCTGTACAATGAGGGTTTAACGCTCTCTATAGCCTTAAAATCAGTAATACCTTGTCTATTCAATGGGTAAGCCGTTGCTGCAATGCGATATATTTCAGATTGTGATAACCAAAAATCTACCTTAGTACTATCATTTGCTGCCAACTTACTATGTAAAGCGTTAGCACGTGCTATACAATTTTCGGTAGCTTTTAGCAATTGCTCCTCTGTATATTTTCTATCAATATGAAGACTTTCTGCCAAAGGTATTCTAAAATAGTTAAAACCCCACAGCATAAAAAATGCAAAAACAAGGCGTATTAGTTTAGTAAATAATTTGTCTAAAGTCTTTAGCGGTTCTTGCCATAACTTCCTGATGTATTTCACTGTCCCAAAAATAATGGCAATAAGCAATATAGTATAAAAAACATCTCCAAAAGAAAAAGGCAGCCATCCCCACAAAAAATGCTGTATTTTGGCAATAAAAGGATAAATACCACAGCTATAAATAGACTCGGTGAACGCAGGAAAGTTACGAAAAACCAACCATATTGCTACCAAAATAGCAAGTATAATATATTTTCGCACTGTCTTTTTCTTCATTGCTTCTATTTTTTATCGTCTTTGCCCTCTAAATCTCTCTCAAATTGTTTTACCTCTCTAAGCTGCTCTACAATCTTATCAATAGTTTCTTTTTTATCTACTTCAATAGGTATTTCCACCTTCAAGTATTCCCAACGTATCACCAAATTCACTTTGTCATTAGAGATAGCTTCAAATGAAAACTCCAGCGACTCTTGCAACTCTTTAGTTTGCGTTACAGGTACGGTAAATTCTATAGCGTTTTCATTGGGGTCGTAACTATAAGCGCCCCAAGCGTTCGAGTCGTAGTTGAGCACTACCGTCCATTGGTGAGCTTCTGGGGTTACAAATATAGCATAATCACCTTTTTTTACGGGTAAACCTCCAAACTTTACAGGCTGATAAAATGTAATACTTGTAGCCTGATTAGCCCCCAAGCGCCATATTTTGCCATAAGGCACTAGTTCGCCAAATATCTTACGCCCACGCACACTCGGGCGACCATAATCTACTGTAATTTGGCTTACTGAAAATTGTTGGGTAATCACTTGGCGCGGACTTGCCATTGGGTAACTAAAGTTCTGCCCAAACGACCACAAGCCGCATAAGAAACATACTATAAAAGTAATCTTTTTCATCTTATTCAAAATTCAAGTTCAGAAGAAAACCGCGAGTTTTCATACCATTTAAGTTGCTCGTCCAAGGGCTATTAGGGTCGTTATCGGGTACCAACTCATTGTTGATAGAGAACATCGCCCTTGCCGAAGCCGAAACCCTAAAATAATGCGTATAAAAGTCAATACCTAAACCAAACTCATAAAAGTATACATTCTTTTTTACGCGAAAGGTACGATCAGCATTATCAATTGTTAGGTTGTCATTGCTACTAAGGTTGAAAACTGTCGATGCCCCTGCTGTAAGAAAAGGCTTCACGTTAAACCAACGTATAGCACTGTATTTCAACAGCAAAGGTATGTATATATAAGTAGATTGTGCATCGCGCTCCCAATCACGAGCTTCACCAAAACCAGGGAAGGTAAGCACACGCTTGTTGTATACCAACCCAGGTTCTATGCGCAAATCCAATTGTTTTACCAAACGCATCGAGCCTGTCAGCCCTACATTGAAGCCTATTTTGCGTTCCGTAAGCACCTCTTTAAGCCTATCTACACCATAATTGAGTTCGTTGTAGTCTATTTTAAAATCAAAAGTATTTGCCCCAAAATAGTAGCCCCATTGGTAGCGCTTTTCATCAAAATGCTCTAAATTTATCATTGGTTGCTTGAATTGTGCATAGAGTTGAAAACCACCCATACACACAAGTAACATCAATAGAGTTCTTTTCAGACTTTTGTTATTCATTATTTATTTTTATTTTCTATTTATTTGCAATGTAAATGGTAGCTACCCCTCCTAAAGTTTTAGGGTGATAGCTCGTATGCTGATAGCCTACCTTATCCAATATTTCCTGAAACTTCTTGCCATAGGGAAAGTGTATGGCTGAGTTTGATAGGTATCGGTATGCCGAGCGGTCTTTAGAAAACAACTTGCCTACCAAAGGCATCACATAGTTGGTATACAAGTGATACCCCTGCTTAAAAGGAAATTTTTCGGGTACTGAAGTTTCTAAAACTACCAAGCGCCCGTTAGGTTTCAGCACTCGTTTTATTTCAGAAAGTCCTTTTTCTAAATCCTCAAAATTACGCACACCAAATCCCACCGTTACAGCATCAAAGCTTTCATCGGCAAAAGGCAGTTGCTCACTATCGCCTTGCACTAAGGTAATGCGGTCGGTAAGGTTGCGCTTTGCCACCTTTTCACGCCCTACCGATAACATCCCTTCCGAGATGTCTAAGCCTGTTATTTTTACCCCTTCTATTTCGGTGAGGGCAATTGCCAAATCGCCTGTGCCGGTAGCCACATCCAATACTGCTGTAGGGTGTATTTCAGCTACTTTCTGTACTACAAACTTACGCCATTTTATATCCGACCCCAAAGAAATAACACGGTTTAGCCCGTCATACGTACCCGATATGGTATTAAACATTTGGGTAACTTGTTGTTTCTTGCCCTGTGCCGAATTTTGATAAGGTGTAACTGTGTTTGCTGACATACGATGCGTAATTTTTTGCAAAGATACAAAATAATTATAAATGACAAATTACAAACCACAAATTATTTGCGCCAAGATTTAATAGCTAAGTGTATTGCTCGTATGCTTTTTTTAGATGTTTCTTTACTTCTTCAGCCAATGAAGCAGGCGAAAGCACTTTCACATACTGACTGCGAGCGCATATCTCCATCACAAAATTGTAGTTAGGAACAAGCTGTAAGCTGATACGCACCTCATCTTCATTATCCTCTAATAGCTCTTGCGAAGGGTGCAGTGGTAAGGTTTTAACGTACTGCCCCTGCTCGTAGTCAAACGATAAAATGATTTCTTGCGGAGGTGTCTCCGTATCAATCATTACTCCATAAGTATTTTTAAAGAGGGCTTCTATATTCACCTTTTGGCGGTGTGCTTTGGTAGCTGTAACCTCCAATTGCGTGATACGGTCTAAGCCAAAAGTCTTAAACTGCATAGGCTCTTTGTGCTCTGCCGCTATAAGATACCAACGCCTGTTGTGTTCCTTTAAGGCATAGGGCACCACCTCGCGCTGGCGAGCTACCCCTTCCCAAAATTTGGTGTAGAAAAACCGCACTGTACGCTCTTTTTCTATAGCCTCAATAATGTCTTCAATATAGTTTAAACCCAGCGTTTTTTCTTGTCGTTCAAATAGTAGCACCTCTTGCATCTCTTTGGTGCGGCGGTAAGCATCCACCAATAAGATATTGTCAAAAATAGCATAGCGATTTGTTAGTTCACTTTCTTCAATCACCCACCTATCTCTGCCGTTGCGTACTATGTAAATCATAAAAATATCTTCTAACAGATGTCTATCCCGCTGAAAAGTCTTTTCCGAAAAAGTAAACTTATCTTCCTCGCAGTCTTTATCCTCGTGTTTTTGCTTTAGGTAATCGTATAACTCCCGATAGCTAAGTCCCTCTTCAGGAGCTCTTTCAAGAGCTTTTACAATATACACCAATCGCAATAATTGTTCTTTTTTAGCCATAGTTTTTTAGTATTATATTTCAGTAATTGTTTTAAAATTCTTCAGTAGCCGCTCTATATTCTCCTTCCCTACAGGGTTTTGGCTGTGTACTGCAAAAGCAGGCAAAGACAACTGATGGTCTAAACAATAATCCACCAAATATTTAGCACAATCATAGCCCGAAAGCCCCTCGCCCAAATCGTGGTCGAACGAAATAAAATCAGGCAACCCATACCGCTGAAGATAAGCTACAAATTCCTCATAACTATACACCCGCTCAAACCCCTCAGGAGTTGTACGGAGGTCATCTAAATAAAGATTCATTGCATTACTTTAAAAATTACACTGCAAAGATACAAAATAAAGTGGACATATTATGACCAACTATATTTTTTCTTCAATAAAAAATCCCCACTTTTTTAGGAGTGGGGAGAGGTTGATAGCTATTATTTTAGAATTTCTTCTCGTAAGAAATTTAGATATTTAGTTAGATTTTCAACTACTTTTTGAGCATTTACAAACCCTTTTTCATTAGCCAACCAATTTTCTTTATCAACAATAGCAACTGTCATATATTTGCCATTACCAAACCTATCAGGTTTTCTAATTTCGTTTAATCCTAAAGCGTTTGCTTTCTCAATAATTAAATTGTAAAGCTCATTACGAGTGTTTGCTCTGTCAAAATTATCAGGCAAATCAATATCGTCAGGGTCTGTAGATAATTTAAAGCACAATTTCCCTTCTTCAAGTTGTATGTATACGGGATAGTCTCCCCAATACTCCCAATTAAGAATGGCATTCCAAAAACCTCCGTTTGGATTGTTTACATAATGCCATTTTAGTATATTGATTTTAGTTTCAATAAGTTTGAAAAAGCCTTGCCAATCATTGCCATTCCATTCGTCTAAAGGCTTATGTTCAAAGTCAGTACTTAATTTTTCTAAGTTAGTCATACGTTCGTAAAAATCAATAAAGATATTGTTTTTAATATCTTTATGACTATTAAGTAAAGTTATGAAGTCAGTCCTATCAAAGATAGCGTATCCTTTATCTTTTATTGCATTAAAAATACTCAAACTTTCATTCCCTGTTTTAAGGTAAATACAAATAGGTGTTTCATATTTGTTTTCTGAACACCATTTTTCTGCTATTTCCTTATAACGTTCTAATTGATTAGAATGTTCAGAACTAATGGTTTTATCCTCTATTATGATAAGATATTTACCATTTACTTCTGCCCATACATCAATGTTTTCCCACTGACGCCCTGCTTCAACTGTAAGTATGGGCTCATTAAAATTTGGAATTTGTTTTTTTATGAGCATAGAAACAAATTCTTTTGCACATAGATTTAATTCCTTGCCATATTGCTGATTGTCATCATCAGCAAAAGCCAATAGCCAAGTGATAAAAGCATCCTGACTAAGTTCTTTGGTAGCGATGTCAAAAATGTTTGGTTTCATAAATATATTTTTTATTTGTTGCTGCAAATATACAACTTTTTTTAATACAACATTAACTTTTTTTTATTTTTTCTATAACTCTTCAAAGGCATAAATACGCTTATTGTTTCATTGGCTGATAGATAGACTTCCGATGCTATTCTTTCACGGAGTTCACCATTTTCATATAAACTCAATTCCCAAGTATACCCTCGCCATTTGTATTCGCAACCCCATACTATTTCGCCCTCTGCATTCTCTCTTCCTGATTCAAATGTTAGCCAGTCGCCAGAGTCATCCTGATTAGAACCTTCATAGCTCAGTATATAGCCATTGTCAATATTACCCTGTTCGTTGAAAGTTACACTTCCTAACCTGATGTCTCCCCAGCGATTTACAATGTTGAGCTCTTCAAAAATACTTAGCGTTTGATAGTCTATATTCAACTTTTCGTTACAAGTTCTAAAAGTTAAACAATTCTTAGTTGCGTTTGCTCCAAATTCTACCTCCATTCTTAGAAACATAGAGTCCTTTGGAAGTAGTAGCTAAAAGCTCTGAACCATTAGCTGAAATAGACTGAAAGTCTCCACAAGAAGAGCTTGTATAACGGCTACTCCAAATTCTGCCCCCATTAGTGGACACATATACTCCCTTAGAAGTGATAGCAATAATCTCACTACCATAAGAGGTAAGATCATAAAACGCTCCACAAGAAGAGCCTGAATAACGAGAACTCCAAATTCTACCGTCATTGGTAGAAACTTCAATTTTGTTACTGTTGGTGGGACAAATTCTCAGTAATTCGCTCCCTAAGTTAATTAAATTCGCCATATAATTTGAATTAATTGGTTTATACTCATCTTTCAAAAACACACCAAGCGCAGGCTTCCTATTACTTCGTCTGGAGCCCGACCAAAGGCTAACACAAAAGCAAAAAGGAATACCTGCGCTTATAAGGCAGGCATCTCGGCATTTGCTTTCCTTGTGTTATTGAAAATGTTTGGTCGTATTCCAGAACAGGAAAATCAAAGCGAAACGCTATATCGTTGTATGTATTTGTACCTCTATCTCAAATATTCGTATACTTTTTAAATTTGCGACAAATATACAATCTTTTCCGGATATATATCCCTTTTTGCTAAAAAAAGTTTTATTTTTCTTTTTTCAGCCGCAAAGATATAGTACAAAGTGGACAGAATAGGTCAGATAACAATATTTTTTTCATTTTTTATACCTCTATACATTTTTCCCAGTCAAAACCTTCGTGTTCCTCGCGCATCACATAGCCTAATTGATTAGTGAGTAGCTGGGTGTTACCTACCTTAAAGTCGGGCTGGTTAAAATGGTGATGCCCATAAATCCAATAATCTATAGGGTTTGAGACAATAAAATCGGCAAGGTCTTGCGCAAAGGCTTCATTTAGCGGACTGTCGGCGTATATTTCGGGATAATGCTCTTTAGTGGGTACGTAATGGGTAGCAACTACGATACGCTCTATCTCGCCAACTTGCTTGGCTTTAGCCGCTTTTTTCACTTCTTTCTTCAAGAAACGCACCGCTTCTTTATTGAAATAGTTAAAATCAGCTATTTCTAAGGAGTCAATTTCACCTCCTTTAGTGGGGTTTAGCACAGTAATATAGCGGAAATCATTCATTCCATACTTTATAGCTTTCTCGTTCTTTTTGCTGATATGGCTCCACATTGTGCTAAGTATCAGCTGAGTGTCGCCTATACGCTCGCTATAGTTGTCTACCAAGTAGAGGTTAGGCACTTCTTTCAAGGGCTGCTCACAGCGAGTGCTGGCGTAGTGGTGCGTATAGAGGTAATACTCGTGGTTACCAGGCAACCAAAATACCTTTTCAAAACCCTTGCAAAGGTCAGCTATTTCACTTTTATAGAGGGCTTTAGAGAGATTTACAAAAGGCACAAGGTCGCCAGCGATGATAAGAATATCACCCACCCGCTTTATAGGGCAATTGCTCAAAAAGTTTAAATTATCCTCAAATTCAAGGTGTAAGTCCGAACAATATTGTATTTTCATAGGCTGTTATTGCTGTGCTTTAATAGCATTAAGAAGTGAGAGGAGGTCATCAGCAATTTCTTGCTCAATAGCTTGGAGTTGAGGATAGTTATTTAAGAATTTTTCTACAAACCAAGCGTTTACCTCAATGCTAAAAGGTTCTTTAAAGGTGTTTTTGTAGACCTCTGTGTTTTCTAACTTTTTAGGGTGTTCTAAAGAACGGAAAGAAAGATATTTTTCATTTTGCTTTAGATCAATCCTGAAGTCTAAAACATCATTTCCAACTCCCTTACATTGAGCTGCATAAATGTTTTTCTTATTTTTCCATAGAGTAAACTCTAATTTTTCAGCCAAAATTTTGTTTATCTGTTCAATATTAACATCAGAAGCTTTTACGTTAGGTTTAAAAGTAAAAGATTTGAGGGGCTTACCTTCATAAAACTCTTTTATGTTAGTATCAATAGCTTCGTATTCTGCTGTTGACACGGCATAAGAGGGATGAGAAATGGCAAGTACTTGTTTCCCAAACAAATCTCCTCCTTGTACAAGGAGTCGTTTAGTTTTACCTTTTAGTAGTGTTTTTTCAATTTTAGAAATACTTTCAATACCTTCTAAGCCCAAAACAATAATATGTTTAGGATTGATAATCTCAATAAACTTCTTAGTAAGTTCTTTACATATTTGTATTGCTTCAGGATGTTTCTTGATTTTTTCAAAAACAGAAGTGCCAAAGTACACATAATTCATAAAACAGTAGTTATTACTATCTACTGCTTGCTTGATAAACGGAATTCTGTTTAAACCTCTAAAGATTTTCCATTCTTCTTTTTCCTCAATAAAAGGATTGCCTTTTAACAAGCGTTCAATGGTCATCTTACCATCTTTAAATTCCCATTTATCCTTTGTCTTTTGTTCATTATACTTTCCTTCTGATCCTGGGTTTAACCCAATAATCAAGAGTTCGGGATTCATTTTAGCTTCTGTTTGTAGAGGGTAGTAAGCTAAATCAATTTGTTCGGCAAAGGGGGTGATTTTCTCTATCACTTCAGCTGCCCATTGTTCTAATTCGGGTACGAATTTACTCATATTAGTTTTGTTTTAGTTTTTCGTTGCAAATATAATATTTAATTTTGATTTAAACGGTGTTTAAATACTGTTTTACTCTAAACTATAATCTATAATAACTTGTTGTTTGTAGTTTTCTCCTTTCTCGTGAAAGATTAAAGAACCGTGTTCTGTATTCCGAAAATAGCTATTGGCAGGACCTTTGCCATAAGTTACTTGTTTTTCATCATCGCATTTAAGTATACAATGATTGGAAATTTCTCCATTTTCACTTTCTATATAGGTTTCGGTAGTACGCCCTTTATCATCCAATAAAGTAACTCTATCAAATGGTTCTCCCATTCCGCTAGGATAGGTAAATCGTTTTATGATTTTATTTTTCTCATAAGTAGTAAAAATTCTTTTTTCAGGATCTATCCAGTCACCAGAACAATAACACTCAATTTCCCGACCTTGCTCATCAAAAATTGTATAAGATTCTTCTAAAAAACGATAAGCACGATTGCGAGTAACGCATCGCTCTTTGTTTTTCTCGTAAGAGTATTTACTAATAGATTCTAATTTACCATTCTCCATACGTGTCTGTTCTATAACTCTCCCTTTTTTGTCGTAAGCAAATGTTATTATAGCGTCAGTTGTAAATGTACTTTTATTACCCCAACAGAGGTTTTCCACTATTAACTTGCCTTGAAGGTTGTACAAACGTTGTATCCTACTCCATATATTACCTTCTCCATCCTCCTCCGTTTGGGTAGTGCAATTACCTTGTGCATCGTATTCATAGCGTATTATGCTATCTCCCCAAAAACGTTCTTCAAAGAAATTAGTAAACTCGCTATGTATGCGTTTTACCACTTGTTTTTGGTCGTTGAAATAAGTAGTATCAATGTTTATAAAAAGAATTTTAGAAATATCAACCAATCCTGAGTTGATGATTTTTTCTTTAAGAGTTGTGTACATATTAATTATTTTTTACAATAACTTTTAAATGTTCTTCACATTCATCTTCTTTAATGTAAAAATGGTGGGTAGTAAGAAGTTCAATATCGGTTTCAACCCCCTCATCAGCACGCCATTTTTTTAATTCTTCACGGGTGAGGTTGCCCTCAGAGTCGTAGTAGTAAAGAGTGCGTTCTAAGAATATTTTATCTTTTGTTTGAAATTTGAGGTTAGGGCGTTCGCCTATAACCTCGAAACTATTTTTATATTCTCGTTTTTCATTGCGCTCTACTTTTTGCCCTTGTTCATTGTAGAGAATGATTTCTGTACTATAATAGCCGTCAGACCAGGGAAAACCTTCTTTATCTTTATCAACATACCGACTCACTTCTTTTACAAGTACTCCTGCTTCGTTATAAGTGTATTCTTGAACTGTTTTATCTGTTATTTCATCACTTCGCACATTTTTCTCACCTGTCCATTTTTTATATTTTACTTCATAATTAGTCTCTATTTTTTCTATAATTTTACCAGTAAGGTCAAAGGTGGTAACTTCTTTTTTACCTCTATGGTCATCTTCAGTATAAGTAGTTTCTATAGTTTTATTCCCTTTTTTTTCTATGAGTTTGCGACTCTCTTCGGCAATTTCTTTAGGATTATCGAGATATATTTTTGTGCGAATCACTTCATCTCCTTTATAAGTGTAATATGTGAGCCCTCTAGAATCTCCGTAGCGATTGGTATCTATGCGTTGCATTACTCGGTTTTGCTCATCATATACTGATACTTCTATAGAGCTTAAAGTATCTTCTTGCCAAGAATGTGCTTGAAAAATTCGGTTGTTTCGAGCGTCAAAAGTACGATATTCTATGCGTTGTTCTCCCCAAGATGATACATATTCTTCTATAGCACATATATTATCTCTCTCATCACAAGCAATATTATCTATATTTGTTCTGTTAGCTTTTTCAAAGTACCCTTCACAACCATGCCAAGTTTTCTGTTGTATGCCTCCAATCTTGTCAGTACTTTTTATCTGAAGGCTAATTTCTGCTACCTGCTCAGGCGCAAAACCTAAGTTTTGTACCCATTCTTTAATAGGTATATGTTTAGCTCTCAATTCCTGCTCACTGTATAAAGGCAAACTAAATTGAAGAATCTCACGACCAAATTCATAGAATGACTTATGTACTATCCCTTCGTTGTAGTCATAACGTTCTACTAATCTGGGTCGCCCGTGGTGTACAAAGCGTCTTTCTAATAGGCGTCCGTTTTCGTCAAAATCCTTTTCTTCTAAAGCAGGCTCTTTGTAGTCTATACTGCTGGGTATATTGCAGGTCATCGCCTCAAAAGCATCGGCAAAGGCTATTTTATGTTTTTCTGAAAAATAAGCTAAAGTCATAATTGAGTGTTTTATAAGTTTGTTTTTATCGTAATTTCCAAGTGTTCATCATAATCATCTGTTAAGGTGTAAAAATGATGAGTAAGATGTGTAGGAGTGCTTTCTAATAAAAGTTTTCCCTCTGTATCGTAAGTATAAACAGTCTTTTCTGAAGTATAAACTTCTTTGTTTGAGTTTTTACGCCTATAGATACGTTCTATTTTTTGCCCTTGTGTGTTGTAAAGTAAAATTTCAAGTTCAGTAAAATTATTGGTGCTGAGGTGTATTTCCTTTGTAAGTACGCCTTGCTCGTTGTAAATATACCTACTGATTTTCTCACTACTTTTTTTGTGTCTATTGGCGTAAGTAGTATTTATTCTATGTATTACTTTGTCATACTCGTTAAAAGTAGTAAGCTGTTTAACAGTTTCAAAGTTATCATTATAATGTTGAGCTATTTGGGTGAGAGTACCTTTTTTAAAAGTATGTGTATACCCTTCTTTTTTACTTTTAGTAGGATCTTTGGGGTCTATTTTTATTACCTTTGTTTTGCTTTTTTGCGGTTCAGGAGTATAATTCAGAATATTGCAAACTCCCTCTCGGTTAGTGATAATTTTCTGCCTAAGTTTCTTATTATCATCGTAATGATACACCTCTACTGTACTAAAAGTATTCTCATCCCAAGAGCTTAATTCAATAAGGGTCTGACCATTCAAATCAACAGTGCGCAGTATGTTTCGCTTTTCGTTCCAATAAGCATTAAATCCTTCACTAGAATAGAGTTTTTGTCTTTCATCATAGCGTATATTATCTATCCCCATACTGCCTTTTTCAGCAAAAAATCCCTTACACCAATTATAAGTCTCTTGCAGTTTTTGCCCTTTTTCGTTGTAGTTTTTTAGACGTACAGTTATTTTGGTGATTTCTTCAGACTGAAATCCTAAATTCAGTATACGTTCTTTGATAGGCAGGTAAAGAGCTCTTTGCCTTTCTTCTGTATAAATAGGGCAGATAAGGTGTACTATCTCTTCACTATAAGGATATAGTTTTTTATGCACATAATCGTGCTGATAATCATATATTTCTCTAAAGAGGAGTTTCTTTTCATCGTTGTACAAACGGCGTTCGGTAAGACGATTTTGTTCGTCGAAGTCTTTTTCTTCACGAGTATCTTGGCAGAGCATAGCTTCCAGTATATCAGCATAAGCTATTTTTAGCTTGTCACTAAAGTTGTCTAAAATCATCATAACAAGGTGTTTTTTATTATTTCTGCGGCAAAAATACAGCAGACACAGGACAAACTACGACCACCAAATAATAATTTGCAAAAAAAATGACAAACCTCGCTCTCGCAAGATTTGCCATTTGTATTGTAGTCTTACATTAGGACAGTTTTCCTTATAAACAGTCTCTTTTTTAGGTTTTTCCTTTTAGAACTGTTCACAATCATCAAGTAATTCAGTCATTAGCAACTACTACAAACTAACGACTAACGACTAATCACTAACGACTAACTACTACTTAAACGCTTTCGTTTTGTTCTTAATAATCAGTTCTTTTTGTTCAGCAGGGATAGAGTATTTATTGCCATAGGCAGCACCTTCCCAGTCGCCGTAAGAGTAGTTGGGCAAGATGATAAAGCGCTTGCCAAACTCATTGCGGTTGTTGTGCACGGCTTCTGAGCGTCCTTCGGGGGTACGGCTGTCGAAGTCTTTGGCAAAGTCAGAAAGGTTATCGCCCATTAGTAGCACGATGTCGTAATCTTTAGCTATCTGTAAGCGGCGGTTTTCTTTGCTTTTCTCGGCAGTGCGGAGTATCAGTCTACTATCGGAAGGGAAAGGAAAGTTGTACTTGCGTAAGTTCTTGGCAGTACCTTCGCGCTCTTTTTCTAAACGATTGGTTACGTAGAAGATAGCCACTCCTTTGCTGTCGGCGTATTTAAAGAAATCCAACGCCCCTGCTAGTGGTTTGGCATCGCCTAATACCGTCCATTCTTCCCACGCCTCTTGCGAGTAGCTGATACCCTTTTTAGCACAATAGGCTTCAAAAGGCGAGTTGTCTAAGAAAGTCTCGTCAATATCAGTAACGATAGCGAGCGGTTTATCGCCTTTTTTAGCGAGAGCCTCGTCTAAACGAAGCTGAGCTACATTGAAGGCTTGCAGACAAAGCGCTTCATATTCAGCAGCGTTTTGCTGAAAGTAAGAAGACCATAGTTTGCCATTGGCAATAAGCGCACTTTCGCCCTTGGAGGCTTGCGCTGCGGTAGTAGGTTTGGTAGCACAACAACTCCCCAACAAGAGAGCCGCTACCCCAATTAATAAATAATTCTTTTTCATAATATATCAAATATCAATTTTCTTATATAGAATCGCTTTCTAACGACTAACGACTAATGACTAAAATTAATTATCTTATCTACAATCGTCTGGGCTAGTTTTTCTTTGCTTTCAAGTGTCCAGCCTGCTATATGGGGGGTTAGGATTACATTGTCTGCCTGCAAAAGGTATTTAAAGGCTTCGGGCATCTGTTTATCACTAAAGAAATCTTCAAATGAGGCTTTCTCATACTCAAGCACATCCAATCCTGCGCCCAATACTTTGCCGCTTTGTAGGGCGCGCACTAGGTCATCGGTAATGACGCTCTTGCCGCGCGCTGTGTTCAAAAACCAAAAACTCTTGGCAAAACTATTGATAAACGCTTCATTTATCATTCCTGCTGTTTGGGGCGTTTGTGGGGTGTGCAGACTTACCACATCTGCCTGACGGAAAAAATCTACTAACGTTACTTGGCGAGCATTTTCATCGCCTTTGTTAGGCAGTATATCGTAGCAAATTACTTGGCAATCGAAGCCGCGCAATTTTTTAGCAAAGCTCTTGCCCATATTGCCGTAGCCTATAATGCCTACGGTTTTGCCGTCTAACTCCCAACCGCGATTTTCCTCACGCAACCATTTGCCGTTTCTGATTTCGTTATTTGCTTTTTTAAACTTGTTTAGTAGCGATAGTAGCATTCCTAAAGCGTGTTCGCCCACTGCATTGCGGTTGCCTTCGGGGGCTGCTATTAGCTCAATGCCTTTGCTTTCGGCATAGGCTACATCTATATTTTCTAGCCCTGCTCCTACCCTACCTATAAATTTTAGCTGGGTAGCTTTGTTTAAAAATGCTTTATCGATAGGAAACCTACTGCGAATGATAATGCCATCGTAATTTGCTATTTTAGCCTCTATTTCAGCCTTAGTACTAGTGTAATCTTCGTGGTTTTCAAACCCTTGTGCCGCAAGCTGTGCCAGCATCAAAGGGTGGTTTTTGTCTATATGAAGTATTTTCATCGTTTTATACTTTTTGCCGCAAAGATACAAAATAATTATTAATTATTAGGTGCGAGTCGCACATTAGGTTCGACTCGCACAGAGTAGCGGGTTAGTGGCTAGTAGCTAAGGGATTCCTATTACTGAACCCGCCATTTTTTACCACCTAAAATTCCTAGTATTTCGGGGGTTTTCTGGTCTTGGCTTAAGAAAATTTCACCGCCTTTAGAGTGCAGGCTCTCTGCAAAGGCTTTTAAAGCTGCGCCTATAAGCCCCTCACCATTATGGCGACCGATACCTACCCTATTGAGCTTAGTGTTGGCACTCACATTCAATTGGGTAATAGGGGTGCTGCTTACAACTAATTCTTCAAGCTCGGGGAAGCCGCCAAGGGCAAGGGTACTAAGCTGGGTTGTCTCTAGACCTAATACTTTAAGATGGGGCAATTTGCCAAGTGTTAAGGAGCTTAAAGGATTAAAATCTATATATAAAATCCTTAAGTTATCATTATCAGGGATGTTTAGCGATTGTAGCTTGTTTCCACTTGCTCTGAAATCCTCAAGGTAAGGATTGTGAAGTGCTATGGCTGAAATGTCATTTCCATCACATTTCAATAATGAAACTTTACCATAAATCCTAAAAGTGTTCGCTTTTAAGGAATACGTTTCTTCCCCAAAGTTAGTAACTGCTATATCAATGCCTTCCTCCCATTTGTTATTGCCATTGAGGTCTATCCATACCGTTTTTTCATCCTCTTTTGCTGCTTCAATTCTCAGTGTTACACTACTTTTTTGGGTAGTAAGCTGTATATATTCTTTCACCTCATCGCGGTTTACTTGGGTAGTAGCGGGTGCCTCTGGCTGGTTCTTATCTTTAGAACAGCCTGCAAAAATTAGCAAGAGAATTAGCAAATTAGCAAATTTGGAAATTAGCCAATGGGTGTGGTGTGGGTTTGTTAACTTTTTCATATTGATTTTTTTTATTTATTAGGTTAATCGTTAGGTTTTTTGCTGGTTATTGGTGAGTAAGAATTAGGGAATTAGTAAATTAGTAAATTAGCTAATTCCCTAATTCTGGTATTGGGTACTCTATTCAGCTACAATATGCAAATCGGGGCAGTGGGTACCATCTTGTTTGAAGAAGGTGTAAAAGAAATCTTTCTTTTGTACGGTGGCTCCTACGGGGTCAACAACTTTGCACTTTGAAAGGGTAATACCTTCTAAAGACACTAAAGCTGCTACCTCTTTATTATTTATATTGATTTTTAGATTGGCTTGGTTGATAATAATCTGTTTTTTAGCTGAAATTTGATAGCTTGATACAACCTTACAACCTGCCCCTTCTATGGTAATATTCGCTTCGGAGTAAATGGCATCAGTATTTTTAGTGTTTATATGAAGCTCACCAGTTCCGGTAATGCGCAAATCGGCTGTTTCTATAACTTTACTAGTGGCTATAGAATTGTAACCGCGCAACACTATGGTAAGGGTTTGAGTAGCCGAAATAGCTGCTTTTTCTTTTCCATCTTCGTAACTTACTGAAATATCAGCTCCTTCAAGGGTAAGCACGCTATTGATAGGGTCGTAGTACGCTTTACCATCTTCTAATGCTGGAAATTGATTTTTATGTATATAGTAATAATTGCTAGAGGTAAGCTCTTTACCGCCTATATACACACCATATCCGCCTTGAGGTACTTCGGCATAAGGAGTATTAGGATTGCCGTTGTAGAGGCTTTCTGTAGCATTTTTGTCGTAATACATAGCTATCCAGTTTTTGCTTGCCAACACATCCAACACTTCTTTGGTAACTTTGTTTTTTTCAGTCTCACCTTTAAGCGATTGCAAGTATATTTTAGCCATTTCGGTATCTACTCTTTGGGGTAGCGTTTTTACCATAGCAAGCATAGCTTCGGCTGAGAAGTTATTCTTTGTTACATCTACCCACTTAAGATTTTTATTTTGGCTAAGGTTTAAATTGGCAAGTTCGTTACCCTCTACATTCAAGCTTTTTAGGGCAGGAGCGTGAGTTACATCCATATACTTTGCTTTGGTAGGGTGTAGCCTAAACTCGGTAGGGTTGCTATAGAAGGTAAAAACATTAGGACCCTTTGCTTCAACCGGAAATATTTGTTTTGCTTTGAACTGGTATGTTTTTTCTACTATACCTTGCTGTAAGCCGTTGTTATTGGTGTCGAACCAACCTTCGCCTTCAGCCTCTATAAGGAAGGCTTGAAGTTGATGTTCGGTGTAGAAGGTAATATAGTTGGTTTCTCCTTCCTTAATATTAGGTTTTATAGGCCAGTCTTTATAAGTAGTTTCTACTTTGCTGGGGGGTTCATTGCCATCGCTTTTAGAGCAAGCAGCGGCAAAAAGTAGCACGCAAATTAAGAAATTGGCAAATTTAATAATTTGCAAACGCGCAGAACGCAGGGAAATTAGCGACTGCTCTGAATGGGTTTTTGTCAACTTTTTCATAATAAATGATGTTTAAAATTATTTTATTTTTTTAGTATTCATCTTCCACTTCTAAATTCCAACCTTTTCCTTCTAAAATTTCCTCAATTTCATCTGTTACTTGGCTTGGGCTAAGCACTATTTCGGCACCATCACCTTCTTGAGCTTCTGCTAGCTGTTTTACAAAATTTAGAAGTGTTTCTCCTTTTATTCCTATCCCTTCTGGGCTGAGGCTAGCCGTTATAGAAGCTAATAAATTTTTTACTTTTATATTGGTGATAGGGCAACCTTTGATAGAAAGAATTGAAATTTGTGGGTTATTAGAGAGGTCTAACTCTGTAACTGCCCGTAGCTGTAAGGGTAATAGTGGTGGAGGTAGTAGCTGAGGCACTACCGGCAGCAAATACCATATAGGGTTGCTTGCTATCCACCTTGGGCTGGGGTGTCCAATCTTTGAGGTGTTCGGGGGTTTCTACTTGGGTAGTAGCAGCAGAAGGAGCCTCTGGCTCGTTCTTATCTTTAGAACAGCCAATGAAAATTAGCAAATTAGCCAATGTGAAAATTAGCAAATTTGAAAATTTGGAAATTAGCAAATTTAGAAATTTGCCAATGTGCGTGTTGTAGGTTTGTGAACTTTTTCATATCGATTTGTATGTGTTGGATTAATACTTAGTTGTTGAGGTAAGGTGATTGGCGTATTCGCCTAACCTCAATTAGCAAGATTGCTAATTTGATGATTTACCATATTATTTCGCTGCAAAGGTACGATAGTTTAGCCAATAAGAGTTTGCATTTTCTGCCAAAATGTAGGCAAAATCGGACATTTTTTAAAATTACAAAACTTGCAAAATCAGCCATCACCCCCCTGCTCAGCCCTTGCTACGCCTCAAAAAGCAGTGTAAGGTCGTAGCAAAAAAATAGTCGTTAGGTGCGAGCCGCACAGGCACCCAACAACTAAAATCGCCTGTGCGGCTCGCACCTAACGACTAATTATTATTCTGAAATGATTTTTTAAATTCATCATACAATTTATCGGAGGCGTTGAGGTCTTTGATAGTTTTGTAACGTCTTCCTACCACTTTGGTTACTCTGTCATTTTCATCGCAAGTAATCAGGTAAGAATGTGTAAGACCATCTTTAGGCTCATAGAAAGAAGTAGCATAAACTTTATTCTTACTCTTTTTCTTACCCGATGAGGCTAAGAGTTCTCCAAAACCTTCTTTAATAGTAATATCAGTAGGCAAGACAGGAGTGTTGGGCGAATAAATATAAAAGCTAACTTTCTTGTCGGGCGAGGTAAAAATAGCACTTACAAAAGTATCATCGTTGTTGTCTGAAGGCATAGAGCCTTCGGCAGTGAAATTAGCTGGGTATTTTACAGTAAAATTACTACCGTAAAAATCTTTCTTTTGTGCATAAACTCCCAAAGTAAGCACAAAAAAGAAAATTGCAATAACTGATTTGTTCATAATCCTTGATTTTAATTATTATTTATTCTGCTGTTTTATATCCTTTTCGGACTTCTTTCACCCATTTTTCGTTTACCCATTTGAAAATAACGTGTTTGTACTTTACTTTAGCATCTTCCAACCCTGCTTCGTCAAACATTGTTTCATACTCCATATCAAAAGGAATAGAACCTACGCGCATTTCAATTGAAGTTCCTTTGCGAGGAAGCACGTATTGAAAAACTACCCTATTTTTGAATAAATCTTGCAAAATAGCTTTTTCTTTAGCATTAAGGTGAGAGGTCTCAAAAAAATCACTGAGCTGAACGCCATAGGTTGGAGGTTCGTAGCTTGAGTCCTCTTTCAAATTTCCGTTGTCGTATAAATAAAATTTGAGAGCTCCATTGCCTTCGTCTTTGTTTACCCCCACGAGTTTTCGCCCGTCTTTGAGGTTCCAGTAGCAGATTTCAAATTTATAGCCTTCCAAAAAATAATAAAAGGCTGAAAGATAACCACTTCTCGGATCGCATACATCTATATAAGCATAAGTACCTTGGTAATTTTCAACATCTGTATTAGGTCGTTGACCAATGGTTTTAAGCATTTTCTTTCGATTTTTGAGAGTAAAATCTTGATGATCGAAAGCACTATCGGGCAGCATCAAAAAAATATCTTTGATACCTATTTTCTTAGTTGCGTTGGGTTGATTGTTGTTCTGCGCTACCATCCCAACCACAGATAAGAAGCATACAATACATAATATTCGTTTCATAAATTTATTAGTTTATAAAAGGAGCTACGCCCTTGTAAGGATGACTATAACTAACGGGTTCTGGATCTACAAGTATGTCGCCCGATGATTGTACAAGATAGTACTTATCTTGGCTCGGCTCGTCTGGCTTAGCGGTTTTAACTACTGAAAACTGAGCAAATTCCTTTGCTATATAACCATTCCCTTTTAAGCGTCTAAAGTTATAAACTTTTAGGTATTTCAAATAGGCTTGAAACTCGCTGGAATAAGTACCCCCTGCTTCCTTTTCGGTATCTTTCATCAGTGCTGTATCCACTTCCACTGTAATAGTATAAGGCTCAATAGGGTTATAGCCTGTTGCTGGCTTGCTCCCCGCCAATAAAGAAGCCGCTGCATAAGGCTTTTTGTACTCGTAGAAAACTCGTTTAAAACTATCTACAACAAACCCTTGGTAAGTAGCGGTTACACATAGCTTAACGCACTCTTCGCCAATAGCTTTGTTATGACTATACATTTCCATAGCCATAATTTGCAATAAGATAGCACCTCCTAATCTAGTACCTACTTTTTCGCGTACTTCCCTAAACTCTTTAACCGAATCGGGAAAACGATTGAAGGTAAAAGTTTCGGTGGCTTGCCCTGTAGGATTCTCTCCTATACGTCCCTCAACTTCTACTGTAAGAGGTGGTAAATTCTTTTTACCTGTAATAGAAGTTGTAAGTATATTAGAATGGGAGTTCACATTAGCGTTCGGGTCTTCTTTTTTGCAGCTGCTAAGGCTTAGTGCTGCAACTATAGCCGCAAGGGTTGCCCCTTTTTTGATTAATTTTATTGCCATAATCATAGTGTATTAATTACTTTTCAAAAAGTTAGTAGTATTCTATTTTATAAACCCTTATTGATGGGTTTTCGTCATTAATTATGGTTGATTGTACAATATTACCTTTATCGTCATAAACGTATTCGTTAGTATTTTCACGATGGTCTTCATCATACTCAATGCCAGCAGGAGTATCAAAAGTTGATTTAGTAATATTGCCATACTTATCATAAAAGAAAAGAGAAATGGTAGGTGGATTTCCTTTTTCGCTAGTTCTTTGCTCTATTCTTTCGCACAAGTTTTTGCCGTTGTATGTGTAAACAGATTCTGATTGGGGCATTGGGTCTTCCCCTGCATAAAAACATTCTTTCACCAAAAGGTTTTGCTTGTTATAGTACTTAGCAGTATAGCTTTTTTGATCGTAGCTATTTGAGTTTCTCTCTACAACCTTTTTCCCTTCAGGGGTAAGCGTAAGCTCGTAGCTGTAGGTTGTTTTATCTTCCATATTTTCTTTGTTGTTTTTATAAGTAGATATGCAAGCAGTGAGGTATCCATCGGCTGAGTACTCATAGCGGTCGGTCGATTCGCTATCGGCATCCTTTCTTTTGATAGCTATAAGTCGGTTTTGGGCATCGTACTCGTATAGTGATTCTAAAACAGGCGCCTCGCCTTCTTTTTGATAATTAGCTACACGTGCGAGCAAACCTTCTGGGGTAAATTCTTTTACTACAATAGGTTCATAATCTTCAACCAACGCTCCGCGTTTTACGTTGTTATTGTCGTCTATTTCTACTTCATAGTTATATTCTGTTATTTTTTTCACCTTACCTTGCAGGTTAAAGTCTTTCCAACAGCAATTTTCTACTAAACCGAGTGTGCTACCGGATGAGGTAGCATTACTATGGTTTGAATTGTTGTGGCAGGCTATAAATGCCAAACAAAAGACCGAAAATGTAATTACTTTTTTCATAGTTAATAATTTTATTTGTTTAAAATATCCCCCCTTCCGCTGTGACACTCGCAGACTCCCTTCAAAAAGAGAATAAGGGGGGGGATATCATACCTGAAAAATTTTCGGGGTAGTTTCAAATACTAAAATTTCTTTTCCCAACCTTTGGCTTCAAGCAGGTCTACAGCAGTTTGGGTGATAACCGGCGAGAGGGCTTTGAAGACGCCTTTTTTCTCTTTATCTTTGCGTGAGGGAAGGCGTTTTAAAAATTCATTAAAATTCTTTGTGCCTATTAGCTTTGGATTGGTCATCACTACTTCGCGAAGTTCTTTTATAAAGTTTTCATTAGTAGAGAGTTCAATATTTTCTACGCTCTCACTTCCGCTAATGTCAATTACTTCAAGGCTGTTGGCTTTGATTATTTTGCAATTGGTAAGGGAGCTGCAGTTGGTAACTTTGAGTGTTTGGATAAAGCGATTTTGCACCTCTATGGTAGTGAGGCTTTTTTGCCCTGTAAGCAATAAGCTGTTGATATGCCCAAAGATGGTTACATTTTTCGTAGAAGCCCTGTACTCTTTAAGAGGTTTGAGCTCTTCACCAGCATCTTTAGTAAGGTTGCCATTGAGGTCGATGTAGGTCGGGTTGGCATCATCGTTAGTGGTTGTTACCTCACTGAAAGAGAAAGTATTGTTTTCGGTTGCGAAAGTAAGCGACACTTTCGGTGCGATAATCGCTTCAAGCAAAGGAGAGCTATTATCATCTTTACACTGCGTAAGTAGCATTGCGGTGAATGCTAACATCACTAAATGAATTTTTTTATACATAGCCAAAATAATTTATTGTATTATCATTATTACTTCACAAGTACCGTGCGCATACCTATGCCTTTATAGCGCAATTTGCCGTATTTGCCTCCTCCTTGATAATCTTCGCAGAAACTATAGTCGTGAGCAGTGAGCTTGCCTGTTTTTTTATCTTTGTACACAGCCCAAGCCATTACAGCACGATCGGTGGGTACATTCCCATTGTAATGCACTTGCCAGCTATCGTTGATTACTACTACACGAATTACCGAAGGGTCTTGCTTTTTAGCAAGTGCCAATACTTGCGCACTGAGCTGTTTGTGCATAGCCCCTGGGGTAAGGGTCATCTGTTCGGGTTCAGGCATTACGATAGCATCATCTATAATCTTGATGTATTCAGGACCTTCGCTATAACGCTGGTAGTAGGCTTGTAGCTGGGTGAGTTTGTTGGCATTCACACTGTAATTGCGATGCTGGGTAAGTACTTTTTTGTAAAGCTCATTGGCTGCTAACATATAAACAGTTTTTTTATAAGCTTCTTTTTCGCCCTCTATTTGTTGGTATAACTGTAGTACGCTTTCAGCTACATAGGTGATGTCGGTAACGGAGCGCGCCATTTCCACCATCATTGCTTCGCGGCGACCTTGTGCCGACTCATTGGTGTAAGGAAACACCCATCCTTTTTGAGCATCGGCTACCCCTGCTTTGTTAGCGACGGCATACTCTCTTACTAAGCGCACTCGGGGGCTTTCGTTTGCCAATAAAAAGGCAAGATTCCAAGGGGCTTGCTTGCTATTGGGGTCGGCAAAAAAGCGCGCCGCAAAAGGATAACGAAACATATCATCTTTGTTTAGTGCCAACTTTTGTCCATCGGCACTGATAAGTTCTTTGTTGTTGTTCTCGTTATACCCTATCAAGGTTACAACGCCACTGAGGTCTGACCCTGGAGGGGTAGCCAAGAATCTGTACATCAGTTCGAGGTAGTGTATGTAAGGGTAATCTTGTCGTCCTTCGCCTAAGCAGTAAATATTAGGATATTTATAGTAAGGCTGAAGCGGAAAATACTGCGGGTCGAGATGCTCGTAGGCAGCGTGTACCTGCTTATAGGGGCGACTAAAGCCGGATTGTACCTTATCGCTATTAGCATCGGGGTCAGCCTTAAGCGCCTCTTTTGAGGGAGAAAAATCGTGCTTGTAGAGATTGGTAAGGTCTACACTTTTTAAGCCTGCTTTTTCCGCTGCCCTATTAGCAGTTTGTTTAGCTTCTTTTTTACAGCTTCTTTAGCTTCATTTTTTATAGCTTCTTTAGCTTTGTTTAGCAAATTACCCAACTGTGCATTGGCGGTGGTAGTGAAAGCAAGTGCCAATACAACAGTTGCTGACAGTGCAATGATACGATTGAAATGTAACATAGTAATAAATGTCCCCCTATAAACCTCTTGTCAGAGGAACGCCGTATCGGGGACTTGGGCATTAGGTTGATTATTTATTCTATTTCCCAATTCAGACCTCCTAAGAGTGCTTCAACTTCTCCTGTTACTTGATCCAAACTGCTTAGCCCTACCTTACCTTTATTATTTTTTGGTCTTTGGGGTAGTTGTCTTAGAACATTCATAAGAGCTTCACCTTGTAGTAGGTTACCCTCTTCGCTTTCAAAACTTATCTTTTCTATTTTATTGTCCTTTCTTATTTTTAGCGTAGTTAGGGGAGTTCCTCCTACATACACCCATTTTATTTGAGGGTTGTTGCTAAGATCTAAACTAGTAAGCTTTGTGTTTGATACTTCTATATGCTCAAGCTTAGTGTTTTCTTTAAGATCTAAGCTGGTTAATTTTTCACAACTAAATACACTTAATTTGGTAAGATTAGGAAAATACTTTGTTGTTATGGTGGGTACAGGTATTGTTTCGTTTAGGTGCAATTCTTTAAGATTGGGAGCTCCTTCGGTTATTATCTGTGTATAGGTATCTAATTTCAACACCTCCAAATGCTCTATATTTTCTATATAAGGAATATTATTATTAAAAATATTCAATTCCTTAAGAGCTGTGTTATGGCTAATATCTATAGCACCGAGCTTGCCATTCGTCCAAGTAAATGATTTTACCTTACCGTAAACCTTAAAAGTTTGCGTTTTTAGTAGGCAGTTATCTGCGGGGTAGTATTGGTCAATCCCTTCGTCCCATTTGCCATTGTTGTTCAGGTCTACCCATATCTCTGCCTTATGCTGTTCCTCTGCTTCTATTTTTAGTATTATGGGTTTTCCTAAGTCGAGATAAGAGGTCAGCTCTATGTAGTTGCTTTTGTCCAAGTCAGTAAGATGCGCTTCTGTAAAGGGCACTTCTCTGCCGTCTACAACTTTTATGGCTGCCCATTGAGTTGTTTTTACAGTCTCAAGCACCTTTTTTGTTACTTTATTAGCATCTCCATCGTTGCTGCGAAGTCGTATGGATGCATTAGGGTCGGTAGTTTTAGGTAAAGAGGCTATAAGGTTCAGCATAGCTTTCTCGCTAAGCTGGTTATTCGATACATCCAACCACTTTAGTGTCGCATTCTTGCGCACATCGGCAGCGATAAGAACATTATCCGAGACATTAAGCCTTGTTACTCTACCATACACAACAAAAATCTTGTTAGTAGGCTTGAAAGCAATAGGCTTAGTAAAATCAGTAATGCGCTTGTCTACCCCCTCATCAAAAACGCCATTGTTATTAGTATCTACCCACACATCGGTAGCAGAGGCGGTATTTCCCACAGCGAGAAGACCGATGAGGGTAGGGGCAGTAGCTTCAGTAGCAAATGCCATATAAGGTTGTGTGCTATCTACCTTAGGCTGAGGCACCCAGTCTTTCAGGTGAGCAGGCGTTTCTACAGGGGTAGAAGGAGCCACAGGCTCATTGTTATCCTTTTTAGAGCAACCTATAAAAGTTAGCAAGAAAATTAGCAAATTTGCCAATTTGAAAATTTGCGAATGTTCAAACCGCAAAGGAATGAGCCAATGCATAACGTGTTTTAATGATATTTTTTTCATAACAATATTTTTTTATGTTAATAGTAGGCTCAAGCGCCTATAGTTTTTTTTAGATTTCAAGGTTCAGGGGTTAGTTTTTAGATTTCAAGCGTTAGGCAGGGTGAGGGCAGAACTATTTTGCTAATTCTCAGAAAACGCTTTCCACTTCTTGCCCTCTAAAAGTTCCTTAACCTCCTCGGTAACTTGGTCAGGGCTTAAAAATATCTGCCCCTCTTTGCCTTCTTCGCGTGTAGGTAGCTGATTTATAAAGTCCATAAGTGCTTCTCCTTGTATCCCGTCACCTTCTTCGGTAAGCTCAATATTTACAACTTTTAGCGCTGTATTCCCTGCTATGTTTAGCTTAGTAAGAGGAGTACCTGAAGCGTATAAGTTTTCAAGCTGAGGCTGATGCGAAAGGTCTAAGGTAGTTAGCCCTGTGCCATCAATATGTAGCGAAGTAAATTTCTGATTTTTACTAAGGTCTAAGCTTTTGATACTTTTAAAATTGAATATAACTAAACTTTCAAGCTCAGTAAAGAGGCTCGTATCTATAGCAGCCAAAGGGGTAGTTTTGTTTACATTCAAATAGGTAAGCCCCTTAGGCAAATGACTGTTTTTTAGGGTATGGCTGTCTATTTTTAACGTTTTTAAAAACTCTAAACGCGCTATAGAGGGAAGGTTGTTATCTTTCGCATACAACTCTGTAAGAGCAGGGTTATGACTGATATCTATGGCACTAAGCAGATTGCTTTCGCAATTCAGCTTCTTCACTTTACCATAAATTCTAAACGTTTGAGCTAGGAGGGTATACTCCATACTCTTGTCTAAGCTCGTTGGTTTTTGGTCTATGCCCTCGTCCCACTTGCCATTGCTGTTAAGGTCTAACCACACCTCTGCTTCGTCTGCCTTGTCTGCACCTATATAAAGATTTACTTTCTCGCCTATGGTTTTTTCGGTGGTAAGCTCCATATAATAAGAGCCAAGGTCAGTCGGAGTAGGAGGAGTCACAGGCTCATCGTTATTGCTTTTAGAGCAGCCTACCACTGCGGAAGCTGCTACAAGGACTGCAAAAAATCCTTTTCTGAAGTTACAATTTTTTTCCATAGCAATCATTTTTTTTAAAATCTTGAGTTCTTATTTTTATAATTTTTAATATTGCTCAGCATCATTACCTTTTGCCCACATTGCTATCCAATTTTTAGCCTTTAGGGTTTGTAGTATAGCAGGAGTTACCTTATTCTGTTCTTTACCTACAGCCCCTTTGTCTTCAAGAGTGATGATAGACTGCTCTTCATCAGTAGAGCGGTCGGGCAGTGCAGCTACTATGCGCTGAAGTTCATCAGCTTTCAGGTGGTTGAGCTGTAAGTATAGCACCCTTATTTTAGGTGCTTTGCTAAGGTTGAGCGTAGCGATAAGGTTATCACTACACCACAATTCCTTTAGCTGGCTACCATCCATCACCTCCAAATGGGTAATGCGCTGTCCTTCGCATTGTACATTCTCAAAAACCCCGTAGATATTGATGGTTTTAGCATCGATAGTATACTTATGTATACCCCACTTTACCTCTTCACCTTTGTCTTTTTTGGCATTGCCATTAAGGTCTATCCATATTGTTTTGCTGTTAGCCTCTTCAAAAGGTACTAACGATATTTCTATTTTTTCGCCTTTAGCCTTATCGGTAGTCAGACTTATGGCAGGCTGCTGAAGCACTGCAGGTAATTTCTTTTGTGCCCAAAAAGACAAAGGCAAAAAGAGTAAAATTGTAAATATTGATTTTGACATATTACTTTATTTTATTACTTTTTTTTCTATTTACTAACATCTAATTCTCTCATTTGCTAATTCCCTCATTTGTTAATTTCCAAATTTCCAAATTTGCTAATTTCCTAATTCACCTTCCAAAACTTGCTCCTTAAGTAGTTCTTCACTGCCTCGGTAGCTTGAGCAGGGCTTAAGTATATACTGCCCTCTTCGCCTTCCTTCTGTGTAGGAAGCTGCTTTAGAAAATCCATAAGTGCCTTGCCTTGTAGCCCTTCACCCTTTTGGGTAAGCTCAATTCTTACATATTGCAGTGCTCTATTCCCTGCTACGTTTAGCTTAGTAAGAGGGTTAAAATCAGCGTATAAAATTCTAAGATTAGGCTGATTTGAAAGATCTAAGGTAGTAAGCCCTGTGTTATAAACGGATAGGTTTGTAAGTTTTTCGTTCTTGCTAAGGTCTAAGCTTTTGAGGTTTTTGCAATTATCTATGTCTAAAATTCTAAGTTCGGTAAAGAGGCTGGTATTTATAGTTGTGAGAGGGGTGGTTTCTCTTACAATTAACTCGGTAAGCCCCTCAGGTAAACTGCTGGCGAGCAGCGTATGGCTGTCAATACTTAACTCTTCTATATCCTCTAAATGCGCTATAGAGGGAAGATTGTTCTCTGCAGCATACAACCGTGTAAGAGCAGGGGTATGACTGATATCTACCTCAGTAAGCTGGTTCTTCGGGCACTTCATATTCCGCACTATACCATAAATTCTAATTCTTTGAGCTTGGAGGGTGTATTTTATTTTTCTGTTGAATTCCGTAGGTTTTTCGTCAATACCTTCGTCCCATTTGCCATTGCCATTAAGGTCTACCCATACCCCTGCTTTGTATTCATCGAATGCATATATATCAAGCTCTATCTTTTCGCCTACGGCTTTTTTAGTAGTAAGCACTATATAGTGAGAGGTATTAAGCCCCTCAGTCTTAGTTTCTTCTTTTTTGGCAGTAGTAAAAGTCTTTTCGGGGTATTTAGCTTTGTTACCGGCTTTATCAAAAACCTCTACCCATATGGTATAAGTGGTGCTGGGGGTAAGTCCTTCAATCTTATAACTGAAAAAAGCTGCCTTAGGGGTGCCGCTGTTCTTTACTTCGGCACTGCCATTCACTTTCCAAAACACTTGGTAACGCAACCCCTCAAAAGAGGTTTTGTTATCGGTAGCGGCTTCCCAGCTGAGAGTAGCGGTTTGGTCGGTAACTATTATCCTATCGCTAATAGCTGCAGGGGTAGGTGCTTGGTTATCAGGTTCTGCTGGGGTGGTAACCTCCTTAGCTTCGTAGTCGGTAGCGTTATTAGCTTCGTCCATTACTTTTACCTTTACCACGTAGGTAGTTTTTTCGGTAAGTCCTATAAGGGTAAGGGCAAGCATATTTTCTTTTAGTTCAGAAGTTTTTACTTCGCTGCTGCCTTTTACGTTGTACAACACTTGGTAGCGCAATTTTCCGGCAACGGTTTTATTGTCGGTAGCTGCTGTCCATTTTAGGTTAAGGGTGTTAAAAGTAGCGGTAGCCTCGCTAATAGCACCTGCCTTAGGAGCTTCCTTATCGGCAGCTTCGGGAGCTGCTGGGGTGGTAACCTCCTTAGCTTGGTACTCGGTAGTGTTATTAGCTTCGTCCATTACTTTTACCTTTACTATATAAGTAGTTTTTTCGGTAAGTCCTGTAAGGATAAGGGCAAGCATATTTTCTTTTACTTCGGAAGTTTTTACTTCGCTGCTGCCTTTTACGTTGTACAACACTTGATAGCGCAATTTTCCAGTAGCGGTTTTATCATCGGTAGCCGCTGTCCATTTTAGGCTAAGGGTGTTGAAGGCAGTAGCAGTAGCCTCAGTAATAGCACCTGCTTTAGGAGCCTTAGTATCGGCAGGAAGGTCGGGTGTTTCTTTATTGTCTTTTATTTTCAAAGTTTGCCAACCGCGCTGTTTGGCAGCTATTAGCACGGCATCGGTTACAGCATTACCATCGCCTTCAGCCCTGTGCAATACCACTTCAGTAGTACCCGTAGCGGTAGGCAATGATTTTACAAGGTCTAACAAGGCTTTTTCTTCAAGCCAATTGTCGGCAATATTCAGCTTTGTTAATGCCTCATTCTTGCGCACATCGGCAGCGGTAAGGGCGTTGCCAGTAGCGTTAAGTTCTTTTACCTTTCCATACACAGTAAAGAGTCCTTTGGTAGCAGTAAAGGTGATAGGCTTCGTAAAATCGGTAATGCGTTTGTCTATCCCTTCGTCAAAAACGCCGTTGTTGTTAGTATCTACCCACACATCGGTAGCGGTAGCGGTGCTGCCCACTGCCGTAAGACTAAGAGTAGTAGCCGAAACATTACCCGTAGCAAACGCCATATAAGGCTGAGCCACATCTATCTTAGGCTTGGGAGACCAGTCGGTAAGGTGTTCAGGTGTCTGTACGGTAGTAGGTGCCTCAGGTTCGTCATTATTGCTTTTAGAGCAACCTACGAAAATTAGCCAATTAGCCAATGTGAAAATTAGCCAATGTGCCGGACGGATGTTTGATAAATTTTTCATTAGATCCTCTCCCCCTACCCCCTCTCGCAAGGAGAGGGGCAAGCCGAAAATGGGAGTACGCGGCGATAAGTTTTTTTTGTGTTAGGGTTTAGACAATTTTGACCGCTAGCGACTAAAAATTCTTCTTTATTTAATTTTCCAATCTTTTCCAAGTAATGTATTCACTATGGCAGGTGTTTTCTGATCCTCACTTAAGTAAATTAGACCTTTACCAGCAGGTAGGCTCTTTATAAAGTTTTCTAAAGGAGTACCTATAAGCCCTTTGCCGCCATAACGGGCAATACCAACCTTTTTAAGAAGGGGATTTTTACTCGCATCTAAGCTGGTTAGCGGGGTGCCTTCCACAAATATTTCCTTAAGATTTCTGTAAGGGCTAATGTCTAAAGAAGGCAGATTGGTGCTACTTACATTTAAGCTTTCAAGATTGGGTTCTTTGCCAATATGCAAGGAAGTAAGCGGATTGTCAGCTATACCCAAAACTTTTAAGGCTTGAGAATCAGGAACCGTTAGGGTGGTGAGCTTGTTTCCGCCTACATAAACTATCTCAAGGGCAGGATTGTGTAATACCACTTTGGAAATTTCATTGTCCGCATTATGACATCTAAAGTCGTTAACCTTTCCGTAAACCCTAAAAGTTTTAGCTTTTACTGTATAAGCAACCTTATCTAAACTAAAATTCTGAGGTATCACATCTATATCTTTATCCCAGTGCCCATTGTTATTAAGGTCTATCCATACCTTTTTTTGCTCATCATAAGAGGCAGTTTTTATAGAAAGTTTTATCGTTTCGCCTATGGGTTTGTCGGTGGTAAGCTCTATATAGTTAGTTTTGTCTAACGCGTCATAAGGGTCTGGTTTTTTGTCGGTTGTAAATTTTTGAGGAGGGTACTGAGCTTGTAGGTTAGCCTTGTTCCATACTTTTACCCATACCTCATAGGAGGTATTTTCTTTAAGGTCGGTAAGGGTGTACTCAAAAATATTGGTTTGTATAGGGCTGCTTTTCTCATCCGTTGTACCTTCTACCTTCCAAAACACTTGGTAGCGAAGTTCTGCCGAAGGAGTTTCTTTGTCCTGAGCCAAGAACCAAGTAATCTTAACCTTGTCATAAGTTAGTTTTTCTATATGTTTAATAGTGCTAGGGGTAGGGGGTACAGCAGGAATTGCAGCGGTAGTTACCTCTTTAGCTTCGTAGTCGGTAGCGTTACCCGCTTCGTCCATTACTTTTACCTTTACAATATAGGTAGTTTTTTCGGTAAGCCCTGTAAGGGTAAGGGCAAGCATATTTTCTTTTACTTCGGAAGTTTTTACTTCGCTGCTGCCTTTTACGTTGTACAACACTTGGTAGCGCAATTTTCCGGCAACGGTTTTATTGTCGGTAGCTGCTGTCCATTTTAGGTTAAGGGTGTTAAAAGTAGCGGTAACCTCGCTAATAGCACCTGCCTTAGGAGCTTCCTTATCGGCAGCTTCAGGAGCTGCTGGGGTGGTAACCTCCTTAGCTTGGTACTCGGCGGTGTTGCCTGCTTCGTCCATTACTTTTACCTTTACTATATAAGTAGTTTTTTCGGTAAGCCCCGTAAGGGTAAGGGCAAGCATATTTTCTTTTACTTCGGAAGTTTTCACTTCGCTGCTGCCTTTTACGTTGTACAACACTTGGTAGCGCAATTTTCCAGTAGCGGTTTTATCATCGGTAGCCGCTGTCCATTTTAGGCTAAGGGTGTTAAAGGCAGTAGCAGTAGCCTCAGTAATAGCACCTGCTTTAGGAGCCTTAGTATCGGCAGGAAGGTCGGGTGTTTCTTTATTGTCTTTTATTTTCAAAGTTTGCCAACCGCGTTGTTTGGCAGCTATTAGCACGGCATCGGTTACGGCATTACCATCGCCTTCTGCCCTGTGCAATACCACTTCAGTAGTACCCGTAGCGGTAGGCAATGATTTTACAAGGTCTAACAAGGCTTTTTCTTCAAGCCAATTGTCGGCAATATTCAGCTTTGTTAATGCCTCATTCTTGCGCACATCGGCAGCGGTAAGGGCGTTGCCAGTAGCGTTAAGTTCTTTTACCTTGCCATACACAGTAAAGAGTCCTTTGGTAGCAGTAAAGGTGATAGGCTTCGTAAAATCGGTAATGCGTTTATCTACTCCCTCGTCAAAAACGCCATTGTTGTTAGTATCTACCCACACATCGGTAGCGGTAGCGGTGCTGCCCACTGCCGTAAGACTAAGAGTAGTAGCCGAAACATTACCCGTAGCAAACGCCATATAAGGCTGAGCCACATCTATCTTAGGCTTGGGAGACCAGTCGGTAAGGTGTTCAGGTGTCTGTACGGTAGCAGGTGCCTCAGGTTCGTCATTATTGCTTTTAGAGCAACCTATGAAAATTAGCAAGAAAATTAGCCAATTTGCCAATTTTAAAATTTGCCAATGCTCAAACCACAAAGGAATAAGCCTATGTGCAACGTGTTTAAATGATACTTTTTTCATAATAATAACAATTTAAATGTTAATAGTTTTTCAGGTGTCAGTCACTTATCCTCCAGCGAACGATGAGCGAAGGATAATTATCCTTTTATTTCACTGCAAAAGTAGTGCGGTTTTGCGAATAAGAGCTTGCGTTTTTTGCCAAAATATATGCAAAATCGGACATTTTTCACTTGAAGGTGAATATGCAAAATCGGACATCTGTCAGCCTATGAGCCCTTATCAGATAAGGAAATGGCAGTGTCACCTCACTATAAAAATAATTTTATCAGAAATAAAAACTGACAATTTGGCAGCAAAATACGTTTGGCACAATCATTGTTTATTAGTATGTCGTAAGCGTAAGGCTTACAAGAGAATGTTGAACAAAAAAAGAAATTATTTAATATGAGTAAGATTATAGGTATAGACTTAGGAACCACCAACTCGTGTGTTTCTGTAATGGAAGGTAAAGACCCCGTAGTAATTACAAATGCTGAAGGCAAACGTACTACCCCATCAGTAGTAGCTTTTGTAGAAGGTGGTGAAATGAAAGTAGGTGACGCTGCTAAACGACAAGCCGTTACCAATCCTCATAAAACTATTTATTCAATAAAACGTTTTATGGGTAACAAATTTTCAGAAGTAGAAAAAGAAATTGCTCGTGTGCCTTACAAAGTTGTAAGAGGCGATAACGATACTCCTCGCGTAGATGTAGATGGTCGTCTTTATACACCACAAGAAATTTCAGCTATGATACTTCAAAAAATGAAGAAAACAGCCGAAGACTTCTTAGGGCAACCCGTAACCCGTGCAGTGATTACAGTACCTGCATACTTCAACGATGCGCAACGCCAAGCTACTAAAGAAGCGGGTGAAATCGCAGGATTGAAAGTAGAACGTATCATCAACGAACCTACCGCAGCTGCTTTGGCTTATGGACTCGACAAAAACCATAACGACCATAAAATCGCAGTATTCGACTTTGGTGGAGGTACACACGATGTTTCTATCTTAGAGCTCGGCGATGGTGTATTTGAAGTGCTATCTACCGATGGTGATACTCACCTTGGTGGTGATGATGTTGATGAAAAAATCATCAACTGGCTAGCTGAAGAGTTCCAAGCTGAAGAAAATATTGACCTTCGCAAAGACCCTATGGCACTACAACGCCTTAAAGAAGCTGCTGAAAAGGCTAAAATTGAACTTTCTTCATCAACAGAAACTGAAATCAATTTGCCTTATATTACAGCTACTGCTTCAGGACCTAAACACTTAGTACGCAAGCTCTCTCGTGCTAAATTTGAACAGCTGATAGATGACTTAGTAAAACGTACTATCGAGCCTTGCCGCAAAGCATTGCAAAACGCTGGTTTGAGTGTGAGTGATATAGACGAAGTTATCTTAGTAGGTGGTTCTACACGTATTCCTGCGGTGCAAGAAGCAGTAGAAAAATTCTTTAACAAAAAACCTAACAAAAGTGTAAACCCCGATGAGGTTGTAGCCATAGGAGCTGCTATACAAGGGGGCGTACTTACAGGCGATGTGAAAGATGTGTTGCTATTAGACGTTACTCCGCTATCATTAGGTATTGAAACTATGGGGGGTGTAATGACCAAACTGATAGATGCCAACACTACTATCCCTACTAAAAAGTCACAAGTATTCTCAACAGCAACCGACAACCAACCTAGTGTTGAAATACACGTGCTACAAGGAGAACGCCCAATGGCAAACGACAACAAAACAATAGGTCGTTTCCACTTAGATAATATTCCACCAGCACCACGTGGAGTGCCACAAATTGAGGTTACCTTCGACATTGATGCCAACGGTATCATCAACGTATCGGCTACCGATAAAGGCACAGGCAAATCGCACAACATCCGTATAGAAGCTTCTTCAGGACTTTCTAAAGAAGACATTGAAAAGATGAAACGCGATGCCGAAGCAAATGCCGAAGCTGACAAAAAAGCAAAAGAAAAAGCTGACAAGTTAAACGAAGCTGACGCTATGATATTCCAAACTGAAAAACAATTGAAAGAGTTTGGCGATAAAATACCAGCTGATAAAAAAGGTGCTATAGAAAGTGCTTTAAGTGAACTTAAAAAAGCTTTTGAAAGCAAAGACTTGAGCGCAATAGAACCTGCTTTAAGCAAGATTAATACAGCTTGGCAACAAGCCTCAGAAGACCTCTACAAAGCGCAACAAGGCGGCGCCACAGAACAACCTAACGCTGGACAACAGCAACAAAGCGGCGACAACGTCCAAGACGTAGACTTTGAAGAAGTAAAATAGTCCGTAGCACGGACAGGCAGATAAAAAAGCCTGCTGAAAAGTTTAAAATAAACTTTTTAAGCAGGCTCTTTATTTTGTGATATTTTATATCTTTTGCAAAATCAAACACAATATAGAATGCGATAGTTAGAGTCAAAAAAGTACTTGATAAAAAAGCAGTTAATCAAACTTAACTTACCGAAAAACTCGATAAAAGTTCAAGTATTATCAATTCCCTATGCCTGCAATAGGAGCAACCAAGCCTCAAAACTCTCTCTCATTTGTACAGATATTGAGAGTAGCCATGAAAAAGTTAGTAAATAATAAGAATAATAAAATAACACTATCTACTAAGACATAAAATGGAAGAACAATTCAATACAACTACAACAGTGCATGAATTCATTGCATATTATCGGAAATTAAGACCCGAAAACTTTTCTGACTCAAAAATTGAATATGAAATTCCTCTAACAGAAGAATTATTTGAAAAACAGCTCGGAATACTATCTACTAAAAAGATGCAGAGCAATTTTGAGAATTTCATCGTGAGATGTGCTGAAAGATTACTTACCCCCAATATCAAACCTCAAACGGGACCTGATGGAGGTGGTGATGGAAAGGTGGATGCTGAAACCTACGAAGTAACAACTGATATTTCAGACAAATGGTATGTAGCTGATGGTGGTGCATCAGAAAAAGAGAAATGGGCTTTTGCTATTAGTTGTAAGAAACAGTGGAAACCAAAAGTTACAACAGATATAGAAAAGATAGCAAATACCAAACGAGGATATACGAGAGCTCTTTTTTTCTCTAATCAATTCATAAAGTCTAGTACGAGAGCTGATGTTGAAAAAGATTTATCAGATAAATTCAATATTGAAGTTTCAATTTTTGATGCACTTTGGTGTACAAATGCAGTCTTTCATCATGGATGCAAAGATATAGCCTTAGAGTGTTTGAATTTTTCCGATGAGTACAGAAAGAAAACGGAAATAATAGGAGAGATAGACAAATATAGACTAGATCGACTATATGAAATCGAAAATAGTATTTTATTGCGTCAAATAAATGGTGTCGATACAAGCTATATAGATGAATTGCAAGAGGCTTGTATTCTTAGCAGAGGTTTAGAGCGTCCACGTATTGAAACTGAAGGCCGTTTTAATCGGGCTTTACGTGAGTGTGAACGCTATGGAACTCCTCAACAAAAGTTCAATATAATCTATGATCATGCTTGGACTAGTTTATTTTGGTTTGAGGATATTGATACAATGTACAAAGATTTTTTGATACTTAAAGAATTTGTAAATAAAAGCTGTTCTGTTATCCGAATAGAGAAGATGACAAACATACTAACTAATTTGATTAATGCAGAGCGAGCAGGGCTAATTGATTCAAAAAAGGTAGAACCGGAAATTAAGTATATAAAAGAACTGTGTAACACATTAGAAAAGAGAGGAGATAAGCCCTCTAGCCTCTTATTTTTACGTTTGTATATCGCCGAGCAAAGGTTAATAAGTCGTTTATTAGCTAAAGAACCAATAAATGAGGAGATTGATGCAATCAGACCGCTATTATTAGAAGCCCCTTCTCATCTTGAAATTAGCTTTGAAGCTCAATATCAAATAATCACAAATTTAAACAAGGTGATTGATGATAATCCAAAATATGAAGACTTTGTTGATGAACTTACGTCAATAGTAAGGAAAACAAACTCAGAGCAAGCTGCTGCAAGAATAGAAATGGATCGTGCCATGGCTTTAATGGAAAAAAAAAGGTTTAAACAAGCAATTCGTCATTTCAGTTTTTGCATACGTCCCTTTGAAAAACAAGAATGTATGGAGGAGCTAATCAAAACTTCTGGCATGATGGGTATTGCATTGTATGAGATCGGTTTACCTTTTAGTGCGATGGCTTACCTAGTAAAATCAGCTTCCATGTTGCTTAAAACTTTTTACACTTCTGGCAATATACCACATCTTTTAATGACAATGTTGCAGAAACTTTGTGAGATTGAGTTAATGCTTGGGAGGTTTGTTATGTATTTAAACTGGTATGAACTAATGATGATCGTTTCCCATAATGGACAGTTTTCAGAAGAGGAAAATTTTAAGGAGACTAATATGCTTCATGATGGAGCTTGGGCATGTCATTTTGCTGCATCTGATTTGGAAAACCGAGTAATGAGTTTTCTTCCAGATATACTAGAAAGAATGGAAATGTTTCAATCTTCAGAATATTTAAAGTTTTACCTAGGATATGCAGATGAATTAGATGAAGAAGTTAGAAATATTTTTACTCAAGATGGCTGGCAGGATAAAATGCTTAATCAACCCGTATTCGAGCAGTTCTTATGTGATTTGAATATTTCTACTAACGGACAAGCAAAATTGCAAACAACCGTAAATAATTGTACCCTATATGTTACTTATAAAAACAGTTGTCAAAACCAAATTGTTGCGGAAATATTCTTAGGGGCAATCGAGTCAATGCTAGCAACAATGGAAATATTCGAAGTATTAACCATAACTCCCAAAGTATATATTGAAATTACTGAAACAACGGGCAAGTCAGAATTAAGACTATTAGAAAGATCAAATCAATATGAGCTCTGTATTAATTTGAATTATAGTGACAAGGATTTGTGGGAATGTATTTCTATGTTTATAGCATCTTTCTTTAGTCGAAATTCTATGTCAAAAGAAGATTTAACGAAAATACTCCAGAATAAACAAGATGGTGAGAAACTTATGGATAGAGTTAGCAACCTATTGCAAGTAAAGCAGTCCATATCTAATGTCCTTGGAAATACATTTAAGAATAAAATAGAGGATTGGAAAAAAGAAAAAGATAAATCTTATACTTTGCGTAGAACCTCTTTCGAATATAACCCTAAAAATTACAGTAATAAGAGACAACAAAATTTATCTTTCCATAGTATTAATACTGGAATGGATATATGGGAAGGTGCTGGTTGGAGTGGTTGTGGATTTGTATTTAATCAACTTGAATTTAAACCTCCAATATTTGGGCTTGCCTTTGAGAATTTAGAGCGTGGGAAGCAAATTATTGCTGAGTGGAGGGCTAAATCGGAAAAAGGAGAACCTTCCGTAATCATCTATATTATCAGAGGTGTTGATAAAGACAATCCAACATCGTATCGAGTATGTGTAGCTCCAGATGTAAAAAAAGAAGGAATTATAGAAGATCGCTATTTTGCCTCTATGTGTCGAAGACACACTATGACACCTCAAACAAATTGGAATCTTGATACTTTTGAACGTTTATATAAACAATTTGGTGGTTGTTGGTTTACAGCATTTCAAATAGATAACAATAAGCAGCTACTAATGCCCGAAAATTTTAAAGATGTGTTTAAGTTTACGACTATCGAATTCCGAAATGCTTGGGAAATAGGACTAGATGATATGGCAACATTAGCATTAAATCCTGATGATGTGCCTTTTATACCAGAAGGCAAAAAAGATATAGCACCTGTATTAGAAGTAATGGATATGTTTCGAAAGTTAAGGGCTAATTAGACATGAAAGATGACTTATAAAAGCAAAGTGCTTGATGATTCTATTATAGCTTTGTATATAAACGGTTTTAGTATTTTATAAGCAAATTTAAAAATGTTGTCAAAAAGAAAAAAGTAAAGGTATAACCAATATTGCATATTGCAAATAACAAAATATATGATAACGAAAAAGGAAGTGCTACAAATGCTTTCCAATACCGAGAGCTACAATATCGAGAGAACAGAATCAACTGCCAATACAGATAAGTTTTGTCAGGCCATATGCGCTTTCTCAAATGATATTTCGGGAAGCGCTAAAAATGGCTATCTCATTATCGGAGCCAAGGACAATGGTGAATTGTCAGGCTTGCAGGTTGATGATAAACTCTTATTACAAATTGCTAATATTCGCACCGATGGTAATATTCTACCCCAACCCATTATGACGGTCGAAAAGTTTAGTTTTGATCAGGGCGATGTATTAGTAGCCGAAGTGCAACCCTCAGAATTTCCTCCAATACGTTATCGTGGTCGTATTTGGGTACGTGTGGGGCCTCGAAAAAGCACAGCAACAGAGGCTGAAGAAAAAATACTTACCGAAAGGCGACTCTCTAATGTCCATACGTTCGATGCTATGCCTTGTTTAGGCACAAATATTAATGATTTGGATGTATCTATCATCCGGAAGGAATTCTTACCCAAGGCTGTAACAGAAGCTATTCTTGATGAAGACAAACGAGATATTACAAAGCAACTTGCTTCTCTTGGTTTATATGATTTACGTTATAACTGCCCAACCAATGGGGCTATAGTCCTATTTGGAAAGAATCCTGAGCGTTATATACACGGCGCATATATTCAATATGTACGCTTCAAAGGTAAAGATCGGACAGGCGATATTCTCAACGAGCATAAGTTTAGCGGTAATCTTTGTAAAATACTACCTAAAATTGATGCTTTTGTCGAAACAAGCATTTCGCAAAAACGTCCTATTCCTGTAAGTGTACTTCGTGAAGAAACAGTTTCCAAGTACCCTTATTGGGCTACCCGAGAATTATTGATGAATGCCATAATGCATAGGGATTATGAGGGAAATGCTCCTATTCAGTTTTATGAATATGATAACCGTATCGAAATTCAAAATCCAGGCGGATTATATGGCAAAGTCAGTCCTGATAATTTTCCTAACGTAAGCGACTATCGCAATCCTTTTATTGCTGAAGCTATGAAAGTTTTAGGCTATGTAAACCGATTCAGTCGTGGGGTGTATCGAGTACAGAAAGAATTGGAAGAAAATGGTAATACACAAGCCTCTTTTGATTTTTCTTTGATTACAGCTTTTCGGGTAGTTGAAAGTGTTTCTCAAAAGTATTTTGAGGAAGGATTTGGATCGGAAACACCCAAGAAACACCCAATAGCTACCCAAGAAACTACCCAAGAAACTACCCAAGAAAAAATATTAGCAGCTATTCAGGCAAAACCAGAAATCACTCAAAAGGAGTTAGCTCAATTTATCGGTATTACTCTTGATGGAATTAAATACCATATTAAAAATATGACCAAATCGGGAATTATTAAGCACGAAGGCTCTACAAAATCAGGTAAATGGATAATAATCAAATAGAATACAAAAATAATATAACTGATTTTAGCAATCAAATTTGTACCATAAAATTATATTTCATAACCAGTTATTTTTGAAGAAGTAAAATAGCAAAGAGTCTCTGCAAACATATCATAAAAACACCCTCAGCAATGGGGGTGTTTTTGTATATTATAAAAATAATTATTATATTTGCAAGGTTTTAAGAAAATTAGGTTTAAAAAACAACTTCATATTATGAAACTGTATTTATTATCATTATTAGGTTTGTATTGTACTGCAATAATAGCACAACCTCAGGACGTATCGGTAGTATTTCATAACCCTGCAACTCATTTTACTGAAAGTGCGCCAATAGGCAACGGGCGTATAGGAGCTATGCTATATGGAGGCACCTCTACCGATCGTATTGTGCTCAATGAGATTTCACTATGGTCGGGCGGAGCTCAAGAATCTGATGAGCCACAGGCATATGAGTATCTCCCGCATATACAACAATTGTTATTACAACGCAAAAATATAGAAGCAGAAGCTCTGTTGCAAAAACATTTTATTGCTAAAGGCGAAGGGTCTTGCCGAGGTAATGGAGCTAATTGTAGCTATGGTTGTTACCAAATCTTTGGTGATTTGCTTATCAAGTGGAAAGATACTTTGCCTGTGCAAAACTATAGCCGCATTTTGCGCTTAGACGAGGCAACAGCTGTTACTACCTATCAGCGCAATGGCAATACAATTACCCAAACGGCTTTTGCAGACTTTAAAAACGATATTATATGGGTAAAAATCAGTGCTCAAAAGCCTTTTGAGGTAGCTGTCAGCTTTACCCGCAAAGAAAACGCAACACTAAGCTACCTCCCCGACCGTATCATCCTGACGGGAGTACTTCCTAATAAAGAGCAGCAGGGAATGCATTTTGCTGGTATTGTAGCCCTCGAAAGCGATGGCAAGATGCAGAAAGACGAAGCTGCTATAACAGTACAAAACGCTCGCGAACTCGTATTAAAAGTGAGTATGAGTACCAACTACAACTACACCAATAGCGGACTGACTGCTGTGTCCCCTTTAGAGACCGCTAAAGCTTATCTACAAACAGCAAATACTGATTTTGAAAGTGCTTTAGCCAAAAGCAAAAGTGCTTATCAAGAGCTCTTCAACCGCAATCGTTGGTATGCCAAAGCCAATGCCGATACACAATCACTTAGTACGCTCCAACGATTAGAAAACTTCAGTAAAGGCAAAAAAGATGCCTTACTACCTATTTTGTATTACAATTTCGGACGTTATTTGTTAATTTGCTCTTCTCGTGAAGGACTTTTACCAGCAAACTTACAAGGATTATGGGCTGAAGAATACCAAACCCCTTGGAATGGCGATTATCACCTGAATATTAATTTGCAAATGAACTATTGGCTGGCTGAAATTAGTAATTTATCAAACCTTACAGAGCCTTTGCATCGTTTTACTAAAAACTTGATGCCCAACGGACGTAAAACAGCCAAGTCCTATTACAAGGCTGAAGGTTGGGTAACACACGTAATATCCAATCCTTGGTTTTTTACCTCCCCTGGTGAGTCTGCTGTATGGGGGTCTACCCTCACAGGAGGTGCTTGGTTATGTCAGCATATATGGCAACACTATCTATTTACCCACGACCTCGATTTCTTAAAAAACTACTACCCAGTGATGAAAGAAGCTACAGCTTTCTTCCAAAGTTTTCTCATCAAAGACCCTATCACAGGTTATTGGGTAACAGCACCATCCAATTCACCTGAAAATGCTTATTTATTTCCTATTGATAGTGGCAAAAAAGTAGCAGCCCATACCTGTATAGCCCCTACTATGGATATGCAAATAGTACGTGAGTTGCTTAATAATAGTATTAAGGCTGCAACCATTCTAAAAGTTGATGACGAAAAGATAACAGAATGGAAAAAAATTGTTGAAAATACCCCCCCTAATCGTATAGGAAAAAAAGGTGATTTGAATGAATGGTTAGATGATTGGCAAGATGCCGAGCCTACACATAGGCATGTATCACATCTCTACGGGCTTTATCCTTACGATGAAATTACCCCTTGGGACACTCCTAAGCTAGCCAAAGCAGCCAAAAAAACACTCAAAATAAGAGGAAATGAAGGTACAGGGTGGTCAAGTGCTTGGAAAATCAACTTTTGGGCACGCTTGCAAAACGGAAAACAAGCATTATTGCTATTGCACCAACTCCTAAAACCCGTTTCACCTCAAAAGCTTAATGGAGAAGCAGGTGGTACCTACCCAAATTTATTTTGTGCCCATCCACCTTTTCAAATAGATGGCAATCTTGGTGGTGCTGCAGGTATAGCCGAAATGCTTCTGCAAAGTCACGGTACTGATAATACCATCCGTTTCTTACCAGCACTCCCACACCACCCCGACTGGGAAAATGGAACTATTAGCGGAATGAAAGCACGCAATGGTTTTCAAGTTAGTTTTTCTTGGGAAAAACACCAGCTACAGCAGGCTACTATTACCTCATTGCAAGGTGCCAAATGTCATCTATTACTCCCTGCAGGCAAAGCCCTTTATCACAACAATAAATGCCTGATAAAAGCCCGTAAAAAAGCTCAAAAAGTAAGTTTTGATACAGAAGTTAGTGCAAGCTATTATATTAAATAGCTTGCACTAAAAAAAGTCGTCACTTCCCAGCAACGACTTTCCTTCATTAAAACAAAAAATTATGAAAAAAACTAAATTACTTCTCTTTTTCCATCTTGTCTTTCAATTCTTGAAGCGCTTCAATATCACCCAAAGTTGATTTTTCAACTTGTGAGCTTACAACATTAGCAGCCTCTTTAGCTATTTTCTCTTCTTCTTCTCTGAAAACAGCTGTGTGAGATACTACTACACGTTTGAATTCTTTATTGAACTCTATTACCTTAAACTCTGCAGTATCTCCTTTGCCTAATTTCTTACCATCTTCTTTTTCTAAATGACGAGTAGGAACAAACGCCAAGATATCTTCGTTAAAAGGTACTGTCGCTCCTTTGTCTACTATTTTCGAGATAGTACCTGTGTGAATAGTACCTACTGCAAACTCAGTTTCATACTTATCCCAAGGGTTAGGCATTGTTTGTTTATGCCCCAATGATAATTTGTGTCCTTCAGCATCAAGCTCAAGTACTATTACCTCTATCTTATCACCCGTATTTACTATTTCTGAAGGTTGTTTCACCTTCTTAGTCCAAGAAAGGTCGGTGATGTGAATTAATCCATCAATACCCTCTTCCAATTCTACAAACACACCAAAGTTAGTAAAGTTACGTACTGTACCAGTGTGTTTAGAACCTACAGGATATTTCTCTGTGATGTTAATCCAAGGGTCAGGAGTAAGTTGTTTAATACCCAATGACATCTTGCGCTCATTGCGATCAAGAGTCAATACTACAGCTTCCACTTCGTCACCCAATTTCACAAAATCTTGTGCTGAACGCAAGTGAGTACTCCACGACATTTCCGAAACGTGTATCAATCCTTCTACACCATCAGCAATTTCTACAAAAGCACCATAGTCAGCAATAACCACTACTTTACCTTTCACTTTATCACCTACTTTTAGGTCATCAGCAAGCGCATCCCAAGGATGACGACTAAGCTGTTTCAAGCCCAATTGAATACGTGATTTGTTATCATCAAAGTCAAGGATTACCACATTTAGCTTTTGGTCTACAGCAACCACTTCTGATGGGTGGCTGATACGTGCCCAAGAAAGGTCTGTAATATGTATCAATCCATCTACGCCACCAAGGTCAACGAATACCCCATACGAAGTGATGTTCTTAACAACACCCTCAAGTACTTGCCCTTTTTCAAGCTGACTGATAATCTCTTTTTTCTGTTCTTCAATGTCAGCCTCAATAAGTGCTTTGTGTGAAACCACCACGTTTTTAAATTCGTGATTTACTTTCACAATCTTGAACTCCATTGTTTTATTTACAAATTGTTCGTAGTCGCGGATAGGCTTCACATCTATTTGTGAACCAGGCAAGAATGCTTCGATGCCAAATACATCTACTATCATACCACCTTTGGTACGGCTCTTCACAAATCCATTTACAATCTCACCATTTTCAAATGCAAGGTTGATACGATCCCAAGCCTTAAGCGTACGTGCTTTGCGGTGTGAAAGCACCAATTGTCCGTTGCGATCTTCGCGTACGTCAATAAGCACCTCTACTTTATCCCCTACTTTTAAGTTCGGATTGTAACGAAACTCATTTAGTGATATTACACCTTCTGATTTCGCATTAATGTCAATAATCGCTTCCCTGTCAGTAATACGAGTTACAACACCCTCTACTACTTCATTGTCTTGCGTATCAACAAAGTTGTTTTTAACCAATTCTTCAAAATTTTTCAATTGGTCTTCTTGAATACTGTCAATACCCTCTTGGTATCTGTTCCAATCAAAGTTCGCCAAGAACTCCTCTTGTGTTTGTGTGTTTTCAGCCATTTGCTGATTTAAAATTTGTATTTCCTGCCAAAAAACAGTGTGCTATCTTATTTTCAAAAGGATTGTTTTTCAGCGGAAAGTGTGAAACATATTTCTTTTAAAGCACACTTCACCCTTTAAAAATTTCGGCAATATTACAATTTTTTTTCCAATTAACAAAACAAAAAAATATAATTATTTTCTTTTATTACACTATACATTTGATTTACAATAATTTATAAGTGTAAAAAATAAACCACATTACCCACTAATTAGCGTAATACGCAAAAGCCTCTACTATCTCATCCAAAGATACCTCACAGTCTATTTTAGGAGTCCCAACACACTCCAAGAGCACAAATTGCACCTTTCCGTGCGAATTTTTCTTGTCAAATCGCATCAAATCACAAATAGCAGCAATTTCCTCTGCAGTAAAAACCTCTTTGCTAAAATATTCACCCAATACACGCTTTATGGCATCACACTGCTCCTGCGAAAATCCCAATCGCTTCACCGACAAAAAGCTCGCCAGCACCATCCCTATCGCTATTGTTTCACCGTGTAATAACCTACGCCTATGAGTGTTATCAAGACAATATGACTCTATAGCGTGTCCCAATGTATGACCGTAGTTCAGTATCTTGCGCACCCCCTTCTCTGTAGGATCTTCCATTACCACCTCGTTTTTTATCACCACCGATTCGTAAATAAGACCATCCAAATCACTCAGTGTCAAAGATTTCAAATCACACATCCGTTGCCAGTAATTTTCCGATGCTATAAGCCCGTGTTTAAACATTTCAGCCATACCACTGCGAAGCTCATCTGCAGGAAGGGTTGCCAAAAACTCAGTAGCAATAACCACCCCCTTAGGATTATTAATCACCCCCACCAAGTTTTTAAGCGTTCCCAAGTCTACCCCTGTTTTGCCCCCTACCGAAGCATCTACCATAGCCAGCAAACTTGTAGGAACATTGATAAACGCAATACCACGCATATAAGTTGAAGCCACAAAGCCCCCCAAATCCGTTACCACACCACCTCCTATATTTATCAGCAAACTCTTTCTATCAGCCCCCAATTCTGCAAGCACCTGCCACACTTGGTAGCAAGTTTCTAAGTTTTTATGAGGTTCACCAGCCTCTATTTCAATTATTTCTATAGGAATATCTGTAGCGAGTTGCGGCAAGAAAGTAGGCACACAACATTCGTGTGTATGCGTATCCGAAAGTATAAAAATCTTTGACGGACGCACCTCCTCCAAGTAACGATTTATAAATACATAACCTTCAGTATTAAAATACACCTTATATCCTTGTGCTTCAATAGGCTGTTCAATACTCATATTTTATTTATTTTAAAATATTTAACTATAAACAATACTTCAGAGCTTCACATACCTCCAAAATCAGCTTTTATAAAAAATAACGCAAAAAATATTACCTTATAAGAAGTTACTTACCTTGTCGTTTTAAGATAATTACAAATAAGATCTTTATAAAAAAACAAAAGGTAACGCCTTATGTGTAAGTGCGTTACCTTTCTGTGACCTCGACAGGATTCAAACCTGTAACCTTCTGAGCCGTAATCAGATGCGCTATTCAGTTGCGCCACGAGGCCAAGTGCTTTATGTTTTACGGGTGCAAAGGTACAACCTTTTTTGAAACCTGCAAATTTTTTAGCAACTTTTTTTCATTTTTTTTTTCATCATTTCACTTGCACACGCCAGCCAAATGGGTCTTCTCCCCTGTTATACTGAATGTTAAGTATCGTTTCTTTTATTTTATCTGCATACAATTCTGTTGGGCGATTCACACTATAATCCTTACCTTTATACCCAAATCCCGATATAGGACTAATCACTGCTGCCGTTCCACAACCAAAAGCTTCCTTAAATTCCCCACTTTCAGCAGCAGCTATAAGCTCACTTACCTTTACAGGGCGTACTTCCACTTTTATACCCAATTTTTCAGCTACAGCTATAACACTCTTTCGGGTAACACCGTCCAAAATACGTTCACTTGTAGGGCAAGTTACCAATGTATCCCCAAAACGGAACCACAAGTTCATTGTTCCTGCCTCTTCCAAATACTCGTGCGTAGCATCATCAGTCCACATCACCTGCTGATAACCCTCATTAGCAGCCTCACGGGTAGGATAAAACTGACCTGCATAGTTACCCGCTGCCTTTGCAAAACCAAAACCTCCATTCGCTGCACGGCTGTAGTAATCAGCAATCTTCACCTTTATATCACCTGTATAATACGCCTGTACAGGGCTTGTTATTATCATAAATAAGTAGTCTTTCGCTGGTGCAGCTTGTACACCTGGTGTAGTTGCTATCATAAACGGACGCAAATAAAGCGCATTGCCAAAGCCCGGACGCACCCACTCACTATCAAGAGCTACAAGCGTGCGAAGTGCCTCGTCAAACCATTCTTCAGGAAAAGCAGGCATCGCCAAGCGCTCACAAGATTTATTTATACGCTTATAATTCTCCTGCGGACGAAACAAAAACACCTGTCCTTTATCATCTTTATACGCTTTCATTCCCTCAAATACTGCCTGACCGTAATGAAATACACTAGTCGATGGGTCTAACGTAAGAGCTCCATAAGGCTTTATAGTAGGATTTTGCCAACTCCCATCCTTATATTCACATATGAACATATGGTCAGAAAACGTTTTACCAAAACTTAACTTTGAAAAGTCTACCTCTTTTATACGACTTTCCTTAATCTTTTCAATCTTTAAATCCATATTGTTTTAGTTTTTTTAATATCTTCATTTATCGTTATAGTGCCCCAATAGCTGAAGTACTATAATTGTTTTTATATTTTCATATACTTGATAAACAACCCTATCTTTTTTAGAAAGTTCTCTACTCCAAACCTCCTCATTGGGGTAGTTTCTTAACTTTTCTGGCAAAGCAAAACCATTGATATTCATTGGTGTATAAGCCAATTCCAAAAAAATCCTTTCCAGCCGCTCTTTTACAGCCTTTGTCCCCGATTTTTTAATCTTATCTAATTGTTCTACAGCTCTTTTAGTAAGTTCTATTGTGTAGGTAGGTGTTCCCATATATTAAAAGGATTTATTTTGGTGGTCTTATGAGTTTTAAATTCTGTGCATCCTTCTTCTATAAGAGCGTCTAAATACATTTCTTCTTGCTCCTTTTTCACTTCCGCCTCCTCTCTCCCTTTTGTTTGAAAAAGAGACTCCACAGCAACTTCCTCATCAATACAAGCATTATTTACCAATACCCCCGTATCATAATTATTTATCATTGTCTTCATTGTTGCTCTAAATTTTCGTCAAAGATACAAATTATTTCCTAACTTTGTGCCCTAAAATACAAAAAACTTTTTAACATCTTTTACAATCAGCTAACTATTAAAGGGTTAATAATTATAATGACACACACACTTATTCAAACCTCCGATGGCTCTACAAGCCTCTATAACCCACAACTCAACGAAACCTACCACTCCGTACACGGCGCTCTACAAGAAACTATGCACGTCTTTATCAAAAATGGGCTCTATCTATTCTCAAAACAACCCATCTCCATACTCGAAATAGGCTTCGGAACAGGACTCAATGCCCTTGTTACCTTCGCTCAGCACACTTCTTTAGGGCAAACCATCCATTACGAAACCGTAGAAGCCTACCCCCTCACTTGGCAAGAAGCCTCACAAATGAACTACCCACAACTCATCGATAACTCTCTTTCATCTATCTTCCAGCAAATGCACAGCTGTAGCTGGAATGAAACAATACAATTATCCCCCACCTTTAGCTTCAAAAAGCGACTCCAACACTTCCAACAAATTAACGACACCCCCACTTTCAACCTCATCTATTTCGATGCCTTCGGAGCACAAGTACAACCCGAACTATGGAACGAAGATATCTTCAAAAAAATGTACAACGCCCTGAAAAACAATGGTATATTAGTTACCTATGCCGCTAAAGGTAGCGTGCGCCGCGCCTTGGCAGCCGCAGGATTCACTGTAGAACGACTTCCAGGACCTCCTATGAAAAGGGAAATGTTACGGGCTCAGAAAAATTAACACTCAATAAACCTCCCTCTACTGCCAACGGAAACGCTATATTATTAGTGTACAAGCTCCCCGTACCCAATCCCTGAGGCATTGTATTCCCCAAAGTATAAGTCCATTGCGCAATAGCATTCAGCCCAATATTACTCTCAAGCGCACTGGTTACCCACCATCCCACCTTATGAGCCTCAGCAAGCGAAATCCACTCCTCACTACCCCTATACCCCCCTATCAACGAAGGTTTTAAAATAATATATTGCGGCTTTATTTCCTTCACAAGCCGCTTTTTTTGTTCCAAATCAAAAACTCCTATCAGCTCCTCATCAAGAGCAATAGGCAAAGGCGAAGTCTCACAAAGGCGCGCCATTGCCGCCCACTGCCCTGCCTTAATGGGCTGTTCTATAGAGTGCAATCCCAAATCCGCCAAACGTGCCAACACATCCACAGCTGCCTCAGGAGCAAAAGCTCCATTAGCGTCCACCCTTATTTCTATATCCTCTACCGAAAATTCACGCCGTAAAGCCTTTAGGAGCAAATACTCCTCCTCAAAGTCTATCGCACCTATTTTCATCTTAATACACCCAAAACCCTGCGAAATCTTATCCTTTATCTGCGCTTTCATATACTCAGGCGTCCCCATCCAAATAAGCCCATTGATACCAATAGAAGCTCTACCCATCGTAAAATCCGAAGGAAATAACTCGTACCACCGCAGCGCACGAAGCCCTCTAAAAGCCTGTTCCACACCAAATTGTATTGATGGAAAAGCCCTAAGTGTACTCAGCAATGCCGTTTCGCCCAAATCAATATGGGCACACACCCATTGCAATTGCGTTTCGTAATCAGGTACATCGTCCACGCTCAAGCTACGCAAAATTCCACATTCACCTATCCCTCTTTTGCCTCCATCCTCAACAATCAAAAAATAAGTTTCTTTTGTAGTAAGCACCCCACGCGAAGTCCCCGAAGGACGCTTAAATTCCAATATGTGTTTTCTGTAATAAGCCCTCATTATGCCGAATAATTAATAACGTTCAACTTCCGCGTTTGTTTATCAATAGCTGTAATTTCCACAATAGTATAAGCATCAGGCAAATACTTTGCCACCCGTTCAGCCCATTCTATAAAACACCAGTCCCCCGAATAAAGATACTCCTCAAAGCCAATATCAAAAGCCTCTTCTTCATTCTTAAGACGATAAAAATCAAAGTGATAAACACAACCCTCAGGTATTTCATACGGATTTACAAGGCTAAAAGTAGGGCTACTCACATTGTCATTACTCCCCAAAGCCCGCACCAATGCCTTGATAAGAGTCGTTTTGCCAAACCCCATAGCCCCCCTAAAAATCACTACTTTATGCTTAAGCAGCCTAATCACCTCTGCGGCTACTTTATCTATTTCTTCTAATGTATAAACCATATTTTATTTTTTTATAATTAGTCAGTTACGCTCGTTTACTTTCTTCCATAATTACCTCCACCTACCTAGCTCTGTGCATTCACTATTATTAACTTCCACTCCCACATTACTCACCGAAGGTTAAGCGAACAATAATAACTTTACAACCACAAAGGTACAAAAAAATCATAATTATTTACTACCTTTGCACCAAATTACTTACTATCAAATTTATAATGAACTTACTATCAGTAGAAAACATATCCAAAGCCTTCGGCGAACGCATTATCCTACAAAACATTTCTTTTGGTATCAACAAAGACCAAAAAATCGCCTTCATCGCCAAAAACGGAACTGGAAAAACAACTCTCCTAAATATTATGGCAGGCAAAGACCTCCCCGATAGCGGACAAGTGGTATTCAGAAAAGGAATACACATCGGTTTTCTATCTCAAAATCCTTATTTTGATGAAGAACTAACCGTAGAAGAAACCATTTTCGCTACTGATAACCCTATTTTACGCCTGATACAAACCTACGAGCACGCTTTGCAACATCCCGAAAACGAAGATGCCTACCAAAAAGCCTTCGAACAAATGGAATTACACAATGCGTGGGACTTCGAAACTCAATACAAACAAATCCTTTTCAAGCTAAAGTTAGATAATCTACAGCTAAAAGTCAAAAACCTTTCTGGCGGACAAAAAAAACGCCTCGCCTTAGCCAACGTTCTCATCAGCAAACCCGACCTCCTTATTTTAGACGAACCCACTAACCACCTCGACCTTGAAATGATTGAGTGGCTCGAACAATATTTTGCCAAAGAAAACCTTACCCTCTTTATCGTTACCCACGACCGCTATTTCTTAGAACGCGTCTGCAACGAAATATTAGAATTAGACGGCGGAGAGCTCTTTAGCTACAAAGGAAACTATTCCTATTTCTTAGAAAAAAAAGAACAACGCCTCACCCAAGAACAAGCCTCAGTTGAAAAAGCTAAGAATCTATACACCAAAGAACTCGATTGGATGCGCCGCCAGCCCAAAGCACGCACCACCAAATCAAAATCTCGTATAGACGATTTTTACAAAATTAAAGAACAAGCTCACAAACGCCGAAAAGAACACTCCGTACAACTCGAAATCAATATGGAACGCTTAGGAAGCAAAACTGTCGAGTTTCACAACGTAAGCAAAGCTTTCGGGCAGCTACAAGTGCTCAACAAATTCAGCTACAACTTCCTGCGAGGCGAGCGCGTAGGTATTATAGGAAAAAATGGCACAGGCAAATCCACCTTCCTCAATCTACTTACAGGAGCAATTCCCCCCGATAGTGGTAAAATAATCGTAGGTGATACCATCAAATTCGGTTATTACACCCAAGAAGGTATAGAAGTAATACAAGGACAAAAAGTAATAGAAGTAATACAAAAATACGGCGACTACATCCCTTTGCTCAAAGGACGTACCCTTTCAGCAGCACAATTGTTAGAACGCTTCCTATTCGACCGCAAAAAACAATACGACTATGTCGAAAAACTCAGCGGAGGCGAACTCAAGCGGCTCTACCTATGCACGGTACTTATCCAAAACCCCAATTTCTTAATCTTAGACGAGCCCACCAACGACCTCGACATCGTTACGCTAAACGTACTAGAAGATTTCTTATTAGATTACCCAGGTTGCTTAGTAGTCGTATCGCACGACCGCTATTTTATGGATAAAATAGTCGATCACCTTTTTGTATTCAAAGGCAAGGGCGAAGTAGAAGATTTCCCAGGCAACTACACCGATTACCGCGTGTATGAAGAAAGCACCCCGCCGGCAGACGAAACCCCTAAAAAAGAAACAACCAAAAATACGTGGCGTAAAGACGGAATGAAAGGGCTTTCTTTCAACGAACAGAAAGAATACAATCGGTTAGAAAAAGAGATTGCCACCTTAGAAGAAAAAAAAGCAGCTATCGAAGCCGCTTTTGCTGCTGGCAATCTCACCCCCGATGAGATACAAAGCCAGTCTGTAGCCTTACAAGAAACCCTAATGTTTATTGAAGAAAAAACAGAACGTTGGTTTGAATTAACAGAAAAACTTACCAACTAAAAAAACGATGAGCCAATCTGCAAATTAGCAAATTGGCTCATCGTTTTTTAACAACAATCACATTAAATCGATTTGCGGTAAGAGCGCCACCAGCGTTCAGGAATAATACCCTTTGTTGCTTCTTCATAATCCTGATGCAAGCAAGGTATAAGCCCCGAAGGAACGTGATTTTGTGGCGAAGAATACTTATCACCACCAGGTTTCATCCACCAGCGTTCCGTTTGTGTACTCCTAAAGAACTCTATTTGTATATCATCTATAGGAACTATATATTTTGTGTAATTCTCATCAGTAATTACAGGTAATTCCTTGATGCGAAAATTAAATCCTTCATAAAAGTACCATACCATTTGGGCTAATAGCTGATAAGCCAAATTAGTAGATGGAATATTAAAAATACCTGCAATTTGCACATTGCTACTAATGCCAGCATAACGTGTAATCGTACATATCTCTCTACTATTAAACCCATTTACATACCCTATAGAACCAATGTCTCTTGCCTGCACCGAAGTCATATCAATACTCACAATGTCGGCATCACGCATCGCAGGTTCTATGATGCGTAAATCGCCAGTAATATTACCCAAACGGTGTGCCTCAAAACACATCTTTTCAAGCAAATCCAACTCTTCTTGGGCTACGTAATATGATTGATAACCTATATTAGTAAAATCGAGCAGATTAACAGGAGGTTCTGAGATGAGTTTGCTCATATACGAATCCTCTATAAAAAGCTCCTCATTATTACCAAAGTCAAATTTGGCATCTACACTCACCATATTCACCATTTGCTCAAGGCTATCAAAGGCACGATACATTGCATAGGTAAGTTCTTGTACCCCACCAATTAGCAGCGGTATAACTCCTTGCTTAATAAGTTCTGCCGAGATTTCTTGTATCTTTTTATAAGCCTCCTCGTCAAAATCACTTATTTTCAGGTTCCCCAAATCAGCAATTTCCATATTCCAATTCCCCAAAAAAAGAGCATAAAGCTGCTTGCGGAAATCCTCAAACGATTGTTCTGGTGTTTCTATACAGAAAAGAGCAATTTTTACCTCTTTAAGGCTGGGCAATCCTGTAGAATACAAGTGTTTATTTATCTGGAAGCCTATTTGTTGCGGCTTGTAATCTTCTAAAGCAAGCCCAGCTTCAATAGGGTCTAAATAGTTTAGCGGCATCTTTGGTTATCTATTATCGTTATCAAGCTGCAAATATAGTGAATTATTAGTATAGTAGCAAATATAATTTCTACTACTTCTAATTTTCAAACACCAGCTTACCGTCTGCCACTAATAGTTTTATAACGCTATCTTTGTGAACACTACCACCAAGTATTTCTTTAGAAAGACGATTAAGCACTTCCTTCTGAATGATACGTTTCACAGGACGAGCACCAAACTGAGGGTCAAAGCCTTTTTGTGCCAAATAATCTACTGCTTCATCGGTAGCTTGTATTGTGATACCTTCTTTGGCTACCATCTTGATAACCGCATCGAGTTGCAAACGTACAATACTACGGATATTGTTAGCGTTGAGCGGTGTAAACATTATGATATCGTCTATACGGTTCAAAAACTCAGGGCGTACCGTCTGTTTAAGCAGTTGTAACACTTCGTTTTTAGAGGTTTCTATAGCGCGCTCTGTATCATTAGCGTATTTTTCAAATGCCTCCTGAATAAGATGACTACCCATATTAGAGGTCATAATGATAATGGTATTTTTGAAGTCGGCAGTACGACCTTTATTGTCGGTTAAGCGTCCTTCGTCTAATACCTGCAAGAGAATATTAAAAGTATCGGGGTGTGCCTTCTCAATCTCATCTAATAGGATAACAGAATAAGGACGGCGACGTACGGCTTCAGTTAGCTGACCACCTTCATCATAACCTACATATCCTGGAGGCGCACCTACCAATCGGCTCACTGCGTGTTTCTCTTGGTACTCACTCATATCAATACGCGTCATTGCGTTTTCATCGTCAAAGAGGTATTCAGCCAACGCTTTGGCAAGCTCAGTTTTACCAACCCCAGTAGTACCTAAGAAAAGGAATGAACCTATAGGGCGACGAGGGTCTTGCAAGCCTGCGCGGCTACGGCGTATGGCATCTGATACTGCTTCTATAGCTTCTTCTTGTCCTACTACGCGTTTGTGCAATTCGCTTTCAAGTTTCAATAACTTCTCGCGTTCGCCTTGTAGCATTTTTGATACCGGGATGCCTGTCCATTTAGCTACTACCTCAGCTATATCTTCAGCTGTTACCTCTTCTTTTACTAAGGTATTGCCTTCATTCTTGTTGTCTAAATTCTCTTGCAAGGTAGCCAATTTAGCTTCAGCTTCTTTTATTTTGCCGTAGCGCAATTCAGCCACTTTACCATAATCACCTTCACGTTCAGCTTTGCTTGCTTCCAGTTTGTATTGCTCAATAGCCTCTTTGGTAGCTTGTACCTCGTCAATCACACTCTTTTCGCCTTGCCATTTAGCATAGATAGCGTTGCGTTCTTCCTTAAGGTTTGCTAACTCTTCGTGAAGTGTTTTCAGCTTAACCTCATCATTTTCGCGCTTAATAGCCTCAATCTCTATTTCAAGCTGCATTATCTTGCGGTCGAGCACATCTAACTCTTCAGGTTTAGAGTTGATTTCCATACGCAATTTAGCCGCTGCTTCGTCCATTAGGTCGATAGCTTTATCAGGCAAAAAACGATTGGTGATATAACGTTCAGAAAGTTCTACTGCTGCAATAATAGCCTCATCTTTGATACGCACCTTGTGGTGAGTTTCGTATTTTTCTTTGATACCACGAAGGATTGAAATAGCACTCTCAGTATCTGGCTCTTCTACCATTACCTTCTGGAAACGGCGTTCAAGAGCCTTGTCTTTTTCAAAGTATTTTTGATACTCATCAAGGGTAGTAGCCCCGATAGCGCGTAGCTCACCACGAGCCAATGCAGGTTTTAAGATATTGGCAGCGTCCATAGCACCTTCGCCACCACCAGCCCCTACAAGGGTGTGGATTTCGTCAATAAACAAGATGATGCTACCATCAGAAGTTGTAACTTCCTTCACTACCGATTTGAGTCGTTCTTCAAATTCACCTTTGTATTTAGCTCCTGCGATAAGGGCACCCATATCAAGCGAGTAAATTACCTTATCTTTAAGGTTCTCAGGCACATCGCCTTTTACGATACGGTGTGCCAAACCTTCAGCAATAGCGGTTTTACCCACCCCTGGTTCACCCACCAGCATAGGGTTGTTTTTGGTTCTACGCGAAAGGATTTGTAGCACGCGGCGTATTTCCTCATCACGACCAATTACAGGGTCGAGCTTGCCACTATCCGCCAGCTGATTGAGGTTTTTAGCGTATTTGTTGAGCGAGTTGTAAGTATCTTCAGCTGATGCAGAGGTTACTCGTTCGCCTTTGCGCAACTCTTGAATGGCTTTTTCTATTTCTTTTTCGTTTACCCCTTGGTCTTTGAGGGCTTGCGCTATCTTGCTATTACTTTTGAAGATAGCCAAAAGCAAGTGCTCTAACGATACGTATTCATCATTCCACTTTTTAGCGATGTTAACCGCTTCGTTGAGCATTGTGTTGGCTTCGCGTGAAAGCCCCATACTACCCCCCGATACCTTTGGAAAAGACTGTAAGGCAGCTTCTAAGTTTTTGCTGAGCTGTTCGCGATTGATGTTCAGTTTTTTAAAGAGGAAAGGCAATACGTTTTCGTCTACTTGCTCTATAGCTTTAAAGAAGTGCTCGCATTGCAATTCCTGATGCCCGTATTGTTGGGCAATTTGCTGAGCGGTTTGTACCGCTTCTTGCGCTTTGATTGTAAATGTATTGAAGTTCATATTATTTTCTATTTTTAGTGTTAAACATTTTCGTATAACCTAAAGACAACTTCTATACCAATCTTTAAAATATGCCATTTTGACAGCATTTTATAAAATAAGATTCTCAAAAAAAAGAGCTTGTTCCTTATTTTCATAAGGTAACAAGCTCCGTAGTTCAATAAATAACACTGACATTTTGTCAGTTATTATTTAGCTGAAAGTCCCATCTTCTTTGCTTTTTCCAGCATAAAGGTTTTGGCAGCTTCATATTCATTGGGTATTTTTCCTTCTAATATCGCTTCTTTTATTGCTTCTTTCAGTACCCCTATAGGGCGTGAAGGGGGCAACCCAAATAGCTCCATAATTTCTTCCCCACTAATAGGAGGCTGAAAGTTACGAATATGGTCTTTTTCTTCTACTTCTACTACTTTTTGTCGTACCAATTGGAAGTTTTCGTGATAACGTTGGTATTTTTTAGGGTTTTTAGTTGTAATATCAGCTTCACAGAGGGTCATCAGGTCTTCAAACTCTTCCCCTGCATCAAATACTAAGCGGCGTACTGCCGAATCGGTAACGATATCTTCAGCTATAATGATGGGGCGCGAACTCATCTTCACCATCTTTTGCACATATTTCATCTTGTCGTTTAGGGGCATACGCAAACGTTTAAAAAGATGATACACCATTTTACTACCCAAAAACTCGTGCCCGTGAAACGTCCAACCTACTTTTTTGTCAAAACGTTTTGTAGGTGCTTTGCCTATATCGTGCAGAAGAGCTGCCCAACGCAGCCACAAATTATCGGTATGTTCTGCAATATTATCTACTACCTCCAGCGTATGCCAAAAGTTATCCTTATGCCTTTGTCCGTCCTGCTCCTCTACTCCTTGTAACGCAATCAGTTCTGGTAATATATAATGTAGTAGTCCTGTTTGGTATAAGAGTTTGAAGCCTATAGAGGGTTTAGGTGAAGCAAGAATCTTATTCAGTTCGTCTACAATACGTTCTTGAGAAATAATTTTCAGTCGGTCTTTTTGTTCTGTTATAGCTTGTAGTGAATGCTCCTCAATAGTAAAATTGAGCTGAGTGGCAAACCTAATAGCACGCATCATTCGCAGCGGGTCATCAGAATAAGTAATCACAGGGTCTAAGGGGGTGCGAATAATTTTATTCTGCAAGTCCAGAAGCCCGTTAAAAGGGTCTATAAGAACTCCATAGTTAGCTTTATTTAAAGAAAAAGCCATTGCGTTGATTGTAAAATCGCGTCTATTTTGGTCGTCTTGTAAGGTACCACATTCTACATATGGCTTGCGCGAGTGTTGGGAGTAACTTTCACGTCTTGCGCCTACAAATTCAATATCAAGCGTTTCAGCTTTTATCATCGCTGTTCCGAAGTTCTTAAATACCGACACTTTGGGCGTTCCTGCCAAACGCTTGGCTACATTTTCGGCTAAGGAAATTCCACTACCTACGGATACTATATCAATATCTTTTGGTAGTTTTTTCTGAAGTAAATAATCACGTACAAAGCCCCCAATCACATAAGTTTCTAATGATAGCTGATCGGCTACGTTGCTAATAAGCTGAAAAATAGGATTTGAGAGCGCTTCGGTATAATTGTTCATTAAAAATTATTAATTGTTTCACGAATAGCCACCAATCTGGTAAGTAGCCCCTCTAATAAGTCTAAGTGCAGCATATTAGCCCCATCACTTTTGGCAGTAGCGGGGTCAAAATGCGTTTCTATAAACAATCCGTCTACATTATTTACTACCGCAGCTCGTGCAATAGTTTCTATCATATCAGGTCTGCCCCCTGTAACACCTGTTTGTTGGTTGGGCTGTTGCAATGAGTGGGTAACATCCATCACCACGGGTGCAAAATGGCGCATTGTAGGTATTCCTCTAAAATCTACAATCAAATCTTGATAGCCAAACATTGTACCTCTATCGGTAATTAGTGCTTTTTTATTACCACTATCTATAACTTTCTGTACGGCGTGTTGCATACTTTCGGGACTCATAAATTGTCCTTTCTTAAGATTCACAATTTTTCCTGTTTTGGCAGCAGCTACTACCAAATCGGTTTGGCGTACTAAAAAAGCAGGTATTTGCAACATATCTACATATTCGGCAGCCATAGAGGCATCGCTCACCTCGTGAATATCGGTAACTGTAGGCACAGAGAAGGTTTCGCCTACTTTTCGCAATATTTTTAGGGCTTTTTCATCGCCTATTCCTGTAAATGAATCTATACGGCTGCGATTGGCTTTTTTAAAACTTCCTTTAAAAGTGTAGGGAATATTTAGCTTATCTGTAATATTTACAATTCGTTCGGCAATCCTCAGTGCCATTTCTTCTCCTTCAATAGCACAAGGTCCTGCTAATAGAAAGAAATTATCTTCTTTATTCATTTTTATTAGTCGTTAGTCGTTAGATTGTTGTGTTATATTATTAGGGTAATTATTATTTTTTTAACCATTAATCATTATTTTGATATTAGTTGCAAACAACTTCACTGCTATCGCCAACAATATAACTCCGAAAAACTTATGTATTACGGTAATGCCCTGTTTTCCAAGTATTTTTTCAATTTTCACTGACGATTTAAGTCCTATGTATACAATAATAATATTAATGAGAATGGCAATGATGATATTCTCTACGTGATATTCGGCGCGGAGTGAAAGCACTGTGGTAAGAGCTCCTGCACCTGCTACCACCGGAAAAGCCAAAGGCACTATCGATGCCGATTCAGGTGTAACATCTTTATAAAGTGTAATACCCAAAATCATCTCTAAGGCAAGAAAGAAAAGTACAAAAGCACCCGCTACTGCAAACGATTCGACAGTAACACCAAAAAGATTTAGTAGTTCTTTTCCTATAAACAAGAACACAATGAGCAATACGCCAGCTACTATTGCTGTCTTTTCTGATTCTATTCGTCCCGCTTTTTTTCGCAAATTAATAATCAAAGGAATACTCCCCAAAATATCAATTACCGCAAATAACACCATTGTTGCTGAAACAATCTCTTTAAAATCAATATTCATAATTATTTAGTTTTTTATATGTCTTACTGAGCTAATCGCACGTACCTAATATAGCCTTTTCCTTCTACTTTTGTGTTTAGATTGGCTGTAGTAAGTTCTATTTCGGCATCTTGTGCATAATAATTGGCATCTTCTACTGCTGTTTCAAATCGGATTTTGTAGCCTTTGTTGAACTTATCGTCTGTTAAGCTAATTACTTTTACTGTACGTTCGCCTGCACCAATGGTAGCTCCTGTAATTCCATCGATGGTTTTGCGCTTGCCGTAGAATTTCCACCATTGGGGAAGTTCGCTATACCACTCTGGGTCATCGCCAATCACTTGTAATGTTTGCTCGTATTTTCCTTCGGGATTGATGAGCGAAGCTACTATGTAAGCCCCTTCGCCTTTATAATTAGTGAGCTGAATTAAACACTTGTATTTTTTAGTTTCTACCTGAGCTACAAAGCCTACTGCAAGTAGTACTACTACTGCTAAGGCTATTATTAAAGAACTTTTTTTCATACTTTTACTATTTTAAGAAATCTATATTTTTATCGTGTAATTTTTCATTTTCTTTTGCTAAGTCATAGGCAGTTTCGCCCAAATCGGTTGTAATTGTCTTATCAGCACCTTTACTCAACAAAAATTGTAAGATATCAGTATCTTCGGCTATCATTGCGGCAATTTGCAAAGGGGTAACTCCTTCTTTATTCTTTACATTGATGGGCAAACCAAGTTCTGCTATAAGCTCTAATATTTTTTTATCGCCTCTTTTTACCGCGTGATGATAGAGTGTATTTCCTTCATTATCTACTACTGAAGCATCGGCTTTTAAATCTAACAACAAACGTACTACCTCAGCCCTGTTATTATCTACTGCCAGCGTAAGTGCCGAATAACCATCGCTATTCACGGCATTGATATTCTGTGATTTTTCAGCTAATAGTTTTACTACCTCTGCACTATTGAGTGCTGCGGCATTCATCAGTGGTGTTCTGCCTCCTTTTTCAGCATTTACTTGATTAGGGTCATTTCCTTTCTCTAATAGGTAATTGATTACTGCCACATCGCTGTTTTTGCCTGCAACTACATACAAAGGTGTGAGCCCATTAGCATTTTTTTGGTTGGGGTTGAGCCCTAACTGCTCTAAATAGATATAAAAATCTACTTTATTAGTAAAACGTTTTGCACCACGAGCAGCGGCAAAGAAAGCGTTTTCACCTTTTTTATTTACGGCTTTTACATCAATACCTTTTTTTATCAGCTCGTCAATCACTTTTTTATTACCTTTAGTAGCGGCGTAATAAATGGCGTTATTGCCGTTGTTATCTACTGCCTCAAGCTTCAGCCCTTTTTTAACAAAGTAATTAGCGGCTTTAAGGTCGGTAAGGTTAGGCAACAACAATAGCAAAGCCGAAGCTCCTTCGTTATTGGTATCGGTTATAGAGGCTCCGTTTTTCAGCAATAGGTCGTAAATAGCTTTGTTTGACTGCCCGCCTACTGCTGCAAAAAGTAAGGGCGTAAGTTGGTGTGATTCTTTGATGTTTACCTTTGCTCCTTTGCTAAGTAAATATTTCATCACGGGCACATTGTTTTGGTAGGCAGCCCAAAAGAGATAGGTGCGCTTGTCGTGAGTGAGTTTATCTACTCCATTTCCTTCAATATCAATGAGATATTGTATTGTTTTTTGAGGTGCATTGTTCATTATTGCCAAAGTGGTAGCATCAAATGCACGGTCGTTGAGTGCTGTAGGGTTATTTTTTTCATTAATATCTTTGGCTACTTGTTGTGGTGAGGGGTTGGCTTTCCAATATTCATTGGTTAAAAAGGCATTTTGTGCCCAGCTTGCTGATGAAGCTATGATTCCCAGTGAAAACAAAATTTTTCTCATAAGATTATCTATTTAGAATTGTAGGCGCAAAGGTACAAAATAATTATTAATGTTTTAATGATTAATGATTAATTTTCGGTGTGAGCCGCACAGGTTTTTATCTTTCGTCACATACTCAGCTGCGCCAGCTCGCCGACTTTCCTTCGGTGCGAGCCGCACAGGCTTTTATCTTTCGTTCAACCTTCGCTTATCCTTCGCTCATAAATTGCTAACTTTGTTGTAGAGGGGAATGACGAATTTACAGCCATCGGCGTACTTTTAGGCTATAGTTTTCGTATTCTTTGCCAAATTTCAATTTTAGTACACGTTCTTCTGGAATGATTTGAAAGTGTGTCATATAGGCTATGAATAGCGGTATTCCTATCCAAGCTAGAAGATAAGTGAGCCATATAGCCCAAGCTATCAAACAGCAAGCCAAGCCTACGTACATTGGGTTACGGCTGAGCTGATATACACCTTTTGAAACAAAATGAGTAACTTGCGAGGGGGTGAGAGGATTGATAGTAGTACGAGCTTTATGAAAACTCCAAACACCTGCGAATGCAATGCCTATACCTATCCCTGCAACGGCTATAGCCACTAGGGGCATACGAGGCAATGCTAAAAATGGTAATAAACGAGTAATCCCCCACATTATCAAGGCGCAAATAATCCATACTGCAGCTGGTGGGAGTTTGAGTTCTAAATTCTTCATTTTCTATTATTTTAAGGCAAAGGTAGTGATATTTTGATAATTAGCAAATATCGTTAAAGAACTCCAAAAATTTTGTTTTGTAAGACGAGATTAACGAAAATCAAAAAATTATAAAAAATATTTGCAAGATTCAATAAATATTAGTACATTTGTGCGATAAAATAACCATCAGAAAGGACTTAATTAACTTCCTTCTGACCTAAATTATAGATTATATGAAAGTTACAGTTGTAGGTGCAGGTGCCGTAGGAGCGAGCTGCGCCGAGTATGTTGCAATTAAAAACTTTGCTTCAGAAGTTGTTCTAATTGACATCAAAGAAGGATTTGCCGAAGGAAAAGCTATGGACTTGATGCAAACTGCATCTCTTAATGGCTTTGACACTCGTATCGTGGGCGTTACTAACGATTATTCTAAAACGGCAGGTAGTGATGTTGCAGTAATCACTTCGGGGATACCACGCAAACCTGGTATGACACGCGAGGAACTGATTGGTACTAATGCTAACATTGTAAAATCGGTGGTAGAACAGCTTGTAAAATACTCACCCAACGTAATCGTGATTGTGGTGAGTAACCCTATGGACACTATGGCTTACTTGGTGCACAAAGCTACCAACTTACCTAAAAACCGTATCATTGGTATGGGTGGGGCTCTTGATAGTGCTCGTTTTAGATACCGCCTTGCCGAAGCACTTAACTGCCCTATCTCGGACGTTGATGGTATGGTAATTGCTGCTCACAGCGATAGTGGTATGCTTCCTCTTACTCGCCTTGCAAGTTATCGTGGTGTACCTGTATCGGAATTCCTAAGTGCTGAACGCTTGGCACAAGTAGCTGATGATACTAAGGTGGGTGGTGCTACGCTTACTAAACTTTTGGGTACTTCAGCTTGGTATGCTCCTGGTGCTGCTGTATCTGCTCTCGTACAAGCTATTGCTTGCGACCAAAAGAAACTCTTCCCTTGCTCTGTATTACTTGAAGGTGAATACGGTGAAAAAGATGTATGCGTAGGAGTACCTGTACTGATAGGTAAAAACGGAGTAGAAAAAATCGTGGAATTAAAACTAAACGATGCTGAAAAAGCTAAATTTGCTGAAAGTACTGCTGCAGTACGCGAAGTGAATAAAGCACTTTAATAAGTCTACAAGAAAAAAGAGGCTGCCTCGTGTGAGACAGCCTCTCTTTTTTGTATAATAATAAACTATGCTTTATTATCAGCCCATTGTAATCTATCTGCTTGGCTATAAGCCCAAGGGGCTCCATTGTTTTCTATATTATTCATCATCATATTCAGTTCATTGGGTGCTCCCGACTGTTCCATCACAACATATTGGCGCATATCCATAATTATCTCCAACGGATTAATACTCACGGGGCAAGCCTCTACGCAAGCATTGCAAGTAGTGCAAGCCCATAGCTCTTCGGCAGTAATATAATCACCTAAAAGTGTTTTGCCATCGGCTTCAAACTTTCCTTTATGACGGTCTATATTTCTACCTACTTCCTCTATTCTATCACGAGTTTTCATCATAATTGCACGAGGTGAGAGTTTTTTGCCTGTAAGATTGGCTGGGCATTCATCGGTACAACGCCCACATTCGGTACAAGTGTAGGCACTTAGTAGTTGTACCCAAGTGAGGTCGGTAACATCTTGTATACCAAATTTTTCGGGAGGAGTGGTGCTTTCAGGAGTAGTTGCAAAAGGGTCGGCTTCGGGGTTTAGCATTAGTTTTACCTCATTGGTAATAGCTTCATTTACCTTAAAAGCTCCCATAGAGCGCAAAGATGCAAAATAAGTATTAGGAAAGGCTAATAATATATGCAGATGTTTGGAGTAATACAAATAATTCAAAAAACACAAAATACCAATAATGTGTAGCCACCAACAAGTACGTTCTATAATAATAAGAGTACCTACGGAAAAGCTCTCTATCAAAGGTATCAATATTTTGCTAATAGGAAAATAGCCTGCTTGCAGATAATGAGGTGCGTTTAGTGCTTGCAGTTGTGCATCGGCAGCGTTCATCAGCAAAAAAAGAAGCATTATTGTAGTTTCGGCATAAAGAATGAAATTTGCATCTTTCTTAGCCGAGCCTTTTAATTCAGTTTTTTGAAAGCGAGATATTTTCAGCAGATTACGCCTTACCCAAAAGGTAATAATGGCAACAATTACCAAAAGAGCTAATACTTCAAAACTACCAATGACAATGTTATAGAAAGTACCTAAAACGGCAAAGATTCTGTGTGTTCCTACAATACCATCAATTACAATCTCCAGCAGCTCTATATTTATAATAAAGAAACCTACATAAACTATAATATGCAGTATTGCAGCCACAGGGCGTACTGTCATTTTGCGTTGCCCCAAAGCAATACGCAACATATTCTTGAGGCGTTGTTTCTTATTATCTTGTACATTTATAGGTTTACCTAAACGAATGTTACGGATGAGCTTCTTACAATTATAAATAAAAAAACCTCCTCCTATACAGAGAAGTACTACAAATACTATGTTAGGAATGAGGTTCATCAAATTATAAATAAGTTATTTTGCTTTTTGTTCGTCCTGAGGTTCGTATGTTTTAGCTTTTTTGCCAAATACGGAAAAATGTACATAGCGTTTTGGATTCAGACGAAAGTCTTCTAACAAGAGTTCTAATTGTTTAGCCGATTTATCTAAATCTTTATAAAGTGCTTCGTCTTTTAGTAGTTTGCCTATTGTTCCGTTGCCACTTTCTACGCTTGCTAAAAGAGTATTGAGGTTAGCAAGTGTTTTTTGAGCGTCGGCTATTGTTTTATTAAGTTCTGTTGCTGATAATTCGCTTGATAGTTTAGCAAGTTCTGCTGTCATCTTATTGGCATTTTGCAAAGTAGCTTGCAAGTTTGCCTGATTGGCTATCAGCATATTGTTAAGTGTTACAGAAGCTTTATTGAGATTGCGCATTGTAGCACTAAGCTCGGCAATAGCACCTTTAAGTTCTGAAGTGGTTTGTACATCTAAAATTTTATTTACACCTGTAAGGGTGGTATCAGCTTGATTTAATAAGCGATTTAGCTTTTCTTGGGTAGGCTTAATAGATGAAGAAATTGATGCCAGCATATCTTCTTGTATGCGAGCCTGAAATTCGCCTTCCGATTCAATAACAGGAGCATTGTCAAAAGCAGGAAGTATTTGTAATCCTGCACCTCCTAATAGGCTATTATACAGTTCGGCTACACTATTTTTAGAGAATTTGTATTTATCTGCACACTGCATAGTAACCTTTATTTTTCCTGTTTCTTGTTCCAAATCAACAGATTCTACATTCCCTACTTTCACACCATTTACTGTTATTTGAGTACCTGCTTTCAATCCTCCCGAATGAGGAAAGTAGGCATAATAAGTATTAGTACTTTCAAATAAAGCTCCTTTAGCTATCTTTAGCCCTATAAAAAATACTATTGCAACTGCAGCAATAAAGATAAGTAATTTTAAAACTCGTGATTTTTTCATTTGTTTCTTTTTTAAGTTTATTTTTCTAACTGTTTAGCTTTTTCAACAGTAATGCGTTTGCCTTCCAAAAAAGCACATATGTAAGCATCTTTGTAACCTTTTTTTTTTGCAGTATTCAGTAAATCAAGGGCTACTTTATGTTTGTTTGTATTACCGTAATAATAAACCCATACATTACCATCTTTTACCATTGATATAGGCGATAAACCACTAAAGTTAAAAGCCTTAGGCTCCACCTGCTTAGGGCTTGATGATATTTGTATTTTATAAATAGGAGTGCTATTACTTTTTGTACTACTTGTTTTAGGAGGTGTAGGACGATGTTTGCGCCCAGTACCTTGTACTGATATTATATCATCTGATGATACACCTGTACTTTGTCCTCGTACCCATTTTTTATAAGTAACAATAGCATTGGCTATATTTTCAGCAAACTCTTCTTGTCCTTTAGCAGAAAGCAAAAACTTGCGCTCCTCGTTATTTGTTAAGAAAGCAGTTTCTATAAGTACGCTTGGCATATAGGTTTGGTGCAGAACGATAAACCCTGCTTGTCGTACCCCTCTATTGGTACGCTTCATCACCCCAGTAAGCTGATTTTGTATTATCTTAGCAAGCTGAATACTCTGTTCCAAGAACTCTTCTTGCATAATAGAGAGTCCTATAATAGATTCGGGAGAATTGATATTGTATTGGGCGTATTTTTTCTTGTAGTTATCTTCCAAATAAATCACAGAGTTTTCGGCTTTTGCTACCTCAAAGTTCTGTTCATTTGCATTGAGCCCCAGCACATAGGTTTCAGCACCATCCACTTGTGTTTCGTGTGCATTGCAGTGCACTGATACAAATACATCTGCTTTATTTTTATTGGCTATATCACCGCGCTCATACAAATCTATAAGTTCATCGGTTTTACGAGTGTAAATCACCTTAATATCAGGATAAGCCTCCAATTTTTTACCTACAAGTAACACTATTTTTAGTACTATGTCTTTTTCATAGATAGTTTTATCTACTACTTTGCCAGGGTCTTTACCTCCGTGTCCTGCGTCTAAAACTACTTTAAATACCGGTGTTTTCTGAGCATAACCAACAGAAAACATCACCAAAAATAGCTGAAAAAGAATACAACGTAAAACAGACATTCCTATAATTTTTTCTCTAAATTTGGGCAAAGGTACGTGTTTTAGTTTAATGCACCAAACTTCTATTATTATTTTAACTGATTATTAACGATTGGAACGCTACTTCATCTATAATTTTCACACCCAAACTCTCGGCTTTTTCACGCTTGCTGGGTCCCATTTTATCACCAGCAATCACGTAATCGGTTTTAGAAGATATTGAAGAACCTACTTTGCCACCGTGTTGCTCTATGAGTGCTTTTAGCTCGTCACGCGAATACAAACTAAATACCCCCGATACCACAAACGTCTTACCTTTAAGTGTATCCGTTTGCCCTGCAGTAGCTTCTGCCGATAATTCAAACTGCAAGCCGTATTCCTTCAGCCTATTAATAAGTTCTTTATTGTATTCTTCCTGAAAAAAGTTCACTACACTCGTAGCTATTTGGTTACCTATTTCATCTACCTCTACGAGTTGTTCCACTGTAGTATTTTCAAGAGCTGTTATATTTTTGTAATGCCGTGCCAATTTCTTAGCTACCGTTTCGCCTACATAACGAATACCCAAAGCAAATAGCACCCTTTCAAACGGCACTTCTTTAGATTTTTCAATTCCCTTTACAATATTTTCAGCACTCTTCTTCGCCATACGTTCTAAAGGCAATAACTTTTCTACCGTTATTTCATAAAGGTCGGCGTAGTTCTCTATAACGCCTGAACGGAAGAGCAGTTCTACCGTCTCCTCGCCCAAACCTTCTATATCCATAGCCTTACGCGATATAAAATGCTGTATCTTTCCCGTAATTTGAGGCGGACAGTGGTAGGTATTGGGGCAGTAATGCTGAGCCTCCCCTTCATTGCGCACCAATTCGGTATCACATTCGGGGCAATGTGTAATATAACTAACAGGTACTGCATCGGGTTCTCGCTTGTCTAAATTCACTCCCACAATTTTAGGAATGATTTCTCCTCCTTTTTCTACATATACCCAATCACCTATGTGAATATCCAATTTTTCAATTTGGTCGGCATTGTGTAATGAAGCACGTTTTACGATAGTACCTGCTAAAAGTACAGGTTTCAAATTAGCTACAGGAGTAATCGCCCCCGTGCGCCCCACTTGGTATGAGATACTCTCCAGCTGCGTATCTACTTGTTCTGCCTTGTATTTATAAGCCATTGCCCAGCGCGGCGATTTAGAGGTATAGCCTAACTCCTGTTGTTGCGCTACGTTATTCACTTTTATCACTACCCCATCGGTTTCATAAGGAAGTGTGTGGCGTTTGGTATCCCATTCATTGATGAAATCCATCACCTCTTGAGTAGAATGACATAAGCGCGAGTAATTAGGCACTTTGAATCCCCACTCTCTAGCTTTCTCTAAACTTTCAAATTGGGTAGCAATACCTGTGTCACCCACCAAAAAATACAACAAACAATCCAAGCCACGTTTTGCTACCTCAGCAGTATCTTGTAATTTCAAACTACCACTAGCCGTATTACGCGGATTCATAAAAGGATCTTCACCCGCAGCTACACGTTCTTGATTTAGCCTTTCAAAAGCCTTTTTAGGCATTACTATTTCACCCCGTATATAAAAACGCTGTGGATAATCTCCTCGCAACTGTAATGGTACTGAACCAATGGTACGTACATTAGCCGTAATATCATCTCCTTGAATACCATCTCCTCGTGTAGTAGCTTGCTTCAGCTTGCCGTCTTCATAAAGTAAGTCTATAGAAGCCCCATCATATTTCAGTTCGCAAGTAAAACTAATATCATCAGTACCTAATGTTTTGATAATTCGCTGCTCCCATTCCTCTATATCTTCTTTAGAATAAGAGTTATCCAACGAATACATTCTATATTCGTGTACTACTGTAGGAAAATTCTTAGTAATGCTTCCTCCTACACGCACAGTAGGCGAGTTTTCATCATAAAATTCGGGGTGCGCCTGCTCCAAAGCCTGTAATTCTTTCAGTTTTTGGTCAAATTCGTAATCCGAAATTGTAGGCGTATCAAGCACGTAATAGTTATAATTATGCTGGTTTAGCTCATCGCGTAATTGTTGTATTTTTTCTTTCATATCTGTCAATTTTAAGACAACATTTTTTGGGCTTTTTTTACACCTTCCACAAAAGTATCTATTTCATCAAAGGTATTGTAAACAGCAAAACTTGCGCGTATGGTACCAGGTATATGGTAAAAATCCATAATAGGTTGCGCACAATGGTGCCCCGTACGTACCGCTATCCCCATTTTATCCAAAATAGTCCCTACATCATAAGGGTGTATACCTTTCAGGTTAAACGATATCACTGCCGTACGTTTCTCTAAATCAGGATTACCATAAAGGATAATTCCCTCTATAGTTTGTAGTTTTTCAATAGCATATGCTAGTAATTTATGCTCATAAGCAGCCATATCTGCCAGCCCCAGTGAGTGCATATAGTCTATAGCAGCTCCAAAGGCAATACCCCCACAAATATTAGGTGTTCCAGCTTCAAATTTATAAGGCAAATCAGCGTAAGTACTCTTTTCAAAACATACCTCTTTTATCATTTCGCCCCCCCCTTGATAAGGCGGAAGTGCCAAAAGTAATGCTTCCTTACCATAAAGCATTCCTATACCCGTAGGCGCATACATTTTGTGCCCCGATACGGCATAAAAATCAACATCAAGGGCTTGCACATCTATTTGAAGGTGAGGTGCAGCTTGTGCCCCATCTACAATTACTACAGCTCCTCGCTGGTGAGCCAACTCTATAATTTCCTTTACAGGATGTATGTTCCCCAAAGCATTCGATACGTGTTGCACACAAACTATTTTAGTACGTTCAGTAAGCAAACGGCTATATGCCTCTAAATCCAAAATGCCATACTCGTTCATTGGGATTACTTTCAGGATAGCCCCACTACGTTGGCAAGCCAACTGCCAAGGAACAATGTTACTATGGTGTTCTGAAGCCGAGACAATTACCTCATCGCCAGCCTGCATTAGAGCACCATAGCCACTGGCTACCAAGTTGATAGCGTGTGTAGTACCCGCTGTAAAAAGTATTTCGGAAGATTTTTGTGCATTAAAGTGTTTTTGTAGCTTTTGTCGTGCTTGCTCATACAAATCGGTAGCTTCTTGGCTAAGAGTATGTACTCCTCTGTGTATGTTAGCATTCTCATACGAATAGTATTGCACTATCCTATCTACCACTTGCACAGGAGTTTGCGAGGTAGCTCCATTATCAAAATAAATAAGAGGTTGTTTATTTATGAGGCGCTTCAATATAGGAAAATCAGCGCGTATTTCGTTTATCGTTTTCATACTGATTTATCAGTTTAAATCTATTTCCAACTGCAAAGAAAAGGTTTTTTTTTGAGTATAGCAAATTTTTCTTACTTTTGTGGCATAATAAATTAATTTTCAATGAAAATAGAAGACTTACAATCCATAGCCAAAACTTTTAGTAGTCCCGTATATGTGTATGATGCTGATAAAATCAGCAGCCAATACCAGCGCCTTACTAACGCTTTTGCCAATGTACCTCATTTGCGTATCAACTACGCTATGAAAGCCCTCTCCAATCTATCAATTTTAAAGCTAATGAAAAAATTAGGAGCTGGGCTCGATACTGTTTCCATTCAGGAGGTTCAATTGGGCTTACGAGCAGGCTTTGCCCCCTCACAAATCATCTTCACTCCCAATGGTGTTTCTATGAATGAAATAGAAGAGGCTATGCAATTGGGCGTACAGCTAAACATTGATAACCTTTCTTTTTTGGAACAGTTTGGCAGTAAGCACCCCGAAGTACCCGTTTGTATCCGTATCAATCCTCACGTAATGGCAGGGGGTAATGCTAATATTTCGGTAGGTCATATTGATAGTAAATTTGGTATCAGTATCCACCAAATACCTCATATTCTTCGTATTGTAGAGAATACCAAAATGCACATCAACGGTATCCATATGCATACAGGTAGTGATATTTTAGATATTGATGTATTCCTTTATGCTGCTGAAATTCTGTTTGAAACCGCTAAACATTTCAAAGATTTACAATTTATTGATTTTGGTAGTGGTTTCAAAGTGCCCTACAAGGAAGGCGATATACAAACCAATATTGAAGAACTGGGCGAACGCCTAAGTAGCCGTTTTTTAGAATTTTGTAAAGAATACGGGCGAGACCTTACTTTAGCTTTTGAACCAGGTAAATTTCTCGTAAGCCAAGCTGGATACTTTTTAGTGAAAGTAAATGTCATCAAGCAAACTACCTCTACTGTATTTGCAGCTGTTGATTCTGGCTTTAATCACCTCATCCGCCCTATGTTTTACGGGGCTACTCATTACATTGAAAACATATCCAACCCACAAGGGCGCAAGCGTTTTTATTCGGTAGTGGGTTATGTTTGCGAAACCGACACTTTTGCCTCAAATAAGCAAATAGCCGAAATTACAGAAGGTGATATTTTATGCTTTCACAATGCAGGGGCTTATTGCTACACTATGGCAAGCAATTACAATTCTCGTTTGCGCCCTGCAGAGGTACTATGGATTAACAATGAAGCAAAGTTAATTCGCAAAGCCGAGAGTTTTGATGATTTACTACGAAATCAAATCGAAATTGATGTTTAAAAGGATAAAAGACAATTGCGCCACACACTTTGGCAAACTTTAAGAGTTTGCCAAAGTTAATTACTCTGATAATCAATCACTTTTATTCACATTGTATTTTTAATTTTCTTTTATCATTGCTTCTCGCACTTTTTTAAAGAGCTCTGAAGAGTATACAAAGTCGGTAACAGCTTCGTTATCTGTTCTAAATATCGTATCTTTAGAACCTTCCCATTCTTTATAACCATTCTTCAAGAATACAATTTTAGCCCCAATCTCCATCACCGAGTTCATATCGTGCGTATTGATAACCGTTGTAATATTGAATTCTTGGGTAATTTCTTGTATAAGATTGTCTATTACTATAGAAGTTTTAGGATCAAGACCAGAGTTAGGCTCATCACAAAACAAATAGTGCGGATTATTCACTATAGCCCGTGCTATTGCTACCCGCTTCTGCATACCCCCTGAAATTTCAGAAGGTAATTTGTGCTCTGCATTCACCAAATTTACTCGGCTAAGTACTACATCAGCACGTTCACGAATTTCACTATCGGTTTGTTCTGTAAACATCTTTAGCGGAAACATCACGTTTTCAAGTACAGTCATCGAGTCAAACAAAGCACTCCCTTGAAATACCATTCCCATTTTTTGGCGCAAGGCAATACGTTCTTTACGTTTCATATCGGCATAGCGAACACCATCGTAAATGATGTCGCCGCTATCGGGTTTGAAAAGTCCTAATAAAGACTTCAGGAAGACTGTTTTTCCTGAGCCACTTTGTCCTATAATCAAATTTGTTTTCCCCTTCTCAAATGTGGTAGAAATACCCTTAAGCACCTCTACTCCATCAAATGATTTACGTAAATTTTCTACTTGTATCATATTTCTGCTGAAGCCACTACTGTCTCTTTATTGATTTTCTTTACCAATCCTTGTAACACTTTACCAGGACCTACTTCTATGAATTCTGTAGCACCATCGGCAATCATCTGTTGCACACTTTGCGTCCATTTTACAGACGCTGTAAGCTGATTGATAAGGTTCTTTTTGATGTCGTTTTCATTGCTAACCGCTGTGGTAGTCACATTCTGATATACAGGGCAATAAGGCTTGCTAAAACGCGTTTGCTCTATAGCAGCTGCCAATTCCTCTTCGGCTGGTTTCATCAAAACTGAATGAAACGCTCCTCCTACAGGCAAAATAAGGGCACGTTTCGCTCCTGCTTCTTTCATTTTCTCACAAGCCGCTTCTACTGCTTTTATCTCTCCCGAAATCACCAACTGACCAGGACAGTTGTAATTGGCTGGGGTTACGATCCCTTCTACAGAAGCGCAAAGTTCTTCTACCTTGCTATCTTCCAAGCCCAATACCGCTGCCATCGTACCAGGTTTTAGCTCGCAAGCCTTTTGCATAGCGGCTGCTCGTTTAGCTACCAACTGCAACCCATCTTCAAAAGTAAGTGTACCATTAGCCACCAAAGCAGAAAACTCACCCAATGAGTGCCCAGCAACCATTTGGGGAGCAAAAGATTTACCAAGTACTTTACTCAAGATAACAGAGTGCAGAAATATGGCAGGCTGGGTTACTTTAGTTTGTTTAAGACCTTCATCGCTACCAGCAAACATTTCTTCGGTAATAGCAAAACCTAATATATTATTAGCAGCTTCAAAAAGTGCTTTTGCTTCTGCTGATTTTTCATATAAATCGAGCCCCATTCCTACAAATTGGGCTCCTTGTCCAGGAAAAATATATGCTTTCATTATTTTATTTTTATTCTATTATTAATCACTCAAGTTACAAAGATACTTCTTTTTCAGAAAATTACCAAATAAACTACCTATTTTTTCATCGTACTATAAAAATAACGTACCTCGTATTGTTTTTTATTCTTTCTGTAGTAAGTTGTTGTTAGTACGGCTTTTTTAGAGGAAAAATCAAGCATTGCAATACCCCCTTCATCTACTACCGATTTTCGCTCTATAGCAGTATCATAGGTATAAACTGTTCTATCTACTTCATCCCATTTATCAGCCTTAGCGTTGTACTCATAGGTGGCTGCGATAGTTCTATTACCCTCATTATCATACTGATAGGTAGCTTTTACTTTTTCTTTTGCTTCCTCGTTATAGGTTATGGCGTGCTCTAATAGGTTACCATCTTCATCGTATTTGTAATTTTGTGCTTCTACTTGTTCAAAGCCTCCTTTATTTGTATTCCATTGGCGCTTTATATAACTTTCTATACGGTAATTTTCGTTATATTTTTCTTCAGCTAAAAAGAAGTCGTCCCATTTTTGTTCTTTTTCATTCCATCTTTGCTTCAATGAAGTTATTTTTTTAGGTGATATGCTCATTTTCTGGCAATTTCGTTCTTTAGGTTGCCATTTTCCACCTAATAACTCATAATAAACTGAATAATCTCCTACAATACTGTCTTTTCCATATTCGTATTTTGCGTTATCTGTCCATTTTCCGTTTTCCCAAAGTGCTTTTACTTCTCCTTGTACTATAGTGTCGTTTTTATATATTGTTGTTATTTTTTCTTCGGGCTGCCAATCTTTTGCTTTTTGCGCTCTGTTATAAGTAATACGCTCTATTTTGTTTCCTTTTTCATTTTCTAAATAGGTTTCCTTACTATTGGGTTGCCAACGGCTCCCTTCAGGACAGTTATAAACAATATAATAATAGTAATTACCTTTTTTATAGAGCTCTTCTTTGCGTTCTTTCACCCATTTATTTTTAAATGAGGTATAAACAGAAGTAGTTTTCTTGTCTTTGCCAAATTTATAGGTTTCTTTTTGGTATTTTTCCCACTTTTCATCAGATTTTCGTCCGTCATAGGTCTCATATAAGATATTTCGTCCGTCTTTATCGTATTTAAACACACTTTTTCTTATATAAGGGTTCATTGTCATTACAGTATTTTCTTTTATGAGTGTACGTTTTGCCTCATCGTAATGTTGCTTGTTTATATAAACGCCCTCTATACCACCTTCATCTGTTGCCCATAATTGGGTTTGAAGGCTATCTAAATGCATACGTTGTGCTTGTACCAAAAAAGTACTACACAGGGTCAATAATAAGAGATAGATTTTCATAAGCTCATACATTTTTGTAAAATATCTTTAGCTACCGCTTCTTTGTGTTTCAGCGGAAACTCTTGTAGTTGCTGGGCAGTGATAAAAGTGATTTTATTAGTATCAGTGCCAAAACCTGCACCTTTATCTCGCAGTGAGTTGAGTACTATGGCATCTAAATTTTTCTTTTGGAGTTTGAGCTGCGCATTTTCTACTTCGTTTTCGGTTTCTAATGCAAAGCCTATGAGTTTTTGGGTAGTTTTGAGTTTACCCAAAGAAGCAAGTATATCTATAGTAGGAATCAAAGTGAGAGTGAGTTTATCACCTTTCTTTTTAATTTTCTGGGCAGCTACTTCAGCAGGGGTATAGTCAGCCACAGCTGCAGCAAGTATAGCCATATCACAAGTTTCAAATTGGGCTACTGCAGCTTCATACATCTGTTGAGCACTTACTACCCTATGCAGATGAATCTTATTATCAATATTTTTTTCGGCTGAAGGTCCCAATACCAAATGTACCTCAGCACCTTGTCTTACAGCCTCGTTAGCAATCGCAATACCCATTTTTCCTGTAGAAAAGTTCCCAATAAAACGCACAGGGTCTATAGCTTGATAGGTAGGTCCTGCGGTAATAAGTATTTTTCTGTCTTTCAGAGGAAGTGTTTCTTGTAAGGCTGTTTCTATAGAAGCAACTATATCTTCAGGTTCAGCCATACGCCCCTGCCCTACCAGTCCGCTGGCAAGCTCGCCATAAGTAGCAGGAATAATATGATTGCCAAAGCGTTCTAATTTAATAAGATTTTCGGTAACAGTGGGGTGGGCATACATATCTAAATCCATAGCAGGAGCCACCCATACAGGTTTCTTTGCCGAAAAATAAGTAGCCAATAAGAGGTTATCACACTGTCCTGATGCCATTTTGGCAATAGTATTAGCTGTAGCAGGAGCAATGAGGAGTAAGTCTGCCCACTGAGCCAAAGCCACGTGGCTATTCCACTGACCATCAATAGTAGCAAAGTCGCTAAGTACAGGTTCTTTAGAGAGCGTACTAAGAGTAAGAGGGGTAACGAAATCTTTTGCTTTTTCGGTAAGGATAACGCGTACATTATGCCCTTTTTTCACTAATAATCGCACCAATTGAGGAGTTTTATAAGCAGCTATACCGCCTGTAATGCCTAAGAGAATCTTCATCAGCCAAAAATTTTAGTAAAAAAGGCTTTAAACCATAAGGATAGCTTACAGTTTAAAGCCTTCATATGCAATATACCAATTTATTCAGTTTCACGATAGTATACTTTACCGTCCAACCACTCTTTTACTGCTATGGCTTGTGGTTTAGGTAAACGTTCATAAAAACGAGATACTTCTATTTGTTCTTTATTTTCAAATACCTCATCTAAGTTGTCATTATTAGTAGCAAAAGCCTCTAATTTTTCTACCAATTCTTTTTTGATTTCGGCATTTATTTGGTTAGCCCTTTTAGCTATAATCGAAATAGCTTCGTAAATATTTTGAGTAGGGGCTTCAATAGCAGCCTTGTTGTAAGTAATGGTAGAGGTAGGTGCGTCTATTCGTTTAAAATCCATAGTGAATAATAATTATTTTTCTTGTGTTATACTTTTTAATGAACTATTTACTTTGGCAAGCATTGTATTAGCATCTTTTTTGAATTTTGTATCAGGATATGCTTTCATTAAGGTTTCATAAGCCTCTTTAGCTACCTGTAGGCGCTCTTCTTTTTTGTGTTCTACACTATTTATAGCCCACTCATAAGCCGAGTGCAAACGTGTGTAAAGAGCCTCTTCCCTAAATACACTACCAGGGTTATTGAGCAAGAAGTTATCAAGTGATTTCATCGCTGCCTGATAGTCACGTATCAAATCGTATTGCTTTGCTATCTCAAATTCTTTTTTCTGAAGGCGAGTTAGCAAGTCCAATGTCAGTTCATTAGCCTCTTTAGCATACTCAGAGTTACCGTATTTATCTAAAAAAAGCTGTAACTTCTCTAATGCCTGATTGGTATAGGTTTGATCTACACTATATTTAGGAGATTCCATATACAACGATTTAGCTTCTAAAAAGGCAGCTTCTAAAGCCTTATCACTGCGAGGATACAATTTTTGTAATCGCTCAAAAGGATAAGTAGCCAGTGTGTACTGTCCCAACTGGTAATAAGCATCGCCTTGCAAGAAATAGATACGTTCGCCTTCAGGGCGACCCGCGTAATCGGCAGCTACCAATTCAAACAAACGCAGTGCTTTTTTGTATCGCTTTGCTTTGTATTGTTTCTCAGCCTCAGCATATCTTACAGCAGGGTCTGACGATTTGATAGCTTTTTGATATTCATTACAAGAGCTAAGCAATACCCCCAAAACACCGATAATTATATAATTCTTCATTAACATTTTGCAAAAGTAAATAGTTTTTTTGATATAACCAAATTATGTAAGCATTCCACCATCTACATTTAGTACCTGCCCTGTAATATAAGCAGATAAATCGGAAGCTAAAAACACACACGCATTGGCTACATCTTCAGGCTGTCCCCCTCGTTTTAGCGGAATACTATCACGCCAGCCTTGTACTACTTTTTCGTCTAATACAGCTGTCATTTCAGTTTCTATAAAACCTGGTGCTATAGCATTGCAGCGTATGTTGCGAGAACCAAGCTCTAATGCAATAGATTTGGTAAAACCTATGATACCCGCCTTTGAAGCCGCATAATTACTTTGCCCAGCATTACCCTTTATGCCTACTACGCTACTCATATTGATAATCGAGCCTTTGCGCTGTTTCAACATTATGCGTTGCACAGCCTTTGTCATATTAAATACCGACTTCAAATTCACTTCTATCACCTTATCAAAATCTTCTTCCGAAATACGCATCAGCAAATTGTCTTTGGTGATACCAGCGTTGTTCACCAATATATCAACACCACCAAATTCAGCTATTACCGCATCTACAAACTCTTGAGATTGTGTAAAATTTGAAGCATCGCTCTGGTAACCTTTTACTTTTACCCCTTTAGCAGCGAGTTCTGTTTCTAATTTTTTAGCAGCCTCTACCGATGAGCTGTATGAAAAAGCTATATTTGCCCCTTGTGCAGCAAATACTTCAGCTATACCCCGCCCTATACCACGACTTGCTCCCGTGATAATTGCTGTTTTTCCTTCTAATAATCTCATTTTTATTATATTATCAATTATTAATTTGTTTATTGATTAGTTTATCCTCCCACTCGTTTCACTTTAAAGCCTTTTGCTTTTAAGTAATCCATAATCTTATCACGATAATCTCCTTGTATGATAATCGTTTCATCTTTAGTGCTCCCCCCTACCCCTAAATGAATCTTTAGCTCTTTGGCTAAAATTTTAAAATCATTATCAGCACCGTTATAGCCTTCTATAATAGTTACGGGCTTCCCTTTACGCTTTTCATACTTACAAAGCAGCGGTTCGTCTTGCAACCATACATTAGAAGATTCTTCTTGAGGTTCTTCCTCTTCTATATGGTCGGGAAAAAGCGCTTTTAGCTGACTTCTAATATCCATCTACTTTACTTTTGTATAATGAATAATAAGTTTTGCATCGGTAATTACAGTGCCAAGAGGTGTTACAACACTTGTTTGAGGTACTTTACCTATTTGGCTACCTTGTTTATACGCCAATGAATTTGTATTTTTCACATTAGAAGCTACTGCAATAGCCAATGGTTCATTCACAGCATTATTATTATTGATAAGGTTCATTAAATGATTCGTAATCCTTACTCTATAATATGCCCCTTTATTATTCTCTTTGTGTAATTTGCTCAAGTGAACAAGTTCAGAATACGCTGATGTTTGTCCGTTAGCAGTAGGGTCAAAATTGTAATCAATAAGTGTAGTACCCGATGCAGCTTTGTATATAAATAAACGTTCAGGTTCTTTTTTATAAGTAACACTTTGGTCTACTGAAAGAATAATACTTGCATCGGTAATCATCATTTTTTCATTTTTCATTCGGGCAATATCACCTGCCGCAATAGTGAGGCTAATTGTGCTACCCATAGCCCCTCCTAAATAGAATTTATTAGGAGCATTTAGCTGGCTACCAGATTGATTTATCAAGTTCATTGCTACACCTTTTAGTGGCATATCAAAGCGTTTTTTGCTAAGTGCTGTAGTACCACTATAGGTATAAACTACTTCTATTTTGGCAGCACTCAAATCCATTAGCATCATTACCTCGTCCGATAAGTCGTTAAGGCTAATAGCAATACCTTTAAAGTATCTTTTAAATCTTTCTGAAGAAGAGAGCTCAGTACTACCTTCTTTGTCTATAATTTTTTGTTGGAAGAATGAAGCGTCCAACGGCACTCGCAAACCAGGTGCTTGTATGTCATACTGTTTAGTAGTAGTGCTCAGTGTTTTAGCATCAAACTGATAACGCACCATAGGTTTGTTATCTATAGTTATTGCTGCGTTGGTTGCAGGAGTGATAACATTGCCTATGTGGCTACTCACATCACTATCATTACTATAATATACCTTAGATTTCAAGTCGGTATCGATATCACTAAGGTAGTAGTTAAGTTCATTTACAGCTACTTTAAATGAGGCATTTTTATTGCCATAGATAGAGTCTAACTGATATTCAGTATCTTTTTGGTAATTAGGTTCTTTTAGTAAGCTATTAGGAGTATAAAAAGGGAGGTACAGATAAGCCTCTGTTACTGTTTCACGTTCGTTTTTGTTAGTTCTTACCTCGTCTGCTTGTGAAGTTGCCCCAAAAGTAGGGTTAGCAGCCGATAAATCCACCTGAGCCACAATAGTAACTGATTTAGTACCAAAAGGAACTTGGGTGTATTTACCTAACAAATAGCCTCCCAATCCATTAGTTTGTACCGCAGTTTGGTTTATTTGTTCTACCGAAATAGTAGGGGTAAATACATTTGTTAGATAATTAGGTTCTTTGAGAAGTGCATTATCTAATTCATTAAATGAATTGTCAGAACAAGCACCTAAAGACATAAGTGCTATGGCTAAAAATAGTAATTTATAAATTTTATTCATTCAGTTATTTCTTATTTCTTTAATATTTTGGTATAAAAAGTACGGTATGACTCTTGAAAATTTTCTTTATCGCTGTTGTAAAGTACAGGTTTTCGCAAGTTTTTAAGGTATGTTTGGAAATCCTCAGGTATTTGCTCACTCACCACAATCACACCATCAGAATGCTTGATAGCGATACGCATCAGGTTGTGATAAGTAGGATTCTTTAAAGGTTCTATTGTTTTTTTGCTAATACCATCAAAAGCTACTTTATTGATAAGAGTGTTATCTAAGCTACCCTCAAAATCAGGATCGGTAACTGAGGTAATAATCTTACTTTCAGAAAAAATGGGTTCATCTTTGTAATAAGTACGCAAATATAGCGGCAAAAGCGTTGATACCCAGCCGTGTATATGAATAACATCGGGTAGCCAATTCAGTTTCTTAACAGTCTCTACAATCCCTTTTGCAAAGAAAATACAACGCTCGTCATTATCGGGATACATATTACCTTCTTCATCAAAAAGTGTGCCTGTACGATGAAAATAGTCATCATTATCAATAAAATATACCTGAATACGCTCTTTGGGGATAGAGGCGACTTTGATAATAAGCGGTACATCTATATCATTGATAACTATATTGATACCTGATAGCCTGATTACCTCGTGCAACTGGTGTCTACGCTCGTTTATATTGCCAAATTTAGGCATAAAAATGCGTATTTGCCCCCCATTAGCATTTACCATTCTCGGTGCTTCAAACGACAAATTAGCTAACTCACTATAAGGCGAATACGGCAAAACCTCTGATGAAACGTACAGCACTTTTTTATCTTTCATAAAAGTATTTTTATGTTTTAAAATCGCTTAGAAAGCACAAAAGTACAAAAAAATATGTACATATCCACAAAAAATATATAAGTTTGCACCCAAAAACTTTTTATACCTATGATTTATACACAACAAAAAGCACTGCATTTAGCTATAGAAACCCTTAAAAATCAAGGGAAAACGATAGGTTTAGTACCTACTATGGGCGCACTTCACAAGGGGCATTTATCGCTGATAAAAAAAGCAATTGAAGAGAATGACACAGTTGTAGTAAGTATTTTTGTGAACCCTACACAGTTTAACAATCCTACTGATTTGCAACGATACCCACGCACTTTAGATGCCGATACGGCACTCATTGCTACCGTTGATAAAAATGTAATTGTTTTTGCACCCGAAGTAACTGACATTTACGGAAATGATGTTGCTGCTCAGCATTTTGATTTTGGCAATTTAGACAAGGTAATGGAAGGTGCTTCCCGTCCAGGACACTTCGATGGCGTAGGCACTATTGTTAAGAAGTTGTTTGAAATTGTAATGCCTACTCGTGCTTATTTTGGCGAAAAGGATTACCAACAGCTGCTTATCATCAAAAAAATGGTACAACAAACAGGCTTGCCTGTTACGATTGTTCCTTGTCCTATAGTGCGCAATGAAGAAGGTTTAGCTCTTAGTTCGCGCAATGCTTTATTAAGTCCTGCAATGAGAGAACGTGCTACTTTTATCTATCGCACTTTATTGGCTGCTAAAGAGCGTTTTGCTACAGATAGCCCTACAGCGGTAGAAGCGTGGGTAAATGATATTTTTGCTAAAGAAACTGATTTTCAGTTGGAATACTTTACAATTACAGATGCCGATACCCTATTACATATCACTCAGAAAGAAGAAGGTAAAAACTACCGTGCTTTTATAGTAGTACACGCCGAAGGGGTAAGATTAATTGATAATATTAGTCTTTAATGATTAGTTGTTAGTCTTTAGTGTTTAGTCGTTGGTATATACCACAATCTAACGACTAAAGGCTAAGGACTAACGACTATTATTTAAGTTCTAATCAGCTAATTGTTTGGTTATTATAAATATATTTTCTTTTTGTACACCTATTACTTCGTGTTCTACTTCTACAGGTATTTGATAAGTATCGAGGTCTTTAAGTATTATTTCTTCACCATTGATAAGGAAACGAACCTCCCCTTTTACCATAATAAGGGTTGCAGGCACATCGGTAGTATGTTTTTTGAGGATTGCACCTTCGCCTAAGGCTACAGCTACTTGCCTAATACTCTTACCATCTTTTACAAAATAGGTAGTTTGCCTATCGTTGCGAAAGGTAAGTTCATCGGCTAAATTCACTTTCTGCAATGATTGTATATGAGCTGCTGTTTTGCCATTTACGGCAGCAATTCCGTTTTTCTTCAAAATATCTTGTGCTTTGCCTGCACGAATACCACGCCTACAGAAAAGTACTATATTTTCTTTACCTTTGAGCTGGTTGAGCTGCTTTTCAAGCTGTTCCAAGGGAATATTGATAGCACCTTCTACTGTACCATTAGCAAATTCTTCGGGAGTACGTACATCTACAAAAGTTACATTTTTAGCATTAATACGTTCAGCTAATGTTTGTGCTTTCACTCCCACTATTGCCAATAATAGCAATAGCAACGTAATTGAATATTTCATATTATTTAAAATTCTCCAATAATTTGTTATATATCTTCCTTTTATTTTAATGTAAAATTTCAAAACTAAACTTATTAGCTAATAGCTTTCATTTCTTCTATAAAGCGCAAGGCAAGTTCATCAGCTTCTGCTTGTGTTTTAGCCTCAGTATAAATACGTATGATAGGCTCGGTATTAGATTTTCGCAAGTGTACCCAGCTATGTGGAAAATCTATTTTAAGTCCATCAATAGTAGTTGTTTTTTCATAGGCATATTTTTCTTGCATCACTTGTAGGACATGCTCGGGGTCAAGCCCTTGTGTAAGCTCTATTTTGTTCTTGCTCATATAGTACGAAGGATAGGTTTTGCGCAAGGCACTTACTGTAGTATTAGTTTCAGTAAGCAATGCCAAAAAGAGTGCTACACCTACTAAACCATCACGCCCATAATGCAACTCAGGATAGATAATTCCTCCATTACCTTCACCACCAATGATAGCGTCTACTTTTTTCATTTTAGCTACCACATTCACTTCGCCTACAGCAGCTGCTGCATAAGGCACATTGTATTTTTCAGCTAAATCACGCAAAGCTCGCGATGAAGATAAATTAGACACTACCGCGCCTCGCTGCTTGCTAAGTATATAATCAGCACAAGCTACCAAAGTATATTCCTCGCCAAACATTTCACCTTCTTCGGTAATAATAGCCAACCGATCCACATCGGGGTCTACAACAATACCCAAATCAGCTTTTTCGGCAACTACTTTCTGGCATATATCGGTGAGGTGTTCTTTAAGAGGTTCTGGATTATGAGGAAAATGCCCTGTAGGCTCGCAGTACAAAGGCACTACTTCAGCCCCTAATCGCTCTAAAAGCATTGGGATAGCAATTCCGCCGGTAGAATTAACGGCATCAACTACTATCTTAAACTTCTTAGTGCGAATCGCTTCGATTGTTGAAAGCGGTAATAGCGAAAGTGCCGCATCTATATGGCGTTGTATGTAACTATCGTTATAGCTTAGTTTTCCCAACTCATCTACCTCAGCAAATACAATCTCATTGCTTTCAGCTATTTGTAATATCTCCTCTCCTTCTTCTGCATTGAGGAACTCACCCAAATGATTTAGCAATTTAAGAGCATTCCATTGTTTAGGATTATGGCTTGCTGTAATAATAATGCCCCCATCAGCTTGTTCCACAGTTACCGCTACTTCTACCGTAGGGGTTGTACTCAAACCAACATCCAATACATTAATACCCAACCCTATAAGTGTATTTTGCACTAAGTTCTGTACCATTTCGCCCGATAAACGCGCATCACGTCCTATTACTACTTTTATGTTTTTTTTACTGCGATGGTTTTTAAGCCAAGTGCCATAAGCTGCCGCAAATTTAACAGCATCGATAGGAGTTAGATTTTCATCGGGAATACCTCCTATAGTTCCACGAATTCCTGAAATAGATTTTATTAATGACATTTTGTATTGATTTCTATATTATTGCTGCAAAGGTAATGCTTTTTTTTAAATTAAGCTATAAGGTTTTCAAAGTTTTTTGAAGGAAAATTTGAGGCTAAAAGCCATCATTTGGTATTCTGTTCGCTTTTGTTTTTGTAAAAATCAGGTGTAAATAGCCATTACAAGAATTGGGTGAACGTGTAAATTAGCAGCCCCACCAAACCTCCTACTAAAGTACCGTTAATACGAATAAACTGTAGGTCTTTACCCACTTCCAATTCCAATTTTTCACTAAGAGCTCTCCCCTCCCAATTAGTAATAGTTGAACTAATAAGAGTACTTACTTCTGTTCTATTTTTAAGCACAAATTGATAAGCCATTTTCTGAACCCATTTATTCATTTTGTGTTGCAATGCTTCATTAGTTTTTAATTGATGTATGAGCTTTTCAACTGTATTATTTAGCTCTGTAGGGTCGTTAGCGAGAGTTATAATGTAGTTATTAAGCCCTTCGGTTACTTTTTTAGCAATAGTTTGTGCTATAAAAGTAGGGATTATTGGTGGAAATTGACTAATAATATGGGTTTCTATCGTATTTTTATGGTTATCTACCAATTTTTTTAGCAATTGTGAAGCATTATCAGTAATAAAGCTCTTATTTTTATCATTAGAGAGCCAATTGATAAGAAAAGATGCTATATTAATATTAGTAATATAAGGACGTATTTGCTGGGGTGTTAAGAAGTTATCAACAACAAATACTCCGAGGTTATCCCCTATGTCTTTTTTTCGCTGTTCAATGAGGTTTGTATGCGGAATATTAATATTTAAAGGTTTTCTAAAAAGAGCCGTTACAGCAAACCAGTCGGCAAGTGCTCCAACCATAGCGGCTTCGGTAAATGCTTTTATATAGCCTAAAAATGAAAGTTGAGGGTGCGATTTTAGTAAAAATACCACTGTTATATAAATACATAACATCAGCAGTAATAAGCCTGTAGCAATATTCTTATGATGTTGTAACTTCTTCTGTTTGTTCATATTATTTTGTATTGAATGGGCAAATGTACAAAATAAAAATCAGATAAATAAAAAGTTAGAAAAGGTTTAGTGCAAAGAACAAGAAAAATACAAAAATAATAAGCTGCTCAAAAAATGAACAGCTTATTGTTGTTTTCCTTTAAAATTATTTATTGTAAACGCTTTCTTTTTTGAAGTGTTTAGCTAATAAATAATATACCACCGCACGATGTTTGTTTCTGTTAGACCTACCGTATTTTTCAATAACAGCATCAATAGCTTTGTCTAATTCAGGACTATCGGTTAGACCTAATTTCTTAATCAAGAAGTTTTGTTTCACACGGTCTAATTCAGTTTGGTCAGAGCCTGATACTTTTGAAGCGTCATCGTTATAAATTGAGGGACCTAAACCTACAGTTACCTTAGTTAGGAACTCAACATCAGGGTTTGCCTCACCACATTTTTCTTTTAAATCTTGGGTGTAGACAGCAATTAAATCATCACGTTTGCTCATATTTTTATAATGTTTTACGTTTTATGGGGTAAAAGTAATCATTTTTTTAGAAACTCAAAATATTTTAACAAAACTTTATCGTTTAGAGTTCTTTCGGTGGTAAGTTCTAATAGTTTAGGTTTCTCAGTATTTTGGTAGAAAGATTGCAGATTATTTTGTAATTCTTCTATATTAGTAGCTTTTTGATAAGAAATATCAAACATCTTGCAAAAATGTTCCGCAGTTAAATTATGAGGGGTTTCAAAATAATATTCAAAATTAGGGTCGGTTTTATCACCTGGTAATATCCTGAATATTCCGCCTCCTTGATTGTTGATAAGAATGATGCGGAAGTAGGGTGGAATGTATTTATTCCACAAAGCATTGCTGTCATACAAAAAACTCAAATCGCCAGTAATGAGCAATGTAGGTTTTTGGCTACCTACAGCTGCTCCTATAGCCGTAGAAGTACTGCCATCAATACCACTAGTACCTCGATTGCAGTAAACGCGCCACGAAGGCTGCGAAGGCATTAGCTGGGCATAACGTATGGCAGAGCTGTTACTTATCTGTACTACATAATCATTCGGAATGCTTGCAAACACTTCAGCATATACTTTGAAATCTGAAAAAGGCGTTTCGGCTAAATATGTATAGTGTTTTTGGGTGATTTGTTGTTGCACTTCAAGCCATTGTTGTTGATACGTAGAGGGGACTTGCAAAAGCTGTTGTGTAGCTTGGGCAAAGAACTGATTGACAGTAATAGGGAATGAATGAGTAAGGCAATAATAAGAATCATATGCCTTGTACAAATCTATATTGTAATGGTATTGTGGCTGATAAGTACGCAAAAATTGCTTTATTTTCTTAGAAACTACCAATCCACCAAAAGTAAGCAACAAATCGGGTTGTAGAGCTTCTTTCAGCGAAGGGTCTTTCTCGGTATAAGTAAGCAATTTATCTATATAAGGCACAAAATTAGGATGGTAAAGGTTGGACGTTGTTTCAGTAAGTACCAACACTGATGGGTCATTAGCAAGATGCTCTACAATAGCTTTTTCTATACTATTAGGTGCTAATACACCTACTAATACCATTTTTTTAGAGGACTGATTCCAACGAGTTATAAAATCATTATATGCCTGCTCATTTATATGAGGGGTAATAGTTTCTGAAGGGACATTCTCAAAGGGAAATAACTCTTCAGTAGTGAGGTAAAGTGGCTCTTCAAAAGGGGCATTAATATGTACCGGAGCTTGCTGTTCTACAGCCGTATTCAGTGCTTTATTAAGCTCATAGAAGTTACTTTTATCACTATAAGTTTCATCAGAAAGATTAGCATTATAAACAGTATGGTTTGCTAATACATTTGCCTGACGAATAGTTTGCCCATCGCCTATATCTATTTTGTGTGAAGGGCGATCAGCCGAGATAACTACAAGCGGAATGTTACTATAAAAAGCCTCAGCTACAGCAGGATAGTAGTTCAACAACGCCGATCCAGAAGTGCATACTACTGCCACTGGTGTATTTAATTGTTGGGCTAGTCCTAAAGCAAAAAATGCAGCACTGCGCTCATCTACTATACTATAACAAGTGAAATAAGTATTATTAGCAAAACCTATTGTTAAAGGAGCATTACGCGAACCTGGTGATATTACTATGTGCTTTATCTCTTTAGCCTTACAAGCTTCAATAATGTGTTGTGCGAGTTTAATCTGCGGTCTTTTCATTTATTCAGTAACTTTATTTTTTGCAAGGTAGTAATCGTAAAGAGCTACTTGCGAGCGTAATAGCGGCTTGTTGTTATGTTTGTAAGTATTGTTTTGAGCCTGATTGATAATACGAGCTTTCACATTATCAGCCCAGCTAATTTCAAAAGTATCTATAAGCTCTTGTTTTATATTTTCATCGTAAATAGGGCAGCCTACTTCCACACGAAAAGAAATATTGCGAGTCATCCAGTCGGCTGATGATATATATACTTTAGGATTACCATCATTGGCGAAAATAAACAAACGAGGGTGCTCTAAGAATTTATCAACAATACTAATAACTTCTATATTTTCACTCATTCCTTCAATACCAGGTACTAAGCAGCAAATACCACGTACTATCATTTGTATTTTCACTCCTGCCCTACTCGCCTCATAAAGTTTATCTATCATCTTATAGTTGGTGATATTATTCATTTTCAGCTTTATATAGGCTTTTTTACCAGCTTTAGCATTCTTAATTTCATCGTCTATAAGTTGTTTTAAATTCTTTTTGGTATAGTGTGGCGATACGATAAGGTGCTTGTATTTCTGTATATTATAGTTTGTTTCAAGAAAATTAAACACTTTATTCACTTCTTTGAGTATATCCTGATTGGCAGTAAAAAGCGTATAATCGGTATATACTTTGGCAGTACTTTCGTTGAAGTTTCCCGTACTGATAAAGCCGTAACGCTTGATGTCCTTACCTTCTTTTCGCTCTATAACGCATATTTTGGTATGCACTTTTAGTCCGCGTACTCCAAAAATAAGCTTTACCCCTTCAGTTTTTAGCTGTTCGGCATATTTAATATTAGATTGTTCATCAAAACGAGCTTGTAATTCTATTTGTACAGTTACTTTCTTACCATTTTTCACCGCATTGATGAGTGAATTAACCACTTGCGAATTTTTCGCCAAGCGGTAAATGGTTATCTTCACCGATTTCACCTTAGGATCAAGGGCAGCTTCACGCAAAAACCACACAATATTAGAAAAAGTGTGATAGGGAGTAAATTGCAAATAATCTTTTTCTGCTATTTTTTTCAAAAGACTTCCCTCTTGAGTAAGCCCTTTTACAGGTAGGGGATGTATGGGAGCATAGGTAAGGTCGGTACGCCCCATACTAGGAAAATTCATATAATCGCGCCTATTATGATACCTACCACCAGGGATAATACTATCACTGCTAACAATTCCCATCTTGTCAAAAAGAAATTGCAGGGTGTCATCAGCTATCATTTTGTCGTACACAAAGCGTACTGGAGTACCTTTACGCCTATCTTCTACCCCTGTAGAGATTTTCTCTATAAAGCTTTTGCTAAGGTCGTCATCTATATCCAACTCGGCATCACGAGTGATTTTTATCATATTAGCAGAAAGCGACTCATAATTGAAAATATTAAATATTTTGTGCAAACAAAAACGAATAATATCATCTATCATAATAATGTAGTGCTTGCCCTCCAGAGTAGGAAGCTCTACAAAACGGTCTAAAGTAGTAGGAAGCTCAATTAAAGCATATTGTATTTTTTCTTTATAAGCTCTTGAAGAGAAGAATTTTTGTACTCCTGAAGTTTTATTGTCCTCTTTTAGGATCATTTTCACAGCCAAATAAGCAATATCATCTTTCAGCTGCGGAAATTTATCTAAATCATTCAATATAATCGTAAATAAAGCAGGGCGTACCTTATCGTAGAAGTAATTATTTACAAACTCTTCGTGAGCAGGCAAAAGTGTTTGTTCATTTACAATAAATATCTGTTCTTTCTCTAACTTCTTAGTAATATTATCAATAATCTGCAAGCTCCTATCCTGCATTTGTATTACCTCTTTGGTAATCTCCTCAAGTAATTCTTTGGCGTGTATGCCAAGTTCTTTACTGGCATTTTCGTCATTTATCAATCGTTTTACGGTAGCGTAGCGCACCTTGAAAAACTCATCTAAGTTATTAGAGAAAATACCTGCAAAACGCAAACGCTCAAGCAGGGGCACTCGCTCATCGGCTGCCTCTTGTAACACCCTTCCGTTGAAGTGTAACCAACTCAGTTCCCTATTGATATAGAGGTTTTTATTTTGCATCATCCGTTTGTTTTAAGCCATTTCCACACTTCTTTATAGCTTGCTTTCTTGCCATACATCAAGATACCTATACGATATATTTTAGCTGATAGCTTGATTACCATAAAGAAGGTTAAATAAAGTATTAGTAGTGATATGAGTATTTCCCACCACGCTACGCCAAAAGGAATACGCATCAGCATCACTACGGGTGAAGTGAAAGGTATATACGAAAATACTACCGATACAGTACCGTGCGTTTGCTCCATTACCGAGAACATACCTACATAAACCGCCAACATCAGTGGGGTAATTACAGGCAAGAGAAACTGTTGGGTATCAGTTTCATTATCTACCATAGCCCCTATCATTGCATAAAGTGAACTGTACAGCAAGTAGCCCCCTACAAAGAAAAGTATAAAAAGTACAAAAGTTTCCAATAGCGGGAATTGATAGATAGCCGTTAGCACTTCTTGTATTTTAGCAGTATCAGGAGATTGTAAGGCTTCGGTAGTAGTGCCTGTCATAGGCATATCAAAAAATGTAGGAAGCAAGGCAAATAATACACCTGTAAATACAATCCATATGAAGGCTTGGGTGAGCCCTGCCAATGAAGTACCTAATATCTTGCCCAACATCAAATCAAAGGGTTTTACCGATGAAATAATTATCTCAATAATACGATTATTCTTCTCCTCTATCACACTGCGCATTATCATATTGCCATACATTATGATAAACATAAAGATAAGATAACCTGCCGACATTCCCAAAATAGACTTTACCAAAGTGCCCCATTCTGAAGTTTTCTCACCTGTAAAGTTTTGCAATTGCAACGATACTCGCACTTTAGCACTTTCTATTTCCTGCTGATTAATATTTTTTTCAGTAAGATTATACTGAAACAAAGTTTTCTCAAGCACTGATAACATAGCATTGGTAAGTGAAAGTGCAGGTGTTTCTTCGGTATAAAAAGTAACTTGCTGATACCAATTAGGAGTATTTTTAGGAGGAATGTACAGCAATCCGTAGTTTCCTTTTTCAAGTACCTCCTTTTTAGCCGTTAGCAAGTCGGTATTTTGCAAATAATGGTAGTGTACCTCATCGGTATTGGTAAAAGCAGTTGCGAAGATATGACTTTCATCAATAATAGCAATGTTTTTCACCTCACTTTTATTTATATTTACAAGCCAGCCTATAAGTAGTATAAAAGCTACCATTATCAGCGGACTTACGAATGTCATTATAATGAATGATTTATTGCGTATTTTATTGAGGTACTCTCTTTGAGTAATAATTCTTAAAAACTTCATAGTACATAAACATTAGTGGGTTTCACAAGCCGAAATAAATATTTCATCAACAGTAGGGATATTCTCCACAAAATGGGTTATTTCTCCTTTTGTAGTCAAATACTGCAACAATTCATTCACCGTTTGTGTCTCTTTTTTCTTGATATTGATTTTCAGCTCATCATACAAACTCTTAAAGTGTGCTTCTTTCACCTCAAAATGAGTTTTAAGCTCTTCTAATATCGCAGTTTTTTGAGTATCGGCGAGCTTTAAGCCCACATCATAGGAGTTATTTTTGTAAGTACGCTTAATATCGGTGAGCTTGCCATCTAATATCTTTTGAGATTTATTGATAAGTGCTATATGGTCGCAAAGTTCCTCTACTGATTCCATTCGGTGAGTAGAGAAGATAACCGTAGCCCCCTGATCGCGCAGATAGAGTATTTCATCTTTGATAATATTGGCATTGATAGGGTCGAAACCACTAAAAGGCTCATCAAAAATAAGCAATTTAGGCTGGTGAAGCACCGTAACCATAAATTGTATTTTCTGAGCCATTCCTTTAGATAATTCTTGTATCTTTTTATTCCACCAGTCGCCTATCTCTAAGCGTTCAAACCAAAACTTGAGTTGTTTTTTAGCTTCTTCTTTAGGGAGTCCTTTCAGTTGTGCCAAATAAAGTGCTTGTTCACCTACTTTCATCGTTTTATACAAGCCACGTTCTTCAGGTAAATAGCCTATTTGAGCTGTATGTTTAGGCTGCAAAGGCTCGCCATCAAAGAACACACGCCCTGCATCGGGCATTACAATTTGGTTGATGATGCGGATAAGAGATGTCTTACCCGCACCATTAGGACCTAATAAACCGAATATACTACCACGAGGCACTTCCAGCGAAACATCGTTCAGGGCAGTATAATCACCATATTTCTTATAAATGTTTTCAGTTCTAAGCACTTTTTTTAATGTTTAATGATTAATGTTTAGCATATCTCCCCTACTCTACTGTTACCGATTTTGCTAAATTTCGGGGTTGATCTACATTACAACCACGCTTGATAGCTATATAATACGACAACAATTGTAACGGAATAGAAGCCAATATAGGAGTGAGCGCCTCGCTTATTTCGGGTATTTCAATTACGTGATTTGCCAAGCCAGCCATTTGGGTATCACCTTTAGTTACCACCGCTACAATCCTACCTTTACGCGCTTTTATTTCTTGTGCATTTGATACTACCTTGTCATAGTGTCCTTTAGAAGGCGCAATAAATATAACAGGCATATTTTCATCAATAAGCGCAATAGGACCGTGCTTCATTTCGGCAGCAGGATAACCTTCGGCGTGAATGTACGATATTTCTTTTAGTTTCAACGCCCCCTCTAAAGCAGTAGGGAAGTTGAATCCACGCCCTAAGTACAAACAATTCGTTGCTGTTTTGAAAGTATCGGCGATTGCTTCTATTTTAGGATTTACCTCTTTCAATGTACTTTCTATCAATTCAGGTATTTGTTCCAACTCGTTGCACAACTGATGATACATTTTATTGCTAAGCGTACCTTTCCTATGACCTAAGTGCAAAGCTATAAGCGTAAGCACAGTAAGCTGAGTAGTAAAAGCTTTGGTAGAAGCTACCCCTATTTCAGGTCCTGCGTGCGTATAAGTACCCGAATCGGTAACACGAGCTATAGATGAGCCCACCACATTGCAAATACCATAAATAAAGGCACCTTTTTCTTTAGCTAATTTCAAAGCCGCCAATGTATCGGCAGTTTCACCTGATTGTGAAATAGCAATTACGATATCGCCGCGCTCAATGATAGGATTGCGGTAGCGGAACTCAGAAGCATACTCCACTTCTACAGGAATACGTGCATACTCTTCCAACAAATATTCACCCACCAAACCAGCGTGCCAAGAAGTACCACACGCCACTATAATAATACGTTTGGCGTTTAAGAACGTTTCTATATGTCTATCTATACCCGAAAGCTTGGTAGTGCCATCGGGCAATAAGCGCCCGCGCATTGTATTTTGTATAGATTTAGGTTGCTCGTAAATTTCTTTCAGCATAAAGTGTTCGTAGCCTCCTTTTTCAATAGCTTCAAGGCTCAGCTTAAGCTCTTGTACAAAAGGATTTACCTCTTTGTTACTATTAATTTTCACAACCTTTAGCGGACGCTCTAAGTGAATAGTAGCCATTTCGCCATCCTCCAAATACACCGCATTTTGTGTATATTCAATAAAAGGGGTAGCGTCTGAAGCTATAAAGAATTCATCAGCACCAATACCTATTACCAAGGGGCTACCCAAGCGAGCTACTACTATTTCTTCAGGTTTTCCCTCTTCCATTACAGCAATAGCAAAAGCACCAATTACCTCGCTAAGCGCATAGCGCACAGCAGTTTCTAAATCAACATTTTGTTTTTCTTTGAAGTATTCTATAAAGTTTACCAGCACCTCAGTATCGGTGTCAGAATAAAACTTAAATCCCTCTTTTATAAGGTTTTGTTTGATGCTTTCGTAGTTTTCTATAATACCATTATGCACTATAGCGATTTTCCCCGACTGTGAGCGGTGCGGGTGCGAATTTACATCGTTGGGTACCCCGTGAGTAGCCCAGCGAGTATGCCCCATACCGCAGCCGTAATTAGGTACATTACTACCTGCTTTAGTTACCAAATCGGCTACTTTTCCTTTTGTTTTTTCGCCGTGAAAAGTTTCGGCATTCAATATGAAGCCAGCGCTGTCATATCCTCTATATTCCAAACGTTTTAATCCATCTATAATGATAGGAAAGGCAGAACGTTTACCTAAATAGCCTACAATACCACACATTGTTAGTTGTTATTTTTAAGATTTTTAATTGATTGCAAAATTACAAAATAATTCCAAATTATGCAAATATAGTTTTTACTTTTTCTCGCCCTAATGGATTATACTCTTACGCTTTCGGGCACTAATACTTTATAATCACCATTGTTGCGAATTACATCGCGCACTATAGAAGACGAGATAAACGAAGTACGAGCTGCTGTAAGCAAGAAAACCGTTTCTATTTTGGACAATTTGCGATTGGTGTGAGCAATTGCCTTTTCAAACTCAAAATCGGCTGGATTGCGCAAACCACGCAATATAAACTGAGCTCCAATTTCTTTACAATAATCTACTGTAAGACCTTGGTAGGTAGTAACCTTCACTTTAGGTTCGCCGGCAAAAGCTTTTTCTATAAATTCTTTGCGTTGTTCTACGGAGAACATATAGTTTTTATCGCCATTTACGCCTATAGCGACAACAATTTCATCAAATAAATCTAAGGCACGTGTGATAATATCTTGATGCCCTAAGGTAATAGGGTCAAACGACCCAGGAAATAATGCTCTTTTCAATGATTAATTATTAATGATTATTCTAACAATTCATTACTTTTTAGCGAATACCTCGGCAGTACTGATTTCTAAATCGGGGAATTTTACTGAGGTTACGGTTTTACCCATCGCTACAGGTTTTTGAATAACATACTGCCCCTCTTTCAGCACATTAACCCATACGGCTTCGTGCTCTGGGTCTACTATCCAATATTCGGCAACTCCAGCTTCTTCATAAATACGAAACTTATTGTCTAACTCTTTTTGTGAATTACCTGGTGAAAGTATCTCAACTACTAAATCGGGGGCTCCTAAGCAGCCGCGACTGTCTATTTTTTCGGGGTCGCATATTACACAAATATCGGGTTGCAGCACTGTGAGAATTTCTTCATCTTTTTCATTTTTACGAGGAATACGTACATCAAAGGGGGCGTGAAATAGTTCACACTTTTTCCCTTCAAAATAGGCATAAAATTTGACAAACAACAGCCCTGATATACGTTGATGTACGGGTGAGGGGGCTGCCATTTTAAAGATTTTTCCTTTTAGCAGTTCTACGCGTTCTTGGAATTTCCACATTAGATAATCGGCATAGCGATAAATGCCGTTTACAAGGTCTAAATCGTTTATATTGGTAACTACTGCACTCATCTGTAATTTTGTTATTTGTTAATTACTCGTTCTATTTCGCTTTCAAACAAAGCTTCTAAGCTGATGCCCGCTACTTTAGCTTGTTGAGGAAGCAAACTTGTTTCGGTAAGCCCAGGGGTGGTATTCATTTCCAACAAATAAGGCGTATCGTCTACAATAATAAATTCACTACGGCTAAAGCCTTCCATTTTTAGCAATCGGTATACGCGTTCTGCCAATGTGTTGATTTTATCAGTCATTTCAGGAGAAAGACGAGCAGGTGTAATCTCTTTTGATTTACCTAAATATTTTGCTTCATAATCAAAAAAGTCATTTTCGGATATGATTTCGGTCATTGGTAACACCTTTGTTTCGCCCTTATAGTTAATTACCCCTATTGATACTTCGGTACCATTTAAAAATCCTTCTATAAGTATTTCATCATCTACCTGAAAAGCTTTCTCAATAGCCTCTGGTATTTTGTCTTCGTCATAGACTTTATACGTTCCTAAGCTACTTCCTGATTTATTGGCTTTCACAAAACAAGGTAAGCCCAATTTAGCCACTATATCGGCAGTATTGTAATCTTCTCCTTTATTGAGATAGTAAGAAGGTGCAGAAAGTATACCAAAAGGCTTCAGTACCGACAACATATCGCGCTTATTAAACGTAAGAGCTGAAGCGTACATACTGCAACCTGTGAGTGGCAAACCTATCAACTTGAAATACGCCTGCAGATAACCATCTTCACCAGGGGTGCCGTGAATAGCATTGAACACGGCTGCAAACTTAATTTTTTCACCCTTTATAGTAAGCGAAAAATCATTTTTATCAATATCGTATTCATTTCCTTGTTCATCAGTATACACCCACCTCACCTTATCGATACGGATAAGGTAAGGGGTGTATTTTTCTTTGTTGAGATGGGCAGCCACTACGCTACCACTTTTCAAGGAGACTTCAGCTTCACCTGAAAAACCTCCCATTATTACGGCTATATTTTTTTTCATTTGTTTAATATTTTTGTTTTTAATAACAATCTCCTTCATAAAAACTATTCCATCGTATGCGTTCATTGGTAACATCATAGCAATGGGTAGTATCAATACAATATTGGGGGTGTTGTTTATCGGTATGTTTGAGTGTTTCGGTAGAAACTACACGCCACTGCCCATTTACATAGGCAACATTGATATTTTTTGTATCTAAAGTGCTATTGGTAACCGAAACAATCTTCAGGTACTGCGGACTGGCAGGACTGCATTGCGAAGAAGCATTTTGGTAAATAGTAGTAAACTCACCCTGTTTTAGCACAGGGTAAGCTATATCGGCAATATTGAAAACTAACTCAGTAATTTTTTGGTAGTTACCATTTTCGTTTATAAAGATTTTGTACAGATAATCAGGTTCTTGGTTCATTTCGGTACGAGAATATTCCCAAGCCCTTTCCCAATTATTTACATCTTCGGCACTACCAAAAACAGAGTCATTTACCATTATTTGCCGTGTTACCAAAAATTCCTCTTTTTGCTCATCGCCTTTTACATCTATCAAATAATATACCGAATCACGTTCGTAATTTACTACAGGAGGTTCTTTTGCGAGTTTTTCGAGTTCTTTTTCGCGAGAAACGTTGTTATTACAAGCTATAACAAACAGCAGAGCGAAAATAAAGCCTATTTTTTTCATTGTCTTAATGATGATTTGCTGAGAAATTCATCACTTCTTTAAAAATTTTTGTATAATATTCTCTTTCGGGAAGCCCATTCGTTCCCCCATTAATTTTAACACTTACAGCTCGTACGTCATCTTTATCAGCCAGAGCATTCAAGTTGTTTTTATTCCAAAACCAGCCTGCACAATCTACGGCATAATGGATATTAGTAGCCAATTGTGGAGCGAATTGTCGTACCTGCTGCATCACACTTTCCAATTTGAGGGCATCGTTTTTCAGAGTAGGATCGTTTTTTATTCTACTGATATAATCATACACACCCTCGCCTATTTTGTTTTTATAGAGCTTGCTATGAGCTGTATCATTTACAGCATCGTAGTAAGCCAAATAGTTATAGTCATTAGTGAGGTGTATAAGTCCTCGTCCTAAGAAATCGGCACCACCTTTATAGCCAGCGGCACGTGCTCCTGCATCTTCATAAGCCTTAGTAAAGCGGAAAGTCTCTAAATAACACTGAGCCAAAAAGTGAATTTTTCTGACACAAGTATTGATGCCATATTTGCTGAAAGCTGCGTTGAGCTCTTTGGCGAAAGCGGCATAATCGGGTTGTGGTGACATTTTTTCATTGGTATTATTATGAAAAAGGTTGTCTTTAAACAGGGTATAGTCGCTTTTGTTTTGCACGTAGAACACGGGAGTAGTTCCTGCATCTACGGTAATTTTTGTGCCTTTTTGTAGCGAATAATAGTCGGCAGCCCCATATTTTATTACCAATTCGCCTTTGTAGGTATAAATTGGATTTTTTTGGTAGTTGGGGTACTTTTTGTGGAAAGCAGCTATTTCCGAAGGTGGAAAGCTACTCAAAAATTGTTTTTGAGCCACTACGTTGCTTTTCTCTCTCACATTTTTGATAATGTTTTTCAGGTCTTCAGCCGAAAAGTCGGCATTACAATAACATTTGTTCATAATATCAATTAGTTTTAAAAATTAGAGTTTTAGAGGTATGATTGTATGGATTGATATTCGGTGCAAATATACAAAATAATTTTGAATTTTGAGTTATGAATTTTGAATTATTATCCTTCGGTGCGAGCCGCACAGGCTTTTATCCTTCGCTCATCCTTCGCTGAACCTTCGCTCATCGTTTGGTGAGGGAGAATAAATGATAACATTCCCCCCTGCCCCCCTTTCAAAAGGGGGGATGCGTAATCATACTTTTAAAAACTCTTTGGAAATAAGTGGAAAAGTGGGTGGAATTGGCGGGATAAAAACATTATTAAAATTATTTTGCGTATTTCTAAATAAGTTGTATCTTTGCGCCATTAATTCTAAAAGAAATATTATGAAGTTACGTTTTGTTACCGCTGCTTTATTAGCAGGAATGACGTTGCTAACTGTGGGTTGCAACAAAGAGAAAAATGAACCTGAAACCCCTACTGATCCTTATCTTGGTTACAAAAACCTTGATGTGAAAGCAGGAAACGTTAAAGAAATAGCTAATTTAAAAGCTAACACTGATGGAGAGTGGGTGTACTACTCTTTGACAAAAGGAGTGGTAGAAGTAACGACCGCTACGCCTACCGTTAGCAATTGGGATGTAGCTTTTAGCCGCTACCACGTAAAGACCAATAGCGGTACTTCGGGCAAGGGACAAGGAGGAGCTGTAAAAACAGCTGAAACAGACCTTAGCAAAGTAGCTACTGCTTCGGTTACTGCCTCTTATACCGTTGATAAACTATTAAATGTTTCTTCTTTTGGTGGCGGAAAACCAGGTCAATCAAGAATTTCGGCTTCGCCTATTTTTGAAATAGGACACGGAGAAGGCTTTTGGAGTATGGTGAAAGGAGGAATACTAAAACAAGCTGCTGAAAAGTTTGCTGAGAAAACAGTACCTAATTTTAAAAACCTTCCTGATGCACAAAAAGAAACAATAGTGAACGGACTTATACCAACCTTAGAACAAAATATTAAACCTTCATTAGTACACGATAACGGTTGGCTTACTATGGATTACGCTCAAGGTGCTGTAGCTCCTACTTACAAATACAACAACTGGGTGTATGAAATAAAAACGCACGATGGTAAGTTTGCTAAAATACAGCTTACTGACTATAAGAACCAAAAAAACCAAACAGGGTATGTAACCTTTAAATACGCTCTTGCTAAAGAAGACGGCAAATACTAAACCGTCATTTTACACAAGATAAAACTCCCTTTGAAAAGGTAGCATTAGCTTATAACTACAAATGGCTCACTATCTTTGCAAAGGGATTTTTTATGTTTTAATATATTTTTTAGGTTTATATGAGGTGTTTTTATATTACATTTTTACTAACAGTTTGGGGTACAGCAGCTTGTTGGGCACAAGATGAGGGTGAGAAAGAAATTGTGCTAAAAGAGGTAGTAGTAACTGCTACACGAGCTGCAAAAAACCTTAAAGATGTACCCATAACAGTACAAGTAATTACGGCTGAGGATATTCGCAAATCACAGGCTACGAACTTTCAGTCGTTTTTAGAAAGTGAGTTTGCTGGGATTAACTTCACCTATGATGGAGGTATGCCCAACATCAATATGCTGGGTTTTGGGGGTAAATACGTGCTATTCCTGATGGATGGCGAGCGTATGGCAGGCGAGACCTTTGATAATATTGATTATAACCGCATAGATTTGGACAATATAGAGCGTATTGAGATTATAAAAGGGGCATCGTCATCGCTTTACGGCTCGAATGCCTTAGGAGGGGTGATAAATATTATTACCAAAGAGGCTAAAAAAGCTTTTGAGGGGAACTTAAGCTATCTTTACGACACGAGCCACAACTATAAAACCAATGTGGGAATAGGCACAAAACTGCGCTGGGGAAGCATACGGCTCACTTCATTTTACAACTTTAGAGCACCTTATGTGCTGAAAGATACCGAACCACTCATCAGTTACAAAAATGGAGTGCCCGTAGCAGGAGCCGTCTCGACACTGCCCATTGCAGGCTTTACCAATTACGGTATTACGCCTAAAGTAAGCGTAAAGCTATTGCCCAAAACAGAGCTTAGCCTCACCCCCAACTACTACTTTAGCGAACGCAATAGAGGAGATAACGAACGGGTATTAGACCGTTATTACAACTATGCACTATCGGGGAAGGTTACTACAGACTTCAGTGAAACGCAAAAACTGAGTTTGTCGGGGGCTTTTGACCGTTACGACAAACTTTACTACTATAAATTGCTAAACGAGGAAGAAAAGAACTACGAAAATACCATTTGGCGCGGTGCAGGGCAATACAACCTAACGATAGCAGGGAAACATTCGGTAGTGGCTGGTGCTGAAGTATTGCAAGATGAGCTGTTGAGTTTTCGTTTCAACGATGCAGGTACTGCACTTAGGAAAAATGCTGAGAACTATACCCTTTTCACACAACAAGAGTGGAAACTTCTGCCTGATTTTACCTTAGTAACAGGGGGGCGTGTGGATTATCATTCGTTATTCAAGGCACATTTTACTTATCGGTTATCGGGGTTGCTAAAAGTAGAAAAGTTTAGTTTTAGGGGAGGTTTTTCCACCGGATTTAGGTCGCCTACGCTCAAGGAGCTTTTTACCAATTGGTTTCACCCTTGGGGAGGCGGTTTTCAGATTATGGGTAACCAGCACTTGAAGCCAGAAACGAGTAGAAATTTCAACTTTTCAGTAGATTACGACACGCCCAAGCTAAATGTTACGGCAATGACACAGCTATCGTCTGTAAGAGAAAAGATAGGATTTAGGTGGACAGCTTCATCGGATTCTATACGTTACGTAAATTTTTCGGGTGATACACGCATTATAAGTTCGGAGCTATCGGCTACCTATCGCCCTCATAAGGCTGTGAGGCTAAAAGGCTCATATGCTTATTATTACACAGCTAAAAATATGGACGAGAACCGTCCGTACACTTTTACTGTGAAAGGGGAATACATACCCCCTTATGGGGCTAAATACGTGCCTAATGTGGTGCTTAGTGGTAAATACGTAAGTGCTGCGAAAGTGTATGATGCAAGCAATGTGACTGAGGAGGTTTATACGCGTTATGAGCCTTATAGTATATGGAACTTACAACTATTCAGCAAACTGCCTTATCATTTTACGGTAAGTGCTGGCGTGGATAATCTGCTGGGGTATGTGGCTAAGAGTACGAGTTTTTATTCGAGTATTACCCCAGGTCGTACTTATTTGATAGGGCTGAAATGGGGGTATTAGTTTTTAGTTATTAGTAGGCAGGTGATGTGTAAGAGGAAAAAAGTTTATGTAATTTTGGTAATTGAAAAAATAGTATTAAATTTGCAGAGAAATAAAGATTGACAAAAAATAATATAATATGAAAAGAAATCTTGGGAAACGCGACAAGAGCGTTCGTTTGATTATTATTGCAATTATTGCAATTTTAGGATTGTTCAATGAATTTTCAATTGGGGTAGCCTCAGTATTGGGGATGGTGTCTATACTTTTATTGGTATCTATTCTTATCAATTTTTCACCCTTGTACTATGTGTTAGGAATTAGTACCTATAAAGAAAATAAATAATGATTGCTTTTTTTGAAGAAACACCTTTTAAATTTCCTTTTAAAAAAAATGCAGTAAAACAATGGGTAAAACTGCTTTTGGAGAAAGAGGGGAAACAGGCTGGCGACATCAATTACATTTTTTGTGATGATACCTACCTGCATAACATCAATGTTACGTATTTGCAACACGATACTCTTACTGATATTATCACTTTTGATTATAATGAGGGTGAGGTAGTACATTCGGATATTTATATTTCGGTGGAGCGTGTACGTGAAAATGCAGGGATTTTTGGTGTTAACTTTGAAGATGAGTTGCTACGAGTATTGGCACACGGACTGCTACACTTATGTGGCTATAAAGATAAAACAGAGGCTGATAGTGCTATGATGCGTACCAAAGAAGAGGAGGCTATGAAACTTTATAACGATAAATGACAGGGTAATAATACAGCGCAAGGGATAACTACTTAATAGGGGAACAATGCTTATGGATATTCCTGATTTTCAGAAATTAATGCTTCCTTTTCTGGAAGTAATAAAAGATGGACGTGTGTACTCTACTGAGCAGATAGTGGAGATGCTACGCGTGCATTTTGGTCTGACAATGGAGGATATGAAGCTAAAAGTACCCAATGGTAACCAATCTCTTTTTAGAAATCGCATTGACTGGGCTTCGAATCACTTGCACCAAGCGGGACTTGTGGTAAGTTTTCTGAAAGGATATTACCAAATTACAGAGGCAGGGGAGCAAGTGCTTAGCCAAGAGCAAGTGAAGATGGATGCTGCTTACTTGCGAAAGTTTGACCAGTTTCAGTTATGGGAATCGATGTTTGACACGCCGCAACGCTTATTGGAAGGGGAGCGGGAAACTGAATTACAGAACGAGACACCTGAAATTGTTATTGGTAAGGCTACGGTGATGCTCTATCAGTCGTTGAAGTTTGAGTTATTGAGTCTTATAAAGCAACGTCCTATTTCATTTTTTGAGTATTTTATAGTAGAATTGATGAGGAAGATAGGCTATAAGGGGGTAGATTCTTCAAATTTTGATATTATAGGGAAGCGTGAGAAAGAAGGTATTGAGGGGATAATGTATATGGATGAATTGGGAATAGAAAAGGTGTATATGCAGGCTAAGAAGTGGCAAATGGAGGTTACCTCAAAAGATATTAGGAATTTTATGGGGGCACTAAACCTAAAGGGTACACGCAAGGGGGTGTTTATAACCACCTCTACTTTTTCGCAAGAAGCCAAAACAGAAGCTACAACCAACCCGATGAATAAAATTGTGCTGGTGGATGCTGATAGACTTATGCAACTGGCTATAATGCATAATGTAGGAATACAAACTAGAAGAATTGTAGAAATAAAAGGTCTTGATGAAAATTTTTAAATACACTATTTTACTCTGGTTGCTTGGTTACACTTCATTACAAGCTCAAATCATTTTTACAGAAAGCCTTGCTCCTGTGATAGATACTACAAGGAGTTGGCAGGGTAATATAGCTCCTGAACTCAATTTTAAGACTGAAAAAGATACTTATTTTATGGTGAAGAACAATGCCAACGTAAGTTTCTTACTCAGGAAGAAAAAAGCTATTACGATACTCAATCAGGTGGAGATAGCAAAATCGGGCGAGAAGGTGAATATGAGCAATGGTTTTGTGCATATTGAGTATCGTTACTTGTACAAACCAACCTTAGAGGTATATCCGTTTGCAGAAGGAGTATGGGCACCCAGCCGAGGACTGCTGACCCGTGTGGCTGGTGGTTTCCAATTGCGTTACCTATTCTTGCATACTGATCATTTTACTTGGCGGGGTGGTGTAGGTATTTTCTACGAATACGAACGCTGGAACCACGATGGCGTTCCTAACCTTACTACTGCTAATACAGAAGTGTACCAAGAGAGTATTAAATCACGATTGGCTACGGGTATTGAGATACGTTTTACTGATCGTTCTTTTTTGCAGGCGAGCTTTTATATTCACAACCGAATGGATAGCAACGTAAAAAATCCGCGTTATGCTTATTGTATAGACCTAAAATACAAAATTACTGATAATCTTGGATTATGGCTTTCTTATCAGGCTATACAACATACCAAACCTATAGTACCCGTGAAGAAATTATATGTAGTACTTGGTAGTGGCGTGTATTTATCGTGGTAATAGCCAATCTTCAAGTTCGTTTTGTTTTGTGAGGGCGATTTGCCAATCGCCCCTACAATGTGGTTTGATTATAATTAACTTTGGCAAACTTTCAGAGTTTGCCAAAGTGTGTGGCGCAATCATACTTTTTAAGACTTTTTGGACAGCCTCTGTGTGATATATTTAAGCTGTTGTTCTTCTTCGTTTAAACTGCTGTATCAGCGAAGCTACAATCCATAACAACAATAACGAACTGCCAGCAAGAGATAAATAGCTACCTATAGTTACTACTTCAGGTTCAAAACTAAACTTTATGGTATGTTTGCCAGCAGGGATGGGCATTCCGCGCAAAAGATAGTCTACTGGGTAAAAATCAGCAGCTTTGCCATCTATGGTAGCTTGCCACCCGTGAGGGTAATACATTTCGGAAAATACAGCAAAACCATCGTGAGCATTGTTACTTTCATAAACCAATGCATCAGGAGCATAGCTTTTTAGCTGTATGGTAGCTGTACTATCGGCACTGTATTGCAATGGAAATACTGCTTTTACTTCTTTATTATTCACGACCACTTCGGTAGCAGGGTCAAAATTCCTTAACTCACTCATTACTTCATCATCATTAGCTTTGCGAATAACTTGGTTTACAAACCAAGCATTACCCAATGCCTCATCGTTAAGAATAGGTGTTACTTGGTTCTTTTCATTGCGCACGATAACATATTTTACATTCAGCCAATTGAGCACCTTCATATTACCTTCTTTAAACTGATAATCAAAAAGCTCTTGTAGCTTACGGGGTTTGGCAGCGTGATACCCCCCAATAGAATGGTGAAAAAATGAAGTGCGCGCCCCATTGAGCCCCACTTCGGGTTCATAAACACGATAATAGGATTTATCTCGCAAGATATATTCATCAGCAGGGGTAGGCTGAAAAGGATTGGCTAACTGATGCCCCTCTACGAAGCTATCTTTATTGACATAACGCTTGGCTACTCCGCCCAAATCAAAAAACAACAAGGCTAATATAATAACTTGTACAGCCCATAGGTTTAGTTTTTTAAAATGATACAAAGCCAAAGCAGCCGCCGTAAGTAGTGTGAGCAGGAGTGCACGTAGCACATCGGAAGTATAGATACTTTCGCGGTCTTTAACAATCATTGCAATAAGCTCATTGCCATAATACTGTGCATAGCGAGCGTCATTGGGTGAAGTAAAACTAAAAAAGCCTTTGCCGAGCAGCAATAACACTAATATTCCTAATACCACACATATTGTGTTGAGGAGCGGCTTTTTACGTTCTTCGGCAGGCATTTTAATAAATTGATAAAGCCCTAACACAGCAAGTACAGGCACACAGAGCTCTAACAAGACTTGTATAGAGGAAACTGCCCTAAACTTGTTGTAAAGAGGGAAATAATCTATCATAAAATCGGTGAGAAGGTTGAAGTTTTTACCCCACGAGAGTAGCAAAGACATCAGAGTACCTGCAATGAGCCACCATTTGAGTTTATTTCTCACCACAAAAAGAGCCAATACGAAGAAGAAAAACACGACAATACCTATATAAGCAGGAGCAGCCACAATAGGCTGGTCGCCCCAATAAGTAGGCAGGCTATTAGCGAAGTTTAAAGCTTCAACTCCCCCATAGCCTTGAGAAGCTAAATACTGATACGTATTTGATTTTTCGCCGAGTGCTTCGTGATTAGAGCCCCCAAAGAGACGAGGAACGATAAGGTTTAAAGACTCGGTAATTCCGTAGCTATATTCGGTAATATAATCTTTGGATAAGCCTGAAGCCTCTATTGTTGTAGTGGCAGTAGTGAGGGTAGATTTGCTGCGGGTACTCCAAGCAGCATATTCACGAGTAGCTAAAAGCAATGTAGCATTGGACAAAACCGCAATGAAAGCCGCCCCTATAAGAACCCCCATAGCTTTAAGAAAATTTTTTAGCTGTTTTTGCTTGATGGCTTGGAAAAGATGTCCAGCGCCAAGAAGCAGTACCAATAGGAGGAGGTAGTAGGTCATTTGGAAGTGGTTGGCACAAAGTTGCAAAGCTAAAGCGAAAGCTGTGAGAATACCTCCTACGAGATATTTCCGTTGAAATACCAGCAAAATACCCGCTAAAACAGGTGCAAAATAAGCAATACTATGAGCTTTGGCATTATGTCCTACCCCAAGAATAATAATAAGGTAAGTAGAGAGCCCAAAAGCGATAGCCCCGAGAAAAGCATTGCGGGTATCAACCTTGAGTACCGAAAGAAGCAGGTAAAAACCTATAAAATAAAGGAAAAGATAATCTGCAGGGCGAGGTAAAAAGCGAAGAGTTCTGTCTACTTGTTTTATAAAATCATAAGGATAGTTAGCGCCGAGCTGATAAGTAGGCATTCCTCCAAAAGCGCTATTCGTCCAATACGATTCTTTATTATCAGAAAGTCGGTAATCGTTACGTTCTTTTGCCATACCGGTGTATTGAACGATATCGGACTGCCAAATGGCTTTACCTTGCAGTACAGGATAAAAAAAAGCGATAGCTATAATGGCAAATAGAGCCACTGCAATAAGGTGAGGTATTATTTTTTTCATCTAATTATAATTCAATAGTTTATATTTCTTCGTAATCAATATATTCGCCTACTTGACGTGTAGCTTTAGGATTTTTAGTTGTATCTTCACGATTCACAATATTTTCTCTACTGTTCTGGTTGCTTTTATAAGTTTGATTATTATAATCATTATAAGGTGATTGAGGATTTTGCTGATAGTTTTGAAATTCCTTTTGAATACGCTCTCCTACTCTATTGAAAAAAAAACGAAGAATATAAGGCAATAGGATGCGGAATAAAATACGGATTCCAAGTATAATTAGGAGTATGATTAATAGCGTTTTTATAAAACCAATAAATGAAGCTTGTGCTAACATAATTATAATTATTTTAAGTTTGGGGCAAAGATAAGAAATAATGTTTAATTATCAATGTTTAACGATTAAATTTCATAAAATAGAGAGATACGTAACTTACTGATTTTGTTATAGTAAAGTGTTACTTTAACAAAATAAGATGAAAATTTAACAATTTATTAACGCGCTATGTTCTATAAAATTCTTTACTTTGCTATGAAAAAAGTAAGATACTTTTTAGAAACTATAAACCTATTTTTAATCAACTAACATTTAAGTATGTCAATCAATGCTTTTATTATTTATCTTTCAATAGAGATGAAGTATTCCATTCATACTGTTGAAGCTTACAAACACGACCTTAGGGCTTTCGAACGTTTTATTAAGAGTGAGTATGAGAAGAAGGAGGAAGAATGTCCGTTAGAAAAAGCCGACCAAGAGGATATAAAGAAGTGGATTATCAGCCTATCTGACCAATCTATATCATTCAGAAGTATCAATAGGAAACTATCAGCTTTAAAAACTTACTATTCTTTTTTAAAGAAAACAAAACAAATAGAGATAAGCCCTTTTGAAAAAGGAATTTTTATGCTGAAGACCGATAAGAAGCAAAAGATTCCATTTTCAGAAGCAGAAATAGAAAAAGTGCTTTCTTATTTTTCGAGTAAGAATTCATTTGATGAGGTGCGTGACAGAGCAGTAATAGAGATGCTCTATGCTACGGGGATGCGACGATCTGAGTTAGCCAACCTGAAAGTGGGAGATGTAGATCTTATCCAACGCCAAGTAAAAATATTGGGTAAAGGAGATAAGGAACGTTACATACCGATTATACCAGAACTTGAAAATACATTACACGAGTATTTGAAGCTACGAGCAGAAATAGCTAATAAAAAAAGTGAAGATTATTTGTTCTTAGTGAAAAACGGCAAAAAGATATACCCTACATTGATATATAGAATTATCAATTCGTATTTTAGTGCCGTTACCAGCAAAAAAAATGTGAGCCCTCACGTGCTACGACATTCATTTGCCAGCCATCTATTGGATAATGGTGCCGATTTGAATACCGTAAAAGAACTATTGGGGCACGCAAGCCTTGCTTCTACGCAAGTGTATACTAATACAAGCTTAGTAGAGCTAAAACGCCAATACAAAAAAGCACATCCTCGTGCAGAACAAAAAGACGAGGAAGAGTAATAGAATTGTTTAACCTTAAAAAAGAGACATTATGAAAGTACATGTACATCCTGTTGACTTTACAGTTGACCAAAAGTTAGTGGATTTTATCCAAAAAAAGCTTGACAAGCTTGACAATTTTTACGATCGCATCATTGAAGCTGACGTACATTTGAAGTTAGAAAACACCAATACTAAAGAGAATAAAATAGTAGAGGTGAAGGTACACATTCCTGGTGAGAGCCTTGTAGTGAAAAAACAGTTTAAGACCTTTGAAGAAGGTATTGATAGTAGCGTAGAGCCTTTAGAACGAATGCTACTAAAATACAAGGAAAAACGTTAAACTTTTGTTAAACATATTTTTAGTACCAAAAATAATATTACCTTTGCCGCATTATTGTATAATTTACTTAATTAAAAAAAGAAAATGAAAAAAAGTATTTTAGTTCTGGCTTCATTGGCTTTCCTTGGAGTCCAAGCACAAGATGGCTATAACAAATGGTCAGTAGATGTAAATGGAGGGCTAAATAAAGCTGTTTCTCCACTTACACGAGGTTATGCTACAGCCACTCCAAGTCCGTGGAGTGCATCAGTAGGTGTGCGCTATATGCTTAACAACAAATTTGGTCTTCGTTTAGGAGGTGGTTACGATGCTTTCTCTAACAAGAAAAACACCTCTAAGTTTGACTCAAATATTTGGAATGTTAATTTGCAAGCGTATGCCAACTTGGGTAGAGTGTTGAGTTTTGAAGATTGGACTAGCGACCTTAACGTATTGGTACACGCTGGTGGTGGTTACGCTCAACTTAAAAGTGATTGGTTAGGAAAAGCTGACCGTATGGTATTCTTAACAGCGGGTGTTACACCTCAAGTAAGACTTTCTAACCGCATTGCTTTATTATTAGATGGTTCATTATTTTTGAATGCTAAACAAAACGTTAGCTACGATACTAAATCTCGTGCTACAAGACGTGTTTTCCAAGGTGCTCACTTAGTAGGTACTGTAGGTTTGAACATTGCACTTGGTAAACAAGGTGTACACGCTGATTGGGCTGCTAATGCTGCTAAACAACAAGAAAACGATGATGTTGCTCAACGTATCGCTGCTCTTGAAAGCAATGTATCTGATTTGAAAGACAAAGTATCTGGCAAACAAGACAAGATGAACGATGCTAACGGCAACGGAATTCCTGACGAAATTGAAAGCTACTTGAACAACAACTACCAAGCTAAAGGTGCTACTGCAGCAGCTTCTGCAGCTGAAAACGGTGGCGTAAGCGGTGATGTAGTTGCTGACCTTATCAAAAAAGGTTACATAAGTGCTTACTTTGATTTCAACTCTTCTGTACCTCAAATGAGTTCTACTTGGGCTATTGATATGGTTGTTAAATATATGAAAGAAAACAGCAACGCTCAAATATCAGTAGTAGGTTATGCAGATGAGTTGGGTGGTACTAACTACAACTCTACATTATCACAAAAACGTGCTAATGCTGTGAAAGATTTGCTTGTAAAAGCAGGTGTTAGTGCATCACGTATCTCTACTGAAGGTAAAGGTGAAGATACATCAGTTGATAAAAACTCACCAAGAGCTCGTCAGTTAGCTCGTAAAGCTACATTCAGCATAAAATAATAACACTAAATTATACAATTAAAGAAAGCTGTCTCATATTGGGACAGCTTTTTTTATACTACTTATTGCCCAAGTTTCATAATAATTTTGTATTTTTGCAGCCTAAAAATAATTACAGTACAAGATGCCTAAAAGATATACCATTACAGCAGCGCTACCTTATACTAACGGACCTATACATATAGGACACCTTGCAGGTGTATACGTACCTGCCGATATTTATGCGCGCTACCAACGACTTAAAAATAATGATGTAGCTTTTATTTGCGGTAGTGATGAACACGGAGTAGCTATCTCTATAAAAGCTAAAAAAGAAGGTACAACCCCTCAAGCTATTATTGATAAATATCATAATATTATTAAACAATCATTTGAGGATTTTGGTATTTCATTTGATAACTATTCACGTACCTCAGCTGCTATTCACAACGAAACAGCCTCTGATTTCTTTAAAAAACTATACGAACAAGGCGATTTTATAGAAGAAGTATCGGAGCAACTTTATGATGAAGAAGCTCATCAGTTCTTAGCCGATAGGTTCGTAATAGGTACTTGCCCAAAATGTGGTAATACTGAAGCCTATGGCGACCAATGTGAGCGTTGCGGCAGCTCACTTAACGCTACTGATTTGATAGACCCTAAATCATCTATCACAGGTAGTAAACCTATACTAAAGGCTACTAAACATTGGTTCTTACCCTTAGATCGTTATCAGAAGTTTTTAGAAGATTGGATACTAAAAGGGCATAAAAACGACTGGAAACCTAATGTATATGGGCAAGTAAAAAGCTGGTTGGATGATGAGCTTAAACCACGTGCCGTTACGCGCGACCTTGATTGGGGCATCCCTGTACCTATAAAAGGTGCCGAAGGTAAAGTATTGTACGTATGGTTTGATGCACCTATTGGGTATATATCATCTACCAAAGAATGGGCTACCCGTGAGGGAAAAGACTGGAAGCCTTATTGGAAAGATGAAAATACTGAATTGATACATTTTATAGGGAAAGATAATATTGTTTTCCATTGCATAATATTCCCTGCAATGCTCAAAGCTTATGGTAGTTATATATTGCCTACCAATGTACCTGCTAATGAGTTCCTAAATTTAGAAGGTAACAAGCTTTCTACTTCTAAAAATTGGGCTGTGTGGCTACACGAGTATTTAGAAGATTTTCCAAATCAGCAAGATGTATTGCGTTATGTACTAACTGCTAATGCTCCTGAAACCAAAGATAACGACTTTACTTGGAAGGACTTCCAAGCTCGTAATAATAATGAATTGGTAGCTATATTGGGTAATTTTATCAATAGGGTATTAGTGCTTACCGATAAATACTACAATGGTGTAGTACCTGCACCTAATGCTTTTACAGCTACTGACAATGAAGTACTTGCCGAAGTAGTAGCTCTTTCTCAAAAGATTGAGCAATCATTAGAACGTTTTCGTTTTCGCGAAGCGCAACAAGAACTGATGAATATTGCTCGCTTAGGTAATAAATACCTCGCTGACGAAGAGCCTTGGAAACTTATAAAAACCGATGCAGAACGTGTAAAGACTATAATGTTTGTAGCTCTACACATAACTACAGCATTAGCAATTACTAGCGAACCTTTTTTACCTTTTACATCTGAAAAGTTAAAGAAGATGTTGCTTTTTGAAGCAATGTCATCAGCACCTCATTGGCAAGATATATTACCAAACAAACTATTAATTACAAGCGGACATACGATAGGTAAAGCTGTATTGTTGTTTGAAAAGATTGAAGATGAGGCTATAGAAAAACAACTACAACGCTTAGAAACTACTAAAAAAGAAAATACACAAGAGACAGCAAGCGTAGCAGAAACATCTGTAGCACCTCAAAAAGAGCTTATTAGCTATGATGATTTTGCCAAAATGGATATTCGCATAGGTACCATTCTCACAGCCGAAAAAATGCCTAAAGCTGACAAACTACTTATTCTGAAAGTAGATACAGGGATAGACCAGCGTACTATAGTATCGGGTATAGCGCAAAGTTTTGAACCTGAAGAAATTATAGGAAAGCGTGTAACGGTGCTTGCCAACCTCGCTCCACGCAAATTACGTGGAGTAGAAAGCCAAGGAATGATACTAATGGTAGAAAACAACGAAGGTAAATATACTTTTATTGCTCCTAATAGTGAAGGCATTGCTAATGGTACTGAAGTGAAGTAATATCTATCATAGAAACAAAAAAATACTTGAAAGTTTTAACAACTTCCAAGTATTTTTTTATTGTAGTAATCGGGTTAAATTACTTCACTAAAAGGGATAGTTGTATCAAAAATCTCTTCCAACAACTGTTTGGTAACAGTTACATATTCAGAAAGAACTGAAGGGGTAACATCATAATCTTTTTGTTTATCAAAATGAGTATGGAATTGTATCAAATTTTTCTGCAAACGCTTGAATGATAAATTAGCTACTTGCATAGTTTCCTCTGTTTTAAACTTTTGTTGGTACATATAAGCATAAGTAAGTAATTGAAAGGCTTTACCATACTTTATATCAGTAATAAGATCATTCCAATCACTTATTTTTACATCTTTTTCTTCTACAACCCCTGTTTTATAATCTATAATTTGTAATTTTCCATCTCTACAATCAATACGGTCTATAATTCCTTTAAAATTTACAATAGTGCCATTTATCTTGTGTTCAAAAGGAATTACCATTTTTTCTTCTAAACAAAGTACTTTTATTTCTGTACCCTCTTTAATTGTTGCTATTTCTAAATCTAAAAAACGATGCACATATTCCTTAATAACGTTGTAAATAAGATAGTTTTTTCCTTCACTAAAACTATCATTCCTATACTCTCTGCGAAAGTGAATATTAATAATCCTTTCTACTTTAGGGCGTATTTTTTCTATATCATTTACAGTAATAGCTCGGTTTATTCTACTATACAATAAGCCTTTATATAAGCATTCCAACGTTTTATGAATAATATTACCAAAAGTACGTGCCTCTACCGTCTCTTCTACTTCTTGTTCCTCATATACTTTTAATACATTTTGCTGATAAAACGTAAGCGGATTGCGTATATAAGTTGTAATTGCTGAAGGCGATAGTCCATTTTCAGCAAGCACACGTAACTTTTCTATAATTTCAGGTGTTTTTTGTATGTTAAGCACAGACAAAGAAGTAGGATACACTTTAGGAGCTTTGATAGAATGTATCACCTCGTGTTTATCAACGTTTTCAGCTAATAATTGCAATATAAACCTACTCTTTTCTTTACTCTTTAAGCTATCCATTTCAGTATCATACAGTAAGTGAACTTTCTTAGCACGTTGCAAAATACGATAAAAGTTATAACTATAAACCGCATCGCGTTCTTTATAAGTAGGTAACCCCAATTCACGCTTTACATCATAAGGTATCAAAGAGTTATCACTCTTGCCAAGAGGCAATACACCTTCATTTACTGAAGTAATAATCACATTTTCAAAATCTAAACTTCTACTCTCCAATACCCCCATCACTTGTAATCCCTCCAAAGGTTCGCCACGAAAGTTGAGAGCACTTTTCTGCAATACATCTAAATAGAAGTGATATAATGTTTTCACTGAATCTATATAATGATAACGATCTTGTAATTGTTTTAGTTGATTAAATAATTCATAGAACCTATAAGCATACTCTTGCACAAGAATATGTTGTGAATTTTCAGGATGTATATATGATTTAAGTCTATAAATTATCGTAATAGCGTTCTCTATTAGTTTGCTGATAAAAGCAACATTTCTCGTCTTATCCTGCTCTTTTTCAGGAAATAATAATTTAAAAACTTCGTGCTGATTTTCAGGAGTAGCTTGTAGGAGCTTCTCTCTGCTTATATATGTAAGATTGTGCTTTGTAATATACTCTGAGATAGCTTTTATTGACTCTTGCGAAAGTAACTGTTTCAAAAAAGGTTGCGACAATAAGTTCAGTACATCTTTATGGTAAAAACTCTTGGAAAGATGCAAACGAAAATAAGTAGTAAATAAATCATTTAGAGGCGTTTGCTGCAAAGGGTAACCCATTGTAATATTCACAGCCGTATTAGACTGAACCGCTTGAAGCATTGGTATTAGTAAACTCTCATCAGCAACAATAAGTGCTGTTTTTTCCAATTCAGCTTTAGGAGTATGCTGCAAGAGCTCAGCCACCACGTGTACCTGATTGATACTTTTAGAAACCCCTGTAAGATAAATCTTCTTTTCTTTCTCGTAGTTATTATTTATAAATTTAGGAATATGCGTTTTGTAATATCTCCAATGCTCCCTATATTTACGAAAGAAATATCCCGCATCGTGGTCTTTCTTGTTTACAAAATAGCTGTCTGCATCCCAATAAATCTCACCACCTATATCCATCAAAATATTTTGTATAACCTTCTGTTCAGCTTCTGAGAGCGCATTAAAACCTACAAATATATGAATTGTATCAGTGTGAGTCTCTATATATTTAGGAAGAAATTCTACTGCTTTTTTCGCCACAAAGCCTGCATACCCTTTCTTCTTTTTTGTCAATTTTTCATTTAGAGCATCATAATAATCACGTAAAGACTCCCAAAAAGCTAAATATTCTTTCTGTAAATCTGTAAGAGAATCCATACCGCTCCACTGTTCTACTTTTCTTAAGTCACTAATATAAGAAAATATCTTATCAGGCTGTACCAAATATTGGTCTATCTCACTAAAATCTTTCAATGCTGTAACAGCCCAGCCCAAGAACTCTTCAAAATTATTTACATCTTTTGTCTTACACACCGCTTTATAGCTATCATAAAATTCAAATAACAAAGGCAAACCACTAATAGCCTCTACCCCCGATATACGCGTAAATAAATCAGCTATCCCTATAAATTCAGGAGCCATAGTAGGTCGTTGTACTTGTTCAGCAAAATATTTCTTCAAAAACAATGCAGGTCGTTTTCCCGTAGTAACAAACACTAAACGATCTGCTTTAGTGCTGTAGTTCTCAAGTACATCTGTAATTACATCTTTTAAATAACTCATAGTTAATAGTTCTTTTTGTTATTTTTTAGCTGATAAACAATATAGCCTAATGGCAGAACCATTACTCCTATATAAAAAGCGTGATTTATTACTGCCTCAGGTGCATATAATACAGCTACCAAAAGTCCAAATACAGCCCCTCCTAAATGCGCAGCGTGTCCTATATTATCCCCTTCACTCGGATTAAACATCATAAAAGCCGAATAAGCAAAATAAAAAGCACCAAACAACCAACCTGGCAAAAAATTCACTGTTATTCCTGTAGGATTAAGTGCAATCGCAGCAAATATAATTCCTGAAACAGCTCCCGAAGCTCCTATAGCCGAATAATACCATTGTCGTTGGTACAAATACCAACTAAACAAACTACCCGCAATCATAGCCCCAAAATAAACAACTAAAAATAATACACTCCCTATGCTCCTAATGAGTAACCCCTGAAAGAAAAACAGCGATACCATATTGAGAATTAAATGTTGCCAATCAGCGTGTAAAAAGCCTGATGATACCAAACGAATATAATCACCCTTCTGCACCGCTCCTACATTGAATTTATAACGCTCAAAAAAAGTAGTATTCTGAAACCCATAATAACTCACTGCTATTGTAGCCACAAGTATAATAACAAAAACCATATTCATTGCAAAAAATCATTTAAATTTATAACCATAACAAAATTGTCAGTACTACCGAAAAGATAACCACTAACGGCATACAAAACCGCAACCATTGTTTGTAATTCACATTCACCATCGCCAGTGACGGCAAAATAAGCCCCGTAGGAGTAATTAGCGACATAATCCCCATACCAAAAAGATAAGCACTCACCACACTATGCCCTTCAACCCCTACTATCGAAGCCAATGCCCCTATTATAGGCATCGTAAGTACCGCCATACCCGATGACGATGCTATAAACAAACTAAGCACTCCAAATACCAACATCAGCATTGGTAAAAATAACATTGGCGACATCCCTCGCACAAGGTCAGTAGCATAATGCAATATCGTACCAGCTATCTGCCCATCATTCAGTATAAACGATACCCCTCTGGCTATCCCAATAATAAAAGCCACCCCCAATAAGTCTCGAGCTCCTGCTATGAAATGTTGTACAAAAGCCTCTTCACCACAACGCTGTAGTACTGCTATTACAACAGCAGCTACCAAAAACTGAGCAGTCATTTCGCCAAACCACCAGCCCCATTGCGATACTCCTATAATCATAACTACAAACGAAAGTCCAAAAACCAAAAGCTCTATTTTCGTTGATAGTTTCAGTTCAGTAGTCTTTTCAGGTGTATTAGCCGCATATATTTCAGGTAAAGTAACCCCATATACAATAGATTTTTCAGGATATTTTTTTACCCTTTCAGCATACCTAATGATATAAAGTATACTGATAATCACACACAATACTAAGGCAATCAACCGTATATAGAGCCCCGAAGTCCAATCTACACCAGCAGCATCCGAGGCAATAATCACCGCAAACGGATTAACAGTCGATGCCATAGAACCAACATTTGAGCCTATATAAATCACAGCCAAAGGCACTAATAAGTCGTAACCTGCTGCTAAAAAAATAGGTACCAACATAGGGTAAAACGCAAGAGTCTCTTCAGCCAATCCAAAGGAAGAGCCTCCAAGAGCCAAAAGCGTAGTGAGCAGAATAATAAGAATACCTTCACGCCCTTTCAGCAGATGAGCCAAATAGCCTACCCCCATATTTAAAGCCCCCGAACTGTTGAATACACCTATGAAACCACCCAATACCAATACAAAAAGAATCACCTCTATACTATCGTAAATCCCCTTAATAGGCGCAAAAAGCACTGCAACAGCACCTTGCGGAGCCCCATTACCCTCCACATAAGTATTAGGAATTGAAATAGGTTTCTTTATTTTTTCCTCTTTAAACTTATTCAGTTGTATATTGATACCCAAATCATTGAGTTTCCCTTGAGTAGCAGGCACCCTATAGGCACTATCAGCAGTTCGTATTACAAAACTATCATCAACCTTGTTGTAACTAAGCGTACTATAGCTCCCCGAAGGCAATAGATACGTAAGCCCTGTTGCCAATACAATTACAATCATCAACACCGTATAAGGGGTAGGAAATTTAAGACCTTTCATTTTCAAAAAAATATTCACTTTAAAGCCACAAAAATAGCAATTCCTCTGGAAAAGCCAAAGGAATTGCCAAAATATTTTTTAGTTTTAAAACTACACTATATCTCCCTATCAATCACATAATTCACCATCAACACCAAAGCATTCTTATAGTCCGAAACAGGAAAATCATCTAATAATTTCAATGCCCTCTGCTGAAAATCCTTCATTTTATAAGTCGCATATTCCAGCCCTCCTCGTTGTTTTACAAATGCAATAACCTCTTTCACCCGCTTTTTATCCTTATTATGCTTCTTTACCGAATTTATAAGCCATTTTTTCTCGTCTTCACTGCAATTATTTAATGTATAAATAAGCGGAAGCGTCATTTTTTGTTCCTTAATATCAATCCCCGTAGGCTTCCCTATTGCATCATCAGTATAATCAAAAAGATCATCCTTTATTTGGAATGCCATTCCTATATACTCACCAAAAAGTCGCATCTTTTCAATTATTTCTGTTTCTTCTGGCAATACCGAACAAGCTCCCATCGCACAACAAGCAGCTATAAGTGTAGCCGTTTTCTGCCTAATGATTTCATAATAAACCTCCTCAGTAATATCCAATCGGCGCGCCTTTTCTATTTGCAACAGCTCGCCTTCACTCATTTCTCGCACCGCAACCGAGATGATACGCAATAAGTCAAAATCACCATTATCAATAGAAAGCAACAAACCTTTTGAAAGCAAATAATCGCCCACAAGCACCGCTATTTTATTCTTCCAAAGAGCATTGATAGAAAAAAAACCTCGTCGCTTATTACTATCATCCACAACATCATCGTGTACCAAGGTAGCCGTATGTATAAGTTCTATCACCGATGCACCTCTATAAGTACGCTCGCTCATACCCCCACCCGATACCATCTTAGCAACCAAAAATACAAACATCGGTCGCATCTGCTTCCCTTTACGGTTCACTATATAGTAGGTGATACGATTTAGCAAAGCAACTTTCGAGCTCATCGCCCCTTGAAACTTCTGTTCAAAGAGCTCCATTTCCTCACGTATTGGCGCTTTTATTTGTGCTGTTATCTTCATTAGCTTACCTCTCCCGTATTTTTATGTTCGGCAGCAATTTTATCCAATTCTTCCTCTTCTTTAAAAGTACGTTTACCAAAAATATTCTCCAAGTCATCGCGGAATATTACTTCACGCTCCAACAGTAAGTTAGCAAGTTGAGTAAGTTTTTCCTTATTTTCGGTCAATATAGCAATAGCTCGTGCATACTGAGCCTCTACTATTTTTGAAATTTCTTCATCTATCAAATGAGCTGTCTTTTCGCTATAAGGCTTTGTAAATCCATAATCCGATTGTGCTGAATCGTAATAAGTTAGATTACCTATTTTATCATTAAGCCCATAAATAGTAACCATTGCACGCGCCTGTTTAGTAACCTTCTCAAGGTCGCTAAGTGCTCCTGTTGATATTTTATCAAAAATTACCTTTTCAGCAGCACGTCCTCCTAAGGCAGCACACATCTCGTCCAAAATCTGCTCAGTGCGCACTATTTGGCGCTCTTCTGGTAAATACCAAGCAGCCCCCAGCGACTGCCCTCGTGGTACGATTGTAACTTTCACCAAAGGCGCAGCATATTCTAATAGCCAACTCACTGTTGCGTGTCCTGCTTCGTGAAAAGCAATCGCCTTGCGCTCTTCAGGAGTAAGAATCTTGCTCTTCTTCTCAAGCCCACCCACTATCCTATCTACAGCGTCCAAAAACTCTTGCTTACTCACCGCCGTTTTGCCTTTGCGCGCCGCTATCAAAGCCGCCTCATTACATACATTAGCAATATCAGCACCCGAAAAACCAGGGGTTTGCTTAGCAAGAAAATCTATATCCAATGTCTCAGCCGTCTTTATAGGCTTCAAGTGTACCTGAAATATTTGTTTACGTTCATTCAAGTTAGGCAGTTCCACATATATTTGCCTGTCAAAACGTCCCGCACGCATCAACGCTTTATCCAAAATATCAGCGCGGTTAGTAGCTGCCAGCACAATAATATTTGTATGCGACCCAAAACCATCCATTTCCGTAAGCAGCTGGTTAAGCGTATTTTCTCGCTCATCATTAGCTCCCGTCATCGCATTTTTTCCTCGCGCACGCCCTATAGCATCTATTTCATCTATAAATATAATACAAGGTGCTTTTTCTTTTGCTTGTTTAAAAAGGTCTCGCACTCGCGAAGCGCCTACACCCACAAACATCTCAACAAAATCAGAACCCGAAAGCGAAAAGAATGGCACTTGCGCCTCTCCAGCTACAGCCTTTGCAAGTAGCGTTTTACCAGTACCAGGAGGCCCCACCAATAACGCCCCTCTTGGTATCTTACCTCCAAGCGAAGTATATTTATCAGGATTCTTCAAGAAATCTACAATTTCCTGTACTTCCTCTTTAGCCCCTTCCAAGCCTGCTACATCCTGAAACGTTACAGGTACTTGCTTTTTCTCGTCAAACATACGAGCCTTTGATTTTCCTATATTGAAAATACCTCCAGCGCCTCCTGCACCTGCCATACGTTTCATTACATAAATCCATACACCTATTACAAGTACAAAAGGTATCAGAGTAATCAACAAATCCGAAAATATATTCTGCTGACTTTTATTTTCGCGCGTTGTATCGAGGTTATTCTCTTTAACTATTTGGTCAAAACGATTTTCAAAGTTGCTAAGGTCACCCAATTCAAAGCGATATTGTGGTACATCAGCAGGATTACCATTTTGCATAATAGCATTCCCTGTAGGGCGTACATCTTTATGCTCCTCCTTCTTAAGTGCATCTGCATTCAAGTACACATTAGCTTCTTTCTTATTCAGAATAACAATTCGTGATACATCACCATTGCTCAAATATTCTTCAAATTTAGCTTGCGGTATTTCCTTAGGTTGTGACCAAAAGGTTGCTCCTGAATAGTAATTAAATGCCAAAAGCACAAGTAACAACACAGCATACAGCCAATATGCTGAAAATCGGTTGCCGTTATTCTTATTATCTCCCATTTTTTAATATTGAGTTTCTACATTAATGAATTTCGCATCGCCCCATAAGCCTTCCAAGTCATAATGCTCACGAACTTGAGGCTGAAATATATGCACCACCACATCCACATAATCTATAAGTACCCATTCAGCATTCATTTCACCCTCTACGTGCCAAGGCTTTTGATGCCCTTCAGCTTGGCTTACTACTTTTTGTACCGAACCTGAAATCGCTGCCACCTGAGTATTAGTATTACCATTGCATATTACAAAATACTCACACACAGCACTCTCTACCTCACGTAGATCTAAAATAGTGATATCCTTACCTTTAACCTTCTCTATACCTGCTATAATATTGCTGAGCAGTTCATTAGATGTTATTTCTTTATTCATTCTTTTTTATATTTTTCTCTATTTGTTTTATCAAATACTATTAGGGTAAACACTTATCCTTCACTTTTAAACAGAAGCTAAAATGTTAATAGTTCCCATTCTTCTAAAAAAACGTGCAAAGATAATCATTTGAATTTAAAAAGCAAAAATATTGCCATAGCTTTTTGTCAGGACAAGTTGTCAGGTATTTTTATTTAAATGAAACCACCGATGGTACACGTTGGCTGAAGCTATGCAACCTAAAATCATCGTTCGTATCTCCTGTGATTTTAAAAATATGTTTCCCATTACCCGGTATGATAGGAAAATAAGCCAGTGAAAACTGAATTGCCCCAAAAGGCAAATAATCATTAGTAATATAAAATCCTAATGAAAAACGAGAATACAAATCTACATTAAAAAATGGTGATTCTTTACGCCCTATAAAAGCAGTATCTACCGATAGAAATGGACTTACCCGAAAGCCTATAAACTGAAATGGACTATAAAGCTGTGTTTGCGAACTTAGTATCAACTTTCTGTTTCCGTACACCTCACTGCTATTAAACCCAAGAATTCCATAATGTTCGTTAATACTCAGCCTACTACCTTGATATACAAAATCTTTAACCCCCATAACAAACGAAGCCTTCAAAAACTCCCTAAAGTGCCAGTCTCCTATACTGAGCAATCTTGTAAAATGTGTTCCTTCAGCACGAAACACCAGTTCTTTTATTTTTCCTTTCGGAACAAAACTCCCCACCTCAAAATCTGCTGCATAATATCCCTTTCGCTCATAATAAGCTTTTGAAAATCCTAAGGAAATATAAGGTAACATTCTATGGTTTTTCCATATAGCCCCCGATGTTAAATAAAGAGTATGCCCCGTACCCACATCTTCCGTATCACCATTCCTGAAAATATAGCGATCTTTCACAAATTTACTCCTATTCAAGCTCAGTTGCGTAAGAAAAATATTTTCATTAGAATGATATACATCTTCTTCCGGATATAAAAAACTATTCCTGTAAAAACTTGTATTGCGATAAGTAGCCCCAATAATAAAATTATTGATACTCTTATCTTTAGAAACCCCAAGCGACTTTACCCAGCTACCAAAAGTATTAAAACTTTTGTAATACAACACAGGCTTATAATTGGGTATTGTATCTACATACGCATCTCTATTTTCATAGTACGACACACTCCCCGACCATCGTGCCAATGGTGAATAAAGCTGTCTATCCACATAAATATAACGCGTAAAATACCCCTCATAATCCGAATAGTATGAGCCTCTCACATTCACATATGTATTTCTGATGTTCCGCAGTGTATAACTCATTCCCTTACCACTATCAGCTATACCCGTAAAAAACTGCTGATAGGTGAATGAAGCCTCGTGTCCTAACCCAAAAAGATTGCGTTCAGATAAGCGTGTCCAGCCTCTGCTTCCCGTGAGGTCTCCGTCCACATACATTGTCCAACTATCAAGCACTCTTATATGCACATCTACCGAGTCTTTAAACCGCCCCACAGGCATAGGCTCTATATACACCCGCCGCACATAACGTTGATTTCTAAGCAGTCGCTCTGTCTCACTGATGAGCAACGTATCCAAAGCTTGATTCTTTTTAAAAAGAAGCAAATGTCTTATTGTGCTCTCACGTGTTTTTATATGTAGCGCATTTCCATAACGTTCAAACTTGCTGATAGGTTTTTTGTTAGCATCGCGTTCATCAAACCCAAAAGGGTCTAAAGTCGTAATCAGTATATTCCTAATAATTTTTCCCTGATAAGACAACGTATCACAAACAGCTTCTGCAATAGTTTTTATTGTATCAGTCTCTGTAGAAGAAACCTCAGCCAAAGAATGCTGTTCCTTTACTACAATAAAATCTTTCAGTCTTTCAGTTACCTTATGCTGTTGCAAATAATCTCTAAGCCGTTTGTAAAAAATTCTATTTTTTACTTCCCTGTCTAATACCCGCTGAATCGTATCACTCGTTCTTAATGTATCTTCTGTTTGAGGAAAAACTAAGTGTATCCCCAAACAAAAAAATAGTATAAGAGCAAGTTCTTTCATCATCGTTTCTTCATAAAAAATTGTTTTATAAGTTCAGTACATTCATTAGCCTTTATCCCCGTTGTAATTTCAGTTTTAGGGTGCAGTAGCCCTCCCATAACATTATATCCTCTATGCAAATCAGCTGCCCCGTACACCAGTCGTGACAGCTGGCTCCAATACAATGCCCCAGCACACATTGCACAAGGCTCCAAAGTGATATACATAGTACAACCTTTCAGATACTTGCCCCCTAAATAGCTTGCAGCCATCGTAATAGCTTGCATCTCAGCGTGAGCCGTTACATCGTTTAGTCGTTCTGTAAGATTATGAGCCCTCGCTATAATTCTACCATCAGCTACTACCACAGCTCCCACAGGCACTTCTCCTTCTTCAAAAGCTGTAAGTGCCTCATTTAGGGCTATGTCCATAAAGTATTCATCATTTTCTATCATCGTAAGCAACAAAAAATTACTTTGGTAGGTACAAAAACTCTACCAAAGTAAAGTCAATCGTATAAAAAATGTAATTATTTTCCTTTAAAAAGGTTACCTATACCACTCACTATATCGTCCATTACATTTCCATCCTTGTTTTTATCAAGCAACGAGGTGAGCTTATCTCCTATACTTCCTCCGTCTTTGCCTCCAAAGAAATTAGAAAACATAGAAGGCAAGTGTTGGAATATTTGGTTCACATTGTCAAGAGAAATACCAGTTTTTTCGCTGATAGCTTGTAGAGTAGTAGATTGTTCACCCCCCTTTAGTTTGCTTAGTAGCTCAGCACCAGCATTTTCTTCTTTTCCTAACATTTGTTTTAGCGAATCCAACACAGTATTCACTTTATCTGTTGATATACCAGTCTTCTCACTAAGTCCATTAACAATTTTCTGAAGGTTTTCTCCTTCAAAGATGTCTAAAATTTCTGCCATTGTATATAATTATTTTAATAAAGTTACTATTTGTTCAGCTAATTCTGTAGCAATGCGGTCTTGCGCCTCAGTAGTGCTCGCACCTATATGCGGTGTAAGTGATATTTGTGGGTGCATCAATATATGTAGTGAAGGCGTAGGCTCATTTTCAAATACATCCAATCCTGCAAAAGCTACCTTACCACTTTCTAAGGCTTCTAACAAAGCTTGTTCCGAAAGAGCTCCTCCGCGAGCAAGGTTTATTATCCCTACCCCATCTTTCATTTTCTCAAACTCTGCTACATCTATTACATACCCTTTTTGTGCACTATTATTTAGAGTTATAAAGTCAGCTTGCGAAAGCAATTCATCTTTACTAACTGTTTTAACATTAAAGCTAAGCTCCTGTCCGTCAAAAAAAGAAAGGTTTATAACAGCCTCTTTCACGTAAGGATCGTGAGGCAAAACTTTCATTCCCAAGCCTATTGCTATCTTTGCTACTGCCTGCCCTATCCTGCCAAAACCAATAATGCCCAACGTTTTACCACGTAATTCTACCCCATTGGCATAACCTTTTTTCAGTTCATTAAACTGAGTCTCTCCTTCCAAAGGCATCATTCTATTAGCATCGTGCAAATAACGTACCCCCGTAAAAAGATGGGCAAAAACAAGCTCAGCTACCGAATTAGTCGAAGCGTTAGGCGTATTAATCACCTCTATATTTTTACTTTGTGCATACGCCACATCTATATTATCCATCCCCACTCCACCTCTACCAATAAGTTTCAAAGTAGGGCAGCCATCTATAATATCCTTACGCACCTGTGTAGCTGAACGTACTAATAAGCCACTAATTTCGTGTTTATTGATGTATTCTACCAACTGGTTTTGAGCTACCTTAGTAGTAATTACCTCAAAACCTTTTTTTTCCAGCATATCTTTGCCTAAAGGCGAAATACCATCATTAGCGAGTATTTTTATTTTCATTATTATTGTAATTTATAAAATTATGTTCTTTTATGTTTTTTATATACGGCGTTGTACCACTTCAAATATGTGTTCTCCATCACACTTCAAAGTTTTAGAAGGAAACTTCAAAATCAGTGCATAGTCGTGAGTAGCCATTAATATCGTGCGCCCAGCAGCATTTATTTCCTTAAGCACTTGCATCACCTCCACACTCGTTTCTGGGTCTAAATTTCCTGTAGGTTCATCAGCAAGTATAAGTTCAGGGTCATTGAGTAACGCACGGGCTATAGCCACCCGCTGTTGCTCCCCCCCCGATAGCTCGTGAGGAAACTTATAATCCTTAGTATCCATCTTCACTTTAGCCAACACTTCTTGTATACGTTTCTTTATCTCCACTTTGTCTTTCCAGCCTGTAGCCTTTAGTACAAATGCAAGATTATCATACACATTACGGTCTGTAAGCAACTTAAAATCCTGAAATACAACCCCCAACCTGCGCCTTAATAGCGGTATTTTGTTCTCATTCAGTTTTTTTAGGTTGAAACCTACTACCTTACCCTGCCCTTGTAGCAGTGGCAAATCACCATAAAGGAGTTTGATAAGGCTACTCTTGCCTGAACCAGTCTTCCCTATCAAATAAACCAATTCCCCTCGTCCAATAGTAAGATTTACGTCAGAGAGTATCAAGTTATTTTTCTGAAAAACCGATACATCTTTAAGTTGTAATATAGGTGAATCCAATGATTTTTAATATTTTATAGTTAATAATACCCCATTAATCACTTTTTTTTTCTGCTGAAATCAACTGCTTTAGTGCAGTCATCTCTTTGTATTTCTCACGTGCCTCACCTGCAGGATAACCAAAGTATGTATGCCCACCTTCCAACGACTTCGATACTCCACTTTGTGCCAAAATAACAGCTTTTTTACCAATAGTAATACCACTTGTCATTCCCACTTGTCCCCAGATAGTAACATCATCTTCTATCACCACACAACCTGCAATACCCGTTTGCGAAGCTATCAAGCAGCGCTCTCCCACTATAGTATCGTGCCCTATATGCACGTGATTATCAATTTTCGTTCCTTTTTTGATAGTAGTATCAGCAGTAACACCCCTATCAATCGTGCAAAGAGCTCCCAAATCTACATTATCTTCTATAACCACTCTTCCCCCCGATTTCAGTTTATCGTAGCCATTAGCACGTTTTTTGTAATAAAAGGCATCAGCACCCAGTACTGTACCCGCGTGTATCGTAACAAAATCACCTATCTCGCAATGGTCATATATACTCACATTCGGGTGTATCACACAATGTTTGCCTATAGTTACGTGATTACCTATAAAAACACCTGGTTGTATTATTGTATGTTCACCTATTGTTGCCGTAGGTGCTATAGTAGCAGTAGCTCTTTCAAAAGGTTTGAAATATTGAGTCAGCTTATTAAAATCCCTAAAAGGATCATCCGAAATCAAAAGAGCTTTACCTTTAGGGCACTCCACTTCCTTGTTGATAAGTATCACTGTAGCTCTTGATTCCAATGCCTTGTCATAGTACTTAGGATGATCTACAAATACTATGTCACCCATCTGCACCACGTGTATTTCATTCATTCCAAATACAGGAAAGTTTTCATCACCCACGTATTTAGCACCGATGATAGTCGCAATTTGTTTAAGTGTATAAGGCTGTGAAAATCGCATAATAAGTAATTATAAGATAATAAGAGGCTACCCTAAAATCATTATTTTCAGGTAGCCTCTCTTTTTTATTTAATGTTTTATCAATTTAGTCTTTCATTCTTTCAACATAAGTACCTTTCTCAGTTTCTACTTTGATGCGGTCACCTTCATTGATAAAAAGAGGCACATTCACTACCGCACCTGTTTCTACTGTTGCAGGTTTAGTAGCGTTAGTAGCAGTATTACCTTTCACTCCAGGTTCCACGTGAGTAACTGTAAGTATTACGTTAGCAGGCATCTCTACCGAAAGAGGAGTCTCATCTTCAGCATTAAAGATAACCATTACCGTCTCGCCTTCTTTCAAAAGGTCAGGATAGTCAAGCATATCCTTGCGAATATGCACTTGGTTATAATCCTCATTGTTCATAAATACAAACTGATCCCCTTCAGCATAAAGATACTGAAATGAACGAGTTTCTACACGTACATCCTCAATTTTGTGTCCTGCCGAAAACGTATTGTCCAATATTTTACCCGTAGTAACACTTTTAAGTTTTGTACGTACAAAAGCAGGCCCCTTACCTGGCTTTACGTGCAAAAACTCAATTATCTTATAAATATCGTGGTTAAAACGGATACACAATCCTTTCTTAATGTCTGCAGTTGTTGCCATTTATCTATTCCTTTTTATTTATTTTTTAATTTTTATTTCCAAATTTCCCGTAGTATCTTAATCATTACTACTATTATATCCTTTCATTATCCCGTGTTGCGAACGTCTTATAAATTGTAGTATCTCATCGCGTTCCAGCGTTGCCTCCATCTCCGCTTCTATATATTCCAAAGCGTGTGTAGTCGAGAGTTTTTTCTGAAAAATAATACGGTAAATATCCTGAATCTCACGTATCTTTTCCGCAGTAAAACCTCGCCTATGCAACCCTATCGAGTTTACCCCTACATATGAAATAGGATCACGAGCTGCTTTCACATAAGGCGGCACATCTTTTGATACCATCGTACCCCCCGTTACAAAAGCATAACTGCCTACCATACTAAACTGATAAACAGCCGTCATACCTGCCATTACCACAAAATCACCTATTGTTACGTGCCCTGCAAGAGTAGTCCCATTAGAGAATATACAACCATTCCCCACTACACAATCGTGAGCAATGTGCGAATATGCCATTATCAAGCAATTATCACCCACTACGGTCTTCATTCTATCTACAGTACCCTTATTTATAGTAACACATTCTCGTATGGTAGTGTTATCACCTATATGTGTTGTAGTTTCCTCTCCTTTATATTTAAGATCCTGCGGAATAGCCGAAATTACAGCACCAGGAAATATACGACAATTTTTCCCTATACGCGCCCCCTCCATAATGGTTACGTTAGGTCCTATCCAAGTACCCTCACCTATTTCTACATTCTTACTAATAGTAGTAAAAGGCTCTATCACTACATTCTTCGCTATTTTAGCATCAGGGTGCACATAAGCCAATGGTTGAATCATACAATCTTTTATTTTACTTTAACAATTTGAGCCATAAGCTCCGCTTCTGTAGCCAACTTACCATTCACATAAGCATAAGCCTGCATATGGCAAATACCTCGCCTAATAGGAGATAGCAAATCCAACTTAAATATAAGTGTATCCCCTGGTACCACTTGCACTTTAAATTTTACATTATCTATCTTCATAAAGTAAGTAAGGTAGTTCTCTGGGTCTGGTACCGTGCTTAGTATTAAAACCCCACCCGTTTGTGCCATCGCCTCTATCTGCAATACACCTGGCATTACAGGTGCTCCAGGAAAATGCCCCACAAAAAAAGGCTCATCCATCGTTACATTTTTTAGCCCTACTACGTGCTTGTCCGATAGCTCAAATATTTTGTCTACCAACAAAAATGGTGAACGGTGAGGCAGAAGTTTCATAATATCCGTTGCATTTAGCAACGGAGGCTGGTTTATATCTATTAGCGGAACGTTATTGCGGCGTTCATTCTTTATAATCTTAGATAATTTTTTAGCAAATTGGGTATTAGTAAAGTGCCCTGGTTTTGTAGCAATCACTTTCCCTTTTATACGAGCACCCACCAATGCAAGATCCCCAATTACATCCAAAAGCTTATGGCGAGCAGCCTCATTAGGATAATGTAAGGTAAGGTTATCAAGCACTCCATTAGGTTTTACTGAAATTTTATCCTTGTTAAAAATTTTTTTCAGTTTCTCCATTGTGCTTTCCGAAATCTCCTTATCTACATACACTATAGCATTATTCAAATCACCCCCTTTTATAAGTCCGTGATCTAAAAGAGTCTCCAATTCGTGTAAGAAACTGAACGTACGAGCACCAGCTATCTCCTTTTTAAAGTCCGACAACTTATTCAAGTAAGCATTTTGAGTGCCCAGCACCTTCGTACCAAAATCCACCATAGTAGTAACCTGATATTCCTCAGCAGGTATCAGTGTTATTTCACTACCCGTTTCCTCATTTACATAGGTAATAACCTGTTTTACTACATATTCATAGCGTGGTGCATCTTGCTCCACAATTCCTGCAGCCTCTATAGCTTCTACAAAATATTTAGACGACCCATCCATTATTGGCGGCTCCGATGAGTTCAGCTCTATGATTACGTTGTCCAAATCCATCCCTACAAGGGCTGCCAAAATATGTTCACAGGTCTGTATCCTTACACCTTTTTTCTCTAGTACCGTACCACGCTCTGTACTCGATACGTAAGTAGCGTCCGCCTCCACTACAGGGTTCCCCTCGAGGTCGGTGCGTACAAAAGTAAATCCATTATCAATAGCGGCAGGTTTTAGCACCATCTTCACTTGCTTGCCTGTGTGCAATCCTATACCTTCTAAAGTAATCTCTTTAGATAAAGTGTTTTGCTTTATCATAACCTATTTATTATTTTAATTTTTTTTCTAATTCTTCTATACGTTTTAATAATGCAGGCAATTTCCTGAATATCACGTATGATTTATTATATTCTGCATACCCCAATGCAGGTGAGCCCTGTATAACCTCATCATCTTTCACATTCCGTCCCACACCCGTTTGCGCTTGTATTTTTACCCTATTGCCTATCTGTAAATGTCCCACTACACCCACTTGTCCACCTATCATACAGCTTTCTCCCACTTTTGTAGAACCTGCAATCCCTGTTTGCGCAGCAATTACAGTATTTTTACCTATCTCTACATTATGAGCTATTTGTATTTGGTTATCCAATTTTACTCCCTGCCTAATAATCGTTGAACCCAAAGTCGCACGGTCTATAGTACTATTAGCCCCTATATCCACATTGTCCTCAAGTACTACATTACCTATCTGAGGCACCTTGCCATATACACCCTCATCATTTGGCGTAAAACCAAAACCATCAGCACCCAATACAACCCCACTGTGCAAAGTACAATTTTTCCCTATCACAGTTTCCGAATATATTCTGCAACCTGCAAATATCATTGTATTATCACCTATAGTTGTATTATCACCTATGTAAGTATTAGGGTATATCTTTACATTATTACCTATATGAACATTCTCACCCACATATGCAAATGCTCCTATATACACATTCTCACCCAATTGTGCCGAAGTAGCTATAAATGATGGCTGTTCAATACCCTGCTTATTCAGTTTTATCTCATTGTAAAACTCCAATAATTTCGCAAAAGCAACATAAGGGTCTTCCACTCTCACCAAAGTAGTTGTCAAGGCTTCCTCTGGTTCAAAGTCTTTCCCTACTATCACCACCGAAGCAGCTGTTGTATATATAAAATGTTTGTATTTAGGGTTTGCTAAAAACGAAATACTCCCCTGTACCCCTTCCTCTATCTTAGAAAGTTTGTATATTTCTGTCTCTGGGTTGCCTTCCACTTCCCCCCCCAATACATTGGCTATTTGTAATGCTGTAAATTTCATTTAATTAGTTTATAATCAAAACAATACAATTGTTTTAACACAGTTTATAGCGTTTATAACACTATATTTGGCAGCAAAAGTATAAAAATTATTTCAAATATCACTACTTTTTAGCTTTTTTATTTAGGATAACAAATATAATATTTAGTCGTTACCTGTGCAAGTGCCTCCAAATTTAGCTCTTCTGCAGTCTTTCGTATATCCACTACCCTACCATTTTTTGTCAATAATTTTATTCCTTCCTTATCTGGGTTATAACCCCTATTGCTCATCTGTCCTTCAAAAACAAAGTACTTCAAATATTCCTCCTTTAGTCCTTTTAGTAATGCTATTTTGTGCAAACGTTCTATCTTTCTTGGCTCAAACTCTGTAGTTCGCAATTTTAGCTTTAGCAAATCTCTATTGAGTAACATACGGCTCAACTGCGAAAGCACCCAATCACTATGAAATTGCCATTCCTTCATTGCCGAAAAAATATCCATATCGTCCAATAAAGCAAACTTCTCAAGTACCTCTATATCAAAATTCTCATTAGATATTTTATGACTCACAAAAAAATACAATACCCCCGACATTTTAAGCTCTTCTCCCTGCTCTACCAGTTCTTTCGCCCGTGTCAGCAACCTAATGAGCATCAGTTCCGCAGCCACACTCGTTTTATGCAAATACACCTGCCAATACATCAATCGCCGTGCTATCAAAAATTTCTCTACAGAGTACAATCCCTTCTCTTCTACTACCAATTCATCATTGCGCACATTAAGCATTGATATCAGTCGTTCCGAATTGATATTCCCTTCTGCTACACCCGTGTAAAAACTATCCCGCTTCAGGTAATCAGCTCTATCAATATCCAGCTGACTTGCAATTAGCTGATGCATAAATTTTCGCGGGTACTCTCCCGTAAATATCTTAATAGCAAGCTCCAACTTCCCATTAAATTGTTTGTTCAGCTGTTGCATAAATAGTAATGATATATCCTCGTGCGATATATTTTCCACTATACTATGCTCCATAGCGTGCGAAAAAGGTCCGTGTCCTATATCGTGCAAAAGAATTGCTATATACAATGCCTCAGCTTCCTTTTCTGTAATTGTAACCCCTTTAAAGCGTAATATCTCAACCGTTTTTTGCATCAAGTGCATACAGCCCAACACGTGTTCAAAACGCGTGTGTTTAGCACCTGGAAATACCAAAAACGAAAGTCCCATTTGGTTTATACGCCTAAGGCGTTGAAAATAAGGGTGCTCTATAATATCAAATACCAAGCTACTCGGTATATGCACAAACCCATAAATGGGGTCATTAATGATTTTTAATTTATTTCTTGCTGGCATTCAATTGTTGGTTTTTAAGCCAATAAGAAGTCGATTGATACCTCGCTATACACTCCAATACTCCCCGCTCTTCCAAATCCTTCCGCTCCTCTTGGCTGTAATATAATGGATATTCCGTTCCTACAGGCTGCTCAGCCTCTAAACGCAAATCATACTGTCGCACCTTTTTTACTGGCGAAATCACAGTAAGCCGTTCAGGTGTTAAATATCCCAAATCTTGATAAGTAGCTATATAAGCTCGTGGCTGATAATCAGCCGTTAGTACATCCTGCCCTATAAATTTAGACGTGTAGTTAAAGTTCAACAATCCCATCACTGTAGGCATCACATCTATCTGAGATACAAGGGTATCTATCTTCTGTGCAGGTATAAAATCAGCATAGATAAAACACGGAATACGATAGCCATCCAAAGGTAATTCTGTACTACCCGCACTCGAAGCACAATGGTCAGCCACTACCACAAAAAGCGTATTTTTATACCATTTCTGCTTTGCTGCCATCTCAAAAAAACGTTTCAGTGCATAATCTGTATATTTCACCCCACCAGCACGCCTCTTTTCTGTAGGAGGTATATCAATTTTCCCCTCAGGATATGTAAACGGACGATGATTGCTCACAGTCATCCAATGATTAAAAAATGGCTTGCCTGTTTTTGATTGCTCATTCATCACCGCTATAGCTTTATTTGCCATATCCTCATCGCATACCCCCCATATATTTGCAAAAGTAACCTCTTCAGGAGAAAAACTACTTCTATCCACTATATCATAGCCATTCCCACCAAAAAAGTCTTTCATATTATCAAAGTAACTATCCCCTCCATACAAAAACTTCACATCATAGCCCTTACTCCTGAACACACTACCCGTAGTAAATTTATCCTTATTATCCTTGCGTTTCACTACACTCTCCCCTGGCGTAGGAGGCAAGCATAGCGTAAGTGCTTCAAGCCCGCGCACCGTACGATTACCCGTAGCGTATAAGTTTGTAAAAAACATACTTTTCTTTGCCAACTCATCTAAAAAAGGCGTACGATTATCATCATTACCATACATAGTTAAGTACTCAGCCGACAAGCTCTCTACCGAAATAAGTACCACATTATAATGCTTTTCTGCCTGTTGCGATACTATTTTCCGCTCAATACTACCCGCTTGCAATGATTGTAACAAAGTTTCTTCTGCAACTTTTTCATCAATAGAAGGATAAAACTGTTCGTAATCTAATTCACTATGCGTAAAAGCGTAATAAAATTTATATACCCCATTTGATTGTATTTCTTTAGCAAAAATATTACTTGCTGAAAGATTGTTTAGCTTAGGAAGAGCTACTACAGCCAGAATTGCTATCACACTATAAACCAGTAAATAAGCTACCTTTTGTTTAAGTGATGGTATATCTTTTATGGTAGGTTTTGTCTTTACAAAAATAAAAAGTGTAAGTGCTATTACTACTACCCCAACCACCGAAAAAAGTGGTACTACAGGATAACTTTCCATTATATTACCTATTACCTCATTGGTATAAATAAGGTAATCAACAGCTATAAAATTATATCTAATTCCAAATTCATTCCAAAAAAAGTACTCACTCACACCATTCATCACTATAGCAAAAACATATATAACCAAAGTGATAAAATATAGTATATTGCGCAATACAACTCGCTGTTTACGCCAAATAAGCAACAACGCAAAGCAAAACGTCTTAACACCAAAAAAAGCCAATGCTATTTCAGGAATAACCCCGCCGTATTGGTTAAAAATATTATTCGGATAAAACTGAATATACCCCAAAAAAGCTATAAAAGCCACCAATAGTAACCATCCATACGGATTTTTATACTTGCTATTACTTATTAGTAGCATATAAAGCATCAATAGAGCATTGATAAGCACTGCTATCAGCACATCTGAAAGCAATCCTATACCTAATAATTTTACAACCTCAAGCCACGAAAATGATGCTGTTGTAATCGGATGATATACAAATATCAAACGCAGTACAAGCGATATAAAAAGGTAAAGACCACCTATATAAATAAAAGGCTTAAGCCTATGAATAATATCCTTCATCAATTTTTCTTTTTGTGCTGCAAAGATACAATTTTTATCTCAAAATATTATCTTTTTTAACAAAAAAAACTTTGCTCAAGCATTCCTCGAACAAAGTTTTTCTTTATATCATCAATTTTCCAATATCTCAATTATTGGTTGTTCAACATAATAGGCATCGCAAGCATCAACACCTTTTCGCCTTCGTCCAAGCCGTCTAATGGCGTTAATATCCCTGCGCGATTTGGCATAGACATTTCCAACATTATTTCATCTGAATCGAGGTTGTTTATCATCTCTTTCAAGAATTTAGAGTTGAAACCTATCTCCATATCCTCACCGTGATAGTTACAAGTCAATCGTTCTTCACCCTTATTGCTGTAATCCACATCTTCTGCCGAAATAACAAGGCTTGAACCCGCCACTTTCAATCGTATTTGGTGTGTAGTCTTGTTTGAAAACAATGACAAACGATTTACCGAATTATAAAACTGAGAGCGATTGAGCGTCAATTTATTAGGATTTTCTTTAGGAATTACAGCATCATAGTTAGGATACTTACCATCTATAAGCCTACAGATAAACTCCATATTATCAAATGAAAACTTAGCATTGCTTTCATTGTACTCTACCGTCACTTCAGTCTCGCTCCCCGATAAAATACTTTTTAGGATATTCAATGGTTTTTTAGGCATAATGAAATCTGTAGCCTCCTCTGCCTTTATATCCAAACGTTCATATTTCACCAATTTATGAGCATCTGTACCTACAAATACTAACCCTTCAGGAGTAAACTGAAACAATACCCCACTCATTGTAGGACGCAAATCATCATTGCCTATCGCAAAAATTGTCTTTTGGATAGCTGTCGCCAATACATCGCCCAGCATACTTACTTTATTAGCTTCAGGCAAAGCTACAGGCTGCGGAAATTCAGAACCATCTAAGTATGCCAAAGAGTAATTACCTGTTGTAGAGCTAATATCTATAACGTTATTTTCTTTCACTACAAAAGTAAGGGGTTGTTCTGAAAATGTTTTAAGAATATCTATCAGCATTTTTGCCGAAATAGCTATACTCCCTTCAGAATCCGACTCCACCTCCAGTGTACCCTTTACAGTAGTTTCTAAATCTGAAGCCGAAATAGTTAGCTTATTAGTTGAAAGCTCAAATAAAAAGTTATCCAATATCGGCATTGTATTATTGTTATTAATAACACCACCAAATACTTGTAACTTTTTAAGTAAGTACGAACTTGATACTATAAATTTCATATTTTTATTATTTTAAACAACAAATCGCCTCCTAACGGAAGTTATAATGGCAAAAGTACTAAGATTTTTTATTTCTACCAAATATTTTTCAATATTTTTTTTATCGTGTCAATTCCTCCCACAAAAGCAATGCTATTTACTCAAACGACTGCATCTCCACAAGTTTTTTATACATTCCTTGTTTTTGCAACAATTCGCTATGCGTCCCTTGCTCTATAATTCTTCCTTTTTGCATTACCACTATTTGGTCGGCATTCTGTATAGTCGATAGCCTATGCGCTATAACCACCGAAGTCCTATTTTTCATCATATTTTCAAGCGCCGATTGTACCAAACGTTCACTTTCCGAATCCAAAGCTGAAGTTGCTTCATCAAGTACCATTATCGGCGGATTTTTCAACACCGCTCTGGCAATACTCAAGCGTTGTTTTTGTCCTCCACTCAGTTTGCTCCCCGCATCACCTATGTTAGTATCAAAACCTTGCGGTAAATCTACTATAAATTCATACGCATTCGCTATTTTAGCCGCCCTTATCAGTTCCTCCTCTGTAGCATCTGGCTTTCCTATCAGCAAGTTATTTTTTATAGTATCATTAAAAAGTATCGCATCTTGTGATACTACTCCTATGAGCCCTCGTAACGAAGCAGTTGCCATATCTCTAATGTCTACGTTATCAATCTTTACAGCACCGCGTTGTACATCGTAAAAACGCGTGATAAGATTGGCTACTGTACTTTTTCCACTACCCGAACGCCCCACCAAAGCCACTGTTTTACCCTTGGGTATTTCTAATGAAAAATCTGTGAGCACCTCTTGTTCTGTATATCCAAAACCTATATTGTCAAAAGTGATAGACTGAGTAAAATCATTAAGTACCACAGGGTTTTCTACCTCCTTAATAGGATTGTCATATTCTAAAATTTCCAAAATACGTTCTGCCGCCGCATTTCCTTTTTTTATCTCATAAGAAGCCTTGCTAATTGCCTTTGCTGGAGTTAAAATATTGTAAGCTAAACCCATAAAAGCAATAAATTGCGTTCCTTCTAAAGTTTTATCTACCAATACCAGCGAGCCTCCAAACCACAAAAGAATAGCTATCATCAAAATACCTAAAAATTCACTCATTGGCGAACCCAAGTTTTGCCTATTCATAACCTTATTGCTCAATCGTGCAAAAGTATTACTAGATTCCCTAAACTTATTGCTAAATATAGGCTCCGCATTAAACGCCTTTATCACACGTAAGCCCCCTACAGTTTCATCTATGAGCGACAAAAATCTCCCTTGTTCCTGCTGTACCGCTATAGAATTCCTCTTAAGCGATTTTCCTATTTTTGAAATCACCGCAGCAGCAATAGGAATAAATAAAAATGTAAAAAGGGTCAGCTTCACACTAATACTCAGCATCACCAATATAGAAAATACAATAGTAAGAGGCTCACGCACAAAAGTCTCCAATCCCGATAATAATGAGTATTGCACCTCATTTACATCCCCCGACATTCGCGAAATAATATCCCCTTTGCGCTGTTCCGAGTAAAACGCTATCGGCTGACTAACAATCTTATTATAAAAATTATTGCGCAAATCCCGCAATACACCATTGCGTAAGTGTGTACTAAAAAATGCCGCCAAGTAGCTAAACATATTTTTTAGTAAAAATAGCGAAATTACCAAAGCAATCACAATTCCCAACGCCCAAAAAGTATCGCCACGTGCTATCATTTCCACCTGATAATTCAAATACGCCTTCGCATAACTCCCCAAGCTAAACCAGTCACCTGAAAATATAGGTTTCTCACTTGCCACTTGCGTTTTCGCAAAAAGCACATCTAGCATAGGAACAAGTGCTATAAATGATAACGCACTAAATAGTGAATAAAGTATATTGAAAAAAATATTAAGCGTAATATCTTTTTTATAAGGCAATATATAAGGAATAAATTTCTTTAGCTTCATCTATTTTTGGTATTTTTTTACCGTTTCTTCTCTTCTAATTTTCTGATTGTCAGTATATACAAACTCTGGCACAAAATATATTTGCCTTGGCACCTCATATTTTAGCATATCTTTGTCCATATATATATCGTGAGCAAGGGTAGGGTAATCTTTTTCATCACCCTGCACATACAATACAGCTCGTTGCCCCAAATCATCGTCTTGTTCTTTGGTAATAAAATAATCCGTAGCAATATATTTCTTTATTTTTTGCTCCACCATTTCAGGAAATATCTTAAATCCACCCGAATTGATGATATTGTCATACCTGCCCAACCATTTAAATTCAGTTGCCGAGATAAGATCTACTATATCATTTGTAACCACAGGGTGATCAGAAATTAGCGGAGCTTCAATCACCAAACAATTCCTATCATCTTTACTGAACATCACATTAGGCATTGCTTTATAGGTGTCTTGATGCTTTACTTCATTGTTTACGTGGCGCATTGCAATATGCGAAATTGTCTCAGTCATACCATATGAAGAGTAAATATCAGCCGAAATACCCTGAAGTTTAGCTTCCAATTCACCATCAATAGATGCCCCGCCCAAGATAACCTTCTTCACCCTACCCAAGTCTGCAAGAGATTTTGAAGCCTGTAACGGAATCATTGCCATAAAATCATAATTTTTGCTTGTAAGGGATAGTGGCATTGATGACGGACGAACAATATCTATATGTAATCCCAAAATAATAGCCCTAATGAGCATCATTTTACCCGCAATAAAATCGGCAGGCAAGCACAAAAGTGCTGTATCCTTGGGCGATAAATCCAAATATTCTCCAGTTGCCAAAGCCGAATGTACCATATTTTGTTTCTTAATATGTATCTGTTTGGGTACCCCAGTAGAGCCCGAAGTAGTCGCCTCTATATAATCCCTATCGTCAAGCCAATCAAGTAAAAAACGACCCACAGCTTTCCTATAAGGTAGCCCATCTTTTACATAAGCCACAGCCAATATGATTAAACGCTCCCTATCTATAGGAAAACCATTTATTCTAAAATCATTATGTACAAATTTATAATCTATTTCATTCATCTTTAAAAATATTTGTATAGCGGTGCAAAACTACAATTTTTTGGTGATATAAGCAACACTCCCAAAAAAAATATCTTTTTACACCACTGACTTTTAAATATTTACCTTTTTTCTGCAAAAATATTTTAGCGTAATACCCCCTATGTGCAAAATAATAACTACCTTTACCCCAACAAATCTACAATAAAATGCACATAGCTATAGCAGGAAATATAGGTGCAGGCAAAACTACCCTCACTGCACTATTAGCAAAACACTATCATTGGGACGCTCATTTTGAAGATGTTGTCGATAACCCTTACCTTGATGATTTCTATCACCAAATGGAACGATGGAGCTTCAACCTACAAATCTACTTCCTCAATAGTAGATTCCGACAAGTATTAGATTTCAGAGAACGCGGCAACAATATTATCCAAGACCGCACTATATATGAAGATGCCCATATCTTTGCGCCCAACCTACACGAAATGGGACTAATGAGCACACGCGATTTCCAAAATTACAAATCACTATTCGCTCTAATGGAACGTTTAGTCTGTCCCCCCGATTTGCTCATCTATTTGAGAAGCTCCGTCCCCAACTTAGTAAAACAAATTCAAAAAAGAGGACGTGAGTATGAAAACTCTATCTCTATTGATTACCTCAACCGCCTAAACCAACACTACGAACAGTGGATCAAAGATTATAACAAAGGTAAATTACTCATCATAGAAGTTGATGACATTGACTTTGTTAATAACCCCGATGATTTCTCGTCTATAGTTACCAAAATAGACGGATTATTATATGGTTTATTCTAAAAAATGAGGGCAAACATTCAATTGCCCTCATTTTTTTATATCTTATTAAAAAAACTTATTCACGTGGAATGCTACTAAGCCATCAATAGGCTTACGCAATACATTACCCAACTTCAAGTTATTTTCAGCCAACACCTCTTCCAAAATATCTTGCAAGAAAAATGCTATACTTCCTACAAAATTAATAGGCACTTCATAACGTGCTTCGTACTGAGAAATCCAATTATCTACAAATAGTTGCATTCCCTTCTTAACCATCGAGCGGCAATAATCGTGATTTTTATTCTCTACTACAAACTTTGCAAAAGTAGCCAAATAACTATTAGGGTTTGGCATCTTGTAAAGATGATTTTTTATAACATCAGAGTTAAGCTCGTATTGGTTTTCAAATTTTTGAACCAAATCAGCCGGCATTTTCTTAAAATAGTAATCTATAATAAGACGTTTGCCATAAAAGTTTCCGCTTGATTCGTCCATTAGTATATATCCCAATGAATCTACCGCTTGATATAGTTTCTCACCATCCCAATAAGAGCAGTTAGCTCCTGTACCAAGTATACATACAATTGCTTTATCTGTAGGTTTAGTAGTGGCAAATACAGCTGCATAAGTATCTTCTTTCACTTCTATTTTTGCCGTGCGGAAAATACCTGCCAAACTACGTTCTACGAAAGAACGAATACGCTCAGTACCACAACCAGCACCATAAAAGTAAATTTCCGATACCGTATTGCGGTTTTCATACAACTGATAATTGGTTGTAATACGTTCTACGAGTATTTCTTCAGTAAGCACTTCAGGGTTCAAACCCAATGTTTGAGTGAAAAACACCTTTTCACCCTTGCTATTTAAGGCTGTCCAATCCGCCTTTGTAGCACCACTATCAACAATTAAAATCATATCGTTTCAGTTTTTAAAGTTTTCCTATAAGTAATAAAGGTGGAGTACCTAATATTTTAGGCAGCTCCACCTTTATTAATAACTATAATTTAGCGATGTGTTGTGCTAAATCTACCAATTTGTTTGAATAACCTGTCTCGTTATCATACCACGACACAACTTTGAAGAAGTTAGCACTCAATCCAATACCTGCTTTTGCATCAAAAATTGAAGTGTTTTTGCAACCTACAAAGTCTTGTGATACTACAAGCTCATCTGTATAACCCAAAATACCTTTCAATTCACCTTCCGATGCTTTTTTCATCGCAGCATTAATTTCATCAAGAGTAGTAGCTTTCTTTGTGCGGAAAGTTAAATCTACTACCGATACGTCTGCTGTAGGTACGCGGAATGCCATACCAGTAAGTTTACCGTTTAGTTCAGGAATTACTTTCCCAACAGCTTTAGCAGCCCCTGTTGATGAAGGGATAATGTTGCAAAGAGCAGAACGACCACCTCTCCAGTCCTTTTTAGAAGGACCATCAACAGTTAGCTGAGTAGCTGTTGTAGCGTGTACTGTAGTCATTAGCGCTTCTTCTATACCGAAGTTGTCGTTTAGCACTTTAGCAATAGGTGCTAAACAGTTGGTTGTACAAGATGCATTAGATACAATTGTATCGCTTGCTTTTACTGATTTGTGGTTTACACCCATTACAAACATAGGCGCATCTGCCGATGGCGCAGAAATAACCACTTTTTTAGCACCTGCATTAATGTGCGCTTGTGCTTTTTCCAATGTAGTGAAAATACCTGTACATTCAGCCACTACATCAGCACCTACTTCATTCCATTTAAGGTTATTAGGATCTTTTTCAGCTGTAATGCGCACTACTTTTCCGTCTACTACTAAGTGTCCGTTTTCTACTTTCACGTCTCCTTTGAAAGTTCCGTGAACAGAATCATATTTCAACAAGTAAGCGATGTAATCTACATCCAAAAGGTCATTAATACCTACAATCTCTACATCGGCTCTTTCATAAGCAGCACGGAATACAAGACGTCCAATACGTCCAAATCCATTAATTCCAATTTTTACTGACATATTTTTTCTATTTATTTGTTTTACATTTTTTCATTTATTAGGTAGCCATAATTTCAGCTACACGCAACAATTCCATATTAATTTTTGAAGTACCTTTGATAGCTTTTTCAAGGGGTGTAAGCTCCATTTTGGTATTGCGTATACCCACCATACAATTTGTTTTCCCCTCAATAAGCGATTCTACAGCTTTCACACCCATACGGCTCGCAAGTACTCTGTCAAAACAAGAAGGGGATCCTCCGCGTTGCATATGCCCCAATACCGATACGCGTACATCATAATCCGGATGATGTTCCTCTACGTATTCTTTTAGCTCAAATACATTCTTTCCTATATTATCACCTTCGGCTACGACTACCAAACTTGAAGTTTTTCCTGAGTTACGACTTTTTTCCAATGATTTAAGTAACTTTGGTAACCCTATATTTTCTTCTGGTATTAAAATCTCTTCAGCTCCAGCCCCAATTCCCGAGTTCAAAGCTATATGTCCAGCATCACGCCCCATTACCTCTATAAAAAACAAACGGTTATGAGAGCTCGCTGTATCTCTAATTTTGTCTATTGCATCTATTACTGTGTTCAATGCGGTATCATAGCCCAACGTGTAATCAGTACCATAAATATCATTATCTATAGTACCTGGTATTCCTATTACAGGAAAATTGTACTCTTTGTTAAAAGCAAGAGCCCCTGTAAAAGAACCATCTCCACCTATTACCACCAAAGCATCGGCTCCAGCAGCTGTAAGGTTCTTATAAGCTATCGCACGCCCCTCAGGAGTCCTAAAGTCTTTTGAGCGTGCAGACTTCAATATTGTGCCGCCTTTATTAATAATATCGCGTACACTACGCGCACTCATTTCTTTAAAGTCGCCTTCTATCATCCCTTGATAGCCTCTATATACACCCATCACTTCTAATCCGTGATAAGCACAAGTACGCACTACTGCGCGTATTGCGGCGTTCATTCCCGGAGCATCACCTCCCGATGTTAATACTGCTATTTTTTTTACTGACATTATTAGTTTCTTATTTTTCGCTTCAAAATTACAAATAATTCTTTAAATAGAAAAACTTTTTTATGTTTTTTTTATAATATTATTTATAACTTACTAACTATTAATATTATATATTTTTAGAAAAAATGGCGTAGGCTTTTAGTCCCGCTGCTAAAATAGATACTGCTCGTTCTATCTTCTCACATTCAAGTACATAAGCTATACGCACCTGATTGCGCCCTAAGCCTTTTGTAGCATAAAATCCTTCAGCAGGAGCAAGCATTACAGTCTCATTTTCTACTGAAAATTTATCAAGAAGCCATATACTAAAAGCTTCGGCATCTTCCACAGGCAATTCAGCTATACAATAAAAAGCTCCTTTAGGTTTTGATACTCGCACCCCCTCTACTTTTTGCAAGGCTTCTATCAGCACATTCCTTCTATGCGTATATTCTTCAAGCACTTCTGTAAAGTATTGTTCTGGCACATCAAAGGCGCGTTCTGCTGCTATTTGAGAATAGGTAGGTGGCGACAAGCGTGCCTGTGCAAATTTCAATAGCGACTTCATTACTGCCTTATTTTTAGAAACTACCCAGCCTATACGCGCTCCGCACATACTAAATCGTTTCGATACCGAATCTATCATTATCGCATTTTCTTCTATCCCTTCCACTTGCATAATAGAATAGTGTTCGGCTCCGTCATATACAAACTCTCGGTATACCTCATCAAATATTAAAAATAAGTCGTGCTTCTTAGCTATCGCAGCCAATTGCAAAATTTCTTCTTTAGAATACAAATAGCCCGTAGGATTACCTGGGTTACAAATCAGAAAAGCTTTGGTCTTGGGCGTTATCTTTTTTTCAAACTCTTCTATAGGCGGCAAGGCAAAATTATCATCAAAAGAAGAGGTAATAGGCACACATACCGCATCAAAAGCTTCAGAAAAACTGATATAGTTTGCATAATAAGGTTCAGGAATGATAATTTCATCATCTGCATTAGCAACAGTAGCAATTACATAGGTAAGTGCTTCCGAGCCTCCACAAGTAATGATAATATCCTCTGTCGTTACATTTATAGCGTGCTTTTGGTAGTATTGCACCACTTTTTCGCGTAATGAGTTTATCCCCTCACTTTTAGTGTATTCCAGCACCGTAGGCGTAAATTCCTTCACAGCTTCTATAGCTATAGCAGGCGTTTTTATATCTGGCTGACCTATATTGAGGTGATAAATTGTTTTCCCTTCCTTCGCCGCTTTTTCAGCATAAGGAGTGAGTTTCCTAATAGGAGACTGAGGCAATATTTGTGCTCTATGTGATATTGTAGGCATTTTTTATATTCATTAATTATTATATGCTTAATGGTTAATGGCTAATGACAAACTAGCAGATTAACATTTTTGCCAATTTCCCAATTCGCTAATTTGCTAATCTGCTAATTTCTTAATTAATTCTTCTTCGCTACCAATTCTGCTATTCTAATGATTACTTCAGTAGCTTTTTCAAGGTTCTCTACAGGTACAAACTCGTATTTCCCGTGAAAGTTATGTCCGCCTGCAAAAATATTAGGACAAGGCAAGCCCATAAAGCTCAGTTGCGAACCATCGGTACCACCGCGAATAGGTTTGGTAATAGGTGTAATACCCAATTCCTTCATTGCGCGTTCAGCTACCTCTACAATGTGCATCACGGGTTTTATTTTTTCACCCATATTATAGTATTGGTCTTTTATTTCAGCCACTGCCACATTAGGAATTTGTTTGTTCAAATCGTCTACAATTTGCTGTACTACAGCTTTGCGTTTCTCAAAGAGGTCGCGGTCGTGGTCGCGAATAATAAGCTGTACTACAGTATTTTCTACATCACCAGAAATATCGGTAATATGATAGAAACCTTCCCTACCTTCAGTGCGTGCTGGTATCTCATCAGCAGGCAAAGCACTAATAAACTGATTCGCTACAAGCATCGAGTTCACCATCTTATTTTTAGCAGTTCCTGGGTGCACACTCTTCCCTTTAAAGTGTATCTTAGCGCCAGCTGCATTAAAACTTTCATACTCAAGTTCTCCTATTTGCCCGCCGTCCATTGTATAAGCCCAGTCTGCAGCAAATTTTTTCACATCAAATTTATGTGCTCCACGCCCTATTTCTTCATCAGGAGTAAAACCAACTCGTATTTTTCCGTGTTTAATTTCAGGGTGTTGCACAAGGTATTCCATAGCGGTTACTATTTCAGCAATACCAGCTTTATCGTCAGCACCCAAAAGAGTAGTACCATCGGTGGTAATAATCGTATTGCCTTTGTAGAGCAACAAATCATCAAAGTAAGAAGGCGATAATACAATATTTTGTTCTTTGTTAAGCACTATATCACCCCCATCGTAATTTTCTACAAATTGTGGATTTACGTTTTCACCCGAAAAATCTGGTGAAGTATCAAAGTGTGAAATAAAGCCTATGGTAGGTACTTCATAATCTACGTTTGATGGCAAAGTTGCCATTACATAAGCATTTTCATCTATGGTTACTTCTTGCAAACCTATGGCTTTTAGTTCTTCCACCAATAGGTTCGCCATATTCCATTGCTTTTCAGTACTTGGGGTTGTAGCACTCTCAGGGTCAGACTGAGAGTCTATTTTTATGTATTTAATAAATCTATCTACTAAATTTTTCATTATATATAGTTTTTAGTTATTTTTCTTAAGTTTTTTATAGTACAATTCCACTACACACTTTGGCAAACTTTGAAAGTTTGACAAAGTTGAATATATTGATTACACTGATAATCACAGAACTACCTTAGTGGGCTATCTGTTTCACAGGTTCATCGTCCAATATTTTCTTTCTTCTCAATTCAAAATTCCTTCCAAGGTATACCTTCCTCACCATTTTATCAGCAGCAAGCTCCTCCGGCACCCCCGATTTTAGAATTCCTCCTTCAAACATCAAGTAAGTGCGATCGGTAATAGCAAGGGTTTCTTGTACGTTGTGGTCGGTGATGAGAATACCTATATTTTTATTTTTGAGTTGAGCTACAATGCGCTGAATGTCCTCCACAGCAATAGGGTCTACCCCTGCAAAAGGCTCATCAAGCAAAATAAACTTAGGGCTGGTAGCCAAAGCGCGCGCAATTTCAGTACGGCGCCGTTCTCCTCCAGAAAGTAAGTCGCCGCGATTCTTACGGATATGCCCTAAACTAAATTCCTCTATTAGTTCATCGGTCTTGCGTTGTTGTTCCGCCTTTGAAAGTTTCGTAAGTTGCAATACACTTTTTATATTGTCCTCAATACTCAATTTTCTAAATACAGATGCCTCTTGTGCCAAGTAGCCAATACCATTTTGGGCACGTTTATACATAGGGTATTGGGTAATATCTGTATTATCTAAATAGATTGTCCCCCCATTAGGCTTAATAAGCCCTACTATCATATAAAAAGAGGTAGTTTTTCCAGCTCCATTAGGACCTAATAAACCCACTATTTCGCCTTGACTCACTTCCAGCGAAACTCCTTTTACTACTTTGCGCCCTTTGTATATTTTAATGATGTTGTTTACTACTAATTTCATATATTAAAACGAAAAACGATAAGGTATTTCGTTGAGTTCTGTTTCCAAATCTACCCAATCATATACCTGTGTAACAAGGCTATAAACCATTTCTTCGGTAAGTGTTTTTCCCTCGTAAATATCTGTAATGGTTTGTTCATCCATTACCTCTTGCAAATAGGCATCTTCACCCAAATAATCCTCTGCCCACTCCTTGTATTTAGCAGGATCTGTAGTTATTTGGTTAAACATTTCTATATGTTCCTCTACGGGGAAATTTTCTTCACATTGCCAATGTTGCCCGTCAAGTGAATATATTACAAAAGGAATGTCAGCATCGCGAAAACGTTTGCGGTAGTAGGGTAAGAATACTTTAGGTATCCGCTTTTCAAAATCTCGGTTGTTATCCCCTTTGCTGTCTTCAGCACTGTTAGAAGGCACTATTAGGCAGGCTTTTTCTGTAAAATAAAAAGATAATGATGAGCCCACTTCATCTTCAAATCCGTGCCCCCACTGGGCTTCATAACCTTCATACTCCTCTTCTTTCGCTTTGTAGTAAGTATGATATACTTCATACTCGTGTCCACAAATAATCCAATCTAATACTGCCCTGCCTTTGCAAAGCTGGCGCAACGCCTTTACATCGGGAAGCTGCGCTAAATAGGTATTACAATTCATTTAACTATTTAATTTTAGCTTTTTTTGTTCTTTTTTATACACATAAGCCGATATAAAAATACTTACCTCGTATAAAATCATTATAGGTATCGCCACAATTATTTGGCTTGCTACATCGGGGGGAGTGATAATTGCAGCTATGATTAGTACTACTATTACGGCGTGCTTTCGATATTTGCGCATAAAGTGAGGGGTTACAATGCCTAAGCGTGTTAAGAAATAAATAATGATAGGCAGCTCAAAGACTATACCACACGATAATACTGATGAGCGCACCACCGATATATAGGAATCTATATCTATTTGATTTACAACCTCTGGGCTCACCGAATAGCTACCCAAAAAATTTACAGATAGTGGTGTTATTAAATAATATCCAAACAGCACCCCTAAAAAAAATAATAACGAAGCTATCAGTATAAATCCCTTTGCCAAACTACGCTCATTCTCATAAAGTCCCGGACTTATAAATTTCCAAAGCTCGTATAGCAAGTACGGAAATGATACTACAATCCCTGTCCAGATCGATGTCCATATATGAGCCGAAAACTGCCCTGCCATAGTACGGCTTTGTATCGTAAAAGGCAATTCACTATTACAAAAATCACTCTCAAAACCAAAGAAATGACCCACTGAACAGAACATTCTGTAAGTAATAAAATCACCTCGCTTGGGCGCAAATAAAATATTGAATACAATATCTTTCCATACAAATGCCACTACCGATACCAAGAGTACTGCAACAGCCGCACGTATAATATGCCAGCGCAGTTCTTCAAGGTGGTCTAAAAATGTCATCTCTTTTTCAGAATCTTCCATTCCCTTTCTTGTGATAATCTTTGTGTAATATTGTGGCGCAAAGATAATAAATAAAATAATAACAACAATATTTGTAATAAAAAAAAGCTGCCCAAAAGTACTTCTTATAAAATACTTTCAGGCAACTTTTTTAGTTATTTTTTATATTTGTCAAACATTATTCCATACTTACTATGATAAATTCGCTACGGCGATTTTCCTGATATTGTTCCTCTGTACAAGGTACACCATTAGTACAGTTATTTACAGGCTGAGTTTCACCATAACCTTTAGCACTTAAACGATTACGCTCTATGCCTTGTTTTACCATCCATTCAAGGGTTGCTTTTGCACGCCTATCAGATAGTTTAAGGTTGTAAGCATCAGCACCACGACTATCGGTATGAGAACGTATATCCAACTTCATATTAGGATGTTCCTTCATTACCTCTACAATCTTAGCCAATTCCACTGCTGCATCTTCTCGTATATCCGCTTTATCCAAATCAAAGTATATTTCCTTAATATTCAATACTTTTGCCAAATCCACATCCTTATCTATAGTAATTTCACGTGGCTTAATCAAAAATTCGTAGAATACATCACCCTCTACACTCAAGTCAACAAGCACTTCTGTAGTTTCATATTTTCCTATCTCGGCGCGCAAGTAGTAATACAAGTCTTTACAATTTACTTTATCAAATGAGAATGAGCCGTCAGGTTTTGTTTTTTGTCGTGCCACCTCTTTCATTGTCTTATCCGAAAGGATAATCAATCCATCAGCTATCACATCGTTGTTTTCCGAATCTTTTAGCACCCCTTTGATCATCTTTTCACAATCAAATACCAAAGGCTTTTCTTCATAAAAACTATAAATATCATCTTTACCCTTTCCACCTGGGCGGTTAGAACTCAAGAAACCTATTCGGGTATCGCTATCCATTACAAACGAAAAGTCATCATCAGCACTATTACCAGGCATACCAATATTGATAGGTTTAGATACAGTACCATTTTCGTAGAATTTTACAGCAAATATATCCAACCCTCCCAAACCAGGAAAGCCGTCTGATGAATAATACAATATATTGTTTTTAGACACGAAAGGAAAAGACTCTTTCCCTGCTGTATTTACAACATTACCTAAATTCTCAGGTTTGCCGTATTGGTTATCCCCCAATATTTTCACCCTGAAGATGTCAGAATCCCCTAATGAACCTGGCATATCCGAAGCAAAGTACAAATACTTTCCATCAGGAGAAAGCGCAGGGTGAGCTACATTATAATCATCACTGTTAAAAGGCAACTCAGTTACATTTCCCCAATGTCCATTAGCATCTTTGGTACTTTTCAATATTTTAAGGCGTATTGCCCTTTCCATATCCGAGCCTACTCGCCTATTTACATAATTATTTCGTGTAAAATAAATCGTATTACCATCTTTGGTAAAAGCTGCAGTCGATTCGTTAAAAGGGGTATTTACTCCCGTAGAAAACAATTTTTTGTTCGTAAGTGTTTCTTTATCACAATCAGCTATATAAAGGTCGTAAAAACTCTCACCCGTCCATTTCGATACACTCCAACGAGTAGCCTTTGCGCTATTCGCTGCTGTAAATACTACCTTATTATCACCATAAAAAGCTACTCCATACTCAGAAAATTCTGTATTAATACTCACAGGGTGCACTTCAAGACGACCAGAGTTTCCTTGTATTACCTTCTGATAGTCCTTATTTTCTTCAAAAAGTATGGCTCTACTATCCTTGTTATCTGTCAATTCAGAGAATTTAGCCATCAGCGCATCCGATTCTTCGTAGCGTTTCACAGTTTTTAGTGCCTGTGCATAACGATAATAGTACTCTGGCTTCACATTGTACTTGCCTTCTTCAAAGAGTTTTTCATACCAAGGCAAAGCATTCTTGTACTCAGCGTTATAATAATAAGCATTCCCCAAGCGCTCTAATAGCTCCTGACTTTCATAACCCCTCTTAGCTATCTTTTCATAAATCTTAATGGCATCCACATAAGCATAATTGTTATAAAGCTCATCAGCTTTTTGTAACTCACGTGGTTGTGCCACTAGTACAGAGGTAGTAAGTAGTGCAGCAATTGAAAAAGTAAGTATTTTCATCTCCTTAGTTTATATTTTTGTATTTAATAACAGTTCTCATTTATTAGAAGAAACGTGGTGAAACGATCTTCTTGTATGTTTTTACCAATTCGTAACGCAAGAATATTTCGTGCGAACCTGAATTGTATTTAGACAAGTCGGTGGTTTCAAAATCGTAGCTATAGCCTGCAAACCAACGATCGTTTATTTGGAAGCCTGCCATTACACTCAATGCTGCCGACCAGCGGTAAGATGCCCCTATCACAAATTTGTCGTTAAACATAAAGTTCAAAGAGCCATCTATTTGCAAAGGTGCCCCAAAAGACATTTTTCCTAACACTGCTGGTTTAAACTTCACAGTGTCGCTTAAATCGAACACATAACCTCCTATAAGGTATAAGTGTTGTGAATTTTTGAGTACTGATACCGCATTGCCTTTGTAGTGGGTTGTTTCAAGCATATTAGGTACTGAAAATCCTACGTAGTACTTATTGGTATACCAATAGAACCCAGCTCCCAAGTTAGGTGAGAATACACTCTCTTTACCACTGAGTGATGCATCACTTGCATCTTGTTTCTTTAGTTCGTCATAATCTATTTCAAAAATATTGCCTGCTCCTTGCAAACCAAACACTAATTTTGAGTTTTCAAAATTGATAGTGTATGATACAGCTACGTTTAGAGCGGTTTGGTTTTGAGGTCCTATACTTTCGCGAAAGATACTTCCTCCTAAGCCTACGTTGCGCATAGATTGCATAGGCTGGTGATAGCTAATACTTCCGTTAGTAGGTGCTCCTTTTAGCCCTACCCATTGGGTGCGGAACATTCCAAAGAAACTTCCTACTTCACGAGAACCTGTATACCCTGGGTTGAACAGCATAGTGTTGTACATATACTGTGTGTATTGCGACTCTTGTTGAGCAAAAAGTATGCCTGAAAATAAAGTCAGAACCCATAATAATCTTTTTTTCATATCCAAATATGTTATAATTTTAATATTTTTATAGCTTATTTTTAAATATAAGTTTTGCCGAGCTATTACACTCGGCAAAACTATATTAAATATACTTATTTCTTCAAGTACAACCAGCCCGAAGCCGTTTGTTTCTTATCAGATAAGTCTTGATACTCTATCACGTAGTAATAAGTACCTTGCGGCAAACGATCACCAGCTTCCACTGTGGTACGTGCACTTGAGCGTCCTGTGAACACTTTCGTTACGTTGTCATATCCTTCTACACTAAATACTTCTACACCCCAACGGTTGTATATACGTACTTTGTTATTTGGATAATTCTCTATACCTCCTATATGGAAGTGGTTATTAGCGTCTGAACCATTGAGAGATACCCCGTTGTAGATGATAATTTCTGAACCTACTTTTACACTTACAGTTGCTGTTGCACAACCTGCTGCGTTACATAATTCATATACGAAACTATCTATGCCTACAAAGTTTCTATTAGGTGTATATTCAATAGTACCATCTGCATTCACTACTGCTGTACCTTTTGCAGGGGTGATAGTTATTACAGGGGTTACTGCTCCGTTAGGTGTATCATTAGTTAATACCTCTATTGTTACAGGCGTTCCTATAAAGGTTTGTGCACTATCATTCTCTGCTATTGGCAATGCACTTGTATCCGAAACTACCGTAAAGGTTACTACTCCTTCTGTACAATCTGTAGGAGTTGCTACAGTACATACATTATAAGTAATCGTGTAATTACCTGGCGCAGCATTATTTGGTATGGTAATAGTACCGTCAGGATTTACTGTTGGCACTGGGTAACCAGGACGATTAGGCTGTACTACTACATTAGTAATTGTTACGTTGCTACCTGTTGCACTTGTTGTACTACCGTCAGGATTTACAAAAGTATCATTGTCAAATATACTTGGTGTAGTACGTGTGCCTGTACCTGTTACAGTAAAGCTATCAGGGTTAATGATAGGTGCAGGTTGTCTTACTGTAAGCGTAGTTGTTGCACTCACGCAAGTAGATGATGCTACACACATATCATAAGTGATAGTATATACTCCAGGTCTTAAACCATTTGGTACTGTTATAGTACCGTCAGGATTCAATGTAGGTGACAAAGTACCTGGCGCACTTGGTGTTACTACTACGTTGTTTATCGTTACCGATGAAGTAGTTACACTTGTTGTTGTTCCATTTGGCAATACAAAGTGGTCATTGTCAAGTACGCTTGGCGTTGTACGGGTACCCGTACCTGTTACCACCAATGGGTCTGGATTTACCACCAATGTAGGCTGTTGTGGAACTACTGTAAAGGTTACTGTTCCGCTAGTACATTCTGTAGGTGTTGCTACAGTACATACATCGTAAGTAATTGTGTAATTACCTGGCGCAGCATTATCTGGTATGGTTATAGTACCATTAGGATTTACTGTTGGTACTGGGTAACCAGGACGGGTAGGAGTTACTACCACATTAGTAATTGTTACGTTGCTACCTGTTGCACTTGTTGTGCTACCGTCAGGATTTACTACATCGTCATTGTCTAATATACTTGGCGTTGTACGTGTGCCTGTTCCTGTTACAGTAAAGCTATCAGGGCGTATTACCGGCGCTGGCTGTTTCACTGTCAAGGTT
>NZ_JAGDYP010000008.1 GCF_017565765.1 Capnocytophaga bilenii
GTTTTAAAGCGTTCAGTAAACTCTAAGAGGCTTTGTCCCTTAAATAATTCCATAATACATTAATTTTCAGAATACAAATATATGAAAATATTTTGACACCTCAATAAAATATTTTTGGAAATAGATGTTATTTACTTCAATTATTTTGAAAGGGCAGGTTCAACTACCAACTTATAAATTGAATAATAAAATTAGTAGTTCTGGTGTATAAATTAATAATACTACAAAAGCTAAACATATAAGAATACTTTTCAACAAATATTTTTTCTCTTTTGTAATGCTTGATAAATATATTGATAAAGATAGAAATGTTATCAATGTAATTATGCAAGGAACTATTACAGCAAAAATAAGCAAAAAGGGGATTGTAGTTTCATTCTCAGTATTACATTCTATATAATACGTTTCAGCTATTGATATTACACAAACTATTAATGTAAATATATTCATAAACATAAATGTCTTCTTAGGGATTTTTGTGTCGAATGTTATCGCATACCCTGCAAGGCAACTTATCAGTACAGTATATTGTAAAACAATCATATTCTATTCAATTTTATATGAATACTCATCTATTTCAAAATTCCCCTCTTCACAAGATTTCATAATTTGATCCCATAATTTTTTATTAGCAGGTACGAATTTCTTTGTATATGCCCATTGAGAAGATTTAAAGCTATCATACCAAGCATAAGGATTTATAAGATCTCCCAAATAGGCACCCTTAAGGAGTATAGAACAACTTGCTTTTTGAGGTATTTTATTAGGTATTACTTTGTTTAAAACTTGCTTGGCAATTGATGTACAAGTTGTATTGATAAAAAGATTGTAATTTGTATCCTTTATTGCCCAAGCAGCTATAATACTTTCTCGCATTTTCTCTGTCTCCCCCTGCTGGCGCGAGCTTGTAGCTCGTGCCTACTACAATAAGAGCGTGTCGCTCATTCCTTATCAATTACTTCCCCCCTTACTTGCGTAAATAATGTTTTTGAGGTGTCTATTTAGCTACATACTAATTGACTTTGGGAAACGGGAGAACGTTCTACAATATCTCCACAGATATTACAAGTACGTGAAAGATCTTTGCAAACTTGGTATTTTTTATGTCCACATTTGCGACAGCAATATCCATCTTCCCACTTTTAAAGAAGCTAGATATTCTTCGCAATCTAAGTCTGTTTTAAAGCGTTCAGTAAACTCTAAGAGGCTTTGTCCTTTGAATAATTCCATAATACATTAATTTTCAGAGTGCAAATATATGAAATTATTTTTACATCTCAAAAAGAAAGTAAGGTAATACAAAATACGGTAGGAAATATCTTTAGCGGACAAGTAGTAGGAGAAACAGCAAAAACACTCTCTGAGCGATTTGGAAAAGTACTGCAAAAGGGGCAGTCAATGACCATCAACCGCAATGACACTTCTACTTCTATATCCACTCAGTTGGATAGTCTTATCCCTGCCAGTAAGATTGCTAACCTCACCCAAGGGATATTCGTTGGGGCAGTCTCTGACAACTTTGATTAGCGCATAGACCAGAAGATATTCCACGCGCAGATAGTCGTAGACAACGCCAAAGTAGCCGCAGAAACCAAAGCCTACCAGAAAATACCTGAAGTCCTCTCCTTTACCGATGCCAATGGCAATGACACCACCAAAGAACAGGTAGAAGACAATTACCGCCAGATAAAGTTAGATATCATTGAAATTATTGAACGCGAAAAAGAACGCATCACCAACGACCCTGAGCTAAGGCATTTGGTGGAGAAGGAGGAGGAAAAATAACCTATATAAATTCTATTATTTTTCTGCTCTTTGAAACTCACCAATCATAATACGTGGACCTTTACCTGAGAAAATACCTTCTGCAACAATATATTTGTCCTTATAAAAACCTATACGTTTATTGAGAATACGAAACCCTGGGGTGCTATGGGTCTGCCAAGTTTTTCCTCTATCAAAAGAGAACTTAATCCCTCCTAAACTGCGATAATTACAAATAAAATCACCATAGTGATACATTCGTCTGTACTCATCTTCTGTATTATGTGCCACTTCAAATAGTTTATTTTCTTCCAAATCATAATACTCTGCAATATATTCTTTTTTTGCCTTATTAGTATAACGAAAACTAACAATAAAAGAACTTTCATTGAAAAACTGATAATTAGGCTCTATCCAAGAGTATGAATCATTAAATTTTTTATAAACACTCTTTTTTTGAGTTTTAAGATCTAAAAGCATCAAGGTATTTCCTTTCCCTATTTCCTTATCACGATCTAAATAAATTACATTTCCATTCCCTCTAAAGGGATAATACGCTTGATCTTCTGGAGTTTTATACACTTCTTTTTCATCAAACAAGTTTATTACTAGACGTCCCATAGCTTTATCTTTCAACTTAGCATAATGTATGTATTTTCCATCAAAACAATCCATAAAAATATCACCTATTTTATCTATAAAGTCTCTTTGGTAATCTATTTTTAGACTCCTATTATTTAATAAGTACAGATGTGCAATCCTGACTTCTTCTATGTAACCTTTAGTATAAATTAATGTATAATCATTTTTAGGAAAAATTGCCTTTATAGCATAGGCATCATCTAATAATATTTCTTTATAACTTTTTCCTAAGTCCTTAGAGATAAAAACAACAGCCCTTTCAGCAGAAGGGTCTTGAGGGTCAAAGCCTTTCATTTTCTTTAGCCCTGCTAAGATTACAGTATTATCATTTGCAAATCCAGCTCTTTCTAACTCAATGGAGGAGCCAGGATTAAAACCATCTATTTTCTTTTTGTAGATATCTGTAAAATCAAATTCAGCAATCCACTTGATGTTATCATTTCCCATATTACAGCTTGTTAATATTAATAAAATTAAAAAATATTTCATTTGAGTGTGTTTTTTGTAATAAATTCCTTACTTTCCTTTGACTTAATACCATTAAAATACTCTCTAGCAAATTTTATTCCTGCCCGAATTACTATTTTAGCAAGTATCATCTTAGTTCTAATAATGTTAAATTTTGTGAAAGTCATTAAATCAACATTGGCTACAATTACTTTGTCAGGAGCCATATTTCCAACAACAATTGCTGCTTGCCATAATGTTGCTTTATAATTCTCTCCTACATATTCCTCATAATCAGGAGTTAAAAGAATATCAAATAGCTCAGAAATAGGTAGTTCTGACATTTTTTTGGGATTATAAGCATCTGGATGCGTAGCAAAAGCAAATTCCTGAAACTTTTTGTTATTTAGTTCAATATTGGTGTAAAAAGAACTCATGTTTTCTTCCTTAATTTCTTCATATGTTTTCTTCCCTTCATTTTCTTCAAGTTGTGTTTTCGTAGGTTCAAAATGGTTATTATAAGCATATTCAAATCCATTAATTAATTTACTACTGTGTTTACTTAGTTTTGACAATTTTTCTCCTATACTATCTATTCCTCCATTTATACTCTCTCCTATTTGATTAAATTCTTCCTCAAAATAGTTAAAAACTTTCTTAGATTTTTTGATAATTTCATTGAAATCTTCTTTTAAAGAGGTAAAATTTTCAAATAACTCATCATATTTAGCTTCATAGTTACAATCAACGACACCTTTATCCATAAGGCATTGTAGAGAATCTAATGCTGTATCTAACCATTTTTTCCCATTTTTACTTAATTTAGGTAACAGTTCCTATACCTTCTGCATAAACTGCATAGCCTTTTTTTGAATTATTATTACTACACATATACAATTGGTATAATCATTTTTATAACTAGTATCTTCATCTTTTTCATCTTTCTTCCCGTATGTAATATATGGCTCTATTTCTTGTTCTTCTTGGTATGTAGGAGTACGTTTTTCTTTTTCTATCTCTTCTGATTTTTTTTCGTATTTTAGTGTTTTTTAGATTGTTATTTGTTCCATCAAAAAACACTCCAAGTTCTAATTTTAGTGTTGTAGGAACTTTAGACTGCTCCCCTGAGTTATATACTAAATTTCCCATAACTAATTCACTTTATTAATTACTATTTTATTATTGGTGAGCCATACTTCTTTCTTTCCATTTGTTAGCTTTACCGAAGCCATACTTCTTCCTTTATTTATATAAATGGAAAGTTTTAAATCTTCCTCTTGAGAAAACTCACCAAAAGCATTGAATATTTCTTCTTCATTAAAATCTATTCCTCCCCAATACTCATTGTTGCCATCATAAAACTTAAAATTAACCCTCCAGCAAATCCCTCTATCAGTTAAGTAGTCCCAATGTAGTTTTTTATCCGCCTTATAATTCTTGGTAATATACTCACCGAACAATTCTTCTTCTTCTCCATTATAACAATTAATTAAGATTTCTTTTTTTTCAGGAATAGTATTACTCAATTTAGAAAATTCAAAATCTAACTGCCAGCGATACCGCTTGCGGTAGCTATCCCATAGCCCATAAGGAATAGGTTTATTTAGGTTCTCTTTTACAAAATCCTTTTGTGTATCCCATCCAGCCATCTTACTTCTGTAATCAGGATTTAATAAAACCCTTTGTTCGTGCATTAAGTTGGGGGTGTCTTCAGGCTGAGATATCCTTTTTCCTTGATAGCGTCCCACCTCTATTTGCCTACCTAAACCACTTACCCAAACTACAACCACACCACCAGGCGCAAACCCTACATTGATTAAGTCAAAATTCTCTTTTCTTGGCTCTGGATCTTCATTTGTAGAAGGAATATAATAGCCCTCTTCAAATAAACTGAGCATTTTATCATAATCAAGTGGGGTGTCTAATTCATAAAAAGCATCTTCCACTATAGAAAGCCATATCACATTTAATCGATTAGGAATTTCCTGAACGCCTCCCGACATTCCACCAGACCCACTATCTCCCCATCGTTCAGAAGATGCCGTTCCTGTACATAAGCTCACAAAATTATGTTCACTTTCTAATCCTCCTGTAAAAACCTCTATCGGATATCCTAAAGGAGACCCAGAACTTTCTGTCCAATTAAATTCTTTTTTCATATTTTGACAACTTATAAATTGTAATGTTAGTATAAAAAACAAAAATATTCTTGTTATCATAGTTATAAAATATTTTAATAAGACAAAGGTGCTATAAACAAGTGTGTTCTATATTCATAGGGATTGTTTGTCTCTTTTATAAAACCCTTGATATAGACCATTACTTTCTTCTTTGTACGGGTCTTTGCTAAAGTACTAAAGTCTTGATTGGTTACCTCTACTTCAACCTCTTGCCCCTGCTGGCGCGAGCTTGTAGCTCGTGCCTACTACAATAAGAGCGTGTCGCTCATTCCTTATCAATTACTTCCCCCCTTACTTGCGTAAATAATGTTTTTGAGGTGTCTATTTAGCTACATACTAATTGACTTTGGGAAACGGAAGAACGTTCTACAATTCTTTTCATTAATTTGTTAAAGATAGTCTCTTTGCTTTGTGAGCGATTAATTCTAAAACTGTATTCTGCTAAATATCGGTCTATATTAAATTCTGATACCCAAGAATATATACCTCGTATCCAAGACTTTACCTGATGTATTACCTTATGTAATGTAGGAAAATTCTTCCCATCATTACTAGGAATTTGAGTTATATTAAAGTCTTTTATTTGTCCCTTAAATAATTCCATAATGCATTAATTTTCAGAGTGTAAATATATGAAATTATTTTGACGCCTCAATTGTATTTTTTATAGTTAATCTTTTCCCCAAATTGATTTTAAACTGCACTTCTTTAAAGGGAAGTCTTCGCCTTTGCAGCGTACAAAAACGTCATACGTTCTATACATAAACTTAGGTTTAAATACTATTTCAAACGGCTCCTCAGGATACTTCTTGCTTATTTTTTCAAACAATGCCATCATTTCTGTATCATCAAATTCAAATTCAGCTCCATATTGTAAGGTCATAATATCCAATAGGTAAGGAATAGCCATTTCTCGATATTCTTTACAGAGTTCAGGATTATAGTCTATCCAAAATGCTTCTCCATTATAGTGACGTGATACCATTCCTTTTAGATAATCACCTTCTTCTTTATAGGAATCCAATACATAACGATATTTGTATCTTTTACGATATTTATCCCATAATCCATAAGGAGGGGGTAGCTTTGGTTTGCCATTGAATATCATATAATCGTAATTGTAATCAAAAAAGGCTTCTTGCGTTTCCTTTGGGTCATAATTATATCCCAACCTTTCTGAAAACTTATTCTTATCCACAAACACTTCTTCAGCTTGTAACCTGCAAATCTCTACTCTGTTAAATTTTCCAGATAACCACACTACAATAACTCCACCAGGTGCTGCCCCTACGGTAATCTTGTTATAAGTACTATGTGCATAGTTACCTTGCTCATCTCGTTCTCGTTCCTCCCATAATGTATAACCCTCTTGGAAATATTTCAACATCTTATCTCTCGGTAGGTCAGCGTCTACTTTATAAAACTTCTTTTCTATCAATGAAAGATAAACATATTCGATATGTGAGGGAACAATATGCCCTCCTTGTGCTCCTTCGCTGCCATCATATTGCCAAGAGTTATACTCAACCCCAGAGCGTGGTATTGCTGCAATTATTTCACCATTTTCATCCATAAAAAGTCCATAGTAAACCTCTATACCATAACCTTTTGGGGCACTTGCCGTTGTGGCATACGAAAACTCTTTTTTATTTGTTATATTGTTATCATAATATTGACAAGAACTCAATGTTACTGTGCTAAAAACAGTTATTGTGATTATTTTTTTAAGAAACTTCATAACATTCAAATTTTATAATGTATCTCCACAGATATTACAAGTACGTGAAAAATCTTTTCTGACTTGGTATTTTGTATGTCCACATTTGCGACAGCAATATCCATCTTCCCATTTTATGGAAGCTAAGTATTCTTCGCAATCTAAGTCTGTTTTAAAGCGTTCAGTAAACTCTAAGAGACTTTGTCCCTTAAATAATTCCATAATACATTTTCCATTTCCTCTCTATTAAATCTTTCCATCGTTGTCTTACGGCTTCCGAGGCAAAACTTCGTGTGCAGCGATTTGCTCATCAGCATTAGAAGCTAACAACTCAAAAAATTATATCAAGGTTCTGTAAAGATATAATCAAGTTTTTCATCCTCTTCACCAAACGCTGCTCTATATCTTTTTGCGTACTCTTGTTTTGAAATCTGTTTTCCAGAAATTGCATCTATAAAATAATGTAGATCACAATTTCTATATGAACAAACTATCAGATGATCCTCTTCTCTTTTTTGTTTTTCTTTTTTTGCTAATTCTATATATTTCTCTTTTTTTGCTAATTCTATATATTTCTCTAAACATTTATCTTCTGGGTAACCATCTTTTATGATAGCCTCCCACATATTCATTTCTTCTACATAATTTAATTGAAATCCAAAATAATTTGTTCCTCTAATATCAACAATTCTACCTTTTCCCGTTTTAAGGTTGATATGTCCTTTCTTTTCCAAGAATTGTAAAATATAAGGATATTTAATTTTCTTGAATTTCTTATCTTCATCTACAATTCTTTTAACGCCTTTTTTATTGTAATAAACAGATTTTCCGATAAGTACATTTTCTCCTATAAAATGCTTGATGCTTTTAATTTTTCCATTCGGATAATAATCTTTACGGCGTGTTATAAAAGAAGGGGAGGGCAAACTTTCCTCTATATATCCCCCTTCTTCTTTGTCAAAATCTATATCATAAACTCTGCACCCTTCTTTCATATATATATCTTTCAATAATACCCCTCTTTTATGTTCAAGCTCTTTAGCGAGCTTAAAATCAAACGTTTCATTTTTAGGTTGTGCTATTACATAGGAAGCATACAAATATAGTAATACTAAAAATACTCTCATAATTGCTCATTAATTATTCTATTTAATATTTCTTTTATTGCGGAGTTTATTAATTTCCATTGCCATTGATAGAGAGCAACTCCTTTGTCCTTCTTGTGCGGCACTGATTTGTATGCGTATTCCATTAGGAGTAACGGCGTGGCACTCTTCAAGGGTTAGTTGCAGGCAGTTGTAGTGATCCATCAGCACGTGCATCTTTACCGAATCACCAGCCATAGGCTGTAAGCCATAGTTAAGGTCTGTGGTTTGCAAGGCTATGGCATCTCTAACGCTATCGGTAACAAAGTCCTGCACAGCGATAAAATGGCTGCTGCTTAGCTTCATTCCGTCTATCCAATTCACAGGATAATGGGTGAGTAGGTTGTTCATTGTTCTATCTTGTTTTATTTGTTTGCAAAGGTAAGAAAATGTATTATTCTTTCCTATGATAAATTAATTTCATTGTTTCACTATCTTTCCTGTTTCAGTGATTTTAAATATGTCAGTACTATGATAAGAAAAATCTTCTCCTTCATCTAATTCTCCTGAACAAAAAAAATCTGTTTGAATTTTTATTTTAAATTTTTTATCTATACAAAAATATCTATTCGCTGAACATTCACTGACGAGATGATAATAAAGAATTATACTATCTATATAATTTCCTTGTTTATCAAATGTTTGCAACTCTATACGCGGTAGTGAATATTCATTTACTTGTATATATCCATATAGAACGGCAGTTATAGAATCATTTATTTGTATTTTCTTTACAGCAAAAGGAGGAGAGTCCTCACTTTCTTGATAATAGGGGTAAGCTATCAAAACTTCTTCATTAGTTATAAAATCAATCGTACCTTTATGAAAAAGGGCATTTACTTCCTTGTTTAACGATTTTTTTAACTTATAATATGATAAAAAGAAGTCTATATCATCATAATAATGATAACTTACATCTTTTTCTACTTTTTTTAAGCAAAAAGGCAACGAAACTTCTTCTAAATCATCAAAAGATATTTCTTTTTTAGAATTAGTTACGGTAAATTCTTCTTTTTCAGAATTAGTTACAATAAATTCTTCTTTTTCTGTTTTTTTATCTATGGAATTTGTATTTTGCTTACAAGCTATAAAATTAGCAGCAAGTAATAAAAATAAAATTATTTCCTTCATTCTTCTATAATTTTAATTAACGTATGATCGAAACCTGTTAAATGTAAATGGTGATAATGCTCATATTCCCCCCCGCTGGCGCGAGCTTGTAGCTCGTGCCCAATTCATAATTCACAATTTCCCCCGTCTTACCTGTCCCATTTGTCCCACTTTTCCCCCGCTGAGCCTGTCCGAAAAGTTTTAAAAGGCTGATTATCAGTAATGAATAAAAAAGAGGCTATCTTTTATCGGATAGCCTCTTATTATTTGGTGTTTTACCACAAATTTTGTATCTTTGTGGCTCCTAAAAAAACACTATGACAAAAATATCATTTAAATCTGAACCTGACAAATTTTTAACACTTTTTCCCGAAAATATTTTTGATAAAATAGATAAGAACCATCCTGCTAAACTAGTTGAAATGGTTGTTAATCAATTAGATATAAAAGATATACTTCAAAAATATAAGGGGGGAGGATGTTCTGCGTATCATCCTCGTACGATGATAAAAATAATCTTTTATAGCTACCTTTCTAATATTTATTCTTGCCGTAAAATGGCTCTCGCAGTTAAAGAGAATCTTCCTCTTATGTATTTGGCAGGTGGTACAACTCCTGATTTTAGAACTATTAATGATTTTAGAGGCAAAACTCTGAAAGATTCTCTGCAAAAACTTTTTGCTGAAATTGTAAAACTCTTAGTAAAAGAAGGTTATCTTAGCCTTGATATTCAGTATATTGATGGTACAAAAATAGAGTCAGCTGCCAATAAATATACTTTTGTGTGGAGAGGTTCTGTAGAGAAGTACAAGGAAAGGTTAGAAGCAAAAATTAATAAAGTACTTTCTGATATAGAAGATAGTATACAATCTGATAATCAAGAAATTAACAAAAAGGAACTTCCTAAAGAAATTAATGCAGAAGCACTTAAAGAGCAATTATCCCAAATCAATAAAAGGCTAAAAGAACCTACTAAAAAACAAGAAAGAGAGTTACAAAAGCTTCAAAATGAATATCTTCCAAAGTTAGAACAATACGAAAAAAGTTTAGAGATAATGGGAGATAGGAACTCTTATAGTAAAACAGATACTGATGCTACTTTTATGCGAATGAAAGATGATCATATGAAAAATGGTCAGTTAAAGCCAGCTTATAATGCTCAAATATCTACTGAAAATCAGTTCATTACTCACGTTAGCATCCATCAAACGCCAAGTGATACTACTACATTAGAAAGTCATCTAAATGGGTTTGAAAAGAATTATCAGAAACAAAGCAAAGAAGTTTGTGCTGATGCAGGGTATGGCAGTGAAGAAAACTACGAAATACTTGAAAGAAAAGGTGTTAAGGGATATATAAAGTTCAGTTTTTTTCATATAGAACAGAAAAAGAAGCAAAAAGAAGACCCATTTTTAGTTCAAAATATGTACTATAACCTAAAAGAGGATTATTATGTATGTCCAATGGGGCAAAAACTACGAAATGTAGGGAAGGGGAAGCGAATATCGAGTAATGGATATAAATCAGAAATTGCTTATTACCAGGCACAAAGATGTGAGGGGTGTCCGCTTAGAGGTTTATGTCATAAATCAAAAGGCAACCGAAGAATAGAGGTTAATTATCGATTAAATCAGTTAAAATCACGAGCGAGAGCATTATTAACCAGTGAAAGAGGTCAGTATCATCGTAGAAAGCGTCCGATAGAAGTTGAAGCAGTATTTGGACAGCTAAAAAGTGATAATAAGTTTAATCGGTTCACACATAGAGGTAAGGAAAAAGTAGAAATGGAATTTTTACTAATGTCAATTGGTCATAATTTTAGAAAATTATTGTCTAATAGGAAGAAGACCGCCCAATTGGAAGCAAAAACTAATAAAAACACACTAAAATCTTCTCAAAATACAACTTTTTTATTTTCTTACCTTTTACAAGCTGCTTAAGAATCCAAAATCTTGAATATTTTAGAAAATATAAAATAAAATCTTAAAAAAGAAGGCTGTCTTTAAAAGTTTAAACAAAACTTTTCGGACAGCCTCCAATTCATAATTCACAATTCCCCCCCGTCTTACCTGTCCCATTTGTCCCACTTTTCGCCTCACCATTATAATGTGCCCCCAGCACAAAAGGACGTTCCGCATTACCTCCTTCAAAATCCACCAATACCTCTTCACCTATTTCAGGGATAAGGAAGAATCTTATTTAAAGTGTCTTTTATTCTATCATTTAAATAAAGTAATTCCAATTTATAAGTGGTATCCTTATCTCTTTCTATCCATATACCCTCTTTTTTGTTATTTATATAGATACCTTCTGTGTAAATATTGAAAAAGGGAATATCTTCTTTCCATAATTTTTCTTTTTGGTTATTTACATACATTCCTTTTTTTAAAATATAGCCTTCAATATCCCATTCTTCCCAATATCCTTCTTTTTTACCACTTATATATGACCCTCTTCCTAATGGTTCTATCCAATAGCCTTCCTTTTTTTCTTCTGAACTTACATAGCCTTTACCATAGAATTTAATAAATTTATTATACTTTGTAGTGAAAATAAAGTCATAAGGATACATTATTTTTTTTCTATAATCTATAAATTGATAATATCCATTAATTTTATCATTTACAAAATTAATGTACAAAATGGTATCATTATTTTGTGTGATAATTTTAAAAGGACCATTAAATTTTCCTTTCTTTAAAGAAAAAGAGAAGCCAAATTTTGGATAAGAAAAAATACCTGTTTCCTTCTTTTTAATTTTATTGTCTACATTTTCTTGTATTTTTAATACATTTAAATGTTTATCATAAATTATTTTTTCTCCACAAGACAATAATGTTACACATACAAAAAAAATAAATAAAAATTTACATCTATATATGTTTGAATTCATTATATAATTTTTTATTGAGGTATCTATTTAGCTACATACTAATTGACTTTGGGAAACGGGAGAACGTTCTACAATTCTTTTCATTAATTTGTTAAAGATAGTATCTTTGCTCTGTGAGCGATTAATTCTAAAATTGTATTCCGCTAAATAGCGGTCTATATTAAACTCTGATACCCAAGAATATATACCTCGTATCCAATACTTTACCTGATGTATTACCTTATGTAATATAGGAAAATTCTTCCCATCATTACTCGGTTTTTGAGTTATATCAAAGTCTTTTATTTGTCCCTTAAATAATTCCATAATACATTAATTTTCAGAGTGTAAATGTATGAAATTATTTTGACACCTTAATTATTGTTTAACGGTGCAAAGATATAGCGTTTCCTTAAAATATTGTTACACAAAAGTCGGTAGTTTCCACAATTTTTCTCTTTAATCTGTTATAAAACAATCTCTTTGACAACTCTATTATTGGGTCTATCAAGCACTGTAACTATTATCTTACTACCTAAAAGGGTAGGGTTCAGGGCGGTAGTAGCGTATTGCCAAATGTCAGCGATAAGTATAGCATTGCCTTCTTCAACGGTTCTCTCACCGTGCAATATCGTTACTTTCACCTGAACAACCTTAAAATTATCACTTACTTCAATGGTTATAAGCTCTCCTTTTTGGGTACCTGTATAGGCTTCAGCGTTGATGTGGCTGATTTCAGGAGCTTTGAGATAGTCGGACACTGCCATATTATAAGCATTGATAACCCCGCGTCGTTTAGCTTCCGCACTGTAGAGAGCCTTTAGTTCAGGATTTTGCATAACACTTTTAGCATAAGCAGTCGCTAATTTAAATCCTTGAGCGCACATCTGCTGCTTGGCACTGCGGGCAGCAGGTTTTTTCGGCATTTTCGATAATACCGTCTTTCCGTGCACCCGCTTTAGCACCACTTGTTTTCCTATATTCCCAGAGACTTTTTGTAGTATAATATTATCATTCGTCCGCGCCATAATCCATCGTTTTATCAAAGCACAAAAATACAAAATAATCCCTAAACTACCAAACTTTTTTATAGGAAAATCAGCGAACTGTCGCAGCTTAGTATATGATGTAGGTTCAGTGTAAGATCAGTGTAAGATCAGTGTAAGATCAGTGTAAGATCAGTGTAAGATCAGTGTAAGATCAGTGTAGGATTAGTGTAGGATTAGTGTAGGATCAAAGTATCAGCAAGCAGCTAAAATTATTTATTTGCTAAATTTCAATCTTGCTCATTTTAAAAATTAGCACTACTTTTGCATCATTAAAGTTTAATAACAAACACAATGAAAAAGAAAATATTTACATCTGCCAAACTATTGCTAATAGGAGTTGTCCTATCGAGTTACCTTGTCCTTACTGCCTGCTCAGCACTCTCCCTTGAGTTTGAAGAGAGAGACTTGAGCATCACAAATCTTGACGGCAAGACCATTCCTATAAAAGTTGAGCTTGCTCGCTCCATACGAGAGATGTCAAAAGGCTATATGGGGCGTGAAAATATTCCCGAAGGAACCGGTATGTTTTTTATTTTTAAAAGAGACGAAAAGTTAAGCTTTTGGATGAAAAATACGCCTACCCCTCTTTCAATTGCGTTCATTAACTCGAGTGGTGAAATCCGCGAAACACGCAATATGACACCGTTCAGCCATCAGAGTGTGGACTCATCGGAACCCGTGCGTTATGCTCTTGAAGTGCCTCAAGGATGGTTCGAAAAGAACAATATAGGAAAGGGCTGTACAATCAAACTGCCATAGCCAATAAAGTTAAATTAAATAATAAGCACAATGAAAAAAATAGTATTTATCATTTTAGATAAGTTTGCTAATTAGGAACTGGCTTATCTTTCTGCCAATGAAGCCGTGAGCGACCATAAAGTAGTAACTGCTTTTCTATACTCTACACACCGAAGGCTTTCTTAAAGCAATACAAATGAGCTAATTGATAAATCTACTTTTAGAATAGAATTAGCCTTTAGTAATAAAAACTCCCCGTGAGGTACGCATACCACACGGGGAGTTTTATTGTTTGTCGTACTACGACTTAATTATTACTAACTTCAAAGGTTACTTCTATATTTCCACGAGTAGAGTTAGAATACGGGCATACTTGGTCGGCTTTTGCTGCAAGTTCCTTAGCTTCTTCAAGCGATACGTTGGGTATATTTACTTGTAAGGTTACTGCAAAAATAAACCCGCCATTATCCAGCTTTCCTATAGATACGTGTGCTGTTACAGAGGTCTCACCAGTAGTTACTTTAGTTTGTTTAATAACCAAATTCAGGGCAGTATCAAAACAAGCTGCATAGCCCGCAGCAAAAATCTGCTCAGGATTGGTATAATCATCGTTAGCTCCCCCTAAGGCTTTAGGAGAGCGCAGTTCAAGGCTCAACACGCCATTATCGGAAGTTACTTTTCTATTGCGACCACCTGTTGCGGTGGCCACTGCTGTGTACATTGCTGTCATCTGTTTTTTTATTTATGATTTAATAATTTGCTAACATTCTAATTGACATATCATCTCTACAAAATCCTTGATACGAACCTGTACCTTCCGTTACTAATAGAATTTGCTCAGTGGTGTGCTTATGCCAATGGTTGATACAACTAGGCTCAAAAGTAACATTGGATACATTAATCTGTTATAAAACAATCTCTTTGACAACTCTATTATTGGGTCTATCAAGCACTGTAACTACTATCTTACTACCTAAAAGGGCAGGGTTCATGGCGGTAGTAGCGTATTGCCAAATGTGAGCGATAAGTATGGCATTGCCTTCTTCAACGGTTCTCTCACCGTGCAATATCGTTACTTTCACCTGAACAACTTTAAAATTATCACTTACTTCAATGGTTATAAGCTCTCCTTTTTGGGTACCTGTATGGGCTTCAGCGTTGATAACACCTCGTCGTTTAGCTTCTGCACTGTAGAGAGCCTTTAGTTCAGGATTTAGCATAACGCTTTTAGCATAAGCAGTCGCTAATTTAAATCCTTGAGCGCACATCTGCTGCTTGGCACTGCGGGCAGCAGGTTTTTTCGGCATTTTCGATAAGACCGTCTTTCCGTGCACCCGCTTTAGCACCACCTGTTTTCCTATATTTCCAGAGACTTTTTGTAGTATAATATTATCATTTGTCCGCGCCATAATCCATCGTTTTATCAAAGCACAAAAATACAAAATAATCTCTAAACTACCAAACTCTTCAATGTAGGCTCAATACAAGATTACCTTATAATGCAAAGAATATAAAACTTAAAAATAATTTGTATATACCTTTTTTTTATTATCTTTGCGCTTATTTTAGCCTATAAAAGAATGAAAGAACGTATTAACAAATTGTTGTGTCAACTCAATCAAAATTTGTTTGAAAGAGAAGAAGCTATCAAATTAGCTTTATTAGCTGCTCTATCAGGAGAAAGTATATTCTTTTTAGGGCCTCCTGGGGTTGCTAAAAGCCTTATTTCTCGTAGAATAAAAGATATATTTAAAGATGGTAAATCATTTGAATACCTAATGAATAGGTTTAGTACTCCTGATGAAATATTCGGACCTATTGCCATATCAAAACTTAAAAACGAAGATAAATATGAGCGTAAGGTAGAAAACTATCTCCCCTCTGCCGATATAGTTTTCTTAGATGAAATATGGAAAGCAGGCCCTTCTATCCAGAATGCATTACTAACAGTCATTAATGAAAAAAGATACCGTAATGGCGCACAAGAAATAGATATTCCTCTCAAAGGACTTATCTCTGCCTCTAATGAACTACCTGCAAAAGGAGAAGGGTTAGAAGCATTGTGGGATAGGTTTATCATCAGATGTATTGTTGAGAATATTACTGATGAAAATAATTTCAATGCTTTCCTTAAAAAAACTACTATTGATATTGCTACTACTATAGATGAAAATTTGAAGTTTAGTACAGAAGAATATAAGCAATGCCAACTTAAGATAAATACTATAGATATTCCCGATGAGGTTTTAAGAGTGATTAGTTTTATCAGATATAATATAACCGAGTATAATGAAAAAGAAGAAAATAAGGCTAAAATATATATTTCTGACCGCCGTTGGAAAAAAATAGTACAATTTCTAAAAACAGCAGCTTTTCTAAATGATAGAAAAGAAATCAATTTAGGAGATTGCTTCCTAATAGCTTATACCCTTTGGGATGAAGTAGAACAAATAGATTTTGTAAAAGAAGCTGTTACCGTTGCTATTAAGAATCACGGTTATTCCTATAAGTTTGATATAACAGCTTTTGAAGAGCAAATAGAAAAGCTCAAGTTAGATATCAAAAATAACTCTCAAATTACTAAAAAAGTAGAATATTTTGTACCTAAGGTTTATGATATAAATAGAGATAAGTATTATCAAATTAAAGGATTCAATTATCCTTTGATAGAAAAATCTGATTTTGATAATATAAACTCCGATGATCAGGTAATTACTTTATGTAAAAATTATTTTGGGTTTAAACAACAGTTTCGTGTTAAAAAGTCCGAAAATAAAATCTTTATAAAAGATCTATATGCTCATAATTATGAAAAATATACTGAGTATGATTTAGAAGTAGATACTAAGACAAAAGAGGTTGTAGAAACTTCTCGTCCTGATAAGAGAATTATAGCAGATTGGGATAAGACAGTACAAAACCTACTTACAGAGATAGATGAGGTGATAGATGAAATAGAAATCTATAAAAATAAGGATGAAAAAGGCTTAAAAGATAATCTTTTTGTACCCAAAGAACTTACTGCCTTAGCAGAAGAAAGTGTCAATAAAGCTCTTATAGAGTGTAAAAAAACAAAAGCTATAATCATTCAAATAAAAGAAGATTATGATAAACTCTAAATCAGAAGTATTAGATAAGTTTGTTCGTTTTGGAAAAATAGCAGATAAGAATGAACGCTCCCAAATAGCCGAATGTTTGAAAAATTGGCAAGTAGTTCCTATAGAAAAATCATTTATGGAAAGAAAATTCCAAGATTCTTTAAATAAAATTATAGCCGATGAAACTGTTAATACACTTTTAGAAAAACACCCTCACCTCAGAGATGAAATCTTTGAAAAAGCTATTGCCCTTCTCGAAAAAATAGCTACAGAAACAGAGAAAATAGAACTTCCTTCCCACAAGGAGCTGATAGAGAAAGTTAAGAAAAATGATTTTAGTGAATTGCCTAAAAATTTGATTGAAAAACAAAGAAACCTACTTGAGACTACATCAAAGGCTAGAGAAAATGCTAAAATTGAGCAATATAAATTCTTAAAAGAGGAGTTTCAAAACAAATGGGATTCTTCTATAAATTCTAATAAATTTAGAATTAGGGATAGAAAAAAAAATATTGAAAGTGCTAAAGAAGAAGACGAACTATTTGAAAGAGTTAAAAAGCTTTCTATAAAAGACTTTCTAAAAGAAAGGAAAGTAAATACCTTTACAAACTTTTTAAAAAATACTTATAGTAAAAAAGATTTTGATTTAACCTATTATAATAAAAAAATAAAAGAAATTGAAAATCAAGAAGTTGAAATAGATCAAACAACACAAAATATACTAAAAGAACAGCTTATTAAAGAAATAGAACAAGAAGCGGAAATAGAAAAAGCATTAGAAGAGATAAAAGTTATAGATAAACTGAGAAAAGATTTTCTGCAGACGCTTTATGAAGAAATTGAAAAACTTAAAGAACTTTTAGAATTATTAGCTCCTTTTGTCGAGGATACTACTGCTTTAGGGCGATTGTGGGATTTATCCAAAGGAAACTGGAAGCAAATAAACTTTAATCTTCTTCGAAAGTATGGAGAATTACTTACTCAAAAAAAAGAATTATTAGCTTTAGCAGAAGCTTTGGGCAGGTATCAGAAAGCAGAAATTGAATATAAAGAAGAAGCCTATACTAATTGGAAAATTATCCAACAATTTAAGTATAATCATTCAGGTAAATCTGAGCTCATAGGTATTACAGAAAGTGATGATCTGAATCATTTACTACCCACAGAGCTGTCATTGTTTAGCGATATAGAAACTGAAAATATCTTCTATAAAAAGTTTTCAGAAAAAAAACTACAAAGCTATCAGTTTACCAGCAGAGAGAGTTATAAACAAACAGAAGCATTTGAAGGCAAACATCAGAAAGAGGTAGAGAAAGATAAAGGGCCTTTTATATTAGCTATTGATACAAGTGGTTCTATGCATGGGAAACCTGAAGAGATTGCAAAATTAATAGCCTTTGCCATTGTCAAAATAGCTTATAGAGAAAAAAGAAAAGCCTTGTTAATTTCTTTTTCTACCTCCTATCAGTTATTCGAACTTACTGATTTTCAAAATTCACTACCCAAATTAGTGAATTTTTTACAGATGTCATTCTCTGGAGGAACTGATGTTTCTGAGGCTATAAAGGAAACTGTTCGTAGAATGGAGGAACAAGACTATAAGAATGCTGACCTTTTAGTAATTACTGATGGCATCTTTGGTAATATGAGCGCTCAATTAATTTCTCAAATACAGATGTTAAAACAGAAAGGAAATAAATTTAATACACTAATCATAGGAGCTTCTCAGAATACAAATGCATTAAGTTTTTTTGATAATATATGGCTCTGCGATTACTATTTAGAAAACATCAATAACTTAGTAAAACAAATTAACTCCTTGTTGAAATAATCCTATCAATATCAAACATTTGAGATGGTGTTTTGTTCCTTCCCTATTAAAAAAGATAGATGTTGTCTTTACTTTTGGATTTGCACATTTTAAAAAATAGTACTATTTTTGTGATATTAAAATAATAAGCACAATGAAAAAAATAGTATTTATCATTTTAGATAAGTTTGCTAATTAGGAACTGGCTTATCTTACTGCCAATGAAGCAGTGAGCGATCATAAAGTAGTAACTGCTTTTCTATACCCTACACACCGAAGGCTTTCTCAAAGCAATACAAATGAGCTAATTGATAAATCTACTTTTAGAATAGAATTAGCCTTTAGCAATAAAAACTCCCCGTGAGGTACGCATACCTCACGGGGAGTTTTATTGTTTGTTTTACTACGACTTAATTGTTACTAATTTCAAAGGTTACTTCTATATTCCCACGAGTAGAATTAGAATACGGACAAACTTGGTCGGCTTTAGCTACAAGTTCTCTGGCTTGTTCAAGGGACACGTCAGGGATATTTACTTGCAAGGTTACTGCAAAAATAAACCCGCCATTATCCAGCTTTCCTATAGATACGTGTGCCGTTACAGAAGTCTCGCCAGTAGTTATTTTAGTTTGCTTAATAACCAAATTCAGGGCAGTATCAAAACAAGCCGCATAGCCCGCAGCAAAAATCTGCTCAGGATTAGTATAATCGTCATTAGCCCCACCTAAGGCTTTAGGAGAGCGCAGTTCAAGGCTCAACACACCATTATCGGAAGTTACTTTTCTGTTGCGACCTCCAGTAGCTGTAGCCACAGCTGTGTACAATGCTTTCATAATAATTCTTTTTTACTTTGTTATTTATTGTTACTTAACATTCTAATTGACATATCATCTCCACAAAATTAGGGTCTCGGTGAGAAGAAAAGAGCGTTTGCTTGGTGTCAAGAGCCGCTATTTGGCTCATATCCTCCGCTGAGAGTTGAAAATCGAATACATTAAGGTTTTGTTCCATACGCTCTTTGCGTACCGACTTAGGAATGCAGATAATATCGCGTTGCAACAGATAGCGCAAAGCTACTTGAGCAGCACTTTTCTCATACTTTTTGCCAATAGCATTAAGAGTAGGATTGGCAAAGAAATCGTTTCTACCTTCAGCAAAAGGCCCCCACGACATCAGTTTAGTATCGTATTTTGTCATTAACTCTTGGAGGGCTTGTTGTTGGTGGAATACGTGTGTTTCCATTTGGTTTACAGCAGGTTTTATCTCGCAGTGGTATGCCAAATCAAGGTATCTATCAGCATAGAAGTTACTCACCCCAATAGCGCATACTTTGCCCTCTTTATAGGCTTCTTCCATAGCGCGATAAGAGCCGTAATAGTCGCCAAAAGGCTGGTGAACGAGTAGCAAATCGATATAATCAGTTTGTAGTTTGCTCAAAGAGGTTTCGATAGAGGCTTTTGCCTTTTCGTAGCCCGCATTGCTTACCCACACTTTGGTAACGATAAAGAACTCTTTGCGATTGATACCACTTTTCTTAATAGCGTTGCCTACGCCCTCTTCATTTTTGTAAATTTGGGCAGTGTCAATCATTCGGTAGCCTACCGAAATAGCATCGCTTACGCAACGCTCACATTCTTCGGGGTCTACTTGGAATACACCATAACCCAATAGAGGCATTTGTACTCCGTTGTTTAATTGAATATTTTTCATTTATAATTCTTATTTTTAGTTTATACCCTGCAAAGATAGAGAATTTTTATCAAATAATTATTACAGAGAAGAGTAGTTTTTCAAATTTTCTCCTATCTTTGTGCTTTCAAAACTTTTCTATTATGACGAAGAATAAAAAGATAAATGTACAAGGAGTAGCTATTACCTTTTATGAAAGAGAGAATAATGATTATATATCACTCACTGATATAGCACGTTATAAAGAAGTAGAGCATACAGATGCTATTATACAAAATTGGTTAAGAAACCGAAATACAGTTGAATTATTAGGTTTTTGGGAGATTCTTTACAATCCTAATTTTAAACCCCTCGAATTCGAGGGGGTTAGAAAACAAGCAGGACTTAATAGTTTCGTATTGACACCTAAACGCTGGATAGAAGCTACTAATGCTATAGGTATTGTCTCTAAGGCAGGGCGTTATGGAGGAACTTTTGCTCATAAAGATATAGCTATAGAGTTTGCCTCTTGGATTTCCATAGAATGGCGAGATACACACCCCAATAAAGAAGGAAATATCCGCGATGAGGCAAGATCTTTCACAAGCCGACCGTTTGCTCGAACTCAACAAAACCGCTATTACCCAAATGAAAACTTTAATAGCACACCAAGTAAAGCTTATTCGTTAGAGAATAAAACTCCCCGTGTTACTGCCTGTTCGGCTGGCAACACGGGGAGTTTTATCGTCTTATTAGCTAATCAGTTAATTAATAGGAATATAAATCCCTGTTTTTAGCTTTTCTTTAGGGGTACGGCGCGCATCGTTGAGGTATTTTTCAAAGAAAGGCTCTTCGCGTAGTGTGTACTGGTGGTCTATCACCCAGCGTACGGCTGTATCATACACCTGAGAAAGGTTTTCGTAACTGCCTTGATAGAAGAAAACAGCATATTTACCTCCTGCTAAGGTTTTGCAACTAACTTCTTCTTGTGGGGTGGCGGACTTGTGGATAGCCAAACATACATCAGAGCGTTGCAAAGAGCCTTCAATGATTTTCGGGTCGTCATACGATATGCATATAGATTCTATCCCTTTGGTGAAGAGTTTTTGAGCCTTAATAACAGCCCATAGTTGCTCATAAGCCTTTCCGTAGTCTAAACTTCCGTAAGCACCAGTAAGGGCTATATAAATAAGGTTTTTAGGCTCTAATATTACTGTTTTTGGGGCTTTTAGAGCCAAATCAGGATTGATGATTTCTTTTTTCATTATGTAGGTGTCTTTGTTTGTTCTATACTCAGTAGGGCTGATGCCGTATTGTTTCTTAAAGGCTTTAGAGAGCGAAGCAGGGGTTTCATAGCCTATATTAAAGGCTATTTCTTCTATTGTCAGAGCGGTGTACCGCAGCAAGCGGGCAGTAGCTTCTAACCTAAGACGAGTGATATACCCTCCAATAGCTTCACCTTTTAGGGCTTTGAAGATACGGTGAAAATGAAAGTCTGTAAAGCCGCCTCATTAGCGAGTTTTTTTAGGTCTAAAGTCTTATCTAAATGATTGTTGATGTAAGCAACTACCTTATTGATGCGTTGAACGTAATCGTTGTAAGTAATGTTTTTCATATTGAGTTACTGATTTACAAGGGCAAAGGTAAGGCAGTTTTGCTGAAAAGACTTTTCCTATCTTGCTTATTTTCAAAAATTAGCCAATAAAAAAAGCTCCCCGCGTGTATGTATCACATAGGGAGTTTATTTTTGTAGCTACAGGAGCTTACTATGGTAATTCTGGACCTTTCCAGCCTCTGGTTACTAAAACATATTGAAAATAATCAGTTGTATATTTACTCTCCTCAGGCGTTATCTTTCCCATAAGGAAACTAATAGGTGATTTGAAACCAATAACATCTTGACAGTGTGCATAAGGAGAATCTTTACTGTTGAGCTTGTAAAGCACTATTGAAGGATTTTCAGAGGCTTCTTTGAAATTTCCTGCATTTGGGAAATAGAAGATAGGCCCATCACAGTTTGCCCAAGAAATCATCTCGTTAGGGCTTGTTGGCATACCCAAACCTTTTGGGAGATACATTTCTGAATCCAAAGGACGATGCATTACAGAAATCACTGTATAATTTTTCTGTTTTAGAAGAGCAGCAAAACATTTTTTTCCATTGTATTTTTCCTGATAGATATGTCCACTACCCAAAGAGCAATAATAGTTTCTTTTTGTATGACTTATACTATCTAACTGCTTGATAGTTAAATCAAAATTACTCGTCATAACACTATCACGATTATGCTTAAAGGCTTCTTGTTTACCTAAAAGTCCATAAACTCGTATTTTTTGATCCTTTGGGAGTGTTTGGTTATAGTTGTAAAGTATCTTCCATTTCTCAAGGTACTCCTGCGTTTGGCGCTGCGGAATATTCTCTTTAAGATTGTTGAAGTGTTGTTTCAATAACGTTTCATCGGGAGTGTCAGCATTTAGGTATTGATTTAGAAGTTCAGCATCTTCGGTAAAAAATTCATTAAAATAATCAGTAACTCCAAACTTTTTGTTCAAGTACATCAAGAGTTGAGCGTCAAAAAGCTGTGTCTTGGTAAATCCGTGAATCTCACCAAACATAAATACGGTAGGCGTATTAACCTCTGCAAATAATGTTGTATCGGAGATAGTGCATTCTGGCGGTAATATTATGCTATTAGCTTTAAGGTAATTTACTTTTTCTTCACTAATATTACCACGTAGGAAGAACCCATAAATAAAGAAATACGCAATGGGCAATACGGTTAAGAGTAAGAAAATAACAAGGATAGTAAGTAGTACTTTTTTTATTACTTTTTTCATAACAAAACCATTTAGTTAATAAATATAGACACACAAGAATCTAAGTAAAGAGAATCTCATTTCCTTAAATTCACAACAAAAGTACAAAATTAATTTTAATCAATAGATAAAATGAGTGTTTTTTTTGTACAGCAAAATTTAGAGGTAAGTCCGAGTGAATTTTATTTATAGCTTGCCGTGCTACGACCTTATTGCTTCAATAATATTATCTACTTGTAGTTTTTCAAGGATATTCTGCCGATGGCGGTTTACGGTATGTATGCTGATGTTCAATTTCTCCGATATTTCTTTGCTGAACATTCCCTCTTTAGCAAGGGCGAGTATCTCTCTTTCGCGCGGAGTGAGCAGGGCATCGGTAGCACTTTCGATAGCAAAAGGTACAATCTCATCGGTAAGGCAGTTTTTTATCTGAAAGCGGACAGAAGTGCTTGCCGATTGTTCGGGGGCGAGGTCTATCATACCCATTCCAAGAAAATTATCGTCTTTGAATGCCAATATGCGCATTTGGTAAATCATTCGTACATACTTCCCTCTATCTAGCACTCTCATTTCATAGATGTATTTGTAAGCTAACTTTTCTTCTTCGGGCAGGGTATCCAAAAACTCCCATACTTTTTTATCAATTCGTCTTACCACCTCTAAATCATCGGGGTGTACTAACTTCTCAATATTGAGCTCTTGAGGTGCTTCAATATCTTCAGTTACATATTCGGTTACGTAATAGTAATGCCCAAATCTATCTGATAGAAACACCGCAAAACTCCCTGCTTTTTCTAAAAATTTTATCTGCGGAATGTATTCCTGTGCTACTTCCTCTATGCTTTTATCAGCTGTCATTTTCAAAATGGTTATAATTCAGTATTGTATAGTGATGCGCGCCGCCGTAATTTTGCGCCAAATTTAATCAAATATTTTTAAAAGATGAAGAATCAAGCACGAACCATTAGAAATTTATGTATTTTTATTCTTATAGCTCTCAGTTGTGGCTGGATAGGCGTATGGGTAGATGCTCTTACGGGCGAAACTACAGGTGATTTTAGCGATACTAGCAATGGTACTAGCGGAATGGGTATTTTTATCGTTGCTCCAATGCTTACTTGGCTCTTGTTGCGCGCCTTTATGGGTGATGGTTGGAGCGATGCAGGGTTGCGTCCGCTTATCAAAAAAAATCTACGTTGGTATGGGCTGGCAACCCTTATTTACCCTGCGGTGATTTCCGTTACCCTGCTTATAGGGGAGCTTTTGGGCTGGCTAAAAGTACAAATTCGTTGGACGGACTATCTTGCGGGCTTTGGTATTTTTGTGTTAGCCGAAATTATAAAGAATTTCTTTGAAGAATCGGCGTGGCGGGGCTATCTTACGGCTCGTTTGCTCAGTTTGAAGATTAAGGATGTGTGGCTCTATCTCATCGTAGGGGTAGTATGGTGCTCGTGGCATTGGCCTTACTTCTTTTATTTTCTAAAGCCAGAACAGCTATTTGCCGTATTCCCTTATGATAAGGTTACTTTTTGCGTAATGGCATTAGTGTGCTGCACCTCGTGGACGGTGATGTATACGGAACTTTTTCGCCTTACCAAGTCGATATGGGCTGGGGTGTGGATGCACGCTATTGAGGATACTGTCATTAACAGTTTGATATACGATAAGCATATTCTCATTGAAACAGGTAGAGAGATACTCATTTCGCCCGTTTCAGGTATTATTCCTTGTCTGCTGTATCTCGGTGTAGGTTTATGGTTGCGCAAAATCAGAATAGCCTGAGAGACTCAATAATAGTAAAAAAACTCCCCGTGATGCGAGCCGCATAGGCAGTTTGCACCACGGGGAGTTTTATTCTCTAATTTGCTAATTCTCTAATTTTCTCATTTGCTAATTGACGATTTTATCAGTTGTAGCATTGCTGCATCTATTTTCTCTGCTGTGCTGAAGTTTTGCTTTATATGGTATTTTTCGGCGATGGCAGCAATTTTCTCATAGCGTATATTTACTGTTTTTTCCTCCTCATAGATGAGGATTTTCAAAGGGAGTTCAATAGCCAACCGAGGGTTTTCCTGCATTAGGGCAGTTCCTACTTTGGGGTTGCCTACTATAAGCACGGTGGCGGGCTGCATACTTTCGCCTACTGCCTCAGCCGCTTTGTGGTGTTCAATAGTAGCAAAAATGGTAATGCCCCTACTATTTAGCTCTTTTTGAAGGGCTACCACAGTCTCTTCAAAAGCTAATGGACTCTCAAAGTCAGCATAAGGTTTTATTACATCTGTACAACTAATAATAGGTTGTGCCGCTGCTAAGAACGGGAATAATAACAAGATAATTAAGTGTTTCATATAGTTTATTATAAATGTTTTTCAAAGAAAGTAAGGGTAAGTTCATTCTGTTTGTAGTGAGTTTCCTTCTGCCATACTGAACGCTCTCTTGCTAATTATACTGAGGTAGTAGCAAAGATACGCAATGAGCCATCAGTTTCTTTGCGTTGTATATACCCTTTGAGGGTCATTTGCTGCAATTGTTTCTTTACTGCTGCGGTAGTTATACCTGCCTTTTGTGCTAATTGCTCAATAGTAATCATCGGGTTTTCTTCAATAGCTGTAAGCAGTATAGCAGTTGATGGACTGCGAAAGACAATGCGCTGTCCGTCATACCACCATACCTTAGCAGAGGTCTCTGTAGCAAAGTCTATAATATACTGCAATTCTGTAGCAACTAACTTTCTAAAAAAGACTGAGAAAGGAGCTATTTGCGCCAAAGTAGCTTGCGCACCTTCTGACGGACTTAGCCCTACTCTTACATCGGCTTGATGGAGTGCATCTAAATATTGCTGTTTGTAGCGATGCCTCACTACAAGCATTGGCAAACCGTGGCGAGCTAAAATATAATTGACCATCAGTCGTGCTATGCGTCCGTTACCATCTTCAAACGGATGTATGCGAATATAGCGATAATGAAATAAAGTAGCTAATTCTACTGCAGAGAGCTTTCCTGCTGTCTCAGCCTCGTTATACCAATCTACAAGGTCGGTCATCAGGGCAGGAGTTTCTTGAGGAGAAGCATACTCAAAGCGGTCGCCATAACGGGTAATCACACTATTAGGACGTGTTTTATAACTCCCAGCGTGGATTATATAGCTGCTAATAGTACCATCAGGCAAAGTTTGGTATACAGTATAGTCTTCTCTTAATAAGGTTTGGTGTAGCAAACGGATAAAATGTTGAGTAAGAGGTTTGCGTTCAGAAAGCTCTTCTTTAAGCATTTGTATACTTGCCTCACTGGCTTTCATATCCATAAAGTCCTTCATATTTCCTTCACCACTTACTTTTCCAAAGAGCAACAGCAATTCCGTTTGCCCATAAGTGAGTGTATTTCCCTCTATATGGTTACTGTTGTAGTTGTAATCTACAGTAAAACGCTGAGAGAGTAAATATTCCTTACGCTTACTAAGGGGCTGTAAAGCTTTCCACTGCTGATACAGATGAGTTATTTTATTCATAATGTATTCTTTTTTGCACTCAAAGGTAGCCTGTGGCTACCTTTAAACGGTATAATGTGCAAAAGTACATATTATTTTTTACTTAGCCTACTAAATTTGTAGCTTTTGAAAAAACTCCCCGTGAGGTACCATACCACATGGGGAGTATTATCAAGAGATTAGATTAGTCAATTTTGTAGACTACTTTTGCAAGTCCTAATTCTTTCCATTTGCCATTTTTAGCTTCAGGGCGTGAATAAACATTGCCTAACAAAGAAGATTTTTGTTTAAACCGTGATGCTTTCCAAGTTTTGTGTTCTACTTTTCCGTTGTTATAGTGCCACTCTACTTTTGCTACTTTTTTCTGTAAAAGTAATTTTTTAAAAGCTTCTAAATCATTAGGAACAAACTCAATAGGCAGTTTCTCAACAGAAGTATTGTCAAGGTTGTTTAAAGATACTTCTTCAACAGCAATGGGTGAGATAGCAATATCCAAATGCTCAAACACTTTTTTTACAAGTTTAGAATCATATTCCTCTTGTAGTTCTTTGTATAGTTTATCTTGCAAATGAGAAAGCTGTTCCTCCACATACTCTCGGATTTCATCCATAACTTCACTTTCTTGTATTTTCTCCAATTGTTTTTGGGCAAAGACAAGAAGTTTATCCTTTCCAAACTGCTCTTTAGTAAGTAGAGATAGTAGTTCTTCAGCTTCTGGATTATTCTCTGTGAATGCAGCCTCAAATACTTTTTGAGCTTCTGTGCCGTCTTCTGTAGTGTCGTCATAGTACAATTGGAATTTATCCCCCAAAAGCACCCCAAAGCGAAGTTTTAGCTGTCGCATATAAGAGATAAGTTGTTTCTTATGTTTTTCAACAGATTCATTAGGGTGTTTTAGCTCTACTACAAAAAGAACTTTGTTATTGCTCTCTATAGTAATATCAGGGATTAGTGTTTGATTACTCCCTACACTGATATGCTTTTGAGTAACGATTTCTCCTTGTCTTCTTGACCAGCCCAACTTCTCCAAGAAACTTTCAATCTCTATTTGAAGAATATTTTCTTTAGTATTCTTTTTTTGATGTGTGCTTACTATAAAGCACAAGTCATTCCATTTATTCATAGTTTTTTATTTAATTAAGGCAATGTTTTTAGTATAGTTCCTATTACTACTTCTTGATGAGTATTATGATCATATTTTGTTATATCAGTAAGTTTCTTCCATTGAACATTATTCTTATAAACGTTTAAACTACTTGCAGGAACATACACATTCTGTAAATTTATCTTTCCCAAATAAGGATTAGTGCTATATTTTCCATTGTAAAGTATAGGAGGAGTAGTAGCTTCTATGTAAATATTTTTAATATTTGTATCTTCAAAAACACTACGACCAATTGAAATAACATTTTTAGGGAAACGAATTTCTTCTATACTACTATTTTCAAATGCTGAATGCCCTATAGTAGTTATTTTTTCAGTAAGTTTAATTGAAGATAAATCTTCACAACCATAAAAAGCTCTGTTTCCTATTTTAGTAACATTAGCCAATTCAGGGATAGCTGTCATATCAATACTTGTAGAATTTTTATTTCTCCATTGCAAGAGTATTGTACTATCGTCACTTAGTAAAAAATCAGTTTTTTGTGTAGCACCACTTATCAAGCTAATTCCATTACCCCAACCACTTTCTGCTTTAGGTCCGTATAGACGTTTGTTTTGGGTGTCAATGTACCAATCACCTACTTTTCCTAGTGAAGTAGTAGGAGCTGTAGTACCTGATAAAATAGTTGCCCCATCTTTTCCGTTAGAACCGTTTGCTCCATTAGAACCATTACTTCCGTTGCTACCATTAGTACCATCTTTTCCTTTTTCACCCTGAGTTCCTTTTAATCCTATGGCATTTCCCCAGCCTTCACTTGTTTTAGGCCCGTAGAGTTCTATTGTAGTTTTGTTGAGATAATAGTCGCCTATACTTCCTAACGAAGTTGCTGGAATACCATTCCCTGAAAGAATTTGACTACCCTTCTGAACTTCTACACGTTCAATTACTTTTTCAGTTCCTTTCCCGCAATTGCTAACAGTCAGTGCAACCAGCACTGTTACTGCTATTAAAATTACTTTTTTCATTTGTTTGTTAAAAAAATTAGTTTGTCATTCCTACTCTTTTACAGGCTTTTCGGTTTCCGCCTTATCGTTCACATAAGTACATAAAAAAACGCGGGCACATTCCTTACTACTTTCCTTATAGAGCCCGACCAAAGGCTTTGTACTAAAGTAAAAAGGAATGCCCACGCTTATAACGTAGGCATTTCCACTTCACTTTTCCTAGTACTAAAAAATGGTCGTTTTCTATAAGGAGGAAAATTGTAAAGCGAAACGCTAATTTATGTCTTTATGTAGTTGTTTTTTCTGTTTCTTTTAAATAGTGTTTAAATGAGTTTTTAAATTCACTGCAAAGGTAATGATTTTTTTATAATATGCAAGGGGTGAGAAATAAAATTATTAAAAAAATACTACTCAACCTTTATGATTTGTCTGCAATCATTAATCCACATAACTATACCAAGATAATCATTCGTAAGACGTATTTTGCCGTCAGCAGCTTCTAATTTCAAACTGTTACAACTTGTAACGGTTCCGTTTTTCAAACTACGAAGATAGTAATAATTAGCAAAAAAACTCCCCGTGGTTACTGCCTGTGCGGCTCGCACCACGAGGAGTTTTGTTATTGCTTGTCGTGCTACGACCTAATTTGCTAATCGGCAAATCACTTTCTTCTCGCCAAATTTCTCAGCAAGCCATTGTTGCAATCGCGCGGCATCTATTTCTTTAGCTACTTCTTTGCCCTTTATAGTATCTTTTTTCAGGGTGTAGAGCAGTACAGTAGCCGTTTGTAGAGAATCTTTATTAGACAAGTGGTTCAGCTTGCCAAAATAAAAATCGTCTATGCTTGGGAATAATACCTGCATTTCTTTAGCAAAAGTAGCATCAGTAGGCTTGTATTTTTCCAGTTCGTCAGTTAGGTTCTTTATCATCACATCTTTACTAGAGAGCGACGACTTGTTTTTGTTGATTTCCGATAGTATTTCTTTGTCTATTTCCGATTCTTTTTGTCGTACAATAAGCTTTGTATTGAGTAGATTGAAGTTTTTAAGGTTGCTTTGCAGTGTTTTCAGCTCTTCATCGCTAAATTTCTTATCCAAAAACGCTAATTCAATGCTTTTAGGGTTCGTATTGTAGCGTATTTTCTTATAAATGATAGTATAACCGCTATTTTCAAACTCAGCAGTGATATAGTGTGCCACATTCTCGTGGAATTTCTTCTCTTCTAAAAGACTATAAGCTAAATAGAGGCTGGGAGTGACGATGAGGATTACTAGTGTAGTGATAACCACGCGCAAACGCTTGTTAAGTGCCTCATTACCTGTATTCTTAGGGGTGTATTTCAGGTATTTAATAATGAGAAAAGTAGCAATACCAATAAAGAAACAGTTAATACTATAGAGGTAAAAAGCACCTAAAAAATAACTAAAATTACCCGTTGCCAAGCCAAAGCCTGCTGTACAGAGCGGAGGCATCAAAGCAGTAGCGATGGCCACCCCTGGTATAGGGTTCCCTTTGTCTTCTCGGGTTAGGGAGATAGCACCTACCAACCCACCCACAAAAGCGATGAGCACATCGTAAATAGTAGGCGAGGTACGAGCCAAAAGCTCTGACTGCACATCCTTAAACGGACTGATATAAAAGTAGATAAACGATACTATAAGGCTCACTACCGTAGCGATAAGCAAACTGCGTCCTGTTTTTTTCAATAAGTCAAAATCGTAGGTAGCTAATGCAAAGCCTGCCCCCACAATAGGCCCCATAAGCGGAGAGATAAGCATCGCCCCGATGATAACAGCTGTAGAATTGACGTTTAGTCCGATAGATGCAATAAGAATAGCACAAGCCAAAACCCATAGATTGGAACCGCGAAAAGAGATATTGCTAAGAATATCTTCTATTACTTTTTCTTTTTTCTCTTCGCCTTGGTGCAGATTAAGTAGATTTTTTAAGAAACTCATAATGTTAAATATTAGTGTTTAGATGTTAGCTCTTATAAATAATATTTTTATCTGAATGCAAAGATAATAATAAATTATTAATCAGCCAATATATCAGTAAAATTACATCTCATTACTATTAATAGTAGTTTCCAATTCCAAAGCGTTATAACAAATAATTAGCCAATGTGTGTATCAGCTTTAGCTAATCAACACATTGGCTAATTTATAGTATCTTAACGACTATTCTATAATAACCAACCACTATCGTGAGTAATTAGGAGCTTCTTTAGTAATCGTTATATTATGCGGATGACTCTCTGCTATACCACTAGTTGTAATGCGTACAAACCTGCTTACTTCCTTAAGAGTAGCAATATCTTTAGCACCACAATATCCCATACCAGCTCGCAGTCCACCTATAAATTGGTGCATACTTTCTTGTAATTCACCCTTATAAGCCACACGCCCCACAATACCTTCAGGCACTAATTTCTTGATATCATCTTCCACATCTTGAAAATAGCGGTCTTTACTACCTTGGTTCATAGCCTCTACCGAGCCCATACCTCGGTATGATTTGTATTTTCTTCCTTCAAAAATAATTGTTTCACCTGGTGATTCTTTAGTGCCTGCCAACAACGAACCAAGCATCACACTATCAGCACCTGCTGCAATTGCTTTCACTATATCACCTGTATAGCGAATACCTCCATCAGCTATCACAGGCACGCCTTTACCTTTCAGTGCGGCAGCTACATTCAGTACTGCCGAAAACTGCGGAAAACCTACCCCTGCTACTACTCTAGTTGTGCATATAGAGCCAGGTCCTATACCCACTTTCACCGCATCAGCACCACTCTCTGCAAGATAAAGAGCCGCTTCGGCTGTAGCTATATTACCTACTACTACATCCAAATCAGGGTGCTGACTCTTCACGGCTTTAAGTGCTTGTACCACTCCTTTGGTATGTCCGTGTGCTGTATCAATCACTACAGCATCCACTCCTGCTTGCACTAAAGCTGACGAACGCTCTACTACATCTGCTGTAACCCCCAAAGCCGCAGCCACGCGCAAACGACCATAGCTATCTTTGTTAGACATCGATTTCTCTTGCAAATTAGCAATATCGCGGAAGGTAATAAGCCCTATCAGTTTGTAGTTTTTATCTACAACAGGAAGTTTCTCTACTTTGCTGCGTTGTAATATTTTTTCAGCCTCTTTCATTGAAGTACCCTCATTGGCTATCACCAAGTTCTTAGAGGTCATCACTTCCACTATCGGGCGAGCTCCATCTTGTTCAAATCGCAAATCTCGGTTTGTTACAATTCCTTTAAGCGTGCCATCAGCATCTACTATCGGGATACCTCCTATGCTATTTTCTTTCATACAACGTTTAGCATCAGCTACTTTGGCATCAAGCGAGAGCGTTACAGGGTCTATAATCATACCACTTTCAGCACGCTTTACTTTCCTTATTTGCTTTGCCTGCTCCTCAATTGTCATATTTTTATGAAGCACACCTATACCCCCTTCGCGTGCCATTGCTATAGCCATAGCTGCTTCGGTAACCGTATCCATAGCTGCCGATATAATAGGCACATTTAGTGTAATATTACGAGTAAAACGAGTAGTTATTGCTACCTCACGAGGCAATACCTCTGAATAATTGGGTATCAGAAGCACATCATCATAGGTGAGTCCTTCTGTAATTATCTTATTTTGGAAGTCCATTTTTTTAAAAAGAGAATTTAGTTGCCGCAAAATTACTTACTTTTTATTTATAAAACAAATCTTTTTTGCAATATAACGTTTTTTTAATTTTCATAATACTTTATTTTCTCTTTTTAAGAAGCTGTTTCACAGGTATTTTCTGAAAATAAAGCTCCCCATCAGCTCCTTCATAAAGTATCGCTATCGTCTTCTTATCTACTACCGTAAGGCAAGAATAGCCCAAGCCCGCAGCTTCGTAAAGCACTGTTTGTGGCAGTTTATCCCAGCTCTTGCCTTCGTCATCGCTCACCTTAATACTCAAGTCGGTGCGCTGAGTGGCATTTGCCGGATTAGAAAATAACAAATAAGGTTTACCCCCTTTGCCTCTGTAACGAATAATGCTTGCCATACAATTAGGCTCTACCAAGCCTAAGCGCGAAGTAGGGTGTTCTTTCCAAGTAGCGCCCATATCTGTAGTAATAGCTACCGACCTGCCGTGATAATCGTCCGATAGCTCATAGTTAGTTCTATTTCTATCATCGCGCATATTTAGCATTAGGCTACCATCTTCAAGCTCTACTACTTGTGCTTCGGTAGTATGTGTTTTAGCCCCTGTACCTACCTGCCAAGTAGCTCCGTGGTCTTTGCTGTAAATAATAGTAGAATGAGGCACTTGGTTTTCATCTTTAAACTGACCCGCAAATACCAAAGTACCATCTTTCATCATAATACCACTTCCCGGACCTTGAAAAAACAAGCGCCATTCTGGTCTTTTTACTTGGCTAGTAATGTTTACCGGCTTGCTCCACGTTAGTCCGTCATCTTCGCTTTTCACTACCAATAACTGCCCTGTTTCTTCAGGTGATAATCCTTGTTTAGACCCCCACCAGCTATAGGTTTTAGTATCCAAGCCGTGTTGCCATAGGCATATTACCCATATAGTATTTTTTTGTTCATCTACCAGCACCGCAGCATCGCCCACACCATTCAGCTCTTCGGGCAAGTTACCCCAGCGTCCCATATCCACAATCTCTTTCATTGGTTCCCACGTGTGTCCACCATCAGTGCTACGGCTCATTCCTATATTGATATCCTCTTGCAAATCTTTACAATTGTTATACCGGTTGTCGTAAATAGCGATAAGCGTACCTTTAGGTGTCGTAACCAAACCCGGTATGCGATAACACGCTACCCCGTCTTGCTTCGGTTTTCGCAAAGTAATAGCAAAACGTTGCCCTTCTTTGCTCGTATTGCGAAGCCTAAAATTAGTAGCCGAAGTTTTAGCTTCTACGCCAGTGAGCAGCACCTTGTTTAGCAATTCGGGCTTTGCTATAGTATGCGCTGTAATCCAAACGTGTAAGCTATCTTTTGCTAAAAGTTTGTAATCCCCTTTCAGCACTACTTTGTGTGATAGCTTTTGTGTTTTGGCAAATAAAGTAGCATTTTCCTTTTTATCGCGGGTTCCTACATACACCGCTACTTGTGCCAAATCTAGCAATCGCTTTTTCGATTTAAACGAAAGGGTAAGCTGTTGCAGTGTTGTCCCCTTTTCAATAGGCAAAACAAAGGTAGTTAGCACATTCTCTTTGTCTGTAGCCAGCGGCATTTGCGGCTGACTAAATTTCATCTTCTGCTGCCCATAGCCCATAGCTACCAAGCCAATACTCAATAAAATTAATAGTCTCTTCATTGTATTTGTTGTTATAAAATTAGTCCTTAGTTGTTAGTGTTTAGTCGTTAAGATTGTACTTGTGCAGCTCGCAACATTGTTTTTGTTTTTTCCAAGTAAGGATACATTACCTTATCGTCTTTCAAGAAAGGTACTTGCTGGCGCAATAGGTCATACCAAGCTCGTGTAGTTGCCGAAAGCTCATCGTAACATCCTAGTATATCAATAGCTTGTGCAATAGTAATAGCTTCAATAGCTAATACCTCAAAAGCATTGTTTATTACCTTATGAGTAAGCGTAGCAGCATTGGTTCCCATACTTACAATATCCTGATTATCATTATTGTTAGGAATACTATGCACATACATTGGATTAGATAGAGTTTGGTTTTCAGCAGTAGTAGAAGTCGCCGTAAATTGCACCCCTTGCATACCAAAGTTAAAACCTAATTTACCTGCATTCACAAAAGGAGGTAATAGTTCATTAATTTTAGGGTTCAAAAGATAGTTCAGTTGGCGTTCAGCAAGCATTGTAATACGTGTAATCACTATTTTCAGCTTGTCCATTTCAAGCGATATATAGTCGCCGTGAAAGTTTCCTCCATGATATACTTGTTGCGAGGGAACATCTATTATAGGGTTATCGTTTGCCGAATTTAGCTCCTCTTCTACTATGCGTTGGGTATGGGCAATAGTGTCGTATACTGCTCCCAATATCTGTGGCACACAGCGCAATGAGTAATATTCTTGTACTTTTTCTTTAAAAACTGTTTCTTGGTGTTCTCCCGTATAAAGGTGATCGGCGCGCTTACGAGTACGCTTACTATCAGTCAAAAAGGTACGCATCAAGTTAGCAATTTCTTTCTGTCCGTTATGTTGTTTAGCATTGTTTAGCTCTGCAGAAAAATGATCGTCATAACTTTGTACCAACTCATTGATAGCAGTGCTAAACTTCACTGCCCATAGCAATAGCTTGTGAGCGTAATGTAAATTCACACCTGCCAAGCCCGTCATCACCGAAGTACCGTTCATCAAAGAAAGCCCCTCACGCAAATGTATCTGTAGAGGTTTAAGCCCCACTTGGGCAAAAACATCAGCTGTAGGGCGCCGTTTGCCTTGGTAAAAAACCTCACCTTCGCCTATGAGTACTAAGGCAAGATGCGCCAATTGCACCAAATCACCACTTGCCCCTACCCCACCGTGTTTAAAAATTAAAGGCGTAATTTGATGATTAAGCAGGTCGCACATCAGCTGTATTGCTTCTATATGCACCCCCGATTTACCTAAAGACAGACTATTGAGCCTACATAATATAGCGGCACGTACCGTTTCTTCATCAAAATAATCACCACTACCAGCAGAATGACTACGAATGAGGTTATATTGCAATTGTAGCTGGTCTTCTTCAGCAATACGATATTGTGCCATAGGCCCAAATCCCGTATTTACACCATAAATAATTTTATTTTGGGCAAAACTTTTCAGAAAATCGTAGCTTTCAGTTATGTTTTTCTTATCTTCAGAAGGTATATGCACCTGCTTTTTATCAAAAACAATCGATATAAAATCTTTATAATTTCTCATAATACTATTTTAAAAAATAATTTGAGGGCAAAGATAGTAAAATAATGTTTAATGATTAACGTTTAATGATTATTTTTTAGCTATAGGTTGAGCGAAGGTTAAGCGAAGGAAAGTCGGCGAGCTGGCGCAGCCGAGTATGTTACGAAGGATAAACATTGTTTTTTTGAATTATGATTAAACAATATAAAACTTTTTGGTAAAAACAGCTATAATTCAAAAAAATATTGTATCTTTGCCCGCTATTAAAATTAAAAAACACATATCTTACTTAATATAAAATATGATGACTGAAGGAGAAAAACTCATTCCTGTTGATATCAGTGAAGAGATGAAATCCGCTTACATTGATTATTCAATGTCGGTAATCGTTTCACGTGCCTTACCCGATGTGCGCGATGGACTAAAACCTGTGCACCGCCGCGTGTTATTTGGTATGTACGAATTAGGCGTGCTTAGCAACCGCTCTTATAAAAAATCTGCCAGAATCGTAGGGGAAGTACTCGGTAAATACCACCCTCACGGCGATACAGCTGTATACGATACTATGGTGCGTATGGCTCAAGATTGGAGCTTGCGCTATATGCTCGTTGATGGGCAAGGTAACTTTGGCTCTATGGGAGGCGATTCGCCTGCTGCAATGCGTTATACCGAAGCTCGTATGCGCAAAATCTCCGAAGAAATGCTCTCCGACATAGAAAAAGAAACTGTCGACCATCAGCTTAATTTTGACGATACCCTACAAGAACCTACTGTACTACCCACTCGCATCCCCAACCTTTTGGTAAATGGCTCTGCAGGTATCGCCGTAGGTATGGCTACTAATATGGCACCTCATAACCTTAGCGAAGTGATAGATGGTACTATCGCTTATATTGATAATAATGACATTGAAATTGACGAACTTATCAAATATATCAAAGCCCCTGACTTCCCTACAGGTGGTATTATCTACGGCTATGAAGGTGTAAAAGAGGCTTTCAAAACAGGACGCGGGCGTATTATCGTCCGTGCCAAAGCTGAGTTCCAAGAGGTAAGAGGCAAAGAATGTATCGTAGTTTCTGAAGTGCCTTATCAGGTAAATACTGCCGAACTTATAAAGAAAACCGCCGACCTTGTCAAGGAAGGTAAACTCGAAGGCATCTCCGATGTACGCGATGAGTCTGCTCGTGGTAAAATGCGTATTGTTTATATTTTAAAACGCGATGCTGTGCCTAATATTGTACTCAACAACTTGTTTAAACACACTGAGTTGCAAACCTCCTTCAGTGTGAATAACATCGCCTTAGTAAAAGGTCGCCCAGAGTTGCTAAACCTCAAAGACCTTATCCATCACTTTGTAGAACACCGCCACGAAGTGGTATATCGCCGCACCGACTTTGAACTGCGAAAAGCCAAAGAGCGTATCCACATCTTGGAAGGATTTATGAAGGTAATGGCTACTGAAGACACTATGGATAAAGCTATTGAAATTATCCGTTTTCACGACAAGCCTAAAGAGGATTTAATCGCAGAATTCGACCTTACTGACATACAAGCTGAAGCTATTTTGGCATTAGCACTACGCCGCATTAATAAAGCGCTGATTTTGCAAACCAAAGAAGAGTACGAACAAAAATTACTCGAAATACAAGACCTTGAGGATATATTAGCTCGCAAAGAACGCCGCGTAGAGATTATCAAACAAGAACTTCTTGAAATAAAAGAAAAATATGGCGATGAACGCCGCTCTGTAATTGAATATGCAGGAGGCGAATTTAGCGTAGAAGATATGATACCCGATGATAAAGTGGTGATTACTATCTCGCACGCTGGCTATATCAAACGCACTCTATTGAGCGAATACAAAACCCAAAGCCGTGGAGGAGTAGGACAAAAAGCTTCTACTACCCGCGACCAAGATTTCTTAGAACACCTATTCGTAAGCTCCAACCACCAGTATATGTTGTTCTTTACTCAAAAAGGAAAATGTTTCTGGCTGCGAGTATACGAAATACCCGAAGGTAGCAAAACAGCCAAAGGACGCGCTATTCAAAACCTTATCAACATTGAACAAGATGATAAAATTAAAGCTTTTGTAAGCGTTCAAAATCTTAAAGACGAAGAATACATCAATAACAACTACCTGATTATGGCTACTAAACAGGGAATTGTTAAAAAGACTTTGTTGGTAGAATACTCACGCCCTCGCCAAAATGGTATCAATGCAATTACTATAAAAGAAGGTGATGAGCTCATAGAAGCAAAACTTACTTCGGGCAACAGCCAGCTGATGTTGGCAGTAAAATCAGGACGCGCTATCCGTTTTGCTGAAGACAAAGTGCGTGCTGTAGGACGTAATTCACAAGGCGTACGCGGTATTGATTTAGACCCTGAAAACGATGAGGTAGTAGGTATGATTGCTATCGAAAACCCACTTGAAGAGACCGTATTGGTAGTATCTGAAAATGGTTATGGAAAGCGTTCGTATATAGATGACCCTGAAACACACGAAGCCGTATATCGCATCACGAATCGTGGTGGTAAAGGGGTAAAAACGATTTCTATCACCGATAAAACAGGTAATTTAGTAGCTATCAAGAGTGTTTTAGCAGGCGAAGACCTGATGATTATTAACAAATCGGGTATTGCAATACGCTTGCCTATAGACGACCTTCGTATATTAGGGCGTGCAACACAAGGAGTAAAACTTATCAATATCAAAGGTAAAGACTCTATTGCTGCCGTTACTAAAGTAATGAAAGAAGACGATGAAGAAGCCGAAACCGCTGAAGTGGTAGAAGCTCCTACTGAAGAATAAAGAAAGATTGTGTTCATATTGATAAAGAAAGGTCAAACGGAAGTTACTTCATTTCTCTGTTAGGTAAGAATTACTTCCGTGATTACCTTTCTTTTTTATTTTATACTATGGAAAAAACAACCGCTTTACTAAAAGTTGCTCTTAGGCAAAATGCACTTTATATTCCTGATAGTATGGTCTCACAAAGAACTATACAACCAGGAACCTTGGAATTGGTAGCTGCCTTGCGCAAGCACGGCTTTGGCGTTACCGAAAGCCTCTTGCACGCTATCAATGGTACCAATAGCGAGTATCGCCAATTGGTGGTGCACACTGTCAAGCAAATACTCAATGTAAAACTCAATTGGGCACCCCTTATCAAAAATTGGGAAGTACCTACAGGCGAGAGTGCCGTAGATCATATCATTACTGCTTTCTACAACCAATTTCCTGATTTAATAAAGAATGATGATTATATTTGTTATTGGTATGATCACGATGATTATAATGAAGCAAATAGTATTGACAACTACAATAGAGAATATTTTACGCCTAAACACGAGCGTTTTTTAGCTTGCGGGCATTATATCCCTTATGGTACTTTCCCTTTGTGGCGTTATAATGGATGCCCTTTCTGTGGTACACCTTTTGAGTTAGGAAAGATAGAACATACTGAACAAGGTAGCAAACTCAAAATTCTTGACCTTTGGCGTGATGCAGAGGCTAATACTTATTACCAAAATCTATTAGCTTCCAAAACTGCTTTAGATGCTACCCAAATAGATTCACTCAAACGCTTGTTGCCTTATTTTTCAGTAGCAAAAGAAACTACTATTGAAATGAAAGAAACACTCATTTTAGTAGTTGATAATTATCTTTTTTCCGAAGGGAATGAAGCAGAAGCAGGGGCTTGTTTTCGTACCCCTACTGATATTCTGCGCTATTTGTGGTATAAAAAGACAGGATTTTTGCAGCTAATACCTCCAAAAACAATTGTTGCTAAAAATGCTAAAAACTACAGCCATATTGTTTATCCTTTAAATAAAAGTGAAGAAGCTAAAGAAGAACTTCGCTTGAAATACTCGCGTATTGAATGTATGAGGGTGGCACGCTGGCTCAATGCCTTGCCTCTTTCTACCGAAAAATCTTGTGAGCTAATGCACCCCAAGCGTGAGATGTGGGTGCGCTTTATCCGTGCCTTACGTTTGGCTGAATACAGCAAGAAAAAAGGATTTGAAAAGCTTGCTACACTATTAGATATTTTCTATCATCAGAAATACGAAGTGTGGCAAGGCAAGGTTCAGCAGGCTTATTTAAATGTAGATACTGATACTGTTTTAGAATATCTAAAAGAACGCCCTTCTCAGTTTGCACGTTCACTATTCGCTACTATGTTATGGGTGGGTGCAGATGATACGATTATCGCCTTTAAAGAGGTGATAGACCAAGTACCTATACGTTTGCTCTTTACCCTTAATAATTATGCCGACTTTTACTTTACACCACAGGGTACACGCCCTGTAAAAATCATTACGGGCGATTATATAAATGCCCCTAAAAATCAATGGATAATAGGCTATAACGAAGAGCAATTAGCCCAGATGAAAACAGCTATAGAAGAGCTTTGCTTGTGGGCAATACGCAGAAAGTTCGCTGCACAACCGAATCCTCATAAAACAATATTTATAGATGAACAGCTATACCATATCCCTTTACCTATAGGCGATAGAAGTACTACTATACACGATTTTAATGCAACCCTAATGGGTACGAAATTCCCTTTAGAGGGCAACGAGATACGCCTTTTTATGCAATGGGGTAAAGACCTTCCTGCTCAGCATCTCGATATGGATTTATCTTGTCATATCATCTTTGATGAAGAGCGTGATATGTGCTTTTTTGGCAAGCTTACCGCTACGGGTTGCCAACACAGTGGTGATATTCGTAGTATTCCTAATAAAGTAGGTACTGCCGAGTATATCAATATTGATGCGAACACCTTACGCCAAAAGAAAGCTAAATACGTAACTTTTGTGTGCAATGCTTATTCTAACGGGGCATTATCACCTAATTTAGTAGTAGGTTGGATGGATAGTAAATACAAGATGAAAGTATCCGAGCGCACAGGAGTGGCTTACGATCCTTCTACCGTCATTCATCAGGTACGTATTACCCAGCCGCTACAAAAGGGACTCCTCTTTGGTATCTTAGATGTAGAAGCTAAAGAGATTATTTGGCTAGAACTGCCTTTCCAAGGACAAGTAGCCAATGACCTTTCTCTCGATACAGTAAAAGCACTACTTGATAAACTAAATGCTAAAACTACTATTGGCAACCTGCTAACCCTCAAAGCCGAAACTCAAGGGTTGCAGATAGTTAATGATAAAACAATCGCCGATGAAGTATATGATATGCGATGGGCTGCAAAAGAAGCTTCTGTTCTAAATGCCTTATTTTGAGCAATGTTGGCTATAAAGAGATTTATAACTTACCACTAATAATCAAATAGTTATATTTTTTTTATGAAAATAATTAGCATTTTCAGTTGGTTAATTCAAAAAAAACTGTACTTTTGCAGCATCAGAATAAACAGTTTCAAATAATTATGGCAACAATTATTAATTATACAATTATCATTATCTATTGTACTGCTCTGATATTGATATTTTTGTACAGTATTTCGATGTTCAGTTTGTTACTCAACTACTTGAAACATCGCAAACAAAATGATGAGTCTCCTAAGTTCAATTTACTTGACCCTAAAGAGATTCCCTACGTAACTATTCAGCTGCCACTTTACAATGAAAAGTACGTAGTACCTCGCCTACTTGAAAATATTGCAAAATTGGAGTATCCTCGTACTAAACTTGAAATTCAGGTACTTGATGACTCTACTGATGAATCTGTTGCTGAAACAGCTCAGATAGTTAAAGATTTACAAGCTACAGGCTTAGACATTAAGCATATACGCCGCGAAAATCGTCAGGGTTTCAAAGCTGGTGCCTTAAAAGAAGGATTGGCTGTTGCTAAAGGTGATTTTATAGCTATCTTTGATGCTGATTTCCTTCCACAACCCGACTGGCTAAAACGCACCGTTATCTATTTTAAAGACCCTGAAATTGGAGTGGTACAAACACGTTGGGGGCATATCAATCGTAATTATTCTATTCTTACTAAAATACAAGCCCTTGCTCTTGATGTACACTTCACCTTGGAGCAAGTAGGTCGTAATTCTAAAGGATATTTCATCAACTTCAATGGTACTGCGGGCATTTGGCGCAAAGCGTGTATTTACGATGCTGGTAACTGGGAAGGTGATACACTTACAGAAGACCTTGACCTTAGCTATCGTGCACAGCTTAAAAACTGGAAGTTCAAATATTTAGAAAATGTAGAAACACCTGCTGAACTACCTGTAGTTATCTCAGCAGCACGCTCACAACAGTTCCGTTGGAACAAAGGGGGAGCTGAAAACTTCCGCAAAACAGTAAGCCGAGTACTCGCTGCTAAAAATATTAGCTGGAAAACGAAGTTCCACGGAGTAATGCACCTTTTGAATAGCTCGATGTTCTTATGGGTGTTTATTACCGCTATCTTCAGTGTTCCTATGCTGTACCTTAAGAACATTTACGGACACTTAGGGTGGATATTCCACCTTACAAGCTTCTTTATCACTAGTACAATTATATTGTTTATTTGCTATTGGTTTACTTATCGAAACTTACAAGGAAGAACTTTTGATGACTTTTTAAAGTATGTAAAGCTGTTCTTTACATTCTTTTCAGTGGCTTTAGGATTTTCATTCCACAATACTATCGCTGTACTTGAAGGACATACTGGCAAACGTAGCGAATTTGTACGTACACCTAAGTTTAATATCAATTCACTAAGTGATAGCTGGAAGAATAACAAATATATCAATACAAAGCTATCGCCTAATATGATTATTGAGTTTTTACTAATGTTATACTTTATATTTGGTTTGTATAGTGCAATTCATTTAAACGACTTTGGTATGTTTCCTTTCCATTGTATGCTTACTTTAGGATTTGGGTTTGTATTCTTCAAATCACTTACTTCAAAAGCCTAAATGGATTAACAAATTTTGAAAATTAGTAAATTAAAATATAAGTTAAATAAAGGGTTGTCTGTAAAAAAGACGACCCTTTTTAGCAATAAATAGAAAAAAAAGATGACTTTTTGAGGCTCTTATTAACGACCTTTTTCAAAAGTTGAACTATAAAGCTGGTTTTATATGAGACAGAAATTAACCTTAATTACTTTAGGAGTTCGCAACTTTCAGAAAGCTCTTAGCTTTTATGAGGGGCTAGGTTGGCAAAAGTCCAATAAAAGTATGGACGATTATGCTCTTTTCCCCTTAGGAGGCATTGTGTTGGGGCTCTATCCGTTAAAGGAACTTTCAGCAGATACTGGGTTGCCCTATGAGCCTAGTGCTTTCGCAGGTATGACTATTAGCTATAATGCTACATCTGAAGCTGAAGTAGATAGTGTATTAGCTAAGGTTGAAGAATCAGGAGCAACAATTATAAAACCTGCTCAGAAAGTATTTTGGGGAGGGTATAGCGGTTACTTTAAAGACTTTGATGGCTATATATTCGAAGTTGCTTATAATCCTTTTTGGGAGTTTGATGAGAATGGTAATCTTAAATTGTAAATAATGAAAACAAGAATAACAGAACTTTTTGGCATTCAATACCCTATTATTCAAGGGGGTATGATATGGGCAAGCGGCTGGCGATTAGCAGCAGCTGTAAGTAATGCCGGCGGATTGGGCTTGCTGGGGGCTGGCTCTATGCACCCCGAAACCCTTACAGAACACATACGCAAATGCAAAGCGGCTACTGATAAACCTTTTGGGGTAAATATCCCTATTATGTATCCCGAAATGAACAAAGCTATAGAAGTAATTTTACGCGAAGGGGTAAAGATTGTTTTTACTTCGGCTGGTAATCCTGCTACCTACACCTCTCTACTGCAAAAAGAAGGTATAAAAGTAGCACACGTGGTAAGCAGTAGTAAGTTTGCTCTGAAAGCACAAGCTGCAGGCGTTGATGCTGTGGTTGCTGAAGGCTTTGAGGCAGGCGGACATAATGGTCGTGAGGAAACGACTACAATGGTACTTATCCCTGCGGTACGGCGAGTGCTAAACATTCCGCTAATTGCTGCTGGGGGAATAGCCACTGGTAGTGCAATGTTGGCAGCTATGGCTTTAGGGGCTGAGGGCGTGCAAGTAGGGAGTCGGTTTGTAGCCACTGCCGAAGCCTCTGTACACCCTGCTTTCAAAAAAAAGGTGATTGCTGCAGGCGAAGGAGATACTGAACTCACACTGAAAGAATTAGCCCCTGTACGTTTGCTGAAGAATGGGTTTTATCAGCAAGTAAAAGACCTATATAACACCCAACAAGCTACCGTTGCTAACCTACAAGCCTTAGTGGGCAATAGGCGTACCAAACGAGGAATGTTTGAGGGCGATATGGCTGAAGGAGAATTGGAGATAGGACAGGTAGCGGCACTAATAGATAAGGTTCAGACTGCTAAAGAAGTAATTGATGAGATGATGAATGATTGTAATACAAGAATACAACAGTTAAAAAGTTTGTTTGTATTGCATTAATTTTGTAATTTTGCCGCCTGAAATAAATAATTAACCTTATTCACCCTAAATTAGAAATATATGACTTCACAAGAAATAAGACAGCAATTCCTAAAATTCTTTGAGAGCAAAGGGCATACTATCGTCCCTTCTGCTCCTATGGTTATTAAAAACGACCCTACCCTGATGTTTACTAACGCAGGTATGAACCAGTTTAAAGAGTTTTTCCTCGGCAATGCTAAACCTAAACACACACGTGTGGTAGATACTCAAAAATGTTTGCGCGTATCGGGTAAGCACAATGACCTCGAAGAGGTAGGGCGAGACACCTATCACCATACTATGTTCGAGATGCTGGGCAACTGGTCTTTTGGCGACTACTTCAAAAAAGAAGCCATTAGCTGGGCATGGGAACTGCTGACTGAAGTATATAAAATACCAAAAGAACACCTTTACGTAACGGTATTTGAAGGTAGTGAGGAAGAGGGCGTGCCTTTCGACCAAGAAGCTTACGATATATGGAAAGAACGTATCGCTGAAGACCATATTTTACTCGGAAATAAGAAAGATAACTTCTGGGAAATGGGCGATCAAGGTCCTTGTGGTCCTTGTACCGAAATACACGTAGATATTCGTTCTGATGAAGAAAAAGCCAAAATAGCGGGGCGAGACCTTGTCAATAACGATCATCCTCAAGTGATTGAGATTTGGAACAACGTATTTATGGAGTTCAACCGCAAAGCTGATGGCAGCCTCGAGAAACTTCCTTCTAAAAACGTGGATACAGGTATGGGCTTTGAACGCCTCTGTATGGTATTGCAGAAAAAGCAATCAAACTATGACACTGATGTATTTACTCCGCTAATTCAGAAAGTAGAAGAGATTACCAAAAGCAAATATTATACAGGCAGCAATGTAACTACCGAACAAGAGCAGATAAACATTGCTATTCGTGTGATTTCAGACCATATAAGGGCGGTAGCTTTTGCTATAGCAGACGGGCAGTTGCCTTCTAATAACGGAGCTGGTTATGTAATACGCCGTATTCTGCGCCGTGCTATCCGCTATGGTTTCACTTTCCTAAATCAAAAAGAACCTTTTATCTATAAATTGGTAGAAACACTTGTGAAACAAATGGGCGGTACTTTCCCCGAATTGGAGAAACAAGCGTTTATCATTATGAGTGTGATAAAAGAAGAGGAAAACTCTTTCTTGCGCACACTCGAACAAGGATTGCTGATGCTGGATGTGATGATACAAAATGCTACCAATAAACAGTTATCGGGTGCTAAGGCTTTTGAACTATACGACACTTACGGATTCCCTAAAGATTTAACTGCTCTTATACTTTCTGAAAAAGGATTGACTTTAGACGAGGCAGGCTTTGAAGAGAACCTACAAAAGCAAAAAGAGCGTTCGCGTGCGGCTGCTCAAGTAAAAGCAGGCGATTGGGTAGTTCTTCGCGATGACGAAGAAGAAGAATTTATAGGCTACGATACCTTAGAGGCTGTGGTACGCCTTGTGAAATACCGCAAAGTGGAGAGCCAAAAAGACGGTACACACTACCAATTGGTGTTCAACACCACACCTTTCTATGCTGAAGGGGGCGGACAAGTAGGCGACAAAGGTACGCTACAGTCGGCTAATGGCGAATTGGTGTACATCTTAGACACTAAAAAGGAAAACAACCTTATCATACATATAGCAGAGCACTTGCCTGAAAACCTAACTGACCCATTTAAAGCGGAAGTACATCCGTTATCACGTCAGTTGGCAGAAGCTAACCATAGTGCTACCCACCTATTGCACCAAGCCTTGCGCGAGGTATTGGGTACACACGTAGAGCAAAAAGGGTCACGTGTATCACCAGAAACCCTTCGTTTTGACTTCTCTCACTTTGCCAAACTAACTGATGAGGAATTAAGTGAAGTAGAACGCATAGTAAACAGACGTATTTGGGAAAAGATACCATTACAAGAGCATCGTAATATACCTATACAACAAGCGATAGAAGCGGGAGCTATGGCGCTATTTGGCGAAAAATATGGCGAGCACGTGCGAATGATACAATTTGGCGACAGCAGAGAGCTTTGTGGAGGTACACACGTAAAGAATACTGGTGATATATGGTTCTTCAAAATTCTTTCAGAAGGAGCTGTTGCTGCTGGTATCCGTAGGATAGAAGCTATCACTTGCGGAGGGGCTGTGAAGTACTTTGCAGAGCAAGAAAAGTTAGTAGACAACATCAAAACTACCCTCAAAAACGCACAAGATCCTATCAAAGCTATCGTACACCTACAAGAAGAGAATGCACAACTACACAAAGAGTTAGAGCTACTGAAGAAAGAGCAAGCTAAGAACCTAAAGGTATCTCTGAAAAATGAATTTGCTTCTATCAATGGGGTACAATGCCTTATCAAACAGCTCGATTTAGATACAACTACCCTCAAAGATCTCGCTTTTCAGTTAGGCAATGAGGTAGAAAATCCGTTTGTTTTATTTGGTTCGGCATACGAAGGCAAAGCTTTATTATTGTGCTATATCGGCAAAGAGCTTGCCCAAGCCAAAGGGTTAGATGCAGGCAAAATAGTAAGAGAATTAGGCAAATACATACACGGTGGTGGTGGTGGACAGCCTTTCTTTGCTACAGCGGGTGGTAAAAACCCCGAAGGCATAGCCGAAGCTCTCGAAAAAGCACAAGCACTCATTAAAGAGTAATCGTTAGAACAAATTCGCTAATAGGTAAATTTGCTAATTAATAATTATTTTGTACCTTTGCACAAAATCATTTAATAATGAAAGAGACAGACATCATCATCATAGGGGCAGGTCCTACAGGGCTTTTTGCGGTTTTCGAGGCAGGATTGCTACGATTGAAGTGTCACCTTATTGACACCCTACCCCAAGTGGGCGGACAGCTGACAGAGCTATACCCCAAGAAACCTATTTTTGATATCCCTGGTTACCCTAGTGTGGGGGCTCTTGAGTTGGTAGACAACCTAATGGAGCAAATTAAGCAGTATCAGCCTGAATTTACCTTAGGCGAAACTGCTATGACTCTCACTAAAAATGATGATGGTACTTTCATTGTTACCACTGATGCCGGTACGCAAATAAAAGGCAAAGCTGTGGCTATTGCTGGTGGATTAGGTACCTTTGAACCTCGCAAACCTGAGATTGAAAATATAGCTCAATACGAGGGTAAAGGAGTGGCTTATTTTGTAAAGAACCCTGAAAGTTATGCTGGCAAACACGTAGTAATAGCAGGGGGAGGTGATTCTGCTCTCGATTGGAGTATCTATTTAGCTGAGAAAGTAAATATTGCCTCAGTTACCTTAGTGCATAGGCGCAATGAATTTAGAGGTGCTTTAGATTCGGTAGAAAAGGTAAAAGCCCTAAAAGCTGCAGGAAAAATCAATCTCAAAACGCCTTATGAAGTGGTAGGTCTCATAGGAGAAAACCAATTAGAAAAGGTAGTATTGGAGCAAGAGGGGGGCGATAAAGAGGAACTTGTTGCTGATGCTTTTATACCTCTTTTCGGGCTTACTCCTAAATTAGGACCTATAGCTACTTGGGGGGTTGAGATAGAAAAGAACGCTGTAAAAGTAAATAATGCTTTAGATTATCAAACTTGCATAGAGGGTGTATATGCTATAGGTGATGTAAATACCTACCCAGGTAAATTAAAGCTCATACTCTGTGGTTTTCACGAAGCTACCCTAATGTGTCAAAGTGTCTATAACCGTATCTATCCAAACAAAAAGTATGTACTCAAATACACTACAGTAGTGGGTATTGATGGTTTTGACGGCACTCGCAAAGAAGCTGAAAAAGCAGTAATAAAATCAATTGACTAATTAAAGAGACTACTAATTTAATAACTAAATAAAAATGAAGAGCATAAATGTACTATTAGCAGGTATTTTTTTATTTTGTTGTGCTTTAGGACAGGCGCAAATAGACACTATTAGCAGTAAAACACTTCTACTAAAGGGTAAAATAAAAAAAGTAGAAGATTTTTCATTCTTATTAGAAGAAAACCCTCAAGGAACAAGGAAATTTAACGGGAAAACCTACAATGTATTTCCTTATTCAGAAGAATGGGGTATTGAAAGAGATGTAACCAAGACATCTAAAACTAATATCGCGTACATTTTTGATAATAATGGACGCAATATTGAGGTAATTACTTTTAATGCTGAAGACCAACCTTTTGGTGGAATGCAATTTTACTATGATAAAAATGGTAAAGTTGTTAAATCATTATCTACTTTTATTACAGGGGACGGCGAACTGAAAGTGAATCGTCAGTACTTCTACAATGAGAAGAACCAGCTTGTAAAAATAGATGAGAGTGATGCAGTTACTAATGAGTGGCTTATTACTATTACTTATAAATATGATGATTACGGAAATAATATTGAGAAGAATAAAGTAGCGAGTGTATCGGCTTTAGAAAAGGATATACAACGTTATGAGTCTAAAAACTTAATATTGGAACGTAAAATACGCCCTGAATATACTCGTGAAAAATCGTATAAATACAATAATTTAAACAAAGTAAGTGAAACTGAGGATAAATTAGTAGATAAAAATGTATTCTTAAAAACAGAAAATGAATACGACAAAGAGGGACGACTCTCAAAAGCTAAATTTTTAAACGAATCTAAGCAAGAGACTATTTGTACATATAAATACAACAAAGCTGGAAAACTTATCCAAAGTATCTGTACGGCTAATGATGACCCTAACTTTTATGTTGAAACAAACTATACTTTTACTAAATCGGGCGAAACAGAAGTTATTAAAGGTCGCAAACAAATAGCTTCTACAAAAGTATTTGAAAATAACTTACTTACTGCATACTCAACCCCCGAATTTAGCTACAAATACGAATATGTTTTTGACAAAATGGGCAACTGGGTACAAATATTAATGATAGAAGATGGTAAACCTATAGTGGCTCGCATACGTAAAATTGAATACTTCAAATAATTAAATGAGTGATATACATTTAAAAATAACCGATAGAGAGGGGCTTCTATATGAGATAGAAGCCCCTACTGATATGAATATGAACCTGATGGAGGTAATGCGTGCCTACGAAATAGCCCAAGATGGCGAAATAGGTATCTGCGGGGGTATGGCAATGTGTGCTTCGTGTCAGTGTTATGTACAAAATGAAAATGAGGTAAAACTTCCCGAAATGGGTGAAGAGGAGCAAGCTATGCTTTTTGAAGCCTCTCACGTAAAACCTAATAGCCGATTAGGCTGCCAAATACCTATAACTCCTGAATTGGAAGGGCTTGAAGTAATACTCGCCCCTCTTTCATAAGAGAAATAGACTTCAGAAAAAATATTTCTTAATTTTGCTATTTAGATAAGATAAAAATACTATCTTTGTACCCGTAAAGAAGAATACATTTATGAAATACTTTGTACGGGCGTTTATATTGCTGTCTTTCTTTCAGGCAGTTGCACAAAATCATTACAATCTAAGGGGAATAGTAACCGATGCTGATGGACTGCCATTAGCTGGTGCTACCGCACAAATAGTAGGTACTTTACAAGGAATAATCACCAATGATAAAGGTGAGTTCTTTTTATATACATCGCAACCAAAAGGTACTCTTATCTTCAGTTTTATGGGAATGAAAACTGTAAAACACCCTTTTCAGGGAGATACAACCTTCAAAATACAAATGGAAGATGATACTATGGTGTTAGAAGGTGTACAACTCGTTGCCAAGCAGAATATTAATGAAATTGATGCGCGTTCCAAAACTGGAAATGTAGAAACTATAGCAATAAAAGACCTCAAAAATACTCCTGTAGCAAGCTTAGCCTTAGCATTACAAGGTAAAACCCCTGGTATGCGTATTATCAATCGTGGTGAATTAGGTTCTAAACCCGAAATTCGAATACGAGGCAACTCATCGCTCCGCAAAGGTGATGATGCTAACCAGCCGCTCTTTATCTTAGATGGCAAAATGATTTCTGCTGAAACTTTCTATTATCTCAATCCTGAAGACATCAAAGAAATGAAAGTGCTAAAAGATGCCGTAGCTACAGCTCTTTATGGTATCAAGGCTTCTAATGGTGTTATAGAAATCACCTCAAAACGCGGGGGTGAAAAAACTTTTAGCTATCATATGCAAACAGGCTTTACGATGCCCTCGCCCCTAAAAGTACAATTGATGAATAGTACTGAAAAATTAGCTTTGGAACGCCTCCTAAAAAAAGAAGAAACCCCTGGTTATCTGTACAGCGAAGAGTATATAAACCGCAGATATTCAGGTAGTGAGCTTCCTTTACGTTTAGCCGAAGGGCAACGTAAGTTAGATTCATTGCGCCGTATCAATACCGATTGGCACAAAGAGCTGACCAACTTGCAAGTTTTCCAAAAACACGACCTCAGCTTCCAAAATGGAAATGATAATAACAATTACTATTTCTCATTAGGTTATCTACAGCAAGATGGACAAATAAAAGGCAACGGGCTACAACGCCTCTCTTCTCGCTTTGCTATCGACCAAAATATCACTAAAAATGCTGTAGCTACACTTTCTATGAATGGTGCTTATGCTAAACTCAATACACCCAATGGTGCTCACTTCTCTACCGAAGAACTCATCTATAACCTCAATCCTTACGAAACTACTAATTTTCAGCGGCTTTACTCCTACCCCGATAGAAGTTATGCAGACCTTTTCAATCAGTTCAGTGGTGAAAAAACTACTAAAAATATAGGTGCTTCTCTCAGCTTCAATTGGAAAATTACCCCTTCTTTAGATATTTCAGCTGTAGCTGGCTTAGACTATTCATTAGCTGATGACCTCCAAATAACTCCTGAAACAGCTTATTCTGAGCAACGATCTGGGCGTGCTCAAAATGCTTTGGGGACACTCTACCAATCGCGTAATACACTCACTAATATCACCGCAAACACACGCATAAACTATCAAAAGACAATAGGAAAACACGATTTTACCTTAGGCGCAAACGCCGATAACTACACTACTATTACCGACAATCTTTCAGTAATTGGGCACGGACTATATGGTAAAATACGCTCGGTAGCTGCTATTGACAATTCACTTACTGGGGCAGGAAAACCCACTATAGGTGGACGTAAACAAACCGACCGCAATCTCGGTTTCGGAGTGCTCACTGCCTATACCTATAATAATATTTACAACCTTTTCGGTACTTATAAATTAGATGCCTCTTCAATCTTGCCTAAAGAAAAACGTTGGAATAGTGCTTGGGCTATAGGTGCAAGTATCAACTTTAAGCAATATCCTTTCTTGCAAGACTCTCAGTGGATAAATGACCTCGATTTGCGTGCTTCTTATGGGCATACTGCCAATGCACAAGCCATTTCGCCTTCACTTATTACTGCTACTTTTAAATATTTAGCTGAAAACTATGCCGACACGCGCATTATGACCATCAATTCGCTGCCCAATAAAGATTTAAAAGCTGAACAAAACCAAATTACTGACCTTGGGCTCTCTGCTACTATTCTCAAAACCAACCTGCAATTCTCTATCTACAAACGCATTACCAAAGATGCCTTGTTAAGCATTCCCATTCCCTCGTCTGCAGGCTTTGACCTACAAATGCAAAATGTAGGGATATTAGAAAATAAAGGTTTTGAAGTAAGTATACGACAACCCATTTATTCTAATGAAGACTACTACATCAGCTGGGGTGGCAATATATCTTACAACCAAAATAAAGTTACTAACCTATACGGAAAAGACCGCATCTATACTTCTGCGGAACAAAAAATACCCGAATATCAGTTAGGCAAATCTACTGATGCACTCTACGGACTTAATTCTACGGGTATCAACCCTATTACGGGTTTGCCCGAATTTATCACTGCCGATGGGCGACAAGTAGATGCTAATACTGCGCTTTCTGCAGATGATTATATTTATTTAGGAATGGCATCACCTCCCTTTAGTGGAAGTTGTAACCTTTATTTTAGTTATAAAAAATGGGAACTTACTGCTGATTTTTATTACACTATTGGCGGTAAACGAAGCTATTCAAGCAAATACATACGTAATACTGACACCGCGCGCTATAATGCTGCTAAAGCACAACTTACTGATATGTGGTGGCAAGTAGGCGATGAAAATAAGCGCTACCCTACCCCATTCCATTCTGCCTCTGCTATTGAAAATTTAAGTCAGCCTAACAACAAAAACTTAATGAGTACTAGCTTCCTACGCTTTTCTAACCTCTCTTTGCGTTACCAGCTCAGCAAAGAAATGTTACAGAGTATAGGCAAGCTACGTTATGCTACTATTGGTCTCACTACAGCCAATATCGCTGTATGGTCGGGTTATAAGGATAGCGACCCCGAAACAAGTAACATCGTCAATCCTTTACCTCCTACTATTACTCTTAATTTAAATATTACCTTTTAAAAAAGCACCGATGAAAGCATATCAACTATTTATATTACTAATCATAGGGATCATATCCTCTTATTGTTCGCTCGATTTGCCTCCTGAAGACGAAGTGAGCGACCCCAATGCCATTACTTCGGTTACTTCGGCACAGCGACTATTAGCTTCTGCCTATAGCAGTTATAAGCCTTACAGTAATGCCCTTACTTGGGTATTGCGTTCTGATGACCTAATCCCTACTCAGTACCTCGCTCGCGAAGTAAACCTACAAAATACCTATAATTGGAACGACCGAGAACTCGTTAACCACAGCGAAGATATTTGGAAATCGCTGTACAACACTATTGCCCAATGCAATGCCCTCTTAGAGCGTTTGCCCAATGTAACCCCACAGAACAGCAGCCAACGCCGCGAATTGCAACTCGTTCAGCAGCGTGCTACATACCTAAAAGCACTTTGTTATTTTGATTTGTTGCGTATCTTCTCACCTGCATTTGGTCAGCACAACGTACAACCTTATGGTATTTTGTTTAAAAATTCCTTCACTTTTAAGCCCATTCAAGCACGACTAACTTTGAATGAATCGGTTACTGTTATAGAACAATTATTGAGTATTATAGCTATAAATGACGAAAACACCTACTATATCACCCCCGATGTAGCACAACTCACCCGTGCTGAGTTAGCCCTATGGGCAGGCAATCACAGCAAAGCGATTACCTTAGCACAACCGCTGCTGCATAAGTACCAAGCAACTCTTTTCAGCAGTACCTCTGTAAGCAATATATGGTCTGCCAACGCATCTCCGTTACGGCTTTTTGCCTTAGATACTAAAAATGTAACCACCTCCCCCTATTTATCGTTGGAATACAACACCAGTTTAGGTGATTATGCTATAGCCAACCACACGATTAGTTATACCAATACCAATGTGCGCAAAAATGTATATACCCTCCCCAATCCGCACACCCCCAATAGTTTTTTATTAGGCAAATACCGCAAGCAAGCACTACAGCGCGAGCAAATGCAGTACTACACTGTTGCCCGAAGTGCCCAAATCGTCTTTTTATTGGCAGAAGCCTATATAAAAGAGGGTAATAAAGACGATGCGCTCACACTTCTCAACCAATTAATGAGAGTGCGTAATGCTGCAACACTATCAACTACAGCCACCGATACCGAAACATTACTCAACCTTCTACTCAGCGAAAAACAAAAAGAGTTTATAGGTGAACCTCTTCGTTTTTTCGACCTCAAACGCAACCACCGCAGCCTTACCAAACGCACCTTTAGTGGTAGCAGTATCAATATAAGTGCCGATGATTATCGGTGGACACTCCCTATCCCTGCTTCCGAAAAACGCTATAACACCGCTATTTTGCAAAACAACGGCTGGAATATAGGCGAAGCAGGCAATTAATTTGTAACATTAAATATTCTTTATATGAAATTCATTAGTAATTTATGCGCAGTAGCACTCACTGCACTCAGTATTATTAGCTGTTCTAAAGATGACAACAGCAACCAATATTCAGGTAAAAACCAAGTGTATATCACGGCACAAGGCGATAAAACCCTGACAATTGGAGAAATCAACCAAAAAATTGATGCCAAAGTAACCCTTACCAACCCTGTAACCCAAAATACTAACCTTACCTTAAAAGCGGTAGATGCCAACGGACAGCCGTCCTCGCTCATAACTTTTTCTCAAAACCCCATTACCATAGCCAAAGATAGTAAAGAAGTTGCTTTTGAAGTGAAACTCAGCTCCAACGCTGCTCTCACCAAAGAACAACGATTAAAGATTACTTTTGAAAGTGCTGCAGAACTCGTAGCCAAAGAGGATTTAAATATAGTTGTAAAACCTACCCCTGCTATTGAGGCACTTACCGATGCGCAACGCACACTTTTAGATAGTTACAAAGCCAGAGGTATCGATTTGTACCCCTTTATAGGAAGTATAAAGGTTAAAACTACTGTTTTCAGCTCTGAAGGAGGCTCTACACAAGATTTTGCTACCGAATTTACTCGTGAATTTAATGGAAAAACCGTAATAGGGCTCAGCAGTAGCACTACCACTTCATCTGCTGTACTAAAAATGACCGATAACCCTATGGGGCTTACCGAATTTTTGTATTTCTTACTGAAGAAAAACACTATTGAAGATACTGAATATTTCACCCAGCAACCCAATCCTCAAAAGGTAATGGGGCTTATCAATTGGAATAAAAACAGTCAAGAAACCTTCAATGTCAGCTTAGATAATATTGAGATTAAAAACCCTGTCAATGGTGTTAGCGAAATCAACTTCATAGGCAACGTTACCAAAACAGATAATGAATCTGTCATAAAAGTTGTTCCTTTCAAAATGGAATACACCGCTTGGGACAGACTAAAAAATTTAGCTGCCAGCGGCAATACCGAAGCACAAAGTATCCTCGATAGCGATGGTACTTCCAACCCTCAGCATTATGTAAATAATGATAATATCCTTACAGACGAATACGAAGTAGGCAATTGGAAAGCCTCAAAAGGCTCTATCAACTTCCAAAATAAAACAATGTCCTTCGAGTTCTTAGTATATCATACCCTTAGCAACGGCTATGTACAAGTAAAAGTAGAATACACTGCCCAATAATAGACAAACCTTAGCATATTAAGCAAAAGATAAACCTTATTTTATTGGTTCTTCGGCAAAGATTTCATATCTTTGCCGAAGTTTTTATTTAATAGTAATGCGACAATTTTATCTATACCTCTTGTTCTTTATCACCATAAGCCACCTATACCCACAATCTACAACCCTCGCACTTCCCGAAAACACTATCAAAAAAACACTCCATACAGGCTTTACCTATGTGGTAATGCCCAATAATGCCCCAAAAAATAAAGTAGAAATACGTCTCTGCCTACGTGTAGGCTCAGCTCAAGAAAATAAAAATAATGAAGGGGTAGCTCATTTTATAGAGCACCTTGCCTTCAATGGCTCTAAGAACTACCCCAACAACCAAGCCATTGCCTTTTGGGAAAGCTTGGGAGCTAAATTTGGCGAAACTATCAACGCCTATACTACCGATGACCGCACTGTCTATAGCATCAGTCTTTCTAACATCAACGAAGAACAACTACAAAAAACTATTGATATCCTCGCCGATTGGCTCTATAATATGTCTATTACCCCCGAAAATATAGAAAAAGAACGCCGCATCATCACCGAAGAAATCGCTAGCTACCAACCTCGTAAAGACCTAAACCCCATAAAAGTAGGTTACGACCCACACTTATCACGCTTGCCCATAGGAACCAAAGAACAAGTCCAAAAAATTACTCAAAAAGACCTATTAGATTTTTATCAGCAATATTACACTCCACAATACGCAACCCTCATAGTTGTAGGCGATGTAGCTACCTCCAGCACTGTAAAATCCATTGAAAATACATTTAAAACTCTTTTAAACAAAAATGAACTGCCTGCAATATCTACAATAAATAGCATTCATTTTACTGAAAAACCATATTTTTTAGACACCGAAAAAGGAAAAAAAGGAAAAGATACCCTCACCCTACTCTATCCCAAAAAGTACAGCACTACCCATTGGAGAGGAATAGTAGAAGATTATATACAAAAAGTAGTTATTAACCTTCTCAAAAACCGAATGAAAGCTGCCAATAAAGAGGTAACTATCAGCAACTATTGGTATTTGCAACAATTAAGTTTCACCGAAATAGAAATTACTGCCGAAGACATCAAAAAAGAACTCAAAAACACCTTTTCTATCATAGAAGGTATAAAAAACAATATCACACAAGAAGAAATAGATAATGCTTTAAACAACGTAATAGAAAAAATACACCATATCCCTACAGAACGCACCTCCAACGAATGGGCAATGAGCTTCATTGATGCTTTCATCTTCAATGAAGAATTTATAGCTACCCAGCAAGACAAAGAAAAGCTAATAAACATATTACAAAATCTCAACCTCAATCAATGGCAAGAATCCTGCAATACCTTCTGTAAAATGTTAAACTATTATCCTTTAGCAACCTCCACACCTATAGCCATTTATACCACCAATGAAGGCAACATAGCTTACAGCGAAATACAAAATCTCATAGCCGAAGGCAAAAAAACACCCATAACCATAACTCCTTCCTTTGCTGAAAACACCTCTACTGCCCCTATAGCCTCCCCCGCAATACTCACCAACGATATAGCTTTCTCCCCTTCAATGATTACCGAAGAAACCTACTTCAGTAAACTAAAAATATATCGTATCAAGCTCAGCAATGGAGCTACTATCTACTTCAAACCCACACAAAATGACAATACGCTCAATATTAGCCTCCTTTTCAAAGGCGGTTATGCACTATTACCAAAAAAAGAATTTAAACTATATGAAGACCTGCTGTCGTATGTACATATGGGAGGTATACAAAGCTTCACAGGAGACCTCTATGAAGAATTTTTATATCAAAACAACCTATCATTCATCATCGGAACCGAAGCATACCATCATTTAGCAATGGCAACGGCTCCCGTTAGCGAAAGCAAATTATTATGCAACCTCATACAGCAAAAACTACAACACCCAGCCCTCGATTTTGAAAATTTCGAGCTGTTAAAACAAGAAGAACTACAATCTTCACTTCAAAAGCACCCCCCCCTCCCCTCCGACCCTATTAGGCTATTAGATTTCAAAATTGAAGCCCTAAAACAAGGTTTTCATATATTTACCAGTACCCCTAAAACCACCAATGATATTCTAAACACCGATTTAGAAACCCTACACCACTACTATCAAAAGCACTTTTTATCTGCTAACGGATTGCTATGTGTTGTAACAGGTAATTTCAATGTAGAAGAAGTAAAAAACAACTTAGTAGGAATGTTAAGCACCCTATCCAGCACCCTTACCACTACTATTGTAAAAGAAAAGAAAAAAATAATACCTTCATTTAAAACACTAAAAGCACCTCAAAACAACAATCGTACAGCTTTCACAATTCTCTATACCGATACCTATGAAAAAGGACTAAAAGGAACTCTATCAGCCAAATTATTCTGTGAAATAGTACGTAAGGCTGTCATTAGCGAAATACGCGAAAAAAACGGCTGGATATACTCCCCTTATGTAGGAATAGACCTACTACCTTACCCAAGTCCAAAATATTATCTCACTATCAGCGGCGAAACTGACAAAAACAACCTAAAGAAAATAGAAAAAGAAGTAAAGAAGATTATCAATACCATAAAAAAAAGGGAAGGCAATGATAGTACCTTCCTTAATGATATTAAAAAGACTTTTATTATTAATAAAAATGAAGCTCTTTCTGATGAAAACGCATTTCAATGGCGTAATTATCTCATTGATTGTTTTAAGAATGATATTTCTTTAGAAGAGCTATCCCTATATGAAGAAATCTTAGAAAGTATTAGATAACCCACAAAAATCTTTCACAATCCTTGCCGATATACGCCCTGCTTCCTCTACAAACTCGTTATAGGATATAGCATTACCCTCACCAGCCTTATCCGAGATGGCACGCAGCATTACAAAAGGAACTGAGAATAGATAACAAGTCTGTGCAATAGCAGCAGCTTCCATTTCTACAGCCTTAGCATCAGGAAAAGTATTAGCTATTTGCTGAAGCCTATTAGGGTCTGATATAAATGAGTCTCCACTCACTACCTGCCCGTAATGCATCGTATACCGATGCTTTTCTGCAACCTCTTTTATCACCCCCGAGTATAACTCATCTGCCTTAAAAGTCGGTGGCATCTGTGCTTGCTGACCTATTTTATAGCCAAAAGCCGTAACATCTACATCGTGATAACACACTTCTGTAGCCAAGATAATATCGTGCACTAAAGTACCTGCAAGCCCCCCTGCAGTACCTGTATTTACAATAAGTTTAGGATGATAGCGTTCTATAAGTAAGGTAGTTCCTACAGCAGCACTCACTTTTCCTATGCCCGAAAGTAGCACCACTACAGCTTTCCCCTCAAGAATACCCTCATAGAACGTAAATTTCCCTATTTTCGTTTCTTTACAATTACTAATAGCTTCCTTTAAAAGAGCTATTTCAAGTTCCATTGCACCTATAATTCCTATCATAATTTTCTACATTAAAAAAAAGTAGTTGTTTATAAGTTCAAAACAACTACTTTCATATTATCAATAAAAACTCCTCTTATTTATGTTCAACCAATAAAGGCTTCATATTCTCAGTCATAAAAGACTGTACTTTATTATCCTTATCACTATATATTAATAATGCTTTTATTTCAGGATGTTTAGATAAAAACGCTTTACTTTTTTCAAGTCCTATAAGCATAAACATTGTAGCATATGAATCAGATTGTCGTGATGATTTTGTTACTACAGTAGCACTTAGCATTTCACTTTCCAATGGTTTTCCTGTAAAAGGATTGATAATATGCACAAAACGTTTCCCTGTACCATCAATCCACACACGGCGAAAACTCTCATCAGTAGATACTGCCTCATTATCTAATTTCAAAGTAATTTCACTATAATTATCATCTAATTGATAAGGATCAACTACATCTATCACCCAAGTTTTTCCATCAATAATATTCTTGCCGCTTGCTTTTATCTCTCCAGCCACTTTCACCACATAATTATCTATCCCTTTCTTTTTCAAAAAGTCTCCAATAACATCTACGGTATAACCTCTCACTACTGAAGTCAAATCTATTTGAATAGGTTGAGATTCCTTCTTTACATAACCATCAGCATCTATTTTTACCTTATCAAAACCCACATAACGTTTTAAGCTGTCAAGCAACTCATCTGTAGGAAGTTCAGAGATAGGCTGTACCGATTCTCCTCCAAATCCCCATACTTTTACAAATATACCCACGGTAGGGTCATACATTCCTTCACTTTCTTTCCATACTTCACTAGCAGCAGTATACACTTTTTTAAAGTGTTCATCTGCCTTAGTAGGTACATATCCTTTATTAATTTTTGAAAGTATAGACTCTTCATTATAAACTGAGAGTGAGTTATCAATAACCCTTACAATTGAATCAACCGATGATTTCAAGCTAGTTGTATCAGTAGAAATATATTTAACCCTATATTCTACAGTCCCTGCTATACCTTCAAACTCTTGATATTTAGGAGTTTTCTTTTCCGAATCACATGAAAATAATAAAAGTCCCCCTAAAAATAATGTTAAAAATTTTGCTTTCATAGTTTGCCTTCCGATATAAAAAATAATTTAATTTTCTATTTAATATACAATCAATTTCTCAAAAGATTTTGTTTTAAAAATAAGTTCTTCATTCTTATCATTACTATACACCAATAATACCGCCATATCAGGATGTTTTTCCAAGAACATCTTACTTTTTTCCAATCCCATCACCATAAACATTGTTGCATAACCATCTGCATACATTGTCGTTGGGGCTACCACAGTAGCACTCAGCACATCACTCGGTGTTGATTTTCCCGTAATCGGATTTATAGAATGTACATATTTCCTGCCATTACTATCCACCCACACTTTGCGATAATTTCCAGAAGTTGCCAACCCTTTATCACTAAATTGAATTGTAGCTATCAATTCCTTATCATCTAAAGGTTTAATAGGATTTTCAACCCCTATAGTCCAAGGTTTATTATCCACTACATTCTTACCTCTCAAAAACATCTCCCCAGCTATCTCCACTATATAATTCTTTATCCCTTTGGTATTCAAGTACGCAGCTACTACATCCGAAGTATATCCTTGCGCTATAGCATTAAAATCAAACAATATATGGGAATCCTTTTTCCTTATATGATTATCATCTGTAAGCTGCACTTTATCAAACCCTACATACTGCTTCAGCTTCTCCAACGTTTCATCTGTAGGCAAGTCAGATTCTTCTATTTTTTTCTTACCAAATCCCCAAGCATTAACCAATACCCCTACGGTAGGATCAAAAAGCCCTCCACTTTCTCGCCATATCTGTTGTGATGCCTCAAAAACCGTCCTAAAATGATTATCAACTACCACAGTACTATCACCCTCGTTTATCTTTGTTATTGCCGACGCAGGAAGATAAGTTGATAGTGATAAATCTATTACTCTCAGTATAGAATCAATAGAAGGTTTCAAATCCTCTTTAGTGTCAGAAATATACTTAATATGATAAGTAGAGCCTTGCGCCTCTCCTTCTATCAAATAAATAGCCTCTCTGTTTTTAGGCTGGCAAGATATTAAAATTATAGTAACTAATGTTAATATTTTTTTCATATTTCACTTATCTCGGCGCAAAAGTACTCTTTATTTTTATAACTTACAAGAAAATAACAAATTATTTTTACATTTACATTAACAAACCATTAATTTCCTTTTAACCTCTTCTCCTTAGTTACTGATTTTTAGCTTTTTACAAATAGGAAGTATTTCCTCTTCCACCACTCTATAACGTTCTATCTCTGTTTTTGTGAGCCTCTTCCCATATGGCACTTCTTCAACCACAAAACCTACAGCACGTAATTTGTCAAAATAATCCAAACCATATACCCGCACGTGATCATACTGTCCAAATATACGTGTCCGTTCCTTGGGGTCTGTAATAGTCTCATCTTCAAAGGTAACCGCTCTATTATAATCCTGTGGCACCTGAAAAATCCCCCAACCACCTTGCTTCATTACCCTGTGTAATTCTTGCATAGCCTTCCTATCATTTGGAATATGTTCCAACACGTGATTGCAGAATATCACATCAAAGCTCTCATCTGCAAAAGGTAAGTTACATAAATCTGCTTTCACATCTGCCAAAGGCGAATTGAGATCTGTTGTAATATAATCAAGATTAGCCTGCTTCCTAAATCTTTTATAAAAAGCCTGTTCAGGTGCTACGTGCAACACCTTCAATGGTTTATCAAAAAAAGTAGTTTCTCTTTTCAAATACAACCACAATAGCCTATGCCTTTCCAACGATAAGGTTGAAGGTGATAACACATTAGCCCGCTTTTTAGTATAACCATATGGCAAAAAACGCCTAAACCTCTTCCCATCAATAGGATCTTCATATGTCTCTCCTCGCAAATAGAATGTCAAAAACGGACGTACTATATAGCTCAATTTTATAAGCCAAGTACGAGGAACTATATTTAATATCAAGCGAAACAAATCAATCTCTTTTTTTGCAGACAATTAATAATTGATAATCAGCCCTACACCCATTGTCCCTGACGAATAAACAGGATAAAGAGCTGCAGTAGCCAATTTTTTTTCTTCTTGCCGTTTTCCAGCAAACCATTTTGAAGTATAGGGTAAAAGCCAATAAGCCACTCTCACACTCAAAATACCAACACCAGCACCCACCAATACATCACCTATCCAATGACGATTATTGTAAATCCGCATAGCCCCTACTGTAGTTGCTATAGTATAACCTCCAATTCCTATCCATATATTGTCGTCTTTATACTCCTGCCAAAGCATCTCCATACCCGTAAATACATTGGCGGTATGCCCCGAAGGAAACGAATTATAAGCACTATTATCAGGTCTACGTATCTTAGCCGTATATTTTATTCCATTCACCACTGCACCCATAATAGCATACGCTGTAGCTCCCACTATAAGTCGTTCCTTGATGGTATGTTTTGGATTTACACCTAAATTACTGAATGCAAACACACTTGCCAAAGGTACATATTGTATATAATCATCAAAACGCAACTTTTCGCCCCCCGAATAATGATAAGCTTGTCGCTGCACATAACGATTAATGAAAGTAGCGTTAGAAATTACCCCTACTGTAATAAGTGAAGCAGGTAATAAACACTCTTGTACCTTTATACGTTTTTGCAATAATAAAGAAGATACCTGTAGGCTATCATTTTGTGCTCTTAATTCACAAAAAAATAAACAGCTTAAAATTATAAATACAGCTTTCAACAAAATAATAGTATATATTTTAAAGAATAAATAGTAGTAAAGTACCTATAACAATACGATAAATACCCCAAACTTTAAATCCAAATTTAGTAAGTATATGTATAAAAAACTTTACCGCTATCATCGCTACTACAAAAGCTACTATATTGCCTAAAATAAAAAGCCAAAAACTTTCTGATGAAGCCATTACCAATTCATATCCCTTTTGTTGAAGTTCTCCTTCAGCACCCCACTTTTTCAAAAAAAGCGAATACACCGTCACTGCCAACATCGTAGGTACTGCCAAGAAAAAAGAAAATTCAGCAGCAGCCTTACGCGTTAGTCCTTGTGTCATCCCCCCAATAATAGAAGCTGCCGAACGTGAGGTGCCTGGCATCATCGCCAAACACTGCCAAAAACCAATAATAACTGCTTTTTTCAGTCCTATTTCCTTTTCATTATCTATTCTCTGATGCTTAAACCATCTATCTACAAATATCAAAATAACCCCACCCAATATCAGTGTAATAGCAATAGCCTTTTGGTTACCAAGTACAGCCTCTATCTTATCATCAAAAAGCATTCCCAAAATAAGTGCAGGTACTACAGCACAAGCCAATTTAATATAAAAATTAAAATTAGAAAAATCAAAAAACTTACGCCAGTAAAGTACCACTATAGATAAGATCGCACCAAATTGTATTGATACCTGAAAACATTTCAAATACTCATCTTCAGGCACTCCCAATAGTGATGCCGTAAACCCCATATGCGCAGTAGAAGATATAGGTAAGTACTCTGTAAGCCCCTCAATAATCGCTATGATAATAGCTTGTAATGTATTCATTGTTATTTATTTTTTTCGTTAGTAGTGTTTTTAGGCTTTGTCTCTATCAGTATAGCATATATTTCCACTGCAAATCCTAAAAGTACCAAAGTAGGTGCTAAGTGAATACGCCTAAAACTAAATACCGAAAAATCAAAAACAGCCGGATTATCACTTCCTCCACCGCTCATCAGTATAAAACCAAGTGCAATGATAGCAAAACCCAGCAACATAAAAAAATAATTCTTTTCTTTAAACAAAAGGGTTGAATGGTGTTTCATCATATACAATTTTACTATTTAATAATATAATTCGTTCGTGTTCAAGTTCAAAAAACGCTGAGTAGCAAAAAAAGTACTCCCCCAGCTAATGAGTATCCCCATTACAAAAACACCTATAAAAACTACTGTAAGCACTGTAGCATCAAGCAGTACAGCAAAATCAGGATATGATTTTATGATAGAGAAAAGTGCCAAACTAAAAAAAGTTATTGCTACAAAAGCACTAAATATCCCCAACTTCACATTCGTATAAATAAACGGACGGCGTATAAAACTACGCGTAGCCCCCACAAGTTGCATCGTCTTAATAATAAAACGCTTAGAGTAAATCGATAGCCTTATAGATGCATTAATTAGTAATACCGAAACAAACGTAAATAACACACTAAATACCAAAGTTATAAACCCTATCCTATTTACATTTTCGTGAATAAGAGCTACCAACGACTGGTCGTACACCACTTCCGATACAAAAGTGTGTTGTTCCAAATCTCGTTTTATTTCCTGCATCTTATCAGGATCAGCATATTCAGCCTTCAAGCTCAAGTCTATCGCATTCTGAAGCGGATTAGTGCCTATAAAAGTTACAAAATCTTCCCCTATATCTTTACTAAAAGTTTCAGCTGCTTCTTCTTTTGATATAAATTTAATAGACTTCACAAAAGGTGCTACCGATAGCGTTTTCTGTAATTGCGTAATATCCACATCTTTCGCTTTATCTTTTATCAGAATCGTAACCGTTACCTGCTCTTTAAAATGGTTGGCTAACTTTTTAGTACTAAGTACTAAAAACATAAAAAACGCCAACAAAAAGAGTACCAAAGTAATACTCACTATCACCGAAAAATACGAAGTAAGTAATCTGCGTTTATTAAATGATTCTATTGAACCCGACATCCTTTTTCCTATAAAAAATATTAGCAATAATGGCGCAAAAATACAACTATTTTTTTAATTACAAAAAAGGTGTCCACAAAAAATTTCTTTTTCACGAACACCTCTCTTGTCATTCTCTATCATTCACATTAGGCTTTAGCCGCTTTACGTCTCTTTTTCTCTGCCTCAAGTAGCATCAATTCCCTACCCGTTTGCCCTGCTACCGAAGTATTTTCTTCAGCACGTCTAATCAGGTATGGCATCACTTCACGAACAGGACCAAAAGGCAAGTATTTAGCTACGTTATAATGCTCTTTTGAAGCATTAAAGCTAATATGATCACTCATACCATACAATTGTGCCAACCATACTCGCTTATCGTTAGGTTTCAAACCTTTTTCTTTCATCAAATTCATTAGCAAAGCCGCACTCTTTTCATTGTGAGTACCCGCAAATAGCGAAATACGATCTATATGATCCAATATAAAGCGAAGCATTGCATCATAGTTATCATCTGTAGCCTGTTTGTTTGCACAAATAGGAGTTGGGTAGCCCATTTCAGCTGCACGTTCATTTTCTTTCTCCATATAAGCACCACGCACTATTTTCATACCTATATAGAAGTCATCTTTCACCGCACGTTCGTAAAGCGCTTTCAAGTAAGGCAACCTATCGTGGCGATACATTTGAAGAGTACCATATACAATAGGCTCTTTTTTGTTGTATTTGCGCATCATTTCTTCCACAAGGTCATCTGCAGCTGTTTGCATCCAGCTTTCCTCAGCATCCACCAAAATAGGAATATTATATTCATAAGCTTTCTTGCAAGCAGCATCAAAACGTTCCCTGATGCGTCCCCATTCTTTCTTCTCTCCTTCAGTCAATTCTTTCCCCTCTGTAACTTTTTGGAAAACTGCAAATCTACCAAATCCTGTAGGTTTGAAAACCACAATTGGAATACCATCATTGCGGTGTTTATTCCCAAAATCAATAGTTTCCATTGTCTTTTTAAATGTAGCTTCCAATGACGCTTCATCGTCCTTACCCTCTACTGAGTAGTCCAAAACAGAACCTACTCCTTTTTCGTGCATTTTCTTAATTACAGGCAAGCAATCTTGTTCCGAAATACCTCCGCAAAATTGGTTAAATACCGTGCTGCGAATCATCCCTTCTACAGGAAGATGTAATTTCAACGAAAAATTCGTCAAAGCTGTCCCCACATTGATAAGTGTATTATTGCCTATCATTTTAAATAGCCAATAAGCCCAGTTTAGTTCCGAATCGCTTTTAAGCTCAAAAGCTGTCTTAGTGTCATTAAATTGTGTACCCATTTTAGTTCTCAGTTATTTGTTATTAGTTTTTAGTTTTACACCTCTTTTGTGCCGCAAAGATAAACTATTTCTTTTAATTACGAAAATTTTTTAATATATTTTTCAATATATTTTTTTTCATTTCTTCTATTTTCATTCTCATAATAAATTGAAGTTTATCATATAGGCTTTTAAATATTATGCAATATCCTTCTAATAATTGTTAATAATATTTATTGCAGTATCAAAAAAAGCTACCCAAAAAAGAGTAATTACATTTTTTTGGTAGCTTTTTCTATATGTTAGCTACTCATTAGGCGTGAATAGCTCGGTTTTCTGTAGCTGCAAGGGCAGCCTCTTTTATAGCTTCTGTAAAAGTAGGGTGTGCGTGACATATACGCGCTATATCTTCAGCACTTGCTTTAAACTCCATAGCAGTAACAGCTTCTGCTATCATATCCGCTGCACGAGCTCCTATTATATGAACGCCCAGCACCTCATCAGTTGTTTTATCTGCCAATATCTTTACAAAACCATCAGTATCCATACTTGCACGGGCACGCCCCAACGCACGAAAAGCAAACTGTCCTACCTTATAAGCTGTATTCTCTGCTTTCAATTGTTCTTCTGTTTTGCCCACCGATGCTACTTCTGGCCAAGTATATACTACCCCTGGGATAAGATTGTAATCCACGTGAGGCTTTTGTCCTGCCAATTGTTCCACTACCACCACACCTTCTTCTTCTGCTTTATGTGCAAGCATCGCACCTCGCACTACATCGCCTATAGCATAAATATGAGGCACATTTGTTTGTAAGTGGTCATTCACCACTACCCTACCTCGCTCATCTTTTTGTACTCCTGCAGCTTCAAGGTTTAGCCCCTCCGTATAAGGTCGCCTACCTACTGCTACCAAGCAATAGTCTCCTTCAAGTACAAGCTCCTCACCCTTAGGTGTATTCGCTTTCACAACCACCATATTACCATCTCGAGTTACTTCTTTCACCTGATGGCTTGTATAGAATGTAAAACCTTGTTTTTTCAGTACCTTGGTAAGCTCTCGTCCTAAGCCTTTGTCCATTGTTGGAATAATACTATCAGCGTATTCCACCACCGAAACTTTAGCCCCCAAACGATTGTACACTTGTCCCAATTCCAATCCTATAACGCCACCTCCTATTACTATCAAATGTTTAGGTACTTCTTTTAGCTTCAAAGCCTCTGTTGATGTAATTATTCGTTCCTTATCAATTTTTATAAAAGGTAAAGAAGCTGGTTTTGAGCCTGTAGCTATAATAGTATGCTTCGCTTCAATTACTTCTGCTTCCCCTTCCTTAGGAGTGATTTTTATTTGAGTAGGCGATACAAAACTCCCTACACCAGTAAAAACATCTACTTTGTTTTTCTCCATCAAAAACTTCACACCACCACAAGTTTGTTCCACCACAGCAGCCTTCCTCGCAACCATTTTTTCAATATCCAACTTCACTTCACCTGTAAGTTCAATTCCGTGATCTGTAAGATGTTTCATCACATCTTCATAGTGATGAGATGAGTCCAACAAAGCTTTAGAAGGAATACACCCCACATTCAAGCAAGTCCCTCCCAAAGTATCATACTTCTCTATAAGGGCGGTCTTAAAGCCCAATTGTCCCGAACGAATTGCCGCTACATAACCTCCAGGACCTGAACCAATAATAACTACATCATACATTTTCATATCGTATTGATTATTAATTATGTTTTTCTTTAAGTTAATTTATACATTCCGTTTTATTGCGCAAATGTATAACTTATTATTGAATTTTGCAAATATTTAATTCTTTTTTTTTCGTTTTTTATTTTTTATTCCTTAAAAAAAGAGATTTGAGAAAGTTACCTCTCTCAAATCTCTCATTATTAACATTTAAAAAATCTTAATTATTTATCATTTATGCTACTTCTGCTACGGACTCTGCCTCGTCTTTCACGGTATCATAAATAATAGGGGCTGCCACAAATATAGATGAATAAGTACCTACAAATACACCTATAATCATTGCAAACATAAAGCCTCTAAGTGTTTCTCCACCAAAAATAAAGATGGTAACCAATACCGCCAAAGTAGTAAATGAAGTATTCAATGTACGACTAAGGGTTGTGTTAAGAGCGTGGTTAATCTTCTCACGTGACCAATGTGGCTCACGCATCACCTCTCTTATACGGTCGTAAATAATCACCGTATCGTTCAGTGAGTAACCCACTACCGTCAATATCGCTGCTATAAACGCTTGGTCAATCTCCATATTGAAAGGCATAATACTATAAGTAAGTGAGTAAATACCAAGTACCATTAGCACGTCGTGTGCCGATGACACTATCGCACCCATCGAGAATTGCCATTTGTGGAAACGGAACAATATATACAAGCCTATTACAATTAGCGAACCTATTACCGACCAAAATGCACTGCTCTTAATATCCTCAGCTATCGTAGGCCCCACTTTCATAGATTGCATAATACCCACTTTATCAGTAGAACTCGCTTGTGCAAAACTTTCGTAAGTTGTTCCTTCAGGAAGGTATGATTGCAACCCTTTATACAACAATTCTTGTATTTCGTTATCCACTTCAGTACTTTCTTCTTGCACTTTATATTTTGTAGATATCTTCACTTGGTTAGGCGAACCAAAAGTTTTTACCTCTACAGTTCCCAAAGTAGTTTGTAATGATTGTGCAATCTGTGTAGGCTCTACTTCGTGTTGGAAACGTACCTGATAGGTTCTACCTCCCACAAAATCAATACCTTGGTCAAGTCCTCTTGTAAAGAGTGAAATTATACCTATTATCGAAAGACTTATTGAAATAGCATATCCCACTTTACGTTTGCCTATAAAGTTCAAATTTACATTCCTAAACCAGTTTTTGGTGATTGGAGTAGTAAAATAAAGTGGATGACGTTTCTCTACGCTATAATCAATAAGCAAACGTGTGATAAATATAGCTGTAAATAGAGTTGTCAAAATACCTATGATAAGTGTTGTAGCAAAACCTTGAATAGGACCACTACCAAAGAACAACAAAATCAACGCTGTAAGTCCTGTAGTAATATTAGAGTCTAAGATTGATGATAAAGCGTGTTTAAAACCATCTATTACTGCTTGGTCTACACTCTTTCCTTTTACAAGTTCCTCTTTCGACCGCTCAAAGATAAGCACGTTCGCATCCACTGCCATACCTATAGTAAGCACGATACCCGCAATACCTGGCAAGGTAAGTACCGCACCTATACTTGCCAACACTCCAAATATAAGAAGTATATTTACAAGTAATGCCACATCTGCATAAATACCTGCTCGTCCATAGTAGAAAATCATCCAAGCAAAAATAAATACTGTTGCTATCAAGAATGAGTTCATACCACTATCAATGGCTTCTTGTCCTAATGAAGGCCCTACTACTTCCGATTGTACTATGTTAGCTCCTGCAGGCAGTTTACCAGCTCGCAACACATTTGCAAGGTCTATCGCTTCATTCAAAGTAAAGTTACCTGTAATTTCTGAACGACCTCCCGAAATCGCACCTGTAGTAACCCCTGGTGCCGAATATACAGTATTGTCAAGTACAATAGCTATATTACCTCGTTCCGTAAATGCCTTACCTGTAAGTGCTTCCCAAATACGAGCGCCTTTTCCGTCCATTTGCATAGAAACTGCAGGCTTGCTATGCATATCATAGGTTTGGTCTGCTTGAGTGATCACACCTCCTGTTAGTGGCGCAGTGTTATCTCGGTTTCCTTTTAGTGCATAAAGTTCAACAAATGATGTTTTCTTTTCTGGTTTTCCCCATACAAATTTAGCGTATTGCAATTCCGCAGGCAACAAACGTTTAGCCTCGTTAGAACGCAAATAGCTGTTTATTTGCATAGTATCTTTTAAAGTTGCTGTAAAAATTACAGGCGAACCTTCATAAGTTTTTACTGGTTGCAACAAATCAAACAACGGATTTACTTTCCCTTGTTGTACAGAGTCCTTCTTCACATCTGTAAGTAGTGAGTCTATAGCACTATTAGCCGAAAGTGTATCTGCTGCAGCTGTTGTAGCTGTTGTTTTTACAGTACTCTTAAGCTGCTCATTAAGTGCCTGCATATAAGGAATTACCTCTGTATTTTTAAATGTTTCCCAAAACTCAAGTTGGGCTGTACTTTGCAAAAGCGACTTTACACGATCTATATCTTTAGCTCCAGGCAATTCTATTAGAATACGACCAGAAGCCCCCAATCGTTGAATATTAGGTTGTGATACTCCAAATTTATCAATACGTTTGCGCAATACCTCAAATGCCGATACGATAGATTCGTCCACTTTCTTCCTAATAATAGGACGCACTTCGCTATCGCTCATCTGAAAATTAATCTGATCACTAAGCGTTTTATTAGCAAATACATCTGGTGATGCTAATTTCCCCCCATTCTTTTCGTACGCTTCAAAAAACAAATCCAAATATGTCTTATCTGTCTTGCGTAACTGAACATCAGCATCTGCCAATGATTTATTAAATATCGGGTCTTTAGAATTGTTAGCAAGACCTTTTAATATGTCATGCACAGAAATCTGAAGTATCACATTGATACCCCCTTTAAGGTCAAGACCTCTGTTCAATTCTTTTTCCTTTACTTCCGCAAAAGTAAATTTAGCAATACCGATGTTATACACATCTTTACCTAACATAGAGTCTAAATACTTAGCTTCTACAGCTTCCCGCTTCCCAACGTAATCCTGCTGAGTATTAGGTACTTTTGCCTCAGCAAACGCCTTAGCTTCATCTTCTACTCTACCCGCTACATACGTAAATGAGAGCTGGTAGATACTTACAAGCCCAAACAGCAGTGTAAATAGTTTTATAAGTCCCTTGTTTTGCATTTTTTAAATTAATTACTAAACTTTTTAATCTTCAAACCGCAAAGATATACATTTTATAAAGAATACAAAAAACATTCGTAAAAAAAAACTATATTTTTTGTAATATTTTTTCTTTTTTGCCTGAAAATCAAAGATATAATAAAATTACTTTTTTCTTATAACTGATAGGTAGTCCCTTCTTTACCATCTTTTAGCTGAATACCAAGTGCTAAAAGCGCATCGCGTATTTTGTCTGAAAGTGCAAAGTCTTTATTAGCTCGTGCCTCCATTCGCATACCGATAAGTAATTGCAACACTCCATCCAGCTTGTCGTTATTACTGCTCACTTGTTCTTCACTTTGTAAGCCCAATACCTCAAATACAAAAGAGTTTATCAAGCTTTTCAGCGTTTCCAATTCTGCTACTGAAATCTTCTCTTCTCCATTTTTCACTTGGAAAATCCATTTTACAGCTTCAAAAATATGTGCTATGAGAATTGGTGAGTTAAAATCGTCCAAAAGCGCATCATAACACTTCTGTTTCCATTCTGTTATAGGTAGTGAAGTAGGTTGTTGTACATCTGTAGTAAGCTCATTTACTATTTTCACTGCCTCCATTAGCCTATTAAATCCTTTCTCAGCAGCAAGCATCGCCTCGTTAGATATATCTAATACACTGCGGTAATGTGCCTGCATAAAGCAAAAACGAATAATTGCTGGGGCAAAAGGTTTCTCAAAAAAAGTATTATCTCCAGTAACCAATTGCATCGGTAGTATATAGTTCCCTGTTGATTTACTCATACGTTGTCCATTCATCGTCAGCATATTAGCGTGCATCCAATAGCGTACGGGGCTTTCTCCGTGTCCTGCCTTCCCTTGTGCTATTTCACACTCGTGGTGCGGAAACTTCAAGTCCATTCCCCCTCCGTGAATATCAAATTGGTTGCCAAGATATTTAGTGCTCATCACCGTACATTCAAGGTGCCAACCTGGGAAACCATCGCCCCAAGGTGATGCCCAGCGCATAATATGAGCAGGCGATGCCTTTTTCCAAAGTGCAAAATCCTGTGGGTTGCGCTTCTCACCTTGCCCGTCCAAATCACGAGTATTAGCAAAAAGCTCTTCTATGTTCCTACGCGAAAGCTCTCCGTAGTTCAGCCCGCGTTTGTTGTATTCCAATACATCAAAATACACCGACCCGTTACTTTCATACGCAAAACCATCTTTCAAAAGTTTCTCTGTAAGCTGTATTTGTTCCAAAATATGCCCCGTAGCCGTAGGCTCAATGGTAGGCGGCAAAAGGTTAAACACTTCCAACACTTTATGAAAATCAACCGTATATTTTTGTACAATCTCCATAGGCTCAAGTTTTTCAAGCCTTGATTGCTTTACAAAGCGATCGTTATTCACATCTCCATCATCGGTAAGGTGTCCCGCATCGGTAATGTTCCTAACGTAACGCACTTTATATCCCAAAAATTTAAGCGTTCTATAAATAAAATCAAACGACATAAAGGTACGCACATTCCCTAAATGAACATTGCTATACACTGTAGGCCCACAAACATACATTCCCACATTATGCTCGTGCAGAGGTACAAACACCTCTTTCTCACCCGTCAATGAATTAAATATTTTTAATTGATATTCCATCGCTTATATTATATATTTTTGTTAGTAATTTCTTATTTTGCTATTTTTTATTTGTCCTCAAGTAATACTTCTCTTATTTTATAACGCTCCTCATTGTTTTTTGTCCTAAGAATCATCTCACCCAAAAAGCCTGCTATAAAAAACTGCGTTCCTATAACCATTGTTACTAAAGCAATATAAAATTCAGGACGATTGGCAATCAGTCGCCCATTGGTGTTAATAAAAAGTTTATCCATTCCCAAATAAGCAGCAAACAAAAAGCCTATAAAAAACATCAGTACGCCAAGTGCCCCAAAAAAATGCATCGGTCGCTTGCCAAAATGCGATAAAAAGCTAATTGTAATAAGGTCTAAAAAACCATTGATAAAACGGCTCATCCCAAATTTAGTAACTCCGTATTTGCGTGCTTGGTGTTGTACCACCTTTTCAGTAATACGCCCAAAACCTACATTTTTTGCCAATACAGGTATATAACGATGCATCTCACCCGATACATCTATATTTTTCACCACCTCATTCTTATAAGCCTTTAGTCCACAATTAAAATCGTGAAGCTGAAGCCCCGATGTTTTCCTCGCTGCCCAATTAAATAGTTTTGAGGGTAAATTTTTAGCCAATACCGAATCGTAACGTTTCTTCTTCCAGCCCGATACCAAATCATATCCCTCTTCAGTAATCATTTTATACAAAGAAGGTATCTCATCAGGACTATCCTGCAAATCAGCATCCATAGTAATAACTACCTCGCCTTTTGCTTGCTTAAACCCCGCATTAAGTGCTTGCGATTTGCCATAGTTGCGCAAAAAACGAATCCCCTGCACCCTTTTATCTGCTGCCGATAAGCCTTTTATTACCTGCCACGAACCGTCACTACTACCATCATCTACAAAAAGAATTTCATAGGTATAACTATGCGCTGTAAGCACTTTAGTAAGCCACTGATACAATTCAGGCAATGATTCTTGCTCATTAAGGAGCGGTATAACTACTGATATATCCACAATTTTTCGTTTAAGGCGCAAATATAAAAAATATTTGCTAAATAAAACTCCTTTTTTATCACCAATATTTAAAAAATATTAACCTCAAATTCTAATAAAATACCAAACTGTTGTTGCACTTGTTCTCTAACGTAATGCGCCACAGCCAATACCTCCTTGCCTGTAGCCTTACCGTAATTTACAAGCACTAAGGCTTGTTCAGTATGTACCCCCGCATCACCTTTGCGATATCCTTTCAGTCCGCAAGTATCTATAAGCCAGCCTGCGGGTACTTTCACTTGTTGTTCATCAATAGGATAATGAGGTATAGCAGAATATTTTTGCTGAAGTGCCACAAACGCCTCTTTGCTAATAATCGGATTTTTAAAAAAACTACCACTATTGCCTATCTGCGCAGGATTAGGCAATTTGCGCTCGCGTATAGCTATCACTGCTTTTGCAACATCAGAAGGCGTTGGTTGGGTAATTCCCTCTTGCTGAAGTTGTTGCTCTATAGCCCCATAAGTTGTGTGTAACCTATGATTTTTTTTCGTAAGTTTAAAGGTAACCGCTGTAATGATGTAATTCCCCTTTTCTTTCCCTTTAAACACCGATTCCCGATAACCAAAAGCACATTCTTCATTAGTGAAAACTCGTTTCTGCAAAGTGTGAATATTAATAGCCTCACAACTTTCCATCACATCTTTAATTTCCACCCCATAAGCCCCTATATTCTGTACAGGAGTAGTCCCCACATTGCCATAAATAAGTGCCAAGTTTTCAAGCCCTCCATAGCCCTGTTGCAAAGTGTATAACACAAACTGGTGCCAATTTTCACCAGCTTGTGCTTTCAGCCAAATGTGCGTGTCGGTTTCTTTTACTTTTTCAATACCTTTTAGTAATATATGAAAAACAGGTGCTTTAATATCCTGAGTAAGCAACATATTGCTCCCGCCACCCAAAACAAACGGATTTTTATATTGTTGTAGCGCAGCCAAAAGTGTTGCTTCAGAATCTATAGAAAGAAGAATATCCGCCTCAGCTGCTATATTAAAAGTATTCGGAATAAGCATTACAAATATGATTGATAAGGCAATATATTAAAGTCCCAAAGTGCTCATTAGTTGTGCCATTTTTTCAGTATCACTCGGCATTGGAGCATTGATAGATACAATTTTCCCGTCTTTATCTACAGCCATAAAGCGTGGTATATTCCTCAAGTCATACAAATTATTAAATAATTTTTTCACTTCAGGACTCGCATATAAGTGAACCCCACTCAGCTTTTTCTCTTTCACCATCGCCTTCCACGCCTCTTTATCTCGGTCTACCGAAATACTTACAAAAGTGATTGGCTTCCCTTTATACGCTTGTTGCAACTCCTCTAAGGCAGGCAATTGTTTTCTACAATCAGGACAATAAGTAGCCCATATATCTATAAAAATAGCTTTCCCTTCTAAGTTCAGCTGTTTATAGCTTACAGGTTTATCATTTATATCTACAACCCCTTCAAAAGGAGGAAAAGGCTGTCCCGCCTTTAGTCTATTTAGCTCACTAATAACATAGTCCAACATATCTTTTTGTTGAAGTTCAGCATCTTTTGTATTTTCTTTCAATAAAGCTATCAACGCCTCATTAGTTTCTTCCGATGAAATAGGCGAAATACCCTCCAATAGATCAAAAGCAAGGTTTTTTTTGATATTTTCTGACTTCAAAGTATTGAAATCAGCCAAAATTTTACCCCAAGGGTCATTAAACTCATATTTTCTTAAGTAAGTCCTAATCTTTTCTTTAAAAAGATTTGATACCAAGTCCTTATATGACGGATAAGCATCAAAATCCGCTGCGTTATCAGTATCTACTTTGCTGAGTTCTTCCTCTATTTTTTTGAATATAGGTGCATCTTCTTCAGCATAATCTAGGTGCTTTAAATAATATTCCGATTTAAAGTACAGCAAATAATAAGCATTATTTTTCTTTTCATTAGCTACAAAGTCTGCTGGTAAGTTTTTAGTGTTTGCCAGCAAGCTATCGTATTTTTTTTCAAAATCTCCTATAGTTTTTGCAAACTCAGCAGGTTCCATTTCCAAAAGAGGAGTAACTGATAAAGAGCTTAAATCACCTTTCTCTTGATAAGAAGGTACATTCATACTCGTTCTTGCTTGCTGATATGCTTTAATAGCCTCCTCAGGGTTATTACAAGCTACAACCCCCAATAAAACAAGTGAAATGACAAATATTTTCTTCATAGTAAAAAAGATTATTAAATAATGACAAAGGTACAACTTTTTTTTATTTGTACAACCAATTTTCACAAATTTGTTACCAACGCCAATTCAACCCATAAGTTTTATTTTTTATAATTACCATTCATCATCTTCAGATATATAAAAACTACCATTGCAAAACCATTCGTTACGTTCTCCTACTTTTAGGTGAGCATTTATATCTGTTTTTTCTTGATTCACTTCTACAATAAGTTCTCCTGCCTTATCTTCTTGCCCCTTAAATGCTTTCTCAAAAACATCCATTGCTTCTTTTACATTGAACTTGATAGAAGCTTTATAAATAATGCCTTTTTCATCATAAAATTTAATATATACAACAAAGGGTACTGACCTTTGAGCAATGGTTGTGTATCGAAATTTTTCAGGGATACTATATTTTTCTATTTGATTTTCACCCCATATTCTTTCACCAAATAATTCTTCTATTTCACGATTAAGACCTTGGTAATAATAAGAGTGAATGAATTTTGTTCTGTCTTTGGTAATAAGAGTCATTTTCCAAGGATAACGTTTTCTAAAGGTATCCCATATTCCATAAGGAATCTTAAGAATATCATCTTCTTTAACAGAACTTTCAGTAACAGGTGTACCGCATTCATTGTGTTTCATCAATATTTTCTTCTTAGGCATACCTAATTTTATAGCATAATCTCTATTTTCTATAGTATGCTCATCCAAGACAACATCTCCTGTTCTTTTATAATATTGACTTGCTTCTTCTTTAGTTACAAAATGAATATCTTTTGTCTTTTTTGCTTGGTAACGCCCTACTTCTACAACCCTACCATAGTTGTGTAACCAAACAAAAACTACTCCTCCTGGAGCTAAACCTACAGATATATTATACTCTTCTATTTTTGGAGCAGTATCATTCTCATTAAGAGAAAGAGTATACACCTTATCTTTTAAAAGTTCTGCTATCTTAACGCTGTCTAAAGGTTGATCTTCTAAGAGATATTCACATTTTTCTACATACGAAAGCCAAGAAACATCCAAGTGAGTAGGGATATCTTTAGCTTCACCTTCTTCGGCATTTTTAAAAAGACCTGGTGTTCCATTACTTATTGAAAAAAGGGGAAAAGGACAATCGTTTTCAAATATAAAATTTGAACTTGTTCCAAATTTACTAGCTCCATCTTTTCCATATACTACCCCGCGATAAGTTCTTATAGGGTAGCCCGCTACAGGTTTCACATAAGCGACCCAATGATATTCTTTATTCATATTTTCTTTTTCCTTTACTTTACAAAAAGTTAATGATAAAAGTAAAACTAATATGGTTATAATTAGATTTTTCATAAAAACAGATTAATAACATGTTCAACTCTCTACTAATATTTTCCTATAATTTTGTGGTTTAAAGGTACTATTTTTAAGACAATCATAAAAAGTTATAAAGCATCAAGTTGTTAATGAACTATTGACATTATATTTGAATAATTTATTAAACACTCATAACAAACATACGATTTCGTATCTAGAATCTGAATTAAGCGATATGAATTTGAAAGCCCATTCCAGCCCATAGGTTGATTTACAAATAATATGAGATTATCTTTTTGATAAACTTCAGCATTTTCACCATAATCTATAGCTATTTTATCAAAGTCTACAGGTAAGCTATCTATGAGAATTCTACTAATTTTTATAGTGTTATCATTAATTGTATAGTGTCTCTCATTTGATTTATAATCTAATGCTCTTAATCCTTGTATGAATTTTATCTTATTATTTCCAATAATAAATGTTTCAGAATAAGGATTTTTCTTATCTGTTGCCCAAGGAATAATACTGTCTACTGCTATTTTTTTGAATTGATTGAGATATTTATCTATAGCATCATTCCCTACTAATGATGTTATAGAAACTGTATCTATTATAGATGTTTTATGGATAGAATGGTCATTATTATTTTGTGGTCTCTTATTCGTATAATTACAAGAAAAGAACACAAAAAGAAGAAAACTTATCAGAATTATTTTTTTTCGTACCATCTTATTATAGTCTATAAAATTAAAACTTATGTAATTTCAATTCAGAAAAAGGTATTTCCTCTATCTTTGAAAGAGATAGTTTATTATTCTTATATTCAAGATAGATATAATAGTGATAGTTCCCCACAGGTGAATGAGAGAAATTTGTTAGATCTAACTTTAAAAGCGTTTTGTCTTTACGTTTTTGATACTTAATTTGCATAGGAACACAATGATAAATAGTCCTTATGTGTGTAGTATCTAAAATGACAAAATGGTTATTAAATTGAATTTTTGCTCTCTTTCTACCTAACTTTAAAAGCTCTTCTTTAAGATTTGCATCAAGGAGAGCAAAGGGAGAAGATTTCTCATTGAAATAGTCATTATCTTCTGCCATAAAAAGTTTTATTTTATCTTTAAAGAAAGTTTCTTCAAGCACATAATACCTATTACACAACTTTGTACTATCTTCTCTACAGTCAAAATTACCATTTTTAGAAAGAATTTCTATAAAATAATAATTATCATCCACTCTTCTAATACTATTTTGTGCACAGCAAGAGAATGCTATGAGCAGGGAAATAGTTAAAAACAGGTTATTTTTCATATCCAATAAAGTATTTTTGTTTTAGATGCAAAGATAATAAAAAGCAGTAAAGAACCTAATGAGAAACAAAAAATATTTTGCATATCGCTTTGTATATTAGGTATAACCAATTCTATAATATAGGAAGAAGTCCTTCTTTTTTACGCCTTATATTATCCATTTTGTCGCTTTCTTCACGTAGATTATCTATGTGCTGATAAGTGAATTTATCCAATGAAAAATTCTTGTATTTATAAGTCTTTTCATATTGATGATGTCCCCACGATTCTATATGAATGCTGTCTATACAATATTGAGAATTTACATAGATTTTTGAACCAAAATAATTATTACCAGACATATCTACATTTATTATAAATCCATTTTCATAAGTTGATAATGAATGAACACTATGATAACCAACAGAATATAAAACTTGTTTATAGATTTTATACTTAGCTTCATCATTGTCTTTTTTCGCCAAAAGTAACCATTCATACTCTCTGTTAGGAAGGCAATTTGTCGCTCCAAGTGTAGAATAATAAGGTCTTAATATAGCGATGCTATCATTATTGGGAGTTTTTATAGCTTCATCAATTTCATAAAAAGTAGAGATATAAAGATTAAATCTTTTTTGGTAATTAGAATACCTGTGAAAATCTTCCTTACAATCATAATCTTTTGGAGTTATAATCGTATCGTATTTATCGTTTGATTTAACTTTTTGAGTTGCAAGAATAAGGTTCTTGTGAGTGTTGTTATCTAATTTTATTGAATTCTTTTTGCTTATAAAAATAATAGCCAAAACTATAAAAGCAATACTTACTAATATATAAAAAATCTTTTTCATAAATTTATAGTTAAACGAAAATAGATTTCGAATAAATAGGCTTGTTTTTTAGGAGGCGTTTGCAAAACGCCCCTACATAACGCACTTCAAAAATTATTGATAATCAGAGTAGTCAACTTTGGCAAAGTGTGAAACTTTGCCAAAGTGTATACACCACGCACTGTAAAAGCAATTGATTATCGGGGTGTGGCGATGTGGATTTAGTATAACCAATTCTATAATATAGGGGAAAGTCCTTCTTTTTTACGCCTTATATTATCCATTTTGTCGTTTTTTTTACGTAGATTATTAATGTGATGATAGGTGAATTTATCCAATGAAAAATTCTTGTATTTATAAGTTTTTTCATATTGATGATGTCCCCACGATTCAATATGAATACTGTCTATACAATATTGAGAATTTACATAAGTATCCGACCGAAAACCACTAACGCCAGACATATAAACTTCTATTACAAATCCCTCTTTATATTTAGATATTTTTTGATATATATCAGGATATAAGACATCATTGTAGATTTTTGTTTTATTTTGGTTTTTTATGTTCTTACGCTGTATAATAAGTAATTTTTTGTGGATTTTCTCAGGGTAACAATCTCCCCAACCTTCAATATAAAAAGGGGTTAATGTGGCTAAACTATCATTGTTAAATAATACATTCTCATCTCCTATAATGTAAAATTTAGAAATATGATAATTATAACGCTTTTCATATTGCTTTACATCATAGTTGCAATTATATTTAAAAATATCCTTAGGAGCAAAAATAGTATCTATATTTTCGATTTTTGCTCTTTTGTTTAATTCCTTATCAAATTTGATAGGATAAATGCCCTTAAAAAAAGCAGATATCATAAAGAAATAAAAAACAAATTTAATTAGAAGATTTATCATCTTTATAAGGTTTTTAGAGTTATACTTCTTGATTTGTAGTTAAACGAAAATAGATTTCGAATAAATAGGCTTGTTTTTAGGGGGGCGTTTGCAAAACGCCCATACACAACGCACTTTAAAAACGATTGATTATCAGAGTGTAGCAATATGAATTTAGTATAACCAATTCTATAATATAAGTATTACCACTGGGGTCTTCTATCTCAGTAATAATACTCCTGATATTGTTAGAAATTTGTTAGAATGTTACATCTTCAAAAGTTGAACTTTTTTCTATAAAAGTAACTGTATTATTTCCCATATTTGTACTTTTTAAATGCGTTTTTTCAAAACTATTATCTAAGGATATTGTTTTTTGGGTCTCTTCCATAGATTTAACATTCGCTTCTGTAATTGAAAAAGAGAAACTATTAGGATTTGTAGATAAACGCTCTTTAAAAAAAGATATATCAGCGTAATTTTCGCCTTTTTTGTATGCTTTTTTTGTGATACTTACTATTCCTTTTTCATCATAAATATAGAAAACTAACCACTTTTCAAAGCCGTCGGCTTGTTGTTTTTGTGTAACTAAAACAGCTTTTAATATTTTGTAGTTGAATCTATATTTACTTTTCGAGCTTACTAAAAATAAATCTTCTAAGAGGAAATAATCCCCTAAACAATCATCTAAGAAATCTAATATTTCACTAATATCTTTTTGCTCTAAAATTTTAGTTTTCAGAAAATTATAGTATTGCTTTTCCAAAAAATATACGTCTTTTTTGTTTACTTCTATTTTATATTTCGAATCAAAGAATTTTAGATTTAATGTTGAGTCATCAACAAATAATGTGGCATTATTATTTTTGGTTATTAGATGTAATTTACAAGAATTATAACTACTTGCATCAGTATAAGCATCATACGACAACGCCTCTTTCCCCTTTTCATATACAAATTGATGAAAAATGGGGAAAGCTACACTATCTTGAGGAATATTATTTTCCCCTTCTATAGTATATTTATCATAAAGCATCCTAAAACGTAATTCTTCCTTTTGAGAATATGCATAAAAGCAACTCAACAATAGTATAAAATATAATTTTTTCATTCCTTTATTTTTTTGATAATTTCCAAAAAATGCCCCCTGCTGGCGCAAGCTTATAGCTCGTGCCTACTATAATAAGAGCGTGTCGCTCATTCCTTATCAATTACTTCCCCCCTTACTTGCGTAAATAATGTTTAAACTCACTTGTTAATTTTTTCTCTTTAAGTAAAGATATCATTTCAAATTGAGCTTTAATTTCATTTTGAACCAAAGTTTTTTGAAAATCCTTCCTTTGATAAAATATCCTTATCTTCATCTTGTAGCATTATGAAGCTGTCCAAAAAGTCTTTAAAAGAACTACTACGGCATATCCCCCTTTCGAAGGAAGTCCGCGAGCTGGCACAGAGGAGTATGTGTTAAGATGGGTATGTTAATAATCAATTAGTTACAAAAATATTCTATTTATTAATAAGCTTGTTTTAAGCTAAAGGAAAACTTTTCGGATAGCCTCTTGTTTTTACAAAAATCCAAAGATTTTATAATTACCATATTTCATTATCTTCAAATATCCAAAACTCTCCATTACAAATCCATTCCTCACGTTCCCCTACTTTTAAACGAACATTGACATCTGTCTTTGTTTCATTGACTTCTATAATAAGTTCTCCTGCCTTATCTTCTTGTCCCTTAAATGCCTTTTCAAAAACATCCATTGCCTCCTTTATATTAAATTCAACACCTACCCTATAGATAACATCTTTTTCATCATAAAACTTAATATTCACCATAGTAGGTACTGCTCTTGGGGCAAGTAATGTATATCGAAATCTTTCAGGAATGTGATATTTTTCTATTTGATTCTCTTTCCAAGTGCGCTCTCCAAATAATGTTTCCAATTCACAGTTAAGCCCTGAGTAACGATAGGAGTGAATATACTTACTTTTATCTTTAGTAATAAGCGTCATCTTCCAAAGATAACGCTTGCGAAAGCTATCCCATAACCCATAAGGAATGTTACAAATATCTTCCATAGTAACAAGAGTATCTAATGCTTGAGGGGTACCCCACTGGGCATACTTCATTAGTATTTTGCTCTTAGGCATTCCTAACTCTATAGCATAATCTCTTTGTTCTATAGTATGCTCATCCAAAATAACATCTCCTGTTCTTTTATAATATTCGTCTGCTTCTTTTCGGGTTACAAAGTGAATATCTTTTGTTTTTTTGGCTTGGTAACGCCCTACTTCTACAACCCTACCATAGTTGTGTAACCAAACAAAAACCGCTCCTCCAGGAGCTAAACCAACGGAAATATTGTACTCCTCTATTTCAGGGGCAGTATTATCCTCCCTCATTGAGGCTTTGTAGACCTTCTCCTCTAATAATTGTGCTATCTTAACACTATCTAAAGGCTGGTCTTCTAAGAGATATTGACATTCTTCTACATACGAAAGCCAAGAAACATCTAAGTGAGTAGGGATACCTTTAGCTTCACCTTCTTCGGCATTTTTAAAAAGACCTGGTGCTCCATCTCTTATTGAAAAAAGAGGAAAAGGGCAATCGTTTTCAAATATAAAACTTGTACTCGATCCAAATTTACTAGCTCCATCTTTTCCATATACTACCCCACGATAAGTTACTATAGGGTAGCCCGCTACTGGTTTTACATAAGCCACCCAATGATATTTTTTATTCATATCTTCTTTTTCTTTACAAGAAGTTAATGATAAAAGTAAAACTAATAGAGTTATAATTATATTTTTCATCGCTGTTTTTTATATTTTCCAAATTCATCTAATTCTGACCAAGGCACTTCTTCTATCTTTGAGGAAATACACTTATTACCCTTAAATTCTAAGCTAATAAAATAATCATATTCACCTGCAGTTGCATAAGAAAAATTCTCTAATTGGATTCTTACAAAAATTTTATCTCCTTTCTTCTTATAAAGAATAAAGGTAGGAGTACAAGTTCTTATAGATTCCAATAATTTTACATTTAAAGGAATTTGTTGTCTATTAATTTCTATAATAGGATTTTGCTTCTCCAATTTTAAGAAATCCTTTCTGAACTGTTTGAGTTCTTTGTCAGTACTTGGTCTTCCTAAGAACTGTTCTAATACATTATCGCTCTTTATAAATACATTGATGCTATCTTTCCCCATTTTCATATAGGAAACATAATACACTACGCTATCTTGCTTTCCTATAATTCTACAATAATCAATGCGTTTTTCTATTGATGTTTGTGAAAACAAAGAAAATGTACTGATAAAAACGAATACTAATGTTGTGATTGTTCTCATATTCTTGTTAAAACTTATGTAATTTCAATTCAGAAAAAGGTATTTCCTCTATCTTTGAAAGAGATAGTTTATTATTCTTATATTCAAGATAGATGTAATAGTCATAATTCCCAAAAGTTGAATGAGAAACATTTGTAAATGCTATTTTTAAAAGCGTTTTGTCTTTACGTTTTTGATACTTAATTTGCATAGGAACACAACTATAAATAGTCTCTATGTGTGTAGTATCTAAAATAACAAAATGGTTATTAAATTGAATTTTTGCTCTCTTTCTACCTAACTTTAAAAGCTCTTCTTTAAGATTTGCATCAAGGAGAGCAAAGGGAGAAGATTTCTCATTGAAATAGTCATTATCTTCTGCCATAAAAAGTTTTATTTTATCTTTAAAGAAAGTTTCTTCAAGCACATAATACCTATTACACAACTTTGTACTATCTTCTCTACAGCCAAAATTACCATTCTCAGAAGGAATTTCTATAAAATAATAATTATCATCCACTCTTCTAATACTATTTTGTGCACAGCAAGAGAATGCTATGAGCAAAAAAAATGCTAAAAATATATTATTTTTCATCTTCTTTGTATTTATAAAAAATTGTTGAACCAAAACCTTTTAATTTAAGAGTTTGATAAAGTTAATTATACTGATAATCAAACACTTTTAGTTACATTGTAAGAAAAATTTGCAAATCGTCCTCACAAAACAAAACTTTTCAGACAACCTCTGATAAGGTTCCGTTATAAATTTAACATAAAAAAACACCTCCTCACTTAAGTTTCTTTAAATGAGAGGTGTTAAAATTAAAATAATACATTTAGCAAACTTACTGCTCTTGTTCTATTTTTCGTTGTTTTGATATGCCAATTCCTGCAGAAATAACAATACATAAACAAACAAATGCATTAATTGTCATACCTAAAAATGTTTTTTCATCTGTATTTGCTATTAAAAGGTAAGCAATACTCGCACCCATTGTAGCTAAAGCAACTACAAATATAACGCTCCTTACATCTCTTTTTAAAAAAGTTTCCATAGACATCTATTTTTAGTTAAAAAAGTGATAAAATCAAATATATTCATTATTATAAGATTTTAAGAGTTAAGTTTGTTTTTTCAATAAGACAAAATTATTTTTTTGTGAGAGAGTCTAATATTAGGGAGTTTGTGTGAGAGAATGGGTAATAACTTTATTGAAGTTATTATAAATATTTTCTAATGTTTCTTTGATTAGTCCATTTTTTGGATTAGATAATTCTTCTTGAAACTCAAACTCTAATTCTTTTTCTTTGCCTATCAAATTTATTAGTGTTTTTACTAAAGAGTTAAAATCTATATCCCCTTCTGTGGGGATACTAATACTTTCCAATGATAATTCATCATCATTTTGATTAAAATTAACATCTATTTTATCACCCAATATACTAAATAACAAACTCTTACCACTTGATCGACCTCCTATAATTACATTTAGGTTAGGACTAAATTCCAGTTCTACTTTATTAATTAGTTTATCTTCTTTAAAAGATATTTTCTCTATATAGTTATCAAATCTTTTTAACTCTTTAACCTCTGATTCTTTTCTAATTCTTGATTTAGGGTCTATAAAAGCAAAACGAACGGACTCAAACGAGAGTTGACTTTAATACAATAAAATTGGTGATTTTCATCAGTTTTATTAGTACAAGGGTATTTATTGCAATTATGATTGTCTGAAAAATTTATATAAGGTATATCATCTTTCTTCTGAAAATCCAATGTTTTTAGTCTGTCAAAACCTTCATTATATTTCTGATCTGTATGAATGTGTAAATCTACTTTAAACCAATCAGAATACTTTTTCATTTGCTTATTTTTTTGCAAAGATAGCATTTTATTTCAATAACACAAAATTATTTTTCTTTTTCAGTGAAGCTGTTTAAACTTTTTTCTATCTGAAAAGAAAGTTTCTTCAAGCACATAATACATATTACTTACTCATATTCATAGACAATGAATCTTCCTTTTAAATTGGAAGATGTTTTAATTTTTTTCTCCCCTTTGACAAATGAAAAATCACGGATAGTATCATTGTTATCTATGATATAGTGTTCATTTTTATCTAAACTAATATGATACAAGTACATTTCCTCTTCAAAAGGAAGAGTTTCTCCATAAATATTTTCTCTTTCATAAAGAACATATCCTTCTGAACCTGATCTAAAAAACCTTATCGGTTCCCCTTTTGCATTATATTCTATAACAATCTCTCCAAAATATTTTTGCCCCTCTAAGAGATATATTGTATTTTCTGAAAGATTCAGATTTTTTTCTTTATGTAATAATATATATTTCGCTCTTATATACTTAATTTGAGCAAAAACATCATCTTGATTACTCTGATTACTATACTTATTCCTACACATAATCAGACTAATGGCTAACAAAAATAATAAAAACTTTTTTTTCATTTTTTTATTTCCTTAAATTCTTCCCTCGAGGACAATTTACTGAACAACAAATTTTTACTCTAAAGAGCCCCTAAAAAATTGCACTTACTACTGGAACTTACAAGATGGTATGGTGAATCTATTAAGCAAAAAGAAAAGAAAATTAGATATGTCTTGCGTTCAAGTTCCTCAAAAAAAGTTTAAACACGTTACATTTTAAATATTTTTAGGTCTGTAGAAAAGATTGTAAAAATCTACTTGTTCATTATTTTCTATATCAAAGTAGATAAATGTGTCTTTTTCTTTTTTATAAGACAAGATTTTTTCTTCAGTATAGAGGTCTTCAAAATAAAAGGAAATCCTACCATATGAAATGCCCATATCTAAATAGAATGACTTTCTGTTTGTGTATTCTTCGTAGCCGACAGTTAATTCTCTAACATCAACTGCTCCATTAGTTTCAGTAGCGAAATAGATGTCATTTACATCATACAATTTGTTCACTCCTTTTTCTCTCTTGTAATTAGATATTTTACAAAAAGAAAGCTTTATAAAACCTCTTTGCTTGCTATTTTTTTGGTAAGTTCAAAAAAATAGGGTTTTCTATAATTATTGTGAAAGCATCAGTTTGATGATAAAAAGCCATTACTAATTGTTCTTCAAAGATGTGTTCTTCAAAAAATAGTTCTATAAATTCAACTTTTTTCATAGTGAAATATTCTAAAAAATTTCATTACAATCCATTATAAGGAATATGCGAATCAGGATCTGCTTTTGAAATTACATTACCTAATTCATCTAAGAATTCCCCTAATGGTACATTCAAACTACAAACGTAATTTTTTATTTTGTTGATTTTTGTTATTCAATAGATTAAATTTTACTTTGTTGTTAAGGATCTACAAATATACTTCTTTTGAACTCTTAAATATTTTTTAAAAAGAAACTAGTTTCTCTCCATTAATTTTTATTTCCTCCCCAATAAAAAGTTTATTTAAGAAAAAAATAGTTTCTTTTATTTCTTCTAAAGTGTAACTTGTATTTTTAGGAAGATCTAAAACAAAATTATTAAAGAGATACTGTGAGTAAGACCCCAATTTAGCTGAACAAGAAGCTTGTTTCTCATATTCTTTTTTACCATTCCATAAACCAATGCGAGTTCCAAACTCTTCATCTTCTTTATCTAATTTTTCTTTTAAAATATTTGTTATACATTCTTTGTTTATAAAAACTTCTTGTTTTAAAGAGCTTTGTAAATTATTTCCTAAGCAATAAAACTTGGAAAATATATCAGGAAATCTCATTGAAAGATGATCCAAAGAAGTAACCACCTTATCAGTAATACTTTCAATAGACTCTTTTCTTGCTCCCCATATAATACTTATTGACTCTATTTTTGCATATTTCATAGTATCGGCATTTTTTTATAAATTAATTCAATTCCTTTAGCGGAATGTATTTGCCTTTGAACCAGCTATAAAATCTCCATTCTTAACAAAATTTTTATATCCTTATTTAGCACTTACTACTCCATTAAAAACATTTTTTTATTTAGGTAGTTTAAAATCTTCAGCTAACTCACCTTCTTTCCATCGTTTCATCCTAAAAATAGAATCCCATTCGCCAAATTTTGGATAAGGCTCCCAATTACTCTCCACATTAACGGGAGAAGAAGCTACATATTTTTCTGTCATCCCTTCTCCTCTAACATCAAAAATTTTAGTAACTTCCATATAACCTTCTGGGGTAAAAGTATAAGATATATAGTCTTTATTTTCCCAATCATCATCCACCATTTTTTCTGGATAGATAAATACTTCTACTTCCACCAAGAATAAATTTCCTTTTTTAAAACGTTGTTTAATAGAATCTGTCTTATAGGTAGTATCATCACTTTGAAAAGAATACTGTAAATATACTCTATTGTGTTCGTCTATAAAACAAATAGTAAAGTACATACCTATTACTTCGGCATAAGCATAAAACTGATTGTTATGTTCTAATAAAGCTGTTATATTATACATTCTGGCTATTTCATCTGTTTTTTGTTCAAAGAGCTTAGGTGTCCTTAAAGAAAAGTTTTCTAACCTCATTTGTTCTACAAAATATTTATTTTGTTCATAAGCATATTTAGCCCATTTTTCTGTATTTTTTGTATTTTCAGCAAGTATTTGAGGTAATATTTTAAACTCTTTCCCTTTATAGAAATTTTTGTAATACGAACAAGTATCTTCCTCAGATTGTAATTCGTAGTATTCTCTATTCCAATTTTGATAGATAAATTTTAACTTTTGCATATTTTATTCTTAATTATTTCCACCCCCCCCCGCTGGCGCGAGCTTGCAGCTCGTGCCCAATTCAAAATTCAAAATTCTCTCACCTGTCCCATTCGTCCCACCCGTCCCACAATTCAAAATTCAGAATTCACAATTCATAATTTACCAATTCCCCTCGCACTATTTAGAGCACATTATAGGCTTAAAAAATGCTTATCTCTATGGTGGATAAAGAAAAATAGAGGGGCAGTTCTTTTGTATTGTATTGATTGTTAATGAAAAAAAAATTTAACAACACATCTGAAACATTACCCTTTTGTATAGAAAGACAATATATCACCATAATTATATATGTTACTTATGCGTTCTATAACTATGAAGTTGTTTATACTTTTTCCTACAATAAAGTAAAAGTTCCCGAAAATTAGTAATTTTGTGTTTGAAAAAAAAGAACACCAAAATTCAGGAACTTTGGGCAAAGATACAATAAATAATTAGATTATTCCCTTCTTAAGTGTAGGAAAGTAAAAATGGTAGTCATAAACGTTGTCGCCAAAAAGGAGAATCTGCAGGTTGGCTTGATAGATATAAAAGTTTGATAATGAGATATGAGTATCTTGATGTAACTTAGATTGGAATGCTCCTATTAGGGGTTATCTCCAAGTTTCTCAAAAAAGTTTAAACACGTTTCATAAAAAAAATCCGACCCTTTCTTATAAGAAGGTCGGATTTTTTTATATGAATGCAAATTAACCACCGAAGTCGTCAAAACGAATGTTTTCGTCTGGCAAACCAAAGTCTTGTCCCATTTTCTGAACGGCTTTGTTCATCATTGGCGGACCACAGAAGTATAATTCTATATCTTCAGGCGCATCGTGTTTGCTCAAATACTGCTCAATTACAGCATTGTGTACAAAGCCCAAGAATCCATCACCGTCAGGGTCATTAATATCTTTCTTCACTTTCCAATTGTCTTCTGGCAGTGGTTCAGAAAGTACAATAAAGAACTTAAAGTTAGGAAACTCGCGTTCCAATTCACGGAAATGTTCTATATAGAACAACTCACGTTTTGAACGTCCACCGTACCAATAAGTTACCTTACGTCCTGTTTTCAGAGTTTTGAACAAGTGGTACAAGTGAGAACGCATTGGCGCCATACCAGCACCACCACCCACGTATAGCATCTCTGCTTTAGATTCGTTGATGAAGAATTCACCATAAGGACCCGAAATAGTTACCTTATCACCTGGCTTACGTGAGAAGATGTATGAAGAGGCTACCCCTGGGTTCACATCCATCCAGCCTCCTTTAGCTCTGTCAAATGGAGGTGTAGCAATACGCACGTTTAGCATAATTCTACGTCCTTCAGCAGGATAAGAAGCCATAGAGTAAGCACGCTCTGCAGGTTCTGGATTTTTCATCACCAATGGCCATAATTTAAATTTATCCCACTCCATCTTAAATTTATCAGGCTCACCTGGGTGTTCTTTAGGGTGTGCAGTAATATCTATATCACTGTATTTCACCTCACAAGCTGGGATTTCTATTTGTATATATCCACCTGGTTTGTAGTCCATATCTTCAGGAATTTCCACCACAAACTCTTTGATGAATGATGCCACGTTGTAGTTGCTTACTACTGTAGCTTCCCATTTCTTAATACCAAACACTTGTTCTGGTACGCCTATCTCCATATCTTGTTTTACCTTCACTTGGCAAGCCAAGCGTACCCCTTCTTTCAGCTCTTTTTTAGTAAAGTGAGGAGTTTCGGTAGGAAGTGCTTCACCACCACCTTCATATACGTGGCATTCACACTGCAAGCAAGAACCCTTACCACCACAAGCCGATGGCAAGAAAATCTTTTCATTACCTAAGGTTGAAAGTAATGAGCCTCCTATAGGCACTTCTATTACTTTATCTTTATTAATTGTAATTTTTACAGGCCCCGATGGGGTTAGCTTTTGTTTCACATAAAGCAAAATTGCTACCAACAAAAGGATTATTACTAATAACCCTACCACCGTTACCGTAATAGTTGTTAATATTTCACTTGCTAAAATCATTACTTAAATCTTTTGTATTATTAGCTAATTTATCTGTATTCACTTCTTGGCGAACTGTAGTTTCCTTTTTAGGCTCTTCTTTTTTGCTGCTACCACCTGTAAGCATACCACCAAAGCTCATAAAGCCTATAGCCATTAGCCCTGTAGTAATAAAAGTGATACCCAAGCCACGTAAAGGAGCTGGTACGTGTGAATAACGTATCTTCTCACGTATAGCTGCCAACGCCAAAATAGCAATAGCCCAACCTAATCCTGAACTCACCCCGTAAGCTACTGAAAGCCCAAATGAGTGAATCACTTCAGCACGCGATTGCATAAAAAGAGAACCTCCTAAGATAGCACAGTTTACAGCTATCAGTGGCAAGAAGATACCCAATGAGTTATACAATGATGGTGAAAACTTCTCTACTACTATCTCTACCAACTGTACCATTGTAGCTACAGTAGCTATAAACAAAATGTAGGTAAGGAAGCTCAAATCATAATTAGCGTATTCTTCACCCAACCAGCGCAAAGCACCTTCTTTAAGTATATACTCATTAAGTAACCAGTTCATAGGTACTGTAAGAGTTTGTACAAACACCACAGCAGCTCCTAATCCTATAGCAGTCGACACTTTTTTAGATACAGCCAAGTACGAACACATACCCAAAAAGGTAGCGAAAATCATATTCTCTACGAATATCGATTTAAAAATCAGTGTTAAATATTCTAACATTTTCTTTTCTTTTTAAATGATTAATGACTGTCTTCTATTAAGGCTTTGTTGCGTGAGCGTTGCACCCATACTACAATACCATAAGTTACCAAAGCCATAGGGGCTAACAACATAAAACCGTTGTTTTCGTAGCCCAAAGCATAAGCGCCTGTTTTCTTGATAGGGTCTCCCAATATTTGGAAACCTAACAAAGTACCAGAGCCCAATAGTTCGCGGAAAAAGGCTACAATAAGCAAGGCAATAGAGTATCCTCCTGCATTACCTATAGCGTCTAAAAACGATTTCCCTGGAGGGTTACCCAAAGCAAATGCCTCAAAACGTCCCATCAAAATACAGTTGGTGATGATAAGCCCTACATATACTGATAACTGTTTGCTAAGGTCATATACAAAGGCTTTGAGCACAAAATCCACCACAATTACCAAGGCTGCCGCTACTATTAGCTGAGCAATAATACGAATTTTAGGCGGAATTACATTTCTAAGCAAAGAAATGGTTACGTTACCCATTACCAATACAAAGGTAAATGAAAGACTCATTACGATAGCTGCTTTCAGCTGAGCTGTAATCGCTAAGGCAGAGCAAATACCCAACACTTGTACCGTTACGGGGTTATTATCCCACAAGGGGTCTGTTACTAATTTTGCATCTTTTTTTGATAGTCCCATAGTCTATTATTTGTTTAAACTTTTAATATAGGATATATAAGGCTCTATGCCATCGCTTATCATCGCTTGCACTCCATTACCAGTAAGGGTAGCTCCTGCAATAGCATCAATTTTCCCATCTTCTTTACGTTTATTTTCAGGGTCGCCATTGCTTTTTGAAATTTGAATGCTTTGGAAGTTACCTGCGGCATCCAATAAATGTTCTCCGATAAAGTCGTCCATAAAGAAACGCTCTTTGATGTTCGCTCCTAAACCTGCCGTTTCTCCTTTGTGGTCAAAGAAAACACCACGTACAATAAGGTCTTTATCTACAGCTATATATCCCCAAATAGCATCCCACAAACCACGTCCGCTTACGGGAATTATATAGAGGGTATTACCATCTTTTTCAGCTACGTAAAGAGGTAAACCTTCACGATGACCGTTGAAGTTGATAAGGTCGTTAGCACCTTCTACTTTTTCAGCGGTATTTCCTTTGATAAGGTATTGCTCTTTCACATAGTTAGGAAACTCTTTTTCAGCATCGGTAGTAGAAAGAAACTCTACTTTACCTCCTCCAAGCTCACCTTCGTTGTGATTTACGCCCATAGCATAGAGGATATTCTGTTTCTTTTCTAACTTTTTATTGTTGCTGATATCGCTACTTAACGCTGACGAGATACCAGCGAGCAACGCACCTACGATTACCACCATTATAATGGCGAAAATCACTGTATACGAATTACTTTCTGTCTTGATTGCCATAATTATGCGGTTTTAGCAGTTGATAATTTTAAACGTTTTTTCCTACGAGATACATTAGCTTGTACTACAAAGTGGTCTATAGTAGGTGCTAATACGTTCATCAATAAGATAGCAAGCATCACTCCTTCAGGATAAGCAGGGTTAAAGCAACGAATAGCAATTGCCACAAAGCCCGCTAAAAATCCGTAAATATACTTACCTGTATTGGTTTGTGCCGCTGTTACAGGGTCAGTAGCCATAAATACAGCCCCAAAAGCTAATCCTCCTATAAGTAAGTGCTGATAAGCAGGCAAGCTCCACAATGCATAAAACTGTGTACCTTCCATACTCGGAGCTAAACAATTAAATATAGCAGCCATTACCCAAGCACCTACAAACATACTAATCATCACACGCCAAGAAGCGATTTTAGTAAATATAAGGAATAAACCTCCCAAAAGAATAAGAATTGTAGAAGTTTCTCCCACTGAACCTGGCATAAACCCAAAGAACAAATCCGATACCTGATAAGTACCTGTCTGACCTTGTGCCAAACTACCCAATACTGTTTCACCCGAAACAGCATCCAAATTAGCACCCGCAGCAATGTCTTTAGCACGTTGTACAGCTCCTTCTACCCATACTTTATCCCCTGTCATTGAAGTAGGATAAGCAAAGAATAAGAAAGCACGAATGGTAAGCGCAGGATTCAAAATATTCATACCTGTACCGCCAAATACCTCTTTACCAATAATTACTCCAAAAGCTACTGCTACTGCCAACATCCAAAGCGGAATATCTACAGGAACAATTAGTGGCACCAACATACCTGTTACCAAGTATCCTTCTTCCACTTCGTGCTTGCGAATAGTAGCAAAAATAAACTCAATGCCCAAACCTACAACGTATGACACTACTACTAATGGCAATACTTTGGTTGCACCAATGCAAAGATTGGTAAGATTCCAAAAATTACCACTAAAGAATGCCATACCTGCCTCTGGAGACAATGTGCCAAAAGCTACTTGATGCTGATAGCCAGCATTGAAAATACCAAAAATCAAACAAGGAATAAGCGCCATAATAACGGTATTCATTGTTCGTTTTAGGTCATCAGCAGCCTTAATGTGGGTACCCCCGTGGGTTACCTCATTAGGCGTATAAAGGAAGGTATGAAGCGCGTTGAAAGTGGTCTCCATCTTCGTCCCCTTATACTTTTCTTTTAATGTATTTAATTTACTTTTTAAACTCATTTTCTTAATGAATAAGTTAATTATTTCTTTTTATTGATTTGCGAATTAGTTTTAAAGCCCAATCGTAATGGCTTGACGTCGATGAAACTAAGTAAGAGCCGAGTGAGGTCGTACCCGTCCAATGATACTTTTTCTTAGTGAAAAGTTCCTCATCAGTGTGTTGCTGTATAAGTTGGAACACTTTATTATGAGAAGCTTCAAAAAGTGAGAGTATCTCAGCAAGTGATACTTTTTGACTTTGCTCCCATATTTCTCGGTTGAGTTTAGGAGTGTCAGAAAAAGTATAACCCTCTTTGGGTATTTTAGGTTTTTCACCTCGCATTCCTACCTCATACCAGTTTAGGAATAATAAATGCCAATGATATAAGTGTCCTATAACATCGCGAATATTCCTATTCATAGTACCTTCCGGAAACGCTTTTTCTTTCTGTTGCTCAGGCAGTGTTTCTATCAAAGAAACTAACTTTTGGTAATTTTCTTTAGCTAAAAACTCTAAATCTTGTTTCGTTGCTGGTCTTGCCATCAGTAGCTATTTTAACCTAATTCTGCCATCATTAAATCAAGTCCGTCTCTGATGATTTGTTGATGTGGCTGTTTAGAAACACATACAAATTCAGTAAGAGCAAAGTCCTCAGGAGCTACTTCGTAAGCACCAAGGTTTTCTAATTCGTCCAAATCCTTATATAAACAAGCTTTGAGCAGTTGCATAGGATAGATATCTAAAGGAAAAACTTCTTCATACATACCTGTTTGTACAAAAGCACGATGCTCACCATTAGTATTGGTATTCAAATTGTACTTTTTCTTAGGGTTTAGCCAAGAGAAAGTAAGCGCACGTGTAAGCGAAATTTTGTTGCTTATAGGTTTTGCCCATCCAAACAAATCATAGTCATTACCTTCTGGAATTGCTGTGATTTGATCAGCGTAAAAACCTAAAAAGTCACTTTCACTTACCTTAACACCTGTAAGCACATCACCACTGATAATACGAGTATTAGCAGGATCTTTCACTCCACCGTCTATCACTCCGTCAATCTGAGCTCCTGCCAAAGCAGTTACGTAATGAGGCTTATTCATATTAGCCCCTGTCAGTGCTACTGTGCGAGTAATGTTCAGCTTGCCTGTCAAGAATAGTTCTCCTATCACTACCAAATCTTGCGGATTCACTACCCATACCACCTCACCTTTATTAATAGGACTAATATGAGCTATTTGAGTGCTCACATTCCCTGCTGGGTGCGGACCTGATACGTTGTGTACCTCAATGTTTTTAAGATTGCGGAAAGGAGACAACGAGCTGTCTTTGAAGACCGACACGTGTACTTTGCCAGAAGTAAGTTTTGACAAGGCTGTAAGTGCTTCTTGCAGCTGCTTTTCCTTACCCTTAAGTACATAGTCGTAATCGGGTGCTAACGGATTGGTTTTGCAAGCCGACACGAAGATAGCTTTTGGCTGAATGTCGGGGTTGGCAATCACGTCATAAGGGCGTTGTTTGATAAAAGGCCAAGCTCCTGAAGACAAGAGATGCGCTTTTATAGCTTCACCCTCCATTTCATTCACTTTTTTCTCCCCAAAGTCTTTGAACGTTTGTTCTGCGCTGGGCTCTATACGAATCTCCAACACTTTACGCCTTTCACCACGTACTATTTCTTTTATAGTACCACTTACAGGCGATGGAAACATAATACGCTCATCACTCTTTGAAAAGAATAGTGCTTCACCTGCTTTCACCTCGTTACCCTCACGTAATATCAGTTTAGGCACTACTCGATGAAAATCACTGGGTTTTATAGCATATAGCTTAGAAAGCGGCTGATGCTGGGTCGTCTTATCAGCTTCGCCCTCTAAGTGTATATCCAACCCTTTTCGAATGCGGATGTCGTTTGACATATCTAAATATAATTAGTTAGTTTTGTTAAATTTGGCGACAAATATACGAATATTAATTGATAAAAAAATAATGTTTTTACATTTTGTATATAAAAAAGAATGTGTCTAATTAAGACACCTCCTCCTCTACTCTTTCCTATTTAGTAAATTGTATAGTTTTTATCAGTAAAAAAACAATGTAATCCATTGTTTTTCAGTGTAAAATAGAATTATTTTCCAGAAAAAAACGAGTCTACAAACTCATACTTATTGAATATCTGTAAATCATCAATCCCTTCACCTACTCCTATATATTTAACAGGAATCTGAAATTGGTCAGAAATACCTATCACTACCCCTCCTTTAGCAGTACCGTCCAATTTGGTAACCGCCAAGGCTGTAACTTCAGTAGCTTTGGTAAATTCTTTGGCTTGCTCAAAGGCATTTTGCCCTGTTGAACCGTCCAATACAAGTAATACTTCGTGAGGCGCATCAGGAATTACCTTCTGCATCACTCGTTTTATTTTACTAAGCTCATTCATTAGGTTAATTTTGTTGTGCAAACGCCCTGCGGTGTCTATTATCACTACATCGGCATTTTGTTTCACAGCAGAACTAAGGGTATCATAAGCTACAGAAGCTGGGTCGCTCCCCAGTTGTTGTTTAATCATCGGTACACCTGTACGATCTGCCCACACCTGCAACTGGTCTATGGCTGCCGCACGAAAAGTATCTGCCGCACCCAATACCACTTTGAGTCCTTTTTTAGTAAACTGACTTGCCAATTTGCCTATAGTGGTGGTTTTACCCGCACCATTCACGCCAACCACCATCATTACATATGGCTTTTTGTCAGCTGGGAAAGAAAACTCAGTAGCTTCGCCCATATGAGTTTCTGAAAGCAATCCTGCTATTTCCTCTCGTAAAATAGTGTTCAGTTCCGAAGTACCTAAATATTTATCTTTAGCAACCCGCGCTTGTATACGATCTACAATTTTTAAGGTGGTATTTACCCCCACATCACTCGCAATGAGCACTTCTTCAAGATCATCAAGTACATCATCATCTACCTTTGATTTTCCTATAATTGCTTTACCAAGACGGTCAAAAAACGTATTTTTTGATTTTTCTAACCCTTTGTTAAGCGTTTCTTTTTTTTCTTTAGAAAAGATATTTTTCAAAAATTCAAATGCCATAACTATATTTTTAAAAAAAGTTGTGCAAAGGTAATAAAAAAACTTTATATATGCAAAAAAGCTGTCTCACGACAGCTTTTCAGATATGATAAAAATAGAGAAAATTTAATTATTTCTTCTTTAAAAATTCATCAACAAGTTCAGGAGCCATTACACTTTCCACGAAAGTATAAGCACCCGTTTTAGGTGATTTCACCATTTTTATAGCTTTAGTAAGCTTTTTTGATTTACCTTGTAAAGTTGCTACTGTTTTCTTTGCCATAACCTTTTAATTATTTAATTTCTTTATGAACAGTTACTCGTTTAAGGATAGGATTGAACTTCTTAAGCTCCAATCTATCAGGGGTATTTTTCTTGTTTTTGGTCGTGATGTAACGTGAAGTACCAGCTACGCCACTATCTTTGTGCTCTGTGCACTCCAAAATAACCTGTATTCTATTTCCTTTCTTAGCCATTTTGTGTCGTCTTTTATTAGTTAATATATCCGTTGCGTTCTACTTCTTGTAGCACTGCATAAATACCTTTTTTGTCAATGGTTTTGATTGCAGCTGCCGATACCTTAAGGGTAATCCACGCATTCTCTTCTGGAATGAAGAAGCGTTTAGTGCGAAGGTTCACGTTAAATTTACGTTTCGTTTTGTTCATTGCGTGCGACACGTTGTTGCCCACCAATGCTTTCTTGCCTGTTAAGTCACAAACTCTTGCCATTTTTTCTCTATTTATTAATGTGTTATTTGTATTCGGGGTGCAAAAGTACAATATTTTTTTTATTTAGCAAAACTTTTTTTATCAAAATTATTTTTTTCAAGATGATAAATTTTTAAATACTTTGATAATCAATCTATTAACTAAAAATATACCATTATTCAAAAAATTACACTCGCTAAAGAAATTTGTAAAAATAATCTGTTTTCCCCTGTCAATCAAACTATCCTTTGAGCGAACCTTCAGCGAAGGATGAGCGAAGGTTGAGCGAAGGAAAGTCGGCGAGCTGGCGCAGCCGAGTATGTGACGAAGGAAAGTCGGCGAGCTGGCGCAGCCAAATATGTAATCAAATACCAATAATAAAAATAGTAGGACGCTTGTGCAAATCAATAGAAGTAGAACGCCATTGGCGAATAGTGAGTGTTTGTATATGCTCTGTAGGCAGTGTAATATCACAAGCTACGCACAACAAGGTATTGTCGTGCAAAGTAGTAGTAAGCTCATTCAAAAGCTGGGTATTGCGATAAGGTGTTTCTATAAACAACTGCGACTGTCCCTCTTGGGCTTTGCGTTCCAATGCCTTCAGGCTACTCTTGCGTTGTTGTTTATCTATAGGAAGATAACCATTAAAGGCAAAATTTTGTCCGTTGAGTCCACTTGCCATCATTGCTAATAAAAGAGAAGAAGGCCCTACCAGCGGAACTACTTTAAGTCCTTTTTGGTGAGCAAGGCGTACAATATCGGCACCTGGGTCGGCAATTCCTGGGCATCCTGCTTCAGAAATAATACCAGCAGAGATACCTTCCAAACACGGAGTTATAAAAGGTAGCATATCGTTATGAGGCTGATGTTTATCTATAACAGCAATTCGTAAATCGGCTTGTACCTTATCAGGAGCGATACGTTTGATAAACTTTCTCGCCGATTTTTCATTCTCTACAATAAAATAATTTAATGTTTGTACTACTTCTTCTATTTGTGAAGGTAATACACTGAGGGTACTATCACCTAATAAATTGGGAATTAAATAAATATGACTCATTTTTAGTTATTAGTTTTTAGTTGTTATCTACAAAAAAAGTAAATAAGAGCTGCAAGTTTGTAGTAATAAAGTAGTTGCGAAAGGCAAAGGTACAAAAAAAGTGGGATTAGCCATTATTTTTTGTGGTTTCATTTTTTATTTATACTTTTGTAATACCAATTTGTATAATAGATGATAAAAGACAGTTTATGAATCATTTGAATAATATAAATAGTACCAACGATACAATTGTGGCTTTGGCAACTGCTATAGGGGTAGGTGCTATTGCAGTAATACGTCTTTCAGGAAATAAAGCTATTGATATAGCTGATAAAATATTCAGTACTGTACACGGAAAACGATTGATAGAAGTGCCCTCTCATACAGTGCATTTGGGTACTCTTAAAAGTAAAACTGAAGTAATAGACGAATGCTTGGCTACTATCTTCAAGGGACAAAAATCATACACAGGCGAACCGGTGGTGGAGTTTTCCTGCCACGGCAGTAGTTATATAGTACAAGAGATTATAAAGCTTTGTCTGCAAGAAGGTTGCCGTTTGGCTGAAGCAGGTGAATTTACCAAACGGGCATTTCTAAACGGAAAATTGGCTCTAAACCAAGCTGAAGCCGTTGCCGACCTTATCATCTCTGATAGTTATGCAAGTCATCAGGTGGCTTTGCAACAAATGAGAGGTGGTTTTACTACCGAAATAGAACATTTACGAAAAGAGTTACTCAATTTTGTATCACTTATTGAATTAGAATTAGATTTTTCAGAAGAAGATGTAGCTTTTGCTGATAGAGAACAATTCAGAAAGCTACTAACAACCATAAAAACTACCATTGAGCGGCTGTTACATTCGTTTTCAGTAGGTAATGTACTAAAAAATGGTATTGCAGTAGCAATAGTAGGCAAACCTAATGCTGGCAAATCGACTTTGTTAAATGCTTTGCTAAATGAAGAACGTGCTATTGTTTCAGATATAGCGGGAACAACGCGCGATACGATTGAAGAAACTTTACATATAGGAGGTATTAGCTTCCGATTTATAGATACAGCAGGTATAAGAGAGGCAAAAGACCAAATAGAGGCTATTGGTGTACAAAAAGCCAAAGAAAAAATGGCTTTAGCACATATATTGCTTTACTTATATGATGAAAATGACAACAAGCCTGATGAAATTATTAGTTTTATAAAAGAAAACTACCGAAAAGACCTAAAAATAATACTACTCCACAACAAAATAGACCAATATGAGGCTACGTATAGCGATAGTTTGAGCAATTTTGATGCTACCCTAAAAGCAGCTTTGATGCCTGAATACACTACTACTCTTTTAGGCATTTCAGCGCGTGATCACCAAAATTTAGATTTGCTTACAAAAGAACTGACAGCATACGCAAATACGTTAGTTGTGGGGAATAATGCAGCTATAGTAACCAATCTACGTCATTATGAAGCACTTAAAGAAGCCCTACAAGCTATTGAGAAAGTAGAAGAAGGATTAGCATTAAATCTTTCAGGCGACCTTTTAGCAATAGATTTGCGCGAAGCTCTGTACCACTTAGGCAGTATTACAGGAGCCGTAACCAACGATGAGGTTTTAGGTCATATCTTTAGTAAATTCTGTATCGGAAAATAGTTGAATAGTAAGTTAGGAGATGAAAATACTTAGTGTTTCTCTTTATAATATAGCCTCTATTGAAGGCCCTTTTACAATTGATTTAGAAGCCGAACCACTGAAATCGGCAGGTTTATTTGCTATTACTGGAGCTACAGGAGCTGGTAAATCTACTATTTTAGATGCTATTTGTTTGGCTCTTTACAACGATACACCTCGCTTAGCTACAACCAAAGTTAATCAGGTAATCACCGATGGCAATAGCGATTTGCAGGTTAATAACGTAAAAAACCTGCTGCGCAAAGGGGCTGTATCGGGCTATGCCAAAGTTGCCTTTCAGGCAATAGACAACAAAATATACGAAGCCGAATGGCAGGTACGCCGTGCTCGTGGTAAACAAGGGGGCAGCCTGCAAAGCGAAACTATTTTGCTATACAATTGCACCGATAATGAGCCCTTTGCCGAAAATAGAAAAACCATTGTTTTAGAACGTATCAAAGAATTGATAGGTTTGACTTTTGATGAATTTACAAAATCGGTAATTTTAGCTCAAGGTGATTTTACTTCCTTCTTAAAAGCAGATGATAACAAACGCTCCGACATTTTAGAAAAACTTACAGGTACTGAAATCTACACTCAAATATCACAGAAAATATACGAAATTTATAAGCAACATAACTACGAACTTAGTCTATTAGAAGCCCAACGCAAAAACACTACCTTTTTATCAGAAGAGGAAAAAGAACAAATAAAAACGCACTTGGCTACTGATGAACTTAACTTAGAAAAACTACAAGCAGAAATTGCATTGTTAAGTGAACAACAAAAGTGGTTTGCCGATGAGCAACAGTTTATCCGTCAGTATAACGAAGCTCTTGCTATAAAAGAAAAAGCTATAGACGAAAAAGAACGCGAAGCAACTCGTTTTGCCGAATTGGCAATGATAGAGGCTATACAAGCTATTAAGCAGGAGGTAGTGAGCAAACAGCAAGAAGCAGATAACCTAATCGCTATAAAACAACAAATAGACAAAGATAAAGCTGAAAAAGAAAATCTATCTTCCGAAGAAAAAACACTATTGAGTAATCTTACTACTTATCAAAAAGATTTTACCGAGCTAAATGAGCAATATAAGCAAGATAAACCAGTTATTGAAAAGGCTAAAAAGCTGGACATACTGATTGCCGAGGCGGAACGTACCTTAGCTGAAAAAGAACTACAACTGCAAAACAAGGAAAAAAAATTAGCCGAAAAAGAAGCCGAAGCAGCATTGGTTGCCGAGAATATAAAAAAAGGTGAAAATTATAAACAAGAACGTGAAGCGTGGCTATCAGCACATATAAATCAAGTAGTTATAAAAGATAACTATCATTGGTTATTGAATTTAGCTACCGAAAAGGAAACTTTACAAACGTATATTGAAAAAAATAAGCAGGAGCTGGCAATGTTGAATACAGAACCACTGCAAAAGGAAGTAAAGGTTTTAGAAACAGAACTGACTTCTGCACAACAAGAACTACCTATAGCTCAAGCGGCTTACCAAACAGCAGAGCGTATTGTACAAAAAACGCAGTTGGAAAACTCTCATAATATCGTACTTTTGCGACAAAATTTAACTGAAGGTGAAGCGTGCCCTGTATGCGGTTCGCTGCATCACCCCAATGCACAACAAGAGGTACAAGAACAGCTGATAAAAGTAGTAGAGAAAGAACGTGATGATGCAAAGCAAAAAGTAAATGAGCTAACCAAAACTATAGCTGCAAAAGGTGAAAAACTACTAAAACAACACAACGCACTAAATGAACTCACTGCCCAAAAAGAAAAAATAAAAAGTAGGAGCGAAGAGTACCAACAGCGAATAAAGGATTATAGAGCTCAACTACAAGAATTGGCTCTTACTGAAGAGTGGATTACCCTATGGGAAACTACAACTAATACTTTTATAGAAAACATAAACCTCCTAAAACAAAAATGGGACAAAGAAGAAAGTTCATTACAAAAAGCCAAGGAACGCTTACAGAAATTAGCTAACGACAAGGCTGCCTTAACTGCCGAAATAACTACTTTACAACAGGATATTATACCTTTGCAGAAAACTTTGCAATTTGATAGTGAGCAACATATGGATTTGAAGGCAGAAAGAACGGGGTTATTAGGTAACAAACCTGCCCAAGAGGTAGAAATGGTTTATGAAAAAAAACTAAAACACCTCGTTGCTGTAATTGATGAGGCACAAAATGCTTATAACACACTTTTGCTTAGCATTACGGCTAATGAAACTTCTCTATCTTCATTAACTGCCCAAAAGGAGCAAACTGAAAAAACATTGACCGCAGCTACCGATGCAATAGAGCAATGGGTAACTACCCACTACCCTACCGAAAAAACGTATCTATACCAACATTTAGATAAATGGGCTGCCTATTCACACGAATGGTTACAACAAGAACGAACAGCTTATCAAGCGCTAAATGAGCGTATTGCTAAATATACTACCATAGCCGAAGAACAGCAAAAAACGCTGCAGGCACATAGTAAAAAGAAACCATTAACACTCAGCGAGTCCGAGACGAAAGAAGCTTATCAAACCAAAAAAGAAACACAAGAGGTGCTACACACTGCCGTAATAAACTATAAAAGCCAATTGCTAAACGATGCTGCACAGCAAAAGGCAATGCAAGTACTATTGCAACAAATAGCTCAAAAAGAAGAGATTACAAAGCAATGGGGGCAGCTAAATAACCTGATAGGAAGTAGTAACGGGGCTAACTTCAGGCGTTATGCACAAGAATACACCTTAGACCTGCTATTGCAATACGCAAATATGCAAATGAAGCTCATCAATAAGCGCTACACCTTACAGCGCATTGCAGGAACACTCGGGTTGCAGGTAATAGATAACGATATGGCAGCCGAAATACGCTCTGTGTATTCGCTATCAGGAGGAGAAAGTTTCTTGGTATCGCTTGCCTTAGCATTGGCACTTTCGTCATTATCATCAACAAAAATGAATGTAGAGACCTTATTTATAGACGAAGGATTTGGCTCACTGGATGCCGAAACATTACAAGTGGCTTTAGATGCTTTAGAACGTTTGCAAAATCAAGGGAAAAAAGTAGGCGTCATCTCGCACATACAAGAAATGGTAGAGCGTATTGCTGTAAAAGTAGAAGTTCAAAAAGAAGGTAATGGAAAAAGTAGGATAACAATTAATGGTTAATCGGCTATTTACCTGCTATTCATCCCTTATTCAGAGCATAGTTTCACCGAACCTTAAACGAAAGATAAACACTAATCATTAAAAACATTAATAATTATTTCGTATCTTTGCGCCCTAAAATTAAAATACTTTGATGAACCCTAACGAATCTTATCATATACCCGTACTCCTCAATGAAAGTATTGAGGGGCTGGCAATTAAAGAAGATGGCACCTATGTAGATGTTACCTTTGGCGGTGGCGGACACTCTCGTGCTATCCTTAGTAAATTAGGCGAAAATGGTAGGCTTTACGCCTTCGACCAAGACGCTGATGCTGCCAATAATCGTATAGATGACCCTCGTTTTACTCTCATTCAGCAAAATTTTAAGTTTATAAAACAATATTTGCGCTTTTATAAGGTAGCGCAAGTAGATGGAGTATTAGGTGATTTTGGGGTATCCTCTCATCAGTTTGATATAGCAGAACGTGGTTTTTCTACCCGTTTTGACGGAGCGTTGGATATGCGTATGGATAGACAAAGCGCACTATCGGCACAAGAAGTGGTAAATGATTATAACGAAACCGATTTAGCTACACTCTTTTATACCTATGGCGAGCTGAAAAATGCACGAGCTATTGCACGGGCTATAGTCTCTTTTAGAGAAAATCAACCTATTACTTTAGGAAGTGAGCTGCAAGAGGCACTAAAACCTCTACTTCCCAAACATAAGGAAAATAAACTATTAGCACAAATATACCAAGCAATTCGTATAGAGGTGAATGGTGAAATTACTGCCTTAGAGCAATTTCTACTTCAGCTACCCGAAGTAGTAAAAGTAGGCGGACGCATTAGCTTGATAAGTTATCATTCATTAGAAGACCGTTGCGTAAAGCGTTTTATACGCGATGGACAATTAGAAGGGACACCCGAAAAAGACTGGTATGGCAACGTAAAAGTACCTTTTAAAAAAGTAGGAGGGCTTATAGTTCCTACTGAAAACGAAATAAATAACAACAACAGAGCTCGGAGTGCCAAACTGCGTATAGCAGAACGTGTAGCCTCCTCATAAAATATCTTTGATATGGAAGCTGAAGAAGAAAAAATAAAATTATTAGTACTACAACGCCTAATGTCGTACAACGTTTGGCTGTTTGTTTGCTTTATAGCAGTTTTAATTATCATCAGAATTGGTTATTCACACTCGGCAGATAGAAAGGTAAACCAGATAACCCAACTAAACGAAGAAGTGAATAGTCTCAAAAGCCAGTTTGTTGATATACGCTCTAAGTTACAAAAAGAGCGATTAGAGTCGTCATTATTAGAGCGTTTGGAAACCAGAGGATTAAAACAGCCTGCCAAACCTCCGCAAAGGATTAAGGTATCTGTAAAAGAATAAGAAATGGAAGACGAAAAACCCAAAAAAAAGAAAAAAAAATCTAAAAAGAAACAAAAAGACCATATACAAGACCATAGGCTTAGCCTAACGCGTACGTATGTGGTGGGGGGTGTATTTTTAGTTGTTCTTTTAACTATAGCGTTTAATCTTGTGCGTTTAGTAATAGAGGGAGATGCCTATCGTACAAAAGTAGAGGAAACTACAATGCGTGAAGCTGAAATTATGCCCAACCAAGGGAATTTGTATTCTGATGATGGTAGTTTGTTGGCTACTTCAGTTACACGCTATAATGTGCGCTGGGATGCTCGTACTCCAAAAAAAGAGCTTGTAAATAAACATATTAGGGCACTTTCAGATTCTCTATCTAAAATGTTTGGACGCCGAAGCAGTTTCTACCAAGAAAAATTCAAACGGGCTATGGCTCAGGGTAACCGCTATATGTGGGTGGCTGGTAATTTAGATTATAGCGAATATATACGTATCAGAAAGTTTCCACTATTTGATTTAGGCCCTTTCAAAGGAGGACTTATCATAGAGAAAAATATTACAAGGCGTTACCCCTTAGAAGAAATAGCGCAACGAAGTATAGGCTATGCGCGTACAGATGAAACAGGCTATACAGTGCGTGTGGGGCTGGAAGGGGCTTATGCTAACTATTTATTAGGAACCAAAGGTAAACGCATTGAACAAAAAATAGCAAAAGACCAATGGAAAATAGCAAGTGGATTCAATATCATAGAGCCTAAAGATGGATATGATGTGGTATCTACTATCAATATCAATATTCAAGATATAGCACACCACGCTCTGCTTCAGCAACTAAAAAAATATAAGGCAAAACAAGGGTGTGCTGTAGTGATGGAGGTAAGTACAGGCGAAATAAAAGCAATGTCAAACCTAAAACTAACTTCTAATGGTAGTAAATATGCTGAACTTTACAATTTTGCTGTAGGCGAAGCCCACGAACCTGGTTCTATATTCAAACTGATGACAGTGGTAGCTGCAATGGAAACAAGTAAAATAGACACCTCATATGTAGTGGATATTAGAGACGGAAAACAGCAATACCACGATTCTAAATTTGAAGATTCACAACATAAATTTAGAGGGCCTATTAGTATCAATAAAGCTTTTTCGGTATCATCAAACGTGGGAATGACAGAATTAGTATACAATCTATTTGATAAAAACCCAAGTTTGTTTACCAATAAACTATTGGATATGAACTTAAACCAAACACTAAATTTTCCTATATTAGGAGAAGGTGAGCCTGTAATACTCACACCTCGTGATAAAAAATTGTGGAGTGGTGTAAGTTTGCAATCTATATCAATAGGTTATGCGGTAAAGCTAACGCCACTGCAAAGCCTTACGTTTTACAATGCGATTGCTAATAGTGGGGTAATGGTGAAACCGCGGATGATAAAAGAAGTAAAAGAGTGGAACAAAACAATAGAGAAGTTCAACGTAGAGATTATTAATAAGAAGATATGTTCTAAAGAGACAGCAGAACGTGCTAAGGGAATGCTTGCCGATGTAGTGCAACGCTCATACGGCTCTGCTCATAGGCTCTATTCACCTGACTTTTCTATGGCAGGCAAAACGGGAACTGCTCGTAAGAACTATGCAAATGTAGATAAATCAAAACTGAACTATATATCGTCATTTGCTGGTTTCTTTCCTGTAGATAACCCTGAATACTCGTGTATAGTAGTAATTGATGAGCCCGATAAAAGTGTAGGTATTTATGGGGCTGATGTGGCAGGACCTGTATTTAAGAGCATTGCCCATAAAATCTATACTAACTCTTTACTAATGGCATCGGTGAGTGATGTAGATAAAGTATCAAATACAACTCAGCAAAACTATAATGATTACTATATAAAAGCAGATAAATACAAAACTATTATGCCCGACCTTAAAGGTATGAGTGCTATGGACGCAGTCTCTCTACTTGAAAATATGGGATTACGGGTAAAAATTGCTGGTAATGGAAAAGTAACAGAGCAATCTATAGAAAAAAATACTAAAGTAGCAAGAAATAGTCTTGTATATTTGCAATTAGAATAACTTTTGACAATGATTTTAGAGCAATTACTAAAAGGAATAGCTATAAAAGCTACTCTTTATGTAGAGGGGTTTGAAGATAAAGAGATTACATCTATTTGCTTCGACTCACGCGAAGTGAAACCAGGTTGTATGTTTGTAGCTATAGTAGGTACAAACTCCAACGGACATATTTATATAGACGAAGCAAGCCGAAAGGGAGCGGTAGCTATAGTTTGTGAGAAGTTGCCGCAACTTCTATTCCCTGATATTAGCTATATAGTTGTACCTAACAGCCATAAGGCTTTGGCTTTATTAGCTTCAAATTACTACGAAAACCCGTCTAAAGAGCTAACTTTAGTGGGGGTTACGGGCACTAATGGAAAGACTACTATAGCTACGCTTTTATATCAGCTTTTTAAGAAAAGAGGTGAAAAGGCTGGATTGTTATCTACAGTAGCTGTATATGTAGATGAGGATCGTTATGAAGCTACACACACCACCCCCGACCCACTACAGCTGAATCGTTATCTAAGGGCAATGGTAGCTCAAGGAGTACAATATTGCTTTATGGAAGTAAGTTCGCACGGTATAGACCAAGGACGTACTGAAGGACTGCTATTTGCTGGGGGGGTATTTACAAATTTAACTCGCGACCATTTGGATTATCACGAAACCTTTGCAGCTTATAGAGATGTAAAAAAACGCTTTTTTGATAATTTACCTGCTACTGCTTTTGCTCTTGTAAATAATGATGACAAAAATGGTGCTTATATGTTGCAAAACACTAAGGCTCACAAATATACTTATGCCTTAAAAACAGCTGCAGATTTTAAAGCGTATATTATTGAAAACAGATTTGACGGACTATTATTACGTATCAATCAGCAGGAAGTATGGACAAAACTTATAGGAGAATTTAATGCATATAACTTGTTGGCTGTATTTGGGGTGGCTACTCTTTTAGGTGTAGATAAAATAGAAGCGCTTACATTACTTAGCAGTATAAGCCCCGTTGCAGGGCGTTTTCAGTATGCCGTTTCGGCTACAGGGGTAGTTACTATTGTAGATTACGCCCACACCCCTGACGCTCTTGAAAATGTGCTAAAAACAATAAATGATATACGCACTCACAACGAGACACTTACTACTGTAGTGGGCTGCGGTGGCAATAGAGACAAAGGAAAACGTCCTATAATGGCAGATATAGCCACTACACTAAGTGATAATGTAGTACTTACCTCGGACAACCCACGTAATGAAGAACCAGAGGCTATACTTGCTGAAATGGAACAGGGAGTACAAGCGCAGCATTTTCATAAATTGCAAACCATAACCGATAGACGGCAAGCTATACAAGCCGTATGCAAAAGTGCAAAAAAAGGCGATATTATACTTATTGCAGGCAAGGGGCACGAGACTTACCAAGAGATAAAAGGCATAAAACACGACTTTGACGACTTTAAAATAGTGCAAGAATATTTGGCTCTATATAAGAAATAGGATTATAAATAGCACTGATAATAAGATTATTACAAAAAAAAAGAGAATGAATTGTAAAAAAACTTGTTTTTTATTTGCTTATTAATAATAGCTTTTATACCTTTGCGAGTGCGTATTATATAAAAACGAAAGACTATGCCTGGACAAAACATCAATAAACCTACCCCTATTAACCAAGAAGTAGTATGGGATAAAACCAAAACCATTATTAGTAAAACTGATAAGTTTGGAAATATTACTGATGTAAACCAAACTTTTGTAGACGTATGTGGATATACTGCTAACGAGCTTATAGGTAAACCACATAATATTATACGCCACCCCGATATGCCCAAGATTATATTCAAGATTACTTGGGATAATATCTTAGCAGGACGTAACTTTCACGCTATCATAAAGAATCTTTCAAAATCGGGGAAGTACTATTGGGTAATTACAGATTTTGAAGTGGGTCGTAATATTATGAATGAGGTAGTGAGTATCACTGCCCGTAGGCGTGCCATTCCAGACTATGTAGTTACTGACCATATAGAGCCTTTATACCAAACTCTATTGAAACTTGAAAAGATAGGTGATATGCCACTTAGTAATCGCTATTTCAAAGGTTTCTTAGAGAAACAAGGTAAGTCATACATAGAATATGTAATGAGTATCCTTGAAGGTACAAGTGCTGCTAATCCTTCGGATATGCAATTTGACCCTATAGGAGGTACTAACACTACTGATGAGATTTCAGACGATATATTTAGTGAAGAACACCCATCGGAGAATACAAACATTACACAGCGCAAGAGTTTCTTTGCTAAATTGTTCTCTACAAATTAGTAGTAATAATTGATGAGAGAAAATAAGTACAAAAGGCAATAAACAACAATAGAAATACCTTAAGTTTGAGTATTATTAAATACAAAAAAACTACCAAGTTTCACAACTTGGTAGTTTTTTTATTGTAATTAAAGGAAGATTTAAGCTTCTTTTATTTCTTTTTTATCGCTTTTATCGGTGTTTTTGAGTTTAGCAGATAGTTCCATAGAGATAGCTGTGCGCTCAAATTTTATTTTTCCTGAAAGGGTTTCGAGTACACAAGTATCATCGGTGAGCTCTACAATGCGCCCGTGCATACCGCTTTTGGTGATTACTTTATCGCCTTTCTTCATTTCTTTGATAAAGTTTTTTTCTTGTTTTTGTCGCCTCATTTGGGGGCGAATCATCATAAAATAAAGCACCGCAAATACCAATATATAAGGTGCTAATTGATTTAATGTTTGCATTCGTTATTAATTTAAATTATTGTATTTATCATTTGTTATAGGAGTCCTCGTCCTATTTTTTTTATTTCGTCACTTTCGGTGAGCTGTTTATGAACAGTAGTTAGTATACCATTGATAAAGAAGTTACTTTTGGAGGTGGAATAGTCTTTGGCAAGCTCTAAATATTCATTAATGGTTACTTTGACTGGAATACTTGGAAAATAAAGAAACTCGCTGACTGCCATTTTAATAAGGATAAGGTCGAGGATGGCTACGCGTTCTTTATCCCAATTGGTTAATTTGCTTTCTACTAATTTTTTTAGCTTATCATCATTGAGTACTGTTTTTTTAAGCAAATCGGTGAGGTATTTTTTTTCTTCATCACTATTATATAGTGAAGGGGTGAAATACTTTTGTGGGGGATTAGGGCGTAAATTGGTGAGTAACTTTACAATATAACTATTTACTACAGGATAATCATCTGTCCAAGTAATATTGTAGTCATCAATAAAGTCGTAGAGCTCGTCATTTGGGGCTATAATTTCTTCAAATATAGCGATGACGAAGTCTTTATCGGTATTAAAGTCGTTTTTTTGGGTACTGTATTGCTCGTAGATGCTACTGGAGCATATGTCTTTATAGAGGTTTTTGACGTATTCGTAATGTACATCAAAAAGATTTATATGGGCATTTTCAATAGCATCTTGTAGTGCGTTATTTTGGGAGATAGCACATAGAAGTTGGTTATTAACAATGGCTAAATGGGTGTTGTTATTGGTGGTTAGGTATTTTTTTTGAGCTATATTATGTTGATGGGTAGCGTATTTATGGATTTCGGTAAGTAATGAAAATTGTAGTAGATACAAATCGTACAAATTGGCTGCACTTTCTTCTAAGAATTTCAATTCTTTATCTAAATCTTGACTTTGGCTTTGTTGCAAAGCATATACCGACTGCATTACTTTAGCCCTAATATGTCGTCTTGTAATCATAATTTGTGAGAACTTCTTTAAGCTTGTTTTTGAGGTTGCAAAGGTACGAAAAAACGTGTAATTAGCAAGTAAAAAAGGATTATTTTTAGGGTAAATGTTAATATTTTGCTAATTTTGATGTTTTTTAGGGTTAATTTTTTGGTATGATAAAATATATTCTTACTTTTGTGCGAATTAACTTCATTTAAAAAGTTATCATATGAATAAAACAGAATTAATTGATGCTATTGCAGTAGCATCAGGTGTATCAAAAGCTGATACAAAGAAGGCTGTGGAAGCGTTTTTCTCGACAGTAGAAGATGCTCTTAAAAAAGGTGACAAGGTGTCTATCGTAGGATTTGGTTCTTGGCAGGTAGCTGACAAAGAAGCAAGAGAGGCTAGAAACCCTCGCACTGGCGAAGTTATCAAAGTACCTGCTAAAAAGGTTGTAAAATTTAAGGCAGGAGCTGAATTAGCCGATGCTGTAAACAACTAATTGCTCACTACAAAAGTCCCTTTGCCTTTAGGAGAAAGGGACTTTTTTATTTTTGAATTATGTCACATACTCAGCTGCGCCAGCTCGCTGACTTTCTTTCGCTCAACCTTCGCTTATCCTTCGCTTATCCTTCGCTCAAGGTTCGCTCAAGGTTCGGTGGAACTAGTGGACTAATGAAAGTAATGGGAGTGATGTGATGATGAAATGTGAATCAAAAATAAACAACAACTAAAAACTAATAGTAAGATGAAAATGAAAAAAATAGTGGTGCTTACGGGTGCTGGGGTGAGTGCAGAAAGTGGAGTGAATACTTTTCGGGATGCAGGAGGCTTATGGGAGGGCTACCGTGTGGAAGATGTAGCTACGCCACAGGGATTTGAAAATAATCCTGAATTGGTATTGAACTTTTACAATGAGCGCAGGCAGCAACTATCTACTGTAAAGCCTAATAAGGCGCATCTTTTGATTGCTGAACTACAAAAGGACTACGAGGTGGTGGTGATTACTCAAAATGTAGATGACCTTCACGAACGTGCGGGAAGTAAGCATATTATTCACCTACACGGGGAACTGCTAAAGATGCGTGAGGTGGATAACGATATGGTTACTTACCCTTGTAATCACGATATAAAAGTGGGTGATTTGGGGGTAAATGGAAAACAATTACGTCCGCATATTGTATGGTTTGGCGAAGATGTACCTATGATTATCAGGGCAGTAGAAGAGGTAGAAACTGCTGATATTGTATTGGTAATAGGTACTTCGCTACAGGTATATCCGGCAGCAGGACTGATGCATTACGCTCCTGAAGGTACGCCTATTTATTATATAGACCCTCACCCAAGTATTGGCAGCAGTGGTAATATTACGGTTATTGCCGAAAAAGCGAGTGTAGGGGTAGAAAAAGTGATTGATTTAATTAAAGAAAGATATAAAAATGAGTAATTTTCCTAAATTTTTATTGGCAGACAACACTGATTTTCCTGATGATATCTTTGTTGTGCATTTGGAGTTTCCGCGTTTTGTACTAAATGTAGATACCAATGAGGTGGAATGGCTTGAGGAGTTTGAAGAGGAGGACACCAAGGAACTTGAAACTGAAAGTGAGCGCCTGATAGAAGAGGCTTTGGCTTTTTACGAACGTGAGATTATACGTATTGAAAGAGACGAATATTAGTGATGAAACAGTTAAAAAAACTTATCAGTGATAAAAAATCTTTGCTATGTGTGGGTTTGGATACTGATATGGCAAAAATACCTGCACATTTGCTAAAAGAGGAAGATCCTATATTTGCTTTTAACAAGGCTATTATAGAGGCTACGCATTGTTTTGCGGTGGCTTATAAGCCTAATACGGCTTTTTATGAGGCGTATGGAGAGAGAGGGTGGTCATCTCTAAAAAAGACTATTGCTTACCTGAATGAGTATTATCCTGATATTTTTACGATTGCAGATGCAAAGCGTGGAGATATTGGAAATACTTCGAGCCGATATGCGAAGGCTTTTTTTGAGGATTTGAACTTTGACAGTGTAACGGTAGCTCCGTATATGGGAAAGGATTCGGTAGAGCCTTTTTTAGCTTTTAAAGATAAATATACGATACTATTAGCTCTTACATCAAATGAAGGTGCTTATGATTTCCAGACGCAGCTTGTAGATGGAGAACCTCTTTACAAGAAAATTTTAAGGACGTCATTGGGATGGAAGAACAGTGAGCAACTGATGTATGTGGTGGGTGCTACAAAGGCTGAATATTTGAAAGAAATACGCCAGATAGTGCCTCATCATTTTTTACTTGTACCTGGTGTGGGTGCGCAAGGGGGTAGTTTGGAAGAGGTGTGTAGTTATGGGATGAATGAGGACTACGGCTTGCTAATTAACTCATCGAGAGGGATTATTTATGCTTCGGAAAAAGAGGATTTTGCTGAAGTGGCTGCCCAAAAGGCTGCTGAATTGCAGCAAGAAATGGCTAAATTTATCAAATAACGAATAACAATCTTTTTATGATTACATTTTTAACAAAAGAAAACATTACTCCGCAAATAGAACAAGATGCTCATAATTTATTTGCACAACTGAGCCGACGCTACCAGCGTAGCCTTAGAGAACTATTTGAAGATGAGGAAAAAGCTCCTTACATAGTGGGATATGTGGAGGATGGACGACTAAAGGCGATGGCTTCGATGGCTATTTACCAAGTAATTTCGGGCTACAAGGGCTGGATAGAAGATGTGGTGGTAGATGCTTCGCAACGTGGAAAAAAATTAGGTACGCAGCTAATTCAGCAACTCATCAAAAAAGGAGAATCTTTGGGCTTAGGGGAAATATTGTTATTTTCTTCACCTGATAATGTAGCTGCTATTAAGCTATATGAAAATGAGGGGTTTAAGCATAAAGGAGTGGAGGTATTGGTGAAAGCTTTAAAAGAAATCTACCCTCCTGAAAGCTAATGATTGGATTTTGTTTTGTAATTTTGCAGCCTTATAGATAATAGATAAACGATGGAATTGATAAGAGAGCAACTTGTGCTTCCGAACAATGGCAAGAAATTGTTATTGCACTCTTGTTGTGCGCCTTGTTCGGGGGAGGTGATAGAGGCTATTCAGGCTTCAGGAATAGATTTTACTATTTATTTTTATAATCCTAATATTCACCCTTTAAAAGAATATGAATTACGCAAGAATGAGAATATTCGTTTTGCTGAAAAGTGTGGGATTCCTATTGTAGATGCTGATTACGACAGCGATAATTGGTATGAACGGGCTAAGGGTATGGAGATGGAGCCTGAACGAGGTATTCGCTGTACGATGTGTTTTGATATGCGTTTTGAACGTACGGCTCTTTATGCACACGAAAATGGATTTGATACCATTAGCAGTTCGCTGGGTATTTCGCGCTGGAAGAACTTTGACCAGATAAATGATAGTGGCTTGCGAGCTGCTGCTAAATATGAAGGGCTTACTTATTGGACGCATAACTGGCGCAAGAAAGGAGGTTCGGCACGGATGCTGGAAATAAGTAAGCGAGAGCACTTTTATATGCAGGAATATTGTGGCTGTGCTTATTCGTTGCGAGATACTAACAAATGGCGTTTGGAACACGGAAAAGAGCGTATAAAAATAGGTGAAAAATACTACGGAATAAACTAAAACCCATAATAATATTGATTTCAGCACAAGAATTTTCGGAAGGAAGAATTATTTTGATAGATAAGCCCTTACATTGGTCGTCATTTCAAGCGGTAAATAAGATAAAATGGGCTATCATTAAGCATTATAAACTTAAAAAAATAAAAATAGGGCACGCTGGGACTTTAGACCCACTTGCTTCGGGGTTGCTTGTGCTATGCACAGGTAAATATACCAAGAAAATTACTGAAATACAGGACGCTACTAAAACCTATACGGGGACTATTACTTTGGGGGCTACTACTCCCTCATATGATATGGAAACTGAAGTGGATACCCACTACCCTACTGCTCATATTACTCCTGAAATGATAGAGCAGGTGCGGCAACAATTTACGGGGGAACTACTGCAGACTCCTCCTGTATTTTCGGCTATCAAAAAAGAGGGAAAGCGCTTGTACGAGTTTGCTCGTGAAGGTGAGGTGGTGGAAGTACCGCAACGGACTATTTATATTCACAACTTTGAGATTGATGCTACTAACTTTCCTGAGCTTCACTTTGAGGTAACTTGTAGTAAAGGGACTTATATTCGTTCGCTAGCGAATGACTTTGGCAAAGCTTTAGGTACGGGAGGTTACCTATCGGCATTGAGACGTATAAGGATAGGAGACTACAAGGTGGAGGATGCATTATCACCAGATGCGTTTGTAGAGGCTTATATTCCTGATTTGAGGGGGGGTAATGTTAAGCCTTTGGAGGCTAAGGAGGTGACACCCTCGTTTAAAAAGAAGAAAAAAAACAATTGGTTGGAGCGTGAATGGCAGCAATTTACAGGTATGTTTTCACGAGGTGACAAGGCAATAATGCTTACTTTATTGATACTTTTTGGGACAGTTATTACCCTGATGGCTACGCAGTTGCAACATAAACCTAAAGAAATTTTGATAGAGATGGTGCAATTACCTGATGATGTACCCTTACCTCCTACTCCTATCGATGAGCTTCCTACCTCGCCTACTCCTAATACTTTATCTTCAAACAATCTAACTACTAATGCTTACAACCAAGCAAATCCTCTGCTACAACATTCTACTGATGAAATAAAGACTTTAGATGAGTTGCTGAACGAGCGTATGGCTACTGAAATGGCTACTGCCAAAGATGAGTTGCTAAGTAGCGACCGCACTACTACGGACTTTGTGGTGAATGAAAAAACTAGTGCTGATATAAAGGTGCGTGAAACTGACAAAGTGAATAAAAATACACTTGTAAAATACAGTTTACAAGGCAGAACGGGGGTTATTCCTAATCCTGTATTTACTTGTGAGGCTGAAGGGCAGGTGGTGGTTATCATTACAGTAAATGATAATGGTAGAGTTACAAAAACGAGTATAGACAGACAGCAATCTACTACTGATAACGATTGCTTAATAGATAACTCTCTACGCTATGCCCAACAGGCTAAATTTAATGTTAATATTCAGAAAAAAGAACAAATTGGTTCTATAACTTATATTTTCCAACGTAAAAGATAAAAACTATGACACTTTCCAGACTTATTTACTTATTTATTCTTTCATTTGTTGTAATTGCTTGCAAAAATGCTTCGGATGTAAAGACTGAAGATGCTTTTACCATAGAATTGTCTCCTAAAAAAAGGGCGTACCAAATGGGAGATACGCTTGAAATAAAACTTACTCACCCGCGTTTTGATAGTAAAATAACACAGGCTACTTACAAAATTCATCAACATTCGCTAACGCTTACTGATAACAAGGTGATTTTGGGCGACTTACTCTTAGGAAAACAACCTTTGGTGGTGAGTGTGCGTACTGAGGACGGCAAAGAATATAGGGTAGAAAAGGAGGTTTTACTGCTGGCTGCCACAAGCCCAAAGCTTTACCACTACAATATCTTAAACGTATATGACCACGACCCGATGGCTTATACTCAAGGATTGGAATTTGTGGGGGATACTTTGATAGAAAGTACGGGGCAATACAAAGAATCGTCTATACGAAAATGGAATCCTTTTACAGGGGAAATTTACAAGAATATTCCTTTAGAACCTACTTATTTTGGAGAAGGGGCTACAGTGTTTAGGGGCAAGGTGCTACAACTTACGTGGCGTGAGAATATTGGACTCATATATGACTTACAATTGAACCTACAGCGTACTTTTAAATACAACAATAGTAAAGAGGGTTGGGGATTGTGCCACAATGGTGGGGATAAACTATACAAGAGTGATGATACCGAAAAAATATGGTTATTACACCCTGAAACTTTTGAAGAAAAGGATTTTATACAGCTTTGTACTGATAAATCGCTTTTTACTAATGCTAATGAATTGGAATTTGCTAATGGAAAGATTTATGCGAATACTTTCTTGAAAGATGGGATTATGATTATCAATCCTGAAAGTGGTGCTATAGAGGGAGTAGTGGATGTTCGTGGGCTGAAGGAAAAAGTAGCTCAAAGTGCAAACCTTGATGTGCTAAACGGCATTGCCTACCACCCTACTCGTAATACATTCTTCATTACAGGGAAAAACTGGAATAAGATTTTTGAGGTGGTGTTTGTAGCTAATGAATAGAAAGTGATAGGCTATATACCCACCTTCGACAACCACAATGACGGCATAGATTCTTAACATATTTACTGATTAGCAAATTATTTAATATTTTTAATCCAGATAATTATGTCAGCAACAATTACAAAAACCAGTAAAAAAATTACTGAAAAAGTTACTACAAAAAAAGAGGCTTCAAAGCTTTCTTATTATCAAAAGAAAAAAGCTATTGATGAAATTGCACAATCAATCAATAGAAATGTAACACGAAGAAATCTAATGAAAATGATTTTAGAAGAATGATTTTAGAAGAATGATTTTAGAATTGATAAAAACACAATATTATGTCTTATATAATAACAATTACTAATGACTCTCCTCAAGCCCTAAGCTTTGTGAAGTATGCAAGAACACTTGATTTTGTAAAAGTTACAAAATCAAGAAAAGCTCTTGAAGTTCCTGATAATTTAGAGGAAGACGAGAATGGTATTCCTATTAAATAGAGATGAAAAGATTAATAATTTTAAACAACTTATAGTTCAGTGCCAAAAAATAGGTTCTGAACTCTATAGCAAAGGATTATTAAAACCTTATAACCCTATAAGATAATAAATAAAAAACCTGAAATTATAAAAAAAATTAAAAAAATGCTTATGCAAGGACTTAAAGAAATGAGAGACATAAGAGCTGGGAGAATGAAAGCTGGTAACTTAGACAATCTACTAAATGAACTATAACTGATAAAAATATATCTACAAAAATTATTAGTCTATTACGAGCCACTTAATTTTTCTTCCTCAAAAAGTAACTACAAGGCTGCCCTAAAAAGTTTAAACTAAACTTTTCGGACAGCCTTTGTAGTAAAAGTGAGCGAAATAGATGATGCTTTAAAGCCCCCCTAAATTTCCCAACGCCCAAAACGCTCTCACTTGTTTTCGGTACAAAGATACAAAAAAATAGAAATTAGCAATTTTTTATAAATCAAAAATTAATTAAAAATGCTAATTATTCTCCACTTCCATAGTAAAGAATTCAACTATAGGTATGATGCAACAAAAAGCAAGACAAAACGTTCGTTTTGGCAGGACATCACCGCTTTGAGGCACTCAAACGCCTCAAACATAAAACCGTACCCGTAAAGTACGCTAATGAAGATTATCCCACCGAAGCCGATGCCATACGCTACGCCAAAGAGATAAGCAACGCCAACCGAACCCTCGAAGAGCCCTACGAGCATGCCGCTATCTATCGTAAGTATCGAGAAGAAGGCTATTCTGAAAAAGATATCAACAAAAAATCAGCCCTTGAAGGCAAAAACCGCTTTTATATACTCAATTTATCGTGGCTAAATTCCAAAAGCGCAACGATGAGCAGCCTCGTACAATTTAGCCAAACACAAAGCAAAGACGATAAAGCGGTATCAAGGAAATACCTATGAAATCATTTATTAGAAATATGAATAACTTTCAAGAAGAAAAACAAAAAAGGAAGTCGCTCTAAATAACAAGCGACTTCCTTATAACAGATGTCTAAGATGACTAATAATGTCCCCTCTTGACCTAACGTCCGAAACGTTCTGCTAAACAAAAGCAAGGAAACCAATAGAACGTATATCGGTATCAGTTTTACAAGTAAGCCACTGCCTTACTCAACCTGCAAAGGCAAAACCTTCCTTTTGCAACGCAAAGATACAACATTTTTTATCAATACAAATAATTTACGAGAAAAATATGAGCACAATAGTAGTAACTAATATTGTCTCTTATCTAGTAGGATAAAAAATCATTACTTTTTCAAATAATGATTTTTTAATTTTCTCACTCTACTCTTGAAGGGAAATATCCTTCAGAAAATGTACTCTTTTCAAATTGTTGGGAAAATGTTGGGAAAAATCACACTTTCTAAAACCTAACCAATTAAATACTAAGCACTTAAAAAGCAAACTTGTACTCGGAGCGGGACTTGAATAAAAATCAAAACTCCAACAAAGTATAACTAACTGATTATAAAGGCTTATTCTTACAAGAAAAAAGAACTTTTATACTATATTTTGTCCCGAAACAGACCCGTTGCAAGGTTGCTTTTAATGATACTATTTACTTCAGATAACGCAATCACCACCCAGCAGACCCCGCACCCCTTTCCTGTCGGCTCTAAACTTTTTAAAATTGTTACAACTTTTACAACCAAACGAAAAATCAGGCGAGTTATTATATAGTTATTTTTCTTTTATATTCTTATATATCAATATATTATAAAATAAAAAAGAATAAAAAATAAAGAAAAAACAACCAAAAAAGCGGTTGTAAGTATGGTTGTAAGTTTTTGGGCAGTTGTAAGAATTCTTACAACCTTCACCTTACTAATTCTTCATTTTTTCCTCCATTAGCTGTATAATTTTATCTTTCAGGCTTGAATTTTCTTGCACCAGCCGTTTATTCTCTTCTTTCAGCTGCTGGCAGTCCTCTGTATTGTTTATGGTTTGTGTACAATCTTCAATAGGCTTATCCTTTAATATCTCTTTGAGCTCTGAAAAAGCTAAAATATTAGTGTCTAAATTTATAATATCAATTATAATTTTCTTTTGCTCTTGTGAAAAACTTTTTAAAACCTCTATATATTCTTCATTGTTTATATCCTTTAAAAGCTTCTTATTCCAATAATTTATATATCTTCTTATAGTTTCATCATCTTTTATAGATATTTTATTAGCATAATAAAGCGCAAATAAAATACTTCTTAACTTAAAAAATTCATCTTTAGTTAAGAAGGTATTATCCCTATAAAATTCAAAGCTAAGAGCAAAAAACATATCATGAATTTTTGTTATTTCAGATTTCATTTTAAGTTCTTCTTCTCTAAATTTGTCATTGACAATATTAGTTATTTCATCTTTAATTTTAATAATATTATAAATTTGCCAACCTAATAATATTGTAACTAAAATGGCTAAGACAGAAACAAGAAAGCTATTAGTATCTATTTGTGGAATAATAAAATTAGTTTTTATAATACAAAATGTGAGTACTGCAAATATGAATGCTGCTACTGAAAGTATTATTGATATATTCTTAACCATTATTTATTTAATATTTCCAAGTTATTATCGCCAAAAATAAGCTTCATCACCTGCTCCTTTTTATCTTTTTTAAGTTCAATCTGCAATACAGCTTTTACCTCATCATCGCTATTGTTCTGTTCACTATTAGGATAAGTAATAATGTCTTTTACATCTACCCCAAGAAAAATAGCAATTTGCAATAAACGTTCAATGGATAATTCTCTTCTACCCTTTTCTATAAGGCTATAACTACCCTGTTCTATCCCTAAATATTCCGCTACGTTTTGTTGTGTAAACCCTTTATTTGTACGGATTTTTAGAATATTCTTTAATATTTGTTCTTGTGTTATCATAATGTGCAAATTTAAATAATTAATAATCAACAACATATATTCTTTATGAAATAAATTATTGCAAAACAACATATTTTTTATTGCATATTGAAATATTATTTATATCTTTGCCCCCGTAAATGAGTACCAAAAGAGGCTTCCGTTTTAAGTTCCTCTTTTAGATAACAAATATACGAACTATTTACGACATTTAAAACAGAAACCTAAAAAAAAGAACGTTATGTACACAGAGAACACCCAAGAAAAAAACACAAATGACCTCAAACTTATTGCAAGGTTATCAATTAACTTGTACGACATTGATGACGAAAATGAAAGATTAACCATAGAATGCAATGATAGTATGTATAGTATAACCAGACTTACAAAAGCCCTAATCAATAATGCCGACAAAATGCAAGTGCGCACCACAGTTGCAATAATGGGTACTATAGTAAAAGTCTTTAAACAATACGTAAAACAATAGTACAAACCACAAAATTAATAAATAAGCAATGATACAATCACACACCATAACAGTAACCATAAAACCAGAGATAATAGCACAAATTGATGACACCGCTATCGCACACCTGCATATTAAAACCTCCGAAAATACCAGCACACTTAAAAAGTGGATACGCTATGGCAGCGACAAGCTCACCCATTATTCCTTCCTGATCGCCCTATCCGAAGTCTTTAGCCTACCCATTGAAGAGCTAGTACAAGTACACCGAAGCTAAAGCGAACACGTACCGAACACGCACCAATTGACATTAAAAGTTAAACATATACTGGATGTTAGTCAATGAAAGCCGTGCAACTGCGCAACCTTCACGCACGGCTTTCTTTTTATGCTAACACAACCTTTAAAAGACTACTCCAATGAACGACAATTTAGAACTCATAAAACAGCAACTTTGGGAAGCTACCAACTATGGTAGAGACTTCTTCCTCGATGAATTTGCCTCACAAATTGCAAACAATCGAGGGCGTATCAAAGGCTTTCGCGTGCGCCCCAATGACGACAATGGCTCCTGCCACCTATACCAACGCAACAGCACCTCACCCTATACTTTTACCGATTTTGGCGTATCAAACGAAGGATTAAACGCTATAGACTACCTAATGCAGCGCGACCATTGCACCGTATGGGAAGCCATAAAAAAACTATGCGCCTCCTACGGCGTATCACTCCCTGAAGGCAAAAAAATAGCCCCAAAAACCGAGTTTAGCAGCACACCCACCGAAGAAGTAGGCACTTGGAGCGTACAATTTGCCGATGATCTTAAAAATACCAAAGTAATACGCCGCCTATTCCCCTTCTACACCAAAGAACTCCTCGAACAATACAATTTTAAAGAAGTAATAAGCTATACAACCATAGGAATAAGCGACAAAGGAAAATACAAAAAAACAGTACAAGCCACCCCAGAATTCCCCATATTTGGCTACGACAAAGGCAACTATGTAAAACTATATCAGCCCTTTGCCGACAGAAAAGACATACACAACCCCAAACACCACTTCGTAGGAAATAAAACAGGAAAACGCATCATATATGGCTGGGACAGACTACAAAATTTAGTAGATATCGAAGAAATAAACGCCCTAAATGAAGAACTAAAAAACGCAAAAACCAAAGAAACACGCAACCAACTCACCTCACAAATCAACACCCTAAAGCTCGACAGCGTAATCATCGCTACAGGAGGAACCGACGGCATCAATATAGCCTCACTCGGCTACAACGTAATATGGTTCAACTCCGAAACAGAAGTAATCAATGCCGAAGAATACAACACCCTATCAATGATAGCCAAACGAATATATTACGTGCCCGATTTAGATACTACAGGCGTGCGCCAAGCCACCTATATAGCCGATACTTTCATCGACATACGACTCGTATGGCTGCCACAAGAACTCAAAAAAAATCGCAAAAAAGACTTTGCCGATTGGATACGCTCACTCCATACCGCAGGCGAAAATACAGTAAAAAACCTATTCAAACAAATGTTACAACAAGCCCTGAACTTCCGCTTTTGGAGCCTATCCGACAAAGGAACCGTACAATTTAGCCCCACCAAGGTAATACATTTTCTAAACCTGCAAGGCTATTACACCTACACCTCATCATACACCGAACTCAAAGAAGACGAATGCGATTTCGTAAGCCTCCAAAACGGCTGCATAAGCAAAGTAATATCCACCAATATAAAAAACTTCGTACTCCAATGGTTAGACAACAAAGTCTTTGTCGAAACCGTGCGAAACCGCGTATTCTCATCAGTAGCCTTTCAGCCCTCACACCTCAAAATGCTACCCCCATACACCAACGGAACGCCCCACTGCGGGCGCAATTTCCAATGGTATTTCTTCGCCAATAAAGCCGTAAAAATAGAAGCAAACACAATTGCCGAATACAACTATACCAACGCCCTACCAGTGCGCTATTGGCAAGAACAAATCATAAACCACCCCCTAAACATACAACCACCAGCCTTCCAAACCTATACAGACGAACAAGGACGCCTGCGCCTGCGCAATATCAACACCACAAGCGGATATTTTAAAGTACTTATCAATTCCAGCCGCATATATTGGGAACAAGACGCCTGCCCCAATACCGAAGAAGATTTACACCCATTCCAAATCACAAGCCCCAACCTCACCGATGAAGAAAATTACCTCCAAGAACTACACCTGCTCAACAAAATATATTGCGTAGGATACCTATTACACCAGCACAAACGCTCCTCCGAAGCCTATATCGTAATGGGTACAGACTACAAAGGAGGTGCAACCGCACGCGGTTCATACGGAGGTACTGGTAAATCATTCCTCGTCAATGGCGTACGCACAATGATAAAAAGCAAATACATTGACGGAAAAACCATAGGAAACGACAAATTCCCATTCGACAAAGTAGATGAACGCACCCGATTAGTATTCTTAGACGATATGAACTTCAACCAAGACTTCCGCGAATTTTACAACAAAGTAACTGGCGATTTTGAAGCTAATCACAAAGGAGGAAAAATACTATACATACCCTTTGAAAAAAGCCCAAAAATGGCAGCCACAACCAACTACGTACCCGATTTTGAAGAAAGCTCACTCGTACGCCGATTGCTATTTTATCAAAATTCCGACTATTACCACGCCAAAACACCCAAAAATAACTACCAATTTACACGAAAAATATCCGATAGCTTTGGCGGACGCGATATAATGGATAGCGATTGCTCTGAAGAAGAATGGAACGCCGATTATAACTTTATGCTCAATTGCCTACAATTCTTCCTCGCCTGCCCCAATAAAGTAGAAGCCCCATTACAAGCCCTCGAAAACCGAAGAGCCTTTATCAATATTGGCGACAACTTTATGGCATTTTTCAACGATTATTTTTCTAATACCGAAAACCTAAACAACTATATTAGCAGGCCCGAATTTAACCGTACCGCCTTAGAAGAAGTCGGAGGAAAATACCCTGCCAATCAAATATATAATAAGCTAAGCGAGTACTGCACAATGAAAGGCTGGGTACTCACCAAGGCACCCCGTAAAATCAACGGACAAAGCACCGTATGCTTTTATGTAGAAGCCGCCCCACAAGCCACCCCCATAGGCGCAAGCACCACACCGCACGCCCCAACACCCACAGCACCCACCTTCGACAACCTCGATGACGGCATAGATTTTTAACATTAAAAATTATAGAACAATGAATAAAACAATCCAAGAACTCGTCCCACTCATTCATCAGTGGGCAAAAGAAAGAGGAATTTTTGATAACCTCACCCCCTTTGACCAGCTCCTTAAGACCCACGAGGAGGTTGGCGAAGTTATCAAAGCGTGTTATGACGATGACCCCATCGCCATTCAGGACGCTATAGGCGATGTAATGGTAACACTCATCAACTACTGCTATTTTAAGAAAATAGACTTTGTAAAAGTCTATAAGCAAATTCAGTATGATGATAGTGAGGCTATAAACATATATTGCGCCTTAACCATAAATGATATAATTGCATTCTTTCTAAGAGATATAGCTTATAGTTCGTACAAACCACTAAAAGTAACAATATTCAGTACTGTAAGTAATATATTGAGAAACCTACAAAACATAACTATCAATAATAACACCTCCCTCGAGGTGTGCCTGAATATTGCTTACAACGAAATCAAAAACAGAACAGGAAAAATTATAAACGGCAAATTTGTAAAAGATGAAAAATAACGATTACCCCACTTGGCTTGTGTCCCCCGACATTGCCCAAGAGCTCAAAGCAATAGGCTTTCACAAATCTACAATGTTTTACCTAATAGACGCAAGCGGACAAATTCTATTAGACCTCAAAAATGGAGGTGAAAATTTATTTTGTGTTTATTCGTTAGATATTAAAGAATTTCTTATAGGTAATTACAATGAAGAAACTTTCAATGTATCAGGCTCTATATCTGCCCCCACTTGGGAACAAGTATTTGAGTGGTTTAGAGAAAAAGGTTTTAATGGTTGGATAGAATACCAAACATTGTATGAAAAATATATCCCCAAACTTGCAGTAAGAGAAGAATTTATATATATAAAAAAGAATAGAGGATATAAAACCTACGAAAAAGCCCGTGAAGCCCTCGTAAAAGCCCTCATACAAACCTATAAAAGTAAGCAATTATAAGCGAACACGCACCCCCAATTCAAAATTCAAAATTCATAATTCAAAATTCATATGATACACCCCGAAGAATTTGCCCGTGCTTTCTCCTATTGCGACAAGCACGGCATTGTAGTAGTAGGTTATGCCCTACCCAACAAAATAGACACCGTAGGTATCAAAATCACCATTAACGGACGCACACGCACCAGCGCACACACCTACACCAATAAAACCGTAGGCCCCAAGATACAAGAATTATACATCGAATTGTACCAGCGAGCCCTCAAACAAAATTCATAATTAAATATTACACTATGAAAGTCCTTAATTACGTAAAAACAAAAAAGCAACTCTATGAGCTATACCTTCATCAGTATAGCGAGAAGAAAATCCGCACCTACATCAATGATATTATTGCACAATATCGCCCCAATGAAGACAAAAGCAAGATCATAAGCCTACAAGAGTTCCTTACCTTTGTAGAGCTCTATGGCAAGCCCAAAGGCTATGCCCTATCTGACGAGCTCGAAGAAGAACTAAAAAACCAAAAATTAAAAGTATAAACCAACTATTTGCTAATTCGCAAATTATTTAGTACCTTTGCCATATACTAACAAAAAATACGGATATATTATGTCTTATACAATAACAATTACCAGTGACACCCCACAAGCCCTAAACTTTGTGAAATATGCAAAAACACTTGATTTTGTAAAAGTTACAAAATCAAAAAAAGCCCTTGCTGCACCCGATGATTTAGAGGAAGACGAAAATGGTATTCCCATTAAATATAGAGATGAAATAATGGCAATGTCCAAGCAAGCAAACCGAAATATGACAAAACGTTGGGAAGCTGCCATTGCTGCTAAAGAAACACAAAAAAAACAAAAAAAATGACCGTAATCTCCGATAGTAATATTATTTTTAGCTGTTTCTACAAACCAGAAGGAGCTATTGCTTCTATTTTGAAAGGTAAAAAGAAAAGAATACAATTTATAGCTCCTACTTATCTTTTAGAAGAAGTAAAAGAACATTTACCACAAATTATGGAAAGAAATAAGCTCACTAAAAAACAAGCTCTTTCTTTACTAAAAGAATTTACTAAAAACATTACCTTTTATGACTTAGACGATATAAAAAAGAAAAACAGAATAAAAGCAGCCAAAATAGCTAAAAACATAGATATAGATGACTATCTTTTTATCGCTTTGCACCTTGAAAAAGGGCATAAAATTTGGACTTGCGACAACGCCCTTGCCAAAGGTCTAAAAAAAGAAGGTTACGATATTTGTATTACTACCGAAGAGCTTAGAGCTCACCTCTACAAAAAGAAAAAATAACCCCCTAATCCTCAACCATTTATAAAAAACTTTTGCCCACAAGCGAAAGTTTTTTTTGCTTTTCGCTTACAACTTTCAAAAATTGTCGTACATTTGCAGCGTTCAAATCACTGCTGGACTTGTATCCAGCAAACACATATCAATAATATATATCCGTGAAGGTGTCGTATGCCCGTAATGGCATACATCTATGCGTACAGCAGTGATTTGAACAGCACCCACTCACGGATATTTTTATTTTTATATACAATGAAAACCGATAACGCAACAACCACAGCCCCAACCACCCAATTCTGCTACCCCGCCGAAGCAGTCAATCAGTACTTCCTAAGCCCTGCCTGCGTAGAAGATTTTGCCCGTACAATGCGGCTCTACAACCAAATCGTAGCCGAGTACTTTTTAGAAGAAGGTAACATACCATACGGCATAGCACGCGGGGTAAATTACCTCAATGCCTTCATCGAAGTGCTAAACCCCTATTTTACTAACCCTGAAAACAAGTAAGCCCTATGAAAGCACCAATGAAAACACTCACGATACAATATTACTTACCGAAAAATCGCACCGTAAAACACTACTTTCTTTTCGGTTGGTGTATCTACAAGCGCACCCTTAAAAAGTAATCACGAGCCCGCTAATAGCGGGCTTTTTTATGCAGTTTCCTACCCTATCTTTCCCGATACTACCCTATCCTGCCCGATCGTCCCCCTTGCCGCACCATAAGCACTATATTTGCCGAAATTTTAATTATATGACTGCTGCCGATATCAATAGTGCTTTACATCGCCAAGTGCGCACAGGTACCATTTACGATGCCTTTATGCCCCCGTCCGACTGCTCTTCAAAAAAGCTCGGCAACGGCGATACCGCTTTTGCCCTAAAACATATGGCAAAAACAGCACTCAAGTATCAGCACCAAACACGCACACTCACTACCAAGTTCTTTAGTGGCATTTCTCTACTTTCTTTGTGCAACGAGTTGCACCAATTCCTATTTTGGCATTTCCAATATGCCATAGACGGCGATAAACAGCTGCTACGCTCCCCAGCGTGCAGCTGGGTATCCCGTTTTGAAGGTATCGATTGCAAGTCGTACACCATATTTGCCAGCACCGTCCTACTCAATGCGGGCGTGCGCCATTATATGCGCCGCATAGTGCAAGCCTCCAATCCCAACGCCTTCACACACGTATATATAGTGGTGCCCAAAAACCAAACTACAGGCAGTTTAAGCAGCGGATATTACGTAATAGACGGCACTATCAACACAATGCAAGAACTACCATTTTTGCGCAAAGACGATTTGCAAGTAGGCGCAAGCTCCACCCCCAGTGCCAGCCCCATAAGCACACTGGGCGCACTCGCCGCTGCCGATACATCGCAAACAACAAGCAACGACACTGAAGTTAATGATTTAAACGATCAGCTTACTGAATTAATGAACCAAAGCTACAACTTAAGTAAAGAAGTAGCTCAAGAAACCGCTAATTATCACAACCAAGCTAATGTTGATAAAGTCAAAGCAATTGGTACAGCTACATCTACAGTTGCTTCAGCAGTTGTAGCTATCGGTACTAAAACGGCTCTTATATCCAACGCAGTGCCTGGCATTGGTACTGCAATAGGTTTATGTTTGGCTGCTGTTACATCGGTAGTAGCCCTTGCAATTATGATGTGGGGCAACCCGTGTGCAGGTGCATTCTATACTTCCAATTTTATTAATGAAAATCTGAAGCGTTTTTTCTATGACAAATTCCGAAATACAGTCAAGGAAATAGAAAACAAATTAGCACAAGGTGTAGAAGCTGCTGCTATAACATCAATAAACCACATTATTCGTGAAGTAGATTTAGGCGTGGCACACTATAGGCACGAATGCAAAATTCATAATCAAAAATGCAGTTCCGATACTCTTTTAAGTTACAAGGATTTTGTTGATAGTATAAAGTCAGCTGTAGATGAGTTGTTGCAAGTTTTGGTTTTAAAGTTAAAAGAAAATTATAATGTTCAGATAATAGAGAAACAAGCTGACACATCAGCTCGTAGCTGGTACTTTATCGTGCCCGCAAGCCGTAATGCAATACGAGCTTCATTCAGATACTTACAAGTAGAGCCTAATAAGCAACAAATAGGAGCTTATCCTTATCAATATGAAGAAACGTTTATACGCTGGTTAGATGACCAAGCAACTACGATTGCTATAAAATATGGTAGCGAAAAAGCAAATGCTTATAAATCTGAAATGCTACCTTTCAACGAAAAAATAAGTACCATAAGGGATAACGTTTGGCTGCCCGTAATTACACGATATAACCTCGAACGCCCGTTGCAATTGCAGCAACAAAAAATATATCTTAAGTACGAGCAAGAATATGCTCAACAATTAAAAGATGAAGAGCAAGAAGCGTTAAGGGCGTATCGTGAGAGTAATAAGAATTTTTGGAAAGACTTACAAAAGCTGCGAGCTCAACGCCTCAACGATGAGAGAAAATCTTTTGATAATATAAAAAAAATAGCACAAATAACCGCCGATGATAAAGCTAAGTTGCAGGATAAAAAAACAATACAACTTGCACTTGTTGGGGTTCTCGGTATAGGAGTTATCTACGCTATGAGTAACAATAATAAAAAATAAATCTTATGTTTGACAAATACGAACAACGAAGAGGAGGATATGTATTTAATACCTCTCTCAACTCACCCTGCTTAGGTTTAGGAGGGTGTGATAACCACAGAGCCCGTGCTGAACAACAGGAAGCTATAGAACGCTCGTTCCCTGCCAAAATTAGTGAGATAGAGCGACAAATAAAAGAAATAAAAACGGGGGCTCAACAAAAGGAATTTGCATTGCTTGTACAAAAACAGGAAGCGTTGCAACAAACACTTATAAAACTAACTTCACAAGCTGAAAAACTCAAACTTACAGCCGATGCTTGGGAGAATACTCCTAAAGAACAAGCTAATGCCGAAGGACTCAGCGGTTTGGGATGGTTTGGAAAGAGACTGTGGAATAAAGCCTTTTCGTGTGAGCATTATGAGGAAAGATTAAATGAAAGTATTGAGCGTACCCGCCCGTTAGAGCAAAAACTCTCTTCAGTTAGCACCACATTAGATAATTTAAAAGCACAATTTTCAGTAGAAAATCTTCAGAAACAAAAAAACGCTATACAAGTATTAGAAAAGAGTATTTCAGAGAAAAAAGAATTAATTAAAAGTTATGAAAAACGAATTTCCGATGCCCGTATCTCCTTCCAAGCTAACAAAGACGCTGAAAGGTTAGCCCTCGACCGTGAAGCACAAGAAGCAGCTGCAAAAAAGGCTGCTGAAAATGCAGCGGCAAGCAATTCTAAAACCTCTAAAACGATAATTTTAGTAGGTATTGCTTTAGTAGGAGGGTATTTCCTGCTGAAAAAAAATAAATCTTAATAACAAACATTATGGCTGCCATTGATTATGTAAATGCAGGGCTTGATATATTAGAGCAAGGAGCTAATGTATATAACTCATTCAGAGGCGAAAGTAATAGTAGCAATGAAGGAAACGTTATTCACAACGAAAATCATTACCATATTACCAAGTCTCCTGAAGAGATTGCTATTGAAAAAGAAAAGCTGGAACTACAACGACAGCGAAATAGTTTTGATTATGCAACAAAAAGAAGTCAGCACGCTGAAGACATCAGGACGCAACGAAAACTCACCGACAAAATTACTGATAAAAAAGAGGATAACACTCACTTGTATATGCTCGGAGGTATTATATTAATAGGAATGCTATTTACAATAATAAAAAAATAATTAAAAAATATGGAAAGTAAATTACCTATATACCAATTAGCAGCCCCCAGCCTCAATGGCTGCAGTACTTGCAATGCAGGTATGGGGCTAAGTTTAATAAAACGGGACACTGCACGCCAGCAAGCTCGCCAACAGCAGCGGGAGATAGTTAGGCAGGAACGCACCACACGTAGAGAGCAACGAAAAGCTGAACGTGCGGCTCGCCGTGAAAAATACGGGAGCTGGTTAGAACGTAACAATGTCAATGTAGATAGTGTAATAGGTCGAGTTAATGACTTGTTAGATGTCGCAGGGGGTGTTGCTAACGTTATTAATATGTACAAGGGAGGGCGTCCTATCTCAGTAGATGGTCGCCAGATAAGTCAGGAAGAGGCTCGACAACTCTACGAAGCTGCACAAGCTAAACAAGAAGGACGGTTGGAAGACTACGTAGAAGATAAGGTTTATTATACTGATAATAACAGTAATAACTTTATGCAACAATATTTACAAAAAAAATTACTTTCAGACGCCGATGCTCCTAAGGACAACACCGCACTTTATATCGGTTTAGGTCTCGGAGGCGTGGCAGTACTCGCCCTATTATTTATGGTAATGAATAAAAAGTCATAGTTTTCTGCCCAATACTACCCTATCCTTCCCGATAGTGCCCGATCGTCCCCCTCCTCATTTGCCCTATATGTATCTTTGCCACAGAATTACAACAATCTATAAACCTTTTAAAAATCTTAATAACAATGAAGATAGACCAAAAATCAATAACCGATAGCGGCGTATTTGCCGCAAGTGCCCTCGCAGGAGGTATGGCAGGGCGTGTAGTAGCCGACAAGCTCAAAGAGACCATAAAAAAGACTGCCATTCGTCACGGCTTGTTAGGGCTTGTTGGCGTAGCCGTTGCTGCCCTTGCTACTCCTAAAGATATGGCTGGTAAAGCAATGCAAGGCGCAGGCGTAGGCTTAGCAGCCGCACAATTTACTGACGCACTAAAAGCTATACTTACCGATGATGGTAAGAAACCTTTTAAAGACGACAGCATAATGAAGCCAGCCTTAGGAGCTCCCGAAAGCGAAACCGTGTATGTTACCGTGCCACAACACGAGTACTACCCTTATGAAGATGTACCCAGCAACACCAGTACCCAAGCCGTAGGCTTCCTATCTGCTGCCGACTATTTCGCTGAAAGCTAATCTTCAGTATTCACTAATTTGTATAACTAATAAAAATCATAAAACAATGAACGAATTTTACAACAACGAAGAACAATATACCCGTGTAGCCACCTTTTTGGCGCGCCAAGCCGCTAAATTCGGACTTACCCCCGAAGCTATGGGGCGTATGAAACCTACAGGCAGCGAATTGTACATTCGCTCTCAATTCAATGCAGGGGGCAACGTGCCTTTGCTCAATGGTAATAGTACCCAAGAAGTAGGGGTAACCAACTTTGACGGCAACCGTTTGGACAACGGACGCTTTTTCGTGGCACAAGCCGTTACTATCAAGTATGGCGAAGCAGCAGCCGGCAAAAAAGTATGGGAAGTAAATTACAACAAAGCACTTCCACCCGAGCTATTAGCTTCACACTTTGTGGCACGCCAAAACGGCGAGGTAATCATCAAGTTGCCAATTGTAAGTATTGACAATGCGAAGAATTCTGACGAATATTATCGCAAGTTAGGTTACTTGGCTATATTCGAGCCTACACAAACCATTGATGTAACCATTGAAACTCCTCAAGGTAGTGTTATCACACCAGCAGTGAGTGGCGACAAATCATTCGTTGAAGTATTGATACAAGGTTTTGAAACCTATGTAAAACGATAGTGTTTTTTTCAATGTTAGTATTTTGGCTATATGCTACCAGTTCGCTGGTAGCATTATAGCAATTATAACTCAATAATAATTTAATAATGACAAGTAGTATAATCACCAATAGGGTAAAAGTACATATCCCAGCAGGGCAAAGGGCTCAAACCGAATATGTAACGCTCGAGAAGGGTAAATGTGTAGGGGTACATTATATCCCTTTTAGCGATGAACGCCCCGCTTTTCCTGTTGAAATGAGTGTGCGTGACCCACAGAGTAATACCATTATAGAGCCTGCCGACTACCGCGATTTTCAGCACAAAGGAGGCGGTTATATTCAGGGTATGAAACAAGTAGGCTTTGAGACTAACAACAACAAGTTTCAAGTATCCTTGCTTGCCGATAATGCCCTTACACAAGATTTTACAGGTGAATTACTATTCACCATACAGCGCAATGTAACTTGTAACCAAGAATAACAATGAAAGGACTATTAAACGGCATTCGTATTACGGGCGACATCGTCTTTGATTTTTTCAACGACACCCATCAGCGTGGTGTGATTAGTTTTAGTCTGAAAAATACAGGGCAAACAACTTTGATAATTGATGATGATGTAAGGGAAGAAATAGCTCCTGGTCAATTCTTCTTTATTGAAAGCAATGTTGCGTTAGTAAATACCGCTTTTCGGATAGCCTTTAAAAATGAAGCTGGTAAAACTAACGAAGCCATTATCAGGTATATAGTGCCCTTAGAATAATACTTAAAAATATGGAATTGGTAGAAAGAATAGAGAAATTTCTAAATGAAAGCACAGAGCACGCTATAGCAGTGAGCAAAGGGGACGCTCGCCTTAGCAAGAGTACAGGGCGTAAGTTTCTGTTTAGCTTGAGCGACATTAATAGCCTATATGGTTCAGTAAATAGCTTTATTAATCAGCTACCCGTTAGTGGCTTTACTGGCGAGGTTACTATAGACCTACATAAGTTGCGCCCCGATCGTAAGTCTTACAAAATAGATACGCTAATGATAAACTTTAAACCTAAAGATTTAAGTGCTGCTGAGGGGCTGCCGCAAACCTCACAAATTGTGCCCGCCCCTACTGCTGCACTACCTGCTAATATGGCGGCTCCCGTGTCCTATCCTGCTGGTTTAGGATATACGCCCGTGCTGCATACCGATTGGATACAAAGCAAGGTTATTGAAGAGCGTTATCGTGATTTGCAGCGTGATAATGACGATTTGCGTGAGCAAAACAAAGATTTGCGTAGCCAAGTACGCACCCTGAATGAAGAAAAAGCAAGCCTACGGCTACAACTCGACACAGCTGATAAAAAACACGAATTGCAGCTAAAAGAGGAGCTTTTAAACAAAAAAGGCTTCTACGAAAGCCCCGCATTTGAAAAAATTACGGACGCTATGGGTGCTATATTGCCTATGGTAGCCGAGCGTTATATGGGAGGCTCTGCTGCCGCTGCTGCAACGCCAGCCCTTGCCGCTGCCGATTTGTCGCCCGTAAAACGAGAATTTCTCAATATTATTAGCCAGCCCAGTGTTACCGATGAACAAATTAACGCATTATATACCTATCTAAATGCCTTACAAAATGAAACAGCAATACCTCAATAAATTAGCTCAATTAGATGAGAAAGTATTAGAACGCTTATCCTCACTTGTCGATAACAAAACTGCTATCAGTTATTTCAGTAGTGATATACTTTGGATAGGTGTAAAAAAATTTCTTAAAATAAAATGAAACAACAACAATTAGGTTCGGTAGGTGAAGTCATCGCTCAATCTGCCGTCAAAAACAATCAAAAGGCTATCACTACATCAATCAACATCGGGTTTGTATTAGTAGGGGTAGCCATTGTTGGTTTAGGAATGGGCGCATTTTACAAGCTCTATTGGGAAAATCGTTTCCGAAAGCTAAAACACGATCCCAACAAAAAACCAAGCAACGTATCGCCTTCCGCTGCCAAAGCCAAAGCACAAGCCCTATACACCGCTATGAAAGGTATGGGTACTAACCTACAAGTAGTAAAAAACAATCTTACAGGCGTGAATTACAATGGCTGGGTAGATGTTTATAATGCTTTTGGCAAACGCTCTGGCAGCCTGAACTTCTCGCTGGGTAATAGCGGCGACGAAGATTTGATTGAGTTCCTGCAAGGAGATTTATCCGAAAATGAATTGAAAGACTTGCGCCGCCTTATGGGTGCTGACGCACAAAACGCTTTTTAATTGATAAAAAATGAAAGTAACTAAAAAAACAGCATACATTATAGCGGGCGTATCGCTCGTGGGGCTCGGTGCTTTAGCTTACTTCTTGTTTAAGCCCGAAAAAGGTAGCTATATACAAGAAGAAGCCGAAAAAACACCCGATAACAGCCCTTCGTTCAGGCAGGAACTAAAACAGTACCGCAATAGCAAGGAGGTCAAAGAATTGTGCCGCTCGTTGTTGCTGGTGATGAATAAAACGGGTATGATAAACAAAGAACAGGTAAAAGAGCTTATCAACCAAGTGCCGTCCGACTATCATATGAAAGAATTTAAGGAGTATTTTGCTTGCCACCTCTATCAGGGTAGTATGTTTTCAAAAAACAGACGCCTCGATTTAGCTGGCTGGTTAGAAGAAAGTCTTTCTTCCGATGACTTTAATTCTATCCTGAAAAAGTACCCTACCCTCAATTATCGTATAATTTGTAAATAACACGCTATGAATACAATCACACAAAATCCTCAAACAGGCGCAACCGTTCAGGTTGGTATGATAGACGTGTATAACCCGCAATGTCCAATGAACACGCAAAGAATACAAATATTAGACGCTAAAACGCAACAGCCCTTAGCAGGTGCGCATATCGTTAATAGAAGCATTACCCCTATAGCGGGTACTACTTCCGACAATAACGGCTATTTTTTGATGAAAAACCTAACCGTTAAAGATATTAGCAATCAAATTGAAGTAAGCTATATAGGCTACACCACACAACGCCTTACTGTTAAGGTACTGCAAGGGGTAAGCACTATAGGGCTACAACCCAACACTACCCAATTGGAAGAAGTAACCGTAACTGGCAGCCTCAATGAAAAAGTAAAAACCAGCAGTAAGTGGTTATGGGGAGGCTTATTAGTGCTGGCAGGGGGCTTAATCTATGCTTTTAGCCGCAAAGAAAAACCAAAAAAAGTAAATGTTTAACCTAAAAAACTACGCAAAATGGTAGGAAAATTTGTACAAATAATCAATAACAACAATAACAATAGCAGCGGTGGCAATAGCTCTAATGCTACATTAGGTATCCGAAACCCTATTGCTCTTAGTACTATCAACAACGAACTAAAGCCTCGTCCTGATGATTTAGAAAATGACCCACGCGGGCGCATTGTAGTAAGCGATGACCCTAGCCCCTTCGTCATAAAAATTGCTGACGATGACGCTGAATATAAAGTCTTAATCAATAAAGGACAAGCTACATTAAATACACAAGGAAAGCCTACGATAGGAAAAGCCGTGCTTCCTTATTCTGGCGATAAGTTCTTTCTTCTGCATATTATTGTTTTTGATAAAGTCGTTAATATATTCCAAGAAGAATATTCTAATTCTGTTGTTTCATTATCTCAATAATCAATAAATAAAAAACTCAATCAATGAATAAAATAACTGTTGCTATCTGTATCCTTTTCGTTTTTTATATCTTAGTGTTTCTGTTAATCTTAGCCGATTTTTGGAGTGGTACGCGTAAGGCTCGTGCCTACGGCGTTAAGCCCACCTCCTACGGCTACAGACGAACGATTAATAAAATTGCTGAATATTACAACGTACTTATTGCCCTTACTATTATAGACGGTATGCAAATGATTGCCGTATGGTACGCCGAGAAATACTATAACTATACCTTGTTTTTCTTTCCCTTTTTCACTTTTGTAATCACCATTATCATCAGTATTACCGAATTTAAATCTATCTACGAAAGAGCCAAAGATAAAGTACGGTTAGATAAAGCTGGAGTGGTTCTCGGTCAGATTATAGACCACAGAGACGATTTACAAAAAGCCTTAGACGATATTGGTGTATATATGCAAACCCCCGAAGAAAAAACTGAAGAAAAGCCCGTGAAAAAGAAAAAACATAAACCACGCAAGGCTGTAGTAGCCCTTATTTTATTACTGCCCTTGTTTTTTGTAGGCTGCAAGCTACCCAAGCAAGCCACCCAAGAGCAGCACACCATAACCATAGTGCAACACGACACCCTTGTCGTAGAGCGCACCCTCCCACTCACCGACACCCTCTATATCAACGTGCCCCAAATTCGCACCATACAGCCCCAATGCGACAGCATTTGCAACCACGAAATAAAACTACTACTACAACGCCTAAACACCACTAAAAAAGCAGGAAATAACCAATACGGCATCTATTACGATGCCTACCGCAATCAGCTTGTTTTATACCAGCACTTAGCCCAGCAACTCAACACCTATCGCAATCGTATAGCCCAGCTAAAAGAAGAAAAATCACAAGTAAAAGTTATCCAAAAAACCTATTACCCACGTTGGCTACTCATCACTGCCATAGCAGGCATTGCAACCACAATCATAGTCCTATTTTTCAAACGATAAAACAATAAACCTATGAAAGCAAAATATCTAATCATCGGAGGCATCACCATAGCTGCCATAGCTCTAATGAGTTTTACCAAAGCCAAAGTAAATCAGGCAAAAGAACTGTTTTCAAAGATACTCATTCGTACAAGTATCCCACATATACACACCCTTACGTTTAATTATTTACTTGTATATTTAGACCTTACCTTAGAAAATCCCACTGCACAAGATTTTACAGCCTCCAGCGGTGGGGCTATTCAGGCTAAAGTATTACGGGTATTTATTGGTAACAAACTATTAGCACACGCTTCGCTGCAAAGCCTTTCAAAGATAGAGATAGCAGCAGGAGGTTTGTTTGAAATCAAAGATATAGAAATTAAGCTCCCAACAATGAACCTTCTCACCACGCTCAACGACACCGCAGGAGGCGTTCAAGGGCTCACCAATTTGTTTAATAAAGACAATCGCCAGCAGCAGCTGCAAGCCCTAAAAACCAACAGCGAGCAAATATTAAAACAACTACGCTATGAAGTAGATGTAGAACTCTTAGGCTCATTATTCACAATCAGTAAAAAAGTATTCTAATGAAAGATTTTCGCAACACCCAATACGCTGCAGGCATACGCCGCAACAATCCCGGCAACATTCGCAGCACCCCCACCCAGTGGCAAGGCAAAGACACCGCCCACACAAGCCCCTTCGAGCAGTTTATCACTATCGAGCACGGTTTGCGAGCCCTAATGATCAATGCCCACACCCTTGCCACCCGCGATGGTTATAACACCATTGCCAAGCTCATCACCAAGTGGGCACCCCCACACGAAAACAACACACAAGCCTATATCAACCACGTGTGTAAGGCATTACAAACATCACCCAACGAGCCCATAGCCTTTACAATGAGTTTCTATATAGCCCTTGCCAAAGCCATAGCACAAATGGAGTGCGGCAAAGACTATTTGTTAATTCCTGAAAGCAGCTATACCGAAGCCTACGCAATGCTACCAATCAGCAAAAAAACAGACGCTATAAAAAAAAACTAATCATCAGTAGCGGCGTTTTAATACTCTTAGGTAGTGCCTATTTATTATATCGTTTTAGTCGTAAAAAGCATCTAAAAACCAAATAAAAATGCAAATCACACCACATTTCCACATCAAAGAGTTCAATTGTAAAGACGGCACACACGTCCCCAATCAGTATATGCCCAACGTAAAAGCCCTTGCACAACAGTTAGAAGTACTTAGGGCAGCATTAGGCAATAAACCAATTATCATTACCAGCGGATACCGTACCCCAGCACACAACAAAAAAGTAGGAGGCGCAGACAATTCACAACACCTCACTGCCAGTGCTGCCGACATCGTAGTCAAAGGCGTACCCCCCGAGCAAATCGCAGCCACCCTACAACAGCTTATTACAGCAGGCAAAATAAAAGAAGGAGGCGTAGGCTTGTATGACAACTTCGTACATTACGACATTCGTGGTACAGCCGCACGCTGGGACAACCGAAAAAAAAAAGTAAATACCCTACCAGCCAATACCCCGAATAGCGAAGGCAACGAAGATTTACAAAGCGAGCAACTCACCCCCGTAGATAACGGCAAAAGCCAATATTTTCCCTACCTAATAGCCGCAGGGGTAATTGTACTACTTGCAGGAGGCTATTATCTATATAAACACAAAGGTAAAAAATGAAAAAGAAAACTACCAACAAGCCCGCACCACAAGCCAAAGACGCACATTATTGGCAAATTTCTATAGCATTATCCGCTATCAACGTACTAATAATGCTCTATCAGATAAATCGAAAATAATCATTAGCAGATGAAAGGAATAATAACAGGCTATAAGAATGCAATTTTGCGCTCCGACCTCCAAGTAGAAGCCGAAGCAGCACGCCGTTTAGCCATATGCCGTCGCTGCCCGCTGCACAAAGTAACATTAGGCGTAGAACGCTGCGGGCAATGCGGCTGCCCCCTCTCCGGCCTTACACGCCAAAACAGCAAAACCTGCCCCCAGTGGCAATAATACAAAGCGAACCTTGAGCGAAGGATAAGCGAATAAACAGACACCACACAATGAAAGAATTTTTAGCATTACATAACCGCACCGTAACACGCACCGAAATAGAAGCCGTGATACAAGCAGCCAAAGAGCAGCAAAATACAGCCGTGATATACCGATTATCACGCATACTCAACGCGCACCCCAGCACCAACTCATTTGTCATCAACATACGCCAATACCCCGAAACACAAGGACTTTCAGGCGCACAACACACCGGCGATTATAAAGAAGCCCTTGACAACTGCGGACGCCTCAAAAAAGGCTGGAAATTCTCTAATGGGCAAGTCGTAAAAGTAACTCCAAAAGCAAAAAAAACTCCTGATACCCCCACAGCTACTATGGCTGTAGAGGGTAAACAACTTATACCTTACACTGCCGAAAAATTTGCGAAAGATTTAGATATCAACAAGCTCGAACGTTCTTTACACTGGTTATCATTTGACCCAAAAGGGCGTGCTAAACGCGAACAAGAAAGTTATGCCAATATCATTGCTGAACTCTATAATAGCCACTTGGAACAAGCAAAACAAACAGGCGCACTCGAATCCTATAACGCTACATTTGACAAAGGCTATAGTTATATTTTAAAAAACTACCTCGAAATGGTAGGTATTCGTGCTCGAACATTTAGCACTGCTATTACAGGAGGAGGTAATATAAGCGAACGAAAAATAGCAAACAACGAAAAACTAATGCGTAGTGAACACGAAAGATTAGAAAAACACATAGAACTACAAAAAAAATTAGAAGAAAGATTAGCTAAAGTAGCTAAAAACACCCCCGTAGACCAATATGAAGAGGGGGATGTTATCAAGAGTACAGATAACAACGCGACAACAAAGCTACAGCAGAAGCTAAAAATGTTACAAGACAGAAAAACAATGTTAAAAAACGGCGTTGTAGCAGCTAAAGAGTATCAAAAAAACAAAGATATTTCAGTATTTAAACAGTACAATATTGACAGCGAAACAACAGAACAAATAATAAACCATATAGACAAAGGTGGGAAACCAACTGAAAAAGATATGTACAGCTGGTTTACAATGCCATACCTAAATAGAGATATAAAAGAAGTAGAAAACCGTATTGCAACCCTCGAAAAAAATCAAGCCAAAGGCACAGATGAAACACTTATTGAGGGTGGAAAAATAGTATATAACGGCGAGGCACAACGCTTACAAATATTCTTTGACGGCATTCCAAGTAAAGAAGTACGCGAAGCCCTCAAAGCCCACGCTTTTAAATGGGCTCCTACAGCCAAAGCGTGGCAACGTACCCTTACCGAAAATGCCAAATATGCAGTAAATCAATACCTCATAAAAACAGGTATACTAAAATTGCGTACAGCATTATCTGTACCCTCTCAAGATGACGAAATAACCTTTCTCGCCGCTGCAGGTATCGACTACCTACCCGAAGCCCCCGATGATGAACCACAAGGGCTTGGCAAACCCGTGCCCGCTGCCGACATCTACAAAATGGTAACCGACAAAGTTATCAGTATGTTCAAAAACGCCAAAATTTCCGACTATAAACGAGCTTGGAAAGACGATCAGTTTTTTATACCCCTCAATTACGACAGCAAAAAACCATATCGAGGCGTAAACCGTCTATTATTAGAAGAAAATATAGGTATAATAGGCAGCAACCCCTACTTCCTAACATTCAAACAAATCAAAAAACACGGAGGTAAACTCAAAAAAGGCTCAAAAGGCTACGAAGTAATCTATTACACATTTATCTACAGCGTACCCGCTGCACCCAACCGCAAAGCTTTTAAAACCACTGAAGTAGCCGATGTAATAGCCCATCTACAAAAATACAACTTACCCGATAGCGTAGTAAAACGAGTACCCTTATTGCGCTATTATCGAGTGTTCAACGGAAAAGATGTAGAAGGTATCGATTTCAAACTACAAGAAGTAAAAATAGGGCGTGCCGTACCCGATAGCGCTTCTGAAAACGAAGCCGCACAACTCATAGTAGAAAACTACCCCAACCCTCCCGCTATTAAGCACGGAGGCAATAAAGCGTATTATGAGAGAATTCAAGATTTGGTAAGAATGCCAAAAGTCGAGCAATTCGATAGCGTTAATGACTATTATCGTACCCTTTTCCACGAGCTTACACACTCTACACGCCACGAAAACCGCCTAAATCGCGAAAAGATTTCGTTTAGATTTGGTGATACTGGTTATGCCAAAGAAGAGTTAGTAGCCGAATTTGGAGCCGTATTCCTTAGTGCGTGGGCAGGTATTTTATGGTACAACAATAAAAACCACGCTGCCTACCTAAAAAGTTGGAACAACGCCATAAAAGAAGCCGAAAATGATAGCAAATTTATAATGCGAGCCGCAGCAGCAGCGCAAAAAGCCACCGACCATATCCTAAATTTAGACGCCAACGGTCAGCCCGCTTTCCTATCTCAATACGAAAAACCAAAAAAGAAAGAAGAGCCCAAGAGCCCCACTCCTCCCACAGCTCCCCAGCCTACCAAAAAAGCCCCTCGTGCCGCTCAATACACGGGCGTTAAAACCATACCCCTAAGCGACCTATACACCGATGAAAAACGCTTTCAAAACCGCAAAAAGCTAAACGAAGAAATCGTTAATAACATCGTACAGAACTTCAAACCAACCGACCTCGACCCCTTAGTAGTATGGTACGACAAAAAGCAAGACAAAACCTTCGTTTTGGCAGGACATCACCGCTTTGAGGCACTCAAACGCCTCAAACATAAAACCGTACCCGTAAAGTACGCTAATGAAGACTATCCCTCCGAAGCCGATGCCATACGCTACGCCAAAGAGATAAGCAACGCCAACCGTACCCTTGAAGAGCCCTACGAGCGTGCCGCTATCTATCGCAAGTACCGAGAAGAAGGCTATTCTGAAAAAGATATCAACGAAAAAGCAGCCCTTGAAGGCAAAAACCGCTCTTATATACTCAATTTATCGTGGCTCAATTCCAAAGGTGCAACGATGAGCACCCTCGTACAATTCAGCCAAACACAAAGCAAAGCCGACAAAAACGAAGCCGAGCGCATAGCCGATTGGATAGGACAAGCACGCCGCAATGCCCCTGAACTAACAGACGCACACGAAAAAGAAATGTTCGACTTCCTTACCAATAAGGAAGCCAGCAAGCGCACTACCAATAAAGCCAAATTCCTTGAATACGTACGCGCTTGCTACAACCCCTTTGAGCCTACCGAGCCGCTAAATTTGGCACGTATCAAATACCAGTCAGAGGGAGAAAAACAATACGATGAAGAAGTAGAAGAACTAAAAAGCAACATCAATAAACTACAAGGCAATATAACCGACATCAAAGACAGATTTATAAACCCTAATAATCCACAGTATATAAAACCCACTGCCCCCGATTATTTAGCAATAAAGCAAATCGCCGACAATAAAATTGCCGAGTACAACACCCAAATACAATACTATCAGAAAAAACTATTTGAAGTATATCAAAATAAAAAGAACTACATAAAGCCCACAGGGCAAATGGCATTATTCGGCAAATACCCCGAAACCGATACACAAAGATTTAAAAAAATGAAAGTAAGCGAATTGCGTACTTTTACAATGAAATATTACAATTTATATCTAAAAGGCAAAAGTGAGACTATTGAAAAGTATTTAAAAGAAGTTGTTTTTATCAATACAGCAGGACGCAAAATAGCCTACGGAGAAGCTATGTATAGTGCCAAAGCAGCTGTAATAGCACACCTTAAAACACTCATCAAAAACTCAACCTATAACAATTGGGGTAATAGAAAACAATCAGACGGTAAAGATGTTTTAGGGTATCTTAATTTCAAAAGCAAAATAACCATAGACAATAAAAAACGTCACGTACGTATTTCGTTGGTAGTATATAAAGACAGAAGAACTGAACTCAAAAATGTAGAAGTAGGCAAAAATAAAAAAGTGTCTCATTTTGCACAAGACCCAGTAGGCACCTTGCAAGACGGGCAAAATGAAACACTTTCTGCTAATACCACTGCAAAAACCGTGCCTAATTCTTTAAATCTACCCAATACACCAAATTTGGCAGCCAAAATGGCAGCCTTGCAAACGCGCAACTGGGAAACCTTTGTTATCGCCAACCCACAAATGCAACGCTTTTTAGGCGATGTAGAACTAAAAGAAAGTGAAAGTACCGTAATAACCATAGGAGGAGGCGCAGGCAGCGGAAAAACACGCTTTGCCTTTCAGTTTATCAACGCCCTGGCACAAAACTACAAAGTAGGGCATGCCAGCCTTGAAGAGCACCCCGATAGCAAACTCTATTACGACAAAGTAAAGCAGTATTTAGACCCTACCGCCATGGCAAATGTAGAAGCCCCCGAAATCAAAAACCTACAACAGCTTGACGAACTCATACAGCGCAACGAAGTAATTGTAATCGACAGCTTTGCCAAGCTACGAGAGTTAGACTCACGCTTTATGTTAGACCGAGATTTGCGCAAAAAGTACAACAGCAAATTATTTTTGCTTATATACCAGCTTACTGGCGAGGGCAAAATGCGCGGAGGCAGCGAGTCAGAATTTGACGGCGATATAATACTCCTTACCCACGTATCACCCGATTACAGAGAGAATTATATCTACCCCAAGAAAAACCGCTACAATGCCCTGCCAGCCACCCAGCTGCGTTATAGCACCTATTATCAGCAAATGCTCCCTACCGAAGACACCCTTAGCGGTATCAAGGAAGCAAGTAACAATACCTATGAAATCGTTTATTAGAAATATGAGTACAACAGTAGTAACCAATGTAGTTTCTTATCAGGTAGGTGTAGATATATTAGGCTTCCCAGTGTATCACGAGCACCTATTTACCGAAGAGCACATCACCGAATATAGCACCAAAAAACAAGGTAAAAACATAAGCAAAAACAAAAACACGCATAAAGTAATACCTTATATTTTTAGCTATATAGTAAAACAATTTTAGTAACTTAATAATTATTCAATTTATGGCAACCAAGAAAAAAAGCAGTGCTTCACGCACTACCCGCAAAGTAACCGTACCGGTAACCATTACTGTACGACTTGCTCAAAAACCAAAATCGGTAAAGAAAAGTCGCCGCAAGTAATGCAAGCTCCAGCCCCGTAAGGTTGGAGCTTTTTTTATAAGGTTGCAAACTTTTTCATCTGAAAGTTGCAACCTTTTTTCGTAGGTTGCAAACATTCTCTCTTTATGAAAGAAACACAACATACTGAAAATCAGAATGCTAAAAATAAAAAGTTGTAAGGTTGTAAAGGTTGTACGTTTTTTCAACAACTCGGAGTGCTCTAATCAGTACTAAAAAGCAAATGAAGCATTTTTAACCATATCATCGGCAAACTTATTACGGGCGGTATAGCTCTCGGTTATCTTCAAATCGTGGTGTCTTGCTTGGTCTCTTACCTTTATAGCAGGAATACCTGTATTTAGCAGGTCAGTAATACCTGTATCTTTCAATGAATAAAATTGGAACTTACTATCCAACTTATTAGCATTACGAAATTTAGCCCACTCATCAGATATTTTTTTAGGAGGAATAGGCTTACTCCCAGCTTTATAGTTATTTTGGCTAAAGAGGTAATCGCTATTGTTAGCTTTACTTAGGTGCAGTGCAAGGTCGGGCAAAAAAGCGTCTGGGATAGTTACACTTTCGGTTTTTCGGTTCTTAGAATTTTCACCGTCAATAAGAATATATCCCTGGCGTAGATGTACATCACTTACCTTTAGTTTAGTAATCTCGGTACGCCTAATAAAGCAGTAGTAAGTCAGCATACATAATACGTAATAGTGGAAATTAGTTTCCCGAAGCAATTTAACCTTCTCTTTAGCTGTAGGAGTGAGTACTTCTCGTTTTTTTTGTGTTTTAGCTTTAGCTCTTATACTTTCTGCAGGATTTGTATTTATAAAGTTTTTAGTTTTACACCAAATAAAGAAAGTATTTAGAAAACGCAAATAATTGTTGTATGTACGTGGAGTATTGTTTTTCTCAATATAGATATAGTCTAAAAAGTTCTGTATAGTATATGTATCTAATTCTATAAGGAACTTAATTGGTAGTTTTTTATCAGTAATATATTTTTTGAAGCCAGCCAAGAAAGACTTGTAAGAGCGTACCGTGTCAGGGCGTTTAACTCCGTCAGCAATTTCTTTTTCCTGCATTTTTATAAACAAGTCAGCGCAATAGTCCAACGATTTGTATTTTACATTTGTATCTTCATAGAAAGGCGACCACCCACTATCTAACTTTTGGTTTATAGTAGCAATCATCTTCTTAGCATACTTTTCTCTTTCTCTTGTAGATGATATTGGAGGAACACGCTTGCGGAAACGTTTGAACTCATTTTTTGCAGGCACTTTAGCATAAAATACCACGCGCCACTCGTTATTTTTTCCTTTTTGTAATTCAGCGGGTTTGTAATCAACGTATATGATACGTTTAGAAGTAGATTTTTCGTTATTAGGCATTTTTTTATTTAGGGCATACTCTTTTTTTTCATTATAAGAGTATGCCCTAAATTTGCCCCACACTTTTCAGTAAATTAGGCGTAGATTATTAATTTACAATCAGTTACATTGTACTCGGAGCGGGACTTGAAACACGTATTTTCAAGGCTTCCGTAAGTATCTAATTTTTAGTGTTTAACTATATGAAAAACAAACATTTAAACAGTTGTTTAGTAGTGCGTAATGATTGTATGATATTGTATGAAATTGCATATTTTCGGCTAATTTTCGGCTAAATGTCGGCTAACTTTTTGGAGGTATATTTTTTTATTTTTATCTTTGCAGTGTTTTTAAAAATAGTGGTTGTAATATGGTTATAAAATTCATCCTTCAAAGTAAAAATGATAATGCTCCTATATACGTGCGTTTAATCATTAGTAGAGAAAAAGACTACAAATGTAAAACGGGGCTATTTATAGACCCTAAAGCGTGGAGCGTGGCAAAGCAACTGCCAAAGACTACTGCAATAGAGCATAAAAATATAGCAACAGACCTGAACGACTTGCGACAATTCATTGAAAAATGTGTAAACCTATCTGACCAACGGGGCGAGGTGATTAATACACAATGGTTAAAAGACAAAGTGGATATACACTTCAAACGAATAACAGATACCGCAACGAAGCAAAGCGACCTAATCATTGAACTAATAGACTATATAATAACAAATGCTGCTACTCGTAAAAACGGACGGGGTACTTTGGGGTTATCTGTTAGCCGTGTAAAAGCATATCACACGCTTAAAAATATCTTTATAGATTACCAAAAACATACCCGCAAATACTATAGGGCGAGGGATATTAATATGCCTTTTGAAAAGCAATTTGTAAACTGGCTAATGAATAAAAGAGGGTATAAAGATAGTTATGCCTTAAAAATCATTGATAACCTGAAAGCAGTATGTAATGAGGCGCAAACGTTGGGCATTGATACAAGCCCGCAACTGCCTAAAATAGGCAAAGGAATGGCTAACAAAGAAATGCCTATTTATCTTAATACATTGGACTTAGAACGTGTGCAGGCGTGTATAATTGAAAATGAAAGTTTGAATAACGCTCGTAAGTGGTTGCTTTTGGGGTGCTTAACAGGGCAAAGAGGAGGAGACTTATTGGATATTACAGAAAGTAATTTTGTACGGCGCATTGACGGGGTGGAATGCTTACAACTGAAACAGCAAAAGACGGGCAAGGTGGTATATATTCCAATTATTGGGGTACTTCAGGATATAAATACGATAAGGGACAGCGGGCTGCCTTACAAAATATCCGTTCAAAAATTAGATAAGTATATAAAGCAGGTATGTAAATTAGCGGGTATAAAGGAACTTATTGAGCATTCAAAAGTGTGTATGGTAGATAGTGGGGGTAATATCATAGAGCAGGACGAAAGGGGTAAATATTTGAGTAATGGGGTGAAAAGAACGATTAAGGGGGTGTTTGAGAAGTGGCAGTTGGTAAGTTCGCACACGTGTAGGCGTTCGTTTGCCACGAATTTATATGGCAAATTGGAAACGGCTTATATTATGCAAATGACGGGGCATACAAAGGAAAGTACTTTTTTGGCATACATAGGTAAAACCGCAACGGACTATATAACGCAAACGGCTAAGAGGTTGCAGGACTTGGCAGCAGTACCTACTTTACAGCCTCTACGGGTACAAGGTATTAAGTAATAATGTAAAAATACAACGATATGAAAGCAAATGATATACGGAAGGAGTGGTTGTTTAAAGAACTGAAAAAAAGCCCTTTAAGAGGTTATAATGATTTGTTAGTGGCTTATTCTGACAAATTTAAACGCTCTGAAAGGACTTTTGTACGTGATTGGAAACAGGTGCAAAAGAGGTTACAGGAGTGGCAAAGGACTATTAATGAGGCTTTGCAAAATGAGGAGGTAGAACGGGGCGTTCAGGAGGCTAAAAGTGATATTATTAGCCGTGTGGAAACGTTGCGGTTACTTGCTGATATTGCAAGGGGCAAGCCGTACGATACGGACGGGGGCAGGGTATATCCTACCTTTAGCGACCAGTTGCGGGCGATTGATACCCTTGCGAGGTTGGAGGGGTGGAATGCCCCCACAAAGCAGGAGGTTAAGGGTGATTTTAGTGTTTCAGAAGTTAAGATTGTATGGGAAGAAAGCACTGAATGATATTGAATAATGTTTTTAAAAATTGTGTAGTATGAATGAAAAAGATTTTTATCGTGATTTAGAAAAAGCAAGAGGAAAATATGAATATTTAAGAGTGATAAAGACATATTCCGATGGATATGAAAAAGATTTACTAATCGCTTTAAGAGATTCTTTGTGTAGATACTTAGAATATTATATAATAAAATTTCACTACGAAATCATTGATTATTTAACAAATAATACAGAAGTAGTTAAAAAAGAATTTGATATTCTTTTTTGGGTATCAACAAATGAGACAATTAACAACTATCTTGAGGAAAAAGATTTTTATATATTATTGTCTACACACAAGGAACTAAAAGACAGAGAACACTATTTTGATTTGAAATTATTGTTAGATAATATGTTAAGTTACTTTATAAAGCCAGAAGATGAATTTATTGCTATATCACAAATAAAAGACAAATTGGGAACAATGAACTTTGAAGCGGCTGAAACGTTTATTTCAATGATAGATAAAAAAATAAGCGAACTATATGGAAAAACAGAAATGCCAACACTGGAAACTAAAATCATAATACCTACAAGTATAAGCACAAGCACTAAGATTGAAAAGGTTACTTGGAAAGGCAACGAAAGTGATTTGTTAGAGTTATTCAGGACATTAAAAGTACTTGGTAAGGTAGAGTATAATGTAGATAATGATACAGAACTATTACCTATTTTAAAGGCTACTTTTGAGGGAATTAATAGCGGTGTTACTTGGGAAGGCTCGGAGAATGAGTTTTTTGAATTATTTAAGGCTTTGAGGGAGGGTGGTTACACTGAGACACCCAAAAAAACGGATAAGCATTTATTTGAGAGTTTGGGTAATGCTATGAAACTGCATATAAAAACACTAGGAGCAATGAAGCAAAGAAACTTAACGAAACAAAATTTATTTATTGATAAAATACTAAAAATAATAACCTCAGGAACATTGAAACAGATACTACAGGAAAGTAAAAAAGAATATAAAACCTATCTATTAAAATAGTTTGTAATTAAATAACACTTACTTTTTGAGGTGTTTAGTATACGGATACATACGTGGATATGTGTCCGTATTTTTTTTGCCGTTACTCAGACCTTTGCAGCGCAAACAAATAAAAACAATCGTTAGAAAAATGGAAGCAGTACAATTTATTCAAACTACCCCAGCGCAATTGCAGGCAATGATATTGGAGGGGGTGAAGGAGGAACTCAAAGAACTAAAAAAGGAGTTTCAGCCAAAAGAGCCTATCGAGTACCTAACACGTAAGGAGGTGCAAAAAATGCTTAATATCAATATGAGTACTTTACATCATTGGACAAAGCAAGGTAAGTTGAAGGCTTATGGTATAGGAGCACGTATATACTACAAACGGCACGAGGTGGATAGTGCTTTAATACGGCTAAAATAGTGGCTAAAAACACACAAAGGGGCACGTAGCCCCCTTGTATGTGTTTTTAAAAATTGTGGTGTGTAAATTCACACGTGGCAAAGGTAAGAATATTTTTTTGAATAGCAAAAAAAACACCCTACCCGTATTTGGGTAGGGGTGTTAATAGGTTGGCAAAAAATATTGCCGATGTGGTAGTGATACATATCCCTGGCAGCCTACTCCTGAAGGCTTTCAGGCGAGGTGCATTGAGGTTGTAAGTACAACGCCCCGCACTCCACGAAATCGCCTACTTCATTTTTGATATATAAAGGCGTTGCGGTGGTAGTTTTTTCTTTTGTAGGGGTGATTAATTCCCTTACATCTACATCAAGAACGTTTGCCAACTCAATAAGCACCTTTAATGAAGGATTACCAGTAATACGAGCGTTTAATGCTTGATATGTTATGCCAAGCATATTAGCCAAATCATTTAAAGCAATACCTTTTTCTTTTGCAATCTCTTTTATTCGTAACATAGCCTTTAAATATTAGTTATTAGGGTGCAAAGATAGTAAAATAAAATTATACTTTTATATTAATCAAAAAAAATAAAAAAATAATTTGCAAAAAACTTGCGTATATAAAAATATAGTTTTATCTTTGCACCGTAAAAATAAAACAATAATTTTAAAACTATGAAATCAGTATCATTAATAAACGGTATCAGAAGTAACATATTCAGAAGGGCACACGAACTATATAAAGACTTTCGTTGGTTGTATCCTACATTCAGCGAGTGTTTAAAGACAGCGTGGCACGAGTTAAAGATACGCAGAGATAACGGGCTAAAACACAAAGGCAAAAAGGTAAAAGCATCACAAGAACGCATTGAAAAGGTAGCACGTAACATTAATGCTTTTAATACTTGTTACGACTATATAGACGGGGGCAGTACTGCTGGCTATACTTGGGGCTTTTGGAATGACTTACGAAAAAAACTATTTAAAATACTTGAGACTTTAAACAAGGTAAGTATAAAGAAAATCGTAGCACTTTGCGAGCCTTCACAAGCAAAATACTTTGGACTAATAAACTAATACAATAACCTTTAAACATAAATAAACGATGAGAATTTTCAACAAGTACAAACACAAAGACTTTGCACAAAGAGAACTAAACGAAGACCCCCTATCAGTTGTGGTATCTGATACCAGCGACTTTTACGACCTTACAGGGCATCATATTACAGTGCCCTTGTACATCATTGACGGGCTAACAAAAGCGGGCAAATTGAATAATTTTTTGCACGATATAGGGCACGAGTTATTAGATACCACGCCTTATTATACCGTGCTAAAATCACTAATGCAAGGCATTGAACTATCATACACAGACAAAGTGCTATTTTTATCAATGGTGACTAAAATTTGGGATTGGAACGAGCGTTTTTCAAAAGTTTTTGAAGAGCCCAATTTATTCCCTAATTATTCACTGATTGGGCACGTTATGGGGCTGCAAGTGATATTATGTAAGTACGATAAAACAGAGACAGACGAATTTTTTAATTTGGTATATCACTTTCTTTGTGGTGATATAGATACCCCTACTTTTTTCACTGAATGCGATAATCTTAAAAACCAATAAGCAATGGCACACGAAATTATAATACATTCGTTTAACAAGTTGGATACCTCTGACAAATTTAAAGAGGTGAAGCATTTTGAGCGTTTTTGGATAAGTGGTAACGAGGCAAAGACACGTATTAAAGAGTGTGCTAATATATCACTACAAAGGCACTTTAACAAGTCGCAAGGTGTTTATTTTTGGTATAAAGGGGCTTCAATAAATAATGGCAAACGTGGCAAATGGAGCGACCCGATTACGGGGCTATACCCTACCAATAATAGCCTAATTTATTATGGTGATATATCAGAAAAGCAGGCAAACGGATACACCCGCAAAGTGTCGTTTTTGTTTTTCGTGTTTAAGTATGATAACAGTAGAATGGTAATTTTTGAGTACCCTAACTATTACCCACCCACTAACGAGGTAAGCGACTTTATTAGCAGGCAAATAGGGTACATAAAAAAGAAGTTAGGGCTATGATTGATTATTTTAAGGCATTTATCAATTACCGCAACGATACCCGCTTTAAAGAACTGAAAGAGGCGGGTACGTTTGCGGTTGCGGTTGAGACTACCGACACGGGCACGGGCGAGGTAAAAGAGGCGTATTTGTACAAAAATATGACTATCACCCCAACGGGCACGGGCTTTGTGCTTGCTGGTAGTTTGCACAAGTACAGAAGCATTATCAAAGGTATTGCTACCCAAAAGCAAATAGATAAGCACAAGGGCTACAATGGTGATTTATTCACCTTGCAGGATATTACGGACACGATTACATACCTTTGCGGGGTGCTTGATATTAGCCCGCATATTTGCACCTTGCAAAATATTGAAATAGGTGTTAATAACGTGGTTACCTTTGCACCCTTTGATTTTCTCAAAGGGGTACTATATCACCGCAACGATTACAGCCCTACCATAAAGCATGGGGGTAATTACATTCAGTTTGAGCACGCTCAATATTACATTAAACTTTATAACAAGGGTAGGCAGTACGAACTACCTAACGAGGTGATAAGGGTAGAAATTAAGGTAATGAAAATGCAAAAACTAATTGAGGCTGGTATAAACATTAGCACCCTTGCTGATATTAACGAAACCACCCTGAAGCAGGCATTTGATTTGCTTTATAACGAGTTTAACGAGGTGATTTATTATGACGGTAGTATAAACACAGAGGGGCTAACAGAGGCAAAGCAGCGCAAAGTGTTAGAGTACCAAAATAAAACCTTTTGGGAGGGACTAACATATAAGCAACGATATAAAGAAAGAGACCGTTTAAGCAGCCTAATTGAAAAGCGTTCGGATAACTATAAGGGGCAAATACAACGGCAAATGATAGCGGGCTACAATGCCACGATTGAGGGCAAAGCGGGTGATTATACACTACCAGCAGCACCGCAACCAACGGGGACAAATCAGGAGGCAAAAAGTACCCCTAAAAACCAAAAAGAGGGTATAAACTTACCGACCTATCAGGATACCCTTGAAAACCAAAAAGAGGGTATAAACTTACCGACCTATCACGATACCTCTGAAAACCAAAAAGAGGGTATAAACTTACCCTTTAAGTATAGTGTAAGAACGTACCCAAAAGGGGTAAAAAAAGAGGGTGAAAATTCAGACTTAAAAGTTACTGAAAAAACACCTCAAAAAGAGGGTAAAAACGAGGTAGCAAATTTGGATAAAAAATTGCCTCAAAAAACAGACCTTAAACCGTTATCAAAAGACTACCCCCGCAAGTGTGTTATAACGGGTATAAGTTTAGAGTTAGAGAAGTCAGGGGCACGTTACATACAGACAAAGACGATTAGGCGAGTAAAAGAGACGGACGGGCATTTATATTCATTGCTTTGTAGTTTGTTATTACCACGTACGGGTGTAGTCCCAGTTTTTGAAAGCAATATAATAAACCAATTAGCAAAGCAGGTACGCAACAGATATTATAACAAGTCCTACCTTACAAGGGCTATAATGCAGGGTAGTGATTTACACAATCAGTTATTTTTAGATTTATAAACATTCAAAAAACGATTAAATTTGCACCTACACAGTCAAAAGTTAGAACTTAAAAAGCACGTAACAACCCTCAAAAACAAACGGAAATGGCTCAATTTTTAACTTTCACCTGTTTGGTGATACACTTACACCTTAAAGAATAAAATAGCGAAAATTCACCTACTTATTTTCATTGTATATTTTATGTTTTATGTTTTTACCCTTGTTCAGATTTGAGCAGGGGTATTTTTTTAGCCGTATTTTGGACTTTTTCAAGGCTTCATTTATAACTTAAATAAAATGCTTGTTATTGATTGTTTTACAATTGGTTGCGGTTGCATTTACAAGGGGGTAAATAGGCAAAATCAGCAGCCTATAAACGATATTTTGGGAATTATATTAGACACAAATTAGCCTTTTGGTTGTAGTGTGCGCATATAACATCAGACAAAGTGGTGTTAAGCAAGTTACCAGCAAATTAAAATATTACTTATAATCAATCAGTTAGAAACCAAAAAGGCGTGATTTGCGATAAACCACGCAAATAAGCAAGGCGCAAACTTGCTTAACCGTGCTTAAAGCAAATGGTTTTTTTGATTTTATGCGCCTTTATAAAAAGAGGCTTCCAAAAAATTTTGGAAACCTCCTAAATGATAAACACACCTCAAAAGGTTGCAACCTATCAGGGCAAAAGGTTGTAAGTTGTAACCTAACAGCAGCCAAAAGCAAGGAACTAACATCAGGGCCACACAAAAGGTGCTTTTTATAACTTTTGATATAGTTGGATGTGATTAGCATTCAATGTTTTTCAATATACCCCGCTGGTAGGCATTTTAGCCTTTTGTCAGTAGATATGCAGCAGGTGTTAGTAATTTTCATAAAAGCGGTATTATCCGCTTTTATAAAAAGAGTGTGGTAATGATGTGGTAAAATGGGGTGAAATAATTCAGTAGATATTCAGTAAATGACAGTATTTAGAATTAAGTAAAACAATAAAAACAATATAACACAAGGCGACCACGAACCACGAAGGGCAAAATATCATTTTCGTATCACCACGAAAAAGGTAAGGGCTAACAGCAGCAACCAAAAAGATAGTTTTTTGAAAGTTTTCGGCTAAATGTCGGCTAAATTAGCCTATAAAAAAATACAACCCTTTGAATTTCAAAAGGTTGTATTTAAAAGTCGTACTCGGAGCGGGACTTGAACCCGCACAGGCATTGCTGCCCACTGGATTTTAAGTCCAGCGTGTCTACCGATTCCACCATCCGAGCCTATAGACATAAAAAAAGAGCGAAAAACGGGGTTCGAACCCGCGACCTCAACCTTGGCAAGGTTGCGCTCTACCAACTGAGCTATTTTCGCTTTTTGTATCTTCAATAAAATTGCATCTGATTTATCCCTCATTTGCGGTTGCAAAGGTACTACTTTTTTTATTTCCTGCAAATTTTTTACGAACTTTTTTTCATATTTTTTTTATCAAAAATCGTAACTTACATTCTTTCAGGAACTTGTATTCCTAACATTTTAAATGCTTCTGCTATTATTTCGCTTATTTTTCTGCATAAAGCTACCCTAAAATCTAACTTTACAGGGTCTTGTTCTCCCAAAATGGATACATTTTGATAAAATGAATTGAAATCTTTTACTAAATCATATACATAATTAGCTACTAAAGCAGGACTGTAATTATCGGCGGCATCTTGTACTACTGCAGGAAACTGACCTATACTCCTCAGTAATGTCTTTTCTTTTTCGTGTAATTCGGTAGGCAAATTTGTTACTTGGGGTTTGCCTATGGCTACTTCATTGTACTTGCGCAAAATAGACCTGATACGAGCATAGGTATATTGCACAAAAGGTCCTGTATTTCCTTGAAAATCGATAGATTCTTTAGGGTCAAATAAAATGCGTTTTTTAGGATCTACCTTTAGTATATAGTATTTCAAAGCTCCTAAGCCGATTGTGCGATACAATTCTTCTTTTTGCTCTTCAGTATAGCCATCGAGCTTGCCAAGTTCTTGCGAAATCTCTTTGGCAGTTTGTTGCATTTCACTTATCAAATCATCGGCATCTACTACAGTACCTTCACGACTTTTCATCTTGCCGCTAGGTAGGTCTACCATTCCGTAGCTGAGGTGATATAGCTTGCTTGCCCAATCATAACCTAATTTTTTCAGGATAAGGAACAATACTTTGAAGTGATAATCCTGCTCATTACCAACTGTATAAACCATTCCTTTTACATCAGGATAGTCTTTTACGCGCTGGGTAGCTGTACCCATATCTTGGGTGATGTACACTGATGTACCGTCTGAACGAAGTACTAATTTCTCATCAAGCCCATCAGCGGTGAGGTCGCACCATACAGAACCATCTTCTTTTTTGAAGAACACGCCTTTAGCTAAGCCTTGCTCTACGATGTCTTTTCCTAATAAATAGGTATTGCTCTCGTAGTAATTAGAGTCAAAATCTACGCCTAAATTCTTATATGTAACCCCAAAACCATCATATACCCAGCTATTCATCTTTTTCCAAAGTGCTAATACTTGGGCATCACCAGCTTCCCATTTGCGTAGCAATTCTTGAGCTTCAAGGAATATAGGAGCTTGCTTTTCAGCCTCTTCTTTGGTTTTTCCTTCGGCTATCAATTGCTCTATTTCGGTTTTATAAGCTTTATCAAAAGCTACATAGTAGTTTCCTACTAATTTATCGCCTTTTAGCCCTGTACTTTCGGGTGTTTCGCCGTTGCCAAAACGCTGCCAAGCAATCATCGATTTGCAGATATGTATTCCTCGGTCGTTGATAATTTGGGTTTTGTACACCTTGTGCCCAGCTGCTTTGAGTATTTCGGCTACTGAATAGCCCAAAAGGTTATTGCGTATGTGCCCCAAATGTAATGGTTTATTGGTATTGGGTGATGAATATTCTACCAAAAGTGCCTCTTTGCTATTGGGAGCAGCCAAACCATACTGAGGATTATCTTTTATATCATTCAAAAAATTGATATAATAACTATCGGCTATTACAAGGTTTAAAAATCCTTTTATTACGTTGAAATCGCACACTAAATTTGGTGCGCTCTGTTTTATATGGGCTCCTATTGCCTCCCCTATTTGCTGTGGATTGCCTTTTACTTGTCGTAACATTGGAAAAATAACAATGGTCATATCACCTACAAAATCTTTTTTTGTAAGCTGAATTTCAACATTTTCTAAAGTTACTCCGTATAGTGTTTCTACAGCTTTTACTGCATATTCTTTTAATGTATCTTGTAATTTCATCTTTTCAATTTTTAGCTAAGAAAGCGCAAAGATAATAAATTAATCTGTTATTTTGGCAGTATTATTACCTGCTGTGCGAATTTTCCCTTAATTTTTCGGCATATTCAGCTATTACTTGTTTATCAAAATAAGGTTCTTCGTCTATATGTAGTAGCACAGGCAGTTGGGTTTTGTGTAGTATAAATGACTCGGTTGAGGGATTTGGCGTACCACTGAATACTATACCGTGTATATTTAAACCTCTGTTTTTCAGTGCTTCGTAGGTAAGCAATGTATGGTTGATACTGCCTAAATAGTGTCGTGATACTAATACAATTTTATCGGTAGGCAAAAGGAGGTCAATCATTGTATCGTCTTCGTTTAGCGGCACAAAAAGTCCGCCAGCAGCTTCTATTACCAAATGGTTATCGGTTTTTGGGCGCACGATATTGGCGAGGTCTATACGAATACCATCTATGGCAGCCGATAGGTGCGGACTTGCGGGAGTATTGAGTGCGTAGCTATTGGGGTGGAAAACAGTGTGCTGATTAGAAATCAGTTTTCGCACTTTGTCGGTGTCAGAATTGTGTAAATCACCTGATTGCACAGGCTTCCAATAGTCGGCATTAAAGGCTTCGGTAAAAATAGCCGAAACAATAGTTTTTCCTACTTCGGTAGAAATACCTACTACAAAATAAGTGTCTTTCATAGTTAATGTTAGTTTTAGGCTGCAAAGATACAAAATAATGATTAATTCGCCGACTTTCTTTCGGTGCTTTATCCTTCGTCACATACTCGGCTGTGCCAGCTCGCCGACTTTCCTTCGCTCAACCTTCGCTTATCCTTCGCTTATCCTTCGCTCAACCTTCGGTGAGAGTATACAATGGGATTTGTGGTCATTAAACATTATTTTGTATCTTTGCAGTAAAAATTAAATAGGCGTATATGAAACAAATATTTACAGCTATTTTATTAAATTGCTTTTTTTTAGGGTTTTCAAATGATTTTATGATAAAAGGAAAAACTGTTCAACACGGAAACCCTGTACACAATGTAGAAGTAGTTTTATACAGCTCAAATTCCGTTGCCTTAAAGAGCACTCTTACAGATGTGAATGGCGTTTTCAGTATATATGCTCAAGAAGGTGATTATACTATTGAATTTAGGCAATTGGGTATTGTGTTTCTGAGGAAGCTTATAAAAGTAGATAAAGACATTAACTTGAGTGAGATAGAAATAAACACCACTCAGCAGCTCAAAGAAGTAGTAGTTTCAGGCAAAAAGCAAGTGTTAGAGCAAAAAACTGACCGACTGGTGTTTAACGTTGAGAACTCAGTGATGGCAAGCTCTGGCACTATGCTCGACGCCCTAAAAGCCACCCCCTCATTGGTAGTGGATAACGACAAGATAAGCGTCATCGGCAAAAGCACTATGCGGGTGATGATCAATGACCGCCTTGTGCAGATGAGCGGTTCAGAACTACAAACTTACCTCAGCAGTCTTTCCGCCACCGACATCAAAAGTATAGAGGTAATTACCACTCCACCCGCTAAATATGATGCTGAGGGCAAGGGCGGACTTGTCAATATAGTACTAAAAAAGAAGTTATCAGATTCGTGGAACGACCAACTCTGGGCGCGCTACTCGCAAGCTACCTACGCCTTACTGAGTGTAGGGAATACCTTTAATTTTAAACAGGGTAAATGGAACTTAAGTGCTTCGTTTAATGGAACTGTAGGAGATATAGGAGCTGTAATTACTTCTGAGCAGTTTTATCCTACAGAAAACTGGAGAGAACGCAAAAGAGCTAAATTAAAAAACGATAATATTTCAGGGCGTTTTGGGGTAGACTATGAGCTAACAGAGAAAGCAAGCATAGGAGGCATTTATTCAGGCTACTACCTTAAAAATAAAGAAGAGGATTGGGGGGTGACTGCTATTAGCCACAATAGTTATCCTTTAGGAACTATGAATAATAAAGGGGTAGAGGATAAAAACAATTCAAATCACGCTATGAACTTACATTATATTCAAGAATTGGATACTTTAGGAAGAAAACTCATTGTAGAAGCGGATTATTTTACCTATAACACCAACTCAGATAAGGATTTTAGTTCTTTTAGAATAGGTAATCGCATCAATTCATACCATACGCTGAACCTCAGTGAGCGCAATATTAATAATTACAGTGCAAAAGTAGATATGGAGCATCCATTTCAGTGGATTAAACTGTCATACGGAGCAAAATACGCATACACAAAAACATTCAATAGCTTGAAATACTATGATTTACTCACTACACCGCCTACTTATTTGGCTATGTCAAGTAATGCTTTTGATTATAAAGAGTCGATACAAGCACTATATATCAATGCTGAAAAGGCTCTTTCTGAGCGTTGGCAATTGCAGGCAGGATTACGCTTAGAGCGCACTATTACTGAGGGTACGCAGCAAGCTACAGGACAACACAATAAACGAGATTATACTCAGCTATTCCCTACCCTATATTTTAATTACGCAGCCAATGAGGATAATGAATTTAATTTTGGCTATAATAGAAGGTTAGAAAGACCTGCCTTTTGGGAACTTAATCCCTTTCGTATGTACATCAACGCTTATGCCTCAGAAGAAGGAAACCCTGATTTGCTCCCTGAAATTAGCAATAAGCTTGAGGTGAAGCATATTTATAAAAGGAAGTTCATAAGTGAATTTTTCTTTTCCTTAGATGAAGATGGTTCTGGACAATATGGGCGTGCCGATATTCTTACACAAGAACAACGTACACTCAGAGGCAATTATTATAAAAATTACACCTATGGTTGGAAAGAAACCCTCTTATGGCAAATAACACCTTGGTGGAATACTACTAATATGATAACTTTGTACACTTACGATGGAAGGTATTCCAATGGTTTTGATGCTTATACGGTAGGTACAGAATTTGTAAGCGGTTGGAATTTTCAGTTTTACACTCAACATAGTTTTACGCTCAATAAAGCAAAAACCTTGCGAGCAGAATTAACGACAGTGTGCAATAGTCCGCAAAATAATCTTATCTATAAAACAAATACCTACACTTTTGTAAATGCAGGCTTGAAAGCATCATTGCTTAATAATAAACTGAAACTTACACTTACCATTAGAGACATCTTTGATGATGCAACCCCTTATAAGATAGGATATTCAGGAGAAATGAAGCAAATATACCACGTTAATTTTGATAGCAGGCAATTCCAATTTGGGTTGAGTTATAATTTTGGCAATAATAAGGTACGTGTACGTCAAAAGGAGTTTAGTAACCAAGAGGAACAAGACAGGAGTTAGGTTGTATCTGTTACGTCCTAAAAAAGGTTTACAGTTATTTTGTCAGTTTGATTAACATTTTTTACTACTAATAAAGTTCAATTTTGTAAGCAAATTATTATCTTTGCAGCAAATTAGAAATTAGAAAAAGTAATTTAAACAAATGAACTACGTAGAATACGATTTCACTATTACTCCGACAAGTGAAACTGCTGCTGAAATATTGGTGGCTGAACTTGCCGAAGTGGGCTTTGAAAGTTTTGTAGATACCGAAAGGGGGCTATTGGCTTATGTGCAAGAACCTCTTTGGCATAAGGATATTCTAAATGATATATACTTACTGCAAAACTCTGATTATCACATTACTTATAGCTATAAAACTATACAGCAGGTAAATTGGAACGAGGAATGGGAAAAGAATTTTAGTCCAATTACGGTGGGCGACCTTTGTACGGTGCGGGCTACCTTCCACGAGGCTGCCAATACTCCTTACGAAATTATTATAGACCCTAAAATGAGCTTCGGCACAGGACACCACGAAACTACATATATGATGCTGCAATTTTTGCTAAAAGAAGACCTTAGCCATAAAAAAGTGCTGGATATGGGATGCGGAACGAGTGTGCTGGCTATTATGGCTGAAAAACGAGGGGCTACCGATGTTACGGCTATTGATATAGACGAATGGTGTGTGGAAAATTCTGCTGAAAATATAGCTCGCAATGCGTGTAAGCATATACAAGTGCTTTTGGGCGATGCAAGTGCGCTCGCACAATTCAATCATTTTGATTTTATTATTGCAAATATCAACCGCAATATTCTCCTTTCGGATATACCTTTGTATAGCAATGTTTTGGCTGATGAGGGCATTTTATTGCTCAGTGGTTTTTACGAAAGTGATATGCCTGCTATTGTAGAAAAAGCTAAGGAGTGTGGTTTATCGTTTGTTGAGAATATAGAACGCAACAACTGGGTGGCTGTAAAGCTGAAAAAAACAAAATAAATGGGTACTTTTGCTGATAAAATTATTGATTTTAACACTCACCTAAATTACGAAGATGCGCTTCCTGAAGGATTTGCGGTGCTAAATCCTTATGTGGATAACCCTGAAGCTGTACGGGTAATGGAGCTTTTTTACCGAAAGTTTTATAATGACAACCACAAGCGTTATTTTATTATTGGTATCAACCCCAGCAGGCACGGAGCGGGGGTTACGGGAGTACCTTTTACTGATACAAAACATTTGGCATCGGATTGTGGTATTGTGATGCAAAACGCTCATACACACGAGGTTTCTTCGGTTTTTATGTATGATATGATACAGCAATACGGAGGGACTGCTTCTTTTTACCATAAATTTTATATCAATTCGCCTTTTCCGCTGGCTATTATACGACAAACAGCACCTAACAAGTGGGTAAACGCTAATTATTACGATGATATGGCTCTTTTTGAGAGTATAAAAGGCTATATGTGTGCTATTTTACAGAAAAATATAGCAATGGGTGTATTTACCGAAAAGGTTTTTGTGTTGGGAAAGAAAAATGCTACTTTCCTTGAAAAGCTAAATAAAGAAGTAGGTTTATTTGATGAGATGGTGGTTTTGGAGCATCCGCGTTATATACAACAATATAAATCAAAAGAAAAACAACTGTATATAGATAAATTCTTAAAAAGTTTTTGCGATATATTGTAATTTGATGATTATTTAGTATCTTTGCCATTGAATTGAAAACACTTTTGAAAAACACTAATATACAATGAAAAAATATACTGATACGGGCAAGAAAGATACCCGTAGTGGTTTTGGGGCTGGGCTTGCAGAACTGGGGCGTAAAAACCCTAATGTGGTGGCATTGTGTGCTGACCTGATTGGCTCACTGAAAATGGAAAAATTTATTGAGGAGAATCCTACTCGTTTTTTCCAAGTGGGTATTGCTGAAGCTAATATGATGGGTATTGCTGCTGGACTTACTATCGGTGGAAAAATACCTTTTACTGGTACTTTTGCTGCCTTCTCTACAGGACGTGTGTATGACCAAATACGACAATCAATTGCTTATTCGAATAAAAATGTAAAAGTTTGTGCCTCACACGCAGGACTTACTTTGGGCGAAGATGGGGCTACTCATCAAATATTAGAAGATATTGGACTGATGAAAATGTTGCCTAATATGGTGGTTATCAACCCTTGCGACTACAACCAAACCAAAGCTGCTACTATAGCTGTCGCTGATTATCAGGGACCTGTATACTTGCGATTTGGTCGCCCTGCTGTTGCTAACTTTACTCCCGAAGACCAATCATTTGAGATAGGAAAAGGTTTTTTACTGAATGAAGGTAGTGATGTAACTATCGTAGCTACAGGACATTTGGTGTGGGAAGCCCTATTGGCTTGCGAAGAATTGGAGCAAAAGGGCATTTCGGCAGAGGTAATCAATATTCATACTATCAAGCCTTTAGATGAGGAAATTATCTTGAAATCGGTGCGAAAAACTAAGGCTATTGTTACTTGTGAAGAGCATAATTACTACGGTGGTTTGGGCGAAAGTGTCGCTCGTGTGCTCACTCAGCACTATCCTGTACGTCAAGAGTTTGTAGCTGTGAATGATACTTTTGGAGAAAGTGGTACTCCAGCACAATTGATGCAAAAATACGGCTTGGACAAAAATGGTATTTTAAAAGCTGTAGAAAGGGTGATGGCTAATGGCTAGTACGTTATTAGCATGTTGAAAATTATTACTGTATAATATAAAAAAGAGGCTGTCCGAAAAGTTTTGTTTAAACTTTTAAAGACAGCCTTCTTTTTTAAGATTTTATTTTATATTTTCTAAAATATTCAAGATTTTGGATTCTTAAGCAGCTTGTAAAAGGTAAGAAAATA
>NZ_JAGDYP010000009.1 GCF_017565765.1 Capnocytophaga bilenii
AATCTACGACTACATTTTTTGCAATTTCTAAATCATTCATCTTTAATATATTTTAGTGTGAATTTTCAAATTCTTTCGATAGTTTTTCTCCATTAGGTGCTGTAGCAGTATAGGTTACTTTTGTTGGGCGTGTCCCTCCATTAGCATATTCAAACTCAATAGTAATACCCCCGCTGGCGCGAGCTTGTAGCTCGTGCCCAATTCAAAATTCACAATTCAAAATTCAGAATTCAAAATTCATAATTTGCCAATTCCCCTCGCACTATTTAGAGCGCGTTATAGGCTTAAAAAACGCTTATCTCTATGATGGGTTAAGGAATATAGTGGGGCAATTCTTTTGTATTATACTGATTAGTAAGTTGTTGTAATTTTAACAACATATCTGATACATTACCCTTTATAGTGATTTTTAAAATCAGTTGTTACCTCACACTCTCTTAGAAGGTAAGAACGTCCATCTGATAGAATAAAAGACTCCTTATCAATCCAGCCTACCAATATATGTAATAATTCAGCACTTCTTTTTAGTTGGTTTCGCCATCCTTCTATATCCAAATGATATTGGACAGAGAAAAACATATCTCCTTCAGGTGTTATTATGAAACAGCCATCTTCAACGACTCCCCCTTTTGTCGCTAATAAAGGCTTTTGTGCATTTACTATTTTGAAAAAATCATACTTCTCTGTTTTTTGTAAATATAGTATTTCTACACCTTCAATCTTTTCAAAACCTGATATTTTTACATAGTCATTCATACTATTTTGTTATTTTAAATTGAAAATTAGTAATTCCTGTTTCTTCAAAAATCTTTATATAATGATCTCTTAATTCTTTGGAGTTAGTATGATATATTACCCCCCGCTGGCGCAAGCTTGTAGCTTGTGCCCAATTCAAAATTCACAATTCTCTCTCTCCTACTTGTCCCATTTGTCCCACCCGTCCTACCAGTCCCATAATCGCCCATGTGGCTCACACCGTATAGCTCCCATAATTGCCCACGCGTCCCGCAATTCAAAATTCAGAATTCAGAATTCACAATTCTCTCCCTGTCCTACCTGTCCCATTTGTCCCACTTGTCGCACAAGTCCCACTTGTCGCACATTCTATGTTAATATCCAAATTTTAAAAGGTATTTTTTTTGATTTTTTTGTATTTTAGAACAAATTTTTGCCCAAAACATCACCTATAGCCTAATTTATTTAAGCTATTATTTTATTGTTATTCAAATATTTAAGAGTATTAATACACTCTTTTTTCTCTTATGCTACGGTAGCATATTTATATATGTCTACATAAGGAGTTCCTCTCTTGATTACTGCAAAAGCAATATTTACAAGTTTAAACTTTATGTTATTGCTTATCAGCAAAATATGCTTCCCTTGCTCTTTCTTCTTCTCAAAATATGCCTTTATTTGAGAGTTATATTTTTTAGCCGACTGAACCGCCATACTCAGCAAAGCCTTAACTTTTTTATTTGCAAAATGATTTACTTGAGTCTTTCCTCTTACCGACTTTCCCGAGCTATGTTCAAAGGGCGCTATTCCCGAATAGCAAGCAAATTTACGGCTATTTTTAAATTTAGTAAAGTTATGAGTAATCATTACTAAATAAGCCGAAATTATAGTACCAATTCCCTTTATACTCTTCAATAAATCGCGATTCTTTTTCAATTCAGGATGCTCTTTAAAAACCCTTTCTATTTCATTTTCAATAGCTTTTAGACTATTTTTAAGAGCTACTCTTGTTTGTTGATTTATTTTATGAACACTCTCATAAGCCTTGCTATTTACCCGTCCTTCATTCTCTTGGGTCATTTTCAAACTTGTTATTGACTTTTGTATTTTTTCCCTTTCAGCAAAGAGAAGTTTAAGTTCCTGTATAGCTTCATCCGTTACCTTTGAAAGCACTATTTTATCAATATTTCTCAAGGCATAAAGAGCAATCATTTTAGCATCGGTTTTGTCATCTTTACCTCTAGTAATACCTTTAGATTTATTAATTTCAAGAGCTGAAACCTCACTATAATAAGCATTTAGCTCAGAGAGCACTTCACCTAATTTGATTGAATACACCCCTGTATTTTCAAAACAAATAAGCGTTTGAGTCAGGTTGTAACCTAACCTTTCCAAATCCTTTACAATAGATTTAATGTTTTTAGGCTTATAGTCAATTACTTTTGAACCTAATACATTGCCATTTTTATCCACATAACAAATATCTAATTTGTCTTTGGATACATCAATTCCTGTAAAAAGAACATAGTTTTTCATTTTCTAAATATGATTATTGATATTAAAAATAAGCCTTTGCTTCTAAAGTCTTTATTAGACCCTAACGTCTACCATTCTATTTAAAAATAAGGCTTTAAATCAAAGAATTGGCAGAGGACTAATGTGAGACATAAGACGTTATCTTAACCCGTCCTCCTAGTTCACCTCTGTTACTTCTTTGAAATATAAAAATACTATTTTTCTTTTATATTAGGATATTATTTTCAAAAATATTTTATAACTTTGCATTTCAAATCAATTCCAGCCCTGATTGTTCAAGTCTTTATTTACCATTCTATTTTGAAAATCAGGGTATTCAAAGAACGGGCAGAGGCAGAATGAACAGACTTTTATTCTCCTCTGCTTTTCTTTGAAAATAACTTCTTATTTTCAGGGTGCAAAGTAAAGACCCGTCCCACAATTCAAAATTCAGAATTCACAATTCAGAATTTACCAATTCCCCTCGCACTATTTAGAGCGCATTATAGGCTTAAAAAATGCTTATCTCTATGGTGGATAAAGAAAAATAGTGGGCAGCTATTTTGTATTGATTGTTAATGAAATAAAATTTTTGAGGTGTCTATTTAGCTACATACTAATTGACTTTGGGAAATGGGAGAACGCTCTACAATTCTTTTTATTAATTTGTTAAAAATAGTATCTTTGCTCTGTGAGCGATTAATTCTAAAACTGTATTCCGCTAAATAGCGGTCTATGTTAAACTCTGATACCCAAGAATATATACCTCTTATCCAAGATTTTACTTGGTGTATTTCCTTCCTCTTTTCCCTCCTATGGTAAATTCATCAACCTAAACGCTATCATTCATTTTGTGCGATTCACTGGATTTCATAGCTTCACGGACAACAATACCCTTTTTCCCATTTTATGGAAGTTAAGTATTCTTCGCAATCTAAGTCTGTTTTAAAGCGTTCAGTAAACTCTAAGAGGCTTTGTCCCTTAAATAATTCCATAATACATTAATTTTCAGAGTGCAAATATATGAAATTATTTCGGCACCTCAAATAATGTTTAATGAACAAGTTTTAGTCGCTTATCCTTCGCTTACTTTCCCCTTACTTTCCCCTTACTTTCCCCTTACTTTCCCCTTACTTTCCTCTTACTTTCCCCTTACTTTCCCCTTACTTTCCCCTTACTTTCCCCTTACTTTCCTCTTACTTTCCTCTTACCTTCCCCTTACCTTCCCCTTACCTTCCCTCAATTTAACAACTAATTACTTTTGCGGTTTATGTCTAATGCCTAAGGACTAATCACTAACAGCTAAATATAATAATTATTTCCTATCTTTGCGCCCTATTTAGAAAAATACAATGACTTCATATCACGATTTATTGCGCCATATTCTCGATAATGGCTATTCAAAAGATGACCGTACTGGTACGGGTACTACGAGCGTTTTTGGTTACCAAATGCGTTTCAACCTCAATGAAGGTTTCCCGCTGCTTACTACCAAAAAAATTCACCTCAAATCGGTGATTTACGAATTGTTGTGGTTCCTGAAAGGCGATACAAATATCAAATACCTTACCGATCACGGGGTGCGTATCTGGAACGAATGGGCTGACCCTAACGGGGACTTAGGTCCTGTGTACGGTACGCAATGGCGCAACTGGAACGGCGAGGCTATCGACCAAATAAAACAGGTGCTCGACACCCTGCAACACAACCCCGAAAGCAGGCGCATTATCGTTTCGGCTTGGAACCCTTCGGTATTGCCCGATAATGGCAAATCGTTTGCTGAAAATGTAGCCAATGGCAAAGCTGCCTTGCCTCCTTGCCACGCGCTATTTCAGTTTTATGTAGCCGATGGCAAACTATCGTGTCAGCTATACCAGCGCAGTGCCGATGTGTTTTTGGGAGTGCCTTTCAACATCGCCTCTTATGCACTCCTTACGATGATGATTGCCCAAGTATGCCAATTGCAATTAGGTGATTTTGTGCATACTTTTGGCGATGTTCATATTTACAATAACCACCGCGAGCAAGTAGCCTTACAGCTAAGTCGTACTCCACGCCCCTTGCCTACAATGCACCTAAACCCCAAAATTACTGATCTTTTTGCCTTCGGTTATGACGATTTTCGCTTAGAAGGTTACGACCCTTACCCTGCTATTAAGGCTGAGGTATCGGTGTAATGAAGTGACAATGTAGTAATAAACGTTAAATTTTTGTTAAATAATAATGAAAGGTTGGCTATGTGGCTTTTTTTTCTTTCATTTGTGGCATTATTCTAACAAATTACTACAGCAATGAAAAAGATTTGCACTTTTATTCTCAGTTTGGTAGTGTTACCAAGCCTTTTTGCGCAATTTACTACTGAATCTTTCTCTTCGGGAAAGATGGAACGCAAACAAAAAATAGGTATTTACAAGCCGAGCAATTATTCCGACAAACAGAGCTATCCGCTAATAGTGGTGCTGAATGCCGAAACACTTATGGAGCCTATCATCTCGATGGTGCGTTACTACGAACAATTCAAGGAGATGCCTAAATGTATAGTGGTAGGGGTATTTGATGCGAAATTAGACGATGTGGCGATTATTGATGAGGTAGCGCGCCCGATGAACGAATCGGCGAGGTTTTTTGAATTTGTATCTAATGAATTGGTGCCTTACATACAGGGGAAATTTCCGATAGCGGGGCTTAAAGGAATTGTGGCTTCTGAAGAGGCTGCCTTTCTTATCAACTATTATCTGCTTGCCGAAAAGCCTGTGTTCAATATGTACGTAAGCTTAAACCCTACAACTATCCCTCGTATGGGTGAACAGTTTGCTGAGGTTTTTGCTACGGGGTTTAAGAAGCGTATTTTTTACTATATGGCAACCCCAGGTGTGGAAAACCAACTGAATTACGAAACGGCTACGCGTTTTGAAAAAGCGATGCGCTCTACAGCGGCTCACGAATCGGTAGAGTATCATTTTTCGGATATGAAAAATATGACTGTAAACGCTTCTAAATTAGTAGCTTTGGCAGAGGCACTCGACCTTTGTTTTGATGTGTATAAACCCATTGGAGGCAAGGAATACAAGACCAAAATGGAAACGCTGAGCACAGGAATATTTGAATACTTAGAGAAAAAATACAATACCATTGAAGAGTATTTCGGCATTAAGAAAAAACCTTCTCTTAACGATATTTTGGCAGACTATACGGCTATAAAAAGTGCTGCTGACTGGGAGTCGCTAAAGAAATTATCTAAATACGTGGAGGAAAATGGCTATGACAAAACGGCTATGCCTCAGTTTTTTATGGCGGAATACTACGAAAAAACAAGTGACTTTAAAAAGGCTTTAAAAGCTTATCAGAAATCATATACACAGCCTGATGTCGATTTTATCAACGGTGATTTGATTACCGAGCGTATCAACCGTATGAAATCGGCAGGAGGTGGAAAAAAATAACCTATGAACGTAATAAAAACTAAAATTGAGGGGGTGGTAATTATAGAACCCCGTGTGTTTCGCGATGACCGCGGATACTTTTTTGAATCGTTTTCACAACAGCGATTCAACGAGCTGGTAGCTCCTGTTACTTTTGTACAAGACAATGAGTCACGCTCTACCTATGGGGTATTGCGTGGCTTACACTTTCAGAAACCGCCCTATGCACAATCTAAATTGGTGCGCGTAGTAAAAGGGGTAGTATTGGATGTGGCAGTAGATTTGCGTAAAGATTCGCCTACCTTTGGGCAATACGAACAGGTATTGCTAAGCGAGGATAACAAGCGTCAGTTTTTTATTCCGCAGGGGTTAGCACACGGCTTTGTTGTGCTGAGCCCAGAGGCTGTATTTCAGTATAAATGTGATAATTACTACGCACCGCAAGCTGAAGGAAGCGTGCGCTGGGACGACCCGCAAATAAACATCAATTGGCAATTGCCTTTGGGCGATATCCTCCTCTCTGAAAAAGATAAAAAAGCACCACTACTTGCAGAACTAACATTTTGATATGAAAAGAATACTGTTTATACTTTTTGCTTTTAGCTGTTTTTACAGCGAGGCACAATTGCTATCGTCTGTAATTACCGAACTAACCTCTCATAAAGAAACAAAGGATTTGGACGTAACAATGCTATGTACTATTTTTGTAATGGAAAAAGGTAAGGTAGAACTGCCTCGCCAAGCTTTGATAGTGCCACTACAAGAAAAAGAACGCAAAAAGATAGGAACAGACAGGATTCTTATTGCATTGTTAATGGACGATTTTCGCTTGCCAGAAAATACCCCTATTGAGTTTGAACTTACCGCTATTCCCAACGCAAAGCATTGTTATTACAGCAAAAAAGCTACTTTCACCTTAGATGGCAAGAAAATTACAATCGTTGCTGATAAAGAAAGCGGACTGAGGGAGGCTATTGCACAAAAAAAGACACTCAATGAAAGTGAACTAGAAGTAAAAAGCAGCTACAAGTATGATTTTCGCGATATTGATTACTGGATAGACTGCTTGGATAGCAAAGAAACTATAACAGTAGCCGATGAAGACGATGAAACACGTACCGAAAATAGGCTACTGGGGTGGATAGCTCATAACAATATGGATAGGGTACAGAAATTTGCCGAAGGCTTGCTACCACTGCCACAATTTCCGCTGAAAAAAGACTGGAAAGAATGGTGGCAACGGCTGCAAAACCTTACGATTGCACCTCTTGAACAGCATTATACCGTGTTGCCTGACATCAGGTGCGACCTAATTACAGCAGATGCCGCCCAGCAAAAAATTTACGTTATTAACTACAAGCCCAGTAAAAAAAATAAAACACCTCATATACTTCAGCTTTCACCTCGCACTAAGGAGGTGAAAAAGGGGTATATTTTCAATAATGAACAATCCTATTCCAATTGGTTTCCGGCTTTTTATGCCGAAAAAGATACTTTATACGCCGTTTCGGAATACTTTTTATGGTCTAAATACGTGCCTGTAGCCAATGACACGGCTTATTATTACAAAGAGGTAGCCCAAAAAGATGTATACCCTTACCAAAAACCTTCTGATAAGAAACGAGATCCCTCTAAAACTAACAAAAACTATGTAGAATACAGCTATGCTACCCCTAATTATCTGTATGTACTATACAAAGACTACAACTCTAAGAACAGAGATATGTACGTACTTACCCTCAGTACCAAAACGGGTAATATTTTGGGTATTGTGCCTTTAAGCAAGCTATTGGGTAATCCTAAAGAAACAAACAGACACTACTTAAATTACCCCGAAATGCAAACTACCGATGACTTTATATGGTGCACAGAAATAGACAAAAAAGTATATCACCTACGGATACACGGTACCGAGCTGGTAGAACAAGTTGTTTTAGGAGAAAAGTTTCAATGGGGACCTCAATACCTCAGCTGGGACAAGCAGCAGTTTTACACCGATAAAAACGATGATATCTTAGAGTTTTACACCATAGAAAGTCCCTCACGCACTATTAAAACAAAGACCCCCTATGGGAAGGGTACGGCAATGGCAGTGGTAGATACGGAAGGAATAGATTATTTTTACGTAACAGAAAATGGGTGTTTCTATATTATAAAAAAACAACGCCTTAGCAAGAGCGATTTTCAACCCATAGGCAAGCCTGAAGAAATCTTCTATTATTTGCCTACACCTTTTGAAAAAAGTGGGTATATCAGAGACTTAAGAGTGCTGAAAGTAGGGACACAATACCATTTATTCTTCGAGATAAACAATCAAATGTATTGGGTAGCTTATCCCTAAAGTGTTAAAATAAAAATAAATATTCTCTTATTCAGAATTATTTTATATATTTGCGGCAAAATTAATCATTAGCCATAAGTGTTAATCATTACATAAGTATGAAAAAGAGAATATTAATGTTGTTAGCCCTTGCTATAGTAGCTTTTGGGGGCTATATGGTATGGCGCAACTACATAGCTACAACGCGCATTGCCTTAGTAAATTTTGTGAGCTATCAGGCTTCAAACATTGCCTTATCTAACGAAGATAAGTTTATCAAGTTCGAAGAAGTGCCTTTAGACCAATTAGACCAGCTTAAGAAATACGATTTTGTGCTGGTGTGGGCTATGGGCTTGAAAATTAGTGATGAGCAGCGCAACCAGCTGATAGAGGCTGCCAACCGCGTTCCTTTTCACAGCTTTGCCGTTACTAACCCCGATAACGATATTAGTAGCCTTAGCGAAACCGAACTGAAAAAAGTAACTTCTTACTTAGAAAGTGCCAACAAAACCAATTACCAAAACTTGGCGCGCTATGTGCGTAAATACATAGACCGCAAATGGTTTGCTACCGAACCCTCAGCCCCTATTGAGCGCAAAGAAAACGTATACTTCCACTTAGACGATGAACGCTCATTTGACAATCTTCCCGATTTTGAAACGTATTTAAAGCAAAATAATTTTTATAAAGAAGGCGCTCCACGCATTGCAATGGTAGCGGGCTTGCACGAGCCTTTTGGTGGTAACAAAGAACACCTGAATGGCGTTATCAAAGCCTTGCAAGATGAGGGTATGAACGTGTACCCTTTCACATCACAAGGCAAGCGCATAGAGTTTTTAGAAGCTATCAAGCCTGATGCCGTTGTTTATTTCCCTCACGGACAAATGATGATGGGCAATCCCGAAAGCTACATCAATTGGGCTAAACAGCACAATGTGCCGCTATTCACAGGCTTATCGGTATTATCAATGAAAGAAGACTGGGAAAAAGACCCAATGGGAATGGCAGGAGGCTTTATGGGGCAAACTATCGTAATGCCCGAATTAGACGGCGCCCTCTACCCCTACGTGGTAATAGCTGAAGAAAAGAACAAAGACGGCTACTACTTTTTGAATGCTATAGAAAACCGCGCCAAAAAGTTTGCTAAAATCATTCACAACTTCACCCAGCTAAAACACAAAGCCAATGGCGACAAAAAGCTGGCTATTGTGTATTTTAAAGGAATAGGGCTGAACCCTGCCGCAGCACAAGGCTTAGAGGTAGAAGAATCAATTTACAACTTCTTGCAACAACTACAAGCCCAAGGCTATAACGTAGGGCAACTGCCTTCCCTTGCAAACTTTAAGCAGCTTCTGCTCACGCACGCCAATACCTACCGCGGCAACGCCAAAGGCGACATAGAACAGTTTTTCGCACAAGGCAAACCTGCCTTGGTGGAAGCTAACCAGCTAACCAGCTGGATGCAACAAACACTCCCCCCTACCCTTTACCAGCAAGTGATAGCCCACAATGGAGCTGTTCCTGGTACTTATCTGAGTACTACCCAAAACGGCAAAGACTATTTAGCCGTATCGCAACTTACATTGGGCAATATCACTATCCTACCGCAACCACCAGCTGCTGTAAGTACCGAAGACGACTTCAAAGTGCAACACGGGGTGCAAGAAATACCTCCTTATGCTTATTTTGGTGCTTATATGTGGGTACAAAACGGGCTAAAAGCCGATGCGCTTATCCACTTTGGCACACACGGATCGCTGGAATTTACGCCTCATAAGCAAGTTGCCCTCTCCGATTATGACTGGCCAGACATTTGTGTAGGTACCGTGCCTCACTTCTACTATTACACCATTGGCAATATAGGTGAGGCAATGATAGCTAAACGCCGCTCTTACGGTGGTATCGTTTCATACCTTACCCCTGCTTTCACCGAGAGCGATATGCGCAACACTTTCAACGAGCTTGAAAAAACCTTCCTTTCATACGAAAAATCTAAAAATCCTACCGATAAACAAGCCATAGGGCTACACATTAAAAAGTTAGCCGTAAGTATGGGCTTGCACCGCGATTTGCGCTTGGATAGTATTCTTACCAAGCCTTATACCGATGACGAAATTACTAAACTTGAAAACTTTGCCGAAGAAATTGCTACAGAAAAAATCAACGGTGAATTTTATATAACAGGTGTACCTTATAGTCCTGATAAAATTAACTCTACCGTTCTAGCAATGAGTGCCGACCCTATTGCTTACAGCCTTGCCACTCTTGATAAGCACAAAGGCAAAGTAACCGAAAAAGACCTGAAGCGCAAGGCTTTCTTTACCGCTCATTATCTAAATCCTGCCAAAGCCTTAGTACAGCAAATTTTGGCAGGCAAAGAGGTTACTACCGCCTTTATATGTGATTATGCTCACATCACCCCCGAGGAGCTTCAAAAAGCCAAAGAAACAATAGAGACGGAAGAAGGTGGCAAAATGCCATACTTCTTGCGCCAACAGCTACAACGCGAAGCCAACAAAGGCAAAACGGCTACCGCTACGGCTGCTGCAACCCAAACGGCTACTATGGCTGCTACAGCTACCCACACAGGCAAGAAACCCGATGCCGTAGGTCGCCCTACCAAAATAAAAGCTCCTGTTAAAAAAGAAGACCGCAAACCGCTTACCCCTGAAGAGCTGGCTGCTATCAATGCTAAAAAAGCTAAAATAGACCACGCAAGGGCACTAGTGGATATAGAAAAAACCATTACCAACGTAGTACGCTACCAAAAAGGACTACAAGAAAGTCCGCAACGTGAACTACAAGCCTTTATCAATGCCCTCAACGGCGGCTATACACCACCTTCATCAGGAGGCGATGCGGTAGCCAACCCCAACGGCGTACCTACAGGGCGTAACCTTTATGGGATAAATGCCGAAAGTACTCCTTCTAAATTAGCGTGGGACAGAGGCGTTGCCCTTGCCGATAACGTAATCAATGAATACAAAAACAAACACGGCGAATATCCTAAAAAAATAGCTTATACGTTCTGGAGTTCTGAATTTATAGAAACCGAAGGGGTATCCATAGCACAGGCTCTTTATATGCTGGGGGTAGAACCCGTTTGGGATACCTTTGGGCGCGTGGGCGATGTGCGCGTGATTCCTTCTGAAGAACTCGGCAGACCACGTATAGATGTGGTTATACAAACCTCTGGTCAGTTTCGCGATTTGGCAGCCTCTCGTCTTTTCTTGCTGAACAAGGCGATAGAGATGGTATCAGCCTTGCCTGAAGAGAAGTACGCCAACGAGGTGAGCGCGGGCTCTGTAGATATAGAAAAAGAGTTGGTACAAGCAGGTGTACCTCCTAAAGAAGCACGCGAAATGGCTACTCGCCGTATTTTTGGTGGCTTGCAAGGACGTTACGATACAGGCATCAAAGAGCTTATCAACGCAGGCGACAAGTGGGAAACACAACAGGACATTGCACAGGTGTATTTGCACAATATGGGGGCTTTTTACGGAAGCCAAGAGGAGTGGAGCAAGTTTCAAGAAGGTATGTTCCGCGCTGCTATCAAGAATGCTGATGTGCTTATACAGCCTCGCCAAAACAATACTTGGGGCGCCTTGAGCCTCGACCACGTATACGAGTTTATGGGCGGTATGAACGCTGCAATTAAAGAAGTTACCGGTAAAGACCCCGATGCTTATCTTGCTGACTATCGCAACCATAAAAATATGCACGTGCAAGAGCTGAAAGAAGCTGTAGGCGTAGAGGCTCGCAGTACTATCCTCAACCCTAAATACATCAAGGAAATGATGAAAGGGAAAGCCTCCAGCGCAGGACAAATAGCCGAAATAGTAACCAATATGCACGGCTGGGAAGCTACACGCCCTGAACTGATAGACGATGCGCTTTGGAACGAAGTGTACAACACTTATATAGAAGACAAACAGCAATTGGGCATTACCGACTTTATCAAGAAAGAAAACGTGGCAGCCTTGCAAGAAGTTTCTGCCGTAATGCTTGAAGCTACCCGTAAAGGAATGTGGAAAGCCTCTGCAGCACAAATAGCTCATTTAGCCGATTTGCACACTACCCTCACCCAACAATACGGAGTGAGCTCATCACAATTTTCATCGGAAAACAAGAAGTTGCAAGCCTATATAGCGCAAAAAGCTACTGCCGAGAATGCAAAAGCCTACCAACAACAGTTGGCTAAATCTCAGCAAGGCAAGCAAGAAGCGGTAGATGGCAAAAATAGCAAACTCCTCAAGAAAGAAGAGGTAAATCCTGCAGGTGAACAGAAAAAAGTATCATTTAGTGCTCTTTGGATAGGTATAGGCGTAGTTGTAGCCTTTGTAGCCCTCGTAATCTTTGTAAGAAAACGAAGAAAACGAAGCTAAATATAGTATACGATTTTTTCAAAAATATTTACTTACACACTTTGGCAAAGGTGGTGGCACAAGAGGCTACTAACCTTTGCCAAAGTTTTTCTTAAGCGTACTCATTAATCACTAAACATCAATCATTAAACATTATTTTCGTATCTTTGCAGCCTGTTTCAAGATTTCTATAAAATGCGAACAAGAAGTATCAAAAAGAACACAATAAATGTAGTAACTCTCGGCTGCTCTAAAAACGTATACGACAGCGAAGTGCTGATGGGACAACTAAAAGCAGGTGGTAAAAACGTAGTACACGAAAAAGAAGGTAATATCGTGGTTATCAATACCTGCGGATTTATCAACAACGCCAAAGAAGAAAGTATCAATACTATTTTAGATTACGTACAACAGAAAGAAGCTGGCTTAGTGGATAAAGTATTTGTAATGGGCTGCCTTTCAGAACGCTACAAGCCTGATTTAGAAAAAGAAATACCCGATGTAGACCAATATTTTGGCACTAGTGAACTTCCTGCCTTGCTAAAAGTGTTGGGCGCTGACTATAAACACGAACTTATAGGCGAACGCCTCACTACTACCCCTAAAAACTACGCCTACCTGAAAGTATCGGAAGGCTGCGACCGTCCGTGTAGTTTTTGTGCAATCCCACTGATGCGTGGGGCACACATCTCTACCCCCATAGAAGCACTTGTTACTGAAGCTGAAAAACTTGCCGCTAAAGGTGTAAAAGAGCTGATACTCATAGCGCAAGATATTACTTACTACGGGCTCGACCTCTACAAAAAACGCGCCCTTGCCGACTTACTTCGTGCTCTTGTAAAGGTAGAAGGCATAGAATGGATACGCATTCATTACGCCTTCCCTACAGGCTTCCCTATGGACGTGATTGAGGTGATGAAAAACGAACCTAAAATCTGCAATTATTTAGATATACCCCTACAACACATCTCCGACCCTATCTTGGAGAGTATGAAACGCGGTACTACACAGGCTAAAACTACTAAATTACTACACAAGCTCCGCGAAGCAATGCCCCAAATGGCAATACGCACTACCCTAATAGTTGGCTACCCAGGGGAAACCCAAGCCGACTTTGATGCTCTAAAAGACTTCGTAAAAGAAATGCGCTTTGAGCGTTTGGGTTGCTTTACCTACAGTCACGAGGAGAATACTACAGCCTACCAGTTGGAAGACGATGTACCCGAAGAGGTAAAGCTGGCTCGTGCTAATGAAATAATGGAGATACAATCACAAATATCGTGGGAACTCAACCAAGAGAAAGTAGGCAAAACATTCCGTTGCCTGATAGACCGCAAAGAGGGGAACCACTTTGTTGGTCGTACCGAATACGACTCACCCGATGTAGATAACGAAGTACTCATTGATGCTAAGAAGCACTATGTAAAAATTGGTGATTTTGTAGACGTAAAGATTATAGATGCCACCGATTACGACCTCTATGGTGAGCCTCAACAAGTTTAATTGTAAGGAAGTGCTATTTTAGATATTGAGGCTCAAAATAAGCTGTATTTTCAAAAGATTGTAGTTTGTACTTTTCAGTAGCAAAAGGAATCATATCTTTAGCTTGTGGGAAAACGCCACTGATAAACTCTGCGTTGGGGTGCTTGCAGATAGCGGCAAACTTATCACTGCCATCGCCTAAGAAAACAACCTTCCCTTGTGCGAGGTATTCACTATAACTTTCCTCATTTAGGATAACGGACTGCGTAGGAGCTATAAAAGTATATTTCTCATTTAGTACCGCACTATATACCTCCATACGGCGAGCATCAATCATTGGGATAATTATAGGATTGTGAGGAGCTTGAGCAGCGATAATTTGTAGTGTAGGTATGGCTATCAGTGGAATATTTAAGGCAAAACACAAACCTTTGGCTGTAGCTATCCCTATACGTAAGCCCGTATAAGAACCTGCTCCTGCACTTACCGCAATAGCTTTGAGCTCACTGAAGGTTATTCCTGCTTGCTGCATTACTGTTGTTATAAATAAATGTAAGTGTTCAGAATGTGTAAATCGCCCTGCATTTTCAGTTTGTTCTGCTAATAATATTCCTTCATTGGATAAAGCTACCGAACAATTAACTCCCGAAGTTTCTATATGTAATATCATCTATCTGTTGCGTTTTACTTCTTGCCTGCCACTACCAGCACCATTTCTCCTTTAATAATCTTATCAGTATAAGCCAATTGCAAATCCCCTAAAGTTCCCCTTAAAGTTTCTTCGTGTAATTTGGTAAGCTCACGTGAGAGACTCGCTTTGCGGTCAGCACCAAAGGTAGTAATAAAATCTGCTAAGGTTTTTAGAAGTTTGTGAGGTGAAACATAGAAAATCATTGTACGTTGCTCTTCGGCTAATTGCTGTAGGCGTGTTTGCCGTCCTTTTTTATCAGGCAGAAAGCCTTCAAAGGTAAAACGTTCAGCAGGCAAGCCACTATTCACTAAGGCAGGTACAAAAGCTGTAGCCCCTGGCAGGCATTCTACGGCTACCTCTTCGGCAATACAAGCTCTTGCAAGAAGAAAGCCTGGGTCGGAAATGGCTGGCGTACCTGCATCGGTAATTAGGGCAACTGTAGTACCTCCTTTGATACGCTGCACCCAGCTATCTACCACCTTGTGTTCATTAAAAAGGTGGTAGCTTTGCATAGGGGTGTTTATATTGTAATGCTTCAGTAGCTTACTGCTAGTGCGTGTATCTTCAGCCAATATGACAGCTACTTCGCCCAGCAAACGCAAGGCTCTGAGGCTAATATCTTCTAAATTCCCGATGGGTGTAGGGATCAAATACAATTTGCTCATTATTCAAAGCGGCGTAATATGAGGCTTAAGAAGCGCTCCTCATATTCTTCTTTGCCTTTCCAATGATTGTAAGTAGGTTTTACCTGCTGCTGTATGTACACGGCTGCCTCCTCAAGTGTATGCAACTCTTCAAGGTGTTTTAATACCTTGTTGTATTCACTTTCACTACCGAAGAACAATTTTTGTACAAAGGCAAGTTTGTCGTTGAGACCTATCTGTATTGCCTTGCTAAAACGGTCGTTTAGCGACTGTGTAGGTTTGGGCTCTTCAGGGTTCTTCCTTTCAAAGGAAGCTGTTTTTGCCTTTTGAGACAAAAATTCTTCTAACGAAGGAGTTTGTCGTGCGGCAGACTGTGGCTGCGCTATGTTTTGTGACGAAGGCTGATCTATGTTCATTGCCCAGCTCGTTTTTACATTATCCTGATTGGCTGTTGCTGCAAAAGGATTTTCTAACGGCTGAGGTTGTGCTGCTGGTGCAGCTGTTGGCTGCCCAAAAGGAGTATTGGGTGTAGCATTATTTATTCCAAATGGGTTATGCTGCATTTGTTCGTGCAAATGCTGTTGCGCTGCTTGTTGTTGTTTTTGTTGCGCTGCTTGTTCTTGAACGTGTTGCTGTATAAACTGTTCTGCCATTGCCTCAAACGGATTGTGATTATGAGGCTTTTCAGCTTCAGGTTCTTTGGCTACAGAAGCTGGTGGGGGTGCTGTGGGGGTGCTGGCAGGAGTTGCTGGTTTAGCTGCTGCCGCAAAAAATGGTTGTGCTTCTGGTTCAGTAGGGAAATCTTTAGGCTCGTGTGCCACACCTTCTTCCTCTTCTTCTTGAGGGAAAGGCTTATATTTCATCGCTTCGGGTATGAATGCTTGTGTAGCTTCAAAAACGTGCTGTAATACTTTTTCTATGCGTGCTTCTTGTTCTTCTTCAGTTTCATCGCGAGGGTCTTGTTTAGCGTGTATTGAATAAAGAGGTTCTCTATAAGGAGCAGGTTCTGTATGTTGCTGAGGTTGTGGTGGCGCTGCTGGAGCGGTAAATGCTGGCGGTGGCGTTGGTTGTGCCGCTGTTGGAGCTGGTGCAGGCGCAGATGCAGGTTCTGTATGTTGTTGAGGTTGTGGTTGGGCTGCTGGAGCAGTAAAAGCTGGCGGTGGCGTTGGTTGTGCCGCTGCTGGAGCTGGTGCAGGCGCAGATGCAGGTTCTGTATGTTGTTGAGGTTGTTGTGCCGCTGCTGGAGCTGGAGCTGGCGCAGGTGTGGGTTCTGTATGTTGCTGAGGCTGTGGTTGCGCTGCTGAAGCAGTAAAAGCTGGCGGTGGCGTTGGTTGTGCCGCTGCTGGTGTTGGTGCAGGCGCAGATGCAGGTTCTGTATGTTGTTGAGGCTGTGGTGGCGCTGCTGGAGCGGTAAATGCTGGCGGTGACGTTGGTTGTGCCGCCGCTGGAGCTGGTGCAGATTGTTTTGTTATAGGAGCAGGTTCCATAGCTACAAATGCCACTGGTGCCGTCTCCTCTTTTTTCAACTGAATATTTAGCGGCTCAATTTCTGTAACATCTGTATCTATATTAAAAATATCTTCTTCCTGATGTTCTTCTATAAATGAAGCAACCTTACGCATCGTATAAAGCATACGTTCTTCGGAAGCCTTTAGTGTTTGATAATACTTCTCAACAAACCCCAATATAGTGATTTTGTCGGTCAAACGTAGGGCTTGCTGACGCATCTTTGAGATATTTAATTGCCCTTGGTGAGCTATGATTTCCTTAGCAAAATTTACTAATTCTTGTTCTAATGCCTCTTTCATTTCGTTAGTGGGTTTTGATGTGGCAAAGGTACAAAATAAATACCAATTATCCACTAAAAATTAACAATTATACCCCAATAATTAACATTTAGTCTTTAGTAATTTGTTTTTAGTTGTGAGCGGATAGCACAATTTGAAGAAGTAGCACAAAATATAATATAAAAAAACTTTGGCAAAATTCAAGACTTTGCCAAAGTTTATACAGCAATTTAACTACTAATTAACTATTTTACAGAAGCTTCGTAAATGCCTTGAATGCTTTTTGCTAAAGTAGCATCAAAATCGGCATCGGTTTGTTTGGCTGATAAGCCTTCGCTAAGGGCACGTGAGAAGCTGGCTATTACCCCCTTGTTTTGCGCCAAAAGTTCATTGGCTTTTTCACGGCTATAACCTCCCGAAAGAGCTACTACTCGCACTACACGAGGGTGTTTGGTAAATTCTTTATATAGGTTGTTGATAGTAGGCAGGGTAACCTTTAGCATCACGTTGTGAGTTTCTGGCAAGCGGTCTAAGTGCTTTCTAAGTTCGTCAGCCAAAATAGCTTCTGCACGTGATTTATCGGGGATGTTGATATCTACTTCAGGTTCAATGATAGGCACTAATCCTGCTTCAATAATTTGATGAGCTACCTCAAATTGTTGAGCTACCACACGTTCTATTCCTTCTGGACTTGCTTTTTTGATTACTGAACGCATTTTGGTACCAAAAATATGACGCACATTGGCACGGCGTAACAAATCGGCAAGATTAGAGATAGGTTTCATCAGTTGTACTCCGTCTAAGTCAAGTTCTTCAAGACCTTTATCTACTTTTAGGAAGGGTACTATGTGTTTTTCTTCCCACAGATAGTCGGCAGTAAATTTATTATCAATTTTTCTATCCATAGTTTGTTCAAAAAGGATAGCGCCGATTATTTTTTCGCTGTTAAAAGCGGCACTTTTGATGATACGGGTACGCATTTGGTGAATAAGGTCGAACATTTCTTCTTCGCCGTTGTACTCATCTTCATTTACTCCGTAAAGTTTTAGGGCTTTGGGAGTGCTACCGCCACTTTGGTCGAGTGCTGCAACAAATCCTTTGCTACTGCGCATCTGTTCTAATTGTTCTTTTTTCATAGTTTATTATTATTTTTCCTACAAAGGAGTAATTGTTAAAAAATCGCTACAAAGATATTAAATATAATTGAAATAACAAATATTTTTTTGTTATTCTTCGCTCAGTCTCTCTCATTTACCACTATCAATATTTCATCATCGGTGAGTATGGGTTCGTTGCGAAAACGCAGTAGTATTTGGGCTACAGTGATAGTATCTTTTTCGCAGTAGGTAGCGATGCGGTCTATATCATTTTGCTGATAATACACCTCTCGCACTTGGCTGCCATCGATGTCGTCTTTTGGTGAAGGTATTGCCAATATATGTGCTAAAAGTTTCAGGGAGGTGTAATGTTTATAATCACCAAATTTCCATAGTTCCAGCGTGTCTAAATGGGGTATTTCCCAAGGTTTTTTGCCGTATAGTTGCAATTTTTGTGGTATGGCTATACGGTTGATTATCATACGTCTGGCTATGTAAGGAAAATCAAATTCTTTGCCGTTATGGGCACAGAGCAGGTGTTGTGGTTGCGAAAAGTAACTATCCAACATTACTGCAAAGTTTTTCAGTATTTTTTTTTCTTCTCCTACGAATGAAGTAACTCTAAAAGTGCGTTGTTGGTACTTAAACACAAAATATCCTACTGATATACATACTATTTTACCAAATTCTGCCCAAATACCTGCTCTATGGTAATATTCTTCGGCTGAAATCTCTTCTTTTCGTACATATTTGGTTTTTTCTTCCCACAATTCTTGCTCACTTGCTGATAATTGTTGGTAATTTTCATTCTGCGGGACGGTTTCTATATCTAAAAAGAGTATATTTTGTAAGTTTATTTTGTGTAGCATTACTTTTGGGTTATTCTTCGATTTTTCGGGTGTATTGTGTGGGTGTGATACCTTCTAAATTTTTAAATGCTCTTATGAAGCTTGAATAATCGGTGTAGCCTGATAGTTCAGCGACTTCTTTTAAGGGCATATCGGGGTTTTTATCTAATAGTTGTTTTGCTTTATGTATCTTTACGCGTGTAATATAGGCTTGTGGGCTGTGACCTGTGAGTGCGTTTATTTTGCGATAGAATTGCCTTGTGCTCATACACATTTTTTCTGCCATCACGGGGACATCTATTTCTACATCTTTATCGAGCATCAGGTAGATATAATCTACCATTTTGGCAAGGAATTGCTGGTCGGCGCGTTGTTGTTCTTGTGATACGATGTTGGTTGCTGAGGTATCGCTTTGGTTTTCATCAGTTGCTTTATGGGCAGTTTCTGCGGTGCTCTCGATAGCCCATTGCAAGTATTTTTGTCGGAGATTTTGGCGTTGTTCTAATAGTTTTTCTACCAGCATTTGTAGTTCTTGGCTGTTGAAAGGTTTTGCTAAGTAGGCATCAGCTCCGGCTTTGAAGCCTTCTACGCGTTCTTCTTCGGTAACTTTTGCTGTGATAACAATAATAGGGATATGGCTTATAATCTCATTTTTTCGTACTTTTTTACAGACTTCTAATCCGTTCATTTCGGGCATCATCAGGTCGGTAATGATAAGGTCGGGGACGAGTTCTTTGGCTTTTTCAAGTCCTTTTACACCGTTGATAGCGTAGTAAATAGCGTAGTTGTTACCCAACTGGCTTGCTATATAGGCAGCTACATCGGTATTATCTTCGATGATGAGAATGCGTTGTATGTTGTCATTGTTGGTTGGGCTGTCTTTTAGTTCTGTTTTTTCTTGTGGTAATATGGGCGTATTCTCGCTTATATCGTTTAGTTGAGCGAGTGATGCTTTGGCTTCTTTGGTGGGGAAAGTAATAAGAAAGGATGTTCCTTTGCCTTCGGTACTTTTGACGGTGATTGTTCCTTCAATGGCATCTACAATTTGTTTTACAAGTGAAAGTCCTACGCCTGAACCTATGGTATTACTATTGTTGCCTGCTTGGTAAAATATTTCGAATAGGTGTGGGAGGTGAGATTGACTGATACCTGCACCTGTATCGGTTACTTCAAGCTGTATGTTATTGTTTTGCTGCTTAATAGTTACTGTTACGCTACCGTATTGGGGTGTGAATTTGAATGCGTTGGACAGCAAGTTGTTCATTATTTTATTGATATAATCGGGCACAAAGGCTGTAAAGATGTGGTTGTGGGAGACGAATTGGAGGTGAATTTGTTTGCTTTGGGCATAATCGCGGTAGCTTTCCACAATCATAGCGATATAGGCAGAGATGTCGCCTTTTCGCCAGTCGGGGTCGCCTACGGCTGATTTAATTTTTGAAATATCTAATAGTTGATTTACGAACTGCAAAAGGTTTTTGCCTTGTTTTTGTATGTTGTTGGCTTTTTCTTTTGTAGTTTGATCGGTTTCGGGGTTATTGGCGATGTCGTGGCTTAGTCCTAATATGACGGTGAGTGGCGTTCGGAATTCGTGGGTAATATTAGTAAAAAAGTTTTCGCGCAGCAGGTTCATTTTTTTGAGTGCTAAGTAGTTGCGAGCGCGTATGCGTTGTACGTAGTTGAGCATTGCTAATGAGATGAACATCAGCAGTAATACGAAGGCAGAGATGCCGATGATGGTATATTTTCGAGATCGTTCTTTTTCGATTTGTTGTTCGGCGTTTTTCATTTGCTCCATCTGCCGGCGGCGTTCTATATTTAGGCTTACGTTTTGTATTCGGTTCATTTTTTCAGCGCCTACTACGCTATCGCGGTAGATGGTAGATTGGAGGTGTTTTTGGAGAGCTGCTTGGTAGTTTCCTTGTTTTTGATATACGAGGTAGTAAAGGTGATAGATGTCGGCAAGGTGTTCTTTTGATTTTATTTTTCGAGCGGTTGCTTCGGCATTGGTAAGGTTAGCGAGGGCGACGTCTTCTTTTCCTGTAACATAATCGATATGAGCAATTGCCAAAAGGGTATTGAGGGCGTGCCAGTCATCTTTTGAGGCTTTCATTATTTCAAGTGCTTTTTGGTACTCTTGATATGCCTCATCATAATTGCCTTCAAGTTCGTTTATTTCGCCAAAATAGGTGTGCCCAATAGCGATACCTATATTGTTTTTAGCTTTGGTATTGAGTTCCATTGAGCGTTTGTAGTAGATGTTGGCAGAGTCTATTTGTCCTTTATTTTTGAAGATAGAGCCTATATTGGCATAGTTGATGGCTTGCCCGTAGAGGCTTCGTAGTTCTATTTCACCAGCTAGGGCTCTTCGGAAGACGCTATCGGCACTCTCGTAGTTGTTGAGGGTGAGATATATATTTCCCATCCCGTTGAGTGATATTACGCGATTTTTTTTGGCTTGGAAGGAGGTGTCGGTGCTTGCTTCGCTTATTTTCCAAGCGAGGTAGTGGTATTCTTGTGCGGCATCTAAAATACCGAGTCTTCGGTAGTTTGTGCCTATGTTGTTGAGTGCTCTGACCCACTCGATGGTGTCGTGTAAGGCTTCGGCTTGGTGCATTCCTTCGCTGTGGACACGTAGTGCTTCGTCAAATCTACTTTCGTTGCGAAGCATACGCCCCCATTCGCGAAGTGCAATAACACTTCCTATTTTATTGCCTTCTGCCTCCATTTGTCGCTGTATCGGCGCCAACGAATCGGCTGAAAGAAAGTGATTGAGTTTTTTCTCTATCAGTGTTCGTTGTTTTTCAGCGTTTGTATTTGTTTCTTTATTGTTACAAGCTATTATAAATAGAGTTATAACAATAAATACTAGCTGAGATAAAGCTGTTGTAGTAGCATATTTTTCACTTTTCATCTCATATTCGTTGTTTGATATTCAGAATTGGCTATTTAGAACTGAGCATTCAAAATTATTTACTGATAATACGTAATTTCGTATATTACAGTGCGTTGTGTATCGCTATCTTGTAAAACATCTTTTACGATATTTCCTTGTTCGTCATAGGTATATTGGTGTTTTTCGGTATAATAATTCATAGCGGTATTATTTCCTGATGTTTTGATTTCTAGGACATTACCGTATTTGTCATACGTATAATCACTTTGTATATACTGTTCTTTGCCGTAGTTGTAATAGGTTTTTTCGTGTGTGCACTGCCCCTTTTCGTTGTAAGTAAATAGGGTTTCTTCTTCTTTATGCTGACCGTTGTAGGCGGTTTCTTGGGTGAGCAAACCTTGTTTGTTGTAAAGTCGCTCTATTTTGGAAAAACTTTTATAAAAGTCGTTTAGTTGGGTTACTTTTTTGCCATCTGTTAGCTGCTGATATTGGTAGGAGATGGTATCGGTGGTTTTGTCGAGGTTGTGCAGGATTACTTGTTGCAAATTGCCTTGTGCATCGTAGGTATTTTTTTCGTAATAGGGGTTGGGGTCGTCTTTGTAGAGGGTTTGTTGCTCTACAAGGCGATGCTGCTGGTCATAAGTATTTTTAATTTTTCTTGTCCATTCTTCTTTGGCGTTGTAATATACCTCGCTGGTGATGTAACCATCGGTGTTGTACTGTACTATGTGTATGGGGTCTTCATCTTCATCATATTCGTTTACGCCGAGCCTTCCGTTGGTGCTATTGGTGGCGTATACTGTTTTTTTGATGGTTTTTACCTTGCCTTTGAGGTTGTTAGTTTGCCAATGGGTAGGGTTGGTAATTTGCTCTTTTTCTGCCGATTGTGATGAGCTATTAAGGGTGCAAGAGCTAAAAGAGCCTGCGCCAAGAATAAGTGCTAGTACTGAAAAAATGTGTTTCATTAAAAAAGTAATGTTAATTTTGCAGCAAAGATAATAAAAAGTAGCAAATTAGCAAACTGGTAATTAACAAATTAGCAAAAAAATGACAAATTTTACTTTTATGCTGTTTTTTCATTAGGACATTGAGAACCAACGCCAGATGTTCATATCAATCCTCTTCCTCCACGTAATGTGCGGCAATTGGTTCTCATATACGTCCTAACTTGTTTTAATGAAAAAAGTATCTTGAGGAGGCAAGTCTTCTTTTTTATCTTCTTTAAGCTTGTCAATACGTTTATCTACTTCAATTTTCACAATTTCTCTAATGGTATCTAACAATTCTACCCGTTCATCGCAAAAATGAAGGTTAGTTTGTTGTTGGTTTGCTATTTTTTTATTTGTTTCCATTAGAAAGTGATTTTTTCTTTGATGAGGAAAAATACCTCTTATTTTCTGGTGCAAAGGTACGGTGGTTTTTGGAAGTAGAGTTTGCATTTTCAGCCAAAAAGTATGCAATATCTGCCATTTTTAGTTTTTTTATTATGCTCGTAAATATGCAAAATTTGCCATCAGTACCCTTGCCAAGCCTTATGTAGTAAGGGAAAGGGTATGCAAGGTGCTATGAAAATTGGTTTTGTATTGGAGCTGGAATTGGCTGTAAAGTATTTGTAGAGGAGGTGTGTTTTATCATTATTTAACGTTACTTTGAAAAGAAAATAAATAGTAAATAAAACGAAAAAAAACGTTACTAATTTATATTTGATTTACAATTGTTTTGTACCTTTGTTGGCTGAAAAAGTAACTTAATGAAAGATAATTTCTTTCTATAAAAAATTATGTTTTATGGATACATATGTATTAGTACTTGAATTTCTATTCTTGCTGGTAATGCTGTACATAGGCAGCCGCTACGGGGGAATAGGTTTGGGAGTCGTATCGGGGATAGGACTCATTATAGAGGTGTTTGTTTTTCGGATGCCTCCTGCCTCTGCGCCTATTGAGGTAATGTTGATTATTTTAGCAGTGGTTACTTGTGCTTCTATTTTGGAGGCTGCTGGTGGGCTGAAATTTATGCTGCAGGTGGCTGAACGGGTGTTGCGAAAGAACCCTAAACAGATTACTTTTTTGGGTCCTATCGCTACTTACACTCTTACTTTTATGCTTGGTACGGGGCATGCTGTATACTCTATTATGCCTATTATTGGTGATATAGCGTTGAAGAACAAAATTCGCCCCGAACGCCCTATGGCAGCTGCTTCGGTAGCCTCGCAATTGGCGATGACAGCTAGCCCTATATCGGCAGTAGTAACGGTCTATTTAGGTAAGGAGCTACTGAATTTGTTTCATTTGCAGGGGGGTGAAAACCTAACTTTGCTGAATATTCTTTCGGTTACGCTACCTGCAACTTTCTTGGGGTTATTGGCAATGTGCCTTTATAGTAGCAAACGTGGTAAGGAATTGGAAAAAGACCCTGAATACCAACGCCGCTTGCAAGACCCTATATACCGCGAGCAAATTCTCAATAGCAGCAAGACGACTTTGAATGAGGTGATACCTCAGTCGGCAAAAAATGCGGTGTACATATTTTTATCATCAATAGTGGTGATTGTGGCTTTAGCTCTATTGCCTGAAGTGCGTACTTTTATGATAAAAGAAAATAATATAAGTATCGCTTATACGGTACCTATGGGGATTATTATCCAGATGATAATGCTTTGCTTTGGTGGGATTATTCTTATTACTTGTAAAACGCCTGTAAAACTGGTACCTGAAGGGGTTGTGTTTAAATCGGGAATGGTGGCTTGTATTGCTATTTTCGGGATTGCTTGGATGAGTGATACTTACTTTACTTATGCTATGCCTAACTTTCAGGATGGGATTACGGCAATGGTGCAAGCGTACCCTTGGACGTTTATCTTTGCGCTTTTTGCTGTTTCAGTAGTTGTGAACAGCCAAGCGGCTACCGCTAAGATGATGTTGCCTATAGCTATAGCTATGAACTTGCCTGTGCCGCTGCTCATAGGTATTATGCCAGCAACTTATGCTTACTTTTTTATACCTAACTATCCTTCGGATATTGCTACGGTAAATTTTGACCCTACAGGTACTACAAAGATAGGGAAATACTACTTTAATCACAGCTTTATGGTGCCAGGACTCATAGCTGTATCGGTGGCTTGTGTTGTGGGTATCGCCTTGGCAGAGGTATTGATGAAATAGTACAGAAAGGCTGTCTGAAAAGTTTTGTTGTGTGAGGGCGATTTACAAATCTTCTTTACAATATAAAAGACTTTTTGGACAGCCTAATGCTTTTCTGTGTTATCAAATAACTACAAGAATAGAAACAAAGGCTTGAAATTTCTGCGCTAAAAACAAGCTAAAAGAGCCTAAAAGATATAGTGTTAAAAAAATCATTATTCATCGTTTATCATTCAAAATTATTTTGTACCTTTGCCTCTTGAAAACTTAAAGCAAACGACCTATTGTTATGATGATCAATATTATAAAAGAACACCTTCAAAAAATAGACGATTTTAAAGCCAAAACAAAAGAGGAACTAGAACAGTTTCGCATTCAATATCTTGGAAAAAAAGGGCTTTTAAACGACTTTTTCACTGCTTTTAAAGATGTTCCCAACGACCAAAAAAAGACCTTTGGGCAGGTAGTAAACGAACTTAAAAATAAAGCTGAAGCCAAAGTTCAGGAACTACGTACTTTTTTTGAAAACCAAAACAACACTCCTATTCACCATAGTGACCTTACTCGTCCTGCAGCTCCTACAACTATAGGCACTCGCCACCCCATATCTATCGTGAAAAACGAAATTCTCAATATCTTTGCCAATATAGGCTTTGATATTTCTGACGGGCCTGAAATTGAAGACGATTGGCACAACTTTACTGCGCTGAACTTGCCTGAATATCACCCTGCTCGTGATATGCAAGATACTTTCTTTATCCAAACTAACCCTGATATTTTACTCCGTACTCATACAAGTTCGGTGCAAATACGTTATATGGAAAATCACCAGCCTCCTATCCGAACTATATCTCCGGGGCGTGTATTCCGCAACGAAGCTATATCTGCACGTTCGCACTGTTTGTTTCACCAAGTAGAAGGCTTATACATAGATAAAAGCGTCTCTTTTGCTGACCTTAAACAGACGCTTCTCTACTTCACCAAAGAGATGTTTGGAAAATCACGCATACGCCTCCGCCCTTCCTATTTCCCTTTTACCGAACCAAGTGCCGAAGTGGATATTTATTGGGGGCTTAATAACGAGGTAGATTATCGCATTACCAAAGGTACTGGCTGGCTGGAAATTATGGGCTGTGGTATGACTGACCCTAATGTGCTTAAAAACTGTAATATAGATAGCAATGAGTACAGTGGGTTTGCTTTTGGTATGGGGATTGAACGTATTGCTATGCTGCTATACCAAATTGGCGATATTCGTATGTTCTATGAAAACGACACTAGATTCTTAGAACAATTCAAAAGTGCTTATTAATACATAAAATGCTCAAAGTAAATAATATATACTATTCCTATACCGCCGAACAACCTATACTAAAAAACATTTCTTTTCACTTACCACAAGGGGAGCATCTATCGGTTATGGGAGAAAGTGGTTGCGGGAAAAGCACACTCCTAAAAGCTATATATGGGCTTGTAGACCTGCAAGAGGGCGAAATACGATTTTGTGAAGAACGGGTATGGGGACCTTCATACCAATTGGTGCCTGGATTCAAATCTATGAAATACCTTGCCCAAGACTTCGGGCTGCGTCCTTATCACACGGTAGCCGAAAACGTGGGGAAATTTATTTCTAACCTTAATTTGAAGTACAAAAAACAACGTACTACGCAGCTACTCACCCTTGTAGGAATGCAGCAATATGCTCAGCAACAACCTATTAACCTTAGCGGTGGCGAAAAGCAACGTGTAGCGCTTGCAGTAGCTCTTGCCCAAGAGCCTCAGCTCCTCCTGCTGGACGAGCCCTTTAGCCAAATAGATAACTTTAGAAAAAACGACTTACAACGTACTCTTTTTGCTTATCTGAAAAAGCAAAACATTAGCTGTATTGTAGCTACTCACGATGGCAAAGATGCGCTCTCATATTCTGATAAAGCGCTCATTATGAAAGACGGGCAGCTCATAGCCTTTGGTGATACTGCTACTATATATCACCAAGATAGTGATTTTTATACGGCTTCACTATTTGGTGAAGTTACTTCTCACAATCAAAAACTGCTAAAACCTCACCAAATATCAGTAGTAGCTCACTCTGCTTGGGTGGCTACTGTACAAAACAGCTATTTCCAAGGTAATCAATATCTTATAGAAGCTAAATGCCAAGAGGATAAGGTATTCTTCTTTAGCAACAAGCCTATTGAAAAAGAACGTATAGTGCATTTAGCCACTAATCACTAAAAGAACTAAAATGAAAAAGATAATTATACTCGCATTTATACTACTCACTACCTTTGCTTGTGCACAGCCTAAGAAGTTTGCAGTGCGCACCATAGCTTTTTATAACGTAGAAAACCTGTTCGATACCATCAACGACCCTAATACATTAGATGACGCCCGTACTCCCGAAGGTGCCGACCGCTGGACAAGCAAGTGCTATAACGACCACGTACAAAAGATAGCAAGAGTACTCTCCGAAATTGGCAACGATGTTACCCATAGTGCTCCTGATGTTATTGGGCTTGCCGAAGTAGAAAACGAAGCAGTAGTTGCCGACCTTATCAATACTTCCTACCTAAAAGATTATAACTATGGTATCATCCATTACGATTCTCCTGATAACCGCGGTGTAGATGTAGCTCTTATCTACAAAAAGAGTGCTTTCAAGCCAATTTCTTCATTCCCTCACCCGCTTCACGTTTATAAAGATGATGGTACCCCACTAAACACCCGAGACCAGCTACTTGTTTCGGGCGAATTAGATGGTGAAATGGTTCACTTCATCGTAAATCACTGGCCTTCACGATTAGGAGGAGAACCCCGTAGCCGCCACCTTCGCGAAGAAGCCGCAGCCCTCAATAAACAAATCATAGATTCATTGCTGAAAATAGACCCTAATGCCAAAGTGTTTTCTATGGGCGACTTTAATGATGACCCTACCAACTCTTCTTTCAAAAAAATACTCCAAACCAAAGATAAAAAAGAAGACGTTCAGAAAGGCGACCTCTTCAACCCTATGGAAACAATGTACAATAAAGGTATGGGAACGCTTGCTCACCAAGATAAATGGAATTTATTCGACCAGATTTACTTTACATACGATGTCCTAAAAGGCGATAAATCATCTTATCGTTATTGGAAAGCCTCTGTATTCAATCCCGATTATTTAACTACCCAAACGGGGCGTTATAAAGGCTACCCTTTTCGCAGTATGGCAAACGGTAACTACACTTGGGGCTATTCAGACCATTATCCCGTATGTATCTACTTAATTAAAAAACCAAAAAACAAGAAATAATATGGCACATTATTTTTCTTCAGATTTTACTCTCGGAATACTCGGCGGAGGACAATTAGGCAAAATGCTCCTTACCGAGACTCGTAAATATGATATTACCACCTGCGTTTTAGACCCCAGCACCGAAGCTCCTTGCCGCATTGGGGCTAATGTTTTCACTCAAGGCTCGCTCACCGATTACAACACCGTTTATAACTTCGGAAAGGCTGTAGATGTACTTACCATAGAAATTGAAAATGTAAACGTAGAAGCCCTACAACAGCTACAAAGCGAAGGCGTAAAAATATACCCCTCACCCACTACTATCAAAACAATACAAAATAAAGCTAGACAAAAGCAATTTTACGCTGCTCATAATATTCCTACAGCTCCTTTTAAGGTCTTTTGTAATGTTGAAAACCTCAAAGAAGCCGTTGTAAATAATGAAGTAAATATACCCTTTGTATGGAAAGCAGCGCGTTTTGGCTATGATGGTAACGGCGTAAAGATTGTACGCCACCTCACCGACCTTGATACGCTCCCCAACGAAGAATGTATCGCCGAAACCTTAGTACCTTTCAAAAAAGAATTAGCAGTAATTGTAGCACGTAACCCTAATGGCGAAATTACCACTTACCCTGTAGTAGAAATGGAGTTTCATCCAGAGGCTAATCAGGTGGAGTATGTACTTTGCCCAGCACGCATTCCCGATGAGGTAGCCCACAAAGCACGCACCGTAGCGCTACAAGTAGCCGAAGCCCTTCAAGTAGTAGGACTTTTAGCAGTAGAGCTCTTCCAAACCCAAGACGATGATATACTGGTAAACGAGGTAGCGCCACGCCCACACAACTCAGGACATTATAGTATCGAGGCAGCTTATACCAACCAGTTTGAACAACACCTACGCGCTATCCTAAACCTCCCTTTAGGCAACACTGATAGCAAAACTGCAGGAGTAATGGTCAATTTAGTAGGAGCTGAAGGTTATCAAGGTAAGGTAATATACGAAAATATAGAACAAATAATGGCAATGAGTGGTGTAACCCCACACATATACGGCAAGAAAGAAACCCGCCCTTTCCGTAAAATGGGACACGTAACCATCATTAATGAGGATATTAACCAAGCTCGTGCTATAGCCGAGAAAGTTAAGCAAACCATTAAAGTAATTGCATAATAGCATTACCTATATTTATTATCCCAAAATGTCAAAGAACGCATTTTTTTAGGCTGCAAAATTGCAACAATTCCACTTCCTACACAAATATCTGTCTCACGGTGGAACAACATTGTAAACATAAAAAGAGGCTACCCTTAAAAGTTAAACCAAACTTTCTTGAGTAGCCTCTTAAATCTTTCTTTTTTATTATTAAATATTATTCATTACTACAACACCTTTTTGTAGTAGTAAGTTGTTCGGAAAGGTGATTTCCTCTCCTTTAGCCGTCTTCAGTAGCGTATAAAACGATCTAATATCTATTATTTTAGCCTCAATAGGATAGTCCTTATCCATAATCTTTATCACATTCCCTATCTTAAAAGGAGAGGAGAAAAACAGTATAATCCCCGCAGTAATATTGCTCAAGATAGACCATTGTGCAAAGAAAGCAACCCCTATAACTGTAAGTACCGATGATATAAAAAGAAATATCTGTTCTGGCTTTATCCCCCAAATAGAGATAATCACAAGTAGTGCAAGCATATAGATGAAGTAATCTATATACTTTTTCACCAATTGCGTCCGTGATTCTGCAAACTCCGAAGTTTTTCCTATATTATCAATGATAGTATTCACCAAGTAGCGCAATATCATAAATATCACAAGAGCTACTATTGTAGCTATTATTTGGTATAAATATTTTTGTTCTATCATTGTTATTGTTTTATAATTACTTCGCTATATTCACAGCACGAGTCTCGCGTATTACTGTTACTTTCACCTGTCCAGGATAAGTCATATCTGTTTGTATTTTTTGTGAAAGGTTAAATGACAATTCTGCCGCTTTATCATCAGTAACCTTTTCACTTTCCACAATCACGCGCAATTCCCTACCAGCTTGTATTGCATAAGCTTTTTTCACTCCTTGGAAAGTAAAGGCAGCATCCTCCAAGTCTTTCAATCGCTGAATGTACGAGTCAAGCACTTGGCGGCGAGCCCCAGGGCGAGCCCCACTGATAGCATCACACACCTGCACTATAGGCGAGAGTAATGAAGTCATTTCAATCTCATCGTGGTGCGCCCCAATAGCGTTGCACACTTCGGGTTTTTCACCATATTTTTCAGCCCATTCCATACCCAATAAAGCGTGAGGTGTTTCGCTTTCTATTTGTGGCACTTTTCCTATATCGTGTAGCAATCCAGCGCGTTTAGCAAGTTTAGGGTTTAGTCCCAATTCAGCAGCCATTACACCACAGAGTTTAGATACCTCACGAGAGTGCTGCAACAAGTTTTGCCCGTATGACGAACGGTATTTCATACGACCCACACATTTCACTAGTTCAGGGTGCAAACCGTGAATACCAAGGTCTATTACCGTACGTTTTCCTATTTCTACAATTTCTTCTTCTATTTGTTTTGTAGTTTTTTCCACCACTTCTTCTATACGTGCAGGGTGAATACGCCCATCGGTAACCAATTTGTGCAATGATAGGCGAGCAATCTCGCGGCGTACTGCATCAAAGCAAGAAAGGATAATAGCCTCAGGAGTATCATCTACAATGATTTCTACCCCAGTAGCCGCTTCCAAAGCGCGTATATTGCGCCCCTCTCTACCAATGATTCTACCCTTCACCTCGTCCGATTCAAGGTTAAATACCGATACGCAGTTGTCAATAGCCTCTTCTGTACCTATGCGTTGTATAGTATTGATAACAATCTTGCGAGCCTCTTGGTGGGCTGTAAGTTTAGCCTCCTCAATTGTAGTTTGTATATACGCCATTGCATCAGCCTGAGCCTCACTCTTTAGCGAGTCAGTAAGTTGTTTTTTCGCTTCCTCAGCCGATAGCCCCGATATTACTTCCAATTGCTGTACTTGGCTTTTGTGCAAGCGTTCTATTTCCTCTTGTTTTTTTTCTAAAGTCTGTAATTTATGGTCAGCCTCTTTAGTTTTGGTTTCAAGTTCATCTTTTAGACGTTTATTTTGAGCCAATTCATTAGATACCTGTGATTCTTTATCTCTAATGCGCTTCTCAGCCTCAGCCATTTTTTTATCTTTCGCACTTACAGTCTTTTCATACTCTGCTTTTAGTTCTAAAAACTTCTCTTTTGCTTGGAAAATCTTGTCTTTTTTAATGTTTTCAGCCTCGCTCTTTGCGTTTTTCAATACATTTTCAGCTTCAGCTTCGGCATTGAGAATAATTTCTGATGCATTCTTTTTTTCCAGCACCTTTGCAATGCCAAAACCAGCTGCAAGAGCAATGATAAAAACAGCAATAATTACTATAATACTTGTCATTTTCTTTTTTGTAAATAAATTTGATATATAAAAAAAGCCTATATTGATTGCAGTGTTTCACGTAAAACTCTGAAAAACAGGTTTAGGGATACCCAGTGGGGCAAGTATCCGTAGCATAGAAACTATGACGGCGCGCTTTAGCCACTAGAACATTACCCTTTTGTGAAATGTTAATGTTGAGTTTACCGAAAGGTCAATCAATATAGGCAGTAAATTTTTCTATGTAAAGGTACGTATTTTATATCATCATATCCATCAGCTTGCATAGCCCTTCCAATTTCTCTTTAGCGTTTGCAACATCGCTATTTGCTACAAGGCGCAGTTCGGCACATTCCTGTGCAAGCACTATAGCACACATAGCAAGTGCATCTTGCTTATCCTGCAAAGCATAATTTTGTTCAAAGTTTTTTATCATTTCATTGATTCGCTTTGCAGCAATCCTAAAACCCTCCTCTTGTGCAGGCGTTACAAACAAAGGATAAAACCTATCGCCTACAGCAAGTTTTATCTTTAATTGCTCTTTGTTCATAAAATCCCTATTTTGAAAGTTGAACTATACACGCATCTATCTCTCTGATGAGTGAATTTATCTTTAGTTTCGTTTCTTTTTTATGATCTTTACTGCCCAATATTCGGTTTGCTACCTTCAGTGCCTCATTTTCTCCTTTCACCTCAGCCGTCTCTTCTTTAGCTCGTAGTTCAGCTTGTTCCAGTTGCAACACTTCCCTCCTAAGCTTATCATTCTCCTGCTCCAATTTATCTATCTTTTCCTTTAGTAACAGAACTCTATCTGTTAATAAATCTGCAAGTTCACTGATACTACTCATCGGTAACAAACACTAAATATTTTGCTGCAAAAATAAAGCATATTTATGTAAAAAACAATTTTTTTACATAAATATTTCAGCTATATATACAACTATTTAATTATCAGCATTATATAAATTATTATTCCTGTGGCTTGACACGTGTAGCACGCATCACATACACTATTTGTACCACTACCAAAAAAGCATTGGGCAGCACCACTGGGATACTATTTATCAAAATACCATACCACACAAATAGCAAGCAGCCCACCAAATTAGTAAGCCGTATATATTTTATATTATCTTTTATTAGGAAGCTAAGCACTACAAATAGCGAAGCCCCATAGCCTATTATTTCTGTCATTATTTATTTTTTTTATAGCGTAATCGCCTGCGGAAGAAAAACATAGCCACAGCAGCCACTGCAAAAGCAAGGTTCAGATAGCAACTTTTTGTATCCTTTCCCCACCATTCATAAGCATTATAACCCGCATACGCAGCTATCGCCAAATAGGCATAATCAAAAAATGAGCGTGCATTCATATCTTATATTTTATGGTTAATCATTATCTTCTATAGCCAATATTCCTGTAGTTTTATGTGCTTTAACGGTAGAAAATTTTTTGTCAAAATCCATACCTATTCCTTTAGTAACCGTCCCTTTTGCATCATCTCTAAAGTCGAATTCCTTATCCGTAAAAATCCAATCTTCTTTTTGATCCCAGTACAATTGTTCTGTGCGCAAGCGTTTTCCATCATAGGTAGTAAGCCGCACACTATCGCGCAGCTCTACCATTCCCATTGTAGGGTAAATAATCCCATAGCACGCTTCCACCGTATTTTTATGGCGTTGTTGGTCGTAAAAATCTATTTTCAGCCCCTCAGGAAATTCAGAATAAGGCATATGCTGGTTCGTATAATCCTCGTTCAGAGGACTCGTGAGTTCAGCCACCACTAAGCTCGAATCAGTGTACACCAATTTAAAGTTATATGCCTCGCCCTGCGGAAATTTATGTCGCAAATTCAGTTCCTGCAAGTTACGCATATCATTATTACACGAAAAAAGCATTGCCACACACAATAGTGCAGCAATACTTTTCACAAATTTATATGTATCTATTCTATTCATACTTGCAAATCTAATTTTCAAATTTGCTAATTTCCTAATTCCCAAATTTTCAAATTTGCTAATTTCCTAATTCTATAGTCTTGGTACTACTACCGATTGCCCTATCCAGCACTTTAAGCTAATGCTTTTGCCTGCCAAGCCCGATTCAAATATATCAGCTTTAGAAGGTGCCAATGCCTCATAGCGCGCTGCCAAACTTTCCAAACCACCCTTGCGAGCCATTTGTGCTGCCAACCAATACACTGCGCGTTTTTCAAATGCAGTATTACCACATTCGTTAGCCGAACTTGCATAAGCGTGCGCCATAATACGATAAGCATCAGAGTTTGAAGGGTTAAAGCTCAACGCCTTTTGTGCATAAGCCACTGCTTGTGCCTTGCTGTGTTTTGTAGCAATACGTATCAACAATTTTGACTTTTTGAAGTTATCTGTCTCCAAATCCACCGATTCGTTGTAGTATTGTATTGCCTTAGCACTTTGTCCAGCCTTATCACTCATTACACCAAGGTAGTAAGCCGAGTTAGCCGATGGTTTCACCTCGTGTAGCGAAGTTACTATCTTCACAAACAAAGGGTCTTTTGTACAATCCTTGTCCGACATCTTCCCTGCCGCACGGCGCAACCACTCCTCGTTAGTTTTGTTAGCCTCAAAGTTTTTAGTATATAGCGGTATCAGCTTATCACAATCTGCCAATTTACCCAATTTAGCATCAATACTTTCGCTGATAGTTTCGTAGTTATCCACACGTTTGCGGCTCATATCAAGCAGCTTTTTATCGTTATCGCTGATAGTTCCGTTTTCTTCTTGTGCCAAATACTGGTTGATAGTGTTAGAAAGCTCGTTTTTCTCGTCTTGTATTTTTTCCGAGATATTATCGTAAGCGTCAAATACCTCTTGTAGCTCCCTTTTGCCTTTTTCGTGCAAAGTTACCAGTTCAGAGAAATACAAATACAACGCTTTTTCATTCTTAAAGTTAGCTTTATCTTCGTTGAACGCCGCATTTAGCAAGTTATAGATTTCCTCATCTGTGCCTACTTTTTCGTCAAACATCAATAAGGCTTGCTTAGTACGCATTTCAGTAGCACTCAAGCGGCTTGCAAACGTTTTGTTGTAATTGGTGTACAATTCCAAAAGCTCTTTTACAAACGCTTCTTTTGCACTCCCAGTGCTATTTTTTATCTTATCTTGCAAAATACGCTCACCATAAGCAAAAACAGCATAGTGCAGTTTAGGGCAACCTGTATACACTTCCTTCCACACAGGATATGCTTCGTTGTAATTGCGTGCCTTAGCATATTCACTAAATATTGAGAGTTTTTGTCTCATTTCCTCATTCTGAGTACAATCTTGGGCTTGAGCCCCTAAGCTAGCAAATAAGCCAACTATTAGTGCTGTTAGTAACCTTCTTTTCATCTTTTCTCGTGTTTTTATTGATATTTAGTTCTTTGGAACCACTTGTCATTAAGTGTAAATCCTATTTTCAAATTGATATAGTTTTCCTTGAGTACTCCAGTCGAAAGCGTCCCTTTGCGCCCCAGCTCTATCATTCCCGTAAGGTTTGAAAATCCTTTTACAGGTAGGGTAAGTCCAAAAGACGTGCCAAAGTCGTTCAGCCGCTCACCATTTAGCACTATTCCCATAGAATCATACCTAAAACCAACCCTATAAGTTACTTTGTGCCAATAACTACTAAACGAATTGTAGTTCGGTATCCAAAAACCGCCCACACTCAGCTTGTAACTATTTTCATAGCCCACATTAGTAGTGCTCAAGAACGGATTGGAAAACTTGCTATTCGCCGTAAAAGTATATGCTACCCCAGCAAACCACTGTTGGTGAGCTCCTATGCCCAAGCCTATTTCAGTTTGGGCAGGAAGAGTGAGCTTGGTGTTTTTCAAGCCTTTGGCAGCTAAATCTACCGTACTGCCGTTGCGCACCGCCAATTGTGTACCCTGTTTCCCGTTGTTGATATAGCTCAATAGCGAAATAGTACGTTCATTTTCAGACGACAACTTGCTTTCAGGAGTATAAACCAGCGAACTATAAAGGCGCAAACGCTGCTGCAATGTATGCTGATAGTACAAGCCAAGGTTAAACACTGCCCCACTAAGTACCGATTTGCTTTCCTCTTGTGTGTAAAACTCCACATTGTGTTGTTGCATCACATCTTTCATTGCAATGTTGCCAAAGTGATATTTCATAGAAACCCCCACTTGCAGTCCATCATATACTTTATAAGCTACCGAACCAAAAAATTGGTTTACATTACCACGACCTTCATATTGGTAGTTGTTACTGCCCACCGTACTTTTTATTTTATAACCCACAGATGAATAAGGTAGTAAGCCTACGCCTATTCCTAAGTTTTTCGTAATGGGAAAGCCCAACACCACATAATCAAAGGCAGAAGCCCCTACATTTAGTTTTTGAGTGCTGGTAACAATCTTTTTAGACTGCATTGTAAGCCCTGCCGAAAACGAAGTATATTTTAGCGAAGCCAATGCAGCAGGATTTTGAATATTCACCCGCGTACTATCGGCAAAAACGCCTACGCCCCCCATAGCACTTTCTTCGGTAAGCCCTCCAAAGTTGCGTTCGCCCACTCCGTAAAATGAGTACGGCGACTCAGTAGTTTGTTGCGCTATAGCCGTATAAGTAACTGATAATAAAGTAATAATAAGTGTATTTAGCTTCTTATTCATAGTTGTTTTTGATATTCAAGTATGGCGTTAAGTCCTTCCACCAACACTAATGAGCTTGCAAATATCCGACTTTTTATCCGTTTTTGCAAATAAAAATGATTTCCCCCTGTTAAAATTACTTCTAAATCCTGAAAACGCTGCTTGTATAAACCTATAACTCCCTCTATTTCTTGCACCACATTACAATATACCCCCGAGAGCATACAGCTTTGGGTAGTATTACCTATAAACTCCTCATTATCATAGTCTTGTTCTTCTATAAGTGGTAGTTTCGAGGTAAATTCGTGCATTGCACGCAGGCGCATTCCTATCCCTGGTGCGATAGCCCCGCCCAAGTATTCTTTATTTTTGGTAACCACATCAAAAGTGATACAAGTCCCTGCATCAATAATCAGCACATTGCAGTTAGGAAAATGGTGTACTCCTGCTGCAGCCAGAGCCAAGCGGTCTATTCCCAAAGTTTGGGGGGTAGCATATTTATTGACAAAAGGCATCGGAGAGAGAGCATTCAGGTACAACACTTCAGGCAATATATTGTTTAAGAACGAAAAACGTTGTTCAGCATCCTTTACTACCGAAGCCACCGCAGCAGCCCTCAGCTCACCAAGAGAAAATTCCTGCAAAAACTGTGCTAAAACTGTTTCATTTTCTATTTTTTTAAATATTTTGCACCTATTTTCCTCAAATAAGGCTATTTTTATAGAGCTATTTCCCTCATCTATAATTAAATTCATCATCGTTTTCTCGTTTACAACAATATACATAGCACCGCACACTTTGGCAAACTTTGCACCACACAGAGGCTGTCCGAAAAGTCTTTAATAGTACAACTTCGGCATCTCCCCCCCTTTTGAAGGGGGGAAGGGGGGATGTTTCAGAGTTTGCCAAAGTTTATTGCTATGATAATCCCCCGCTGGCGCGAGCTTGTAGCTCGTGCCTACTATAATAAGAGCGTGTCCCCCTTTTTAAAAGAAAGTCCGCGAGCTGGTGCATCGGAGTATGTGTTAAAGGGGGAATGTTACTTATTATTTCCACATCTCCCCCAAGTCCTACAAGTCCCACCCGTCTTACAAGTCCCATCAATTCAAAATTCAGAATTCAGAATTCAAAATTCAGAAAGATAATCAATCTCTTTTATTCATATTGTAGGGGCGATTGGCAAATCGCCCTCACAAAACAAAACTTTTCAGACAGGCTCTTTATAGATAATCAATTACTTATAGTACAATGTCACCACCTCCCCCTTTTGGGGCAGGGGGATGTTTATAAAAATATTGCCAAAGGTTGCAAAACAACAGCCTTTGGCAAACTATTTATTTTTAATCATTTGCAATTTTCTGCAAAGTTACAAGTTTTTTTGAAATTACAAAAAATCTTTTTTAGAGTATTCTCTCCATTACTTCTTCGTCACCTCCACCGAATTACCATTGGTACGAGTGTTATAGCGATTGTTGTACATACGCCACACACTTTGCCAAACTTTGCACCACACATGCACTACCTCCCCCTTTGGGGCAGGAGGATATTTATTCACATTGTAGGGGCGATTGGCAAATCGCCCTCACAAAACAAAACTTTTCAATTATTACCTTTAGGATCTTCACCATACCCTTTCGCAAATAAAGAGCAAAATATAGGTATTTTTATGACTAGTCCTATTAGTGTAGCTACTAGTATTACTATATCGGAAGAATTGTTATTATAAAAGTTTTTAAATTTTTCCAAAGTAACTACCCCAAGGATTAAGTTAAGAATTAAGCTAGTAAAAAGTATAATAATCATAGATATCCCGTATTCAGTTCTACGGATACGTCCTGAAAATGAAAAAGATGCTTTAAACATAATTTAAAAATTTAAAATCATACCTACTCTGTTACAGGCTTTTCGGTTACTGCCTTTTTATTCTGTTTAATCCATAAAAAAACGTGATGCATTCCTTTTTTACTTACTACAGGAGCCCGACCAAAGGCTGCACACCAAAGCAAAAAGGAATGCCCACGCTTATAACGTAACTTCAGTTCCCCGTTGTTGAAAAAAATATCCCTTTTACTTCTTCGTTACCTCCACCCAATTGCCATTGGTACGAGTGTTATAGCGATTGTTGTACATCGCTTCGGCATAAGTGCCTGGAAGGTAATAACGACCTGCATATGAAGCGTTTAGTTTCAACACAAGCGTTCTTTTCTGATTGCCTCGCAAGTAGAAATAGAAGTTAGCACGATCGTCACGAATATCTATATTATCAATATCAGGGTTTTCATTGTTGCCGTAATCGGTAAAGCGAGTATTGATAATTTCCCATCCTGACGGAATCAACTGCGTAAGAGCTATATTATCAACAAATTCTCCAGTAAGGTTCGCTACCTCTATCACAGCTGTAAATTGAGTACTTTGTTGCAAATGAGTCACATCTATCTTCTGTCCTTTGCTATCGCGATAAGTAGTATTGATAGACAAACCATTTTGTATAGCCAATTCATTACCCACAGGCAATATACCTCTACTGATAAGGTTTACATATAGCGTTTGTTTGCTTGTATTCTTCACTTGTACGCTGGTTTGTCCTTTCACAGGTAGCACTACTTGCACTACTGCTTCGGAAGTATTGAGGCTTTCAGTTTTTCCATTTACAGTATAATTAGCGGCAACACCTTTACCAGCTTTATTTACCGCTATATATTTAGCCATAGCGTAAAGCGAATAAGCCGTAGTTTGGGTACTCATCCAATCGTTGGAAGAGAGCTTATCAGCAATTTCGTGTGCCCAACGAGCCGCATCGTTCTTTCTTCCTATCAATAAGGCGGTTTCCATAGCAAGAGCTTTATTGCGCAATGCCGAGCCGTAATAGAAATACGCTTCGTTTTCGCTGTCCAAACCTATGGTATCAAATAGCTTAGCAGCAGCTTGTTTTTGTCCTGCAAGAGCATAAGCTGCGGCAAGAGTACGTTTTGCATTAGCACTAATGTCTTTAGTTTCACGCAAGCGGTTCATCGCTGCCATATTAGGATTACCTGCCAATGCCAAAGTATAAAGACGATAAGCCTGTGCAAAATCGTTTTGGTATTCAGGTTCAAAGTGCCAATTGCGCGCCTCGTCATTTTGGTAGTTCAACCATTTTTGCTTACTGCCCGAAGGAAGTACATACCCCCTCTTCTCCGCTTCTACAAAAAACTGCCCAATATATGAAGTAGCCCAGTTATCGGCATACCTGCCGCCCTTCCAATAGCTAAAGCCTCCATTGGTAAGTTGGTTTTCGTGTAGGCGACTGATAGCACTGTTTACATTACGGCTCGCCTCATCAATTTTTTCTTTAGTAAGACTCACAAAATCAGTGAGGAATAACTGAGGGAATGCTGCCGAAGTAATCTGTTCTGCACAACCGTGAGGATAGCTTATTAGGTAGCCCAAGCGTTGTGCTAAATTCACACTCGGGAAACTTGATACCTCAAGCGTATAACGACCGTCATTGCCCAAAGGCTGTGTACTAAGCTTTTGCGATTCCCCTGCCGAAAGCACTACATTCTGTATAGCATATGTAATGGGGTTAGGATTATAAACATCCATTTCTACCTCGTAAGTAGCTTTTTCATTACCCGATGAAGCTGTTATTTTTACTTTTCCAATACCCGTATTAGTAGTTTCCAGCTCAAAATAAGCCATTTGCTCGCCTGTACTGCTAAAGTTAAGCTGCTGACTGCGACTGCCTACTACTTTAAATTGTCCATTAGTTTCAACGTTCAGCGATACATTCCTCACCTGTTTTTCCATAGCAAATACCGTTACAGGCAGTACTACCTTCTCACCAGGAACTGCCTTACGTGGCAAAGAACCCAATAACGATAACGGACTGTATACCGGCACATTCTTCTTTTCAGCAAAGCCATAAGCATTTTGCTCTACGTTAGAAGCCACTACCATCACCCTTGCCGAACCCATATAGTTAGGTATCTCCACATTATGAGTGTCAGTGCTGCCCTTCTTCAAGTTAAAAGGACCTTTGAATATTACAAAAGGTTTAAAACGAGTCGCTTTTTGAGCCTCTCCACCTCCCAAATCTTCGTCACCACCAATGCTAAAGGCTTGGTTGATAGTACCCCCATAAGCACCAATCACATCGTTGTAAATATCAAAAGTCTTTACTCCAAGAGCCGTTTTGCTAAAGAATACATTCCAAGGATTGGGCGTTCTAAAGCGAGTAAGATTTAGCAACCCATCTTCTACAATCGCCAAACTATAGCTCATTGGTTTACCACTTTTTTCGCTCACTTTTATCGTTGCTTTTTTCTGCGGAACAAACTTTTCAGGAGCTTGTATAACAGGTTCAAGCGTAGTATTTTTATCTACTACCGAAAGAGGCACTACCCCGTAAAGGCGTATAGGCGCATCGTTAGCCGTATGACTATGAGGTTGCAACAATGTAACGTAGCAATACACATTAGGGCTCATTTTGCTTGTTATAGGTAGCGAGTAAGAAGTTTCTCCAGCAGTAGTTTCCACCCAATAAGTTTCCAATACACTGCTACCATTTTCTATCGATATCAAAGCGCGTCCTCCTTTATCCGAAGGGAATGAAATATTAGCCTTTTCACCCACATTATACGATTTTTTATCCGTACCCAAGCTCAGCATTACCGCCTCGCTACCTTCTGCTTTGCGCGATTTGCCCGACCAGTTATCCCAATCAAAATAAACAGTAGAGCCACTTTTGTGTCCACTATCGTCATTAGTAACCAAAATAAAGTACCTACCCCAATCGTTATCTGCAATATTAAGGCTGAATTGTGCTTTACCATTAGCATCAGTAGTTATGTTTTGAGTGCCGTAGAGGGCGTTGCTATCACTACTATTATAGGTAGATATATTTTGGTTGGTAGCATCCCACCACCAGTTCCAACCTATTTTGTAAACCGCCACGCTCACCTCTTTATGTGCCAAAGGCTTACCATTTTCAGATAACACTACCACACGGAAAGTTTGGTCTTTCTCGGTGCTAAGGTAATTGTATTTGTTAGGCTCTGGCAATTGTAAGCCCACGTATTCTTTATAAGGCGAATACGAAGCTGTACTCACATCAGTACTAAAGTCACCACCGCTTTCGTTAGCTTGAGTAAGGAAATTAACTTTCAGCATACCAGGCGCTTGCATCTTATTCATTCCAAAGAAGAAAGTAGCCAATCCATTGCCATCGGTATTGCCTTCATACACATCCACCTCCTCGCTGTCAAAGCTATAAGCTTGGTTGTCAAAGTTATATTTTTCATAGCTTTTGAAAGTAGTAGTGGTAGGCAAAAATTTAGCCTTTACGCTCACCCCCGTATTAGCTGCTGGCGAACCGTGTAGCCATTGCACTTTCAATCTCGCATTTGCCCCCGAAGCCGATATAAGCTTGCCATTCAAGTCATTATCAATCTTCAAGCGGTTAGGCTTAATAGTCTCTATTTTAATGTTTTTACTAAAATTAGCAGCACCCGCCGATACCTGTACATTCCAAGAACCTGTAGGAGCATCTGCCGAAGTTTTCAAACGGAATACATAGTGGTTAGAAGGGTTTGATGTTTGCATACGTTCAGTGATAACCTTACCATAAGGGTCGGTAAATCGCAGTTTTATAGGCAAACTTTCAGGTATTTTTTGAGCGTAGTCGTTCAAAATAAAGCCCACGTAAATACTATCTCCTGGTCGCCACACGCCACGCTCAGTGTATAAGTAACCATTCAAGCCTTTTTGCAAGCGCAAACCATCTACATCGTATTTACTAACCGATTGTTGTTCACCATCATCTATCTTGATGTAAGTCGTATAGCCCTCTTTTTGAACCTTAGCAAAATAAGCCTTCCTGCTTAAGTTTACGGTCAGCCAACCATTGCTATCCGTTTTGCCTTCGTGTATCTTTTGTTGCTGATAATCAAATATTTCTATGTTAGCTGCTTTTACAGGCTGAGTATTTAGAATATTATTTACTATAAAGGTGTAGTTGTTAGTCTGTCCTTTCTTTACAATTACCCCCAAGTCCGAAGCCAATACGTTGGTACTAATAGTTTTGTCATAATAGTAATAATCATCACAAGGACTGATCTCCTCTTCGTAATAGCCATAAGCTTCATAATCATAATCTTCGTAATCATCATCGTCCAATGATTTTTCTTCAAACGAAAGGTCTAATGGCTCCGTATTTTCAGCACCACAAGTGTAAAGCGAATAGTTTTTAGTCATTCCCAATTCCACCTTGTAAATAGCTCCAGGTTCAGGTGTAATTACTGAAGCCAAATCAAGCGAATAAGTATTCCAATCGTTTAGCGGATAAAGTGCCCCATCGGTAAGTTTAAACACCTTGCGAGCGATAGGTTTCCCCACACGGCGAATGTAATACCCCTCACTGAGGTCATTTTCTTGCAAAAACTGCAAGATATTATTTTCATAAATACGATATACCGTTACATTTACCGCACGCAAGTTAATCGTTTGGAAATTGATTTTCAAATTCTCCGAACTTGGCAATATCACCCCGCTCTTTAGGAAGCGAAAGTCAGGATTTTGCTGGGTAAAGCTCACATCAAAAGTATAATCCTTAGCAAGTACCTGTCCATAAATATTCTTTATTCCTTGGTTTACCCGCAATTTGTAATCACCTTCTCGTTTTTCTTCACGAAATACCTTCAAAACGTTACCATTCACGCTGTATTTCAGTTCAGTATCGGTATTAGAAAGACTTACCAGCCCGTTAAACACTTGGTTTTTATCCAAAGGGTCAGAAAAATTAACCAATAGCTGCTGGTTACCCCCTTCATTCTTAACACTCAAAGGCTTAAAATCACCTTTTGCAGGAATTGTAAAGCTAAAAGGAAGCAATTTATCCTCGCTTACATCTTTAGCGTTCCATTTTACAGTAAGCGTTTGTTCTTTGTCCAAACGAGGAAGACTGTCAAAAACAATCACAAATTTGTTATTAGAGCCTTGCGACTGAAATTTTACAGGCACAGTTTTGCCGTCCAGCGAAGCACTGAAAAGAGTTTTAGCAACCGAATAGTCCACTTGGTCATTTGCTAAAAATTCAGCATTGAGGAAATAAAGATCGCGGTTATACGATTGTAAGTCGTTGTCTTTAATTCTGTATGCCTGCTCTAGTGTTTTAACCGTAAAGTTAAAAAGTTGCAATTCTTTTTTTACAGAAAATAGTTTTTTAAGGCTAAATGACACTCGGTATTGAGTGTTTTGCTCTAAAGGTTTTTCTGGCACAAAGCTAATTTGCGTAGCGTTTACTGCCACTACTTTACCGTTTACTTTTGGCGATATTTCAAAGAGGTTCAACTCATTTACTTTATCCAATTTGTCTTGCGGTATAGGCTGATTCAGAAGAATGTTCAGCTGCGTGTGCGAACTTATCAGCCCTGAAGTAAATCCCGCGATATACTCTTTGAATATCAACGGATTACTGTTGAAATCACTATCCTTTTTGCACGCAAATAAGGTAAGCAATGAGAGAAGTAAGAAAGTTATTTTTTTCATATCACTATAATTTTTGGATTTTATAATTGAGGCGGTAAAGGTAAAAATATTTTTTGAAACATACAAGAATTTTATCATAAAATTTAGTCCAGCCAATATCACTCACCAATTCAACTACGAATGATAAGCTAACGAATGGTCAGCCGAAATTTTTCTCCTTGTCATTACGATAAAAAATATTACCTTTGCTAAAAAGATTAAAGATTATGCAAACACTTCGCGACATTATCACCTCTCGCAAAAGCGTATTTCCTCCCCAATATAGTGGGCAGCCCATACCCGAAGAGGTATTACAAGAAATTATCACCGCCGCCAACTACGCTCCTAATCACAAGCGCACCCAGCCTTGGCGTATAAAAGTACATAAAGGAGACGAAAAAGAGCGTTTAGGCGAAGAATTAGTACGCTTGTATAAGAAAAATGTACCAGCAGAGCAGTTTTCAGAGCGGAAGATGAATGAAATAGCACAAAAAGCCGCCCTATCGGATGTTGTACTCACCATCAACATTCATTTCAGTGGCAAAGTTCCCGAATGGGAAGAGATTGCTGCTACCGCTATGGCAGTACAGAATATGTATCTCACCTGCACGGCTCACGGGGTAGGTTGTTATTGGGGCACACCAGGTTTTATGTTTCAGTTGAAAGATTTTTTGCAATTAGAAGATTCTGAACAATGCTACGGACTCTTCTTTATGGGAATGATAGAATAAAAAACAACTTTGCCGAAGTTTAGCAGGTAGCCATCCTACTACCTTTGGCAAAGTTGAATATTTTGTATAGCAATTTTTCAATGTTTTTACACCTTGAAATCTCCTATATTAAATTGCGGTAAACTTACCGAATTAAAATACTCCTCTGTAATCTTCCCTGCTGGCGCGAGCTTGTAGCTCGTGCCTACTATAATTCCTTATTAATTACTTACCCCTGCTGGCGCTGTCCAAAAAGTCTTTAATAGTACAACTTCGCCTTCTCCCCCCCCTTTTGAAGGGGGGGAAGGGGGGGATGTTTAAGAGTTTGCCAAAGTGTGTGACATACAAAAGAGGCTTTGCCAAAGTATGTAATACAAAAAAACCTGTCCGAAAAGTTTCCTCAACCTTTCGGACAGATTTTTTTACTAAATTCAGAATTCTTAAAAGAACCTGACTTCAACTATTTGGAATAAAAACCTTTGGCAAAGATACAAGCCCCTGCGGCTCGCATCTTTGCCAAAAGTATTTTATTAACAATTTAAATCAGGATTATCCCGTGTAGGTATGTACACTCATTTGTGCGGTAGGTAAGTAATTCACACCAAACCAACACATTAGTAACAGTATAAAGGCAACCCCCACAATAATAAAGCTCTGCAAAGGCTTTTTCTCTTTATGGTTGTATTTATGGTGCAGATACACCAAATACCCCAGCCACGTAATCAGTGCCCACGTTTCCTTAGGATCCCACGTCCAGTAGTGCCCCCAAGCCTCTTTAGCCCACAAAGCACCAAATAGCAACCCAAAAGTAAGGAACACATACCCTATCTTAATAAGCTGGTCTATTACCCCAAAAATAGAGTGGGTTTCTTGTCCCTTTTTGTATCGGTAGATACCGTAAAAAGCCGTCAGTGAAGCCATTCCCAGCATAGCATAAGCAAAGATGTACACAATCACGTGAGGGATAAACCATACACTTTGCAGGGCAGGCATCAGTGCCTTGTTCATCGTGTCGGGGTGCGTGTAGGTAAGCCCTACAAACACAATGCCCATCACAGCCGAGTAGCTCAGCATCCATTTCTGTTTATACAGCCAATAGATAATCACCCCAATAACCCCCATAAAGAAAGCGTACCATATACGCGTTTCGGCAAGCGTACGCAATGGCGGGCGGTCTAAGTTCTTCCACAACAAAGCTATAAATCCACCTATTAGCAGAGTTGCTGCTACGTGGCTCACAATACTCAGCCCTCGCAACATCCCATTTTTGCCGTAAATAAGCCCTCCGCCCAATAGCCATAACGCTACTGATAAATATGTTATAATGTCAAAATAATGCCACATTTCTTTAATTATAATTAGAATTATGAATTTAGAATTATTTCTTTCCTTTCACTTGGAATAAGAATGCAATTCCTCCAGCAATAAGCAAGAAAATACCCGTATATACCACAGGCAGCCAAGGGTCAGAAATCAGCTCTACTACACTCAATTCAGACCATCGCCCCATACGCTCGTCATAGCTCACCTGATAAATACGCCATCCGTCCACTTCTATAGGGTGATTCACCTCTATCTTTTCCTCGCGCATCTCTTTAGTATTCTTTTGGTACACAATCACTTCCGATTGAAACTTCCTTGCCTCAGGTGGTGCCATCACCAGCGTATGCATCTTATCCAATTCAATAGCACGAGGTGGAAATTGGTAATTACCTGCAGAAATCCATTCTTTTTTCTTCACACCCGTTTTTACGTTTTCTACCGTCACATAAGCAGCATTAGTAGAACCAAACATCGTGTGGTGAATATAAGTACTATCCGTTTCAGGAATAGCCTTTTCAAGATATTTGTGCAGCGTGATTTTCCAGTCCAATATGTTACCACTTTCCCCTTCTTTTTCCAGCATAAAGCCAATAGGTTTTTCTTTAGGGATTGTAGTACCTGTGGTATCAATCACAAAAAGTTTATTAGGATAAATGTCAATACTAAATTCTTTTAGTTCTAAGGCAATAGGCAGCTGTAGGGTCATATTATCCTCAGTAGTAGCACGCCATTCGGGGCGACCTTTGTAGAGGTTCATCTTTAGGCGCATAATATCGCCCTGCCCCAATACACCAGCAAACATTACCAACCATAGCCCAAAGTGATTTAGCAAAAAAGGAATATTTTTATGCTCATAAACCATTGAACGTTTCAGTATAGAAAACCATAAGTTCATCAAAGCCAATACAAAAATAACCCCAAAATACCACGTTTTTGTAAGGTCATCAAGTCCCATTTTGCCCAAAAAAGTACCTTCCACTTGCTTAGGGTTTATATTGATACTCCCCAGCCCGATGGTAAGCACCCCCAGTGTTATCACTGTAACAATAGCCATTTGTGCCGATGAAAAACGCACTACAAAAGTACGTTTTCTGAAAATAAAAAATACCAAGGTAGTAAGTATTACAAAAGTAATACCCTCTATAATATTATAAGGGAATGAAAACCAGCTCTTACTGATACTACCCAATAATAGTTGCAGGCATACCCCCACAACAAGTAAAATCAACACTACTTTAGTAGCGTAACTATATTGCTTCATATTTAGTGAAAAAGTAAAATAGTGAATATTGTGGTCGTCTCACTTCAATGCAAAAACTTTGCCAAAGTCTCGCAGGCTTTTCGTCCCACGACCTTTGGCAAAGTCTATATTATTGACTGTTATTGCCTAATGCAGCGTGCACTATTTTTGTGTTACTAAACGACCTTCTTTTTTAGCGGTTTCTATCCATTTAGGAACCATTGTTTTCAAGAACTCTTTCTTAGCAGCTTCTTCTTTAGGCATATCTAAGCCAATTTCTTTTTGAGCTTTAGCTTTAGTGCTGATATCAGGCATTACGAAAGCGGTTTTGATATTTAGTTTTTCTTTAAGCACATCTAAATTATTTTCAGCTTGATAAGCATAGATAAGACCATCGCTAAGGAGGCGTTCAGATTCGATAGGAGCGTGGAAAGCGGCACCGTGTGAAGAGTGTACCATATCCCAACGCCATTGTGATTTGCGGATAAGTGCCAAAGTAGGTTTCATTTGTTCTTCAGTAGCACCGTTATCCCACAAGAATTTAGCTTTAAAGTGTACTTTTGCTAATTGTTTTTCGAGTTTCATACGCATACCATATACAGCATCTTGACGTTCAAATACGTTGTTTTTAAGATCGTCTTCGCTTTGGCGGTGGCAAGTTTGGCAGCTTGCTGATACGTTGCGTAGTGGGCTGCTGATTTGGTGGTCTGTAAATTTCACTGCACCATCAGTTTTGTAAGGCATATGGCAGTCAGCACAAGAAACTCCACGTTGTCCGTGAATACCGAGTTGAGAAAGTTCATAGTCAGGGTGTTGAGCCTTTAAGATAGGAGTACGGCTAAGTGGGTGTACATAGTCAGTCCAACCTTCTGCATCGTAGTACTCTTCCATCTTTTCAATAGTCATACCTTTATCCCAAGGGAAAGTAAGGTGTTTTTTATCACCTTTGAAGTAGTACTCTACGTGGCATTGTGCACATACTAGCGAACGCATTTCTTGGTGAGTAGCTTTGTTGATATCTCTACCTTGGCGAGCAAAAGCCTCAACAAGAGCAGGTTGATGTACTTCCAATTTCATTGTCTTTGTATTGTGGCAAGTAGCACAACCTATAGGGTTTACTATTTCGCTACCCCATTGATCCCAAGGAGCACTATAGTAGTTATCCAAGCCCACTTTCTTCATTAGGCGAGGCACATCAGGGCTTTTACAAGTCCAGCAAGTACCTGGCTGTGGAGAGTGGGTAGAATCGGTAGGAGCTCCCGTACGGAGGGTACGAGTAACATCCTCAATAGCGTGCATATGTCCACGTGGTGAAGTATAGTCCTTAGAGAAGGCATACCCTGCCCAAAGGATAACCATTTCAGGACGTAGCTCAAGCAGATCATCATCTTGGCTGCTCATATATTTAGAGCGGAATGTAGTGTCTATCGTAGCTCTCCACGAATCGTATTCGCGAGGGTAAAACTGCGCGTAAAGCTCATTCCTACATTCTTGGTCGGCAAGATCATTACCGCCTCTTGCTATGAGTTCAGCCTCCGTCTTTCTGTTCATTATTGAACTAGCCAATAGCCCTAATAAGAAAGTAACTATTGCTAATATACCTGCAATTAACCAATTTTTCTTTTTCATCGCTGTATAAATTATATTTCTTTTGTCGTTAATAAAATTTTCTAATTAAATAGTGAAGTCTTAATCCAAAATAGTGTCTTTATTTTTTAGTTGTAGCATTTTTAGCAATTTCTTGCAACCATTCAGGGGCGTTAGCACCCAAGTTATCTATTATAGGTACAGGCGAAGCAGGAGCGGCATTTAAACCACGTACGCGGCTGTGCGGTACTTCGCGGTGGCATTCCCAGCAAAGTTTGCCATTACCTGCGTGTGCCATAGGGGCGGTTACTTTTCCTAAGCTCACTTCACTCACAAGGGTGCTATGGCAGCGAATACAATTCTCTTGTACTACCATTTGCCCTGGTTCGTGCATCTTTATTACTTGTGGCTCCATACGAAAAGTAAACATCGTAGCGTGTCGCAAACCATCATTTGCTTTAAAATAGTATTTCCTAAATACATTGTCGTGAGGCACGTGACAGTCATTACAAACAGTATTTCTACCGTGTGATGAGTGAAACCACGTAGCGTATTCAGGTTCCATAATATGGCAGTTCACACACGCTTTAGGATCATCCGATAGGTACGAATAGGCACGTGATATATAAAATATATAACCTGCCAAGCCTATCAGCATACCTGCAAGTGCAGGTATCAAGAACCGAAATAATCGGCTCTTTTTATTCGTTCTTGTCTCATTGTCTCTTGTTGCCATTATTTGTATGAGGTTTTTCGTATCTTTTCATTGCAAAGTTAAGGCATTAAAACTGTTAAACAAAACAAAAAATACATAAAACAGGAATTTGTCTTTGTTCTAAATAAGCAAAGACACTCAATGATAAGTAAATCACATTATTACACGCTTTTTGTACTGATTATGAATAATCGTTCTGCTCGTAAATTCGTCAAAATCAACAATAAAGGATAAAAGGGTATTAATGTTTAATGTTTAATTTTCTGTGCTTTTATGTTTTATGGGCACAGCCTATAAGCCTATCGTATTTGGCAAAAAGGTAATAGTACACAAAAAAACTTTGGCAAATTTTTTAAGTTTGCCAAAGTTAAAAAGTTAAATAGGAGAGTCGTTCCTCAATTAAAATTTCGCACTGAACAATTTAGGGTTGATGTTTAGGCTGCACCATAGCCAGTCTTGGTTAGCACGTTGGTTAGCAGTTCCTTTAAGCGCTTTAGTACCCTCATTAGCAAAATAGTTAGAATAGCCTATTTGTAGCCCTACAAAAGATTGTACTTTTAGGTTATATACAAGGTCTATTTCACTGCCATAGCTACTGTATTTTTTGTTGCCTATTTGGTATTTAGCAGCAGGAGCAAAGAAATGGTAAGTAGCACTTAGGTTACTTTTTTCGCCGGTGCGTATATTAGCTGTAAGGTAAGGGTTGAGCAATCCTTGTGCAGGAGCAGCTTTAGAACCTGGGGCACCTACAAAGTAGTAATCCATAAGGCCGTAGAACTTGTGGTTGGTACCGCTAAAAGGATTGAAAGCATTGTCTTCGGCAGAACTATCGTCAGTAGCTTTGCCGCTTAGGTGGTCAAGACCAGCTGTAAGTGCAAAAACAGGTGAGAAGCGGTAACCTGCATTTAGGGCAAGCATATAAGCATTTTTGCTTGCTCCTGCTGCATTTTTGCCTGTTTGTAGGTAAACACTAGCACCATAGCTTAGGTCATCGCTCTTGCCAGTGTAGTGTGCGCCAAGAGTTTGCATATTGTTAGCCTTAGCTGCATTTACTTTATAGCCTAAGTTAGCAAAAAGGAATGAGATTTGTTGTGAAGGGTTGATGCTGTAGTGAGCGTGTAGCGCTTCCAAGTGTTGGTAATCTTGTCCCACACCAGGAGTAAAATTCTGTCCTTTAGGGAAGTTTACATTTAGGGTAGGGGTAGTAGTACTCCCCGATTGGTTGTAGGCTATAAATCCACGTAGGGTAAAGGCTTCGTTAGGAGCCCAATTCACGTTTATAGCATCGTGGCTACGACCTGCTGGGTGCCAATCAAGTGAACCGAAAATACGGTCATCATCAAGGGCTATTACTTGTCTACCCACTTTTAAATTCACTTGTTCTGCAAGGGGTAGTGAAGCATAGGCTTCAAATACCGACATTCCTCCTGTCCTATCAACAGCTTGTATTTGTGGTGCTTGCCCCCAAATATTTACGTTTTGTACCGATACGTACAAGTTTAGCTTATCTGCATTTTTGTACGCAAAGTTTAGGCGTGTGCGGTTGTTCACCAAAACTGCAGGTGATTCGCCATCTTGCAAAGGCAAGTAAGCCCCATTGCGATACTCAAAACGCGGACGTAATTGTGCCGATACTTCAAATGTATTATTTGCCATATCGGTGGTTTCTTGGGCTTGCAAATTAGCACCTACAGTGCAGCAAGCCAATAAAATAGCAGTTGATAATAATTCTTTTTTCATTTTTTATCAATTTTATTTTTTTCGGCAAATGTAAGTGCTTTTTTTTTCATAAACAAATGTTTCGTTAAGTTTTTATTAACAAAACCTGCTAATTATAACCGAAAAAAATAAAAATTACATCAAAGCAAGCTAACCCTCTTTTTTATTCCGCTTTATGGTAAGGGCTGTCTGTCGTGTTATACCTTCAAACTATAAGTAGCTCTACGCGCAAAAATAATAGGGTCAAAGCTCTTCCATAGTTGTTGTATGGCAAGATTTTCTTCTAGTTCTGGCGTAACAACACAATTCTCTACCCCATTGCGCTTAAACACATCGTAATAATAGTCAAATAACAAAGCAGGTATACCTTTGCTTTGGTATTCAGGTGCCACGCCTATCAGGTAAAACTCTACTACAGTGTGGTGTTTTTTGGCTTGTAATAAGTGCCAAAACCCAAAAGGAAATAGTTTTCCTTTTGCTTTCTGCAAAGCCTTAGAAAATGAAGGCATTACAATAGCAAAGCAAATTAGTTTTCCGTCTTTATCTTCTATAAAGCGTATATATTCAGGGTTGATAAACGGAATGTATTTTTTCTTAAAATACGCTTGTTGTTGCACCGTAATAGGCACATAAGAAGCCAAACGCGAATAGGTGTCGTTATATAGGGCAAACATCGCATCTACGTGTTTTAGTACCTCTTTGGTAGTAGGGGTATCTATCAGTTTTACCCCATAACGCCGCCTGATAGCCTCTGCCGTTTTTTTGAATACTTCGGGCTTAGAGTTCGCCAATAAAAACGACATATCTATAAAGCCTTTTTCTTTCTTCAAGCCCAATTGTTCCAAATGTGCCTTGTAGTACGGATAGTGGTACCAAGTCATCATATTAGCTATTTGGTCGTAGCCATCGGTAAGCAAGCCTACCTTATCCATACTAGTAAAGCCCATAGGACCCTCAATATAGTCTAAATGAAACTCACGTGCCTTTTCGGTAACTTTTTCTATGAGTGCTTTAGTTACAGAAAGGTCATCAATCATATCTATCCAGCCAAAACGCAGCTTTCTGTCGCCTTGTTTTAGGTCGTTTTCGTTGATGATAGCCGCAATACGCCCCACCATTTTCCCCGCAGGTGTATAAGCTCCGTAAAAAAAGGCTTTTGCATTGGCAAATACAGGGTTTTTATCCTTGCTTAGGGCGTTTAGCTCATCATTGATGAGCGGCGGTACCCAGTAAGGGTGATTAGTGTATAACGAAAACGGAAATTTTATAAAATCTTTGAGTTCTTTAGTCGTGGTTAGTTCTTTAATCAAAATCGATGGGTTCATCTTTTTTCTTTTTCTTTTTGGGTTTCTTTTTTCGGCTTATCTTAGTAGTCTTTATCTTTTCTTTCAGTTTCTTCTTTATAAATCCATTGTGTTTATCTATCCTGTACGATGCCCCCACCAATATCATATAACGTTGTGGCGTATCGTTCCAGCCCACGCCCAAGTCGGCATTGAGTTGCAAGTCGGCATTCGCTATATAGGCTGCTCCAAGCCTTGTGATTTGGTCGCTGTAATTATTGCCGTAAATACCTTGTTGTTCAGCAAAAATACTAAACCACCCATTGCGCAAATTATGGGTTAGGGTAAGCAAGTAGCTATATTCTGTTTGTTCTTTTTTTATGAATCTATCGGCTATAAGGTTACCCACCAACACTATACGGGGCATAGGCTCCATTTGGAATATAGCAGCCACTTTAGGCGATATTACATCCATACGTTCGTAATAATAACGCTGGTTAGGTAAGAAATTAGCACCCACATAAATAGCTACTGAAGGAATCATATTGCGCCAGCGCAGCGCATTATTAGCTTTCCAACTGTAAATGTTAGGCTCTTCATCTAAAAACTTAGGCTTGAAGAGCAAGTATTTTGCGCCAATGGTGTTGTTCACAAAGCTAAGGTGCGAAGCGCTGTGCCCCAGCATCGTTGTATAGTCATACGCCAAAATACCATTCAGCATCACTTCCAATTGCTCTCTGTAAAAACCATAGCGCACTGCATAATTCAGCCCCACGTAGTGCATCGTAGTCGCCGTAAGCTTGTGGTGGCTGCTTTCATACCATAAGCCTCCTTCAAACTGTAATACCCTACCCCCTACAGCATAAGCACTCTGTGAGTTGCCGGGCAGGTTAGAGTTTATAATATCAGTGTATTGGGCTATAGCTCCTGCTGGCAATAGCAATCCCATTAGTAAGAAAAGTAGTTTATTCATTGTTATTGTATTTTTAGGGTACAAATATAGTAAAAATATCTTTATCTTAGCAAGCGGCGCATTGTTAATGAAGCTAATATCAGATAAAAAATACATAATAGCCACATTCCACCCCAAAAAGGCAAGATAGTAGTCAGTGAAGCTTCCAATTGGGTGAGCGATACAAAACCTTTAGCTCCTAAGGTAGTGGGTACCAAATAGGCTATACAGTGTAGCCATTGCGGCATCGCACTCCACGCCCACGAAAAACCAGTGAGTACTACGGCGGGCAGTGAAGTGTACATTATGAGCATTATCGCATCTTCACGCCGTTTGAAAAAGTGCATCAGTGCAATACCCATAAATACGATTGAAAGAATAAATGGGGTCATAAACACGAATACACTTAGCACATTGCCTCGCACGGGAATACCAAATAGAGGCATCACTATGTATAACACGCTTAGCAATACCCCCATAGAAAGCAACAAATAAGCTGTAGCCCTACCCATTACTATAGGCATAGCACCCCAAAAATGACCTGCATTGGGGTATATATGCGGCAACTTGCTGCCTTCGCGCATTGTACCACCCAAAATACCTACCGCAGTAAGTATAGTAGTTTGAAAAATGATAACCAAAATCACAGGAATGAGTGCCGTAGCATAGCCCGCAGCAGGATTGTATAAGCCCACTACAGTAGGTTTTACGGGTTGTGCTTCTTCTTTGGCTTGCGTAGGCAATTTGCCCTGCGCACTGTTGCGCTTCATCTCTACCCCCACATTCATATAGGTAGCCGATAATTTAGCTGCTGTAAGCACTTGTTTGTAATACAACATATACGAGGCATCAGCGTATACCGATAGCGATGGCTGCTCACCGCGTTGCAACGAGCGACCGAAATTAGCAGGTATTGTAATGACGCCCCTTATTTTCTCGAGCTCAAAATCTCTATGGGCTTCACTTAGCGAATGATAACTCGCCACAATGCGCACTTGGCTCGTAGCATCTATCATCCGCAATAGCTGCCTACTGTTCGTGCTGTTATCCTCATCTACTACCCCCACAGGTAGTTCTTTCAGCGTCTCTTCGGAATAAAGATAGGTATATACAAACGATACCAACGATGCCACTACTACAAACGAGAAAAACACAGCTCTATCCCTAAAAATGTATTTCAGTTCCCAAAGCAGTGCCCTTAAAAAATCTGACGAACTTTGATATATATAACTTCTAAATGCGTTCATACCCTCCCGATTTAATTTTTCTTACAAACATAGGATACGCTACAACAAACAAGAGCGCAAAAAGCAATAAAGCCAATAAGGGCTGCCACGTCATATCCACAGGAATACCCTTTATCGCTCTGTTTACATAGTATTTCATAAAATGAGCATAGGGGAATACATTTGCTAAAAATTGCATACTCTTGGGCAGTCCTTCAATAGGAAAGGTATAAGCTGCAAACGAAAAAGCAATAGCCGTAAAACCACTACCTATAGTCAGTGCCAAGCGAAATTCACTAAATAGAGAGGCTATCGCAATGCCTATAATTTGATATACTACAATGAGCGCACAAGTTATCAGTACTACATTCACCATTCCTGTATGTAAGGGAGTGCCTATAATTTGGAAAAGTAGTACATTCATCCACCAGCCTACCCCAAAAAGCAATAGTGTGTAAGGCAGCAATTTGCCCAATAAAGCTCGCCACACACTGCCTCCAGCTTCGGCAAGCCATTCAGCTCCTCGTTGGTATTTAAATTCTACCCCTATTACGTACACCGTTACCATCATCACCACCATTTGCAACATCATAGGCAAGAACGCCACCAATAAATAGTAAGCGTAATTAGAATAAGGGTTGAATAAACCGTGTTCGTCTACTTTTACACTTTGGGCTTCGGCGCGTACCTTGCTTGCTTGTTGTCCTCGCTGCATCTTCTTTTTCATTACCAAGCCCGAAGAGAACATTCCCACCGTAGTTTGGAAGTCTTTTTGTATCAATCCTGCAGGCAGCATAAATTGGTTATTTACATAGCATAACACCTGCTCGTTTTCACCCTTGAAAACACTTTTTTGAAAACCCGCAGGAATTACCACAAAAGCGTAAATCTCCTGTCGTTGCAACGAGCGTTTAGCTTCTGCCTCATCGCTTAGTGCCCCTTGCAATCCAATAGCTGGAGTAGCATCCAGCATACGCAATAGTTGTGCCGATAGCAAGCTCTGGTCATAATCAATATACTTTACAGGCATATCACGAGGCACCCCTTGGTAGAATACAAGCGCAAAGAAGCCAAACAGCAACAACGGAAGTACCAACACGTAGAACAATCGTTTAGGAGATGCCAATAATCGCTTCGTTTCTTTTATAAAATACATATTGTTAATAGTGATTTTTTTGATTTCACAACATAGCATTTACTTCATCTATATATTCGTAAATATCCGATGAATACACACCATCTTCGCTTGTTTTCTCACCCGTTTGATGTCCTAAGCGCACGATGATAACACCATTCGTAGGGTTTACAATCACATATTGTCCCAAGTGTCCTCGCATCATATAGTAATGCACCCCTTTGTAGTCCAGCAACCACCACCCATAGCCGTAGTGAGGAGTATCCGCAAAACGCGGATTGATAGATTTCTTTATAAAATCTTGTGGTATCAGTTGCTTGCCATTCCATTTGCCTCCATCGCGGTATAGCTTGCCCAAGCGTGCAAAATCGCGAGCATTACTTGCAATACAGCAATAAGCCTTCTCCAGCCCGCTATCTTCGCTATCCACTTGCCATAGCGCATCGCTTTCACAGCCCATAGGCTGCCACAAGGCTTCTTGTAAGTAAGCCGTTAAGGTTTTGCCTGTAGCTTTCTCAAGCACCATTCCCAATAGGAATGTATTACCGCTCAAGTATTTAAACGAAGCTCCTGGGGGCGAAGTAATTTGCAAGTTCAGAAGGCGTTCCCTAAAATGCGTATCAAAATAAGCCCGCGTAGTGATAGAAAAAGGATCGTAATACGCCTCATCCCAATCCAACCCCGATGCCATAGACGACAAATCCCCCACGGTAAGCCGTGAGGCAAATCCCTCTTTGTAATTGTCAAAAAAATCACTTACAGGCTGGTTCAAGCTCTTGATGTATTTATCCTTTATAGCACACCCCAGCAAGGCTGACACATAACTCTTTGCCATTGAGAATGAATTGCTCTTGCTATCCTTGCCATAACCATCATAATAATGTTCCTGCCACAAGCTATCTCCTTTTATTACCAAAAAAGCTACCGTGCCGTATTGCTTGTGCAGCTCTTCCAAACGAGGCGTTTCAGGCGTTTTATTGTAGTCGTGTGCCAAAGCCCAAGGTTGTGGAGCAGGGCTCTTTTCAATCACTCTGTTGTCAAAATGCGTATAGTCGTCTAAAAATGTTGTGCTATGCCCTGTCCCGTAAATAGTAGCTACTGCTTTTAGCAAATAACCATAACCCGTTAGGTACAATCCGCCTATTAATAAACCTATCAGCAAGAATAGGTAAATAAAAAACTTCTTCATAGCCCTTTTATTTATCTTCCACTAATACCGACATTCCAGGTCTTAGTCCTTCCACTTTAGCAGTAGGGTAAGCCTTGATAGCAAAGGTTTTCTTGTCAAAATCTCCTTTGCTTTTAGTCGCCGTCCAAGTAGCAAAGTCAGCTTGCACCGCTATGTGTTTCACTTCCAATTCTATCTCTTGGTTGCCCAAGGCAGGTACTATCGCTTTAAATTTAGTACCCTCTTTATAATTCACCATTTTATCTTCCCTGATGTTGAATACCACCCATTCATCGTTAGTATCTATAAGGTTCATCACAGGGTAACCCGCATTTACTATTTCACCCTCGTTAGGAATAATCGTTTGTATTTGAGTATCAGCAGGAGCGTACACCTTAGCACCGTCTTTATAAGCATTCACTTCAGTAATAACCCCTTGTGCTTGGGCTACAAGTGCTTGGGCAGCTGTTTTGTCCTCATCGCGCGCTCCGTTTTTAGCCATTTCGTATTGTGATTTTGCCGCTTCAGCTTGTTTTTGGAGTGCCACCATTTGGGTATAAGCCTCATCTTTCTTTTGGGCAGGAAGCACTTTGTCGTTAAATAAGTTACTCACCCTTTGGTATGTTTTTTCAGCAAGGTCAGCTGCAGCTTGTGCTTGTTGCCATACGTTGTAAGCCCCTTTTATTTGCTCTTCACGAGCACCGCGTTGTGCCTTATCCGATTGTGCTTGTGCTGCCGAGCGCGCTGCTTCAGCCTGCGATAATTTTGCATCAATTTCAGTACTTTCAAGTTCCAAGAGCAATTCACCTTTTTGTACCCTGTCGCCCTCTTTTTTATAAATAGCCTTCACCCGTCCAGGTACTTTGGGGGCAACGTTTATTTGTTTAGCCTCTACCTGTCCCTGCAAGTAAATAGGTTCGTTATTGCTAAAAAAATAGATAGAAAACAATATTACCGCTGCAAATACAGCAATAGTAATTACCAATCCCGTAATGTTTTTCTTTTTCATATAATTATAATGATTTTATTTTTTAATAAAGTAGAATTCAAAATGCAAAACTACAAAAAATAATGCGATTAACTCTCACAAGTCCCACTGCCCCACCAATTCAAAATTCAAAATTCAAAATTCATAATTCATAATTCTCCCTATTGCCTAATAAACTTCTCACTCATACCGCAAGTTTCCAAAAGCTGTGCCAGTGTTTTATCCATAGCAAAGAGAGCTTGGTAGCGTTTTATTTTGATAGATGCCAAGTAAAGATTCGCATCAGCCACATCCGTAGAAGTTGATAATCCTTCCGAAAAAGCCTTATCGCGAGCGCGCACCAGCTCTTCAGCAAAGCGCAAACTCTCTTCCAAGCTCACAAACTGCTCACGTTGTTTTTCTATTTCCGTATAGAGTTTTTTCACTAAGGTTTGCACATCCTTTTCAGCCTGCGCTATCAATAGCGCCACACCCTCTTGGGTAGCTTTAGCCTGAGCTATTTTGTGTTTGTCTTGCAAGCCGTTAAATAAGTTCCATTGTAAGCCTACGCCCACCACCCAGTTATCAGGTTCAGTAAGAGGCAAGTTTTCGCTCCATAAGTATTTTTTACCAATAGCAGCCACATCAGGCAAATAACCCGATTGCTGTACTTTTACGTTTTCAGCTGCCATTTGTTGTTTGAGTTTAGCCTGCACTATCAGCGGAAAGTTCTCTTTAGCCTGTTGCTGATAGTAAGTAAGTTCTTGTAGCGGAGCCACCTCAAAAAGTTCACTACTTAAGGGAAGATTTTCACTTTCATCACTACCCATTACACCATTCAAAGCCGTGCGAGCCAGTTGCATATCTTTTTCAGCCGCCAGCACCTCCCGTTTTGCATCAGTCACCGCTTTTTTAGCCTGCATTACCTCAATAGAAGCAATCATACCGTTTTTTTCAAATTTTTGTGCATTTTCGTAGTGATGTTCAGCCGTTGCCAATGACTGTTGGCGCACTTCTAAGGCTTTTTATGCCAGTTGCACCTGATAATAACGCTCTGCGAGTTCCGAAATCAACGCATATTCTGTTTTTTTAGTCTCTATGTTAGCCATTTCAGAGTTCAAAGCCCCCACTTTATTAGCAGCACGCACTTTGCCCCCTGCGTATAACACCCAGCGAGCATCTGCCGATACCCGCCAAATATCCTGTTTCTGAAACTCATACCGCCAATCTTGTGAAAAATAAGGCTGTAGCCTTCCCAATAGCGGCGCGAATAACCCTTGTCCCAAAGGAGGTAATCCCCCAATCATAGCACGCATACGCTGTTGTATAGGCGCTTTGTAGTCGTTAAAATTCAGTGATAGCGGTTCAGCCAAGTGAGCATAACTCGCATTAAGGCTCAGCTGAGGGTAGTACAACCCTTGGTAAGCCTTTTGCCCTTCAGTAGCAGCTTGCGCTTGTTTTTCAATACCTTTCAGTTTTTGGTTGCCACTGCGCATTTTAGCAACTGCCTCTTCAAACGAAAGCGATTGCCCCCATAGTGCACCGCTACACAACAAGAAAAATGTTAAATACAAAAAAGGTTTTTTCATTAAAAAAAGAATTTAGGCAGCAAAGATACAAAATAATGTTTAATGTTTAATGTTTAATTTTAGTTTTTAGGTGCGAGCCGCACAGGCATTGCGACATTTCCTCCCTTTGGGGTAGGAGGATGTTTATTCACATTGTAGGGGCGATTGGCAAATCGCCCTTACAAACAAAACTTTTCGGACAGCCTTTATATAATACAAATGCGGTACAACCTTTGGTAAAGATTGTACCGCATTTGCTAATTCTCTAATTTGCTAATTATTAGAACACTCCCAAGTAGAGTGCACCACCTAAAGCTTCTAAAGCAGCACCCTTTTCAAAGCCGTTAGCATCGGTTTTGGTAGGGTCAAAAATATAGATATTTCCTTTGGTATCAGTAGGACACAAAGCCATATACAATTTACCATTGTGTACTTTAGCAGCTTGGTAAAAATTGAGCCATAGTTTGGCAGGTACGTTTAGTTTTACAGCTGTTTTAGCATTCAGGTCTATACGTAATACCCCCGAAGCAGCATTATCATAACCCACTACTTTCCCTTTGTCGGTTACAGGACTATAGTTGGCATAAGCAATGCCGTTATTTACGTAGAAGAAACCTGTAACGGTAATACCCTCTGTAATTCCTGCAGCTGTTTTAAGGTCTATTTCATACGAGGTATCGTAGCTGCCGTTAGTAATCTTAAGTACTTTCCCGTCTATAGTAGTATGGTAAAGACTATTATTATACACTCCATATGAAAGTCCATAAATATGGCTCGGACGTGCAGTAGCTCCTTTAGTATTGCCATTAGTAGTGAGGTTACCACCATCAAATGCAGGATAATTTACTACTAGTGAAGTCGCAGGGTAATTGCTGTAAGTAGTCCCTTTACCAGAATTGCGAAATACTTCATTTTTAGCTACGCCAAAGTATAGCTTCCCATTTGCCAATACAGGAGCTCCTAAGCCACTCACATATAGAATAGTAGAGGAAGTAGTAGCCACAGGCAAGTTAAACTTTTTAGTTTCGGCTGCATTTACAGCAAGGTTTTGTAAATCAACCTTAGCAATTACAGCAGTAGAAGTTACCGTAGTATTGATTTCGCCATTAACTGTAGCTGTGGTAACTTTAGAAATGATACGGTATAAAACAGCGGTATTATTGTCTATAAGGCGAATATTACCAGTACCATTATCCAAAGCTGCTTTGGTGTCTATTTTGCCTATTTTAGTATAAACCTCAGTACTCCCTACAGCTGGTTTTAGCTTGCTAAGCTCACCTGTACCTTGGTCATACACATACACAACACTACCATTGTGAGAACTAAACACTTGCTGGGTACGAGTGCTTCCAAGATTGTAACCTTTACCTTGGAAGCTTATCTCGCCTACCTTTATACCTGCTTCGCTAAAAGGCTGTAATGACCAGTCGGCTGCTCTCTCGTGTCCTACGCGGTATAGCACATTAAAGGTAGCCTCGCCACTAGGTGGGGTAGGAGGCGTAGGAGGGGCTTGAGGCTCTTCCTTGTCTTTACAAGCTACTACTATAGTAGCTATTGCGATAGCCAAAGTAGCTATCTTTCCTAATGTAAAAAGTTTGTTACGCATAAAATATTTATTTAGAAATTTGTTACTGAATATGATAGGTAAGTTTGCCATAAAAAGCCCTCCCTGGTTTCTGCAAGGCATAATTGTCAAATACTTGTATGTTGAATATATTTTTAGCACTTGCCGAAAGGGTAAGCCTTCTATTGGCAAAAGTATAGCTCACCCCTATATCGTGCAAAGGTTGGGCAGGTAACATCGTTTTGTTTGCCGACCCTAAGCTCTCCCAGTTGATATAAAACGGGTGAGTGTAATTGAAATTGTAATCTATAGAGGCGCGGTCGCCTGTTGTAAACAGCTTATTAAAAACGTATTCTACGCTGGTGTTGGAAGTGAAATAAGGCTGGTTGCGCAAGCGGTTTTTGTAGTAAAAATAGCGCAATCCCGCTTCGTCAAATTCCAAATTGAAAATAGCACGATTATATGACAGATTACTATTGATAAACAACTGCTTATTGAAATCATACTTTAGCTCAAAATCTACCCCTTTACTGCTAATTTTTCCTAAGTTTTCATACGAAAAGTTATTAGATGTAATACTTGGTAACCCACGAGTTATCATATCGTGAATATCGCGTACAAAAAAAGTAACTTCACCCCCTAAAGTATGCTTTTTGTAAGAAAAATCACTTAGGTTTAGACTTAGATTGAAGTTATTAGCTCGTTCGGGTTTTAGTGTATAATTGGCATTTATCATCTCACTAGTGTTACCTAATAGTTCAGTAGCCGAAGGCATTCGTATCGCTTTTTCAGCAGAGGCTGCAATAGCTATCTTTGGGGTTATGGCATACGAAAGTACAGCCCCATATCCCTGATAATTAGCCTTGCGATGGTATTTTTTGGTACTAAACATATAGCCAAAAACAGGGTGAATACGCTCGTTCACCTCCGTGAGCGATACACTCTGGTGATATGATTTGTAGAAAAAAGTAGTGTTGAGTTTATTTTTAAAATACTTCCCTTCGTAATTCGCCCCCCATATATGTTTGCCGTAGTTGCGCTTGTCCATTGCATTCCTCACACTAGCAGACTGCAAAGGGTCATCTATTTTGCGCGAAAAATCTTCGTAAAAAAAAGTTCCGCCTATGGTGTGTGCTCTTGCTAATCGGTAAGAAAGTTGTGAGCGGTTAGAGAGTCCTGCTTCCGTATTTTCGGCACGAGTAGCGTTGCCTGCTTCGCCTCCTTGCGAGCGAGTCATATAGCTACCGTCAAAATTGCGCATACGTTCCCCCCGCCAGTTGTACACATAAGGACTGTCGTCTATCACATTCCTAAAAACTAACGAATAAGTAGTATAGGTTTTGAAGTTTAAACCTTTTAAGAGGAGGTCGTTTTTGCGGTATTGTAGGTTTGCCATACGACTATGACTATAAGTGCGCCTATCACCATAAACAATGTGCATTGTAGCCCCCGTTTGTATATCTTTTTGCATTTGCGAAAACATAAAGCCCACACTAAAGTCGTCAGCCCATTTTTTATGCACCACTCCCAGCGTACCTTTCAAGCCCATAGCGTAGTAGCTGTCGTGAAAACGCTTTGCCTTGATAGGTTTCATACGCCCCGTACTGATGTCGGTAATATACACTCCTTCGCCCCACACTTCGTAGTTGTTATCGGTATAGTTATGAAAAGAAGAGAACCCCAGCGTTATCCCTGTTTTTTGTTCTCTGAAAGAGGCGTTTAAATCCCATTGGTGGGTGTTGAATGAGCCGTAAGAATACGAACTAACAAGCGTATTGCGCATTTCTTTTTTTAGCACTACATTGATGCCTCCACCCAGCGCATCTTCCGATAGTTCAGTAGGCAATACTCCTTTATATACTTCTATACGCTCAATCATTGAAGGAGGAATGCTACTGAGTGAAAACGAACGCCCGTAGTTGCGCATCGGGATACCATCTATAAAAATACGTACCGAGTTGCCCGTAAGCCCATTGAGGTTATAGCTCAGTTCCGAACCTAAACCAGCCGTTTGTCGTATTTTTAGCCCAGCAGTGCGCCCCAAAAGTTCTGTAGTTTGCAGGTTTTTCAAACTCGCTTCTTTGGTATTTACCACCGCCATTGCAAATCCCTTTTCTTTAGTTTGCGCCCCTTTGTGTTTTTGCACTACCACCACCTCGCTCAGCGAGATTTCTTCATTGCGTTCCAATTTTACAATCACTTTATTATGAGGTTGGGTTGCATTTACTTTCACAATAATAGGCTTGTTCCCGTAATCAAAAGGACGAATTTCCAAGTTGTATTCTTTCCCCAGCGGAATAGCTGCCATTGTGAAAGTACCTTTGTCATCGGTATACTCATAAACCCCCAAAGGCTGTAATACCAACACCACATTGGCAGCAGGAGTCCCGTTTTTGTAAAGTATTTTCCCCGAAATAAAACCTTTATCGGCAGGTTGCGCCCAAGAAGACAGCGGCAAAAGCCACAAGATAATAACCCCTATAATAGTACGTAAGCGCAACAGAGATAGAAACTGCAACATTATTAATAACTTATAAAAACGCTGCAAAGGTACTATTTACATTTATTCTACACAAATATTTAGAATGTTTTTTTAATATTAGTCTTTTTTTCCAAGTTCAGCTCAGAGTTATTACACTATAAAATCAAAAAAGTTGTTTAAGAAACAAGCGTTTCTCAAACAACTTAAGCAACATAAAAGGTTGGTCTACTAGGACTCGAACCTAGAATAACAGAACCAAAATCTGCTGTGTTACCATTACACCATAGACCACTGTTATCAGTTTTGCGGTGCAAAGGTACGGCTTTTTTTTAAATCTCCAAATTTTTGCCCAAAAAAAATATAAAAAAATAATTCTATCATTTATATCCACTTGAATATTAGTACATTATATTTCTACCTCACAATTACCCCAATTCAAAATTCAAAATTCACGATTCACCAAACCCTGAGCGAAGGTTGAGCGAAGGTTGAGCGAAGGTTGAGCGAAGGTTGAGCGAAGGAAAGTCGGCGAGCTGGCACAGCCGAGTATGTGAAGCCCGTGCGGCTCGTACCACCTGAAAAAAATATTTTGTTGTTTTAAATTATTTTATTATTTTTGCACTAAATAATTTGGCATTGGAGTTTGATTTTAAGAGTTGTGAGGGAGTGCCTTTTTTATAAAAACTAAATTATTTATGGATTTTCGTTTAGCTGCTGCCGATGATGCTAATAAAATAGCTACTTTACTAACCGACGTTTTTGCTAACTATAATATGTATCGCACCGTTCTAAGCAAGCATTTTACCGCCGATAGTAAATACATTGACTTTTTGAACAAGATGCATTACGTACAAGCCAAAAGTAATATCCGCAAAGGATATTGCTTGGTAGCCGAAGAAGATGACAATATTATTGCAGTAGCCATATTGCAAGATTTAAGCAAAACACGCATTACCGTGTGGGATTATATCCGTTCCGGTGCCCTTGATTTGCTGCCCTATAGCAATGTAGTACATCACTTTTTGCCGTTCTTAGAACGCAGTAGTGAGGCAGCCAAATACAATGTGCCTACAGGAGCGTGGTATTTAGAGAGCTTTTTGGTAAGCCCACAATGGCAAGGAAAACGCATAGGAGGTAAGTTTTTAGACAAAGCAGTAGTACCCTTGGTAGCTGCCAATGGCGGTCATTACCTAAGCCTCTCTACCAATACAGCTATGAATGTATTCTTTTATAAAAAACACGGTTTCAAACAAATAGATAAAGAAGAAATTGAAGGCGTAGAGGTATGGAGCTTGCTGAAAGAACTAAAAAACTAAGGTGATTTCTGCTGAAAAACACGATGCTGAAAAAAATGACAAATGAATGAACCAAATATAAAAAAATAATACTATGGAAGATACAATAAGAGTACGCTATTCTGATAAAGAATTAGAAGAATTTAAAGCACTTATAGAAGAAAAAATAAAAAAAGCTCAGAACGATTTAGAACTCATAAAAAGTTCGTATATGAATGGTGCCAGCAATGGTACTGATGACACTTCGCCCACGTTTAAAGCTTTTGAAGAGGGCTCTAAGGTTACTAGCAAAGAAGAAAATACCGCACTTGCTATTAGGCAAGAAAAGTTTATCCGAGACCTTAAAAATGCACTCGTTAGGATAGAAAATAAAACCTATGGCATTTGTCGTGTTACAGGGAAATTGATAGATAAACGCCGACTAATGGCTGTACCCCACGCCACCCTAAGTATTGAAGCTAAAAATATGCAATAAAATAGCTACTATAGTATTCAAGAGACCGTCTCAAAAGTCTTAAAACACACAATTACACTACACACTTTGGCAAACTTTAAAAGTTTGCCAAAGTTAATAACGCCTGATAATCACCCCCTTCCATAGTTCTTCAACCTCCCACCAGCGTGTTATAACCACTATCTCCACCTATACACCTATTTTGTAATGTTACCTATATTTTTTATTTTTTAAAAGTACAAAGAGAATAAATTTGAAAAAATATTTTGCACTATTAAAAAAATGCTGTATCTTGCGCCCTATAAAAATGAGCCAATATGGAAACTAAAGAGAAATACGAATTAGAAGTAGATGTCAATGCTTCACGGTCGCTATTGTTTCAGTACATAGCTACCCCAGAGGGGCTTGCAGCTTGGTATGCCGATGAGGTGCATTATAAAACTCCTTATTACACCTTTGTATGGGACGGCGTAGAAGAAAAAGCACTTTTATTACGCAAAAAAGAAGATGATTTGATTCGTTTTCATTGGGAATCTGATGAACAAGCCGATACTTTCTTTGAAATAAAAATAAAAGTAAATGAAATGACACAAGAAACTTCACTTGTAGTTACCGATTTTGCCCTACTCAACGAAATAGAAGAGGCTAAAAACCTTTGGACAAAGCAAATCAGTACCTTGAAATTACAAATAGGAGGCTAAAAACTATCTTAATAAAACTTTTGATTATAAAAATAGAGAATGATAAATTATAACGGAAATCTTGTAAGCACTACCGAACACTTCCTATCGGTAGATAATCGTGCTTTTAGATATGGTGATGGGGTGTTTGACATTTCTAAATACAGTATGAAAAAGGTGCTTTTTTGGGAAGACCACTACTTACGCCTCATGGCTGGAATGCGTATTATGCGTATGGAAATACCAATGAGCTTTTCTATGGAGTACTTAGAAGAGGAAATAGTGCGTACCGTGACTGCCAATGGGCTGGAAGATAAACAAGCTAAAATACGTATCAGTATTTTCAGACAAAATGGAGGTAATTATACCCCTTTGCACAACCAGATTGATTACCTGATAGAAGTAGAAGCATTAGCAGCAGCATTCTACGTACTCAATGACGAAGAATATGAGGTAGAACTCTTCAAAGATTTTTACTTGCAGCCAGACTTGCTTGCCAATGTAAAGCATACCAATCGTATCGTGAATGTGCTGGGCAGTATATTTGCACAAGAAAATGAATATCAAAACTGTATATTGCTAAACAGCGATAAAAATATAGCAGGAATGCTAAATGCCAACTTGTTTGTCGTACAAGGCAATACGCTGAAAACACCTCAGCTAAGTGATGGAGCAATGAATGGCATCACTCGTAAAATACTACTCAAATCACTTAAAAAAGTATCCGACTATGAGGTAGTAGAAACTTCTATATCGCCTTTTGAACTCCAAAAAGCCGATGAACTCTTCATTACTAATACGCTGGTAGGAATACAACCTATTACGCAGTATCGCAAAAAAACATATAGTACCGAAGTAGCTAAAAATTTAATAGGAAAACTCAATACAATAGCCCGTTTTGGGATGAGTTAGGAGAATAAACTATGAAAAAGTGGTTGGTAGCAATAAGCGGTGGGGTTGATAGTGTGGTATTAGCCCACTTATTACACTCACAAGGGATAGAAATCGTATTGGCACATTGTAATTTTAGCTTGCGCGGTGCCGAAAGTGATGCCGATGAGGCTTTTGTACGCCAATATGCCGCTACTTTGGGGGTAGCTTTAGAGGTCGTATGCTTCAATACTAAACAGTATGCTAAGGATTGCGGACTGAATACGCAATTGGCAGCCCGCGAATTGCGTTACCGCTGGTTTGCCGAAATGGCTAAAAAGCACCATTGTAGTGCTATTGCTACAGCACACCACGCCAATGACAACATAGAAACCTTCATCATCAACCTTTCACGAGGTAGTGGTTTAGACGGCTTGCTGGGGATACCACAACAAACAGCACAACTCGTACGTCCGTTACTACATATGCAGCGAGCGGAGATTCTATCTTATGCGCAACAGCACGGACTGCAATGGCGTGAGGATAGCTCAAATCACACCGATAAATACGTTCGCAATCGTATTCGTCATCATATTACACCACAATTGTTGCAAGTACACCCCAATTTTGTAGCCAATTTTCAGCAAACGCAGGCTTATTTGCAACAAGCCTCCCGATTGATAGATGCCTATATAGCCCAAATTCAAAAACAAGCTTTCTTAAATGACACTTTCCCCATAAAAATAGCAGTAAAAGTATTAGAAAATACCCCCGAACGGACATTGGTACTCCACAAGCTATTTTATAAATACGGTTTCCATAATCCCCCCGATTTAGAACAACTCTTCTTTAAAGCGGAAGCTGGTAAATATATCGTATCGGCTACACACCAGCTGGTAAAAGACAAGGATTGTGTGTTCCTAAAAGAGCGCATTGCCCAAGCACAAGAATATACTATTGAACGCAATACAGTAGCCATCAGTGAGCCCATAGCGTTGTGCTTCAACTTTTTAGCTCATCCTATTGATAATACTCCCTACTCCATATGCATAGCTGCCGATAAGTTACAATATCCGCTCCTATTACGACACAAGCGTGAAGGCGATGTGTTCTACCCCTTAGGTTTTGGACGCAAAAAGAAACTCAGTAAGTTTTTTATTGATGAAAAGTACTCGCAGATAGCCCGTGAATCGCAATGGTTGCTGTGCAATGGCGATGGAGCTATCATTTGGGTAGTAGGCAAGCGTATGGACAGCCGATTTGCCCCCAACGATACAACTACAGCTGTATTAATGATAGAACAACCATAAAGGAAAGTGTTTTAGACTCTGAAATTAGAGATTTCAAAAATTGCACTTATAGTCGGTATTGATGATTATAGCTATTAAATAAAAAATAATACGCACACGTAAAATTATTTTTATATTTTTGCAACGAAAAACTATAAAAACATTCCATTGAAAAGACTGAAAAGCATACAACCCATTTTAAAAAAGTATGATACACAAGGAAGTAGTCCTATTTTAGTAATGGCAAATGACCTAAAGCAATGGGTGTGTAAATATAGAAATGTAAATCAACTCTTTAATGAATTATTATCGTATCAATTTGCAAAAATATGGCAGATAAACATACCTGAATGTGCCTTAATAGAAATAGATTATAAGAAACATATAGAGCTGCTTAAAAATAAACGAGGGTTAGAACGACAATTTTTTGAAAGAGAATGTTTTGGTTCGCTTTTCTTACAGAATGCCATTGATGTTAATAAAACAATATTAATGGATAAAGATATTGTTAGAAGGATTAAGAATAAAAATGATTTGCTAAAAATCGCTCTTTTTGATATTTGGTTATCCAACGAAGATAGAACAACAAATAACTACAACTTGTTATTACAAGCAGTAAAAGGAGGGTACTCAATTTTGTACATCATTGACAATACGGAGATTTTTAATTCATCAATGGCATATAGCCAATCTTTAGAGCAAATAGCACAATGCGACAGCATACTCAATTCTGATTTATCTACATTAGTATTCAAGAATAATAGCGAAATAGTGCGAGAAGTGGAGGTTTTACTGAAAGAATTTCCTATCTTTACAAAGAGTTGCCAAAATAATTTAAAATCTATATTAAGTCAAGTTCCCGAAAAATGGCATATAAACTTACAAAGCTATGAAACTAAAATAAATACAATTTTCACAGAAGATTGGCTTAAAATTTGTACGCATACATTTAGAGAATATATACAAACATCAATAATTCATAAACCATAATGGAAACCTTATACTGTCCTATCTACTTATCTACAAACGCTCTATCGTCAGATAGATTTAGCGTTGGGCTCATTATGGCAAATAGTAATACCTTGTTTTTCAACTATTCTGATGAAAAACTAACAAAAGTGAAAAACTTATTCAGTAATGAAGCGTTTCTTATTGTAAAACAATATCTAAAATCACTTTATAAAAGTTTTAATACTGATGAAACAGATACTTTATTTACCAGAAAAGAAACATTGAATAATTGGGTAAATAAACAATATCTATCATACTTAGAAAAATACTCAAACAATCTCATACAATTTGGAGAAACAACAATTGTTGATATAGATCTTAATGAAGATATCTTTAAAAAATTCTTTGAAATGTATGTGTTTCGTTATCCTGTATTGATAGATAAAAAAAAGGATATTGATATATTGAAAAAACCACAGACTATATCCTTTTATAAAGAAGTGTCCGAAAGAGTTAATATAGATAGAGAAATTACAAATGAAGATTTAAATAGTCTTCTAATTCCTACAAAAGTTGGATTTATAGGTAAAAATGAAGTCCCCACAGCAGGAGATATACTTAACTTACAAAAAAGTGTGCAATCTATAAGTAATAATATAAATAGCTTTATATCCCTGATAAAAGCATTAGACGACAATCAAAATAAGAAAGGAAAATATTATCTTATAGGGGAAGAACCGGACAAAAGACTGAAAGAAAATCATCAACTTTGGAATAACCTTCGCAATACCAAAATAGTAGATTACGTAGAACTTCAAGATATAGAGGAAATAATCCATTATTTCAGACAGCACGAAGTAACTCCTTTTTTTGATGAATAATATAATTCTGATAACTCAAGGCGGTTAATGTTAATTTTGATTTGTCACATTATAGAGGTTATAGTCGGTACTGGCGGTGTAAGTATTTTTACAAACTTTTTTGCAATATCAAAATAATATTGTACTTTTGCATAGTCAAATCTACTAATTTTCTTTCTATTCATTTTAACTATTATAGATTTTTAAATAATTATGAGTTATAACGTTATACAAGTAGCCAATTGGCTAATAGAAAAAGCTAATAATACTGAAAATGGGGACTTTATAACTAACTTAAAACTTCAAAAGTTATTATATTACTTACAAGGGTATTATTTAGCAGTTTTTGAAAAACCTCTCTTTGATGATGAGATAGAGGCGTGGCAATATGGACCTGTTGTTCCTAATGCTTATTACGAGTTCAACGCTTTTGGAAAAAACGCTTTGCAACCTACAAGTGAGGGAATAGCTCAATTTACTAATGATGAGGAGGAGTTGCTCAATGAGGTATTTGAGGTATATAATGACTTCTCGGCAGTAGGACTTATGCATCGTACCCATAATGAGCCTACTTGGAAAAATATACCTACTGCTAAAGGAAGTATTATTACTAAGGAAAGAATGACTAAATTCTTTAAAACTCGTGTAAATTGGGATGAGTAAGAAAAAAATAAAACCAGTTGAAGAAGATGATAGTGTTGAAAGGAAGTATTTCTATCCTCTATTTTCATTCAAACACTTACAAACATCTGTCTCTTATAAAAACAGTAATGACTCTAAATTTTTTGTGGATTTTTTAGAGCGTTTACACAAGTTGAGTGTTTTAGGCTGGGAAGAAATCAGAAAGTCTCAACGCCACAGTTTTGGAATGGAGAAAATTCCGATAGACAAAATAAAACCTCAATGCCCAAGTTTTATTACTCCTGACATAAAAGAGTTGCACGTGTTTCGTGCCACTGGCAGCAATAAAGTATTTATAGGACTACAACAAGGTAATATTTTTCACGTTATTTTTATTGAGGCTGATTTTGGGGATGTGTATAATCATTAAAAAATAAGCAATGCAATTTTTAAACTGTTTTTAAAGTAAAATTTTGTTGCTGAAAATATTTTTTCATACCTTTGCCTTCTAAATACAACCTTATAAAAATATTATGCCACGAATCTATTATCGCGAGAGAAAACTACATAATGAACCTTTGGAAAATAACGTTATTACAACTGATATATTCAACGAGATTATTAGGATGGCTTCGTTTATTCCTGAGGGCGAATTGCAAATATTTGAACTACCACAAAAATCTTCTTCTTTCTTTTTCTGGAAAAACGATAAGGCTTTTAAATATGCGGTTGTTTGGAATACCGAAATGCCTCATACGACCTATGAATATGGCGATTTTTTCCTTCCCAAAGCGCTTGTTTTTTACGATGTAAAAGACGCTTATTTCCCTTCAGAATATTTTTCAATCGTAAATATAGATGATGCTCTGGAGGTGGGGGTAAGCCGCGCAGGTATCAATACAGCGTGGTATGAGCAGCCGCTATTGTGGCACAAGGTTACGCAACCTAAATGTATGAGGCGACTTGAAAAATCGGTGAAAGAACTTCACAATATTCTATCTAAAAACGAATGATTAGTTATATTGCTACCCTCCCTTTTTGGGTGCTCTGCATAATGGTTATTAATCATTTCCGCAAGCGAAACTACAAAACCTCACGCTATTACACCCCGCACCTGCCCGAAGAGCGAAAACGCTATATCGCAAAGCTAAAAAAATATTTGGTAGGGACGTCTCTTTTTTGGGGAGTATTGCTCTGTGTACCTTTTTACGCTACTATTTTTTTTGACTTGAGCGGGGATGATGACTATTCTTTTCTGCGGAAAATAACGCTTTATTTTGAGGAACATCCTTTTATGCTTTATATTACTTCGGCAGGAGTCATCGGGTGGTGTGTGTTTATCTATGTGCGGCACCAGCAGAATATAAAGCTCTTGCAAAAGCTCTTAGAAGAAATGACCCCTGCCGATTACAACCTCTTCACCCAAATGATGCAAGCGATGAGCTTTACCCAGCGTTATGAACCTTTTTGTGTGATTTGTCGCGAAAAAATATACTTCTTTGTCAATTTTGACTCCGAAGGGCTCGCCTTCAACGACATTGCAGAGATGCGCTGGGAACGCAAAGTGCGTCATCGGAGAAATAACGATAGAAATTCCCCTGATTTTGACATTGATGAAATGCTGCATATCTACACCCGTGCTGAGCCTAACAAGCCTTTTACCGTTACGATGCCCAAAGAACAGTATTATTTCCTGAAGCAAGTCTATCAAGAAGCAAAAAATAAACAAATTTGCTAATTTGCAATACTTTTGTAACTTTGCAGCCTCCAATTAGTTACTACCACTAATCATTAAAATTATATCAAAGTGTTTACAACCGAATATGACGTAATAGTAGTGGGTGCAGGGCACGCTGGTAGCGAAGCCGCTGCTGCTGCTGCCAATATGGGCGCAAAAACGCTACTTATCACTATGAATCTTCAGAATATAGCCCAAATGAGTTGCAATCCTGCTGTAGGAGGCATCGCCAAAGGGCAAATAGTACGCGAAATAGACGCTCTTGGCGGCTATATGGGTATTATTACTGATAAAACTGCTATCCAATTCAAGATGTTGAACCAATCGAAGGGGCCTGCTATGTGGAGCCCTCGTGCTCAGTCTGACCGTATGCGTTTTTCGGAGGCTTGGCGCTTGCAATTGGAAAGCCTCCCTACCTTGGACTTCTTTCAGGGAATGGCTAATGACCTTGTTATTGAGAATCATAAAGTAAAAGGAGTGCGTACCTCTTTGGGTATCACTATCAAGGCAAAGAGCGTAGTGCTTACCAATGGTACTTTCCTAAATGGGGTAATGCACATAGGGCTTAAGCAATTTGGTGGAGGACGTGCTGGCGAAAGTGCTGCCTACGGGCTTACCGAATGCCTTGTACAACACGGCTTTGAAGCTGGACGTATGAAAACAGGTACACCACCCCGTGTAGATGCTCGCTCACTCGATTTTAGCAAAATGATACCGCAACCTGGTGATGCCAATCCGCAGAAATTTTCTTTTTCGCCACAAACCCAACCGCTGGCTGTTCAGAAAGATTGTTATATGACCTACACCAGCGAGCGTGTGCACAACATCTTGCGCACAGGTTTCGACCGCTCGCCTATGTTTCAAGGTATTATTCACGGGGTAGGCCCTCGCTATTGTCCTTCTATTGAAGATAAAATCAACCGATTTGCCGATAAAGACCGCCACCAGCTATTTGTAGAGCCTGAAGGTTGGCATACTGTAGAAATGTACGTAAATGGCTTTTCTACTTCCTTGCCCGAAGAAGTGCAATACGCTGCCCTATCGCAGGTTGCAGGCTTTGAGAATGTGAAGTTCTTACGCCCTGGTTATGCTATCGAATACGACTATTTCCCGCCTACACAGCTGAAACACACTTTAGAAACTAAACTAATTGAAAATCTTTATTTTGCAGGACAAATCAACGGTACTACGGGCTATGAAGAAGCTGCTGCACAAGGACTAATGGCGGGCATCAACGCTGTACTAAAAGTGCGCGAGCGTGCTCCTTTTGTGCTAAAACGCAATGAGGCTTATATAGGGGTGCTTATTGACGACCTTATCACCAAAGGAACGGAAGAACCTTACCGAATGTTTACCTCACGTGCCGAATATCGCACCTTATTACGCCAAGACAACGCCGACAGCAGGCTCACACCGTTAGGATATGCCATAGGCACTGTTAGCGAAGAGCGTTTCCGTCAGTTCGAGGCTAAAGAGCGCAAAGTAAATCATTTTATCGATTACATTGCCAACCTCAGCATTACCCCCGATGAGGCAAACCCTATTTTGGAGAAATACAACTCTTCTGCTATGAAACAAGGCGACAAGCTCCAAAAAGTACTTTCTCGCCCCAATCTATCTTTAGCTGATTTTGAACCACTTGAGAAACTCACTACCTACCTCACCGAGCACCAGCTTACACAAGAAGAAAAAACACGTGCCGAAGTAGAAATAAAATACGCAGGATATATAGAAAAAGAAAAAAATAACGCCGACAAGCTCAATCGCTTAGAAAGCGTACGCATACCCGATGGTTTTGATTATGATAAGATTGTATCGTTGTCGTTTGAAGGTCGTGAAAAACTGAAGAAAATACGCCCCACTACCCTATCGCAAGCCTCACGCATCAGCGGAGTATCGCCTGCCGATGTAAGTGTATTGCTCATCTATATGGGGCGATAGACTACATATTCAGATATTTTTCAAAATAGCGAGATATATTCTTTAGTTCCTCACGATAGCTATCATCTTCTTTTTCAGAAAGTATTCCATAGCCATAACGCCTAAAGGTTTGCAATACCCCTGACAGGTCTTCAGTAATAATTTTCAGGGTAATGTGCACCGTATTCCCTACGTGGTTAGAAATGTAAAGTCCTAAAATTTTACTGTAATGGCTCTCGGCTATTTGCCCTATCTGTGCAAACGAATAATCATCAGCGGGTCGTTCTAATATTAGTACACGACCCGTTTCTTTTATGAAAGGTGTTTCGGCAAGCTGCAATAAGAAGTCATTCAATAGGTAGTAGCCCAAGTAATGCCCGTTATCGGTTATCACAGGTAGTATATCGGTATTATATATCGCAAAAGCCTCAATCACTTCGTCCCAAGCGGTAGTATTGTGCACGGCAAAGTGCTCATAAGCATACGCATAATTGCCTATCGTAGCACTTGGGGGGGCATCTTCTTCTATAAAATCCCTATCCAGCACCCCTATAAAAACATCGCCTTCGCAAATAGGCAATGCCGAAAGCTTATACTCTTCAAACAAGCATTGGGCTTCGCTTACCAAAGTTTTTTCAGTCATATATAACGAACGATGTATCTTCATAATCAATAACAATCAGTTTTTATTTGTTTTCTATTTTCAAAGTAGCTCAAAGGCTTTCCTAAATGAGTGCGGCATACCTGTTCCAGCACCTCATTAACAGCCTTGAGCATCGCCATCGAGCCACATATCATCACCACTCCTTTATTCTGTAATAATTGTGCCAGCATAGCACCTTCCCTTTGCAATATATCCTGCACGTAAAAACGATCCCCTTCGCGCGAAACAGCTTGCCAATAAGTTGTGATTTTACCTTCTTTAGTATATTGTTCTATATAAGGGCGATACAATTCCAACGATTCCTCACGACGGCAGCCCCACACAAGCGTAATAGGTTTTTTGCGAGTGTTTTCGGCAATCATTCCTATAAAAGGCGCCATTCCCACTCCATTGGCAATACACACCACTTGTGGTGCTTTCTTCGGAAAATGAAACTGCTTATTCACTACCAAAGCCGCTTGTAGGCTATCCCCTATTTTCAAATCGTTCAATTTATTTGATACAACCCCCTGCGGATGCAACTTCACACTCAGCCACACTTTGCCTTCGTATTTAGCTACCGAATAGAGTCGTTCCCTACCGTCTTCAGGAGTAATGCCCAAAAGGTCGCCCGAAGCAAAACGCAAGCTACTTTGCGGTGCTAAGCACACCATAAATATATCATCACCCTGCACAGGCGTCCTTGCTACCAAGTTAAAAGAAACCAACTTGCGTTCAGGTTTTGCCTTAAAATCGGCAGGCAAACGCAGTACTATACCCTGCGCTGTAGCCCAAGCCTCTGCCCATACTCTAAACTCCTCTATATTCTGGTCGTTGATAGTATGTAGCGGCGCCACACAGCTCCCCAATTTATGCTCGGCGAGCAAAGCCGAAACATCCTTAGCATACTTACAAAAATTACAATACAAAGCGGAGCCAAACCCCACTACGCTATATCCAAAAGGCTTTGTGGGCGGGGTCTTAGTCCACAATTCCGCAAAATGAGTTGCATTGACGGGTGCTTCTCCCTCAGCATAAGTACAAGTAAAAATTACCAGCTGCTCCAGCTTCTCAAAACCACCATATTGGTTCATATCAGCAAGATACGAGCGCTTGCCAGCTCGCAACAATTCATCGTGAAACCACCTTGCAAAACGCCTTGTAGTTCCCCCCTCGCTACCTACAAGCACTACATATTCACATTCGGCTCTATGAAACGGATTACGCCCCTTGTGCCTTTTTCGCAAAGTAATCGCAAAACCCGAATACACAAAAAACAATATTGCCAACGTAGTGAGCAACAACACCTTAGCCCAAATAGGGTGCCCCTTGCCAATGTGCAACGTACGCACCAAATAAGCCAAGCTCTTAAACGGACTGCTACTACTGCTAATAACCTCACCGGTAAACTGATTTACTATAAGATGCTTATCTATCAAATCTATCTTGTACACCTCTTCTACATCTTCAAAAGCTGGAAAATCAACAGACCTGACTTCCGAAAGGGGTACATTAAACGCTTCAATATTCTCTATAAACTCCACAGGCTCTTCACGAAGCGAAGCCACCTCATAATTGTGTGTTTCTTTGAATTTAGGTATTACACCCACTGTTTCCAGGGTCATATACACCCCCGTAAGGCACACAATCGCAATGGGAAGCAACGCCCAACGCCCCAAAAAAGTGTGGTAATAATTATAAAAACGCTCCTTGGGCAACTTAGCAAAAAACCTACCCCAACGCTTCTGTTTGCGCAGCACTAAGTATAATCCCGACAAGGTAATCGCCAGAAGACACAAGGCTGTCAGCCCCATCACCACACGCCCCGTTTTGCCTAAATAAAGCGAGCGATGCAACGTTTTTACAAACTGAATGAAAGCAGGCGTTTTATAATTTCCTTCAATCACCTTTGCCGATTGCGGGTGTATAAAGAGCGTTTTGCCCTCTGTCGTTTCTACCTTCACAAAGTGATTGCGGTCTACCGTGAGTTTCAAAGCATCTACATCTGTATATTTCAAAGCCCTCAGCGTTTGAGCAAGCGTAGTCCCTTCAAACTCATTGCTTTTGTAAGGCAACGACTGGTTATATACCGACTCCCCCGCCAGTATAGCCCCCGTAAGCGCCCCCAGCAAGATAAACAAGCCTGCAATCAGCGCAAATATTAAGTGTAATTTTCTACTCAATGTTTATAATTATTCTAACTTCTTTTTACTGAGCGCAAAGATACAAAAATATTTTCAATTTCATCACCCTCGTTTTCAAGCAATTTATCAACACAACCCCAAGCTACAAAAAACGGCGTGCTAATACAGATAGAATAAACTACTTAAGCCAAGCCACCGACAATTAATTCCAAAAAAATTACTATCTTTGCACCGCTAATACAACTCATTAGCAACTAAAAACTAACGACTAATAACTAATCTATGGGCAGCAAAAACAAACTTAAACGCTTCGAAGAAAACAAAACCTTTGCCAACGTTATACAACCCTCACGAGACGAACTTCTGCAAAACAACTTCCCCTACAAAGGACGTTGGAACGAACTCTATTTCAAAAACAACAACCCTATCGTGCTTGAATTAGGGTGCGGCAAGGGCGAATACTCTGTAGGACTCGCTCAGCAAAACCCTCATAAAAACTTTATAGGTATCGATATCAAAGGGGCGCGCTTTTGGCGAGGTGCCAAAACTGCCGTTACTCAGCAAATCAACAATGTAGCCTTCTTGCGCACCCAAATAGAACTGATACAACAATGCTTTGCCCCCAACGAAGTAAGCGAAATATGGATTACCTTCCCTGACCCCCAAATAAAATACAAACGCACCAAACACCGCCTCACCAACGCCACCTTCCTAAACCACTACGCCCAAATATTAAAACCCGAAGGATATATACACCTGAAAACCGACAGCGAATTTATGCACGGCTATACGCTTGGCTTACTACACGGCGCAGGGCACAAAGTGCTCTATGCCAACCATAATATTTACAACAGCGATGGCGTACCCCCCGAAGTTACACAAATACAAACCTTTTACGAACAATTCTATTTACAACAAGGCAAGCCCATTACCTATATCCGCTTTCAATTAAAAACCCCATAACACACAACCCATACGCCAATGAAAACACTCCGAAAAATAATTATTTATAGCAATATAGCCGTAGCTGCCACACTACTGCTCACCTACCTAATCCCCTACCTCCCCCCTCACCGCATAGGCAACCTATCTGTGCTGGCACTAATAACCCCTGCCCTATTCCTTGCCAACATACTCTTCGCACTCTATTGGATGTTTCGCTACAAAGGCTGGGTATGGCTTTCGGTAGGCGTACTGACTCTCGGCTTCGGATACCTCAAGCTATGGGTACAACCCCTCAAGCTACACCCCGATACCACCGACTCCATCAAAATACTATCTTTCAATGCCCGCCTGTTCAACCACTATCATTGGCATAAAGACCTACAATTGCCCGAAAAAATCAACCATTTTTTTACCAAAGAAAACCCCGATGTAATCTTACTGCAAGAGTTCTACAACAACCAACGCTATTACCCCAAAAACTATCCCTACAAATCTATCATTGTAAAGCAAAAAAACGACAAGATAGGATTAGCTATATTCAGCAAATTCAAAATCTTAAAAGCAGGCTCGCTGAAGTTTGAAAACACTACCAACAACGCTATGTATGCCGATTTGCTCATTGGCAACGATACACTTCGTTTTTACAATATGCACTTAGAGTCGCTGCACCTCAATACCGATGACGAGAACCTGCTGCATATCAGTGCTGATGACGACAACTTTCAGCACCCTAATAAAGAAAAAGAAGCGCTTGTTGAAAATATCAGCAAGCGCTTCGAGAAGCAAGAAGACCAAGTGCAGCTCTTTATAGAGCATAAAGCCTATAGCCCTCATAAAACTATTGTTTGCGGTGATTTCAATAACACCGCCTATTCGTACATCTACCGCCGAGTGCGCGGCAACGACCTGAATGATGCTTTTGAGCAAGCCGGTAAAGGTTTTGGGCGCACCTACAACTTTCATTATTTCCCTATGCGCATCGATTTTATCCTACCGCACAAATCACTGAAAGTAATTCACTTCCAAACCCATTATTTAGAACTCTCCGACCATTTCCCACTTACAGCAACCTTCAAGCTGGCTAATGATTAATGATTACCAGCCAGGGTTTTGTGTCCATTTGCCATTTTCGTAATTAATATTCACTTCAGGAATTGCCCACGTAAGTTTGTTATTTCCTGGTGCAATATTCAGCTGGTAGTAATCAGCAGCAGGAGTTGTGATGATAATATCCATATTCTGAGGCGTACCACGCACTACTCCTAAGTTCCAACGTTTAATATCTGCCAATCGGAAGCCTTCAAATGCCAATTCGCGATTGCGTTCGTTTTGTATTTCAGTAAAAAGCGCACTGCCAGTAGCTGTTACATCGGTAGTAAGTCCACGCGAGCGGCGCAAGCGGTTTAGGTAAGTTTGCGCATTGGCTGTTTGCCCTAATTGATAAGCCGCTTCAGCCGCTATTAAGTACTGTTCAGCAATTCTAAATACCTTAGGCTTGTGCATATAAGTAGCATCAGAACCTGGGCTGTATTTCAGCTGATTGTTATCAGGATATTTAGTTACCAAATAAATATTGTTATAACGTGTACCGCTATAGGTAAAGTACAACTGCTTGATATAAGTTTCTTTACGCCAATCGCTACTATCAAACAAATCTACAAACGCTTGTGTAGGGACTACAGGTGCATTATACACTCGCAGCCAACTATCTTCGCCCAAATACTTACCATTAGCCTCTGTAGGCATTTCTCTTCCAGACTCGTCAAACGAAGCAAATAGCATCGTAATACTTTCGTTGTTACTATCTTCGTTCCACATCTTCTGTAAGTCGGCTTTTTGGCTTACCAGCGAGTAAGCACTATTGTTGATAACACTTTGTGCTGCGGTATAAGCTCCTTGCCAATCGCCTTTGTATAACAATACGCGTGCCTTAAGTGCTGCTACGGCATCTTTGCTAAATGTTGTTTTACCTGCCCTTCCTGTTACATCATTAAGGCGTTGTTCAGCCTTAGCAATATCGCTTAGTATAAAGTCGTAAGTTTGTTTTACACTGCTGCGTGGTGGAAAATCAGCCTCTATAAAATGGTCTAAAATAGGTAGCCCATAAGGTGAAGTTTCACTATAAGCAGGGCAGAAGTGCGTAACCAAATAAGTATAGTAATAAGCACGTGCCAAATAAAGCTCACCCAAATTATGTTTCACCTCGGTAGTAGCAGTAACATTGCCTGAAGCGATAGTAATATTAGGGATACCATCAATGCCTATATTAATATTGCGAATTGCTGCAAAATAACGCATCCATATAGAAGCCAGCGTTTCGTTGGACGAGGTAAGTAAGTTCCAATTGTGCAAGTTCAAAACATCATCACTACCTACAGAATGCCTTGTTGCATTTAGGAAATCGGCTTGGAAGTCACTTGCATACATAGGCTTGCCGTAGATATTAGAGCGCAATAAGCTATACATACCATTCACCCAATACTGAGCGTCACGAGGTGAAGCAAAAGTGTTTTTGTGTATGGGCTCTTTATAAGGTTCTTGGTCTAAGCTAAAGCAGCTATTAAGTAGCATAGCTACCCATACTGATATAATGATTCTATAAATTCCTTTCATTTTATTTATTTTTAAAAGTTAAGTTCTACCCCCATAGTAAATTGGCGAGTAGGAGGATACCCCCCTATAGCTATAGAAGCGTTGTATTCAGGGTCAGCACCTTCATAGTTAGTAAGGGTAAATATATTACGAGCCGTTCCGTAGATACGTATTCCATTGAAGAACTTCACTTGGTCTATCACCTCTTTAGGCAAGCGATAGCTTAGCGATACACTCTTCATACGCATAAAATCAGCTTTTTGTATCAAGCGAGAATCGCTGCCGTATATAAATGCAGGGCTGGTGATTTTGGGGTGGCGTGTTACATCACCTGGGTTTTTCCAATAATCTAAAGCATTTTTGCTTATATTAGCCATACCAAACCTACCTGGGTTTTCGGTGTTATACATATCTTGGTTTTTCATATATCTGCCCAATGAGAAAGCAAAGCTCATATCTAAGCTAAAGCCTTTATAGGCGATATTCCAACCAAAACCACCATTTACAGGAGCTTGTAGCTTCTTGCCTGTGGTTTGTATCAGCTTTTCAGAATCGTACTGCGTAGTTACATCATTATCATCGGTGCGCATTTCCATACGGTCGGTACCTGGTTTATAGTATTCTATTTCACCCGTTTGCGGATTTATTCCTTTAAACAATACCGCTGTAAATTCTAACGGACTGCCCAATTTATAACCTATACCACTGCTGGTAGCTTCCGAAGTTTTTTTGCCAAACAAAGCTGTAAGCTCTTGTTTGTTATAGTTCATATTGAAATAAGGGCGTATTGTCCAATTTTCGTCTTTACTTCTATACACTACTGAAGAGAACGTAAAGTCAATACCGCTATTTCGCATACCGCCAGCATTGTCGTACACCTGTTCGCTACCGCTGGTAGTATTGGTACGCCTATAAGTAAGCATATCATAAGTAGAACGATTGTAATATTCTATATTGAATGAAGTAGCACGAGCAATAACTACATTCAGTCCTATAGTAGTTTTCCCTTGTTCTTCCCAACGCAAATGAGGGTTTCCTAAGTTCTTTACTGTATAGCCCATTTGTCCGTTGTAGTAGGTATCGGGGTCAATAGTAGTAAGGTGACTATAACCACCTCCACCAGCATTTCCAGAGATACCGGTACTGAAGCGCAAATTTAGGTCGGTAAGCCAAGATATATCTTTTAAGAAAGCTTCTTGTTTTAGTTTCCACATTGCCCCTATAGCCCAAAAGTTGGCATAACGATTATCGCGCCCAAAGGAAGAAGAACCATCACGTCTTGCTGATAAATCTAAAAAGTAGCGATTTCGGTAATTATATTCTAAACGAGCAAAGTATGAATTGAAAGTGCTTTTGCTTTTATCGTCTTCTACTTTAATGTTTTTTATACCGTGTCCTAACATAGAAAGAGCATCAGAAGGCTGCCCAAAGGTAGTTACGCCAAGTGTTTGCGAAGCGTTTTCTATAGATTCTTGTCCTATCAGGAAGTCGAAGCTGTGATGAAGCCCCAACAAAAACCTATACTCCATCGTATTGGTGATGGTTTTGCGCAAATCACGTCCGCTACCATTATAAGTGTAAGGTCTATCGGTAAGTATAGGAGTAGAAGGACCTTTATATATCAAGAATGAAGGTAACTCTTTGCGTTCAGAACTACCAGAAGAGTATTGCAACCCTGCCTTTGATTGAAAGGTTAAATTCTTAATTGGTGTGAGTGCTACATAGATAGTTGGGAGGAAATCATCTCCATAGCTTTCTGAAGGGTGCTTTTTACCATAATAATTAGGGTGATAGAAGCCGTATTGTGTACGTTTCAGTATAGGGTTGGCAATAAATTCTTTTTCATTGCCGTTTGCATCATAGGGAGTAAGCATAGGCAGCGTTGTGATACGCGGTTGGTCTTGAGTACCACCACTTTCGCGTTCGCTGTGACCTACCGAAAATGAAAGTCCTGTTTTAAGCCATTTGGTTATTTCGGTATCGATGCTTCCGTTGAGGGTATAACGCTTATAGCTATCAGCAGGTACTAAAGAACCTTCTTGATTAAAGTACCCCATTGATAGATAGTAGGAGGTACTATTTGTACCGCCCGACACTGATACATCGGTGCGGGTGAGTGGTACAAAATTGCGGTAGAATACCTTATCCCAACGAGTATTATAAGGGTTTTCTCTCAATATTTTTTCTACAGCAGCTCTGGTATCGGCATCGGTGCTGCCTGTGATACCTGCGGCATTTCTTACCGAACGGGCATCTTTAGCTGCCCAAAAGTTTAGGTATTCTTCCGAAGTCATCATTTTATCGAAGAAATCGCTACTTGCACTGGTAAGAGCCGAGAAGCCCAATTGGTGGCTGATAGTGATATTAGTACGCTCGTTGTTGCGCCCGCGCTTGGTGGTGATAAGGATTACCCCATTGGCAGCTCGCGAACCATAGATAGAAGTAGAAGCTGCGTCTTTTAGTACTGTAATACTTTCTATATCAGAGGAATTGAAGTTGCTAAATACACTTTCGCTTACAGCTATTCCGTCCATAATAATAAGTGGATAAGAAGAAGGTGCATTTCGCATAAACAAACTTTGGTAGTTATTAAAGCCGTGTATCAAGATTTCGCCAGTACTACCAGGTCGCCCCGAAGCGCCTCGAGTATTGACAACCATCCCAGCGATACGCCCTTGTAAAGCATCGGCTAAGCTCGCATTGGGGGTTTCTGCAATTTCTTTGCCTTGCACTTGGGCAACTGAAGCTACAGTTTTGCTGGCTACCTTGCGGGTACCATAGCCTGTTACCACCATTTCGTCTAATTGTTGTACATCATCTTTTAGTACTACATTGATGGTTGCATTGCCTGTAACCTTGCGGCTAAGGGTTTGCATCCCCAAAAAAGTGTATTCTAATACATCGCCTACTTGCGCCTGCAACGAGTATTTCCCGTCCATATCAGTAGCTGCGCCTTGCTGAGTACCTTTTTTCAAGATGAGTACTCCAAATAAAGGGTCGCCTTTTTCATCTTTTACAACTCCCTTCACCTCAACGTTTTGTGCTGATATACAAAATGTTAGTAGCAAGAAGAAAGCTGTGAATAATTCTCTTTTTAAGTTCATTAGCTTATTTGTTTTTAATAGGGCGCAAATATAGCGATTATTTTTGAATCGTATATGTTTATTGTTTTATAAATTCTTCTTCTTCTGTGGTGAGTATATATTTGGCTTCGCCTTGCTTGTGAGGAGGGGTGTATTCAAAGAAAGGATTTTCTATATTTATCCTGTTTTCTTTCTTGATGTGTTTGTCTTGAGTGCCTGTACGCAGGAAGTTTTCTTCGGAAATAATGGTGTATGTTTTTCCTTCTATTTCTACGTTTACTTTGGCTTTTACAGCAAATGAACTGAATAGCATTTTGTTGTTATACGGGGTAAATGTGAGTTCCCAAGTGGCAAATTCTGTGGTTGATTTGCAGGGGATTTTTGATTTTCTTGATACTCTTTCAATTGTTTCTGAAAGGGGCTGATTGAAAACGATTTTCTTGATGGCTCCGCTGTGATTATCAAAGTAAATAACCGAATCAAACACCTTTAAGTGTACTTTTTCAATATAGGCATCGAAGGTTACGATGGTGTATTGGTTGTCTTTTTCTACTTTTTTAATATCAATGGTTTGGGCATTGTTCAAAAACACTAAATACGGACTTAAATGCAGGTACATCATCAGGGTTTTCTGTTCTAATGCCAATCCGTTGGCTATATCTTCTTCTTCGCCAATAATCTTGGCATAATCGGTGTTTTTTAATTCTATTTGAATAAACTTGTTTAGAGGTTCTTTAAAACGGAACACATAATCTTTGCTCCACCAATTTAGCTGGTTTTGGTAAAGGCGTATGAGTTTGCTGTTTTTGGTGGTTTTTTCTCTATAAGTGCATTCCAATATTTTGGCTTTGGTGTCGTACAGCTTGTGATAATTTTCTAAAACGTACTTTATTTTTTTCTTTAAATCGTAGTTGTATAACACCACTTCTTCAAGTTGTATTTCTTGTGGATTGAGATAGAGGGTTGTGCTTGTCAGAGTATTGATTGTGAGTATTTTCTTACTCATATAGCCTATATGGCTTAGGGTAAGGGTATCGGGTTCTATCGTAATTTTTGCTTTGCCTTCTTCATTGGTAATGGTGCCGTTGAGCGAGGTGGTATAATACACTTCGGCATTGGGAATGGGTCGTTTTGTGAGGGCATCAATCAGGGTAAGTTCGGCTACTTGTGCAGGGAGTAAGTAATGTAACAGAAAAAGGGGTATGAACAGGATTTTTTTCATTTTTGTGGATTTTATTGTTAATCATTTTTGTCCCACAAAATCTTTGCCAAAGAGGTGCAAGCCACACAGGCTTTTATCTTTCGGTGCGAGCCGCACGGGCTTCACATACTTGGCTACTTATTGTTCGCTCATCCTTCGCTGATCCTTCGCTCATCCTTCGCTCAACCTTCGTCACATACTCGGCTGCGCCAGCTCGCCGACTTTCCTTCGCTGATTGTTCGGTGGAGTAACTCAAATATGAGTATGGGATGAAAAGACTAACAACTATTTTTTAACCTTTAATCGTTAAGCTTTAATAATTATTTCGTATCTTTGCCGAAAATATTCCACAATGAAAAATTTCTTATCCGTTTTGTGCTGTTTGTTGGTAACAACAATGCTGGCTCAAAAAAAAGATTGGGAACAACAATATGAACTGGTAAGTCCTTTTGGATTTAATGAGGGCTTATGCGCCGTAATGAATGACGGCAAATGGGGCTACGTAAACGAAAAAGGAAAACTCGTAATCCCCCTAAAATACGATGCGGTTGATTATTTTAGCCACGGACTGGCTATTGCGGGCTTCTACGACAAAGGTTATGGCTTTATAGATACCAAAGGCAAACTGGTGATTCCTTACCGCTTTCATTATGCTTATCCTTTTTACGGCAATGCTGCCCCTGTGTGCGTAGATTACAAATGGGGCTTCGTAGGCAGGGATGGCGAACTGCATACGCTCTTTGAATACCACGAAGCGCATCGCTTTAAGGACGGTCTTTCGCGGGTGATGAAAAATCGCAAATATGGCTTTGTTGATAAAGATGGGCGCGAGGTTATTGGCTTGGAATACGACCAAGCTGACGACTTTTACAACGGACTGGCTGCGGTGAAAAAAGACGACAAATGGGGCTATATCAACACGCTGGGTAAGGTGGTTATTCCGTTTCAGTACTCTATGGCTACGCCTTTTGAAGAGAATGGCGAGGCGATGGTGTATATGTATGGTACGGCTATCACTATCAACAAAAATAACGAATGTGTATATGGCGCCGAAGAGCTGAAAAACCTCTATAAAACCAACAAAAAAGGTTGGGAGGTGTATTATGAGTTTATAGGCAAAACCCAGCACGGACTTACTCAGGTGGGCAACAATAGTCGTATGGGGCTTATCAGCAAAAGTGGCAAGGTGATAATTCCTGTAATATATGACGAAGTGCATATAGAAAATGGTCTTGTTTTTGTAAGTATTGATGGTAAAAGAGGTATTTTTACCCTTGACGGCAGAACGATATTGCCACCTTTCTACGATATGCTTAATTTTCTGAAAGATAAAGCAAACCTTATAGAAACTTTCCGCAATAGGAGCTTTTCGGTTGTGAACAATAAGGGGGCTGTAATTGTGCCTGAAGACGAATATACATATATAGACGATGACCAATGGAATAGTGGCACTATACAAGTGAACCACCGCAATGGCAAATGGGGGCTGTATAGCTACGAAGGCAAGGAGCTACTGCCTGTGAAATACGACAAAATAGAGCCTTTTATTTACAATCGCACCGAAACACGGGTGTATATAGGCGATAAAAGTTTTGTTATCAACAAAGAAGGTAAGTGCGTTAGAGATTGTGAGAACAACACGGAGTAATTATGAATTTTGAATTATGAATTATGAATTGGTTGTGCGACTCATAATCTAAAAACTAATAACTGGGGACTAAAAACTAAAAATATGCTTCACTCACAAATTATAGGCGAAGGGACGCCATTTATTATATTACACGGATTTTTAGGGATGTCCGACAATTGGCGTACACTGGGTTTGCAGTATGCCGCAGCGGGTTTTCAGGTGCATTTGGTAGACCAGCGCAACCACGGGCGTAGCTTCCATAGTGATGATTTTAGCTACCCGCTGATGGTGGCTGACTTGCTGGAATATGCCGAAGGGCATCACTTGAAGGCTTTTCACCTAATGGGGCACTCTATGGGTGGCAAAACGGCGATGCTTTTTGCTACCGAGCACCCTAATAAGGTGCTTTCGCTCATTGTTGCTGATATGTCGCCTAAGTTTTTCCCGCCACATCACGAGCAGTTTTTGCAAGGCTTGGCTTCACTTAATTTTGACACGCTGCACTCGCGTTCGGAGGCTGAAAAGCAGTTGGAGCGGTATGTGAGCGACTGGGGGGTACGTCAGTTTTTGCTTAAAAATCTTTATTGGGAAAGCAAGGAGCGCTTGGGCTTGCGCTTGAACTTGTCGTCTCTTATCAATAACGAAAGTGAAATAGGGGCTGAGCTGCCTGCTGGCAATGTGTATGACGGCAAAACGCTTTTCCTAAAAGGTGAGTTTTCTGAATATGTGATGCCTGAAGATGAAGCATTGATATACACTCACTTTCCTAACGCTGTAATTGAGCAGGTGAGCAAAGCTGGACACTGGCTTCACGCTCAAAACCCTACTGAATTTTACGATAAAACTATTCATTTTTTATGCGATACATTATAGGATTATTTGTTACGGCTACGATAGTATTTTTGTTGGGTAGCCTACGTGTTGGCGCTGAGATACAGAATTACGAATCGGCATTATGGGTGGCTTTGGTGTTATCGGTGCTAAATATAGTGGTACGCCCTATACTTACGCTGATATCATTGCCTATTACGTTTATGACATTGGGTCTTTTCTTGTTGGTTATCAATGCTATTATTGTGCTATTGGCGGCACAATTGGTAGAGGGCTTTCAAGTATTTGGATTTTGGGGTGCTGTAATGTTTAGTACTTGCTTATCGCTTTCGCAAACTCTTGCTTTTGCACCTTTTGAAAAAGATAAAGTAGAAAATTAAGAAAATAGATGTTGAAAAAGATATTCCAAAAACTCTTAGGGCAGCTGCTATTAGGCGTAGTAGCCTTTGCCTTGCTGGTGTGGGCTACCCTTCACCTCTTAGATTATTATACTGATCACGGAAAGTATATCGTAGTGCCCGACCTTACGAAAAAAACGCTTACTGAGGTGCAGCTTCTTTTTGAAAAAGAACACCTGCGCTATGAGGTACTCGATTCGACTGAATACGACCCTAAATATCCGCCTTTGGCAGTCATTAGCCAAAGTCCAGAGCCTAACGAGCGGGTAAAAGAGAACCGAAAAATATACCTAAATATTAACCCTACGGGCTATCACAAGGTAACAGTACCTAAGGTAATACAGGTTACACGCCGCAATGCTGAAGCGACTTTGCAATCGGTAGGGCTTACTATTGGCAATATTACTTATGTAGATGATATTGGCAAGGATATGGTGCTGGAACTGCAACACAACGGCAAACCCGTATTGCCAGGGGAAAAATTAGTGAAAACTTCGCGCATAGACCTTATTTGCGGCAATGGCTTGGAGAATAAAGATAATGACAGTATCCCGAGTGAAATTCCAATTGAAGAACTGATAGGCGAATAATGACATACGAACAAGACGATTACGATGAACTACTACCCGATGAGGAAGTAGGTAATGAGCTTTATGAGCATTATTGTTTCAAGGCTGGCAAAGGACAAGAACCATTGCGAGTGGATAAATTTTTGATGAACTTTGTAGAGAATGCTACTCGCAACAAAGTACAACAGGCTGCCAAACAGGGGAATATATTTGTAAATGGAAGCCCTGTAAAATCTAACTACCGCGTGAAAGCTAACGATGAGGTAAAGGTGCTTTTTGCGCATCCTCCTCACGAAGATTTGTTGGTGGCTGAAAATATTGCCTTAGATATCGTATATGAAGATGAGCAGCTACTGGTAGTGAATAAGCCTGCGGGTATGGTTGTACACCCGGGACACGGAAACTATAGCGGAACGCTTATCAATGCGCTGGTATATCATTTTGAAAATTTGCCTAACAATAGTAGTAATCGCCCTGGATTGGTGCATCGCATTGATAAAGATACTAGCGGGTTGCTGGTAGTGGCTAAAACTGAAGAGGCTATGCTGCACCTCACGCAACAGTTTTTCAACAAAACTACCGAACGTGAATACATTGCCTTGGTATGGGGCAATATAGCCGAAGATGAAGGAACAGTGCGCGGGCATATAGGTAGGCACTTGAAAGATAGGCTGCAAATGGCTGTTTTTGAAGATGGCTCGCACGGCAAAGAAGCTGTTACGCATTACAAGGTATTGGAGCGTTTTGGGTATGTTACTTTGGTATCGTGCCGTTTGGAAACGGGGCGTACGCACCAAATACGCGTGCATATGAAGCATATTGGTCATACGCTGTTCAACGATGAGCGTTATGGTGGAGACAAAGTGCTAAAAGGGACTACTTTTGCGAAGTATAAACAGTTTGTAGAGAATTGTTTTGCGGTACTTCCGCGCCAAGCGTTGCACGCCAAAACCTTAGGGTTTGAACATCCTATTACTCATCAATATATGCGATTTGACAGTGTGCTGCCTGAAGATATGCAGCTGTGTATTGAAAAGTGGCGCAATTACAAGAACTATACCCTTGATTAATTACCAAAAATGCGATTGAAGAACCCTTTCTTCTTAGGTTGTTGCTCTTCTTCTTTGTCTTTATTAGGTTTATTTGGGGCGTTGAGATCTTCTATAGATATAACTTCTTCATCGTCTATATCGTGTAGTTTACCGCTGCGTTCGTAGATACGGTAATGCAATTCGCCAGCTCTTATGGTATCTTTAGGAGGGGAACTCAGCAGTCGGTCAAAAAAGCCTTCGTGCACTTCGGCATCACAAGCTATAATTTCTTCTTTTATCTCATCGGGGACAGTGAAGGTAGCCCTCGTGAGCTTGCTGAATTTCTTATTGCGGTTTAGTTGTTGCACAAATAGGGCTGCTATGGGAAGTGCTGAATTAGCTCCTTGCCCAATACGGGTACTTCTGAAGCCTATTTGCTTGTCATTCCCCACCCAGCTAATCATTACAAGGTTGGGCAATAACCCTGCAAACCAGCCGTCTTTATTGTCCTGAGTAGTACCTGTTTTCCCTGCGAGGTCGTTGGTAAGCCCATATTGGCTACGCATACGGGCAGCTGTACCTGCATTAACAGTAGCACGCATTAGTTCTATCATCTTTTGTGCAGTAGCTTCTTGTAAGGCAGCTTCTTCTTTTTTAGGGTGATACTCCCATATTACAACTCCTTTTTTATTTACTATTTTTTGTATGAAATAAGGATGTGAAGGCACTCCGTTATTGGCAAAAGTAGTAAAAGCTTTTGCCATTTCTATCACAGGAAGTTCTGCCGAACCCAAAGCTATTGAAGGCACTTTAGGCAAAGAGGTAGTGATACCCATAGCTTTAGATTTAGCAATTACGTTATCTAAGCCTGCATAAAACAATGCCTGCACAGCAATAGTATTTAGCGATTCGCGCAACGCTTTTCCTACGGAGTAATATGTATAGGGGTCATCATCTGTTATTGAAGCATTTTTAGGAGACCAATATTTGTAATCGGCGTAGGTGAGGGCGCGTGGTGAAAAGTGAGTGCATACGGGCATTCCTCCCTCTAAGGCAGTAGCGTATACTATAGGCTTGAAAATGGAACCTACTTGCCGCTTGCTTTGCAGGATATGGTCGTATTTAAAGTGCTCGAAGTCAATCCCTCCTACATAGCTTTTTACTCCTCCAGATTGTGGGTCAACAGTTACAAAGCCTGTATTGAGCAAACGCGAGAAGAACGATAAGCTATCCAAAGTGCTATGCAATTGGTTTTTATCCTCTTCATAGAACGATAAGTCCATTTCTTTCTTTTCACTTAGCAGTTCCCATATTTGTTCATCTGTTTTGCCCTGCTCTTTAAGCTGTTTATATATAGGCAACCGCTTAGCTTCTTGCTTAAGCCACGCATTATCTAAGTTCCAAGGAGCTTTCTTGCCATAAGCCTGTTCAAATTCTTTTTGCAATCGTTCTAAATGCTTTCTAACAGCTATTTCGGCGTATTCTTGCATTGTTTTATCAATGGTAGTATAGATGCGCAAGCCATCTCTGTAGATATTATAAGGTGTACCATCTTCTTTTTTAATATCTTTAAGCAGTTCAGGCAATTGCAATCTGATTTGCTCTCGTAGGTAGAGAGCAATTCCATTACTTGCAATAGGGTTGTAGTGAACTTTTAGGCTATCTTTGCTATAATTATTGTAATCGTTCTCCGATAGCATCCCATTTTTTTTCATCTTTGCCAAAACGGTATTGCGCCTATCTTGGCTTCGTTTGGTTGCTGTACGAGGGTTGTAATTGTAATTTGCTTTTAGGGTGCCAATAAGGGTAGCAGCCTCATTGAGTGTCAGCTCGCGGGCGGGCTTACTGAAAAAACGCCACGAAGCACTCTCTATACCATAGGTATTATCGCTGAAAGGCACCGTATTGAGATATAAAGCAATGATTTCTTCTTTGGAATATACTTTTTCTATGCGCCGCGCAATAATCATTTCTTTGAGTTTATGCACAGGCATTGTGAGTTTGCCGTAACGTTGTTCCCTGCCAAAAAGATTTTTAGCCAATTGCATCGTCAAGGTACTACCTCCACCCGAAGAGTCATCTTGCAGCAAGAGCGTTTTGAAGAATACTCTAAACAAGCTTTTAATATCTACCCCACTATGCTCGTAAAAACGTTCATCTTCGGTAGCTATTAGGGCATTGATGAGGTATGGAGGAAAGTCTTTATATTCAATTTTCGTGCGGTCGAAGATATAGAACTTACCTATAAACTCTTCGTTGCAGTCGTAGATAAGACTCGCTTCGGCTTGTCGTAAGTCCTTCAAATCTTGTTTTGTAGGCAACGTACCAAATACCCCTAAATAAATAAGCAATATCAATAAAAAGATGCTTCCCACCCCTATAGTTGTAGGGATAAGAAAGCATCTTATATAAAACTTTCTGCTTCTGCCTCGTAATGAATACACAAGTAGTGGTATTGCGAGTATCGCTATTACTACCAATACCCATACCCCTTTAGCTGCATAGCAAAGCGTTTTGTATAACCACATACACAAAGTAACTACACTCTCCATTAGCCACGATACCAACGGAGCAACAGCAAATAAAACTTTTATAAGGTATGTTTTTAATGTATTCTTCAATTGTACCAATATTTAATCGGTGGCAAAAGTACAAAATAATCTACTAAAATGGTAAATCATCAGCATCATCATCTACAGGCGATGACGGTGGTGCTACTGGTGGCACTTGTTGCATTGCAGGAGCACTTTGCTGGGGTTGCCCAAAGGCTTGTTGCGGTTGCCCGAAGCTTTGTTGTGGTTGCCCAAAAGCTTGTTGCGGATAGCCGCCTTGTGGCTGTGCATAACCCTGTGGAGCATAGCCTTGCGGTTGTCCATACCCTTGTGGAGCATAGCCTTGCGGTTGCGCATACCCTTGTGGAGCGTAGCCTTGTTGCGGATACCCGCCTTGTGGCTGTCCATAACCTTGTTGCATATCAGCACTTTCTATACGCCAAGCTTGTATACTTACAAAATATTTCACTTCTCCCGCCGGATTTGTCCATTCGCGCCCGCGCAAGTTAATGCTAACCTTTACCACTTGGTTGGGCTGAAAATTATCCAAAAGGCTACACTTTTCCTGCACAAAGTCTATTGGCAAATATTGTGGGTATTGTTCTTCAGTAACAAGCACCAATTCACGTTTCTGAAAAGTACCATTAGCCCCCACTGTTTGTACGGGTCCTATCTTTAAAATACGTCCTTGAATTTCCATTGTTTTTATAATTTTAGATGGCTCAAATTACCATTCAATAATTCCAATTCTTATGCAAAGGTACAAAATAAATTACAACTACCAAATAATTGGATTATTATTTAAGAGGGCTTTCTCTAAGCTCAAAACGTATCTTCTTTGCAGCACGCAAATCATCTTGACTAATGAAATACCCTTTCAAAGGCTTGTCATCTACGTATATTTGCTGAATGTAAATATTCTTGTCAGAAGCATTACTTTCTATTACCAATTCGCCATTAGGGTAATAGTTTTCATCTAATCGCAAGGTAATTTTGTTGAACTTTGGCGAAGTGAGTGTATAAAGAGGCTCAGCAGGGCTCACTGGGTATAATCCCATCATTCCGTACACCAACCAAGCCGACATTACGCCTGTATCGTCATTACCTGGCAAGCCCGCTGGTTTGTTTTGGAAATATTCTTTAATAAGCTCATCTACCTTTTGTTGGGTTTTCCATTCTTTACCTTTCAAGTAATTGTACAAATAAGGATAAGCAATATCAGGTTCGTTTGCCATATCGTATTGTTTGGTATCAAAAATGCGGTCTAATTGTGCTTCAAAAGGCTTTTCACCGCCCATTAGCTGTATCATACCTTTTACATCGTGTGTTACCATATACACGTATTGCCAAGCATTTCCTTCTATATAGCCTACATTTTCTTCAAAATTAGCACCACTTTCAGGGTTAAAAGGCGCATACCAAGTACCATTTGCATAACGAGGACGCAATAGGTGTGTTTCTTTATCAAATAGTTTTCTATAAGTATAAGCCTGTTTGTTGAAACGCTCGTAATCAGCCTTTTTGCCTAATTTTTTAGCCAATTGCCCAATTGCAAAGTCAGCGATATTATACTCTTGAGTGGTAGATACAGGACCTCTTATACCGCCATCTACACTCAAATAACCATTTTTCCAATATTCTTCTACCCCTGGGCGAATAGGATTGTCTTCCAGCGTATTAGCTCCTTTTAGCATCGCTTCGTAGGCTGTATGGATGTCAAAATCAGTAAGCCCACGCAAGTAAGTATCGGCAATCACAATACTTGCTGGGTCGCCCACCATTGTAAAGGTTTCGGTAGAGTTGAGTTCCCATTTAGGCAGCCAGCCGCTTTCTTTATAAATATCAAGCATCGTGCGCACCATTTGCAGCTGTTGGTCGGGATATAGCAAGGTCATCAAGGGGTGGTAATTTCTGTAAGTATCCCACAATGAGAACACAGTGTAACGCTCTTTGTTTTTCCCAATTTTATTCGTGCTATTTTCAGGAAAATCACCATTCACATCATTTAGCAAATTAGGGTGCAACAAGGCGTGATACAATCCTGTATAGAAGATAGTTTTTTGGTCTTCAGTACCTCCTTCTACACGTGCGTGCAAAGCATCGTTCCAGTTGATACGTGCTGTCGCATATACCTCATCAAAGCTCTTGTCGCCAATCTCACGATATAAGTTTTCGCGGGCATTAGCAATACTCACATATGAAATTCCTACTTTTAGTTCCACAGTCTCTTCTTTATCAAATTGATAACGGAAGTAAGCCCCTATACTATCGCCTACTACCTCGCGTGCAAACTGTTCTTTCAGGCGTACTTGTCCATTGTACCACATCCATTGGGCTTCTACTCCTTTGTGCACTTCTGGTTGTTGCCATATGCCATAAGAAGGAGCTGCTTTATTAACTTTTGCCACAAAATAAACAGGATAGGCTGATTCCGGACTGTTGTAGCAGAATGAGCCTACCATACGCATCCCTTCTACTTCAGTAGGAGAGACGAATTTGAGCATAGCACCTTTTTCATTGGTAAGCCCCAAGCCTAAGTTGATGAGCAAGTTGGCTTCACCTTTGGGGAAGTGATAACGTGTAATTCCTGAGCGGGTAGCAGCAGTAGCTTCTGTTTTTATACCATATTTTGTAAGTTCGTTGCTGTAGTATCCTGCTTTGGCTATCTCATTTTTATAGGTAGAGCCGTATTTTAAATGATTTACTTCAAGAGCCCCCGTGGTAGGCATACTGATAATTACGCCTAAATCGGGGCAACCCACACCGCTTAGGTTAGCGTGTGTAAAGCCAGTAAAAAAGTTATTTTCATTTACATAAGGATTAGAGAGCCATCGGCTGTCTTTTTCCAACAGATTTTTTTCACCCGTAGTATCAAAGGCAACGTTAAAAGGCGAAATACTCAGCATCCCGCGAGGCACAACAGCACCAGGGTGCGTAGCCCCAAAGTTAGACGTACCAATCATCGGATTGATATAATCCACAGGCTGCTTCTGTGCCTGCAAGCTGCAAGCCACACTTAGTGCTACAATAGTAAGTAATTTTTTCATTTTTTTATTTAAAAACATAATGGTTAATCAGGCTACAAATATACAACAAAATTTTAAAAACAACTTAAAAAAAACAAAAAATATTTTTAAAATAACGTTAGAAGAGTTTTTTTGAATTCAAAATTCATAATTCCCCCACCGAAGGTTCAGCGAAGGAAAGTCGGCGAGCTGGCACAGCCGAGTATGTGACGAAGGATGAGCGAAGGTTCAGCGAAGGTTCAGCGAAGGTTCAGCGAAGGATGAGCGAAGGAAAGTCGGCGAGCTGGCACAGCCGAGTATGTGACGAAGGAAAGTCGGCGCAGCCGAGTATGTGAAGCCTATGCGCTTCACAATTCAAAATTCAAAATTCAGAATTCAGAATTCAAAATTCAACATTATTTTATATCTTTGTGGCTAAATACTATAAATGATGAAAAACATATTATTGATAGGCTTGCTGTTGCTGGGAGTAGCAGCTTGCCAATCGCCTAAAAAAGAGGCGACTTTTACCGAAAAAGACCTTACCATTATCCCAAAACCTCTTTCGGTGAAAATGGGTGAGGGTTACTTTGTATTTAACGATGAAACAAGGTTTGTCGTGCGTGACACAACCGCGTTTTTGTTGCCGTTGTATCTCCTTGCCGAAGAATTGCAGCTGATGTCTGCTCGTCCTAAAAAAGAAAGAGCAAAGCGTAATTATATGGAATTGTCATTGGACAAAACGCTGCCTGCAGGGGGCTATATACTTTCTTCGGATAGGGATAAGGTAATCATCAAGGCAAGTGATGTTGAGGGAATTCGGAATGGGTTGCAAACGTTGCGACAATTGTTCCCGTCTGAAGTGGAACACAAGATTAAGGGGCGCGAGTGGGTGATTCCTGCCGTAACCATTGAGGACGCTCCTGCTCACCAATGGCGTGGACTGATGCTGGATGTGGCTCGGCATTTTTTCCCCAAGGAATATATCCTTAAAACATTAGACCGTATGGCACTACTGAAACTCAATGTGCTACACTTGCACTTGGTAGATAATGAAGGGTGGCGTATTGAAATCAAGAAATATCCAAAACTAACGGAAGTAGGGGCGTGGCGTGTAGACCAAGAGGATAAATTGTGGGACGAACGTGTGCCCAACGATGCTGATGCGATAGCTAAGGGCGCTAAAAAATACGGCGGGTATTACTCTCAGGAGGATATTGATGAGATGGTGAGGTACGCCTCATCAAGAGGGATTACAATTGTGCCCGAAATAGAGATGCCTGCACACGTGATGAGTGCTATTGCGGCTTACCCCGAACTTTCGTGCCACAAACGCCCTATTGGGGTGCCTTCAGGGGCTGTGTGGCCTATTACAGATATTTATTGTGCAGGTCAGGAGGAGACTTTTGAGTTTATTGAAGGGGTTCTTACGGAAGTGATGGAGCTTTTCCCAAGCAAATACATTCACATTGGGGGCGATGAAGCTACTCATACCGAATGGGAGCGTTGCCCTAAGTGTAAGCAGCGGATGAAAGAATATCATTTGAAAGATGTACATCAGCTGCAGCGTTATTTCATCAATAGAGTGAATGATTTTTTGGTTTCTAAAGGTAGAACTTTGGTGGGCTGGGACGAGATTGTAGAAGAAGGATTGGCTAAGGATGCCGTAGTGATGAATTGGCGTGGCATAGAGGTTGGCAAACAAGCGTTGGCACAAGGTAATAAGCTGGTACTGACGAGTGATTGTTATATCAATCATTATCAGGGATTACCCGATTATGAGCCGCTGGCAAATGGGGGCTATTTGCCGCTGAAGCAGTTGTATCATTATAACTTAGAGAAGGATAAGCTTTCGGCTCAAGAACAAGCAGGAGTATTAGGAGTACAGGCTAATTTGTGGGCTGAACACGTAGAAACCACATCGCATTCAGAATATATGATTTTCCCACGACTATTAGCGCTTTCGGAAATTGCTTGGACGGATAGTAAGTTGAAAAATTGGGAGGATTTTATGGGGCGTGTAGAGCGTTTTATGCCTCGAATGGATGCAATGGGCATCAACTATTCGCGCTCGATGTACCAAGTAGTGCCTACGGTGGAAAATAAAGATGGGAAGGTATATTTGCACTTGGATTGCGAAGTGCCTACTGCCGAAATAAAGTATGCACTTGGCGGTGTGTCTATAAATAAAGGGCAGCGTTATACAGCGCCTATTGCCATCGAGGGAACAACTACTTATAATGCAGCGGTAATGCAGGGAAATTTTTCAACTACAATTACTACAGGGGAGATTACATTTCATAAAGCTATGAACAAAGAAGTGCATTATAAGGTACCTTATCATAAAAAGTATGGGGGACAAGGAGCTGGAACGCTTACCAATATAGTGCGTGGCACGAAGGATTTCCACGATGGGCAATGGTTAGGTTGGCTGGGTGATGATGTTGAAATGACAATTGATTTAGGGGCTGCAACAACAGTCAGTGAGGTGCGTGTAGGTGCAATGGACGCGCAATCATCGGGGATTTACTTTCCTGTAAAAATAGTGGTAGAAATATCGGCAGACGGCAAGCGTTATGAAGAGGTAGCTGCAAAAGAAGTGCCTTGTGAAATCAGAGGAAAAGCTTCACTAAAGGATTTTGTGCTAAAATTTGCCGCCAAAGAGAGTCGTTATGTAAGGGTTAAGCTAAAGAATGTAAAAACACCGCCCAAAGGGGGTGATGCGTGGTTGTTTATAGATGAGGTTTTAGTGTTGTAGGGGTTCTCTAACTGAGATACCCCACAGCAAAACCTATACAAACGGTTAAAAACTTTAATAAATTAAAGCGATGTCCTTCAGCATTTTCAAAGAGTATCACTGTAGAAATATGCAAGAAAATACCAATGACTATCCCCGAAAGTTCAGTATGATAGGCTCCTAACTGAGGGACATTCGCACTCAGAAACGTTCCCAGCGGTGTCATTAGTGCAAAAAATAGTAAAAAGAAGGTTGTTTTCCACTTACCAACACCTGAATTGATAAAAAAAGTAGTTAGAACAATAGCTACGGGCAGTTTGTGCATAAAAATACCATAGACTAAGTTCTGATTGTGTGCGTGCGAAAGAGGAAAACCTTCCAGAATAGAGTGGATACTGAGGCTAATAAAGAGTGAAAGCGGAAAGACTGTATGCTGATGTGCTACTGTATGTTGCGAATGACCGTGCTCAGCGCCGTGAGAAAAGAATTCTAATACAATTTGCAGCAGTACACCAATGATGATGAATAAGCCTATATGTTTAAAATTGTGAGTGTGTTCTTCGTGGTGATACACTTCAGGAATCAGCACAAAAACAGTAAGTGCAAGCAAGAAAGCACCACTAAATGATAGCAATAATTTTATATACCACTGGGAAGAGAGTTTGAAGAGGGAGACAACTGCAAAGCCCAGCAAGACAGCCAAAAAAGGAAGGAAATAAGTCATTTACAAAAATAGTTATTGAGACCGCAAAGATACAGTATTTTTTTTAAATTCTTTTTTTCCTATACTTAAAGAATGGATAATCCATTTATTTATTGTATCTTTGCAGAAAGTTACTATTTTTTTAGAGCTTTTTTTCAAATACAAAATAACTAATTTTTGTCATAAGACAACTGCCAATATTATAAAATGTTAATTATAAATTATATGCATACAGTAAAAAATTATATCAACGAGAACAAAGATCGCTTTATTGCGGAATTGATTGAGCTACTTAAAATGCCTTCAATCAGTGCTGATAGTGCTTATTCGCAAGATGTGCTGAATACAGCTGAAGCTGTAAAAAACGCCTTGGAAAAGGCAGGCTGCGACAAGGTGGAAATATGTGAAACACCAGGTTACCCTATCGTATATGGCGAAAAAACAATAGACCCTGCCTTGCCTACAGTATTGGTATATGGACACTATGATGTGCAACCTGCTGACCCTATTGAGCTTTGGACATCCGACCCTTTTGACCCTGTGATTAAAAAAACAGATATTCACCCTGAAGGGGCTATTTTTGCGCGTGGGGCTTGTGATGACAAAGGGCAGATGTTTATGCACGTAAAGGCGCTTGAATATATGGTGAAAAACAATGTGCTACCTTGTAATGTGAAGTTTATGATTGAAGGTGAAGAGGAAGTGGGTTCTGAAAGCCTAAGTTGGTTTGTGAAACGCAACCACGAGAAGCTTAAGAATGATATTATTCTTATTTCCGATACAGGTATGCTTGCTAATGATACACCTTCTATCACAACAGGCTTGCGTGGACTTAGTTATGTGGAGGTAGAGGTTACTAGTGCCAACCGCGACTTGCACTCGGGCTTGTATGGTGGTGCGGTTGCTAATCCTATCAATGTGCTTACTAAGATGATTGCTTCGTTGCACGATGAGAATAATCGCATTACTATTCCTCATTTTTACGATAAGGTAGAAGAGCTTTCGCAGGCTGAACGAGATGAGATGGCTAAAGCTCCTTTCTCATTAGAGGCTTATAAAAAGGCATTAGATATTGATGCTGTATATGGCGAAGCGGGGTATAGTACTACTGAGCGTGCTTCTATACGCCCCACTCTTGATGTGAATGGTATTTGGGGTGGTTATACAGGGCAAGGTGCTAAAACGGTTATCCCAAGCAAGGCGTATGCTAAGATTTCGATGCGTTTAGTACCTAACCAAGATAATCACGAAATTACAGAACTTTTCACCAAGCACTTTGAAAGCATTGCTCCAGAGGGGGTACGTGTGAAGGTTACACCTCATCACGGTGGTCAGGGATATGTAACGCCTACTGATACACCTGCTTATCGCGCTGCTGTAATGGCTTGCAAAGAGAGTTTTGGCAAAGAGCCTATTCCTGTGCGTTCTGGGGGTAGTATTCCTATTGTAGCGCTTTTTGAAGAGGAATTGGGCAGCAAATCTATTCTTTTAGGCTTTGGCTTGGATAGTGATGCGATACACTCGCCTAATGAACACTATGGTATTTTCAACTTTTTGAAGGGTATTGAAACTATTCCGTGGTTTTATCACTACTTTGTAAATAATAAATAGTAGCTAATTGTTGCTAAAAAACAGAGACTTCGCCGAAAATTGTTACTTTTAGCGAAGTCTTTTTTATTTTTTATTTCATTGATTTTTAACTATATAGAAAATAAAGGTAAAAAAAATTAATATTTTTCTGCCAAAAAATTTGCAGGTTTCAAAATTAGTTGTACCTTTGCACCGCATTTGAGAAAGACATAACATTCCTCCTTAGCTCAGTTGGTTAGAGCATCTGACTGTTAATCAGAGGGTCACTGGTTCAAGTCCAGTAGGGGGAGCAAGAAAAGGGAAGGCTTTACGTAAAGTAGAGCCTTTTTTTTATTTTTATATTTTCAGGTTGTGTAGTCATATTTTTTTTTTACTGATAATAAGCAAGTTGGATAACTTTTTGAAAACCAAAAACGTATTTATGAGGACTGGGGATTTGCTGAAGTAGATGCCAAGCCTAAACTTATCCTTAATTTTTACGGACCTCCTGGTACCGGAAAAACAATGGTATCGCACGCTGTAGCCAAAATGCCCAACAAGAATATTTTGGCAGTTAATTATGCTGAAATAGAGTCTAAATATGTGGGTGATGCTCCTAAAAACTTGTTCAAGACATTCAATGCTGCCAAAGAAGCCGATGCAGTTCTATTTTTTGATGAAGCCGATTCTTTCTTAGGAAAACGTATCCAAAACGTATCTAACAGCTCCGATCAAGCGATCAACTCTCTCAGAAGCCAAATGCTTATTCTTTTAGAAAATTTTGAAGGGGTTGTTATCTTTGCTACTAATTTAGCCGACAATTATGACAAAGCTTTTGAATCGCGTATTCTCAAACACATCCACTTCGATTTACCTACTCTAGAAAATCGAGAAGCGATTATTAATATTACAATCCCCTCAAAAGTACCTTTTAGTGCAGAGATTAATAAAGAAGAGTTATGCAAAAAATTAGCCGAAATTTCAGATGGTTTTTCAGGACGTGAGATAAAAAATGCCGTTTTAGAAAGTCTTACCAATGCAGTGCAAAAAGCAACAGAAACCCTTGACGAAAGTGTTTTCATTGAAGGTTTTGAAAAACATAAAGAACGACTTCTAAAGTTTGAAGAAGAGCGCAAACAAAAAGGTATTAGCAAGAAACTCAAGGAAAAAATAGAAAGCAAAATAAAAGCTAAACTTGCTGAAGAAAAAAATGAAAATACAGAAAAACAAGAATAACTTTTATTCTCTTTTAAAGTATTCCTTAATCTTCATTGACACGAGCTACAGGTCGTGCCTTTTTCTTTACATACCATATCACTATCCAAATCTAATGTCTAACACCTAATCACCATTCACAAACAAAAAAAAGAGCAACTCATTATCAGAATTGCTCTTTTATAAGAAGGCGGCGACATACTCTCCCACGTAACCGTAGTACCATCTGCGCTAAAAGGTTTAACTGCTCTGTTCGGAATGGTAAGAGGTGAGACCTTTGACTATAACCACCTTAA